>JAJTXV010000002.1 GCA_021463845.1 Anaerolineales bacterium | reverse complement strand
AACCATTCCTGCCACATTTTGAGGCCATACTCTTTGGTGCCCCAGATCGTGACTGAGAGCCAATGCACGCGGAACAATACTGCCATTTTCCTCCTTGGTTACCTTATTTTGAAACTTTCACCCCCCTGCTAGTATCGGGGGGTTCATGCCTTCCCAAAGGAAAGCGAAATTTGAATTTTCGAGAGTGAGCGTTTGGGCACCCTCCCCGCCCTGGCGGCGGGTACCCCTCCCAAACGCCACACTCAAAAATGAGAACCTTCTTTTCCACATTGCGCTTTCAATACCCTTTCTGGGTCGGCTTTTTTTTGGGCTAATAGTCGTCATCGTCAAAGAAACAAAGGCTGACCATGACAACTATTTAACGCCATCTCTACTTGATGAGAGTTAATGGCTTCCGCCATTACGCACCTGGTAAACGGTGCGTGTCCGCCTCGCTCAGCGGTTGGGAAAGCACCAACACGCCTTGCTCGCCGGATTTAATTCATTTTGCTTTTGGGAATTACCTGTTTATTTCCAAGTGATATAGACCGTGGCGGTGATCACACCCGTTGCAGCTGTGATCAGCTCAGCTGCTGTCATGCCCTGTTACCTCCTTTCCAAAAACAGATTTCGAACTGCCTGCCCGCCCTTTTGGAAGACGCGGCCGTGAAGCGTGGCGCGGATCTTCATGGGTTCGATACGCGGCAGTTTGCCCAGGTCATATCCGCCCTTTCGGGACGAGAACTTGAACGTGCCATTTTCGGTCTGCACAGTGGCGAACTGGGTTCCGGTCTTGTCGGAGGTGAACACATCCGTCACCAACGCCTTTTCGACGGTTAGGGACTGTTGCTGTTACCGCAGCGGCAGTCCCGATTTTTTCTACCTAGTGGCTCTCTCTGGCATCACCTCCCTTGACAAGAGTTCTTATTGAGGCCAATAAAATAGCACACATGTTCTAATTAAGTCAAGAGTGTTTTCTGTCCAATGCCTTGACAAGATCAAAGCAACCTAATTTTCCAAATTTCATATGACAATTTCTGTAACGGTTCTTGACATTCCAGTCGCTGGAAGGTATAGACTTGGACGATGAAAGCCCGAATTGGAGACATTATGGAAATCCGCGAGTTGGCAGAAAGAACTGGTGTCCCGGCAAAAACAATTCGCTACTACGAGGAAATTAACTTATTGCCGTCACCATCACGCAAGCCTAATGGCTATCGAGAATATTCTGAAGTCGATGTAGATCGGCTGAAGTTAGTAACAGGTGCGAGGCGTCTGGATTTGTCCCTTGGTGACATCAAAGAAATCTTAGATCTGCGGGACCGACAAATCGCCCCGTGTGGCGTTTTGCTAGATTTGCTAGATAACAAAGCCAAAGAGATAAATCAAAGAATAATCGAGTTGCAGGTTTTGGAGAAAGATTTAAAACAGCTTTTTTCTCTTGGCCTCACCTTTCCAGCTGATGATGTAGAAGGAAAAAATTGTGTTTGTCATTTAGTCAGCCAACAAGCTGAATTAGAAAGTACGTACAAGAGGTGAAGATGGCGCAATATAAAAAGCTTGATTTAGATGTTCGCGGCATGACGTGTGCCACTTGTCCTAACCATGTCGAAAGGGCACTCAGTCAGGTTGAAGGGGTTAAGTCTGTAGATATACCTAATTGGCAGTCGAGCAAGGCAACTGTTATCGCAGAAGCTGAAGTGTCCGAGGAAGCTCTAACAGCTTCCGTAGAGAGAGCCGGGTACCACGCTAGGGTTAAAACCGTTTCAATAGTTGATGACAACGTGGAACAAAGTGGTTCCACTTTTTCTAACGGACACGGGGAAAACAACTTTGATTTGCTGGTCATTGGTGCTGGATCAGCCGGATTTGCCGCAGCGATAAAGGGCGCAGACCTAGGATTTCGAGTCGGCATGGTCGGCCATGGCACTATTGGGGGAACTTGCGTCAATAGGGGTTGTGTACCTTCCAAGACCCTGATTAGAGCTGCCGAAGCCTGGCACAACGCAGGTCACCATCCCTTCAAAGGCATTAATACTCAGCAAGGCAATCTGGATTGGGAAACTGTTCGCTCCCAAAAAGATGAACTCATTTCGCAGATGCGCCAAAGCAGATATGCAGATGTTTTGGCTGCCTATCCCAACATCACCTACATTGAAGGCTTTGCCCAATTTACCGAAGGGGGAAAGGTGCAGGTAGGAGACACGCTTTATAAGGCCAATCGATACGTGATCGCAACAGGCGCGCAACCCCGTATGGTCAACTTTCCAGGGATTGAGGAAGCCGAACCACTGAATAGCACTACGTTGATGGAATTAGAGCAGTTGCCAAAGTCACTCATCATCTTGGGAGGGAGAGCTGTGGCTCTGGAATTAGGGCAAACAATGGCGCGCTTGGGTGTTAATGTTTTGATCCTTCAACGCAGTACTCGCCTGGTGCCGGACCATGAGCCCGAGATTGGTCGGGCAATAAAAGATTATTTGGAGCAAGAGGGGGTCAGCGTTATCACTGGTGTTGAAGTTGGGCGCTTGAGTCAAGATGGCGACACTCGATCTGTTCATGCCCGCGTGCTGGGGCAGGAGCGAGAATTCAAAGCCGATCAAATCCTGATGGCCCTTGGGCGAGAAGCCAACACAAAGGGTATGGGGTTGGAGAACAGGGATGTTGAGCTGGAGCAAAACGGCGCAATCGTTGTAGACAGATACATGCAAAGTTCCAATCCGGCGATTTATGCTACCGGTGATGTGACCACTAATCCAGAATTTGTATACGTGGCCGCTGCCGGAGGATCGATAGCGGCCCAAAATGCTCTCACGGACACAAAAAAGCCCCTTGATTTGTCAACTGTACCAGGCGTTATTTTTACCGACCCACAAATTGCAACCGTTGGATTGACGGAGGCCCAGGCCAAAATTGAGGGAATCAAAGTCAAAACCAGTACTGTCAGTCTTGAGTATGTAGCTCGGGCGCAGGCAGCCCGCGATACACGCGGTTTTATCAAGCTAGTAGCAGATGAAACAACCAACCGGCTTCTAGGCGCGCATATTCTTGCCGCTGAAGCGGGCGAGGTCATTCAATCCGCAACCTTGGCGATCAAGTTTGGTCTCAAAGTCGATGACTTAACAGATACCCTATTCCCGTACTTAACCCAGGTTGAGGGGCTAAAACTAGCAGCAATTGCTTTTGAAAAAGATGTTGCTATGCTTTCTTGCTGCGTAGCCTAAATTAGCCAGATTACTCCGTCGCAATATACTCATCCAGAAAGTTTTGCGAGATCTCAATAGCCGTGAGGGGCGTCAATTAGCAAATGAGAATAATATCTTCTCTACTCCCGTCACCTTGATAAATAATCAGATTGCGTTCCGAGGCGTTCCCGAACTTGACCAGGCAACGGCGGCGGTCGAAAGATGAAAATCGGAGTGCTCAACTCGCCTCACTGTAAAGGTTACTTAAATAGGTCAACCTCGGTCTTAAAAATAGGGTCGTCTTTTCCTAGCTCCATTTCGGGTGCAACGCGGGTGCAACCAGCTTGGATGAGATAGAAACCTTATACTCTATAAACGCAATTTTTCCCCTATTTTTCCTAAAAACTGGATTTCCCATAAAATTTTAGAGCGTGGGTCGAACTCATAAGCCCTTGGTCTTTATGCAAGAGATGCTGAATCCTTGTTAGGCTTTGATAATTCTAGAACTGTAATATCTGCTAAATCGGCAACAAATGCGTAAATTGCCAGCATTACCTTTGTGAATTCCTGCTGAAGTACAAACTTACGAATATCATCTTTTGTCCACTCTTTATATTTAGCTCTCTTATCAGGGTTGTTCACCTTCACTAGATTGCCATATACCATGACGTCAAATATTTCTTGATGTGTTGGTCGCTTCCCCCAAAGATCGTTAACAGAAGGCGGAAACGCTTCCATGAATGCAATATATTGAGTTCTGAGGTCGCTGGCTTTGTTTCTCCATTCTTTTGAAATCGATTCATCCAAAAGTAAATGCCTGAGGGCGGGTATTGAAACAGGTTGTTTTTCAAGAGTAAAAATTCGCAGGGTGTTAACAAAGGCATGTACCTTTTCTTCCTCTGGTAAATCAAACTCGACTGTAAATGTTTCTGCATCTTGTTCTTTGGTCGTTCTGAAACCAAGCCCCACTGCAACAACATGTTCAAAAAAACCGAAACTTTTCAGGACCTTATACTTTTCTACTATAGTTTCAAGAATTTCTTTGCTGTCTGGTTTATTCAAGTTCCAGCCCGTTGTTTTCTGTCCTTAGAAGATAACTCGGCAACCTTTTCTCGTTGCTTAAATTGAAACGCTAGCAGTAAGCTATCTTCCTTGCTAGATGGTTCGTGTTGGGTCTTGTAAGGTGCCCCAGGCGGGACTCGAACCCACAACCTTAGCCTTAGGAGTGCTCTGCTCTATCCATTTGAGCTACCGGGGCGTGACGCGCTCTAGGCCTACAAGTGCTACTAGTTTACTCAAAGACTGGTATTGGCGCTACGCACTACTTCCGTTGCTGCAGCCACCACCTTGTTGAAGACGGTTCGAGTAAACACGGACTTAGCTCCCGCTTCCCTCTTAAGTTTCCGGGATGCCCGCCCAAGCCTCTTCCAAAGGGAATGCACTTCTTGTGCAGAGAAGCCCTTGCTTGGGCCAAGTGAATCGAGAACCGCACTAATGGCTCGCAATGGCTTGTTCTCATGAGCAATTGGATCGTAGGCACGCATATCACTGATTACGCTAGCTAGCGAATGAGGCTTGTTCTCTAAGATTACGAAGAGATGCTCCGATTCAGGTTTCAGTGTCCGTAAAGCATAAGCAATGCCTAACTCGAAGGGCATATTGAAACGAGCTGGAGTTCCAATTCGACTCAAGTCGTGAACAGAGACTTTACAATCCATCATCAACTGAAGTATGCGGTCCAGTCTATTTCTTCCCTGGGATGGGATTTCCAGAACACAACGAGGAGCACGGCCAATAGCAACAAGTGAGACAATTATTGCTAAGAACACTGGCTCATATGTCACATCAAAAGGAATATTAAGAAAAACGGAATGGTCGTACGGCTGGCGAGTTGCCATGTTCCCCTACTCGCCCTCAACTACTCTGTAGCTTTGATCGCTCGTCGGGCTGCGTCCAAATCTGCTTTTGAAATATTTAAAACTTCACGAATTTCGTCTGCAGAGAGAGGCGCTACAACATGAATTCGTCTAGAAAGCTTGGGAACTGCATAAAAAGCCTGGCTACGGCTGGTCACAACCTTGCGAGCAACTGAAGTTCGACGTTCGTTGGCTCTTTTAGATACCTTACGCATAAATCTATTATACAAGATTACTATATCTACTTGCCCTTCCAGTTGGGCTTGCGCTTCTCGCCAAAGGCGCGCATGCCCTCCTTCTGGTCTTCTGAAGCAAACAAGAAGTAGAAAGACTGGCGTTCTTCCGAGATGCCGTCGGCCAGGTGGGTTTCAAAAGCGCGGTTGACCGCCTCTTTGCCCAGGCGCACGGCCAGCGGGGCGCGGGCGGCGATCTCGGCCGCCAGCTGCATGGCTTCCGTCAGGTATCGCTCCACCGGCACCACCCGGTTCACCAGGCCGCGGCGCAGCGCCTCATCGGCGCTCAGGCTGCGGTTGTTGAGCACCATCTCCATCGCCAGCGCCTTCCCCACCGCCCGGGTCAGGCGCTGCGTGCCGCCCGCACCCGGAATGACGCCCAGGTTGATCTCTGGCTGGCCAAAGCGGGCGCTCTCCGAGGCCACGATCATGTCGCACGACATGGCCAGCTCATTGCCACCGCCCAAACACCAGCCGGACACTGCGGCGATGATGGGCTTGGTGATCTTCTTGATGCGATCGAACGGCGAGATGTGGCCCTTCAGCATCAGCTCCACCGACGAAGACTCGGCCATCTCTTTGATGTCCGCCCCGGCGGCAAAGGCGCGCTCGTCACCTGTGATCACAAAGGCGCCCACGCTGTCATCGGCATCCAACTGCTCCAGCTTGTCCATCAGCTCGATCATCAAAGCACTGTTGAGCGCGTTCATGGCTTCAGGCCGGTTCAGGCGCAGCAAGGCCACGCGGTCTTTTACTTCAACCAGGATCATTTCTTTCGTCTCCGCCATGGCATGCTCCTTATCTACATCACCCATTGTAAGGGGGTTGGCTACTTGAGTTCAGCCAGCACATCCGCGGCCTGGCTGCCGGGCAGCCAGGCAAGGCGAATGCCGTGCCCGACCAGCTCCGGCGCGGCGCTGTGCGCCAGCGCCTGCAGCCCGGCCGCGGCGGCGGCATACACCGCCGAGCTAGCTTGGCCCGCTCCGGCGTACACGATCACGCCGCGGCCCAGCTCGCGCATGACGCGGCCAACGGATTGCGTGATCAGGAAGCCTGCCGTCAGCGTGGCGTCAATGCCGCGGTGCCAATCCCACTCGTCCATATCCAGCACCACACCATCCGGGCGCACACTGGGGATGAACACCAGCGCGTCCACGCGGCCCCAGCGCTCCAGCAAAGCCTGCAGCATGGTCTGCAAGGCCAGCTTGCGGGTCAGGTCGGCCGCGTAGGCGCCGGCCTGGCCGCCGGCCGCGGCCAGCTGCTCGGCCAGCGGTTCGATGCGCGTGGGCAGCAGGTCGTTCAACGCCACGCGCCAGCCTTCGCCGGCCAGGTGTTGGGCCAGTTCCTGGCCCAGCTCAGTGCCGGCGCCCACCAGCAAAACTACACGCTCACTCATTCTCACCAACCAGATCCCAATCTTCAAATGTCACGGCCCCTTCACACAGGGGTACGTCATTGCGATTGTTTCGATGGTTTACATTCATATTGAAATACGGCGTGGGGTCGTAGGTGTTGCCAATGCGGGTCTCGTTCAGAAAGTCGCCTTCGCCATCATCCTTGACGACAGAAAAGTGCAGGTGCAAGCCAGTCGGCGCACCTGGGTCTCCGGAATAGTTGCCCATGTACCCCAAGAAAGTGCCCGCCTCAACGTAGACTTCATGAGTGCCTGGCGGAAACTGCTCCGAGACAAAGCTTTCGCCATCCACATTGGCCATGTGGGTGTAATAGGTCCAGATCTGGCGGCTCGGCTCGAGCGGGTCGCTGGGGATGCGAATAATGACTGTGGATTGCCAATCATCCAGGCGCGTCAGATAGCCGGGATAGGCGGCATAAACGGGTGTGATGCCCGGCTCGGTACCCGAGAAGATGTCCAGCCCAGTGTGGGTGTGCCCAAAACGGTACGACTGGTCCCACAGGCCCAGAATTACGCCATGGGTAGGGAAGGCGAACGGCGCATCGTCGCAACGCGCCCCGGGGCGGATGGCGTACTGTTCAAACAAGGCGCGGTCAGTGTGGAGTTCGCGGAACAGCGCCCAGCGGCCAGGCGCCGGTCCATAGCGGTTATACAGGTAGACGCCCAGTACGCTGGCCGCCGCGACCGCCGCCAGCGCACCGAGGATCAGCCAGCGCTTGCGGGTCACGCCCGGTCTCCGGGCGGGGCATCATCGCTGCGGCGAAAGTGGGCGAGATCGTCCTGCAGGTGGTCGGCGAACAGCAAGG
This sequence comes from Anaerolineales bacterium, assembly GCA_021463845.1. Classification (GTDB taxonomy): domain Bacteria; phylum Chloroflexota; class Anaerolineae; order Anaerolineales; family UBA11579; genus JAMCZK01. The sequence continues at coordinate 412,195 of JAJTXV010000002.1, read as the reverse complement.
TCACCTTGCCGCCGCTGATCTCCTGCAGCACTTCGCCGGCCTTCTGTCCCTGGGGGGAGCCCATTGCATCCGCTACCGCACTCAGCGAGTCAAAGAACAGCTCGTGCACCAGGTGGACAGGGTAATTGCCGTGCAGCACCCGGTCCACGCGGCTGGTCACCTCGCGGCGCAGGCCGGGCATTTTCTCGGCCTCGGCCAAAAACAGAGGCCAGCGGCTGTCAAAATGAGCCGCATCATCTTGCGGCTCAACCAGAATTACCAATTTATACATAGGCGCGGCATTATAACCTTCGGCTTTCTGGCCGCTAAAATATCGGTCAGAAAGCCAGCCTGCAACCAAATTTCGCGTATGGTAAACTACGCGCGCAAGTGGAAAATATGGATGACAAGATAACCATCATTGAAGGCCCGCCGCCCACCTTTGAAGTTGTGGACGACGGCTGGTCTACGGGGGTACTCGAAGGCCCAACCCTGTACGGCGTAGCACTCACCCATTTACGCACCTTCAACGGCGGCGAGTTGGTTGAGCGCTGCTACCGCGCCTGGAAGAAGCGCCAGGCCATCAATCTGGAATACCGCGACGAGGACGGCAACAACAAGACCGCCCCCATCCTGGCAGCGCGCAGCGCCAACACCGATGAAGGCGAGATGCTGATGCTGTGGGTGCGCCTGCCCGACGAAGAGATCGAGCTGGCGATCGACTTCGATGACGATGACAGCGAAGACATTGACGGCGAAGATTTCGAGCCGCTGTCGTAGCCTGCCACTCCATTACAATTCAACTGAATAATCCACTACTGGAGGCGTCATGTCTGATGCAATGATCGCGCGCGAGCTCAAAGAAGGCGTACTGACCCTGACCCTGGACCGCCCAAAGGCGAATGCCTTCAATACGCCCATGGCCATTGAGCTGCAAAATGCCTTCAAGGACGCCAAGAAGGACCGCGCCGTGCGCAGCGTGCTGCTGCAAGCCAACGGCAAGCTGTTCAGCGCCGGGCAAGACGTTACTGAATTCGGCGGTGAGGGCCATGTGTCCTTCCGCCAGCATTTGCAAAAGACCTACAATCCGCTGGTGCTGCAGATGCGCCAGCTTGAGAAGCCGATCCTGGCTTCCATCCAGGGTGCGGCGGCCGGCGCCGCCCTGGGCCTGGCGCTGGCCTGCGACCTGCGCATCGGCTCGCCCGAGACGCGCTTCGTCATCGGCTTTAGCGGCATCGGCCTGGCGCCCGACTCAGCCGTCTCGCTGATGCTGCCCGCCATCATCGGCCTGGGCCGCGCATCTCAAGTGGCTTTTTATAACGACCCCATCACCGCCGATCAGGCGCTGGCCTGGGGCTTGCTCAACGCGGTCGTGCCGGCTGACGAGCTGCAACAAACCGCGTGGGATTGGGCGCTGCGCCTGGCGCAAGGCCCCACCAACGCCATGGGTCTGACCAAGCGCGCCTTCAACAAAGCTCTGTTATCAAACTTGGAAGAAATATTGGATTACGAAGCCCACAATCAGGAAATTGCGGGCGAGGGCAGCGACCACAAAGAAGGTCTGGCGGCCTTTGTAGAAAAGCGCGCCCCGGATTACGCCAAGGCCAACGCCGGCAAATAACTAGGCCAGCAGTTTGCCGGCGGCGGCCGCGCCAAAGATCAGCAAGACAGCCAATGCGCCCAGCCATACCTGGTTGGGCGCATTCGTATCCACCAGTTCGAGTTCTTCGCCGCTTTCGCGCAGCTCAAACAATGGGCCGCTCAAATAGGTGAACACCAGGCCGCCCAGCAGGCCGCCAAAGTGACCCCAGTTATCAATGCCCGGGGAAAGACCGATCAGGAAGTTGATGGCGGCGATCTGCAGGATGCTGCGCATCACAGCCTGGGCGCGCCGCCCGAACACACGCTGGTTGCGGTAGGCAAACACGGCATGCGCACCCAGCAGACCGAACACCGCCGTGGAAGCCCCCAGCGAGGGCGCAGCGCTCATCAAGAACGACATGACCCCGCCGGCAAAACCGCTGACCAGGTACAGGCTCAAAAACGAGAAGTGCCCAAACATGCGCTCCAGCTCAGGACCGAGCGCGTACAACGCATACATGTTGAAGGCAATGTGCAGCAACCCGGCATGCAGCAGCACGGGCGTGATCAGCCGCCACCACTGGCCGGCCATAATCAGCGGGTTGACCTTCATGCCATAGCAGGCGGGGATATCCGCGCTGATAAAGTACGGACAAGGCCCAAGATCCAGCAAGCCGATCGATGTCAGCGACTGCAGAGCGTACACCAGTGCGGTGATCGCCAGGATCACATACACAACCACCGGCCTGTTTTTAGGCAGGCGTACGGGTTTGCGGGCAGGGGAAATGCGCCCAAGCACTTGGGGCGCGTCGTCTCCGGGCTGGGGGTTGGGTTCCGGGCGGTCGCTCACAGTTGCACGCGCCGTGGGCTCACGCGGTGGTGTTCCGCCGAGATGATGTCTTCGATGCGGTCAACTGTTTCTTCCAGCTCGCCATCGCGGTTAACCACCACATAGTCAAATTCACCCACGCGCTTGAACTCCTGGCGGGCGGTGGCAATGCGCAGCTTCAAGTTCTCGGGCGTCTCGGTCTTGCGCCGCTCCAGGCGCTCGACCAGCTCTTCCTCGCTGGAAGTGGTGATGAACACCAGGATCGCGCTGGGTGAGATCTTGCGCACGGTGGCAGCGCCCTGTACATCCACGCGCATCACAACGTCCTTGCCGGTGGAGAGCGCTTTGCGCACTTGCTCCTTGGGGATGCCTTTGTAATCGTTATAGACGATGGCGTATTCGAGCAGCTCTTCTTTTTCGATCAGCCCGGCAAATTCTTCCCGGCTGACGAACAGGTAATCAATGCCGTCGCGCTCTTCTGGCCGCGGGGGGCGCGTGGTAGCCGTGACCACAAAGTGGAAGGGCAGGCCGCGCTGTTTCATCAGCTCGAGCACGCTATCTTTGCCGACACCCGATGGGCCGGAGAGTACGATCAACAGGGGTTCGGTTACAGGGCCAAATTCTGGGCTTTGGTTGCTCATGTGCGCCTGATTATACAAGGCGCTCCTTGCTTTGTAAGCGGGCCAGTGTTTTGCGCGCCAGATCCGCAGCCACTTCATCCGGCGTACGCGTAGCGTCCACGACTTCCCAACGCTGTGACTCGGCGGCGATCAACTTCTGATAGCCGCCATAGACTCGCTCGTGAAATTCGGCGTCGTAATCATCCAAGCGGTTCCAGTTGCCATCGGCGTCACGGCGGCGCAGGCCATCTTTTGGTTTGATGTCCAGAAACAGGGTCAGATCCGGCTTCAGGCCGCCGGTGGCAAAGCGCACCAATTCGGCCAGCTGTGCCAGATCGACGCCATGCCCATGCCCCTGATAGGCCATAGTGCTGTCAGCATAGCGGTCACACAGCACCACCTCGCCCGCCGCCAATGCCGGACGGATGACTTCATCCACCAGCTGGGCGCGCGAAGCCTGGAAGAGCAGGATCTCGCTGCGCGGCTGCATGGCTTTGTTGCCCAGGTCAAACAAGACTTTGCGAATCTGGTCACCGATGAGGGTGCCACCCGGCTCCCGCGTGGTCAGCACTTTGTAGCCTGCGGCGCGCAAAGCATCCGCCAGGCGCGGAATTTGCGAGGTCTTGCCGCTGCCTTCCGGGCCTTCGAGGGTGATGAACACAGCTAGAACCCTTCCAGCTTGGAGAGGTCGGCCACGCCGTGGGCCAGTGCGGCCACACGCTGCAGCAAGCCCAAGCGGTTGCGGCGCACATTCTCATCCTCTGCCATCACCATCACTTTGTCGAAGAAGGTGTTGATGGCCGGGATCGTGGGTGCGAAGGCGGCCAGCATCTCGTCCACCGAGCCGGCGGCGCGCGGCGCGGCTTCCGCCGTCTGCAGCGCGGCCTGCAGGCCGCGCTCGGCGTCTTCGGTCAGTGCGGCTTCGTCCACTGTGTAGGCTTCCTGGAGATCACGCGTGATGCGCACGCAGCGGGCAAAGGCGGCCAGCGTGTGCGGCCAATCGGCCTTGGCGCTGTGCGCCGCCAATTGGCGCACGGCGCGGGCTGCGGCGGCGGGGTTGTGCCCCTGCGCCGCCAGCACGGCGTCGACCACATCGTGGCGCTCACCGTTTTCCAGCAGCAGGGCGCGCAGGCGGCCCACTATAAAGTCCAACGTGTCTTGCTGTGCCTTCACACTGGCTGTCAGCGGTAACCCAGCAGCTGCCTGGTTGATCGCTTGCCGCAAATCAAAGTACAGATTCCCACTAATCAAATTCTGCACTATGCCGATGGCGGCGCGGCGCTGGGCAAACGGGTCCTTGGCGCCGGTAGGCGCCAAGCCTACGGCAAACAGGCCAGTAAGACTGTCCAGGCGGTCGGCCATACCAACAACGAGGCCCGCTTTTCCGGAGGGAGTACGGTCACCCGCATAGCGCGGCAGGTAGTGCTCAAAAATGGCTTCCGCGACTTCGGCAGGCTCGCCCGATTCAAGCGCATAGGTGCGCCCCATCACGCCCTGCAGCGAGGTCATTTCGACCACCATCTTGGTGACCAGGTCCGCTTTGCTGAGCTGGGCGGCGCGGTGAGCAGTTTGGGTTTCTTCGGCATCCAGGCCCAATGCGGGGCTTAGGACGCGGGTGAGCTCAGCCACGCGCTGGGCCTTGTCCCACATGGAGCCGAGCTCTTTTTGGAAAGTGAGCTGCTTGAGCCCATCCACGTAATACGAGAGTGGGTGTTCGCGGTCTTTGCGAATGAAGTAGGCTGCATCCGCAAAGCGGGCGCGCAGCACGGCGGCGTTGCCGGCGGTGACCGCCTTGGCGTCGATCTGCCCATTGGCCACTGCAATAAACGCATTCAGCAGCTTGCCATCTTTCTCGATCGGGAAGTAGCGCTGGTGCTTCTTCATTACGCCGGTCAGGACTTCCTGCGGCAGATCCAAATAGGCCGCATCAAATTCACCGCGCAGGGCGGTGGGCGCCTCTACCAAGTGGGTCACTTCATCCAGCAGGCCAGGGTCGTCTGGAATATTGCCGCCAGCGTTGGCGGCCAGTTTTTCGATCTGCTTCTCAATGGCAGCTTTGCGTTGGGCCACATCCAGCAAGATGCCCTGCTTCTTTAGCTTGACTAAATAGTCCTTAGCGTTGCTCACCGCAAACTGCTCGCCGGCGCTGAGGCGCAGGCCGCGGCTGTTCTTGGCGGAGTGCAGGCCGGCAAACTCAAACGGCACCAACGCCTCGCCATGCAGGGCCAGCAGCCAGCGCACCGGCCGCGAGAAAGCCGTGCCGCTGGCATTCCAGCGCATGGATTTTTCGAATTTCAGCGCAGCGATCAGCTCAGGCAATTTCTCCGCCAACACCTCAGCCGCCAGGCGGCCTTTGCGTGCGACGCGCGCCACGGCGTATTCGCCGCCGTCAATGGTCTCGATGGTGAGAGCGGAGGCCGGCAAGCCCTGCCCGCGGGCAAAACCTTCGGCGGCCGGGGTCGGCGTGCCATCGGCACCGAAGGCGCGCGCCGCCGGGGGGCCCTTCACCACTTGGTTGATATCCGGCTGCTTGGCTGCCAGTGCCGCTACCTGCGCCACCAGGCGGCGCGGCGTGCCTTGCACTGTGACGCCCTTGTGCTCCAGGCGTTCAGCTTGCAGCTGCTGCTGCAAGCTGGCGGTCAACTGCTCGATGGCTGCGTCGAGATCGCTGGGCGGCAGCTCTTCGGTACCGATCTCCAGCAAAAAGTCGCTGGCGGTCTTGGGGCCGGCGATTTTTGCGGGCTTGGCAGCAGGTTTCAGTTCGGAAGCTTCTTCCAACCAGGGGTACTCTTCGCGCTGGCGTTCAGCAGCAAACGCCTCGGCGACGCGGCTGGCCAGGGCACGCATGCGCCGGAAGTAGGCCTGGCGTTCGGTCACGCCGATCGCGCCGCGCGCATCCAGAATATTGAAGGCGTGCGAGGTGCGCAGCATATAGTCGTAGGCGGGCAACAGCAAGCCGCCGTCCAGCGCGGCCTGGCCCTCGGCTTCGTACAGGTCATACAGCTGGCGCAGGCGATCTACATCGGCCAGCTCAAAGTAATACTTGCTCTGTTCGCGCTCGGCCTGCAGGTTCAGATCGCCCCAGCTGCGCTCAGCGCTCCAGCGCACATCGCCAACATAGTTGACGTCCTGCAGGGCCATGGCGATGCGGTCGAGCCCATAGGTGATCTCGACCGAAACCGGCTCGAGGGTGATGCCGCCGGCCTGCTGGAAGTAGGTGAACTGGGTGATCTCGAGCCCGTCCAGCCATACTTCCCAGCCCAGGCCCCAGGCGCCTAGCGCGGGCGAGGCCCAGTTGTCTTCGACGAAACGGATGTCGTGCTTGTGCACGTCAATACCGATCGCTTGCAAGGAGTGCAGGTACATCTCCTGCGGGTTGCCCGGGTCAGGCTTGAGGATCACCTGGAACTGGTGGTGCTGCTGCAGACGATTGGGGTTCTCGCCATAGCGGCCGTCATCCGGGCGCACCGAGGGCTCCACATAGGCCACATTCCACGGCTCTGGCCCGATCACGCGCAGGAAGGTGGCCGGGTTCATGGTGCCGGCGCCGACCTGCTGGCTGTAGGGCTGCCACAGTACGCAGCCCTGCTCGACCCAGAACTGCTGGAGCGCCATCACGATGGACTGAAAATCGCGCGGGGCAGCGGCTTGCTTGGGTGAGGTTTGCTTGCGCGCAACCGCGGTTTTGCGTGCGGGCGCCTTCTTTGCCGTAGGTCTCTTTGCAGTGCGTGATGTGGTCTTCTTTTTGGCCATGTGAGCGCTAATTATAAACGGCGGCTAGCTGCCCCAAAGACAAGCCGGACTTGAAGTGCCCTAAAGGATTCCTCGCTTCGCTCGGAATGGTTGCGTGGCTGCGCCACGCGTTGTAGTTTCTGCCGGGCAAGCCCGGCAACGAAACTACACATCTGCGTAAAAGTTATTATTGCGCGCATGGGGGTGGGGGTCAAAATATATTACTAACAACTTTTTGGCTTCCTAAGCCTGCAGCAGGCGATGCCAGGCTTATAGCAGAGAATTATCGCTTGGCTGCGAGTTGGGTTATTTGTCAAGCAGGTGAGAACAGCCCCTCAATCACAAATTACGAATTACCATCTCCATATGCCCACCCGCATCCTGTACGACGGCTGGCCGCTGGCTCACGCGCCGCTCAGCCCCGCCGCGAACCACCTGCGCCAGCTGCTGGCGGCCGCGCCGGCCGATGTTGAGCTGCTGCTGGCCCTGCCGGCGGCCGTCAGCGAAGAGCTGCCGGCCCGCGTCCAGGCGCACCAGGCGACCGGGCGTGACCGCGGCGACTGGGAGCAAAACCGCCTGCAGGCCCTGGCGGCCGAGCACAGCGCGGCCGCCATCCACACCACGGCGCGCGCTGCCTCGCTGCTGGGCAAAGTTCCTACGTTGGTGAGCCCAGCAGAGTACAACGATGCGGGGCGCAGCCGGATGGCCGCGGCCCAGGCGCACGGCGGCCTGGCGCGTGCCCGCCTGCTGTGGCCCAGCGATCTACCGGCGCCAGCCCACTCGGGCGCGCTGACCACACTGCCGCCCTGCGTATCACTGGATGCGCAGGCGGTGCTGCCAGCACATACTCCTGCGGAGTATGTGCTGTACCACGGCTCAGGCCAGCCGGAAGCGCTGCTGCCGCTGCTCAAAGCCTGGACCTGGGCAGCGGGCTCGATCGGCGAGCTGTACCCGCTGCTGATCGCCGGCTTGGATCCGCAGCAAGACGCCTGGCTGCAGGCGCAATTGCCCATCTTTGACCTGCAAGACGATGTGCAGGTCGTCCACCCCACACCGACCGAGCTGCACGCGCTCATCCAAAATTGCACGGCCCTGGTGCACCCCGAGCCGCCGCCCGCCTGGGGCAGCAGCCTGCGCCAGGCGCTGGCCTGCGGCAAAGCCGTGGTGGCGCTGCAAGAGCCGCTGACCGAAGCGATGGTTGGGTCGGCCGCCTACCTGGCGGCAGCCGGCGACACGCGCAGCCTGGGTGCGGCCATACTCACGGTGGTGGTAGAAGAAGGCGTGCGCGCCGGGTTGGAGCAGCAGGCCGCACAAAAAAGCGCCAGCTGGGACGCTGGCGCTTTTGAAGCAGCACTAAAAGCTGTTTACTTGGAATTGGCCTAGAAGCGGCGGCGCGAAAGCTGCCAGCTGTAGAAGCCCAGGCCGCCACCAGCCACCACCAACACAACGCCCAACAGACCCATCAGCGGAGACGGCGGGCCGCCTTCCTCCGGGGTCAGAATATTGAACCCGCCAGAGGAACCTGCTTGGGCGCCGAAGTTCAGGCTGGTCTCATCGCCCGGGCTCAGTTGAATGGTTGCGCTTTGGGCCGTGGTGGGGTTGAAGCCCTGCGGGGCCGCCACACTCACGGTGTATTCGCCACCCGGCAGGTCTGCGAAGCAGACGGCCTGCGGCAGGCCAGTGGTGGCATCGAGCTGCGCCAGGGTGTCACCCTGGCGCGAGGCCAGGCCGGTGCGCTCGCTTACGCTCGCCGCCCCGCCGGGGATGCCCAGTTCAGCATCCTGCCGAGTGGCGTCGCCGTTGACATCATCGAAGAGCAGCACACAGATCGTGCCGGTGCCCGGAGTGCCTTCCGGTGTGGTGGTGGCAACCACTTCTGAGGTTGCCTCCGGAGCCGTAGGCGTGGTTTGTGCCGCAGTGGCCAGCACTACGGTTTCGCCTTCCTGCAGCACCTTGTCCGGCCCCCAGCCATTCAGGATGCGCAGCTGCTCGATCGGAATGTTGAACTTGCCGGCGATCAGCCACGGCGAATCGCCGGGGAGGGCGGTGTACAGAATGCGCCCATCCGGGCCGGGCTCAGGCATAGGCTGAGGCGTGGATTGAAACAATGGAGAAGCTGCCGCCTGGCTGGGCCAGGCCGAAAGCGCCACGACGGCCAGCAGGCTGGCCAGCATCAGGAGCAAGGGCAGCTTCTTCAAAAGCTCTTTATCTATGCGCATAAAAGGATTATATCAACGCGGCACTATAATTGAATTGAGCGTCCCATGAGCGCCAGCGCAACCCACCTGCCCGCCTTCACCCGCCCCACCAATCTACGCCCCTTTGATGTTCGCCGAGACCTGTTGGCCGTGGCCGATCTGGTGGAGCTGTGCTTTGCGCCCACCCTGGATTCAGACGGCTACCAGTACATCCGCCAGATGCGCCAGGCGGCCCGCGCCGGGCACTGGCTGGCTTCCCCGCCGGCAAGCCTGGAAGCGCCGCTGATGGGCATGGTGTGGGTCGAAGACGGCGTGCTGGTGGGCAACCTGAGCCTGATCCCGCAATATCTGGGTAGCCGCACACGCTATCTGATCGCCAACGTAGCCGTGCATCCCGACTACCGCGGGCATGGGATCGCCAGCCAGCTGACCCGCGCCGCGCTGGAGGATGTGCGCAACCGCGGCCGCGCTGAGACCTGGCTGCAGGTTGACCAGACCAACGCGACCGCCATCGAGCTCTATACCCGCCTGGGCTTCGTGGAAAAGGTGCGCCGCACCAGCTGGCGCGGCTGGCCGCAAACGGCCGCCGAAGCGCTGGCCCCCTCGCTACGCATCCGCAAGCGCGTGGACGCCGACTGGGCTATGCAAAAAGCCTGGCTGGATGCCATGTACCCCGCCGATGTGCGTTGGCACCTGCCGCTCAAGACCAGCACGCTGCGCCCCGGCTGGCAAGCCAGCTTGCAGCGCCTGTTTGGCGACCCGCGCAGCATGCACTGGAGCGCGACCCAGGACAAACACCTGCGCGCCGTGCTCAGCTGGCAAAGCTCCACGCTGGAGGCGGACCGCCTTTGGCTGGCGGCGGACCCGCACGATGCGCAGCCGCCTCTGGCAGACTTGCTGGCGGCGGCCAGCCGCCAGCTGCGCCGTGAGCGCAAGTTGGCGCTCAACTATCCGGCCGGCCTGGCCGCCGAGGCGATCCAGGCGGCCGGCTTCTCCGCCTTGCGCACCCTGATCTGGATGCGCTACCCATGGGAGGTTTCTGCTTGACCCTGCACACGCAAGACGAACTGCGCACTCTTCTGCAATCGGCCCGCACCATCGCGGTGGTCGGCCATTCCGACAAGCCCTATCGCACCAGCTACCGCATTGCCAGCTACCTGCGGCAAGCGGGCTACGAGGTCTACCCGGTCAACCCGCTGCTCACCAGCATAGACGGCCAGGCCGTCTATGCGGACCTGGCTTCAGTGCCGGCGCCGATCGACATCGTCAACGTCTTCCGCCGCTCGGAGCACTTGCACGATGTAGTGCAGGAGGCGATCGCTGCGGGGGCCAAAGCCGTATGGGCCCAGGTGGGGGTTGAGGATGCCACCGCCGCGGCGGCGGCACAGGCGGCCGGCCTGCCAATGGTGATGGACCGCTGCATCATGGTGGATCACCGCAGCCTGATCGCTTAACAAAAAAGAGGCCCTTGCGGGCCTCTTTTTATCTACTACGTCGTCATTTCTTTCGAGATTTTGCGTCTTCCCTACCCCAGGGCGTTCCGATCCAGGGGAGCAGGAAGTAGTCCAGGCCGAGGTATCCGGCGATCTTCCAGCCCATGATGAGGCCCAGCGCCGCCACGAACAGCAGCGGGTTGGTGCTGGCCGAACCTGCCAGCATGAAGTTGAAGTTCATGAAGCCACCGAAGAAGGCGGCGATGCCCGTGAAGGCGCCCAGGATCAGGGCAATGCCCACCAGCACTTCACCGAACGAGATCAGCTTGGCAAACCAGGTGTAGGCCTCGGTGTCCAGCATGAACTGCAGGAAATCACGGTACCAGTCGAACGAGATCGGCGGGCGGCCCGTCTCCGGAATGGCCACGGCGTTGGTCCAGTAGCCCTTCAGGGCATCGCCGGTCTGGGTCCAGGCCGGGTTGCTGATCTTGCCCAGGCCAGACTGCAGCCATTCGTAGCCCAGCCACACACGCACAGCCAGCCACACCCATGCCATCCGGAAATCATTGAATAAAAACTTAGCGATTGGGGGGTCTTGGATCAGGCGACCCCGCTGTACAACAGAGCTCATGTCTTCCTCCTGGTTTGCGTTCCAGCAAACCGTGAATAAAAAGTTGCCAACACTTTACGCTGGCCGCGGCGCATACACTAGGGACATATACCACCAGTAGTGTCCCAAATTCTCTGGGATTTCAGGCTGACTGACAGCTTCAGTAAAGGACAATTTACAGGATTCAGCAACATTCGTCATCTGGTAAAGACGCCAGCTTTCTGTATCATTCCAGCATGAACGCTTCCAATAGTGCTTTCGCCCAAAAGACCATTACGCCTGCCGAAGCTGTCCGCCACATCCCATCCGGCGCCCGCATCTACATGGGCGGCGGCGCGGGTTTCCCACAGGAGATCGAGCGCGCCCTGGTGGCCCGCGCTGGCGCGCTGGAGAATGTGGAAGTCGTGCATGTACTCACATTCGCAGGCGGGCAGTATCTCGAACCGCGCTTCGCGCGCAGCTTCCGCCACCGCGCCTTGTTCATCGGCGCGCCGGCCCGCAAGGCGGTGAACGAAGGCCGCGCCGATTACATCCCCATCTTCCTCTCCGAGGTGCCGGCCCTCTTCCGAGACGGTTCGCTGCCGCTGGATATTGCTTTCATCCAGGTATCCCCGCCTGACCAGCACGGCTTCTGTTCCTACGGTGTGGAGGTGGGCGTCACCAAGCCGGCCGCCGAAGCGGCCACCATGGTGATCGCGGAGGTCAACACCCAGATGCCGCGCGTATTGGGCGACTCGTTCATTCATGTCAGCGACATTGATTATCTGGTGCCGGTGGACTATCCGCTGCCCGAGCCTGCCCACAAGGAGATCACCACCGAGCAGGACACGATTGGCGAGCTGGTGGCTGACCTGGTGCCGGATGAAGCCACCTTGCAATTGGGCATCGGCGCGTTGCCCAACGCGGTACTGGCCAAACTGGGCAACAAGCGCAACCTGGGCATCCACAGTGAGCTGTTCTCAGACGGCGTGGTGGATCTGGTGGAACAGGGGGTGGTGACCAACAGCGCCAAGACCCTGCACCCTGGCAAGATCGTGGCGGGATTTCTGTTCGGTTCGCAGCGGCTGTACAAATTTGTCGAAGACAATGCAATGATCGAGCTGCACCCCACCGACTATGTCAACGACCCCTTCGTCATTGCCCAGAACCACAAGATGACCTCGATCAACTCGGCCATTGAGGTGGATCTCAGCGGCCAGGTCTGCGCTGACTCCATGGGCGGCTATTTCTATAGTGGCATCGGCGGGCAGCTGGATTTCATTCGCGGGGCGGTGCGCTCCAAGGGCGGCAAGGCCATCGTGGCCTTGCCGGCGCTGGCGCGCGGCAGCATCTCGCGCATCGTGCCACGCCTGCGCGAAGGCGCAGGCGTGGTGACATCGCGCGGGGATGTGCACTACGTGGCCACGGAATACGGCATCGCATCCCTGCACGGCAAAAGCGTGCGTGAACGCGCCAGCGAGCTGATCAACGTGGCCCACCCGGAGCACCGCGAGGAGTTGCGTTACTTTATGCGCCAGCAGGGCTGGTAGGGGCAGGCTGCAGCGGCATCTGCACCCGTAAGTTGGTGCCGCGGGTGGGCAGGCTGTCAATTTCCAAGTCGCCGCCCAGTTTGCGGGCGCGCTCGCGCATGTTGCGCAACCCATTGCCGTCGCCGCCGGCGGCGGCCTCAAAGTCAAAGCCTATGCCATCGTCCATGATGCGCAGCACCACCAGCTCGCCCTCGCCCTTCAGGCTCACCAGCACATTGCGCGCCTGGGCATGTTTGCGAATATTGTTGAGCGCCTCTTGGGCGATCAACAACAGCTCCTCGGTGCGGGCCTCGTCCAAGCGGATGACGCTCAGTTTGGTGGGCGCCTCGTACACCACGTTCATCAGCGTATTGGCGCGCAGTTCGGCGGCCAGTTGGCCCAGGCTTGTGGCCACATCCTGCCCCTGAAAACGGCCAGTGCGCAGGCCCATGATGTAGTTGCGCAGGTCACGCAGCACCTGCCCCAGGCTGTCGACCGCCTGATCGATGCGCCGGCCGGCGTGCTGTGTGTTCGTGCCGATCTCGTACTTGGCCTCCTGCAAGGATAAGCCGGCGGCGTAGACCGACTGCATGATGCCGTCGTGGAGCGCCATGCCGAAGCGCTCACGCTCCTGCATCACGGTGATCTCCTGGGTCTTGCGCAGCAGCTGGGCGTTCTCGATGGCGATCGCCGCCTGGGTGGCAAACTTCTGCAGCAGCTCCGCATCGGCGCGCACAAAGCTGAGGACATCTTCGCGCCCATCCGGCCGCAGGCTCAGCACTTTATCGGCCACATACAAATTGCCAAATATTTCGCCCTTGGAGGTGATCGGCACTACCAGCAGGCAGCGCATGGGCGGGTGGTGGGGCGGGAAACCGACCGAGCGGGGGTCCTTTTGAATGTCGTCAATGATCAAGGCCCCATCCCGCGGCGCGACCATGCCCAGCAGGCCCAGACCCACCGGCGGCGCGCCAATGTGGGCGCGCACCTCTGGCTCAATGCCCGAAGTGATGAATTGCTGGATCTGGGTGGTGCCTTTCTCCACCACACCCAGCGCGCCATACTTGGCGCTCAGCAGTGTGCGGCTGATGTCCACGATCTTCTGCAGTACGACTTGCAGGTCCATCTCCACCGTCAGCGCCACGGCGGCCTCGTGCAGCGCCTCCAGCTGGCGGCCGCGCTGGGTGATCTCTTCCTCGCGCCGGTCAATGATGCGGAAAAAGAAGATCGAGAACAGGCTGGCGCCCAGCGCGACCGCCACGACGGTGACGATGTTGCCTTCCAGGCTGCGCTCGGGCGGCACAAAGGTGACGCGCAGATAGATCACGCCCACCATAAAGAACAATGGCAGCACGATCGCCATCCAGCGCAGAGTACGCGTGCTCATGGCGTAAACACTCCGGGGGTTGGGGCGCAAAAATACGGCAATGCTATAATCCTTAAAGGAATTATACAAAGCCCATGCTCAAAGTTCTTCTTGTGGATGACCATGAGGTGGTGCGCCTGGGCATCAAATCCCTGCTCAGCCACTACCCCCAATTCGAAGTTGTCGCCGAAGCCGGCACGGCCGATGAGGCCGTGCGCCAGGCGACCGAGTTCCAGCCGGATGTGGTGGTGATGGACATCCGCCTGCCGGGCAAGAACGGCATCGAAGCCACGCGCGAGATCATGGCCGCCCGGCCGGAAACCAAGGTGGTGATGCTCACCACCTTTGCCGACGACGAGCTGCTCTTCGACGCCATCTCGGCGGGCGCATCGGGCTATGTGCTCAAGCAGATCGACAGCCGCGAGCTGATCACCGCTCTGGAGCGGATCGGCCGGGGCGAATCGCTGCTGGACCCCGCCGTGACCCAGCAGGTGTTCAAGCGCATGCGTGAGACCACCCGCAAGGCTGAGTCGGAAGCGTTCGCTCCGCTGAGCGAGCAGGAGCTCAAAGTATTGGCGCTGGTGGCCCAGGGCAAGCGTAACAAAGAGATCGCCGAACAAGTTTTCTTAAGTGAGAAAACCGTGCGTAACTACGTCAGTTCGATACTGAGCAAGCTGGCCCTCTCCACCCGGGCTGAGGCCGCCGCGTATGCGGTAAAACATCGCATTGACAATTATGTTACATTAGACAAGTAAGGAGATTACCAATACGTATGAAGAATTCATGGATCATTCGCTTTATCGTCAACGCCGTGGCGTTGTATGCCGCCATTGCCATCGTGCCGGGCCTGTCTGTTGCTGACGAGAGCTGGAGCACCTACCTGCTGCTGGCGCTGTTCTTCGGCATCATCAACGCTTTCCTGGCCCCGCTGCTGAAGCTGCTGACCTGCCCCATCTATGTCTTCACCCTGGGTCTGTTCAGCCTGGTGGTCAACACCCTGCTGTTCATGGCGACCGGCTGGCTGAGCGGCCTGTTCGGCGTTCAGCTCAACATTCAGGACTTTGGCGCGGCCTTCCTGGGTGCGCTGATCGTCAGCCTGGTGCAGATGGTGCTGTTCGCGGTGCTGCCCGAAGACCGCCCGCGCGTGCACGCCAAGAAGCCCAACTAACCCAGTTCATGCACAAAAAAAGCCCCGCAGTTGCGGGGCTTTTTTTATTTGCTCTGCGTCAGGTAGTCGTCCATGGCAGCTAGCAGCTCTTCAACATCGGTGAGCCCCAGCTCGCCCATGTGACCGATGCGGAAAGTGAGGCCCTTCAACTGGCCGTAGCCATTGGCGATGCGCATGCCGCGCTCGCCCAAAAAGGCATTCAGCTTGCTGACGTCAATTCCCAGCTTGTTATCGATGGTGGTGACGGTTTGCGAGCGGTAACCTTCGGGCGCGTATAGCTCGAGGCCGCGGCTGGTGGCCCAGGCCTGGGTCAGCTCGGCCATGGCGGCGTGGCGGGCAAAGCGCGCCTCCAGGCCCTCAGCCAGCATACGTTGCAGCTGCTTGTCCAGCGCGTACACAAGGCCGATGGCCGGCGTGGCCGGCGTACTGTCCTTGAGGCGGTGCTTTTCCATACGCACCAGGTCAAAGTACCAGCCGCGGTTGGCGACGGTCTCGGCTTTGGCCATGGCCCGGTCGCTGACTGCCGCCAGGGCGATGCCTGGCGGCAGGGCCAGCGCCTTCTGGGCCGAGGTCAGGACCATGTCCAGCCCCCAGCCGTCCATATCGATCTTGTCGCCGCCCAGCGAAGACACCGCGTCCACACAGATCAGTGTATCGGGACTGGTGGCGCGCACCACTTCGGCAATTTGCTTGACGGGGTTGACCAGCCCAGTCGACGTCTCGTTGTGCACCACCAGAATGGCTTCGTACTTCTTTTTGCCCAGCGCGTCCTTGACGCGCTCTGGCGTGATGGGTTCTTTCCAGTCGGCGCTGAGCACATCGGTCTGCTTGCCGTTGCTCTCGGCCACCTGCTTCCAGCGCTCGGCGAAGGCCCCGTTCACACAGCTCAGCACATCCTGGTTCACGAAGTTGCGCACGGCCGCTTCGTGGAAGCCGGTGCCGGAGGACGCGCTGATGAACACGCGGTGCTTGGTGAAGAACACCTTCTGCGCGTTCTCACTGGCGCGGCGAAAGATCTCTTCAAATTGCGCGCTGCGGTGCGGCAGCATAGCGCGGGTTTGTTCTGCAGCGATCTCCGGGTCTACATCCACAGGCCCGGGAATGAATAAATGGCCCATCCGTCCTCCGATTTGATATCAGAGGCGATTGTACTTACAAACCCGCGCCTCTGGGCCTTATTGCCCAGTCAGCACAAACAGTTCACGCAAGTAACCGAAGGCCGGCGCGGCCAGTAGATTGTGCTCGCCGCTGGCCAGGTCCAGCGCGGCCACCTGATACCAGGGCGAATTGTCGCCGTAGACTTGCAGCAGGGTGCTGGCATCCAGGTAAGCCAGCTGGCTGGCCAAGCCGGGCATGCGCACGCGCTGTACGGCTTGCAAGCTATCCAAGTCCACCACATACAGCTCGCGCTGATTGCCGTGCAGCGGGCTGCCGGCTACGGCCAGCTGGCTGCCATCCGGCGAGAGGGCGGTGACCGCGAACAGCATCTTGGCCTGCGTCGGGCGGGCGGCCAGCTCCAGCAGCCAGGTCACCGCACGCTCCCACAGGCTGCCCTGCTGGGGCTTGGCCTCAGCATAGTTGGCCTGGCGCACGGCCTGCATAGTCTCAGCATCGATCTCCATGATCGTGTAGCTGCCGCTGTTCAATACAAAAACGCGCTCATCCGGGGTGACCACTAACCCATTGGCCGGGTAGTGATCCTCTACCGTGAGGCCGAGAGCCAGCAGGCTGTGCTGCTGGCCGTCAGCCAGCGACACTCGCGTCAAGGACGCCTCCATCTCACTGTTGAATTCAATGCACAGGCTCAGCATGGCGTGCTGGCTGGCAATGTATTCAAACTCCACCGGGTAACCGCGTTCGCACAAGCGATAGCGCGCCTCATCCAATGTGTGGGTAGCAAGGTCGTAGGCCGCCAGGTTGTTGCCCTGACGATGATTGGTGAAATACAGCGTATCGCCCAGCGCCAGCACCGGGACTGGCGCGCCGCTGCTCAAATTCGCCAGGAATTCGCCGTGCAGCTCAGTCTGGCTCACCCGCTCCCCAGTGCGCAGGTCAACGATGCTCAATTGCAGCAGAGCCTGTGGCTCATACGCCTTCCTCACCGGGTCCTCCACCAAGTAGGCGCGCTCGCCATCCACCACGCCGCCGTAGGCGTAGCCCGTATCCAGCAGCCAAGCCAGCTCTCCGCTGCCGGGCTGCCAGGCCACTAGGCGCGGGCCGTTGTGCATGATCGTCTCGCCGTTAGGCTGCCACTCATTGCTCCACAGCAGCACGGTAGCTTCGCCCGCCTCCAGCGGCCTGCTGCCTGCATTGCTGGCCAGGGCGGCAGGCAGCCAAAAGGGCGTCGAGAGTACGGCGGCCACCAACACCGCCGCCCCCAGGAACATACGCATAGGTTTCGTCATCATGCACCTCACCAGTACTACCCCGCGCTGGGCGCTCAGGTTCCATGTAACTTTCATCACCCCTGTGCATATACTCCAGGACGGCCGATGAATTTTCACGAGGTGTATGCTCGCTACGCTGCCCCGGTGCAGCGCTTTGCGTACTGGCTGTGCCGGGACGAGCAGTTGGCTCAGGATCTGACCAGCGAGACGTTCACGCGTGCCTGGCTGCGGCTCGACCGCTTACGCGAGCCCACGCTGCGCTCCTACCTCTTCGCCATCACGCGTAACCTCTACCTGGCCGACCGTCGCCGCCACCGCCGCGAGGTGGACCTGCCCGACAGCCTGGCCGCCACTCAGCCTGCGCCGCAAACCACCGCCGAGACGGCTGAGCACCTGGCCTGGCTGCAGCAGGCCCTCGGCCGCCTGAGCGAACGTGAGCGCAGCGCTTTGCTGCTGCGCTCACGGGAGGAGCTGAGCTACGCCGAGATCGCCGCCACGCTCAAGATCAGCTTGTCGGCGGCCAAAGTCACTGTGCACCGGGCGCGCCTCAAACTATTGATGGCCCGCGCCGAACAGGAGAATCATGAACGTTGAACGCGAAGTCATTGTTGACTTGCTGCCGCTCTACGCGGCCGGCGAACTGAGCCCACAAAGCCGCCGCCTGGTGGAGGAGCATCTGGCCCACGACGCGTCTCTGCGCCGCCTGGCTGAAGCGCTGAAAACCACGAATGGAGAACCTCACATGGATACTGGATTGAAAGCATTGGACCGCGAGCTCGATACGCTGCTGGACATTAGTTTGCCCGGCAGTGACCCCGCTGAACTCGAGAAGCGCAGCTTCTCGCGCACCCGCCTGCTCAATGGCTTGCGCAGCGCGCTGATCGGGGCGGCTATCTTCGTGACCCTGTCCATCTTCACCTTCTGGGTGGATGGCAACTCGGTCACCATGCTGCTGCAGCTGTTCCCCACGGTTGTGCGCAACCTCGCCCTGGCAGCCGTTTTGCTATGGGTCCTGGCGTTCTTTCTGGAGATCATTTGGAATTTGCTTTCTGACCTGTTCGGTACCTTCACAAAAAAGTAGTTCTCGAAGCGATGGGCAGCAAGCAAAAGAGAGGAGCGAGTATCGCTCCTCTCTTTGCCTCACGGCGCAGGCATAGTGGCATAATTCACGCGTCATGACTGCTCAAACATCCCTTCCCTCTGAGGCACCGCTCACGCGGCGCAAGCGCGCCGTCGTGGTCGGCGCCTCCTCTGGCATCGGCGCAGCCCTCGTGCGCCGCCTGGCCGCCGAAGACTTCGTGGTCGCGGCGCTCTCGCGCAGCCCGGAGCCGTTGCAAGCCCTTGCCAACGAGCTCAATACCGGCGGCCAGACCCGCGCCATTCCCTACGCGCAAGACGTCACCAAACTTGAGGAGATCCCGGCCATGCTGCAGCGCCTGGTGACCGAGCTTGGCGGCGTGGATGTGTTCATCTACTGTGCGGGCGTCATGCCCAAAGTGGACATCAACGAGTTTGATCTCGAAAAGGACCAGCACATGCTGTCGGTCAACCTCGCCGGGGCGGTCGCCTGGCTGGGCCAGGTGGGCGCGCTGTTCCAAAAGCAGCACAGCGGCCACCTGGTTGGCATCTCCTCGGTGGCGGGTGACCGCGGCCGCGTGCTCAACCCGGCCTACAACGCCTCCAAGGCCGGCCTCGACACCTATCTCGAAGCGCTGCGCAACCGGCTCAGCCGCCACGGCGTGCATGTGCTCACCGTGCGGCCTGGCTTCGTCGATACCCAGATCCTGGCCAATGCGCCGCGCAGCTTTGGCGTCATCAGCCCGCAGCAGTGCGCTGACGGGGTATGGAAGGCGATCAAGAGCGGGAAGCAGGTAGTGTATGTGCCGTGGTGGTGGCGCTGGCTAATGCTGGCCGTGCGCAACGTGCCCTCCTTTATTTTCAGGAGACTCTCCTTTTGAGTTCTGCACCCCTGCTGCAAAATGCTGTGGGCTTGGAAAACTTCGGCCACTCGCTCAAGCGTGTGGCCTATGTTTTTCGCCCCCAGCGCACTGACGAGCTGCCTGCCCTGTTTGAGCAGGCCCGCGCCGCGGGCCTCACCATCGGCCTGCGCGGCTCCGGGCGCAGCTATGGCGACGCGGCCCTGAACACCGGCCACATCGTGCTGGAGCTCGGCGCCCTGACCCGCATCCTGGATTGGAACGCAGAGACCGGCGTCATCACCGCTGAGCCCGGCGTCACCATCGAGCAGCTCTGGCGTCACGCCCTGCCGCACGGCTGGTGGCCGCCGGTGGTGCCCGGCACCATGTTCCCCACGCTGGGCGGATGCCTGGCCGCCAACATCCACGGCAAGAACAACTGGCAGGCCGGCCCGATCGGCGAACATGTCGTGCAATTCACCGCCTTGCTGCCCAACGGCCAGCAGGTCACCTGCAGCCCGCAGGAAAACAGCCAACTTTTCTACGCCATGATCAGCGGCATGGGCTTGCTGGGCATCTTCACTTCGATCACATTGCAACTCAAAAAGGTGCATTCCAGCCATGTGCGCGTCACCGCCTGGACCCAGCCAGATATGGCTGGCATGCTGGCCGCAGTTGACGCCAACAAAGACGAAGACTACATTGTGGGCTGGCTGGATGCAGCCGCCCGCGGCCGTTCACTCGGCCGCGGCCAACTGCACCGCGCCACGTACCTGCACGCGGAAGACAATGCGCCGCAGCAAACCACGCTGGACTTGCCCGCCAGCATTCTGGGCATCCCCAAGGGTGTGCTACCCCCGCTGATGGCCCCGTTCGTCAACAACTTTGGCGCGGGCCTGGTCAATATGGCCAAATACACAGCGGACCGCTGGCTGCACAACAACAAGACCTATTTGCAATCGCTAGTGGAATTCAATTTCCTGCTGGATTACATCCCCGGCTGGGAGCGCATCTATGGCCGCAACGGGCTGGTGCAGCACCAGAGTTTTGTGCCAGCCGCGGCGGCTGAGTCAACCTTCCGCGAAATTCTCAAGCTCGCCCAGCGCCGCGGCCTGCCGCCCTATTTGGCGGTGCTCAAGCGCCACCGTCCGGATAAGTTCCTGCTCTCGCATGCGGTGGATGGTTTTTCGCTGGCGCTCGACTTCCGCGTGCCCAGCCAGCCCGCCCGCCTGGTCTCGCTGGCCGAAGAAATGGACGCCATCGTGCTCGCCAACGGCGGGCGCTTCTACTTCGCCAAAGACGGCACGCTGAACGCGGAGCGCGCCCGCGCCTATTTGGGGGCCGAGGCCTTAGCTTCGCTGCAAGCCCTCAAAGCCCAGACCGACCCCGACAACATCCTGCAGAACGATCTGTATCGGCGCTGCCTGGCTAACTAAGTTCGCCATCCGGCGGCAGGGCGGCCTCTTCGGTCTGCACGATCTCCGCGCCGGGCTGCACGCGCACCGTGCGCAGGGGTGACAGCAGCGCGTACAGCGGCCCCACAAACGCCAATGCGCCGCACAATACCAGCGCCGGATGCAGGCCCATGCGCGTACCCAGAATGCCGCCCAGCAGCGAGCCTACCGTAGCTGTGCCGTACACCGCGAAGCGGTGGCCGGCCGTCACCCGAGCCAGAAAATCATCACTCACCGTGTTCTGGCGAAAGGTCCATTGGTGAATGTTGGCGATGGTGCTGAACACGCCCATCAGCACGTGCGCGCCAAACAGCATCGGCAGCAGGGCCACGCCGCCCGCAAAAGGAATGATGAGGCGGCCCAGGGTCTGCATGAACCAGCCCAGAATGATCGCCGGCCCCACGCCGATGCGCGCTGCGGCCGGGGCGGCCAGCGCCGCGCCCAACATGGCCGCCCCGCCGCTGGCCGCAAAGATCAGCCCGATCGTCGCGGCGGAAAGCTGCAGGTCCTGCGCCAAGTAGAGCAGATAAATGGACATGCCCGCCGAATTGAACAGCACCAGCAGCATCGAAGACACAATAATGGCGCGTAAGGCAGGTGTATCGAACAACGCATGCAGCCCCGCCACAATGTCTTGCCAGACTGTATGAGGCTGGGCTGCCCGCGGCTTGGCAGTCTCGGGCGTGCTGATGCGCGAAACGGCCAGCGCCGAGCCCAGGTTGGCGATGCCATCCATCAGCACCGTGAAGGGTGCGCCCAGCCACTGCACCAGCAGGCCACCCAGGCCGGGGCCGCCCAACTCAGCCAGCGAATGGCTGGCGTGCAGCTTGCTATTGGATTGGATCAAGTGCCGCCGTGTGACCAGCGCCGGCACATAGGCAAAGTGGGCCACATCATGGATGACCGTCAGCGTGCCCACGCCAAACACCACGACATAGAGCTGCTGCAGGGTCAGCAGCGAGAGGGCCGCAGCCAGCGGAACGGAGAACAGCAGCACGGCGCGCACCAGGCTGGCCGTGATCATCACCGGCTTGCGCCGCACGCGGTCCAGCCACACCCCGGCCAGCAAACTGAACAGCGGGAACGGGAGGTTGCTGAAGGTGCGCAGCAAGCCCATTTGCATGGCATTGGCGCCCAACAGGGTCACCGCCGCCAGCGGGATCGCCAGGTTGGTCACCTGCCCGCCAAACACACTGATGGTGGTAGCGAACCACAGCTTATTGAAGTCAGCCAGACGTTGTTTGATATTCAGTTTTGGAAGTGTGGTGTCTGCAAGTGCTTGCACAAGTGTCTTTCTGCAAAGAAAACGGGGCGTACGCACGCCCCAACACCCGAATGGTATCATCCAAGTCTGTCTATGACAATTTGCCAGGTCTATCGTCTGGGCCTCGTGGAATATCAAAAGGCCTGGAACCTACAAAACCAGCTCGCCGAGCAGATCGCCCGCCGCGAGCACCCGCCAACCCTGCTGCTGCTCGAGCATCCGCATGTGTACACGTTTGGCCGTCGCGGCCAGGCCGAGAACCTGTTGTGGGAGCAAGCCCGCCTACAGGAACAGCAAGTGGATGTGCACTGGGTGGACCGCGGCGGCGATGTGACCTACCATGGCCCCGGCCAGCTAGTCGGCTACCCGTTGCTGCAGCTGGGTGATGTGACGGCTGATCCGGCCAGCGGCAACCCGCGCATCCCCAAAGTGGATTACATCGCTTACCTGCGCAACCTCGAGAAGACGCTCATCAAGGCCCTGGCCCAGCTGGGAATCCCCTCCGGCCAGGTGGAAGGCCAGACCGGCGTATGGGTCCAGCCGGATGTCGCCTCGCGCTGTGTACACTGCCCACCGCACCTTCTGCAGGCGCCCAGCAAGATCGCCTCGATCGGTGTCAAAGTCGACGCCAAGGGCATCTCGCGCCACGGCTTCGCCCTCAACGTCATGCCAGACATGAGCTATTGGCAGGGCATCATCGCCTGCGGGTTGGAGAATCAGAACCAGATCAGCCTCGAATACCTGCTCAATGACAAGCCCGATATGGAGCGTGTGGTTCAAGAGGTCATGGCTGCCTTCAGCCAGGTCTTCGGCTACGAGCTGCAGGTCAACGAAGGCGCACTGGTGATCTAGCCCGTCTGCATCCAGTCAACAAATCTGTCAATGGTTTGATTTGACAGCCCAAACAAATTTCCTATACACTCACGCGCATGGCGACAAATTTCAGTCTGGTCATTCAGGCCGGGCCAAACCCTGGCCTGCGCACAGGGCTGGCCAAAGACAGCTTCATCATCGGCCGTGACCCCGGCAGCGATCTGCACATTCAGGATATTGAAGTCTCGCGCCGCCACGCCCGCCTGATCGCGCAGAGCGGCGGCTTCGTGCTCGAAGACCTCGGCTCCACCAACGGCACCTTCGTCAACGGCGAGCGCGTGCGCACCATCACCGTCCTGCGCCCCGGTGACGAGATCCGCCTCGGCGAGATCGTCACCTTGCGCTACGAGCTTGACCTCAACACTCTGGAAACCACGCCACCCACACCCGCGCCTCAACGGCGCAGCGTCGTGCCCCCGCCGCCCACCGCCAGCCTGCCCCATCTGGAGGAGCGCCCGGCTGCCCCCGCGCCGGAACGCCGCGCGGCCCCGCCGCAAGCACGCCCAGCCGCGCCCGCCAGCCAAGCTCCGCTGCCGCCGCCTTCGCGCCCAGACGAGCCGGTCGCGGTGCGCATGGCGGCTGCGCGCAACTTTGTGGACCCGCTGCAATATGACGCGGCCGAAGAGGCTCCACCCGCCGCCACGCCGCGCCGCCAGCGCCGCAAAGGCCTGCGCCTCAGCAACAACATGATCCTGGGCTGCCTCGCCATCCTGTTGCTCGGCGCCTGCGGCACCACGGCATTCCTCTGGTATGTAGACGCCAATTTCCTCTGGTGTGATGTCTTCGGCGGGCTGATCCCAGCCTGCGTCGCCCCCTAGCAAACAAAAAAAGAACTCGCTTTCAGCGAGTTCTTTTCTTTTTAGTGGGCTTAGGGCAACCGGAAACAAACTTCGTGATACCCGTTTCGGTTGAAGGTTTCACTGGCAAACACTACGGGCGCCTGCCACAACTCAGAAAGCCCTTCAAAGGTCAGGCCAGTGGTGGGGTCATGGTCAGATTGCTCCTGATCCATCGCAAATCCTACGATCACATAGGCGCCAGGCGCAGCCACGCGCTTCCACTCCGCTACGGTCTTGGCGGGGTCCATGCTGTGGTCAAAGGAATTCGTGAATATCAGATCGAACTGACCACTCCAATCAGCCGGTAGCTCATCAAAACTCCCAATAAAAATGTCAGGGCGTTCGGCATCCGGATTGATCTCAACGCCCATAACTCGTCCATCCGCATAATGGCCGGCGCCCAGGCTGTAACGCCTGGCCAGCTTTAGTTTGTCGTGGGCGTATTTTGTATTGTCCTGCGCAGCCGCCAGGCGCGCAATGGTCTGACTTCGCAAGAGCGGGCCAAAGAATCCAGCCCGGAACAGATCATTCTCGGCGCCCGAGCGTACACCTAGGCACAGGATACGTCGTGGCTTCCAAGCTGAGCGCAACCGTTGGTTTCCAGCTTCACGCGAATAGTCCCAAGCCAGTAATTCACGATAGCGCAGAATGTCACGCATGAAAACTTTGCACATGCCGAATTTCTTTCGGCTGCGCTCAACCTGAATATCAATATATTCTTTGCGGTTTTCGTACTGACGAACTTTAATCTCGTTGCTCATAAGTGGCTGGTTAGCCCATTCAACTAGTGATGGTGGTGACCATCCGGGCCGTGCACATGCCCGTGGGACAGCTCGTCTTCGGTGGCATTGCGCAAGCCCACCACAGTCACTTCAAAGTCCAGGGTCTTGCCGGCCAGCGGATGATTGAAGTCCATCGTCACTGTGTCCTCGGTGATCGCCAGCACGCGGCCATACAGATCATTGCCGTCTTCGTCCTTCACCTCAAGCTCCATGCCAATTTCCGGCACGATGCCTTCGGGGAAATCTTCGAGTGAGATCTCCTCGATCTCCTCGCTGTCGGTCAGACCATAGCCTTCCTCAGGCTGCACACTCACTTTTTTGCTGTCACCCAGCTTCAAGCCAGTCAGTTCATTCTCCAAGCCCGGAATGATGTTGCGGTGGCCATGCAAGAACTGGATGGCATCATCCTTGCCAGCCTCGTCGAGTACTTCGCCATCCACAGTCAGCTTGTACGCCAGGCTTACAACAACGTCTTTGGCTACAACAGTCGGTTCGCTCATTTTGTCTCCTTGATTATGCACAGCCGGAAAAGCGCCGACTATGAAATGATTCTAACATGCGCAAAAATCAGCCTGCCCGCTCGTCTAGCTGCCACCTACCCAAACGGCGGATGTGGCCTGGCGGCTAATTCTATAGACTCTACATTGCTGGGACACAACACTTCTGTCAGCCATACCGGTTGGCTGACAGCCTTATCAATGTTCCGCTATGATGAAAGGAGTCTTATGAAAGACGCAAACAACAACCAGAGCCTTACGGCTCTCTCCAACTCGCTGGTCCAGGCCACCCAGACCGCGGCGGCATCCATCGTTACGGTGCATGCCCGCCGCCGCATGCCTTCGACTGGCGTAGTGGTGGAACCCGGGCTGGTGCTCACCGCCAGCCACACCGTGCGCGAGGAGGCCGACATCCAGGTGACCCTGGCGGACGGCACCACCCTCGGCGCCGAGCTGCTGGGGCGCGACCCCAACAGCGATCTGGCCGTGCTCAAGCTGGTTGACGCGGCCGGCACGCCCGCCGAAGTCAACGAGCAGCCGCAGGTCGGCCAGCTTGCCCTGGCGCTTGGGCGCCCGGGCAGCGAGGTCGAAGCCAGTTTCGGCATCCTCAGCGCGGTTGGCGGCCCGCTGCGCACGCACGGCGGCGGCCTGATCGAAAGCTACCTGCGCACCGACGCGACCGCCTACCCCGGCTTCTCCGGCGGCCCGCTGGTTGACGCCGAAGGCCGCGTGCTCGGCATCAACACCTCCGGGCTCGGCTGGGGCAGCCTGCTGGCCATCCCGGCCAAGCAGGCCTGGAAGATCGCCAAGTCGATCCAGGAGCATGGCGGCATCAAGCGCGGCTACCTGGGCGTGCGCAGCCAATGGGTCGAAGTGCCCGGCGAGCAGGCCTCCGGCCTGCTGGTGGCCGGCATTGAGCCGGATAGCCCGGCCGCGGCGGCGGGCCTGATGGTGGGCGACATCATCACTGGTTTCGCCGGCCAGCCCGTGCGTGACCATGATGACCTGATGGTGCAGCTCAACAGCGGCGTGGTGGGCACGCCCACCGCGCTGGACTATCTGCGCGGGGGTACACCCCAAACCGCGCAAGTCACATTGAGCGAACGCGCCGAAGCCCCGCACCGCGGCCGCCCCGGTTGGGGCCGCCATGGCCGCGGCGGCAAGCGCCCGTTCGGACGGCATGGTATGCATCACATCGCGTGGGGCCGCCGCACCCGCGGCTGGGGGCGCCGATAGCTCGGCAGCTCGAGCCCACGCTGTACATCGCCATCCTGGCCGCTGCGCCCGCACTGCGCAGCGGCCTGCGGGCGTTGCTGAGCAGTGCGCCGCACATCGGCGTCGCCGCTGAAGCCGCCGCCCTGCAAACCCTGATCGAAGAAGCGACCGAGCGCATTGACGTGCTGCTCATCGCCGCCGATGAACTGCCAGAGCCTGAGCTTTCTCAGGCTCTGGCAGAGGCCGAGCTCCCCCCGGCGATCCTGCTGCTCAGCGAGCAGCAGGACGCGGCCCGCAGGCTGCCTGGCCTGCCGGCTCGCGCCTGGGGCTGGCTGCCGCCCGACTGCAGCGAGGACGAGCTGGCTGCCGCGATCACCGCCCTGGCGGCCGGGCTTATCACCAGCACGCCGGCTTTGCTGCCTGCCGCCCTGGCGGCCGCGCCCAGCGCGGACGAGCCGCTGGCCGAGGAGCTCACCGAGCGCGAGCTGGACGTGCTCCAGCTGCTGGCCGAAGGCTTGGCGAACAAACAGATCGCGCTGCAACTGGCTATTAGCGAGCACACCGTCAAGTTCCACAGCTCTGCCATCTACGCCAAACTAGGCGTCACCAACCGAACGGAGGCCGTGCGCCGTGCAGCCCGCCTGGGCTTGCTGGTGCTATAGAATAGAAATCATGCGCGGGATGAAGATCATTCACCTTACAACCGTCGGCCGGGTCACCGGCAAACCCCACTGGGTGGAGCTGTACTGCTTCTTTCACAAGGACAAGCCCGTCATCATTGCTTCCTACGGCGGCAAGGATGAGCACCCCCAGTGGTTCCTCAATCTTAAGGCCAACCCGGCCGTGCACGTCAAGATCGGCAAGGACAGCTACAACGCCACCGCCAAAATTGCCGGGCCAAAGCTGCGCGCCACATTGTGGGATGAGCTGAGCCAGCTCAATTCCCACTACGAGGGCTTCCAACGCAAGACCCAGCGCACCATCCCCATGGTGGTGCTGCACCGCGAGGCCGCCTAGATGCGCGGCGGTGGTGGAGGCGGGGGTGGCGGCCGCGGCTGGCGCACCTTCCTTTCCTATGACGATGAGATCGGCAAAGCGCCGATCGACCGCGAGCTCTTGCGCCGCGTCTGGGCCTACGCCCGCCCCTACTTCAAGCGCCTGGCGCTGATGCTGGTGGCGATTGTCATCACTTCAGCCGTGGACCTGCTGCCCCCACTGCTGTATCGCGATCTGTTTGACAACGTGCTGCCCAATCAGGACTATCACCGCCTGATGATCCTGGGTTTGCTCATGCTGGCCGTGCCACTGGTCAGCGGCCTGATCGGTGTGGGCCAGCGCTACCTCAACGCCAGCATCGGCGAAGGCATCATTTACGACCTGCGCCAAAGCATGTATGAGCACTTGCAGCGCATGGGTTTGCACTTCTTCACGCGCACCAAGTCCGGCCTGATCATCTCGCGCTTTGAGGAAGACGTAGTCGGCGCCCAGAACGCCATCACCAGTACCGTGCCCAGCATCCTCACCAACGCGGTGCGCCTGCTCAGCACGCTGGGCATCATGCTCGCCATCGAGTGGCGCCTGACCCTGATGGCGCTGGCGGTCGTGCCGCTGTTCCTGCTGCCGGCCCGCCGCGTGGGCCGCCTGCTGCGCGATGTGCGCCGCCAGGCGATGAACTACAACGCCGACATGTCCGTCATCGTCGGCGAGACGCTCAGCATCAGCGGCGCCCTGCTGGCCAAGACCTTTGGCCGCCAGCCGCAGGAGCGCGAGAAGTACCGCGGCATCAACCAGAACGTGCGTGACATCGGTCTGCGCCGCGCCATGATCGCCCGCTGGTTCTCTTTGTGGCTCGAGCTGGCCGGCTCGATCGGCATGGTGCTGATCTTCTGGGGCGGCGGCTACTTCGTGCTGCAGGGCAGCATCAGCTCCGGCAGCATCGTGGCCTTCGTCGCCTACATCTTCGGTCTGTACGGCCCCATCTCGGCCCTCTCCAATGTCCAGGTGGAGTTCGCCACTTCGATGGTGAGCTTTGAGCGCGTCTTTGAATTCCTCGACCTGCCCGTCGACATCCAGGACAAGCCCAACGCCAAACGCATCAAGCGTGCCGAGGGCCACATCAAGTTCGAGAATGTGTCCTTCAGCTACATCGAAGAGAATGAACAGCCAATGTTGAAGGCCCCGCCGCGCCACGGCGAAGACGGTGAGGTGCAGCAAATTGTGCCCACCCGCCGCTACGCGCTGGAGGATGTGAGTTTCGAGATCCAGCCCGGCCAGCTGGCCGCCCTGGTTGGCCCCAGCGGCTCAGGCAAGACCACCGCCACCTACCTGCTGCCGCGCTTGTATGACCCCACTCAAGGTCGCATCCTGCTGGATGGGCACGACCTGCGCGATCTGGCGCAGGAATCGCTGGCTGAACAGCTGGGCATGGTGACGCAGGAGAGCTACCTGTTCCACGATACGGTGCGCGCCAACCTGCTGTACGCCAAGCCGGACGCGACCCAGGCCGAGATGGAAACCGCCGCCCGGGCAGCCAACATCCACGACATGATCGCGGCGCTTCCCCAGGGCTACGACACCGTGGTGGGCGAGCGCGGCTACCGTATGAGCGGCGGCGAAAAGCAGCGCCTCTCCATCGCCCGGGTGGTGCTCAAGGATCCACGCATTTTGATACTGGACGAAGCTACGTCTTCGCTCGACTCGCAGTCCGAGGCGCTGATCCAGGCCGCCCTGCTGCCGCTGATGAAGGGCCGTACCTCGCTGGTCATCGCCCATCGCCTCTCCACCATCTTGGCCGCCGACATCATTCTGGTGCTGCAGGCCGGCAAGTTGGTGGAGCAGGGCACCCACAAGGAACTGCTGGCGCTGGACGGTCTGTACGCTGAGCTGTACGAGACCCAGTTCCGCCACGCGCTGGAAAGTACAGGGCAGCTGGCTGCCGGCAAGTAGTGCTAGCAACGCAAAAAAAGAGGCGTGGATTTCATCCACGCCTCTTTTTCTTTCACATGCCAAGCAAATCAACCTGCCTCGACCTCTTCCAGGTGATGCAGCAGACGTTCAAACGGCTCGGGCGTCAGGCGCCAATGGCCCACAAAGGGGTTATCCAAGCCCTCAATGATGAAGAAGATCATGATCTGCTGAAAACTGATCACCAGCATGGCCAGCGCGCCGTAGTGTGAGGTCGAGAACGGCATAAACGAGAAAGTCAGCAACGTAAAGAACGAAGCAACGTAAATAAATGATTTCAGCAACACCGGCAAACGGCGCACGCTCTTGTTGATGCGCTCGGTGCGGGTGCGGGCCATCTGGCGGTAGTGTTCCAGCACCTGGTTGAACACCACTGAATCGTGGTCGTCATTGAAGTGCACATGGCTAAGGATCTCAGCAATGCGCTCGAAGGCCTTGCTGCTGCGGGTGGTGCGGTCACGCCCGCCCAGCTTGCGAAATTGACCCTCAATGATCAACGAGGCATATTCCTTGATGGCTTCTTTGGTCTGCGCGGTCAGTTTGTCATCGCGGAAATAGACCGTCAGCCCATACAGCTGCTCCAGCCCCTGGGCCTCCTGATCGATCAGTTCAGCAATGTTGTTGTACTGCTTCCACACCTCCAGGATCACGAAGGCGGTCAGGATGCTGTAGAGCGAACCAAACACGGTCAGGAAGCCGCTCAGCGCGCTGGCCTCCGGGAAAAAAGCATCCGTATGGAACCATTCGCGCAGCAGGCTGAACAAGCCTGCCATCGCAACAGCAAATAAAAGTGCGGTGGCTAAGGTGCGTTTCATGGGCTCAGCTGCTCAGTGAGGCATTGAGCTCGATCAAGTTGCCCTCGGGGTCACGCAGATGGGCCACGCGCAGCACCCAGGCATCCTGATTGTGCGGCTCAGTCACAAAGGCTGCGCCGCGAGCCTTTATCTCTGCATAGGCCGCGTCGACATCGGCAACCTGGAATGTCAATACAGCCTGGTCGCCGCTCCGGGCAGATTGCGTCACGCCCGCCACGTCTTGCATCAGCTCGCGCTTGTACAAGCCGAGCCGGCCGGGGCCGGCCACAAATTCGTAGTAGATGCCTTCCACTTCGACAACCGGGTCACCCAGGCCGAGCGTCTCGGCATAGAAACGGCGGCAGGCTTCGGTGTCATTGACCAGCAGGCGGGTGTGGGTCAGCTCCATGATCACTCCTTATTTGCGCACACGGCGCAAAAATTTGGGCGTATTGAGATTGCGCTCCAGCAGGTACG
This sequence comes from Anaerolineales bacterium, assembly GCA_021463845.1. Taxonomy (GTDB): domain Bacteria; phylum Chloroflexota; class Anaerolineae; order Anaerolineales; family UBA11579; genus JAMCZK01. Next base: position 381,709 of record JAJTXV010000002.1, on the reverse strand, counting down.
AAACATACAGGTTCATCAGCGATTCTAGTTCAGATTGCGCCGGCGGGCTGGGCTGCACCCGCCGCGCCGTGGCATAGTCGCTGCGCTGCAGGTGGCGCAGCACCTTCAGCGCCCCCAGGCTGATCCGCTGGGCCGCGCCGGCGCGCTGCCGCCCGCAGCGCGGGCACAGCACGCCGCCAAGCTCAAACGAGAAATACTGGTCTTCGGGCTGGATCTCCTGCCCGCAGTTGGCGCACTGCTGCAGTTGCGGGCGGAAGCCCATTTGCTCCAACAGCCTCACCTCAAAAAAGCGCACTGCCAGCTGCAGGTCTTCGCCGCTGGCCAGGCGCTGCAGTGTGTCGCGAGTCAGGCGGTAGACACCGCGGTTTTCGTCGTGGTCGGCGCTGAATTTATCGATCAGTTCGACCACATAGGCGGCGTAGCCCAGCGCCACCAGGTTGCTGCCCAGCGCCGTGTTGAGCTCGACCGCCTCGGCCTGCTCCACCACGGGAATCTCGCGGCCCTTGCCCAACAGCAAGCTGACCTGTGTGAACGGCTCCAGGTGCCCGCCTTTGCGTGAGCCGGGCTTGCGCGCCCCTTTGGCCAAGGCGCGCAGCTTGCCCTCTTCCCGCGTGAACAACGTCACCAGGCGGTCGGCCTCGCCAAAGTCGGCATGCTTGAGCACAATGGCTTCTACGCGTTGGGTGCGGGATTCGCGTGGCATGCAAGCATTCTACGCTACCCGCTATACTCAGCATCGATTAACTACATGAAGGAGCAAGCTATGCATCTAGGTGCATTTTCCATCAGCCTGGCGGTTAAGGACATCCAGGCCTCGCGTGAGTTCTATGAAAAGCTGGGCTTCAGCATCTTTGGCGGCAAGCAGGAGGACAACTGGCTGATTATGAAGAGCGGTGACACTTTGATTGGCCTGTTTCAAGGCATGTTCGAGGCCAATCTCATCACCTTCAACCCCGGCTGGGACCAGAACGCCAAAGATTTGGATGAGTTCACGGACGTGCGTGAGATCCAAAGCCGCTTGAAGCAAGCTGGCTTGCAGCTTCAAACCGAAGTGGACCCTGAGAAACCCAGCGGCCCCGGCCACCTTGTATTGGTCGACCCGGATGGCAACACCATTCTGATCGACCAGCATCGCTAGTAAAACAAAAACTCTCGCTTGAGCGAGAGTTTTTGTTTTGGCGCTTTTTATTCTCGACTTAAGAGCAAGACCTCGGTCCGCGCATCCTCGTAAATGCTATACCCGCCCAAAAGCAGATCGTCTTCAAAACTGCTGGCTTCAACCTCAGAGCGCAGCACGAACCCATAGTCATAGGCCGCCAGCAGGAAATCCTCTATATTGTCGCTGTAGCCAACCTGGCCAACATGGGTATCAAAGTAGGCCTCAAAGTAATTCTCTACGCTGCCCGAATCCCTGCCAAGCATTGCATATTCGCGGTACACACCCTGGGTCACAAAAATACTCGCGTCCTTCGGAGCAGTGATCCTCGAACCAAAGATAGCGTAGGGCGCATAGAAATTCTCGGCATACCCACGCGCGGTTGCGAACTCGACCGGAGCGTGCAACGCCGGCAAGAGGATCAGCACCACAAGCGGCGGAACGACAAGCAGTCTTCTTGAAACGCCGAACATTTTGGGTATGAGCAAGGCCAGCAAAACAAAAGACATCAAGAAGCTCGGCAAAATATTGCTAACGAGCGTTGCTTGGGTCCAGCGAAGGGCTTCATTGATCATGGCCGGCACAACCAAATAGTAGAGCGTGAGTCCAACTATCAGCGACACCAGAATCAGCTTGAGATAGCGCGCCTCGTTCCTGCCGCCGCCGAAGAACTGCGCGCCGGTAATCGCAAACAGGGCGAAGCTGGGATATACGTAGCGGAAGTTTTGAGGGAACGCGGCCCGGTAGGCGGTCACGCTCAAGAAGAGCACCAAAAGGATCGGCAGCAGCCAGATCACCCGGCGCGTCCAATCATGCTGGGTCTTGTCATCCCACAGAGCGAGTATGGACAGCAGGATCGGGCTGGCCAAAGCGGTGGCCAGCATCACGTCGTACCAGCTCAACGGAGAGCGTTCCGGATAGACGATGGTCAGATTGAAGCGGATCAGCTCCCTCCAGCTGTCCGGGCGCAGGCTGAACACCGCATCCCCCAGCAACCACGCATCCAACAGCATCAGCGTGGCCCAGCCCGCCACGAACCCGGCCGCGGCCCACAACAATCCGGTCACCCGCTGGCGCCATGCATCGCTGTACACGTACGCGGCCGCCAACACAATTGGAGCGAAGATCAGGCCCGATTCCTTGGTTTTGAACAGCAGCAGTTGCACCAGGCCAAGCGCGAACAAGCTCCACGGCGAGCGCTTGGGTGAGTTCAAGTAAAGCAGGTAAATAAAAACACCAAGGCAAAGAAAAAGCACCAGGGTGAATTCGATCAAAGGCGCCCCGGCTGTGGCATACAGCTTTCTTTGCGCCAGAAACAAGAACAGCGCCAAGATCGGCGTGCTGGCCTTGTTCTTCGTGTTCAGTAGCTTGGCACACAGGTAAACAAGCACAGCCGTGGCAACGAATTCAAAGACCCACAACCCTTTGACCGCGCTGATCGGGTCCGGGAAGAGAAACAGGAACAGCTTTTGCAAATACACGTGCGCATAGCGATTCAGGATCGCCCCCGCGGCACGCGGAAACATCGCCACATTCAGGTACAGCAGGGTGTCAAACTCATTGCCGTTAAATTCGGCCTGGCCATACGCCCAGACCCCGGCTACTATCGCCCCCAGGCTCAGGAGCAGCAGCTCCCCCCAGAAAAGATTGCCAAAGACTCGCTTTTTTAAAAAGCTAGCCATGCCGTTAATCCTGCGGCCTGTAGCGCTCTACGGAGAACAGGCACAATGGCCCGGGCAAAGGCAGCTGCGAACGCTGTTCGAGCACGAATCCCGCCGCCTCGATCGCCTTGCGAATCTCGAAGATGTCACGCACGTGATAGTCCCCGGAAAAACCAGACACCCTGCGAGCCAGCTTGTACACTTTGTTCTCGGTGGGGCCGGAGACTACCAGCCTGCCGTTGGGTGCCAGCTTCTGACGAAACAAGGTCAGCAGGGATGGGAGATCGGAAACATGCTCCAGCACTTCCAGCGCGGTGATGTTATCCAGGCTCTGGTCTTCAACCTGGCTCGTCCAGGTCTGGCTGTCGTACAACTTCACATCCGCACGCTTGTGGTGGGCCAGCATCCCCTCCGCGGGCCAAAGCTCCAGATCCACCCCGATGTAGGCGCGCCCATCCTGCGGCAATTGCAGGAACAGGATGCCGGCCCCGCACCCAAAATCAAGCAAGCTGGCGCCGGGCGCCAGGTTCAGGAAGCTGATCGCTTCCCGCATCCGCCTGCCAACGATCCAGCGGATCAACGGATTTGAATGAAGGTAGGAAGGGGCAGCCATCTCAAGCAGGGTTTCTTGAGATTTTGCGTACAGGCTCTTAAGACGCTCAGCGTCGTAAGTGATTTTGCTGTCAAACATTGTGAGGCGGCCTTTGCCAGGCCCAGAAAAAAGAAAATATAACATAAGCTCCCCCAGCGACCATGCGAGCCGCGAAAGTATCGCCGCCGGGTACAAAACCGGCGCGGCCAGCGCATGCCCAGCCAGGAAGACCAGGCTGGCCTCGCGCACGCCTATGCCACCGGGCGACAGAAAGACCACAAAACCCAGCAGCCATGAGATCGAGAAGGCCGCCATCGCCGCCAAGGCCACCCCGGCGCCAGGCGCCGTCCTCAGGGCCAGCAAGATCAGGTAGAAGCTCAAACCGGCCAGCACCCAGGCCGCAGTAGCTGCCGCAATTGCGAGCGTGGATATCCGCAGCGCAGCCCCGAACGCGAGCGGCTCAGTGTTCTGGAACTGCCAGCGGGCCAGTAACCGGCCCAGGAGCGCGGGTGGCCGTAGCAGCAAAACCAGGCCTACCCAGCCAGCCACCACGCCGGCGGCGATCATCCAGCCGAGGCTCAGGGCGGGCAGCTGGCCGGCGCCTAGCGTGCCCATTTCGAAGCTTGGCAGCTGGCTGGCGCCTAGGCAGCCCAGCGCCAAGGCGCCTGTGCACAGGGCCAGGGTCTCGTAAAGGATGGCGCCGCCCACCACTTTTATGGAGAAGCCTTGCTGCCTGAGCAGCAGGCCCTTAGCCGGGAAGGCCCAGATGCTCCCGGGCAGGTACTTGGCCAGCTGCGAGAGAAAGAACACCCTCACGGCCTCCCAGAAAGGAAAGTTCTTCGAGTACCTGTGCAGCCACAGCCAAAGCGGCAGGGGCAGCACAAAGAAGCAAAGCATTTGAACCAGCACGGCGGCGGCCATCCAGCCCCAGCGCAAACCTGCCAACACAGGCTGCACCTGCGACCACTGCTGCGCTGCGCCATATATGACGAAGCCGAGGATCACCAGGCCGAACAGCACCTGAAGGCGCGCGGACCAGCGCTTGTCAACTGGCATGGGCCGGCTTTCTTGCAACCACGGTCATGATGTCAAACAGATTGATCGAAAAGCGCACACGCCCCAGCCCCAGCTTTCGTAGCACTGGCTGCACCGCCTGGCTCAGCCGGGGGCTGGCCAAGCGGGCGGCCTTCTCCACCATGAAATCAAGCGGCACGATCTTGCCGGTGTAGGTGATGCGCAAGTCAGTAAAACCCGCCTCCTGCAAGTAACGCGTAATGGTGCTGCGTGAAAAGAAGTAGGTATGCATCGGAGGGATCATCAGATGCCAGAAGCGGCCCATAACTTTGCTGGCCAGGCTGTCTACATCGCCAGTGCTCAAAACCAGGTATCCGCCCGGCCGCAGATAGGCGAAGGCCTTGTGTAGAACCCGGGCCGGGTCTTCCACATGCTCGATCAGGTCCCACATGGTGATCAAGTCAAAATACTCTGGGCTGTAGTCAAGGTCAGTAAAGTTGCCGTCGCGCAAATTCTGCAGCCCGCGGCGGCGGCCTTCGCTGATCGCATAGGCGGAGATGTCGGTGCCATGCAGCTCCCCGGCGACTTCCGAGCCCGCCAGCAGGAATTCGCCAGTGGCGCAGCCTACATCCAGCCAGCGCGTCCGCCCGATCCCGGGCAGCCGCAGGATCTGCGCCACGCGGTCACGCGCATTCACCAGGCTGGGGCTGTTGGCAGAGGCGTCGAACTTGGATGATGCTTCAAAGAAACTGTCGCCGTAAAGCTCGGTCAGTTCGCCCGCGGTTGGCAGGACGCCGACATAGACCAGCCCGCAGCGCTGGCACTTATGGATCGAATAGCCATTGCGCGTGTACAGGAAACTGATCTGGCGCTCTTCGCCGCATAAGTTGCACGGCCGCGGGTTAGCGGCCATTTTTGCTTGACGCTATCTGGAGATTCGTGATCTGCTCGGCCACCAACCCCAGCAGGAACACAAGTACAGAGATCGAAAAGAACAATGAGCCTGAATTTGGAATGAACAGCCTGTCCACCGCCAACGACGCATACGCAGTCGAGGCCAGCGCCATCAACAGGAACAGCAGCGCTACGGGCAGGAATATTTGCAGCGGCTCAAAAAGCACCGCGATCTTGAGAATGATCACAAAGAAGCGCCAGCCGTCTCTCACAACCTTGATCTTGCTGCTCCCCTGGCTCCTCGGCAGCATATCCACCGGAACATACTTGACGTTGTAGCCCGCCTTGAGAAAGATCAGTGTGCTGGTGGTCGGATACGAAAAGCGGGCTGGCAACAGGTCAATATACGGGGCGATCGCCTCGCGCCGGAAGGCACGGAACCCGGACGTAAGGTCCTGGATGGGGAACTGAGTCAGGGTGCGGGCCAACTGGTTAAAGACCCAGTTCCCAAATTTGCGCACTGGCTGGCTCTTGTAGCTCTGCGTGCGCGCCCCCACCACCAGGTCATATTCGCCTATATGCTCGTACAGGCGCAGCAGTTCTCGAAAGTTATGCTGCCCATCAGAATCCATACAAACCACCGCCCGGCCGCGCGCTGCCCGCAGGCCGGTCTTGATGGCGCTGCCATTGCCCTTGTTGTACGGGTGCCGGATAACGGTCAGTTCGGGGAACTCGGCCTTCAGCGCGCCGGCCTTTTCGGCCGTATTGTCTTGTGAACCATCGTCCACCAGAATGGCTTCGAAGCTGAGCTTGCTTTCCCTCAGGTGTTTGAGAAGCTCGGTCAGCAGGCTAGCCACTGAGCCGGCCTCGTTGTAAGCGGGCAGAACCACGCTCAGATCTGGATGCTTATCGTCAGCCATAGAAGTCCCAGGGTGATTATATATCCATCGGCGAATGTTCTTGTGCAAAATATGCCAATAGTGTAATATAATAGCACTAGAGTATATGACGAACGCAGAACTCGCCATCCTTGGCCTGATCGCCGAAACCCCACGGCACGGTTACGAGATCGAACAGGTGCTTGAGCAGCGCAACATGCGCCGCTGGGCCGATATTGGTTTTTCCTCCATCTACTATCTGCTCAGTAAGCTGGAGAAGAAGGGCTGGATCAGCAGCCGCATGCAGCCGGCCCAAGGCAAAGGCCCGGCCCGCCGGGTCTACCGCATCCTGCCGGCCGGGCAGGATGCATGGTACCAGGCCACCCTGGCCGCCCTCGGCGGCCCGGGGCAGGCCAACACCGCCTTCCTGGTTGGTCTGGCTGGGCTGCCTGGCATCCGCCCGCAGGATGCAGTGGCCGCCTTGCGCCAATACCGCCGCCATGTCCTGGAGCGCATTCAGGAAGTCGACCAGGCCTGGAAGGGCGCCGAAAACCTGCCGCCCTTTCTGCAGGGTATGTTCGAGTACAGCGCCAACAGCCTGCAAACTGAGCTCGACTGGCTCGACCGTTACATCCCGCGTTTCGAAAGCCAGATCACCGAGCAGGACGATGATGAAGACATGTAACTTTTTTGTGCCGTAGGCACTAATCAGTGCAGAGAAAACAAAATGGAAAAACTCGACCTCAAAAAAGAATACAAGCACCTCTATAACCCCAGCGCAAAGCAGGTTGCGCTGGTCACTGTGCCGCGCTTCAACTTCATCATGATCGACGGGACTGTCCCGCCCAATATCAAAGTAGACGACGCGCCGGATTACCAGAACGCGGTCGAGGCACTCTACAGCCTGTCCTACACAATCAAATTCATGTGCAAGAAGCGCAAGACGGATCCAGTCGACTATGCGGTCATGCCGCTCGAAGGGCTGTGGTGGAGCAAGAGCAGCAATAAGGAATTCACCCCCAGCCGCAAAGAGGCCTGGTACTTCACCGCCATGATCATGCAGCCCAGCCCGGTCACGAAAGCCATCTTCGCCGAGGGCGTGGAGGCCGTACGCGCCAAGAAACACCCAGCCATGCTGGACTCTGCCCGCTTTGAAGCCTTTGCCGAGGGCAAAGCCGTGCAGGTCATGCACCTCGGGCCGTATGCCGACGAGCCGGCCACCATCGCCCGCATGGTGGCCTTCAGCGACGAGCACGGCTTCCAGCCTAACGGCAAGCACCACGAGATCTACCTAGGCGACCCACGCCGCACTGCGCCGGCCAAACTCAAGACGGTGCTACGCCACCCTGTCAAGTAATCTGCTAGTCTGCGGGGCTTTCACACTCGCGTAAGGGCGCACTGCGGTGCGCCCCAACGGCCATTGTTTCTCATTCCGAGCGCAGCTAGGAATCCGTATTGGTCATGTAGCCATGCCCAACATATCTGAGTAAGCAGTGCAAGTTGTTCGTGGGTCACAGCCCACAAAGAGCAACACCTTGATAACTCCCCAGGAATTCCCCACAACCTGCCCTTTCGCACATAATGCATTTAGGGAGGATCTCTGAATGCACTCACTTCCAGATATCTTTTTAGTTGCACCCTCTACCCCCACACCAAAAACGAACAATATCTTTTCGCTGCTTGGAGTTGTGCGCCTACGGCGTATTGTCCCGAGGGGCGAGGGCCATGTCCAGCGCCTTGATGAGAATAACCAAAGCGGTCCCCAACCGCCAGGTCATTCTCATAATTCAGCGTTGGTGCACCTGCCAAGAAGAATACAGGCTCAGATCCCCCGTGCTGCCGTCCGAGTAAAACACCTCGCCCACCTCGAAACCCGCCTCAGCAGCCAGCTCGGCCAGCTCGTCCTCGCTGAACTGGTGCACATAGCGCAGACCCGTCCCCCCGCTGCGCCAATCCAGCAAATAGTCGCCTTTATCCAGCTGAGCTTCATCAAGCTGGATAGCGCTCCAGGGTTGCACCCGGGCCGCCAGCTTGGGGCTGCGCATGAACTGCCAGTTGGAGTGCACAAAGCGCCCGCCCGTTCCCAAAAGGGCGCGCACCCGCTGCAAGAACGCCAGCCGCAGCTCGCGGCCGGGGATGTGGTGCAGCACCGCCATCGCCAGCGCCACATCAAACTGGCCGTCCAGGCCCGCGGTCCAATCCCCGCTCAGGTCGGCCTGTATGAACTCCACCGGGTAGCCAGCGTGCGCCGCCAGCCGCTGGCGGGCGGCCTGCAGCAAGCCTTCGCTAAAGTCCACGCCCACGTAGCTGCCCCGGTGCCTGCTGGCGGCCAACTGGGCCGCCACGCCGCCGTTGCCGCAGCCCAGGTCCAGGACCCGAAGAGTGGCGAATGCATTTTCCAGCATTCGCCCGCGAACGCTGTTTTCACCATCGCTATCGGAGGGCAGGCCAAACAGCGTTCGCAGCACTCGCACTGTGCCAGGTTGCAGGCGGCCGCGCGTGGCCGAAAACGCTTCAGCATGCGTTTGATAGAATTCCTTGTTCAGGGCAACGAGTCGCTGCGCAGTCGCGGCGTCCATGCCCCCATTATGACCTTACTCACGCCGCAGGAACCCCGCATCCACGCCTGGGAGGAGTCCAAGCTCCCCACCCACGAGCGCATGCAACGCGCCCGCCTGATCCTGGAAGAGGTGCGCGCCGGCGCCAGCCCGCATGAGGCCTTGCGCCGCTACCCGCTGGATGGCGAAGGCGGCGGTTACATCGGCAAGCAATTTTTAGTAGCCGCCTACCGCCAGTTGGTGGCGGCCGGTGAAATGGCCGAAGACCCGGCCTTGCTGCGGCGCATCCGCCTCAAGCCCATGCGCTCGCTCTCCGGCGTCAGCGTGGTCACCGTGCTCACCAAGCCCTATCCCTGCCCGGGCAAGTGCGTCTTCTGCCCCACCGATGTGCGTATGCCCAAGAGCTACCTGCCAGACGAGCCGGGCGCCATGCGTGCCCTCCAGCACCAGTTCGATCCGTATGCGCAAGTGCGCTCGCGCCTGGATGCGCTCGAGGCTGTGGGCCACCCCACCGACAAGATCGAGTTCCTCATCCTAGGTGGCACCTGGAGCTCATACACCCGCGCCTATCAAGAAGAATTTATTCTGCGCATGTTCGAGGCGCTGAATGGCGCGGCGTTTGACAGCCTGGAAGAGGCTCACGCCTACAACGAGACCGCCGCCCACCGCAATGTGGGCCTGGCCATCGAAACCCGCCCTGACCATGTGGATGCCGGCGAGATCGCCTGGCTGCGCCGCCTGGGGGTCACCAAAGTCCAGCTCGGAGCGCAGAGCTTTGACGATCGCGTGCTGGAGCTCAACAAGCGCGGCCACAGCGCCGCCGAAACCCAGCGCGCCGTGGACCAGCTGCGCGCCGCCGGCTTCAAGATCGTGCTGCACCTCATGCCCAACCTGCTCGGCGCCACCCCGCAGACCGACCGGGAAGACTTCGTCAAACTATGGGCCGGCCACAACCCGGACGAGCTCAAGATCTATCCCACCCAGTTGCTGGAGAATGCCGAGCTGTATCTGCACTGGCAGCGCGGCGAGTACCAACCCTACACCACTGAAGAGTTGGTTGAGCTGCTGGCCGAGCTCAAGAGCAGTATTCCGGAATATTGCCGCGTCAACCGCGTCATCCGAGACATCCCTTCCACCAATGTGGTCGAGGGCAACAAGCGCACCAGCCTGCGCATGGATGTGCACGCCCGCATGCACGAACGCGGCCAACGTTGCCGCTGCATCCGCTGCCGCGAGGTGCGCGGCCGCGCCGTAGACCCGGCTGAACTGGAACTGCGCGATGTGCCCTACACCACTCCGCACGCGCAGGAGCACTTTTTGTCCTATGTCACGCCGGAGGACAAGCTGGCCGGCTTCCTGCGCCTCTCGCTGCCGGTCGCCGATGCGCCCGCGGCGGCACAGCCGCCGCACACCGGCCTGACCGAGCTGGCCGGCGCGGCCCTGGTGCGCGAAGTGCATGTGTATGGGCAATCGCTCGAGGTCGGCGCCGAGCAGAGCGGCGCGGCCCAGCACATTGGCCTCGGCACGCAGCTCCTCACCCACGCCGAGGAGCTGGCGCGCACTGCAGGCTATGTGCGCATGGCGATCATCGCTGCGGTGGGCACGCGCCGCTACTATGCTGGCCGCGGCTATCAGCTCCAGGGCACCTACATGGTCAAGGAGCTGTAGCATGCTGCACCTGCCCGCGCTGCCCTCGCTCCACATGCTGCACTTCTTTCTCTATACCTCTGTCATCGTACTGGGCTACTATGTCCTTTCCTAACCTGCTCGTCTCAGCCCGTCGCATCCCTGTTCTGGGCGTGCTGGCCTATTACGCGCTCAAGCTGCTCGGGGTCGAGATCCCGCGCTCGGTGCAGATCGGCCCCGGCTTTGACCTTGTCCACGGCGGAGTGGGTGTCGTGATCCACCCGCGCAGCGTCATCGGCGCCAATGTGAAGATCTACCCAGGCGTCACCCTCGGCCGCGCCGATGTGCACCTGCCCGCCACACAGTCCAAGTTCGCCGGCATCCATATCGAAGACGAGGTGATCCTGGCCCCCGGCAGTAAGGTGCTGTGCAAGCAGGGCGTGCTGAAAGTGGGCCGCGGCACGGTACTTGGCGCCAACGCGGTGCTGCTGCAATCCACCGGTGAAGGCGAGACCTGGGCGGGCCTGCCCGCCAAGCGGGTCGGCACGCGTGAAGGCTGGAGCGCCTGATCGTCATTGCCGCGCAGCTTTGCTGCGCACAATCCCGAACGCCTGCGACGTACGCTTCTTGACAGGCCACCTACCCCCCTGTACAATCTGCCCTCGCCCCACGAATGGGCATTCGCCGAGGTAGCTCAGTTGGTAGAGCACGCGACTGAAAATCGCGGTGTCGCCGGTTCGATCCCGGCCCTCGGCACTTACGCAGGGGCTAGCGCCCCTGCTAATAGAGAAACTGCTCGGCTAACGCCGAGCGACGTTTCTCCAGGGCTCGGGTTCACAGTTGTTCATGAATCCGGCTATAATTGTTACACTGCGGGCGTGGCTCAGTTGGTAGAGCATCTCCTTGCCAAGGAGAAGGTCACGAGTTCGAGTCTCGTCGCCCGCTCAGAAAAAAAGAAAAACAGGCCGCTGGCCTGTTTTTCTTTACGGGCAACTACGCTAGGTATAATGCCCGTTCCGGCGACGTGGCCAAGTGGCAAGGCAAGGGTCTGCAAAACCCTGACCACGGGTTCGAATCCCGTCGTCGCCTCACAGAAAACGGCTGGCATCTGCCAGCCGTTTTTGCTTTTTCTACGCACGCAGCATTGCGCTACGTGCCAGCCGGTCCACCCGCTCGTTCTCGGTGTGGCCGGCGTGGCCGCGCACCCAGCGCCACTCAATCTCATGCAGGCGGATGACCTTGGCGAGCGCTTGCCACAGGTCCACATTGGCCAGCGCGCCGCCTTTGCGCTTCCAGCCGCGCGCCACCCAGCCTGGCAGCCATTCGGTGATGCCTTTGCGCAAATATTCCGAGTCGGTATAGAAACGCACGCGGCTGTTCGCAGGCAGCGACTCCAAGGCGCGCAAGGCGGCGGTCAGCTCCATGCGGTTGTTGGTGGTGTGCGCTTCGCTGCCGCTGAGCTCACGCTCAGCGCCGTCTGTGCGCACCAGTGCGGCCCAGCCGCCGCGGCCCGGGTTGCCCTCGCATGACCCGTCTGAGAAAATTTCCACAAGTGTCTGCATACTCAGACAGCATTCTAACAGTGAGGCTTTGCGCCTTCTCGTATAATGACGCGCAATTCGTGTTTCTAAAATCAAGGAGATGAAAAACGAATGATGAATTTGCGCAAGGAATTTACAACCCTTAGCATCACGCTGATGGCGATCGGCATCGGCATCAACCTGGCGGTCGGCACCATCGTGCTGCGCCTCGGCCTGCCGCTGTACCTCGACTCCATCGGCACCGTGCTGGTGGGCGCTCTGGTTGGCCCATGGGCTGGCGCGGCAACCGGCTTCCTCTCCAACCTGGTGTGGACGCTGACGGGTCTGTTCCCGCAGGCGTTCGCCTGGGCCGGCGTGGCCGCCATCATCGGCGCCCTGGCGGGCGTGTTCGCCCGCTCCGGCTGGTTCAATACCGTCGGTAAGGCCGCTCTGGCTGGCATCATCACGGGCATCCTGTCTGCGGTGCTCTCCGCCCCCATCGCCACCTATGTGTTCGGTGGCGTGGTTGGCGCCGGCACGGATGCGCTGGTGGCTGCGTTCCGCGCCGCTGGCCTGGACGCGCTGCTCTCCAACGTGGCTCAGGGCACCTTCTCTGACCCGCTCGACAAGCTGGTGACCTTCCTTATCGTCTGGTCGCTGCTGCTGGCGCTGCCGGCCCGTGAGAAGGCTCGCTTCGGCAACCTGCCGGTCGCGGCTGGCCGCCCGCTGCAGGGCAAGACCCGCCGCCCGGCTGGCAAGAAAACGGCGGCCAAGAAAGCCGCCAAGAAGTCCACTCGCCGCAGATAAGTACTCGCACTCAAAACAATAGCCCGCATAAGCGGGCTATTGTTTTTAAGGTGGTTTAATCGACGCATGCGTGGCGGCAGCATATATATCGAGCGCACCAGCGGCCTGCACCGGCTGCACCCGCTCACCAAAGTAGCGCTTACTGCGCTGTGTTTTGCCAGCGCGGCAGCGCTGCCCAGCCTGGCTTGGCTGCTGGCGCTTTTCGTGGGCCTGCTGCTGCCGCTGGCGATCTGGGGCCGCCTCACAGCGGCATTTCTAAAGTCTTGCCTGTTGGTGGTCGGGCCTTTCGTTATCTCACTCACCATCATCCAGGGCTTCTTCAGCGGCGGCGAGACGGTGCTATTCCGGCTCGGGCGCTTTGCCTTCACACAGGAGGGGCTGCTGGCTGGCCTCACCTTTGCGGCCCGCTTGCTGGTGGCATTAGGGGGCACGCTGCTGCTGATGCAGAGCACGCCGCAAGCCCAGCTGATGCAGGCGCTGACCGAGCGCGGCTTCCCACCGCGCCTGGCCTACGTAGTGCTGACCGCCATCCAGATCTTCCCCAGCTTTCAAGACCGCGCCCAGGTGATCATCGACGCGCAGCAAGCTCGCGGCCTGGAGCTGCAAAGCGGCTTGCTCAGCCGCGTGCGCCTGCTGCTGCCGATGGTCGGCCCCCTGATCCTGGGCAGCGTGATGGACGTCAGCGAGCGCGCCATGGCGCTGGAGGCACGCGCCTTCAGCAGCCCGGCGCCCAAGACCAGCCTGCACAGCCTGGCTGACAGCCCAAGCCAGCGCATTCTGCGCTGGCTGCTGGTGCTGGCGGCGGCCGCCTTGCTGGCCTGGCGGCTGTGGAGCGCCCTGCAATGATCGAACTCAAGAAGTTCAGCTACTGGTACCCGGGCACAGAGGAGCCGGCTCTGCAACGCATCTCGCTCGACATTTCCGAAGGCGAGTTCGTGGGCATCGTCGGCGCCAACGGCGCAGGCAAAAGCACGCTGTGTTACGCGCTGAGCGGCTTTGTGCCGCATTTCTACAATGGAGAAAGCGAGGGCCAGCTCACTTTCAACGGGCAGGACATGGCCGCGCTGGACCTGGGCCAGCTGGCCGGCCAGGTGGGGTTGGTGTTTCAAAACCCGTTCAATCAGATCAGCGGGGCGCGCTTCACAGTGCGCGAAGAGATCGCCTTCGGGCTGGAGAACCTGGGCCTGCCGCGCAGCGAGATGCACGCCCGCATCGACGAAGCGCTTGACCTGGTCAATATTCAAGACCTGGCCGATCGTTCGCCGTTCTCGGTCTCCGGCGGGCAGCAGCAGCGTATTGCGATCGCGTCGATCCTGGCCATGCAGCCGCGCGTGCTGGTGCTGGACGAGCCGACTTCCCAACTGGACCCTGACGGCACGCGGGATGTCTTCACCGCGCTGAGCAAACTGGTGAGCACGCGCAAAATTACCGTTATCCTGGCCGAGCACAAGCTGGAGTGGCTGGCGACCTTTTGTGACCGCGTGATCGCGCTGGGCGGCGGCAAGCTGCGCGCCGAGGGCACTCCCCAAGAGGTGCTTAGCTCCGAGCAGATGCTGCGCCTCGGCATTGGCCGCACACAATATAGTGAGGCAGCCGCCCGCCTCCTGCGCACCAAGAAATTGCCAGTCACATTGGAACAGGCCAAGAAGGCGCTGAAATGAACCTGCGCGCTGAAGGCGTCAGCTTTCGCTACCCATCGGGCGTATTGGCGCTGGATGGTGTCAGCCTAGACATCCCATCCGGCCAGTTGCTGGCGATCCTCGGCGAGAATGGAGCTGGCAAAACCACTCTGGTCAAGCTGTTCAATGGCTTGCTGCGCCCTGCACAAGGGTCAGTACACATCGGCGATTGGGATACGGCCCAGCACAGCCCAGCGGCCCTGGCCAGCCGGGTTGGGTTCCTGTTCCAGAACCCAGACGACCAGCTGTTCGAACGCACGCTGGCCCGCGAAGTGGCGTACGGACCGCGCAACCTGGGGGCCAGCGAGGCCGAAGTGGCGCACCGCGTCAGCCGCGCCCTGAAGCTGGTGGGCTTGCAAGACATGGCCGATGCGCACCCATACGACCTGCCGGCCCCGCAACGCAAGCTGCTGGCGTTGGCCGCCACGATCGCCATGGACACGCCGATCCTGGTGCTGGACGAGCCCACCATCGGGCAGGACGAACTGGGATGCCGCGCCATCAGTCGTATACTGACCGATCTGCACGCAATGGGGCGCACCTTGATGATGATCTCGCATGATATGGATTTCTGCGCTGAGCATGCCGAGCGCCTGGTGGTGATGCTTAATGGCAAAATCCACCTGGACGGTTCGCCCGCTGAGGTGCTGAGCCAGACCAAAAAACTGGACGAGGCCGAGGTAGCCCCGCCACAACTGGTGCGCCTGGCACAGGCATTGAAAATGCGCGCCACGCCGCTGACCGTGGATGAATTCGTGGACGAGTACAAACAATGGCGAAAGAAGAAAAACAAGTGAAGCTTCATATTCTTGGCGACTTGATCGCTGATATTGGTATGCGCCTGCAAAAGTTCCCGGTGCAAGCGCGTGATATTCACCGCCTATCCTATATGGAGGTCGGCCCGGGCGGCGCCTGCAACGTGGCCATCATGGCGGCCCGCTTCGGCGTGGAGGTAGGCGCGCTGGGCGAAGTGGGCGATGATGGCTTCGGCCTGGTGGTGCGCGAAGGACTGCGCCGCGAAGGCGTCAATGTGGAAAATTTCCTGGTGAGCCCGGATGCGCACACTCCGGTGGCTGGCGTCATCGTAGATGAGGCCAGCGAACCCGGCTACCTTGGCTACC
Source organism: Anaerolineales bacterium (assembly GCA_021463845.1). GTDB lineage: Bacteria > Chloroflexota > Anaerolineae > Anaerolineales > UBA11579 > JAMCZK01. The sequence continues at coordinate 366,203 of JAJTXV010000002.1, read as the reverse complement.
CAGGCTCGCTGCAGCACCGCAGCCTGTTGCCGCAGTGGCACAGCGCCATCCAAAGTGGCGACGCGTTCTTTGCGGATGGCTGGGCCGAGTACCCGGAGAGCCCGGCGCTGGCGCTGGCTGGCTTCGAAGCGGCCCGCGCCGCGGGTGTGACCACCTTTTTTGACCCCGGCCCCGGCAACCCTGAGATGGATAACAGCTGGCATCTGGAAGCGATCGCCATGAGCAATGTGGTGCTGATGAACCGCCGTGAAGCGCTGCGCCTGACCGGGCTGGAAGATGACGAGGCGGTGGTGCAGGCGCTGCAGAAAATTGGCGCAGAGCTGATCCTGCTCAAACGCGGCGAGCAAGGCCTATTGGCCGCCCGCGACGATGAGCGCGTCCAGGCCCCTGGTCTGGACGTGGAAGCCAAGGACGCCACGGGCGCAGGCGACAGCGTGGCCGGCGCCATGATCTATGGCGTGCTGCACGGCCTGCCGCTGGAGACGCTGGCCATGCTTGGCAACGCCACCGGCGCGGCCAAGGTGCAGAACATCGGCACCGGGCACAACATGCCCACCCTGCAGCAGATCGCGGTGGTGATGCAGCACAACGGCGCTGACCCGGCCGCACATTTGCCCCAGACTTAAACAAAAAAACGCCGCTGAAGCGGCGTTTTTATTTCTAGGCTCGCACCGCGGTGCGTTCGCCATAGAGCTGCTCGCGCAGGTCACTGACCTGGCGGCGCAGGCGCTCGTCGGTCTCCAGCAATTCGCTGATCTTTTCGTACCCGTGCATGACCGTAGTGTGATCGCGGCCGCCGAGCACCTCGCCGATGGTGGGTAGCGAGAGCCGCGCTTCTTCGCGCAGAAGGTACATCGCCACCTGGCGGGCCAGGGCCACCGGGGCCGAGCGGTCGCGCGAGAGGAGTTTATCCAGCGGCTGGTTGAAGGTTTTGGCCACTGCTTCCACAATATTCTCGGGGGAGAGGCTTTGCGGCTCAGGCAGCATGTCAGCCAGGGCCCCATCCACCAGGTCGGCGGTCAGGGGCACATCCCGCAGATAGGCGTAGGCCACAATCCGGTTAAGCGCGCCTTCCAGCTCGCGGATGTTGGACTGCATGCGCTCCGCGATCAGTTCCAGCACCTCGGCAGGCACCGGGCGGCCTAGCTTCTCCGCATTGGAGCGCAGGATGGCCAGGCGGGTCTCGTAATCGGGCGGCTGGATATCGGCCAACAGCCCCCACTCAAAGCGCGAGCGCAGGCGCTCCTCCAGGGTCAAAAAGCCCTTGGGCGAGCGGTCTGAGGTGACCACGATCTGCTTGTTCTGCCCGTGCAGGGTATTGAACGTATGGAAGAACTCTTCCTGGGTAGATTCTTTGCCGGCGATGAATTGAATGTCATCAATCAGCAGCACGTCGGCCGAGCGGTATTTGTCACGGAAGGCGGGCGTGGTCTGGCTGCGAATGGCGCTGATGAGGTCATTGGTGAACTCCTCAGACGACACGTACAGCACGCGCAGGCCGCGCTGCTGGGCGGCATAACCAATGGCGCGCAACAGGTGGGTTTTTCCCAGCCCCACACGGCCGTAGAGAAACAAGGGGTTGTAGGACTTGCCAGGGTTCTCGGCCACTGACATAGACGCGGCGTGGGCCAGACGGTTGCCGGAACCCACCACGAAGTTTTCAAAGGTATAGCGGGAGTTGATGCCAAACTGTGGCCCAGCCAGCGGTTCATCTTCGCTAGCAGCTACGGGCGCCGCCTCCGGCTGGCTGCTGGCGGCAGGCGCAATATCCTCCGTGGCGGTCCGCATCGCAGGCTGGGCGGGCGGCTGAACCTGATCCTTGAGCCACACCACGAAGCGCACTTCCACGCTGCGGTTCATGATGCCGGTCAGCATGCGGGTCACCGTGCTCTTGAGGCGGCTCTCGAGCCAGTCACGCGCGTATGCATTATTTACCCCTACTACAAAAGAGCCGTCTTCATACGCCACGAATTCCGCCTCGCGCACCCAGGTGTCAAAGGTGCTCTTCGGCATTTCAACTTGCAACTGCCCCAAGGCAGCTTGCCAGGCGTGGCTTGCGTTCACGGCTCTCCTCTCTCTCAGCTCGTCTCATAGTTAGACGAAAAGAAGGCTCTGCAAGTGTTTCCAGAGCGTTCTGGGTGGGATTGTTCAGCTATACATGGTAAAGATGATTGCTGTCCCGCGCGTGAGATGCGCTGAGGGGCGGCATTGTAACAAAAGCCCCCTTGCGGTCAAGGATTTTTGCCGTTGAATCACCTACAAAAACCTAAAAGAATCATATTCTTTAAGAGTGAATTGATTCACTCGCTTTTTAAAATTTCGCTCGCGTTTCTGATTTCTGCCTATATCACTGTCTATGTATCCGATACCCACACATGGGGGCCTGGTCATCCGCGCCCCAAGGCGTGGTGCGAATCATACGCAGCACAGCAAGAACAGCTCGGTATTCGCCAACACCTTAAAGTTTCTTGTGAAAAGTTCGCGTCTGCAACCATAAGTCAACTTGCAGGTTTCTGAATCATGGAAATTTGCGGCTCAACGCGCCTCATTTCGGCAAAAATCATGCTAATTGTTTCAACGTAGTTGTGCAAACGGCTCAACACCAGGCGATATAGGTGTTGAGCATGGTGTATAGATTATTGGTGCACATCTCACTATAGTCATCAGCGTAGGCGCGCTTTGACGCACCTCGGCGTTCTGTCGGGGCCAACGCCAATCCCCCTGCAAAAAATCCACGTCTGCCGTAAGGCAGTGATGCTCTGGCTTTCGCCTTAGCAAACCTTTGCGCGACAAAGGAGAAGGAACGTCACATGAAGAGAGTTATGTTTGTTTTCGTTTTGCTGGCGGTGCTGTTGGCTGCCTGCCAGCCCGCCGCTACGCCCGCCGGCCCGGCGGAGTCCGCCGGTACGGATCTGAGCGGCATCAAGGATTATTTGACCGCCAAGATCGACGAGTTGGAAGCCGCCAGTGAGGATCTGGTGGCCGCGTCAGACGAGTACTACGCTCTGGCCGAAGCAGCCGGCTTCGATTACGAAGCCGTATGGGCCGAGCACGCCGCCGAGGCGTCTGCCGCTATCACCAGCGCCCGCTCGGCCTGGCTGGAGGTCAGCCCTTTGTACGAGCAGACCGAAGGCATTGTGGCCGGTGTGCCCACCCTGGCTGACTATGACGTCATTCTGGATGCCGGCGCCTCTGGCGCCGAGGACCCGGAAGGCGCGGTGCCCTTTGACATCGAGCTGCCGGATGGCCGCGTGCTGCCCCAGCCCGGCAACCTGTTCGGTGTGCTGGAAAGCACCCTGTGGGGCACCGAGCCGGAGTACAGCAGCGGCGTAGCCGCGGATGTGGATGGCAACGGCGACACCTTCTCTGACCTGCTGCCGGATGCCAACGTCCTGAAGGGCGCCGCTGACCTCACCCACAGCTACATCGTGGAGCTGAAGGAAGCTACCGCCGCCTGGACCCCCACCGAATCGGACGCTTACACCGCCCTGGTGGTGATGGTGCCGACGATGAGTGAATACTTCGAATCGTGGAAGAATTCGCGCTTCGTGGCTGGCGATGCCTCCACCCAGCGTGATTTCGTGGTCATCTCCCGCCTGGCCGACATTCAGGACATCCTGAGCAGTCTGCAGGTGGTCTACACCGAGATCAAGCCGCAAGTCACCGCTTATGACGCCGCCCAGGCTGAGCAGATCGAGCAGGGGTTGGCTGACCTGAAGGCCTTTGTGGCTGGCGTATATGCCGAAGAGCAGGCTGGCAAGGTATTCACCGCCGAGGAAGCCGATGTGCTGGGCCAGGAAGCCCAGGACCGCGCCACGGCCGTAGCCGGCCAGGTGGCCCAGGTAGCGGCGGCTCTGAACATCGAGATCGCCGAGTAACGCGGCTTGAAGCTGGACAAGCTTGTCATACTGCTGGTTCTTACAGGGCTGGCCACGCTAAGCGTGGCCAGCCCTGCCCGCGCGTCGGCTGAAAGCCCGGCGGCGCAGGCCGAAGGTTTGCGCACGGCCTTGTTCAACGCCCAGCGCTCCCTGCTGGCAGGCGATACGGCTGCCAGCGAGCATCTGGCTGCCGCTGAAGCCGTCATTGATGGCGAGTTCGGGCGCAGACTGGCAGCCGCCGATCCTGAGGCCGCTGCCCGCCTCCACGCGGCACTGGATGCCATGACGCAGGCTGTGACGGCGGGCGATGCCCCCGCGTTTGCGGCGGCCCGCGCGCAGGCTTGGACTGCGGTGCTGGCGGCCAGCTACCGCATCGTAGAGCAGGCCGTGCAAGCCGGTGACGCGGCCACAGCGCAAGCCTGGCTGCTGGTGCGCGAATTCCGCACCGCTTCGCGCTTTGCGCGCCCCAATGGCGATGCCACGGTAGCGGTGGTGGGCTTTGCCAACGGAGAAGTGGATGGCGAGACTGTTCAACAATTCCTGCGCGCCGATCTGTACGACACCTATCAGGCCCGCCTCAACGAGGCGCTGCGCGAGCTGGCCCTGGCGGATGCCAGCGGCTTTGCCACGCGCCGCGCCGAGCTGGCCGGTCTGGCGGGCGGGTACTTTGCCATTCTGGCGCCCGCCTATGCCGAGCAGCGCGGCGAAGCCGAGCTGGTGGATGCGCAGGCCGCCTTCAGCGAACTGCTACAAGATGCGCTGGCTGGCGACGACATGCAGGCTTCCAGCGCGGCCGTTCACGGCGCGCTGGAAAGTTTCCGCGCCGCGCCCCTGAGCCCGGAGGAGCAGGCCCGCCGGGCCGGGCAACTGCTGCGCTACATCTATCTGGTGCCGCTGGAATATGGCCGCGGCGTGAGCAACGGCCAGGTGACGCTGCAATTCGAGATCCAGGAAGCGGTCACCTTCCATGAGGCCGCCGTGGCCGCCTTCGAGGATCTGCGCGATGTACTCGCCCTCATCGACCCGGCCGCCACGGCCAGCACCGCCGCCACGCTGCAAAGCATGGGCGCCCACCTGCTGGCCGCCAACAGCGGTGGCGCGGTGGCCGAACCGCGCCTGCTCAACCAGCAGGCCGAAGAAGTCATGTCGACCCTTGACGACCTGATGCCTAAGGAATGGAAGCAGCAGAGCGTAGCCGGCGACTTTGACGTCATCACCTCTATGCTCGATCAGATGGAGAATGCAGTACGCGCCGGCGACTATGCCATGGCCGAATCGGCGCGGCTGGAAGCCTATGCCGTGATGGAAAGCGGCCCCGAAGCGCGCCTCACCTCACTCGACCCTGAGCTCAAGCTGCGGGTCGAAGCGCTGTTCTGGAACGGCGACGCGAACCACAGCGGCCTGAGTATGCTGATCGCACAGCAAGCCGGCCTGCAGCCGATCCGCACGGCCCGCGTAGCGCTCAACGAGCAGCTGCGCCAGGTGCAGACCCTGCTCTCAGTACAGAGCGCGCCGGGCGCCATCGCCACCAATGCGGCCGTGATCGTTTTCCGTGAAGGGCTGGAGGCCGTGCTGATCCTCGCCTCGTTGATGGGCAGCTTGAAACTGCAGAACCAGCAATACCGCCGGCCGCTGTGGGTGGGCACCGGCCTGGCCTTGCTGGCCACGGTGCTGACCTGGGGTCTGGCGCGCAGCGTGCTGCTCTCGCTGGCCCGCTACGGCGAAAAGCTGGAAGCGATCGTCTCGCTGATCGCGATCGTGGTGCTGCTGCTGATCACCAACTGGTTCTTTCACAAGAGTTACTGGGATAACTGGCTGGCCAGCTTCCATGGCCGCAAGCGGCGCCTGCTCACCGGGGAGACCGGCGTATGGCTGGGCCTTATCTCGCTGGGCTTCACCAGCGTCTACCGTGAAGGTTTCGAGACGGTGCTATTCCTGCAAGCCCTGGTGCTGGATGGCGGCAACCAGGTGGTGCTGGCTGGCGTGGCCATCGGCCTGGTGCTTACGCTCATCATCGGCTTTCTGACCTTCCGCTTCCAGAGCCGCCTGCCGCACAAGAAGATGCTGATCGTGACCGGCATCATGATCGGGGCGGTGCTACTGGTGATGGTAGGCAAGACCACCTATGTTCTGCAGCTGCTGGGCTGGCTGCCGGCCCACACCATGGGCTTTGCGTTGCCCTATTGGGCGGGCATGTGGTTTGGCCTCTACGCCACTTGGGAGGGTTTTGCGCTGCAGTGCCTAGCGGCCCTGATCGTGATCGGCAGCTACCTGCTGGCCGAGGGTTTGAAGAAGCAGAACCGCAAGTCGCCCAGCCCTGGCCCTGCCTGAGTATCAACCCGTATGAACCCCATTTTGATCATGGTGTCTAGATTCGCGCCTGGCGCGGGACTATAGTTTTGCCTATAGCAACCGCTAGGTTGCTTATTCAACGCTGCAGGCCGGGGGGAAGCCCGGCCTGCAAATGCCTGATTGCCCCTGCAGGGACACCAAGCAGTTCATTCTACGCGCTTTCTGTAAGCCCCGTCAACGCGGCTGGAAAGTGGTACAACTTGCCTGTAGCAAGGGAAAGGTAGTTGGTAAATGGCTAAAAATTCACCCAAGGGGAAGTGGAGCACTCGCGACCTGCTGGTCACCATCGTGATCGGTCTGGCTTTCGGCGTGCTGCTGATCCCGGTCACCTGGGCCTATGCCGGCCTGCTGAGCGCGGGCGGCATCTTCACCCGCGCCATCCTGGGCGGCCTGTACTTCCTGCCGGCGGCCTTTGCCGCCTACGTAATGCGCAAACCGGGCGCCACCATCCTCGCCAGCGTGCTCAGCGCGCTGCCCTCCATGCTTGGCCCCTACAGCCTGATCGTGCTCATGATCGGCGCCCTGATCGGCCTGGTGGGCGAGCTGTTCGTCTGGCTACTGACCCGTTACAAGAACTTCACCACGGCGCGCATGCTGTGGCTGGGCATGGCCTCCGGCATCACGGTCTACCTGCTGATCCTCGGCTCCATGCTGCGCACGACCGCCTTTGAGCCCAGCATTCTGCTCATCGCAGCCGTCGTGTCGGCGGCCGTCTTCGCGGCCTGCTCGTTGGTGGCCCGTTACCTGGCCAACTCGGTTGTGAAGACCGGCGTGCTGGCCAATACCGCCCTGGGAGAAACCACCGCGGATGAAATCTGAACCGATGCAGTCCAGCCAGAGTAAAAGCGGGCTCGCCAACCCTACAGCAGAACAGGTCAAAGGCAGCGACCGCAGCATGGCCGGCTACCTGGTATTTGTTGCCATCCGCTGCACGTTGCAATACATCGTCTTGCCTTTTGTGCTGCCCTTTGTGGGTCTCAGCGGCTCGGTTTCGCTCATCATCAGCGTCATCATTGATGTTGTCGCCCTCAGCGTCATCCTGTACAACATCTACCGCCTATGGAACACCTCATGGCGCTGGCGCTATATTGCCCTGAGTGTGCTGATGATAGGCATCCTGGCGGTCTTCATGGCGCAAGATATTCGTCTGTTCCTGGCTTAAGCTGTAGATGTCGATTATTGAGATCCGCGCGCTGACCGTAAAGTACGCGCGGCGCAAACTCGCGGCCATTAACCAACTCAGTCTTGATGTGCAGCAGGGTGAAACCCTGCTGCTGCTTGGCCCCTCCGGATCCGGCAAGAGCACCTTGGCGCTGACCCTCAACGGCCTGCTGCCGCAGGCCGTTGGTGAGCTGCGCGAGGGTCAGGTGCGCGTCGTGGGCCTGGATACGCAGGAGCACAGCGTGGCCGACCTGGCTCAACAGGTCGGCATTCTGTTCCAGGACCCCGACGCCCAGTTCGCCACCCTCAAAGTGGAAGATGAGATCGTCTTTGGGCTGGAGAATTTAGGGCACGACCCAAGCAGTATGGAAGCCCGTATCCAGCAAGTGCTCACGGATGTGGGCGTGCTGGCCTTGCGCGACCGTCCGGTTTCGGCTCTCTCCGGCGGCGAGAAGCAGCGCGTAGCGCTGGCTTCGCTGCTGGCGATGCAGCCGGAGATCCTGGTCTTCGACGAGCCCACCGCCAATCTTGACTCGATGGGCACCCAGCAGGTCTTCGCCCTGCTGGCTGAGTTGAAATCACGCGGCAAACATACGCTGGTGCTGATCGAGCACAAGCTCGATGAACTGATGCACCTGATCGACCGGGTCGTGGTGCTGAACGCGCAGGGCGGCATCCTGGCGGATGGCCCGCCGCGCCAGGTATTCGATGCGCACGGCCCGGCCCTGCAAGCGATGGGCGTGTGGATGCCGCAGGTGGCCGTGCTGGCGCATGAGCTGCGCCGCCGCGGGCTAGAGCTACCGCTCTTCCCCATCACGCTCGGCGAAGCGGTGCGCGCCTTCCGCGGCTGGGTAGCCAAAGCCACGCCAGCTACGGCCGCGCCGGCCCGACCCAGCCAGGACGCACCTGCACTTGAAGTAAAGAATCTCTCGTTCGCTTATGGTCACGTGGAAGCGCTGCATGATGTATCGCTCAACATCAACAAAGGCGACTTTCTGGCGATCGTCGGCGCCAACGGCGCCGGCAAGACCACCCTGGCCAAGCACCTGATGGGCATCCTGCGCCCGCCGGCGGGCAGCATCGCCCTGCACGGTGAGGAGTTCACCAGCATCCCCGCCAAACAGCTGGCCCGCCGCATCGGCTACGTCTTCCAAAACCCGGAGCACCAGTTCGTCACCGAAACAGTGTGGGATGAAGTGGCCTATGGCCTGCGCGTCATGCACGAACCCGAAGACACGATCACAAGCAAGACCCAAGAACTATTGGAGACCTTTGGCCTGTGGCGTTATGCCAAGGCCAATCCCTTCACGCTAAGTTATGGGGAAAAACGCCGCCTCAGCGTGGCCAGCATGCTGGCGCTGGGGCAAGACGTGCTGATCCTGGATGAGCCCACCTTCGGGCAGGACGAGCGCAACGCCACGGCGCTGCTAAGCATCCTGCGCGGCCTCAACCAGCAGGGCAAGACCGTCATCGTCATCACGCACGACATGCGCCTGGTGCTGGAGAATGCCAATCGCGTCGTCGCTATGAGCGCCGGCAAAGTGCTCTTCGACGGCGCGCCCGGCGAGCTGGCAGGCATGCCGCAGCTGCTCTCGGACGCGCGCCTCACTCTGCCACCGCTGGCGCGCCTCTCGGCCCTACTGGCTACCGAGCATCCCCATTTGCGCAACGTGCTCACCATGGCAGATTATGTAGCGTTGAGCCATTAACCATGCAGACGCTCTACCAACCCCATGATTCGGTATTGCACCGGCTGAACCCGCTCAGCAAGCTGCTGGTGGCGTTGCCGCAAATGGCGCTGATGCTGTTGGTCAGCGAGCCGTGGACTCCGTTGGCGTTTGCGGTGCTCATCAGCCTGACTTTGCTCACCCTCGGGCACGTCAGCCTGGGTCGCTTCCTGCGCCTGCTGGGGCCGCTGCTGATGATCGTGCTGCTGTTCACCGCGCTGTATCCCTTTCTGGTGCGCCAAAGCCTGGTCGATCACACCTCACTGCTGTTCGCCCTTGGCCCCATCAAGCTGTATCAGGGCGGCTTATATATTGCCCTCGTCACCGGCCTGCGCATCCTGGGCCTGCTGATCAGCTCGCTGCCCTTTTCGATCACCACCGATTCCGCTGATTTTGTGCGCGCCCTGGTGCAGCAGGCCCGCCTGCCGTATAGGATCGGCTACAGCACGCTGGCCGCCTTCCGCTTCATCCCCATGCTGCAAAGCGAGATGTCCGTGGTGCAGGCCGCCCACCGCGTGCGCGGCGTGGACAGCCAGCCCGGCTGGCGCGGCCGGCTGGAGCAGCTGCGCCGCTCAGCGGTGCCGCTGCTCACCACCGCCATCCGCCAGGCTGAGCGCACCGCCCTGGCCATGGATGCACGCGCCTTTGGCGCCCACAGCCAGCGCACCTATTTCCGCCGCATGCGCTTCACCGGGCGGGATTGGGCCTATGTGCTGGTCTATTGGGCGCTGGGCGCCCTGATCCTGCTCGGCCTGCGCTCATTGGGCTTGCTGGGGCCGCTGCACGTGCTGCAGATTCTGTAGCGCGTGATGTAGAATAGATACATTCGCCTAAGTTAAGGAAATAGACATGGTATTGGAAAACAGCCTGCCGAAGTTAGACGGACTGAACGAGATCGAGCGCGCCGAGGCCATTCGCAAGGCCTACGACAGCGATCGCAAGCAGATGGTGCTGGTGCTGGCCCGCCAGCTCGGCGTTGCCGAGTTGGAAGTCGTGCGTGCCATGCCCGCCGAGTTGGCCATTGAGCTTGATGCCCAGCAGTGGGAAGCGGTCATCCGCTCCTTTGAGTCACTGGGGGATGTGCATGTGGTCGTCTCCAACGGCGGCGCCACCCTGGAAGCGGTCGGCAGCTTCGGCAAGTTCAGCACTGCTCACGGCTTCTTCAATGTGCAGACCCCCTCGCTGGATATGCACATCCGCATCGCCGGCCTGGCCAGCATCTTCGCCGTCACCAAGCCCAGCCACACCGACGGCAAGGACGCGCTGAGCGTGCAGTTCTTTGACCCACAGGGCAACGCCGCCTTCAAGGTCTTCCTGACCTTCGGCGGCAAGGATCCTTCGCCTGAGCGCCTGGCTCAGTACGCCGATATTATCCAGCGCTTCAAAGTGGAATAGTTCCAGCGAGCTGCAACAGAATAAAAAAGACTAGGCGCCCTTAAACCGGGCGTCTTCTTTTAGGGTTTGCTTGAGGCCCTTTTCCAGCGGCATGCGCGCCGTGAAACCCAGCAGCTTGGCAGCCAGCTGGGTATCCGCGCACATGCGTGAGACTCCGGCGGCGTTGTGCGGCGTGTACAGGATCTCGCCGCGGCGGCCAGTGATCTCCAAGACCATCTCAGCCAGGTCACGCATGCGGGTTTCCTGCCCGCTGCCCACGTTGATCACGCGCTGATCCACATCCGGCGCGGTGGCGGCCGCCACCAGCGCCCGCACTACATCACTGACATGGATGAAATCACGGGTCTGGTTGCCGTCGCCATGCACCACCAGCGAGCCGCCGCGCACCGCTTGCCGCAGCCAGTTGGCCACCACCGGCGGGTGCGAAGGCGGCAGGTGCTGGCCCGGCCCATAGGCATTGAAGATACGCAAACACACCGTCTCGATACCCCACAGGGCGCCGATGGTGCGCACATAGTATTCGGCGGCCAGCTTGGAGACCGCATAGGGAGAATGGGGGAACGGCGAGGCATCCTCGCGCAGCGGCTGCTCCTGCTGGTCCCCATACACCGCGCCGGAGGAAGCGAACACTACCCGGCGCACGCCCACATCCCGCATGGCTTCCATCAGGCTCACCGTGCCGCCTACATTGGCGTCAGTGTATTCGCGCGGGTACAGCAGAGATTCGGCCACCAGCACGCGGGCGGCCAGGTGGTACACGCAGTCAATATCCTGCAGCAGGGTCCACAGCTTGGGGCGATCGTTGACATCGCCGCGGGTGAAATGGACATCGTCAAACAGCACCTGCGGTTCACCGCTGGAAAGGTTGTCAATGCCGCGCACCAGGTGGCCTTCACGCGCTAGCTGATTGGCCAGCGCCGAGCCGAGGAAGCCCGCCGCGCCGGTGATAAGAAAATTCATGGCTTGGGATTATAGCTAATAACACCTACGCATTAAACCGCCCCTCATCTGCGCCCGTTCAAAGGGCAGTATCATGCCGAAATGCGCCGCATCCTGCTGTGTCTGCTCCTCGCAGGCTATTCCACCGTTCTGGTCACCTCCACCGCTCCGCTGTCTGATTCGCGCGAACAAGTGCGCTATTTCACCCGGGCCGTCGAGTTCGACTATGTGAGCTGGACCGTGGATGCGGCCATCCTGAAACTGCAGCAAGCCGCCCTCGGCGCCCACCAGTACCTGGCGGAGGACGCACAAACCCAGCTGGTGCGTGATTTCATGGCCCTCATCGCCCAGATCCAGATCCAAGAGGCGCTGCTCAACCAGCTGCACGCCGACCCGGGCAATGTGTCCGCCCAACTGGAGGAGACCCGCGCCTTCCTGTACACCCTCTACGCCCAACGCGCCGAGCAGGCGCCGCTGGCGGAGAGCGTATTGCAAGCGCAACTGACCCAGACTCTGGCGCAGCACGGCTTCACCAGCGGCGGCCAACCCATCCCGCCGCTGCTGTATCACAGCACGCCGCTGCCCTGGGCGCTGGTGGTCTCACCGCGCGACAGCATTGGGCAACTGGCCAATCTCTCGCTCGAGACCGAGCTGACCCTTGAGCAGCACATTGAGATCGAAGATGCCGTCGCCGACGCGCTGGATGTATCCTCCCTGGTGGTGCCGGTGGGCGGGATCGGCACCTACCCGACCATGGTGGCCCAGACCAGCTCGCTCAATTGGCTCAGCGAGGTGATCGCCCACGAATGGCTGCACAATTACCTGGCCTGGCACCCGCTCGGCCTCAACTACAGCAAATCGCAAGACCTGACCACGATGAACGAGACCACCGCCAACCTCTTCGGCAAAGAGATCGGCGCGGCGGTCATCGCCCACTACTATCCCGAATACGCGCCGCCGCCCGGCCCCAGCCGCGTGCCCGCCAGCTCAGATGACCCGCCGGTCTTCGACTTCCGCGAGCAAATGCACATCACCCGCCTGGAGGTCGACGCGCTGTTGGCCGAAGGCAAAGTGGAAGAAGCCGAGGCATACATGGAAGCGCGCCGCCTGGTGTTCTGGGAGAACGGTTACGCCATCCGCAAGCTCAACCAAGCCTACTTTGCTTTCTATGGCAGTTATGCCGATACGCCCATTGGCCCCGCCGGCGAAGACCCGGTGGGCGCGGCCGTGCGCGAACTGCGCCGCCTCAGCCCCACCTTGACTGTCTTCGTTCATCATATGCAGGGCCTGACCTCGTTCGAGCAGTTGCAAAGCCTGCTGGCTAGCCTGCAATAACCCCGCTGGTAGAATCCGCCCATGCGCTCACGCCTAACGCTCGCTTCCATCGCCCTCGCCTTGCTGTTGGCCGCCTGTGGCGGCGCACCTGCGGCCCCGCAGGCCGCGCAAAGTACGCAGCCTCAAGCGCCGTCAGCCCAAGGGGCTGACGCCTATCCCGCCATGCAATGCACCTCCATCAGCGCGCCGCGCGATGTGACCTACTTCAACCGCATGCCGTTCGCGCCGCTCAGTGATGCCGATTGGGCCCGCGGCGAAGCTGACGCGCCGATCATACTGCTGGTCTATGGCGACTTCCAGTGCCCCACCTGCGCAGCCTTCGCAGAGACGCTGACCCGTCTGCAAACGCAATATCCCGAAGATGTGCGCCTGGTCTACCGCCACTATCCGCTGATCGGCACAGCGGAGCAGCCGCTCAACGATAAAGCCGCCCAAGCGGTTGTCGCCGCCGAGGCCGCCGGGCAGCAGGGCATGTTCTGGGAAATGTACGACCTGCTCTACGGCCAGCAGGCCGAGTGGGTGAACCTGGATGCGGATGGATTCACTGAGTGGTTAATGGAACAGGCCGCCCTGCTGCAGCTGGACGCGACCGCCTTTGCCAACGCCCTCGAGAGCGAGGAGCTGGCCACTCTGGCGCAAGCCGCCTGGAACGAAGGCCAAGCCCAAAATCTGGGCACGCCGCCTTTCGTCATCACCAACGAGGGGCCTCACGGCGGCCCGATCGACTTTGACAGCCTCGACATCATTCTGCGCCTCAAGCTGCTTGCCGAGCGCCAGTTCAATACCTGTCCTGACATGCAGCTGGAGCCCGGCGTCAGCTACACCGCCACCATCGCCACTGAGCGCGGCAACATCGTGGTCGAGCTTTTCCCCGAAGTGGCGCCGTTCGCCGTGAACAGCTTTGTCTTCCTGGCCCAGCAGGGCTGGTTCGAGGACATTACTTTCCACCGCGTGCTGTCCGGGTTTATGGCCCAGGCTGGCGATCCCAGCGGCACGGGCTATGGCGGCCCCGGCTATGCCTTCGCTATCGAGCCCAGTCCGAATTTGCAGTTCGACCGGGCCGGCTGGCTGGCCATGGCCAATGCTGGGCCAACCTCCAACGGCAGCCAATTCTTCATCACCTACGGGCCGGCCCAGCACCTCAATGGCGGCTACACGATCTTCGGCCAGGTCATCCAGGGCATGAACGTTCTAGGGTCGATCACGCCGCGTGACCCATCCCAGGCTCTCGGCCTGCCGCCGGGCGACCGGATCCTCAACATCACCATCGAGGAGAATTGAGCTCCCGCACCGCCCGCCCAGCCAAACCAAGTTTCAACTGGGTCTCCTGGCTGCAATTCCTCGGCAGCGCATTCGGCGCCGTGGGCTTCCTCAGCATTGGCGTGAGCTCGCTGGCCTACGTGGTCCTGCAGCCAATCCTGCAGCCCACGGCCAGCCCGGAATGGGACATGCTGCTGACCGCCACCGCCGCCCTGTGGGCCGGCGTCCTGCTGCTGCCATCCGCCGCGCTCAGCCTGGCGCATCTCTTCAATAAGCCGGTGCGCCATTTCAAGCTCGACCCCCGGCTGGCGGTGCTGGCCTTTGTGGTGCTGCCGCTGGCCATCCTGGCCGGCGGCTGGCTGCTGGAGTCTGAGCTGCACATCGCCCTGCCGCCCGTACACATACTGGCCGCTTCCCTCTCGGTTGGCGGCCTGGTGTGGGTATCCTTGCGCCGCCTGCAGCTCGGCGGCCCGCGCCTGACCTGGGGCGCCTTCGCCAGCGGGCTCACCGCCGCGCCGCTTGTCGCCATCGTGCTGGAACTCATCGTGGGCTTTGTGCTGGTCGTGATCGGCGCAGTCTACGTGCTCAGCACGCCGTCGCTCGCCAGCCAGATCCCTCACATTGAAGCGGCGATGCCCGGGATCGAAAATGGCGAACAGTTACTGGAGCTGCTACACGATTTTTTCAACGATCCTTTCATCCTGGGCTTGTTGCTGCTCGACCTCTCGCTATTCACTCCGCTCATCGAAGAATTGTTCAAGCCCATCGCGCTCTGGATCCTGATCTGGCGCCGACCCATCACCAACGCTCAGGGCTTTGCGATCGGCGTGTTGGGCGGGGCTGGCTTCGCCCTGATGGAGAATCTTTTCGCCGGCAGCGTACTGGATTGGGCCAGCACCACCACAGTGCGGCTCGGCGCCACCGCCTTCCACATTGCCACCGCGGGTCTCATGGGCTGGGCGATCGCCCGGGCCAAAAACGAAGCCAAGGTGCTGAATGTCTTTCTGGTCTACGGCTTCAACATCCTTCTGCACGGCCTGTGGAATGGCATCGTGGTGCTGCAAAGCTTTACGCCAGCCCTGTTGCACGGCCGCGAAGTTACCACCTGGTTGATCCTTCTCGGCATCGGCACGCTGTGCGTGTACCTGCTTCTGCTCATGAACTATCGCTTGCGCCCGCCGCACAACCCGCCGCCTCTGCGCAAACTCACCGCCAAGCCATAACAAAAAAGAGGGCTGCCAATACTGGCAGCCCTCTTTTTTAGTTTGCTTGAACCGGCTACGGCTTCAGAATCAGGTGTCCCTCGGCCGCGGCTTCGATAGCTTCGCGCTCCCAGTGCAGCGGGATGAACTGCAGGTCCGCCCACAGCGGCGCCAGGTCATTGTAGTGCTCGTGGTTCACATGCCCAGACTGGCCCAGCGAGGTGATCTGCAGAGCATTCTGCCAATCACTCAGATCAAAGATGGTGCGCTTGGATGGGATGGTGCTGGTGCTGTAGTCAGGGTCACCGCCCCAGCCGGTTGCATTCACGATCGAGTTGCCGCCCGACAGGCGGTATGGGCCAGGGTTGAACAGGCGGTCGATCAGCGGGAAGCTGCTCATCACGCCGTGCTCAAAGGTGATGGTGTGCAGGTCACCCCAGGCCCACTGGCTCTCGTCTTTGCCCAGCTTGTCTTCCACCTCGGCCACGCCGTCGGCAAAAGCGCGCTGCAGAATCTCGTCACGCGTTTCCACGACATCGGCGGTGGCGCTGTCATCCCACCAGGGACTCTCAGGCTGAGCCAACAAGTTTTCCATCACCACATACCACCCGCTGCCGCCGCCGGCGTTGGGCCAGGCGTCCTCGGGCAGGTCATCGTTGAAGGTGTTGGCCAGCAGGTGCTTCCACACCGGCACGAACAGGGCCGCACCGGCCGATTCTTTGTCGTGGCGGCCGTCCCATTGGGCCAGCAGGTCGCGCAGTTCGTTCAAGCGCGCGTCGCCATAGTCCAAAGCCACCAGCGCGTCCACCACCGGCCCTGCGCCCAGGTTCAGGTTGTCAGCCAACATTTCCTGGTAGTAGGCGCTGTCGATCGGGCCGGGCGCACCTTCGATCATGTCAACAATACGCTGGGCACGGTAGCCATAGTCCCACATGTCTGCAATGTGATAGGGGTACTCTGCCCCAACCACGGCGTTGTTGGCGGTCACAATGTAGCCAGACTCCGGGTTGTAGGCGTAGGGCAAATGCTCGAACGGAATGTATCCCGTCCAGGCGAACTGATTGGTCCAGCCCGGCGCCGGGAAGCGGCCGTCGCCAGCCGCCCTCAGCGGGATGTAGCCGGGCATCTGGTAGCCAATGTTTCCGTCTACATCTGCATACAGCAGGTTCTGTGAGGGTACAACAAACTCACGCGCCGCTTCACGGAACTCTTCGAAGTTCTGGGCACGGTTGAGCTTGAACAGGGACTGCAGCGTGGTACCGGGCTGCAGGGCCGTCCAGCTCAGGGCCACGGCATAGTTCTCCGGCAGGTTGAGGCCAGAGGTCTCGTCAAAGTCGGTCAGGCTTCCATACGTATCCGAAACGATCGGGCCGAACTGCGTAATGCGCACTGGCAGCACGATCGTTTCGCTGCCGGCCACCACGATCTCTTCTTCGATCACCTGCATGTCCACCCACTCGCCGTTCATCTCGTACTGGAACGGGTTGTCAGGGTTGACCAGCACCACATACAGGTCCATCACATCCGGGCCTACGTTGGTGAAGCCCCAGGCAATGCTGTCATTGTGACCCAGCACTACGCCGGGCGCGCCCACAAAGGAGACGCCGGCGGCATTGAAGTTGCAATCCGGGCCAACTGGCTCACAGTGCAAGCCCACCTGATACCAGATGGAAGGCGCGCTCTGACCCAGATGCGGGTCATTGGCAAACAGCGGCATGCCGCTGGCGGTCAGATCGCCAGACACCACCCAGCTGTTGGAACCCAGCTCGGTGTTCGGGTCGCTGGCAAGCAACGCGTCCAGCGCGGCCACACGCGTCTCCAAGCTCTGCATCAGCGCAGCCACCTCGGCGCCATGCGGCGCCAGGTTCTGCACGCTGATGGATTCTTCCGATAGCTCAAAGTCGGGCACCATCACCGGCTTATCCTCAGGGTAGGCCGGGTACAGCTCAGCGATCTGCTGCTCAGAGAAATACTTCAGCAGCAGGGCGCGCTCGATCTCAGTGTCCATGTTGTCGCGCAGGTCCCAGGCCATGGCCTTGGCCCAGCTTACGGTATCCAACGGTTCCCAGGGGCGCGGGGTGTAGTTGCTGTTGAGGAGCTTGAGGAACAGGTACTCCAGGCTCAGCTCCGTGCCGCTACGGTCAGCCATATAGGCATTCACGCCGGCCGAATAGGCTTCCAGCATGGCCATGCTCTGCTCGTCCAGCAGTTCCAGCTCGGCCCAGGCTACCCGTTCCCAACCCATGGTGCGCAGGAACTGGTCAATATCGGCAGTATTGCTGCCCATCAGCTCAGACAGGCGGCCGCGGCTGGTGTGGCGCTGAAAGTCCATCTGCCAGAAGCGGTCCTGGGCATGCACATACCCCTGGGCAAAGAACAGGTCATGCTCATTGCTGGCGTAGATGTGCGGAATGCCATTCTCATCGCGAATGACTTCAACCTGGCCTTGCAGGCCAGGCACTTGAATTTCACCGTCAATTTGTGGGTATGAAGCTTTGATCTGGCCGGGCAGCATGATCGCCACCACTGCCGCCAAAAGCAGGATCAGGCCTAACAGGCCCAGCCCAATTGCGCGCAAAATCTTTCCCATTTGAGAACTCCTTGGCTATCCGATAGATGCCAAGCCGAATTATACGCCCGTGCGCTTTTTGGGGTTATAGAGCCACTACAAAGGCGATGGCATGGTCCTGGGTATGGCTGATACTCAGCGACCAGCGGGTAATGCCGTGCTTCTCGGCCAGCGCCAGGGCGGCCCCGTGCAGCTGCAGCACGGGTTCCTTGCGCTCGCCGCGCAGAATTTCCACTTCCAGCCAGCTCAGGTCTCCGATGCCGGTGCCCAGCGCCTTGGCCACCGCCTCCTTGGCCGCGAAGCGCGAAGCCAGCGAGGCCAGGTTGCCGTTCAGCTGCTCCAGCTCACGCGGGGTGTAGATACGCTTCAGGAAGCGGTCGCCGTGGCGCTCAATAGCGTCCCGCAGGCGGCGCACTTCGATCATGTCCACACCTGTATGCAGGCTCATGCGGCCTCTGTGCGCGGCGGCCCGGCCACCGCGACCGCCATCTGATCCGGCTTGAGGTACTGCGCCGCCGCTTCCAGCACCTGCTGGCGCGTGACGGCGTTGACCTCGTCGGGGAACTTCCGGTAATAGTCCAACCCCAGCTGAAAGCGCTCCATGCTCATCAGTGCATCCGCCACGCCGCCGTTGCTTTCCAGCGAGAGGGGCATGCTGCCGATGTAGTTGGATTTGCTGTCGCTCAGCTCTTCTTCGCTCACCAACTCGGTAGTGAAGCGCTCGATTTCCTTGAAGATAAGTTCGGTGGCTTTCTCCTCGTTGGCCGGGTTGACGCCCGCCGCCACCAGCCACGGGTCCGGCCCCAGGCCGCCGCCCAGGCTGCTGTAAGCGTAGTAGGCCAGCCCGGCCTTCTCGCGCACCGAGTCGCCCACGCGGCCCATCAGGCCAAAGCGGCCCAGGATGTTGTTGCCCAGCGAGGCGGCCATATAGTCAGGCGCCCTGCGCAGCGGGCCGCCAGTGCCCACAATGACATCGCTCTGGCTCTTGCCGGCGATGTCCAGGCGGCGGTAACCGCGTGCAGGCAGCGGCTGCCAGGCCGGCAGCTGCACCGGCGCGGGCTGCTGCGGGTTGTGCCAATCTTCAAATGCGGCCCGCACCTGCTCCACCGCAGCCGCAGCTGGGATGCCGCCCACGACCACGATCAACATGCCGCGCGGGCCGAAGTTGCTGCCGTGGAAATTGACCAAGTCCTCGCGCGTGATGGCCGAGATAGTGTGCGGGTGGCCTTCGTCTGCCCGCGCATACGGGTGATGGCGATACACCATCTCGTCGAACAACAGCGAGGCCATGTCACGCGTATCTTGGGCGCGCAACGAGAGGCCGGTCAGGAGCTGGGCGCGCACTTTCTCCACATGCTCGGGCGGGAAAGCTGGCGAAAGCAGAGCCTCACGGCCCAGTTGCAGCAACAGGCCAAAGTCCTCAGCCAGCGAACGGCCGCCAAAGCCAGTCGTGTGCGTGCCGCTGTTGAAGCCAAAACTGGCTCCGATCGATTCGAGCGAATCGTAAATGGTCTGGAAGTCGCGCGCCGCGGTGCCGCGCATCAGCATCGAAGCGGTGAAGTCGGCCAGACCCAGCTTGTCATCCGGGTCCAGCAGCCCGCCGGCCAGAATGGAGCCGCGCAGAGTCACTGCTTTGGAGTTGGGGTTCTCACGCGCCAGCACAACGATGCCGTTGGCCAGCTCCACCCGCGTGATGTCATCCGCCCCCGGGATGGCAGAACGCGGCGTCATTCGGCCTCCGGGCTGCCATCGGGTTGGTACACGCCCAGCACGCGGCGCTCGGGCCGCAGGTAGAGCTGGGCGGCGCGTTGCACATCCGCCGGCGTCACCGCCGCCAGCCGTTCAAGATAATTCTCAAACCAGGCATAGCGGTCAAACACTTCGGCAAAGCCCATCCAGAACGCCTGGTTGGTGATGCTCTCGCTGCCGTAGGCGAACAAAGCCTTGGCTTGCTTCACCGCCCGCAGCAATTCCTCAATCTTGGGCGGCGTATCCTGCAAGCGCTTGATCTCGTCATCCAGCGCGGCCACGGCGGCTTCGGCGCTGCTGTTGGGGTGCACCGTGATGGTGATGTCATACAAGTACGGATCGATCGTGGCCTGCAGGCCGCCACTCACGCCCACGGCCAGATCCTTCTCGACCAGGCGGCGATACAAGCGCGAAGTCTTGTTGGAGATGCCGCCACTGAACAGGTTCAGGTTGCTGGGGCCAGCCAACAGGCTGTCGGCCACGGTCAGGGCGAAGAAGTCCGGATCGGTGGCGCGCAGTGAGCGGTAGGCCGCCTTGACGAAGACGGTCTCGCCCGGCCCCTGGGTCACCACCCGGCGCTCTTCCTCGGGCGCAGGCTCATCCTGTGCCACGCGGGTGGGCGCCTGCCCGCTGGGCACGCTCGCATACAGCTCCTCGACCCGGGCCAGCATGCGTTGGGTATCAAAGTCACCAGCGATCGCCAAAACAGCGTTGCCCGGCACGTAAAAGTGCTTGTAATGGTTGAAAAGGTCGTCGCGCGTGATGGTTTTGAGGTCAGCCATGTGGCCGATGACCTCATGCTTGTAGGGGTGCTTGTCAAACGCGGCCTGCTGCACATCCTCATCCAGCAGGAACATGGGGCTGTTCTCGTTGCCCTGGCGCTCCGACATGATCACGGTGCGCTCGGATTCGACCTCTTTGGGGTCAAACTGGCTGTTGATGAAGCGGTCCGCCTCCAGGCGCAGCGCCAGATCGATCTTCTCAGACGGCATGGTCTCGTAGTACGCCGTCCAGTCGATATAGGTCATGGCGTTCCAAAACCCGCCATCGCGAGAGATGGTCTTGTCCAGTTCGCCGGCGGGGAACTGCGGCGTGCCCTTGAACTGCATATGCTCGACCCAGTGCGAGATGCCGCTCAACCCCGGCCCCTCGTCACGCGAGCCGGCGCGCACCCACAGCCAGTGGCTGATGAGCGGGGCGGTATGGATTTCCTTAAGCAGAACTTTGAGGCCGTTGGGCAGGGTGTATTGAGTAAGTTGCATAGGCAAATGTGAGGCCACCCTGTTCGGGTGGCACGTACGAATATAGCACAGCGGGCCTTCTTTTGGACATTTTGCCTGTGAAAACGAGGCGTTTGACACCGCAGCCGTGGGCATTCCGCCGTACAATGAAGGCCATGTCCTCACAACGCACTGTAGCCGTCATCGGCGCCGGCCCTGCCGGTCTGTTTGCAGCCCGCGAGCTGGCCAACGCCGGCGTACAGGTCGCCCTGATCAATCGAGACATCAAAGCCGGCGGCCTGGCAGAGTACGGGATCTACCCCAACAAGTACAAAATGAAAGATGGCCTGCGCAAGCAGTTCCGCCAGGTGCTGGCGCTGCCCAACCTGGCCTACTTTGGCAACCTCAGCATCCAGGAGGGCGGCCCGCTCAGCCTGGCTGACCTGCAAGGCATGGGCTTTGACGCCGTGCTGGTGAGCGTGGGCGCCCAGGGTACCAAGTGGCTGGGCCTTGAAGGCGAAGACTTGCAGGGCGTGTATCACGCCAAGGATCTGGTCTATCACTACAACAAGCTGCCGCCTTTCAGCCAGCAGCAGTTCGGCATCGGCCGCCGCATCATCTGTGTGGGCGCCGGCAACGTGATGCTGGATATTGCCCACTGGGCGGTGCGCGAGCTCAAGGTGGATGAGCTGGTGGCTGCTGTGCGCCGCGGCCCGGCGGACGTCAAGTTCACCAAGAAGGAAATGGAAACCGTGGCCGCCAATCTGGACCTGGCCGCTCTGGATGCCGAGCTGGCCCGCTGCGCCGCCAACATGGCTTCCGTCGGGCAGGATCCGCAGGCCGCCAAAGACTACATCCTCTCCGCCCTGCCGGGCGCTGAGCCCAAAGTCTCCGACACGCGCATGCGCTTTGATTTCCTGGCCTCGCCGCACCGCATCGTAGGCGACGCCGATGGCCGCGTAGTTGGCCTCGAGGTCGAAGACACGCTGCTGGCCGCCCGTGAGGATGGCAGCACCACCGCCAAAGGTCAGGGCAGCTACCGCCTCATCGAAGGCGACACGGTGGTATTCTGCATCGGTGACCGCATCGACAACCGCTTTGGCCTGCCGCTCGACAAGTGGGGCGACTTTGCCAAGAACCCCCAACCGCGCTTCGTCGATGACGGCATCTCCTACGAAGCCTACGACCCCGAGAGCCAGCAACCCATCGAGGGCGTGTTCCTGGCCGGCTGGGCCCGCGAGGCCAGCACTGGCCTGGTGGGCGCGGCACGCAAAGACGGCACACAGGCCGCCCACGCCGTGCTAGCCTACCTGGCCAGCCGTGCGGACACCGGTAACGGCGCCCTGGCGGCCCTGCAAACCAAGCTCACCGAGCTGGACCTGCCCATCGTTACCAACGCCGACCTGGCCAGGCTCGAAGAGGTGGAGGCCGCCGTGGCAACTGAGCGCGGCCTGCCGGAGTTCAAGTTCTCCAGCAACGAAGAAATGCTCACAGCCATCGGGCTCAGCCCGGTGGCGGAAGCCAACTAAAAGCAAAAACGGCGCTACTTGCGCCGTTTTTTGTTGCTTTTGGTTGGCTGGGGGCGCCGCGCCCAAAAGGGCGAGAACATGATGAAGCCCACGATCATGATGAGCTGGCCGATCAGCACGCCGGCACCCTGCCAGTAGCCGAAGAACGGCACCGAGGGCAGCGGCCGCGTGCCCAGGCCAAATACATCTGCCAGGCCCGAGGTCAACGCGATGACATAGCCTGTGCCGGCCAGGCGTATGCCAATATCCGCCGGGATGTTCTTGGGCGTATCGCGCCACAGCGCATCCAGCGTGAAGTAGCCGCCCAGCCCCAGCAAGCCCAGGCCCAGAATGAAGACGGTGATCTGCACGAAGCCGACCACCGGGCTGCGGTCCAGGCCGAACAGCTGCGGTGTAGCGCCAAGCAGGAAAATGAGCATACCCAAGACGGTGGTGAAAATGCCCAGGCGTTTCTTGAGGGTGCGGCTGGCGCCCTTGGGGGTCTGCGGGACGATCTGTGACATGCGCGGCGATTCTACCTGATGCCCTCGGCTCACAAAAAGCGGCTGGCCAGGGTCTGCAACAGCCACAACATCATCGGGATCAGGATGGCGGAGAGGAAATTGCGGAAGCTGCCAGTGGCCCACGGCCAGGTGGGCACTGCCTTCAGCTGCTCATGCACTCGATACAAGCTGGTGATGGCGGCGTCTGCGCTCTTGATGTGGTCGGCATCGTTCTTGTCAATGGCCTTATAGAGGTTAAGCTGTGCTTTCTCAATCTGGTGGCTATTCTTTGCCAGCACATCCCCTTTGGCATGCACCAGTCGCCTATGGATACCCAGCAGGGGGACAATGACAACAAACAATGAGGCTGGCACCAAACCAGCTGCAATGCTCAGGTTGATCGTATCCTCGGTCAAAGTAGCTTCGTATAAAAGGTTGCTTACATACGTGACGTAGACCATGGATAAAAACCACAACGCGGTGCGCATGGTCAATCCAGAGAAGGCATACATTGGCTGCTGATGGAACACGTTAACCTCGTCCACCAGTTCAAAGACTTTGGTGATCAGGTACAGCTGGCGCAAGGCGTGATAAAAGATGATCGGCGCCATGCTGTACGATGGAACGCTAAGAATGAAGCCGATCACCCAGGACAGCGGATGTATGTCCCCTGTCGGCGTTTCATAAATCACCATGCGCGGGTCCTGTATGGCCAGCCAGCCCATGAGAACCAGGGCAACCAGATACAGGATCGCCGGGATGCCGGCAGGCATGGTGGTGATGCGGTAACTCAGATCCTGGAACTCGTCACGCTTGGTGCGCACCAGGGGTTCAAAGCGGCGCATGGCTTCTTCGGCCAAATTGTCCGTGTTATAAATCACAAACAGCACCAATGGCGGCCACACGCCATTAAGCACCTGCAAAAATGATGGCTGGCCCCAGGGAAGTGTGTTATTCAGCCAACTGATGGCGTGCGACCCCAAGGTTGAAACAAAAAAAGGATCAGGAAAAAAGCCCAGGTCGGCACCGGCAAGCGGTCAATCCAGTCCAACAAGCGGTCAACCCAGCTTGGCGGGTAGAGAACGTCTTTCTTCATTATTCCATCCTCCAGCTTTTATTCAGGAAACGCAAAGGCTGCTTTGATAATGCCTTCTGAGCCCTTTTGCGCAAGATCACCCAACGCCTTTTTATAATCTATCAGCGCATAGGTGCGCGTCACCATCCAGCCCAGATCCACTGTGCCCTTTTCCATCAGGTCAAGCGCCAGATCGTAGCTCTTCCAGGTTTTGCCCTTGTACTCATCGGCGTGGCTGTACTCGGTGGCGGAGAGGATACGCAACTCCTGCGTAAAGATCGCCGACCAGTCGATGCCTTTGGCCTGGCCGGGCAAGCCCACCAGCACCACGGTGCCGCCTCGCTTGGCGAAGCGGTTGGCATCATCCAGTGAATTGTCGTTGCCGGTGCACTCGTAGACGCGGTCCACGCCGCCTTCCATCACCAGCTTGCCGATGGTGGGCTTGAGCAGGGTGGCGCCGGTGCGCTCAGCGATCTGGGTATACAGGTCGCGCCCGCTCAATACTTCATCAGCGCCCAGCTTGCGGGCCGCCTCAGCCTGGTGGGGGTAGCGGGCTGAGACCAGGATCTTGGCCTTGCTGCCCAACCCGCGCAGGGCGGCCAGGGTCACCAACCCCATGGTGCCCGCGCCCAGGATCAGGATGGTTTCATCGTCATCAGGCATATCCATCAGCACGCAGTGCACCGCGCAGGCGAACGGTTCGACCATCAACGCATTCTCGTCACTGATCTTGTCTGGCACCAGGTACAGCTGACTCTGGTGGGCGATGAACGACTCAGACCAGCTGCCGCCGGTATCCTTGGAGGAGCCGATGAACATGCCTGGGGCCAGCTTGCCGCCACTGCGGCGGGCGCAGCGGTTGATCTCGCCCTTGGCGCAATATTCGCACCACTCGGCCTTTTCATAGCCGCGCGGCGCGCACCACAAGGTCGGCTCGACGATCACACGCTGGCCGGGCTTGAAGCCCTTGACCTCAGCGCCGACCTCAGAGATCGTGCCTACATTTTCGTGTCCAAAAGTAAAGGGGAAGTCGCTGTACGGAGAGAAATACGGGCTGGTGTGCAGGTAAATGGTGCCCAGATCCGTGCCGCAAATGCCGCCCAGGCGGGTTTTGATGCGCACCCACTGCTGGGTGGGGAAGCTGGGCTCGGGCACATCCTGCATGCTGGTGCACGACAGGCCGCTCCACAGCAGCGAGGGAGCTGCTTTGGCGACCGCCAGCCCCAGGGCGTAGCGGGGGATGGTGAAGTTGAATTGGACGGCTTTCATGATGGCAGTGTACCAGTGTTGCGCTGCTGCGCGGCGCAACTCCACCTCAAGATGTTGTTCATTTTAGGTGTGGGAGTGCTGCGCCGCTTTGCGGCGCGGGCCTTTTTTGCGCCAGCAAAGCTGGCGCTGCAAAAACGCCAGCTTATACCAGTACAAGATGTTGTTCGTTTTAGGCATGGGGGTAGGGGGTGCAACTAAAAAGATATCTGGGATGGGTAGCTTAACCGAGCCTATAACCACGTATATACACGCAAAAATGCCCTTCCAGGGAGATAGGACTGCCATGTCAAGGAACAGGCGGGCTTGCTGAGCTATGCTATAATTTGGGCCATGCTTAGCTTACAAAGCGCATTCCGCGTCAAACCCTACGAAAATACGGACCTGGTCAGGCTGGCCTACCGGCAGATAACCCGATTTGCGGCCATTTTAAGCATCGCAGTCAGTCTGCTGCACACCATTCTGTTGATCGCGCTGGATAGTCACTTATGGGTGGTGACTTTTGTCTATGGGATTGTGTGTACAAGCCTATTGTGGGCACTGAATCCAGGGCAGAGAGCGCGTGTTTTCATTCCCGGGCTTCTTCTGTTTTGGGGCGTTTATCTGACCGCGCTCAGCGTGCTGACGCTGAGCCTGGGGCGCGTGGCTGGCTTCCAGACCCTACTTTTGGCCATGTTCCCCGTCATGGTGGTTAGCTCCCGCATGGCTGCAGGAGCCAAGCTGGCGCTGGTGATCGCCTTTGCGCTGTATGTGATCATTTTGCAGGAGGTGGCCGGCACAACCCAACCAGCTACTCAGCTGGATGCTACGGCCTTCTCGCTTATGCGCGGGGTCAACCAAGCCACCGCGATCTTTGCCATCTCCAGCATTGTATGGCGCTACTTCCGCGTGATCACCGAGCAGCAGGCCAACCTGACCCAGCTGGCCACCACCGACCTGCTGACCGGGCTGCACAACCGCCGCATGATGACGGAGCTGGCCGGGCGCGAAGTGGCCCGCAGCCTGCGCCACAGCCTGCCGCTCTCGATCCTGATGTGCGACTTGGACCATTTCAAATCCATCAATGATGAGTACGGACATGAGGCAGGCGATATGGCGTTGGCCGGTTTTGCCGATCTGCTCAAGACGACTGTGCGCGAGAGCGAGGCCATGTGCCGCTGGGGCGGCGAAGAGTTCCTGGTGCTGCTTCCCAACACGGACCTGGCGGGCGCGGCGGTGGTAGCTGAACGCATACGCAGCGCAGTAGAGCAGACGCCCTTTGAAACCGGCGAGAAACCAAGCCTGCTCACCATGACGATCGGCGCGGCCAGCCTGCGCGCAAGTGAGGATTTTCAGCAGCTGATCAAACGCGCCGACAAAGCGCTGTATGCCGGCAAGCGGGCTGGCCGCAATCAGGTAAGCCTGGCTACCACTTCTTGAACACGAAGTAAGCCGCCGCCACGATCAGCACGAAGCCGACAAGGTAGTTCCAGCGAAACTCTTCTTTCAAGTAGTACACGGAAAAGAATGCAAACACCGTCAGGGTAATGATCTCCTGAATGGTCTTGAGCTGCACAGCGCTGAACTGGCCGTAGCCCAGGCGGTTGGCCGGCACCATGAGGCAGTATTCAAAGAAAGCGATCCCCCAGCTTACGCCGATCACCTTCCACAAAGGCACATCGGTGTATTTCAAATGCCCATACCAGGCAAATGTCATGAAAATATTCGACAGCAACAACAGGGCAACCGTCAGCATGGATCCTCGTAATGTAGGCGAAGAGGGGGTTAGGTATTGATGATCAAGGTTTGATAAAAGTGACTCGCTCTAAGAAGCGCAGGCGGATTTTACTACCAAGATGATTGAAAGCTATATGCCCGAGGGGTAAAAGCAAAAAGCCGGAGCATGGCTCCGGCTTTTTTATCAAGCCTTCAGTTCTTCGTCCAGTTCTGCGTTGCTCGGTTCGGTATAGACCACTCTGCGCTTGCCCTCACCGATCACCAGGGTGGGTGTGCTGCGAAAGCCGTTGTTTATAAAGATCACAAAGCGTTCCGCTTCGGGATCTTCGTCAATGCTTACTTCCTGGAAGGGAATTTGGCGCGCGTGCAAATGAGCACGGGTGCGCTGGGTGTCATCACAATCCACTGCGCCATACATAACGATCATTGGCATAACTTTGCATTGCTCCTTATAGGATCACTACTGTACCTGGATCACCGGCGCGCCGTGCGGCAACGGCTGTGGATCAGGCGTTTGGCGCAGGATGGCCAGGAACACCAGCTCCTCGTCCAGCGCCTGGGCGCCGTGTAGCTCCTCAACATCGAAGACCAGCATGGTGCCAGGGCCGCACTCGATGGGCTGCGCGTCCTCGCCACGGAACAAGCCGCGCCCTTTGAGCACGATCATGAGCAGGGCGATCTTGGGCCCGCGATGTGGCTTCAACACCTGGCCCGGCTTCAAGGTAAAGCGCATCACGCGCCCGCTTTCATCCACTACCAACGGCTGGGCGTTGGGTCCATCTTCTTTGAACACCAAGCCATCCAACAACGAAACAGCTTTCACTACGCAGCCTCCTTGACTATAAAAGCAAGAGCCCAGAGCGGTGAGGAGACGCCGCGTCAGGGCTCTTACTGCTTATCCATACTGTAAAAGACAGGCGGGCAGCTTCGTATTGACAAATGCCCTTATCAATCAGGGCATTTGCCTTGCGTTAGTCGCCCTTTTCGATGTCTGCCGTGGCGCGCGCCAGGAAGTCGGCCACAGGCAGGGCGCCCAGGTCCTCGCCGGAGCGCAGGCGCACGGCCACCGCGCCAGCTTCGACTTCCTTATCGCCCATCACCAGCATGTACGGCACCTTTTGCGATTGGGCGTAGCGGATCTTGGCGCCCATACGGTCGCTGCCGGCGTCCACCTCGGCCCGCAGGCCGGCGGCGCGCAGCTGGGCAGCCACCTGGTTGGCGGCCTCCACATGGCGGTCGGCGATCGGGATCAGCGTAGCCTGCACCGGCGCCAGCCAGACCGGGAAAGCCCCGGCGAAGTGCTCGATGATCGTGGCCATGAAGCGCTCGGTGGTGCCCGTGACGGCGCGGTGGAGCAGCACCGGCGTGTGCTCCTTGTTGTCCTCGCCGATGTAGCTCAGCCCCAGACGGGCAGGCTGGATGAAATCGACCTGGATGGTGGAGAGCTGCCACTCGCGGCCGAGCACATCCCGGGCGATGAAATCAGCCTTGGGGCCGTAGAAGGCGGCTTCGCCTTCGGCTTCCCAGTAGTCCACATTGTTCTTGTCCAGCGCGGCGCGCAGCGCTTTCTCGGCGCGGCCCCATTTGTCCGCATCGTCCACGTATTTGCCTTCTTCACCCTTGAGCGAGAGGCGCACGCTGTAGTCTGAGAAGCGATAGCGGTCGAGCACCTCACGGATCAGGTTGAGCGCCAGGGTGAACTCGCTTTCGATCTGTTCGGGCGTGCAGAACACGTGGCAA
Source organism: Anaerolineales bacterium (assembly GCA_021463845.1). Lineage (GTDB taxonomy): Bacteria > Chloroflexota > Anaerolineae > Anaerolineales > UBA11579 > JAMCZK01. The sequence goes on along the minus strand of JAJTXV010000002.1, from coordinate 337,608 downwards.
TCATCCTGGGTCAGCGAGCGCACGCGTGCCAGACCGGAGAGTTCGCCGGATTTTTCGTAGCGGTACAGCGTGGCGAATTCACAGAAGCGCATCGGCAGCTCGCGGTACGAGTGCAGACCCATCTCTTTGTACAGCGTCATGTGGCTGGGGCAGTTCATGGGCTTCAGGCGGAAGGCAACATCTTCATCCACCATTGGCGGGAACATGACATCACTGTAGTTCTCGTAATGGCCGGAGCGCTTGTACAGGTCTTCCTTGACGATGTGGCCCGTCCACACATGCTGGTAGCCATAGCGGGTCTGTACGTCGCGCACGTAGCCTTCCATCAGGTGGCGCAGCATCTCACCCTTGGGCGTGAACAGGGGCACTCCCGGCCCCACATCCTCCGAGAAATGGAACAGGCCAAGCTCCTTGCCCAGCTTGCGGTGGTCGCGCTTCTTGGCCTCTTCCTGGCGCCAGAGATAGTCGGCCAACTGTTCAGCGTTCTCCCAAGCCGTGCCGTAGACGCGCTGCAGTTGCTTGTTGTTCTCGTCGCCGCGCCAGTAGGCGCCGGCGATGCTCATCAGCTTGAACGCGTCGGGCGCGATCTGCTTGGTGCTCGCCACATGCGGGCCGCGGCACAGGTCGGTGAAGGTATCGTGCGTATAGAACGAGATCTCCGGCTTCTCCTTCAGCGGATTGCCGTTCTCGTCGAAGCCGCCTTTGTCAAGGCCCTCGATCAGCTCCAGCTTGTACGGCTGGGCTTTGAACTCCTGGCGGGCTTCGTCGGCGCTGACGACGCGCTTCTCGAACTTGAAGTCGCTGCCGATGATGGCGCGCATGCGCTCCTCGATGGCGGGGAAGTCGTCCGGCGTCAGAGGGCGCGGCAGGTCAAAGTCATAGTAGAACCCATCCTCGATCGGCGGGCCGATCGCCACTTTGGCTTCGCCCGGCGCGAACAGTTCGCTGACCGCCTGGGCCATGATGTGCGCGGCCGAGTGGCGGATCTTGTAGAGGTTGCTGTCTTCGTACTTCTCTTGTTGCTTTGCCATTCATGCTCCTTAAACAAAAAGTTCGCCCATGTATAGGGCGAACTTGCGTCCGCGGTTCCACCTACGTTATGCACGCCAACGGCGTACATATCTCGATTGCCCTGTAACGGGAGCGCCCGTTCGCCTTAGTGCGCTGCGCCGTGGCGCTGCTGTTCCGGCTCACCGCTCGCGGGGGGTTTTGGCTGAAGGCTGGCCTGCTGAAGCTTTCAGTCTATGGCTTCGGCTCTCTGGTGGCAGCGGGTTCAGCTACTCGTCCCGGTCCATGCGGATATTCGAATGTGGGCAGATTATACGGGCAGGGCTGCCCTCAGGCAAGTTTTTGCCTCTTGACAAAGCAGGCGCCAATAAGGCAATATCGTTCATGGATATATCCAATATGGATACATAGGAGAGTTATGACCGCTGCCAAAACCCCGCACGAGCTGCTGCCGCTGACCCCGGCCGTGTTCCACATCCTGCTGGCGCTGACCGACCAGGAGCGCCACGGCTACGCCATCATGAAAGAGGTCGAAGCCCAGACCGATGGCGAGATGCTGCTGCGCCCCGGCACCCTGTACCAGGCCATCAAGCGCATGCTGGAGCTGGGCCTCATCGAAGAAAGCGACGAGCGCCCCGACCCGGCCCTCGATGACGAGCGCCGCCGCTACTACAAGCTCAGTGGCCTGGGCCGCAAGACCGCCGCGGCCGAGGCCACCCGCCTGCAAAAACTGGTGCAGCTGGCCGGCAGCAAACAGCTCAACGCGCTGGAGCTCTACAACTGACCCATGGGTGCCAACACACTCGGCGCTTCACAACGCGTGTTTGCCCGCCTGCTGCATCTGTACCCGCCTACTTTTCGCCGGCAGTACGGCGAGCAGGTTGTGCAGGTCTTCCGCGACTGCAGCCGGGATGCCCTGGCCGCAGGCGGCCGCCGCCAATTGCTAGGCTTATGGCTGGCCACCCTGCCTGATCTCTTAAAAACCGCAGCCCAGGAACACCTAAAGGAGTTGTACATGAACAAATTCTTGTCTGACCCAAAGATCCGCACCAAAATCGCTTTTATTCTCTGCCTGCCGCTGGCCGCCATGACTTTGCTGGGCGCGCTCGGCATAGACCCCAGCTCGCTGCCGCTGCCAGGCGGCCCGGGCATCTTCAGCGGGATCGCCCTGCTGATGATGCTTTTGGGCTTGTGGCTGTATGGGGCGCCCACGGGTTTGTCGGCTTTGCTCGGCTTGCTCATGACCCTGCCTTTCGCGGTCATGGAACTCGTCAACAGGAGAAGCTATGGGGAAGGTTTCCCCTTCCCGCTGTTTGGCATGATGTGGCTCATGGCCGCCGTGACAGTTGCCATCGTCGCCCCCATCACCAAAGACTTGCGCGCCGGCAAGGCTTCAAAACCGAATTGGGCCTCGTTGCTGGTGCGCGGTGTGATCCTGGTCGGCGTCATCATCGGCTGGGTAACTTTGGTGGCTGACCAGATGCCGTGCTTCGTGGGCGTACGCCACTGCGACTAAGGGCGCGCGCTTGTCTTCATCAAAAAAGCCGCTGGCGAATGCCAGCGGCTTTTGATTACACTTTACCCCATGCGCAAGTTCGCCGCCCTGATGGCGCTGCTCAGCGGGCTCGGCTTCGGGTTGCCGGCCGCCTACGGTGCCTGGTACTTCGCCCGCTATGACTTCGCCTGGCACTTCATGGGTTTCCCCACCCATGAGTCCGGCCCATTTTTCGAGCAATACGGCCTATTCACCAGTTGGCCGCTGATCGCCGGCTTCGCGCTGGTGTGCGCGGCCGAGGTGGTCTGCGGGCTGCTGCTGTGGACCAACAAGCCGGCCGGCCGTTGGCTGGCCTTCCTCCTGCTGCCCTTCGAGCTTGCCTATTGGGCCGGGTTTGTGCTGCCCTTTGGCCCGCTGGGTGGGCTGATACGCACAGCCGCGATGATGGAGGTATTGAACAAGAATGAAGCCAATTAGTTATCGCTTCCGTTTTCATCACTACCAGCGATGCCGACAAGTATTGAAACGATATTGCTGTTAACCAAACAATCCACTACAGTAGAAGCCCCTAATAAGGAGCCACCCCATGCCCAACGTACGCGTACTGATCGGTACTCACAAAGGCGCCTTCATTGCCACTAGCGATGCGGGCCGCAAGAACTGGAATATCAGCGGCCCCTTCTTCGGCGGCCTGCCCATCTACCACCTCAAAGGCTCGCCGCTGAACCCCGACCGCATTTGGGCCTCGCAGACCGACGATTGGTTCGGCCAGGTGGTCCACCGCAGCGATGACGGCGGCAAGACCTGGGCCGCGATCGGCAACGAGTTCGCCTACGCCAGCAAGCCCGGCACCCACCAGTGGTACGACGGCACGCCCCATCCGTGGGACTTCAAGCGCGTCTGGCATTTCGAGCCTTCCTATCACGACGCCGACACCCTGTACGCCGGCGTTGAGGACGCGGCCCTGTTCAAGTCCACCGACGGCGGCGCCACCTGGGCTGAGCTGGCTGGCCTGCGTGACCACCGCACCGGCTCCCAGTGGATGCCCGGCGCCGGCGGCCTGTGCCTGCACACCATCATCCTTGACCCGCAAAATCCGCAGCGCATCGTCACCGCCATCTCGGCCGCGGGCGCCTTCCGCAGCGACGACGGCGGCGAAACCTGGAAGACCATCACCAAAGGCCTCAAGTCCAACTTCCTGCCCGACCCCGAAGCCGAGGTGGGCCACTGCGTCCACCACATCGCCATGCACCCCAGCCACCCCAACGTGCTCTTCATGCAAAAGCACTGGGACGTGATGCGCAGCGATGATGCCGGCGACACCTGGCGCGAGATCAGCGGCAACCTGCCCAGTGATTTTGGCTTCGTTGTCGATATCCACGCCCACGACCCGCAGACCATATATGTGGTGCCGATCAAGAGCGACAGCGAGCACTACCCGCCCGACGGCAAGCTGCGCGTCTACCGCAGCAAGGGCGGCGACGAATGGGAAGCGCTGACCCAGGGCCTGCCGCAGAAGGATTGCTACGTCAACGTGCTGCGCGACGCCATGGCGGTCGACACGCTTGACGAGTGCGGCGTCTACTTCGGAACCACCGGCGGCCAGGTCTACGTCTCGCCGGATGGCGGCGACAACTGGCTGGCCATCGCCGAGAATCTACCGGCGGTCAAATCCGTCGAAGTCCAAACACTGAAATAGCATGGCGCCCGCCATCAAATCGCTCACGCCGTATGTCCCCGCCAAGGATTTTGAGCTTTCCAAACGCTTCTATACCGCGCTGGGCTTCAACATGACCCCAGGCTGGGGCGGCACCGCTGATCTTGAACTGAATGGCTACTCTCTACGCCTGCAAGACTATTACGTCAAGGACTGGGCCGAGAACTTCATGTTCCTTATTGAGGTTGACGATGTCCAAGGCTGGTACGAGCTTGCTCAGCAAGTACAAGCCCAGCCGGAATTCAAGGACAGCGTGCGCGTCAAGCCGCCGCAGCTTGTAGATGACCGCTTCAACGTATTGCATGTGATCGACCCGGCTGGCGTACTGTTGGTCTTCGTGCAATAGGCGGAGCAGCACCGCCATGGTCCGCGTCCAGCGTTTCTTGTCATTGCGAGGAGCGGCGAGGCGCAGCGGCCAGGTCATCGCCAATTGAATTCAAGCCCAACAGCGCAAGCCATTCGCCGCGACGTGGCGATCTTCGGCATATAAAATTCCCCTTTGTGCTCTTTGTGACTTTGTGGTTAAAGTAGTAGAAACCATGGTCCGCGTTCAACTCCCCTACCACCTCCGCAATCTCGCCCGCGTCAGCAGCGAAGTCGAGCTCGAGGTTGCCGCCCCCGTCACCGTCGCCCGCGTCCTCGACGCGCTCGAGGCAGCGTACCCCATGCTGCGCGGCACGATCCGGGACCACGCCAGCAAGCAGCGCCGCGCTTACCTGCGCTACTTTGCCTGCCAGCAGGACATCTCGTTCGAGCCCACCGACGCGCCGCTGCCCGCCGCGGTCGCCGAGGGGCGCGAACCGCTCATCGTCATGGGCGCCATCGCCGGCGGCTAGCAACAGCTTGATTTAAGGCACCAGTCCGCCTCGCAAGCCATCAACCCTGTTACAACCGCGGCATGCTGACCAATGCGGCAAAGTTGTTACTAATATATTTTGACCCCCACCGCGCGCCGCGCAATAATAACTTTAGCCCTCTCAACGGTCAGTCACCCCAGCGTATCAAAGTACGCCGCCAGCTCGACCTTCAACGCCTCGATCGACTCGATCACGAACAACACCTCATTGAACGTGTAGATCGCCTTCTCGTAGCCGATCACGTTCGCCACCGTGAACGGCCGCACCGGCGTCTTGCCAGCCATCACATGCTGGATCTCGCCAAACGAGGAGATCAGGCCGGCCCCAAAGATCTTGAGCTGGCCATCCTCACGGATCAGCCCGAACTCGGTGCTGAACCAGGCCAGGCGCTTGATAGTCTCGCGCTGCGCATCCGTTGCCCTGAGAAAGGCTGGGGCAAACAGGTCTTGCAGCGCGGTGTACTCAGGCAGCGCCATGAACGGCAGATGGCCGAAGATGTCGTGGAACATATCCGGCTCGGGCGTAAAGTCCATCTCGTGCCGCCCGCGCATATAGTCCGTGATCAGGAACTGGCGCTTGGCGAAGTGGTGGTACCACGGCACCGCATCCGAATAACGCACCTGCGTGCGCACCGTGCTCCAGCCGGTGCGCGGCGTAATGACCGCGTTGAGGTCCTTCAACTGAGGGATCTGCTCAGCTGGCAGCCCCAGAATGTCAAACCCCTCCAGGTACTCGCGGCAGGCGAACTGCTGCACATTCGGCAACTGGCGCGCATACAAGTCGCGCCATACCGCGTGCTGCTCCTCACTGAACGCCATTTCACGCCGGCGCACGGATACAACTTCACTTCGTGGCAATGCCATCTTTCCTCCAGGCAAACAAAAAGACCACAGGCCGCCAGCCTGTGGTCTTTGGGATTACGAGTGGGTTTCGAACTAGTCTTCCAACAGAGCGCAGGGCAAAGCAGCCGGAGTGGTCTCGGCGTAATACAGATAGGTATAAGCAGAAGTTACGGGCTTAGCCATGCGTTGAGGCATTCTAGCAGAACAGCAATCTCAGGTCAATCAGGCCTTCAACTTCTGCAAGAACCCGCGCATGCGCTGGTTCACCGCCTGTGGGTTATCCAGGTTGGTCAGGTGTCCGGCACCGGCGATACTGTAAAACTCAGCCCCGGCGATACCAGCCGCCAGCGCCTTCTGCTGGCGCGCCACCAGCGCATCCTTCTCGCCGTGCAGAATCAGGGTGGGGCATTGCACCTTGTGCAGTTCGTGCTTGGTTTCCAGGCGCAGATTGCCGGCCCACTGCCGCAGGAATTGATCATGGGTCATGAAGCCAAAGCCTTGCTCCACGATGCCGCGCGTGGATGGCGTGATCTTGGAAACTGCGTCTGCGGTCAGTTTGCCGGTCAGCTCCAGCGGCATCAGGCGCACGCTCAGCAGATTGATCGGCACCGTCAGCGTCTCGAACCAGTTGAAGCTGTTGGTGAACGGTGTGCCGATCAGCACCAGCGCCCGCACCCTGTCGGGATAATGCACTGCCGCCTGCAGCGAGATGTGCCCACCCATCGAGAGCCCGCACAGCACGGCCTTATCGATCTTCAGCCCATCCAGCAGGCCGATTAGATCACGCGAGAAGGATTCGGGGTCGAGCGGGCCGGGCGGCAGGCCGGTCTTGCCGTGGCCGCGCACATCCCACACGATCACCCGATGCGTCTTGGAGAATTCCTCAACCTGTGGCTGCCACTGGCCGTGAAACAACGAGTTGCCATGCGTAAAGATAATCGCATCGCCTTTGCCATGCTCCTCGTAGTAAAGCCGGATGTCGTCAAGCTCAATGAACGGCATGTGGCCTCCCAGGTTGTTACAGTGAGTTGTGGGGAAACAGAAGATGTTGCTGTGGGCGCGATAGGACTCGAACCTACGACCTTTGCGATGTCAACGCAACGCTCTAACCAGCTGAGCTACGCGCCCGTAAGAATGCAGATTATACCCAATGCGCTGCTAGGCGCTACGCTTCCACAGCGCCAGGCAGGCCAGCGCCCACAGGCGCTTGCCGTGGTCTTGCTTGCCGGCCTGGTGCTCGGCGATCAGCTGCACCAGCGCCTCCTTCTGGAGCCAGGCGGCCAAGGGCGCGTCAGGCGCCAGCAGCAGCTCGCGCAGCCAGCCTTCCAGCGGGCCGCGCAACCAGGCGCCCACCGGGATACCAAAGCCCTGCTTGCCGTGCGCCAGCACGTCGGCGGGCAGCTTGTCGGCAAAGGCCTTGCGCAGCAGATACTTGCCCTGGCGGCCGCGCAGCTTATAGCGCACCGGCAGGCGCGCCGCCCATTCCACCAGGGTGTGGTCCAAGAAGGGCGAGCGGCCTTCCAATGCGTGGGCCATCGTCATGCGGTCAGCTTTGACCAGCAGTGCCCCGGTCAGGTACGTCTTCATATCGGTGTACAGCGTGCGGTCCAGCCGCGTGCGCGCCGGCGCGGCCGAATAGATCGCCGCCATGTCCTGCTCGGCCTGGCGCAAGTTCAAGCCTGCCGCAATGGCTGGCTGCCACAGGGCAGCCTTTTGTGCCACGCTGAAGTAAGACGACCAGCGCAGCAGGCTGGCGCGCTCGTCCACTTCAGTAAGCTGGGGCAGACGCTTAATGCCGTTGCTGAGCCCGCGGCCTACGGGGCGGTCGCCCGCATCCGGCAGGGCGCCGGCCAGCGCCGGCACCATGCTGCGCGTGACCGCCTTGGGCAGACGCAAGTAACTGTCGGCCAGCGGGTCCAGCCAATAGCGCGGATAGCCGGCGAAGGATTCATCGCCGCCGTCGCCGTTCAGGGCCACGGTCACGTGTTCGCGGGTCAGTCGCGAGAGGTGGTACAGCGGCAGCGCCGAAGGGTCAGCGAACGGCTCGCCAAAATGCTGCAGCAGGGTTTCGAGCGTGGCGGGAATATCGCCAAAGGTCAGGGTGAACTCGTGGTGGTCGGTGGAGTAGCGCTCAGCCACTTGGCGGGCCAGCGGCAGCTCGGAGAAATTGCTCTCTTCGAAGCCTACCGAGAAGGTCTTGACCGGGCCGCTGCTGGCCTCGGCCATCAGCGCCACCACAATACTAGAGTCGATGCCGCCGCTCAGGTGGGCGCCTAGCGGGACTTCGCTGATCAGGCGCAAGCGCACCGACTCGGCCGCGATCTCGCGCAGCTCTTCGCTCAGCGTGTCTTCGCTGGCGGTGTACTTGGGCTCAAAGTTCGGCTCCCAGTAACGCTCAATGTGCAGCTCGCCGCGTTCCCAGATGGCATAGCTGGCGGCGGGCAGCTTGTAGACGCCTTGATAGGCGGTGTGCGGTTCGGGGATGTATTGCAGACTCAGGTACTGGTCGATCGCCGCCAGGTTGAGCTCAGGCTGGCGGGGCAGCACGCTCAGCAGAGGCTTCAGTTCGGCGGCCCAGTACAGTTTGCCATCCTGCACGGTGTAGAAGATCGGCTTCTTGCCCAGGCGGTCACGCGCCAGCAGCAGTCGCTGGCGGTTCTCGTCCCACAGCGCCAGTGCAAACATGCCGCGCAGATGGCGCAGGCATTCGGGGCCTTCTTCTTCATACAAGTGAACGATGCACTCGGTGTCGCCATTGGTGCGCAGTTGGTGGCCGCGCTGCAACAAACCTTCGCGCAGGTGCTGGTAGCTGTAGATCTCGCCATTGAAAACGATGGCGATCGATTCGTCTTCGTTGAAAATGGGTTGGTCGCTGCCAGCTACATCAATGATCGCCAAGCGGCGCATACCCAGGCCGATGCCGTTGTGCTCGTAGTACCCCTCGCCATCCGGCCCGCGGTGGGCGATGGCGGTATTGAGCCGGTGCAAAGCAGCCTTATCCAGGCTGCGCCCGCTGCCGTCTGCTATGCCACAAATGCCACACATGGGTTAGTCCGCCGTGGCCTGGTCCAGCAGGTCTGCGTACTGGCTGGCCACGCTGTGCCAACTATATCTTGTCTGCACGCGCTTGCGCGCCGCCTCGCCGTAGCGCTGGCGCAGCACGGCGTCATTGATCAGCTTGCCGAGTGCGGCCCGCAGAGCAGCCGGGTCCTCACTGGGGACCAAGAGGCCAGTTTCACCTTCGGCTACTAGCTCTTCGTTGCCGGCAATCCGGGTGGCCACGGCCGGCAGGCCGCTGGCCATCGCCTCCAGCAGCGCATTGGGCATGCCCTCATGGCGGGAAGCATAGGCGAACAGGTTGGCTTCGGCATAGGCCGCGGCCAATTCGGCGCCGCTCTGCCAGCCGGCGAAGGTGATGCGCTCGGCGATGCCAAGCTGCTGCGCCTGCGCTTCCAGCTCGGCTCGGCGCGGGCCATCGCCCACAATGGTCAGACTCCAATTCTGCTCAGCGAGTCCGCCAAGTGCATCCAACAGCACATCCAGCCCTTTTTGGAACACGACCCGGCCCACGAACAACAGGCGGGCGGGCTGCCACTGGCGCTGCGGCGCCTGGAACTGCTCGACATCCACTCCATTGGGGATCGTAGCGATCGGCACCTTGGGTTCAAACGCCGCGCCAAGGTCTCGCAACCCCTCGCTGTTGGCCACCACGGCCCGCGCCCGGCGCCATACAAGGCGCAGCAGCGGCGCCAGCAGGCGGTGCTGGCGGGCGAAGTCATACGGGCGGAAGCCGGGCACATCGCCGCCACGCAGGCTGACGATGTAAGGGAGCGAGATGAACAGCGACCAGAACCACACGGCCACGCCACTGGGCGCGCCGAAGAAGGCGATGACCGCCTGTGGTCGCAGGCGCAGCACCCACGGCAGGCCCAGCAGGGCCGCCGAGAGCAGGAAGGAGATCTGCTCCAGCGTATTCGAGCGGTCTTGCTTGGAGCGCAGAGCGGGCAGCCGCACCACGCGCACATTGCCGGCCTGCTCATCATGCGGCAGGTCAGCAAAGCGCGCCGTCAGCACAGTCACGCGGCGGCCGAGCTGCGCCAGATGCCTCGCCAGATTGGCGCTAGCATTGCCGGCGCCGCCGCCGATCGGCGGATATTCACTATTGACGATGAGGATGTGCTCGGCCGGCATGCTACGAATCACAGCGAGGCAGGCGTGGCTGCAGGATCTCTATGCCCAGCTCAGGGTACAGGCGCAGGGTGTCATACGCGCACAACACCGGCACAGACACATGCGTTACCCAGGCGTTGTTCTCAGCCGCCAGATCATCCTGGCTATCAGTGTATATGTAGTTGTGCAGCGGATCAGTAATGATCAGCGCAAAACGGTGCTCTTCCAGATTGTCCCAGAAGCGCGCCAGGTAGGCTTGATTGTTGGAGATGGCCATTTCCATCAAGAACAATTTCTCGTACTCATGCACCAGCGGCGCGTCCACCATATGGTACGTAAGCAAATGCCGCTGTGAAATGAACAGCACCTGCTCGCCGCGGGCAGTATGCTCCGCCACCAGCTGCCGGATCTCAGCCAAGGCCGCGTCGGCCACCTCGTCACGCGGCAGGTTGAGCGGGCCCCCGGTGTACACCGCGAACAGCACGGGGACGCTCACCAGCAGCAAGGTCAACCAGGCGGGCACAGTTAGTTGGGCGGGCTTGCCCTTTTGCGGTTCATAGGCCGCGGTGAGCATGTAGGCGGCCAGCACCCACAACAGGGTCATGTAAGCGTCCATATTGTGCAGGTTGGTGCCGCCACCGATCTTGACGCTGACCACCAGGCCGCCCGCGAACAGCACCGCCAGGATGATGGAGATGAGCGAGCCGCGCAAAGGCCCCAAAGCGAGATGGGTCTGACGCGCGCGCATACCAATGATGATCAACAGCGGCAGCGAGACCAGCACAATGCCCGGCAACACACCCAGCGGGAATTGCTGGCTCGGCCACAAACGCTGCCACAGCAGATCAGATGTGAACGCTGAACCAAACTGGCCGGGGTCCTGAACGCCTGAGTTGGCAATATAGATCGCATAGGCCGCGACGGCCGCGGCCAGCCCGGCCGCACCCAGTAGCACAGGCTGCTGCAAATAGCGCCATACTGAACGCCGTGCGGGCCAGGCAACTTCCAGCAGGTAGAGCAGCGCCGCCAGAGCGCCGGGCACCGGCAGCCAATTGATGCGGCTCAGCCCGGCCCATATCGAAGCAGCAGCGATGAAGGCCAGGCTGCGCCAGGGCCGCTTGGCGTCAAAACCCCACAGCACAATGAAGATCGCGGGCAACAAGTGATAAAACACCGCGCCCTGCATCAAGAACAGAAAAGACCAGGCGATGAACGGCCAACGCCATTTACCCAGTGGCAGGCGGCGCGCCAACAGATAGCTGGTGAGCAGTGGCATAGCAGACCACAGCAGGGCCTGCCACAAACGGTGCAGCCACAAAGGAGACTCGGCCCACAGAAAAGGCAATGATTGCAGCAAATAGCGCGTAGGGTGCGTGATCGGCAGTGGCAGGCGCACGCCATACACCTGCTCACTGAAATAGAAAGACGCCTGATAAAAGCGGCTGACTTCGGACCACTCCAATGAAAACGGATAGGCGTTGACCAGGTTTAGGAACGTAGCCGCGCAATACCAGGCACCCAGATAAAGAGCCGCCACGGAGAGCTGGCGCAGCCAGCTACCGCCGCGCCAGGCCGCCAGCAGGCTGGCGCCCACCAGCGCCAGCAGCACAAAACTGAGCAGCCGCGGAAACGGCTGCACAAGAAAATTGCCGTAAAAACCGAACAGCAGCAAAGGATACGCCAGCGCAAAAATGATCAAGCCGCGCGCCGCCAGCCAGGGGCCGGGCGGGCGCTGCAGCCCGGCCTGCAGGCGGCCCAGCCAACCCAGCAAGCGCACCGCGCCACCCAGCCAGGCATACAGACTCAGCCCGCCAAGGATCCCGCCCGCGGCTTGCAGCGCGTAGTAAGCGCCGCGGAAGCGCGCCGAGGTGACCATCAATTCCATCGCAGTGATCTGCTGGCCAAACTGCTGGGCGGCGTAGCCGAACAGCACGGCCAGCCCGGTCAGGATCAACTTGAGCGCCAGTTGAGCGTCTATGGATGCAAAAGCAAATTTGAGCTTCATTTACTAAATTTTTCGAGCAAGGGTTGCGCCTTCGAGATCCCCGGCAGTACATCCGAGATGAACAAGGCCCCAGGCAGGCTGGCCAGCATGAACAATATACGCACCAGCACCGCAAACATCAGGCTGTGCGGCTCTGAAACGCCGCCCAGCTGGCTGAACGCGAACGTGATGCTGATCTCCTGCAGGCCCAGCGCATTGATCGTGAAGGGCACCAGAGTGATGAGATACACCAGGCTCCACAAACCGGCGATCGTCCAGAAGGGCAGGGGGTCATGCAGATCTTCAAGCATGATGTACATGGCCGCAAAGATGCAGGCCATGTGCACCAGTGTGAACAACAGCGAGCTCAATAACGCCTTGGGGTGCGAGAGCCACAGGCGCACCGCCTTCATCACACGCGCGATCACCGAGCGCACCCAGCCCACCAGCTTGCCAAGCAGGCCGCCAGCCGCCATGGCACCGGCCGGCCCGGCGGCCGAGGCCTGCAGGAGTCCGCTGGCCAGCAGTTTTTGGGCGCCCATCGGCACAGCCAGTGCCATACCCACCAGGCCGATCAACCGGTCCACCAGCAGCGAGGCGGCCGACACAGCGGAGTCATAGCCCTGTTGCAGCGCTCCCGCCAAGCGAGCCACATCCCCGCCGACAGTGCTGGGCAAAAAGTTGCCGGCAAACAAACCAGCCAGGGTGATGCGGATGCTTTGCCGCCAGGTAATGGGGATGCCGGCGGCGCGCAGCAACACATGCCAGCGGCCGGAAACGGCTAAGCGCGAGATCAGCATGAAGCCCATCGCCAGCGCAAAACGGCCGGGCTCGATGCGCGTGACAGCCTGGGTGATCTCCTCCCAATGCTCGCGCAGCAAATACACCATCAGGGCCAGCGCGGCCAGGGTGGAGAGAAAACGCAGCCAGTTTGCGCGGGATGGGGCGTTAGCGCTTCTGGGGCTCATTGATAACGTAGCGGACCCGGTAAATGGGCTTGGATTGCGACTCGTGATAGGTGCGCACCATCATCTCAGCGATCAACCCCAGCAGAATGGATTGCACGCCGATCGCGAACAACAACGCACTCAGGATGAATACGGGGGAATCCACAACCCCGGAGCCGACCAGGAACTTGCGTACGAACAGAAACAACAATCCGAGCAATCCCACGCCGCTAAAACCCAGCCCCACGCCGCCAAAAAGATAAATAGGCTTATTGGAAAAGCCGCTCAGGAACTTCACGGTGAACAGGTCAAGAACCACTTTGACCGTGCGCTCCAGCCCGTACTTACTGGAACCATACTTGCGCGGGTGATGCTGCACGGGCACTTCGGTGATCGTGGCGCCCACATAGCCCGCATAGGCCGGGATGAAACGGTGCATCTCGCCGTATAGCCTGAACCCGGTCAGTACCTCGCGTCGATAGGCTTTGAGCGTGCAGCCATAGTCATGCAGCACTACTCCGGTAACGCTGGAGATCAACGCATTGGCCATCATCGAAGGCAGGGTGCGCGTAATGAAGTTGTCTTTGCGGAATTTGCGCCAGCCGCTGACCACATCAAAGCCCTTTTCAATTTCAGCCAACAGCTTGGGGATGTCTTCGGGGTCGTTTTGCAGATCGCCGTCCATCAGCACAATGATCTCGCCGGTGGAATAGTCGATCCCGGCCGAGATGGCCGCGGTCTGCCCAAAGTTACGCCGCAGGGCTACTACGCGGGTGTGCTTGGGGTCGCGGGCCACCAGGATCTCCATCGCCTGCAGGCTGCCGTCGCTGCTGCCGTCATCCACCAGCACCAGCTCCCAGGCATACTTGGCGCCGCGTAATGCGGCCGTCACCTTGGCGTGCAGCAAAGGCACGTTCTTGACTTCGTTGTATACCGGCACGACTACAGACACCCACATGGGCGCGGCTTTGGGTGGACGTTGTTTCTTTAGAGTAGGCATTAGTTGCAGTTGCTCAGATCCAGCAAGTGGCGGTAATTAACCCGTGCATTATCCCAAACTTCAGTTACGCGCTCAACACATTCGTCTTCCAGGTTTGAACTTGCGCGCACATCCGCGGGCAGGCTGTTCCACCAACGACTGTCGATGTGCACATAGTCAAAGCCGTGCAGACGGAATGTATCCAGATCGGGACGTCTCTCCAATATGTACCAGGTTGAACCTTCGGGAGCCATATCCAGCAGTTGCCCAGCCAGGCGCCCGGTCAAGATAGTAGAGGAACCCAGCGGGCCAAATACACGGGCGTTGGCTGGCAGAGTGCCCCATACCTGTGCTGAGAGCTCGGCATCCAGTTTATCGAATCCGGCGCCCAGTTGCGTGCTGGAGGCCGCCGTCATCTGGATCCCGACCACGAACAAGCCACCCAGGCAGGCCAGCGCCAGCGCGGCCATGCCCGCCACGCGCACCTGTGGGCGCCAGCGCGCCGCTCGGTCGGCCACGGCGAAGACCAGCATCAGCCCCCAGATCAGCAACGCTTGGCTGGTGAGCCGCGAGATATCCCGATCAGCCTGGTACTCGAACACCATCGGCAGCAGCAAGCCAGCCCAGGCCGCAACGGCGAGGGCACCCAGCACCCATTCGCCCGCCTGAGCGCGGCGCCACGCCCAGACGGTCAGGATCGGCCCAAACAGCACGATCGGCCCAAGCTCAAACAGAGCGACCAACAGTTCCACGGGTGAGAACAGTCTCAACGCGCCCAAATGCGAGGAGACGATGGCGGGCGGCCAGCGCAGCGTGAAACCCAGAATGTTTGCAGCTTCAGATGGTAGCGCGCTTTGCGGCAGGGCCGCCGCCAGCAAGCTGCCAACAGCCTGCGGGTTGCCACCCAGCGAATTCAGCATGCCGCGCGCCATTTCGGTGAAGGTGCCGCCTTGCAGCAGCACGACCGGCACAGACAGCACAAGCGCCGCCAGTGCGGCCGACAGGTATGGCAGGTTCAAGGCGCGGGTGCGGAAATAGTGCAGCGCGGCAAAGCCCACCAGACCCAGCGCAAACAGCGCGTAGCTGCTCTCCCACACTAAGCCCCACATGGCAAAGATGGGTGCGAGAACAGCAATCGAGGCTCGGCCGGCAATGCGCGGCAGCAGCAACCACAACAAAAGAAAGATCAGTACAGAAAATGTATTAGGCCCCTGGTGCGCCATTACAAAAGGCTGCAGAATGCCATTGAGGAAAGCAAACGGATAGGGTATCGGCGGGCCGCCATCCACCGGCCAGCCAGCCAGCAAGGCTTGCGAAAACGGCTGGCCGATCAGAGCGCTGGTACCCTGCAGCTCGATCAGGCTATCGGCGCGCAGCAGAATGCCTGGTGGCAGCATGAGCAGCAGGTAGCGCACGCCGCTGGCCAGCGCCAGCACCGCCGCGGTGGCCCAGCCGCCCCAGGCGCTGCCAGTCATGCGCCGGCCCAGCACCGCGGCCAGCAGCAGACTGATGCCCCAGGCCAGCGCCTTGGCCGTGTCGAAAGCGCTCCATGACAGCATCTTGCCCAGCTGCATCAAGCTGCCGGCAAACAAATGGAAGCCGTAATGATAGGCCAGGTAAAAGTTTGGCTCCTGATACAGCGGTGGGATCTCGCCGTTGCCGATCACAGAGATGAGCGAAAGGTTCTTGTGCTCATCGAACAGAGCCAGACCCTTGCTCCACAGCAGAAACAGCCACACAAAACCCAGGCCAGCCAGCAGCCAGGGCCATATCTGCAGGTCTTTGCGGTCTATTACGGGGCGCTGCCGGCTACGCCAGGCGGCCACGGCGCCAGCCAGCAGCAGCACCGCTGGCGCAACCCAAAAGGTAAGGCTGGCCGGCAGCCAGCGGCCGACGATGTTGGCCAGCCAGGCGCTGAGCACCACGCCCAGGCCCAAGCCTGCGATCAAACGGTCGTTCTTGTTGAGTTTGAAAGCGTGCGAGACCAGCAGCCAGCCGCCCAGCCACGCCAGCAAAAAAGCCAGCAGCCAGGGCAAGAGGTCCAGGCTGCTGCCATTACGAAACCAGTACATTGGCTCCTACTGGGAACATTGTTTGATTTTACCGCCAGCGGGCTTACCCAACCCGCTGGGCCAGCAAAGCCTTTACTGCTTAAGCTTGGCCGCCATGCGCTCCATGTCGGCGTCAACCATCATGTTGACCAGGCTCTCGAAGTCGACTTTAGGCTCCCAGCCCAGCGTGGTCTTGGCCTTGGTGGGGTCAGCGATGAGCAGGTCGACCTCAGCCGGGCGGAACAAGCTCTCATCACTGGTCACGAAGTCTTTGTAGTCCAGGCCCACGCGGCCGAAGGCCAGTTCGCACAGGCGGCGCACCGACTGGGTCACGCCCGTGCCGATGACGAAGTCATCCGGCTGCTCGCGCTGCAGCATCATCCACATCGCCTCAACATAATCGCCAGCAAACCCCCAGTCGCGCTGGGCGTCCAAGTTGCCCATCGGCAGGGTCTTCTGCAGGCCGTGCTTGATGCGCGCCACGTTGTGCGAGACCTTGCGGGTGACGAATTCCAAGCCGCGGCGCGGGCTCTCATGGTTGAACAAAATACCGGAGACCGCGAACATATCGTGGGACTCGCGGTAATTGACGGTGATGAAGTGTCCGTAAGCCTTGGCCACACCGTACGGACTGCGGGGGTAGAAGGGAGTCTCCTCCTTCTGCGGCACTTCCAGCACCTTGCCGAACATCTCAGACGAAGAGGCCTGGTAGAAGCGCGCCCGTGGCACAACCTGGCGGATCGCCTCCAGCAACCGCGTAACGCCCAGGGCGGTCACTTCACCGGTTAGCACCGGCTGGTTCCAAGATGTAGGCACAAACGATTGCGCCGCCAGGTTGTAGACCTCGGTGGGTTCGTAGCGCTCCAGCAGATCCACCAGGGAGGACTGATCGTGCAGGTCGCCCTGCTCGATGATGATGTCATCCTGAATATCGGCGATGCGCTCGAACGTGACCGTGCTCGAACGGCGCACCATGCCAACAACCTTGTAATTCTTTTTGAGCAGCAACTCTGCCAAGTATGAACCATCCTGGCCGGTGATGCCGGTTATCAATGCAACAGACACTATCTCTCTCCTCAGTGGAATCAGCGCTAATTCTAACTTAGGCCTGTCAGCAGGCGGCGGGCGCGCTGCTGCCAGGTATTCTGCTCGGCTATGCGCCGGGCGGCCGCGCCCAGGGCCTGCCGGCGGGCGGGCTCAGCCGCCAGCTGGCGCAGCGCCTGTACCCAGGCGGCCACATCCTGGCTCGGCAAGATGATCGCGCTGTCCTCGCTCAAGATCTCGCGCAGGATCGGCAGGTCACTGGTGACGATCGGGCGAGCGCAGGCCAGATACTCGAACATCTTCATCGGGTTCAAGTAGGGAGCAATATTGCCGCCCGAGGAGCCCGACACCTGCGGGCTGTAGGGCATGATGAGCACATCGGCAGCCGCCTGATAGCGCGGCAGCTCGGCGTTGGCCACGAAGCCGGTCAGAGTGATGTTGGGCAGTCTGGCCGCCCGCTGGCGGGCCGCCTCCACATCAGCCGGCTTGCCGCCCACCAGCAGAAAGCGCATCTCCGGCAGCGCGGCGCCCAGCTCCAATATCATGTCCAGCCCGCGCCCCGGATACAGATGCCCGGTATAGCCCACCGTGAAGCCTTCGGGCAGGCCCAGCTGTTTGCGGGCCGCGGCCGGCGCAGGCAGGTCAGCATAGCGCTCCAGATCCACGCCGTTGGGCGCCATCAGCAAGAAGCCCTCGCGGGCCGGCACAGCATAGTTTACGGCCAGCGTATCAGCGAGGAACTGTGTGTTGGCCACCAGGCGGCGAGCGCCCGGCGCCGCCAAAAAGCGGCGCAGCAGCCACGGGCCCATGAAGCCCATTGGGATGTCGTGCAATTCAAAGATGCTGGGCAGCCCGCGCAGCGCCGCCCAGGTGGCAGCCTGCGGCGAGCGTGAGTACAACACCTCCGCGCCCCAGGCGCGGGCGCGCCGCACCACATTCACGGCGAAGTCATAGCGGCGCAGCGCGGGCAGGCTGGGCACCCACTCCAATTCAAACTTGTGTTGCAAGCCGTAATGGCGCGCAAAGTCATCCCAGCCGATACGGGGGTCGCGCCCCGGCGCAAACACGCGCACTGTGTTGCCGGTGGCGGCCAGGGCCTGGGCCATCTTCATACGTTGAATGCTGTTGGCGGTCTGGGCCGGCAGCTGGCCGGGCTCGATCAGGGCAACCCGCATCAGGCCGCCGCAGACGCCAGGTGGTGGCGCAGGTCTTGATTAATGCGCAAGACCGACAAGCCGACTGTGAAAATGTAATAGCCAGAAAGCAGTGCAGCAAAGCCTACTGCACCATACGGCGCAACCAGGAAGACGCCGATCACTTTCAGTATCATGCCGGCGAAGTTGACCAGGGTGGGATACACCGGCCGGTTGAAGGCCAGCAGCGCAGCGCGGCTCCAGTAGAAAAGATTCACGACCGTATACCCGATCGCCAGGATGACGAGGGGCGCGTAGGCTGGCAGAAAATCCGGACCTTGCATAAGTTCGATCACGTTGCGCCCGAATAACACCAGCAAGACCCCCACCGGCAGGGAGTACAAGGCCGCCAGCAACGAGCCACGCCGCAGCACGCCGCGCACCGCCTTCCAGTTGTCCTGGGCGACCGCGCGTGAAAGCTCAGGGTATGTTGTAGAGGGCAGAGGACTGATGGGGATCTGCAACAGGCCGATCAGGCTGCGGGCGACGGAATAGATGCCGCCACTGGCATTGCCCAAAAATGCATTGACCCACAGGTCTTCGCTGTCTTTTGCCACCAGGCTGACGGTGGCGCTCAGGTTGGTGCTGAAGGCAAAGGTCAGCAAGCTGCGGCGGTCGCTCTGCAGCACGCTGATCGGCGTGCGCCACCACCCTGCGCCCCATTCACGCTTGGCGGTACGCAGGGCCAGCACTGTCACCGCCAGCGAGCGCAACAGGCGGCCGGCCAGCTCAGCCAGGATCATTTGCATCAGACCGCCGCCTGTGAAGAACACCCAAACGGTGAGCCCCAAGCGCACCATGCTTTGGCACACATCGATCACAGACTTGGCGTCAAAACGATTGAACACTTGCAAAATGCCGTCCGAGCTGTCATAGGCAAGGTTGATCAACACCAGGCTGCCGTACAGCACAAACAGCATCTCCACCCCGCTCTGGTCCGAAAACAGTTGGACGCCTAACGGGGCGAGAATATAAATGAGTGCGAAGGCCACCAGCGCACCGCCGCCCTCCAGCATGGCAGCCAGCTTGTACACCGCGGCGGCTTTCTGTGGCTCTTTGCGCTCCACGTACAGGCGCACGTACTTGACCACCAATTCGTCGATGCGAAAGGCTGTGAAGCGATTGATCACATTGGTAAACGCGGCCATCGCGGCCAGCAGACCAACGCCCGGCGCCAGCAGCACCCGCGCCTGGAAGATGTTCTGCACAAAGCCAATGCCAGCCGTCACCACCGTGGCGCTGACCAGATAGCTGGAGTTGCGCAGAATGCGGCGCATGAACTCCGAATCGAAGACACGCAGATAGATCTTGTTGAGTTTGTCGAGCGGGGTGCGCAGCATACTAATCCGTGTTGATCTGGCTGGCCCAGCTGCGCTCCTGCTGATACCAGGCCACCGTGCGGCCAATGCCTTCTTGCAGGCCCACAGCCGGCTCCCAGCCCAGCAGTTCGCCGGCCTTGGTCACGTCGGCCCAGTTGGCCATCATGTCGGCTTTGTCAAACGGGCCGTGCTCGATGACCGCCTTCTTGCCCACCGCATCTTCCATCATTGTGATGAGTTGGTTGATCGAGATGGTCTCATGGCCGCCCAGGTTGATGATCTCGTAGCCCAGCGGCTTGAGCGCCAGAATGGTGCCGCGGGCAATATCGTCGAGGTATGTGAATCCGCGCTTCTGCTCGCCGTCTCCGTTCACCAACACCGGGTGGCCTTCGCTGATCCATTGCATAAAACGGAACATGGACATGTTCGGGCGGCCCGCCGGGCCATATACGGTGAAATAGCGCACCACCGAGACGTCAATGCCGTGCAGGTAGTGATAGGCATGGCACATGGCCTCAGCGCCCTTTTTGCTGGCCGCATACGGCTGCAGCGGCTGGCTGCTGTCTGCCGTTTCCGGCGTGGGTAACGGCGCATCATTGCCGTAAATGCTGGAAGTGGACGCCAGGATGAGCTTGGGCACGCTGTGCGCTTTGCACAGCTCGAGCAGATTAGTAGTGCCTACCATGTTGGCAGCGATATAGACCCACGGGTCGCGCACGCTGTCGCGCACGCCGGCCCGCGCCGCCAGGTTGATCACCGCGTCGTATGGCCGCCCCAGGGCCGCCACCTTGTCGCGGTCGGCAATATCCATGTGGTGAAACTCGAACTGGCTGTGCTTCTGCAACCCATCCAGGCGGTGCTGCTTCATGCGTACATCGTAGGAGGCATTGAGGTCATCAACGCCCACAACGCTGTGGCCGTCCTGCAGCAGCAGCTCGGCAACGCGGGCGGCAATGAAGCCCGCCGCACCGGTCAGCAAATACGTAGCCACTAGAGCTTGATCACCTTGGGATTGTCTTTGCCGATCACGCCGAACGCGTTGCGCGTGTCAACGATCAGCTTGGCGTTCTTCAGCAGGGCTGGATAGTCATAATCCTTGTGATTGGTCACCAGCACCACCACATCTGCATCGGCAGCGGCTTTCTGTTCGTCGGCAACGCTATCGAGCGACCAACCCTCGTGCTCCACATGCGGAATGTACGGGTCGTGATAGCTGACCTTGGCCTTCTTCTCCAACAGCAGGCCGATCACATCCAGAGCGGGCGACTCGCGCAGATCGTCAATATCCGGCTTGTAGGCCGCTCCCACCACCAGCACCTTGCTGCCGTTCAGCGCCTTGGCGTGCTCATTCAATGCTTCCTGCACGCGGGTCACCACGTGGCGGGGCATATTGGTATTGATCTCAGACGCCAATTCAATGAAGCGCGCCGTGTAGTTGAGCGATTTCAGTTTCCACGAGAGATACAGCGGGTCGATCGGGATGCAGTGGCCGCCCAGGCCAGGCCCGGGAGTGAACTTCATGAAGCCGAACGGCTTGGTAGCCGCCGCGTCGATGACTTCCCACACATCCACACCCAGCCGCTGGCACATCAGCGCCATCTCATTGACCAGGCCAATGTTGACCATGCGGAAAGTGTTCTCAAGCAGCTTGGCCATCTCAGCCACTTCAGCCGAGCTGACCGGAATGACGGTCTTGAGCGCCTGGCCATACCACAGCGCGGCCACTTCGCCGCAGGCGGCGGTGATGCCGCCGATGACCTTTGGCATATTGACCGTGGTCCAGTCTTCGCGGCCGGGGTCGACCCGCTCCGGGGAGAACGCCAAAAAGAAATCCTGCCCGGCCTTCAAACCGCTGAGGCTTTCGAGTTTCTCCAGCACCAGTTCACGCGTGGTTCCAGGGTAGGTGGTCGACTCGAGCACGATCACCATGCCGGGGTGCAGGTACTTGGCCAGCTGCTCCGTGGCCGAGAGAATGTACGAAAGATCCGGATCGCCTGTCTTGCGCAGCGGGGTGGGCACGCAGATGCTCACCAGGTCCATCTCAGCCAGCGGTTCAAAGGTAGCGCTGGCGTGCAGCTTGCCGGCTTTCACCAGCGCGGCCACCTGGCTGCTGGGGATATCGCCAATGTAGGATTCACCCTTGTTCAGGGCTTCGATCTTGCGCGGGTCAGGGTCAATGCCGGTGACGTCAAAGCCGGCCTCAGCAAACACGGCGGCCAGCGGCAGGCCCACATAGCCCATGCCCAGCACCGCCATGCGGGCGCGGCGCTCGGTCAACTTGCGCTCAAGTTCAGTGCGGATCGTAGTCATTCAACCTCTATTGAGTTCTCTTAGAAAATTCGGGCTTAATAGTACCCGTGTTGGCGCAAGACTCGGTCTCAAAAATCGGGCAGGCTTTGGCTGGCCTGGCGGGTGCTATAGGCACCCAGGCTGGGCAGCTGCATCAATAAAGCATCCTCGTGGTTGTCCTGGTAGTAGCCTTTGCGCACCGCCACCACCTCGAAACCGAACTCAGCATAGAGCTGCTGAGCGGCCAGATTGCTGGCCCGCACCTCCAGTGCGGCGCTGGCGGCGCCTAATTCGGCGCCTGCCGCCAGGGCGTACGCCAGCAGGCGCCGGCCCAGGCCGTGGCGCCGGAAACCGGGCGCGACGGCAATGTTGGCGATGTGCAGCTCATCGCCGCCCAGCAGCCAGCCCACAAGATAGGCAGCGATCTGACCGCCTGGCTGGCTTTCAACGACCCACTGGTGCGAGGCGCTGTTTTGCTCAATTTCAAATACATAGCTGTTGCGTGACCACGGAGTTGGGAAGATGGCCATTTCCAGCTCATGCACCTGGTCTATATCACCCAGGCGCATGGGGCGGATGGCAAAGCCGGGCTCACTCACTTGGCACCGCGTTGCTGGCCTGCAAGTATTGCGGGCTCAAGCCGGCCGGGTCGCTCAGCTCGCCGGCTTGCCAGCGCTGCCAGCCCATCTCCGCCAGAATGGCCGGACGGCGCAGACACCAGGCCGGGCTGGCCAATATGGCGTTCTTGTACTTGCGCCCCACAGTGGCGCGGTCCGCTTCGTTGAGTTCCCCACAAATATAGGTAGGGCGCTGAATGCGTTCGGCCAGCTCGGCCGCGGTCAGCAGTTCCGGCGGGGTGGAGGCGTGCCAAGCTCCGTCGGCCACGTGATACCAGCCCACTCCCAGGCGGCCGCGCCCAGCCTGCAGCACGGCCGCCATGGGCAGGTCCTGCACCGGCTGGCCCTGCGCCAGGACATCCAAGGTAGGCACCGAGACCAGCGCCAGATTGCGGGCGAACACCAGACCCTTAGCCAAGGCCAGCCCGATACGCAAACCGGTGTACGAGCCAGGTCCGATCGCGACCGCCAACGCCTTCAGATCCTTGGGCCCTACGCCAGCCCGCCGCAGACCCAGCTCGACCGCCGGGGCCAGCTCGACGCTGTGGAACTGCTCGCTGTGCCAGCTGCATTCATACAGCACCTGCACACCATCATAGATGGCGATGCCGGTGTTGCGGGTCGAGGCGTCAATGGCTAACAGCGTCATGCTCAGCTTCCGTACACGGCGTCTTTGAAAACGCGGGCGATCTCCTGATAGCGCCCCCCCAGCGGCTCAATAAGGATGTGGCGGCGGGTTTCGTCCACCGCCTCCAGCTGCAGACGCAGCCGCTGCGGCGGCAGCGCCGCGGCGATGCGCGGCGCCCACTCCACCACCAGCGGCCCCTGATCCATCAGGGCGTCCAGGTCCAACTGCTCGGCATCCTCAGCGCTCTCCAGGCGATAGGCGTCCATGTGGGCCAGCTGCTGGCGGTTGGGGCGGCGATACACATTCACCAGCACAAAGGTTGGGCTGGTGACCTGGTCAGCCGAGCCCCAACCGGCCGCCACGCCCTGCACCAGGGTCGTCTTGCCACTGCCCAAGTCGCCTTCCAGCCAAATGACGTCACCGGGCGCCAGCAGCTCTCCCAGTTGCATCCCCAAGCGGCGGGTTTGCTCTGGGCTGTTGCTGAAAACTTCAATAGCGCCATCGGTGAGTATCGGCACGCTTACATTATACGTAGCGGCCTCAAGCGCCGCGCTAGTAGCTGCGCCGCAGCAGGCGGTCCATCCAACGGTCGGGCAGCAGCCGCGCCAGGGTGGCGGCCAGCCAGGTGCCCTTGCCGATGATGTAACGCGTGCGCGGTTTCGGCGCCAGCAGAATCCGCTCCAGCAGGCTCGCGAACTCCTCCACTGGCAAGCCGCGCGCCGCAGAGCGCTGGGCGCGCTGGTAGCCGCGTTGCATCATCGGGCCGTACAAACTCTCGGCCCGGCGCGGCAGATCGCCGCGCATGCGGGTGGCCGTGCCGACGGTCTTGTCCCAGATCGGCGTGGCGATGCTGCCGGCTACGATCGACACGACTGGCAGGCCCCACGGGTGTAGCTCGCGCCGCAAACCATCGGTGAAGGCTTCGAGCGCGAACTTAGAAGCCGAATACGGCAGCAGTAAGGGCGCAGCCACCTTGCCGCTGATCGAACTGACGTTGACCACCCGCCCGCGCCCGGCTCGCAGCAGCGGCAGGCAGGCCTGGGTCAGCGCCACCTGGCCGATGAAATTGACCTCCATCTGGTAGCGCAGTTCATCGATCGGCAGAAATTCCAGCGGGCCGGCCACCGCGATCCCCGCATTGTTCACCAGCGCCTGCAAGCCGCTGCGGCCGAGTGCTTTTTGCAAGCTCTGCGCGGCGCGGGTAATGTGAGCCGGCTTCGTTACGTCTAGAGTCACAGGCGTGATGTTGCCGGCCGCCGCGGCCAGGCTGCGCCCGTCGGCCGTGCGGCGCACACCGGCGAACACGCGCCAACCGCGCTGCGCCAAATGCACGGCGCACGCGCGGCCAATGCCGGTGGATGCGCCGGTGATCAGGACAGCTGGCGTTTTGTCGCTCATGCGCTAAATTAGACTACGCTTTCGGCTCTGTCTCTGTTACATTTAAAATGAATTTCATCATGTAAACACTACAACCGCTTATCGTAGAGCCTCTACGATACTCAGGTGCGAAGGAATCGCGATGCACCACTTGCCGTTGCTCATCAACATCTCGATCGCATTGGCCGCCGCCTTCATCGGCGGCCTTCTTGCCCGCCGTGTTAAGTTGCCCGCCATCGTGGGCTATTTGCTGGCGGGCATTGCTATCGGGCCATTCACGCCCGGCTTCGTGGGTGACACCGACACTATCAGCCAGCTGGCCGAGCTAGGCGTGATCTTCCTCATGTTCGGCGTTGGCCTGCATTTCTCGTTCGCCGACCTCTGGAAAGTGCGCAAGATCGCCGTACCCGGCGCCGTGCTGCAAATGGCGCTCGGCACGCTGGCCGGTTACGCCCTCAGCCAGGTATGGGGCTGGCCGCCCGCCGCCGGCATCACCATGGGCCTGGGCATTTCCATCGCCAGCACGGTGGTGCTGCTGCGCGGGCTGATGGACAACAACCTGCTCAATACGCCGCACGGCCGCGTGGCCGTGGGCTGGCTGGTATTGGAAGACCTGGCTACCGTGCTCATCCTGATCCTGATGCCGGCCCTGGCTCCGCAGGGCGGCGGGTTTGCCCTCAGCAATCTGGGGCTCACTCTGCTCAAGGCCGGCGCATTCGTCGTGCTCATGTTCCTGGTCGGCAAGCGTTTCATCCCCTGGCTGCTCGACCGCATTGCCCACACCCGCTCGCGCGAGCTCTTCATCCTCGCCATCCTCGTCATCACCCTCGCCACCGCTCTCGGCGCTTCGGAGATCTTCTCCGTCTCGCTGGCCCTCGGCGCCTTCGTTGCCGGCGCCATCGTCAGCGAGTCGCCGCTCAGTCATCAAGTCGGCGCAGATGTGCTGCCCTTCCGCGAGGCTTTCGCGGTCCTCTTCTTTGTATCGGTCGGCATGCTGGTCAACCCCATCTTCCTGGTGCAGAACCTCGGCCAGGTCTTTGTGCTCACGCTGGTCGTCGTGCTGGGCAAGGTGTTTATCAATTTGCTGATCGGTTTCCTGATCCCCGGCCAGGCCAGAACCTTTATGGTGGTGGCCGCTGGCCTCAGCCAGATCGGCGAGTTCACCTTCATCGTCGGCCAGGCGGGTCTGATGCTCGGCCTGCTCGATCGCAATCAATATTCGCTCATCCTGGCCGCGGCGCTGCTCTCCATCACGGTCAACCCGTGGATGTTCCGCCTGATCCCCAAAGCGGAGCAACTGCTCAAAGGCGTACCCTGGCTTTGGAAGCGGCTTGACCGCCACACCACGCCCCCCACCACTGACGAGAAAGCGGGCGAACAGCCCGTAGTGCTGGTTGGCTACGGCCGCGTCGGCGGCCACCTGCTCTCCGTGCTGCGCTCGATGGACATTCCCGTCAAAGTGATTGAGGCTGACGTAGAGCGCGTGGAAATGCTCAACCGCGAGAACATCCCTGTACTCTACGGTGACGCCGCCAACTCCGAAGTGCTGACCCACGCCCACCTCCAGCATGCCAAGGCGCTGGTGGTTTCGGTTCCCGAGGAAGCCGCCGCTGAAATGATCGTCAGCGCGGCCCACGATATCAACCCCAAGCTGCCCATCATCGCCCGCGCCGCTAGCGAGGAGGGCATCCAGCGCCTCAGCGAACTGGGCGCCAGCTTTGTCGTGCATCCAGAGTTGGAAGGCGGGCTGGAGATGGTGCGCCACGCCCTGCTGGAGCTAGGCCTGCCGCGCCGCGAGGTGGACGAATACGCTGAGCAGGTGCGCCTCAAGCGCTACGAAGCCATGAACGAGTACAGCACGGCTCAGCCGCTGGTGCGCAACATCCTGCGCGCCATTGGGGAGATCGAGATCACCTGGATCGAAGTGCCGCAGGATTCACCGCTGGTCGGCCAGACCCTGGCGCAATCAGACCTGCGCGGCAAGACCGGCGCGTCCGTGGTCGCTCTCGTGCGCGACCAGAAGCTCAACGCCAACCCCAAGTCCTCCACCAAGTTCCAAGCGGGGGACCGCGTGGGCATTATCGGGGATTCGACCCAGATCTTTGCCGTCGAAGCGTACTTGCGCGGCGGCGATGCGTCTTAGGAATTCAGCTCGGCTTTGACGGCTTGGTACAGGTTCTCGGCGCGCAGTTCGCTCAGCGTATAGCACGGCGCTTTCAGGTGCTCGGCCAGCGCATCCGCCAGCCCCTGGTCAAAGGCGGCATGCTCCATATTCACCACCACACTGCGAATATCCTCTTCGGCGATCTGGTCGGCCAGACGGTGCGCCTCAGGCTGCGGCGCGCCGTCCCCGAGCGACACATTGCCGGCACCATCGGTCAGCAAGATCATCAGCGGCAGCACATCCGGGTGCAGGCGCTTCTCGCGCGTGATCACATCGTGCGCCATGAACAGGCCAGCTGAGAGCGGCGTCTTGCCGCCCACGGGGATGTCGGCCAGGGCGCGCTGGGCCAGCTGCACAGAATTAGTGGGGGGCAGCACCAGGTTGGCGCGGTCCTTTTGGAAGACCACCAGGCCCACCCGGTCACGGCGCTGGTAGGCGTCCGTAAGCAGCGAGAGGATGGCGCCCTTGGTGGCCGCCATGCGCTCCGCCACCGCCATTGACCATGACGCGTCCACAACAAACAGCACCAGGTTGGCCGTGCGCTTGACCCGTACCTTGCGCTGCAGGTCTTGCCGTTGGATGGCGAATGCCATGTGCTTGCGCTGCTCGGTGCGCGTTTTCTGGTGTGGGGCGGCGGCGCGGATGGTGGCGTCAAACGCAATATCGCTCAGGTCATCGCCCGCCGGGCGCGCCTGGATATAGCGGCCGCGCTTGCGCTCGGTGCGCGTGCGGGAGCGGCGGCCGCTGCGCCGGCGCGTGATCTTGTCGAGGGGGTTGGCTAGCTTCTGCGGCGCAAAGGTTTCCTGCGTGGGATTGACCTTCTGACCCCCGTCCCACCAGCGCGCATCGCCGGCGTTGAATACATCCTGCGGGCCGGGCTCGGCCGTCTGGTTCTGCGGCTCGGCCTGGCTGATCTCCGTATTATCTAGATCTTTTTTTTTACGGGGTCTTTATGGTTGCTGTCGTCCTGGCTCTCTTCAGTAGCATCCGCGTCCCCGTCAGCCTCGCCAGACTGTTTCATTTCGTTGATCTTCTCTTGCAGCTCGGTGACGGTGATCTCCGATTGGTGAAAGGGCCCATGCTTGATGCGGTGCGGCAGCGCCAGTTCAGCCGCAATGGCAATATCCAGGTCGCTCACCGCTTTGCGCGCATCGAACGCAGCCTGTGCCCGCGCCGCTTTCAGGATCACCAGGTCGGCGCGGTGGCCGTCCACATGCAGCGAAGCGGTCAGCGAGGCGATCGACACCAGATCGCGCGAGGTGTATGCGACCGAATCAACCAGTTTGCGCGCCGCCAATATCTGCTCAGCCAGTTCTTTTTCTTTGGGCGCCCATTCCTTGTAGAAGGCTTCCGGGTCGAGCTCAAACTTGAGATTGCGCTCCATGATCTGCACGCGCTGGCGTGGATCCCGGATGCTGCCGATCTCCACCGAGAAAGCGAAGCGGTCCAGCAGCTGCGGGCGCAGGTCGCCTTCCTCAGGGTTCATGGTGCCGATAAGAATGAAGCGGGCCGGGTGCGAGAAGGAAATACCCTCGCGCTCGACAATGTTGACGCCCATGGCGGCCGAATCGAGCAGCAGGTCCACTACATGGTCGTCCAACAGATTGACTTCATCAATATAAAGCAGGCCGCGGTTGGCTGCTGCCAGCACGCCGGGCTCAAAGTGGCGCTCACCCTTCTGAATGGCTTTCTCAATGTCCAGGGTGCCCACCACGCGGTCCTCGGTAGCGCTCACCGGCAGGTCCACAAAACCTACCTTGCGCTTGGCAGCTGTCAGTGGCTGCCCGGCCGCCTTGCGCTCCCGCGCCCAGTCTGACCAGGTTTCAGGCGCATTCGGGTCGTCATTGAAGGGCGACTCTGCGAACACGTCGATCTCGGGCAGCAGCGCAGCCATGGCGCGCGAGGCAGTCGATTTGGCCGTGCCGCGCTCACCGCGGATCAGGACACCGCCGATGCGCTGGTCAACCGCGTTCAATATGAGGGCGCGCTTCATGCGCTCCTGGCCGACAATGGCTGTGAAGGGGAATGCTGCACGGGGCATGTGATTAAGTTTCCTTATGCTGTATTGGGCGGATAGTCTATCACAGCGGTAAGGTGGCCTGCTTCAGCCCAGCACTAATGAAAGCAACCGATATTTGGCGTTATAATCTGGGCAACTTAATTTCTGGAGTAACCACACCATATGAATCAAAACGAACTCTCCCATTCGGGGGAGCAGGCCGGCGCTCAGGCGCAGTCCACCGGCCTGACCATGGAAGAACTGCTCAACCAGAGCGAATTGAACCTGGACATGCCCCGCCCCGGCGAAATGCGCACGGGTATCGTGGCAAGCACAGCCAACAACGAAATTCTGGTGAGCATCGGCGCCAAGTCCGAAGGCATTATCTCCTCCCGCGAAGTCGAAGCTATGACTGCCGAGGAGCGAGAGCAGATTAAAGTCGGCCAGGAAATTCAGGTCTATGTAGTCAGCCCTGAAAGCGCTGGCGGCATGATGCAACTCTCGTACACGCGCTCCAAGGAAGATGATGATTGGGGCACCGCCGAAGAGTTGATGAAGTCCAAGGAAACCTACACCGGCGTCATTGACGGCTTCAACAAGGGCGGCCTGATCGTACGCGTGGGCCGCCTGCGCGGCTTCGTGCCCGCCTCGCAGATCAGCCAGGCCCGCCGCCTGCGCTACAAGGGCGACACGCCCGAGCAGCGCTGGGAAGAAATGAAGGGCGAGCAGCTCAGTGCCCGCGTGATCGAAGTTGACCGCGAGCGCCGCCGTCTCATCATGAGCGAGCGCGCCGCCAACCAGGAAACCCGCGAGGCCATGAAAGAGCGCCTGCTGGGTGAGATCGCCATCGGCGAGACCCGCAAGGGCCACGTCACCAGCCTGGCCGATTTCGGCGCCTTCGTCAACATCAACGGCGCAGACGGCCTGGTGCACCTCTCCGAGCTCTCCTGGGAGCGCGTTGACCACCCCAGCAAGCTGCTGAAGGTCGGCGATGAAGTTGAGGTCAAGGTCATCAGCATTGATCAGGACCGCAAGCGCATCGGCCTCTCCATGCGCCAGCTGCAGGCAGACCCGTGGGAAGACCAGATCAACAAGTACCACGTCGGTCAGCTGGTCGAGGGCGAAGTAACCCGCTTGGTCAAGTTCGGCGCCTTCGTGCGCATGGATGAGCACATCGAAGGCCTCATCCACATCTCTGAAATGGGCGAAGGCCACGTCGAGCACCCCAAAGAAGTCGTCCACGAGGGTGACAAGCTGGTCGTGCGCATCATCAAGATTGAGACGGACAAGCGCCGCATCGGCCTCTCGCTGAGCAAGGTCGACTCGGCCCAGTTCAGCGACCTGGACTACGCTGCCGCCATGGCAGAGATGGACCAGGGCGACGAGCAGTAGCCGGAAAAAGTAAGCATCAAAAAGAGCGTGCAAAACACGCTCTTTTTTGATACATAGTCAGGGAGCGACATATGGAAAAAAAGCAAAAGAAATCGCGGTGGCCCTTTGCCGTATGGGTGCTTGTCGCCCTGATGGTGGTGCTCAATTATGTATTGCTGTATCTGCAGCGCGATCTCTATCCCGGCCGGGTGTATTTTGAATTCCTGTGGAGAACCGCCGCGCTCACCTTTGCAATAGTGGGCGCGCTCATCATCAGCCGCAATCGTCGCCACATGATCGGCTGGTTGCTCATGGTGACCCCCATCATGATCACGCTGGCCACGATCTTCAGCCAGTTCATGGAGACGCGGCTGCAGCAAGCCACTGAACTTGACACCGGTTTGCTTGTTTATGTGTGGTTCAACACCTGGGCCTGGTGGTTGCTCATCGGCCCCATTCTGCTCATCTTCTTTCTGTTCCCCACTGGCAAACTGCTAAGCAAAGGCTGGCGTTGGGGCACAAGCCTGATCTTTTTCGCTTTCGGTCTGTTCCTTTTCTTGGCTACCTTCAACAACACAATGGAGGTTGGCGAAGGCGAGCAGATCTTTGCCAATCCCATCGGCTTCCTGCCTGAGGAAGTGGCGGGTGTACTGCTGGCAGTGATGACGTTTTTACTTGTCGTTGGCGCACTGACCTCACTGGTGTCTGTGTTCGCACGCTACCGCAGGTCGCAGGCAGTGGAGCGTGCTCAAATGCGCTGGCTCTTCATTGCCTGTGCCATTTTCGTGCTCAATTACGCCATAGGATTCGCAGTTGAAGGGTATGTAGACAGCCCCGTTGGCGAAACCATCTTTATCCTCAGTGTCTTTGCCATTCCCATCTCCATTGGCATCGCCATCCTGCGCTACCGCCTATGGGATGTTGACGTCGTCATCAACCGCTCGCTGGTCTACGGTGTCCTCACCACCCTGCTGGCCGCCCTGTTCGCCGGCACCGCCGCCGTGCTCTCCCAGCTCGCCAAGGCCGCCTTCGGTGAAGAGATGCAGCAGGCTGCTGCCGCCGTCGCCGCCATCGTCGTCGCCAGCCTGTTCACACCCATCCGCACGCGGGTGGAGAACGCCATCAACCGCCGCCTGTTCCCTGAGAACATTGATCTCTCGCAAGGCCTGGTTGAGCTCAACCCCAATTTGTGGAACTGGCTCAAAATGCCTCAGATCCTGGATGCCACCCTGGAGCATCTCGAAGCCATCTACGGGCACGAGCAGTCGGCCATCTACCTGCGGCGCAGCGCCGGCGAATACATGCCGGTGGCAGCCCGCGGCATCGCCATCGCAGACCTGCCTGTCTATCAAGTCAGCCCTGCCGAGCAAGAGCTGCTGGCCCACAAAAAGGGCATCCTCAGTGACGGCGCCGCGCCCTTTGTCCTCACCACGCCCATCTACCTGGCCCGCCGCAAAGGGCCGGAACTGATCGGCGTAGTGCGCCTGGGCAAACGCAAGCAGGGCCGCGGCTTCAGCGGCGGCGATGTCAAAACCCTCGCCGCTTTCGGCGCCAAGCTGGGCGAGCCCATCTATGCGCTGGCCCAAAAGACTAAGTAGCCGCAAAAAGAGCGCATGCAAAGCATGCGCTCTTTGCTTAAGTCTATTAACACAGTATCAACATTAATCTGGCCTGTTCACTTTACAAAATCGAATTTGGTAGAATCCCCAAAGTTGCTGCAGTTTTCGCCGCAATCAAAGGAAGATTATCGTGGCTGGAATGGAACGCCTCACCCAACGTGCACGCCGCGTGCTGAGCCTCGCTCACCAGGAGGCCGAGCGCATGCGCCACAACTACATCGGCACCGAGCACCTGCTTCTCGGCCTCATCCGTGAAGAGGGCGGTGTCGCCGCTCGCGTCCTGCGTGACCTCGGGCTGGAAGTCGCCCGCGTCCAGGAGATCGTCGAGCGCATGACCGGCGCCGGCCAGCACGAGGGCGAAAAGATCGACTTGTCCCCCGGCACCCAACAGGTGCTGGAGTTCGCATTTGAAGAAGCCCGCCGCCTGGGCAACCACTACGTCAGCACCGAGCACTTGCTGCTCGGCCTGGTGCGCTACGGCGAGGGCATCGCCCTCAACGTGCTGCGCAAGCTCGGCGTCACGCCGGAGCAGATCCGCCGCCAGACCCGCCGCGTCCTGCAGGAGAGCAGCGCCCCGCGCCGCCCGGCGGCCAACCCGCAGTCTGGCGAGCGCCGCCCGCGCCGCGAGCAGCGTAGCGCCAAAACCCCCATGATCGACCAGCTGGCCGTGGACCTTACCACCCAGGCCGAAGAAGAGAAGCTCGATCCCGTCATCGGGCGTGAGCAGGAAATTGAGCGCGTGATCCAGATCCTGGCGCGCCGCAACAAGAACAACCCCGCCCTCATCGGCGAGCCCGGCGTCGGCAAGACCGCCATCGTCGAGGGGCTGGCCCAGCGCATCATCGATGGCGACGTGCCCGCTCCCCTGCTGGGCAAGCGCGTCCTGCAGCTCGATGTCGGCTCCCTGGTCGCTGGCACCATGTACCGCGGCCAGTTCGAAGAGCGCCTCAAGAAAGTGATCGACGAGCTCAAGGCCTCCGAAGCCATTCTGTTCATTGACGAAGCCCACATGCTGGTCGGCGCCGGCGCGGCCGGCTCCAGCGTTGACGCCGCCAACATCCTCAAGCCCGCCCTTTCCCGCGGCGAGCTGCAGGTGATCGGCGCCACCACGCTGGAGGAGTACCGCAAGCACATCGAGAGCGATTCCGCCCTCGAGCGCCGCTTCCAACCCGTGATCGTGGACGAGCCCTCCGTCGAAGAGACCATCGACATTCTGCGTGGTGTGCGCCCCGCCTATGAGGAGCACCACCGCCTGCGCATCTCTGATGAAGCCCTGGATGCCGCCGCGCGCCTCTCGGCCCGCTACGTCACCGAGCGCTTCCTGCCTGACAAAGCCATCGACCTGATCGATGAGTCCGCCTCGCGCGTGCGCATGTACAAGAGCCCCGCTGCCAAGGAAGCCAAAGCGGTCACTGAGGAGCTCAAAGGCCTGCGCCGCAAGCGCATGGAGGCCGAAGAAGAGGGCCGCCAGGAAGAGGGCGAGACCTTGCAGCAGCGCGAAACTGAGCTGGAAGCCAAGCTTGACTCTTTCCGCACCACCTGGGACCGTGACACCAGCCCCATCGTCTCGGTAGACGACATTGCCGAACTGATCGCCATGTGGACCGGCATTCCGGTCATGCAGATCGCCGAGGAAGAATCCGAGCGTCTGCTGCACATGGAAGAAGACCTGCACAAAGCCATCGTCGGCCAGGATGAGGCGATTGACGCCATCTCCAAAGCCGTGCGCCGTGCCCGCGCTGGCCTGAAGGACCCTGACCGTCCCATCGGCTCGTTCATCTTCCTCGGCCCCACCGGCGTCGGCAAGACCGAGCTGACCAAGGCGCTGGCCAAGCTGCTCTTCGGCAGCGAAGAAGCCCTGATCCAGCTCGACATGTCTGAGTTCATGGAGCGTCACTCCGTCAGCCGCCTGGTCGGCGCGCCTCCGGGCTACGTCGGCTACGAAGATGCCGGCCAGCTCACCGAGGCCATCCGCCGCCGCCCGTACTCGATCGTGGTCTTCGACGAGATCGAGAAGGCCCACCCTGAAGCGCACAATATGCTGCTCCAGATCATGGAAGAGGGCCATCTCTCCGATGCCCGCGGCCACCAGGTCGACTTCCGCAATGCGCTGATCGTCATGACCTCCAACGTGGGCGCAGACATGATCATGCGCAAGGGTGAGATCGGCTTCAACCTCAAGACCAATGACGAGGTCGAAGAGAAGATCGCCTACAAGGACATGCGCAAGAAGCTGACCGATGCGCTCAAGCGGGTCTTCCGCCCCGAATTCATCAATCGGGTCGACTCGGTCATCATCTTCCGTGCGCTCAACAAGGAAAACCTGCGCTCCATCGTCAACCTGGAGATCGACAAGGTCGGCGAGCGCCTGAAGGAAAACAACCTGACCCTGCAGCCCACCGAAGCCGCCCTAGACCTCTTCGCTGAGCTGGGCTATGACCGTGAATACGGTGCCCGCCCGCTCAAGCGCGTCCTGCAGAGCAAGATCGAAGACCCGCTCTCGGATGCACTGCTGGCCGGCGAATTCAAGGAAGGCGACACCATCGTCATTGACGTGGAAGTCGGCGAAGAACAGCCGGAGATCGTGCTCAAGAAGGCCAAAGCCAAGGGCCGCAAGAAGAAAACCATCCCTCCTGCGCCCCCCGCAGAAGCGCTGGCCGCTAATTAGCCAGTACACTTAAACCATCAATAAAAACAAGAGATAGGTACTATCTCTTGTTTTATTTAAGCGTATGAGCACTCACACCATCACCATCATCGGCGGCGGCGCCAGCGGCACCCTGCTGGCTGTGCAACTGGCCCGCCAGGCCCGCGCCCCGTTCACGGTGCACCTGGTCGAGCAGCACGGCCCGCCCGGGCGCGGCGTGGCCTATGGCACCCTCACGCCAGCTCACCGTCTCAACGTGCCCGCCAACAAGATGGGCGCCTACCCTGACCAGCCCGGCCACTTCCACGAGTGGCTGTTGCAAAACGGTCACACCTTTGCGCCAGACGCGTTTGTGCCGCGCCAGCTCTACGCCGAATACTTGCAGGCTCAATTACAAGCAGCGATGGAGTCTGGAGCCATTCAGATTGAGCTCGTTCATGACGAAGCCATCGATATCGAAGTTGAGCAAGTTCAGGCGACATCCCAACAGGATCCGTCTTTGCGAGGCGCAGGCTTGTCTGCGCACGAAGCAATCCCCAACAAAGCATTGGTCATCCTGGCTTCCGGCCGCCGCCTCGCCAGCGATGCGGTTGTACTCGCCTTCGGCAATTTCCTGCCGCCGCAGCCCAGCTTCCTCAGCCCGCAGGCTGCCGCCGCGCCCAAGTATTTCGGCAATCCCTGGCAACCTGATCTGGCTGCCCGCATTGGCCCACACGACCGCGTGCTGATGCTCGGCATGGGCCTTACCGCAGTCGATACCCTGCTCAGCCTGCAGGCTCAGCCGCATAGCGGGCCGCTCTTCGCCATCTCGACCCACGGCTGGTGGCCAGCCGCACACGAACTGGGCCACAGCTATCCTGATTTTTCTACAGAACTGGCCGGGCTCACCTCGCTGCCCGCCATGCTGCCCGTACTGCGCCGCCACTTGCGTGCCGCCGCAGCCCAGGGCAGCAACTGGCGCGCCGTCATTGATTCGCTTCGCCCCAGCACGCAGGCGCTGTGGCAGCAGCTTCCCCTGGCTGAGAAGCGGCGCTTCATGCGCCATCTGCGCCGTCTGTGGGACGTATCCCGTCACCGCATGCCGCAAGAGTGCGCCGCCGCGCTCGACGCCATGCACGCCAGCCAGCTGCACAGCCTGCAGGGCCGCGTCACTGCCATTGAAATGGCTGGCAGCGAATTCAGCGTTTCGTACCGCAGCCGCGGCCAGCTACACAGCCTGCGAGTGGACGCCGTGATCAATTGCATGGGCTCAGAGAGCAACTACTCTCGTTTGCCCAGCCGGCTGGTGCAAAACCTGCTCACCCGCCAGCTCATCCAGCCGGATGCGCTGGCCCAGGGCCTTGAAGCCGCACCGGATGGCGCCCTGGGTTCGCGCCTCTACACCCTCGGCACCGCCCTCAAAGGGGTGCTGTGGGAAAGCACCGCCATGCCGGAGATACGGGCACAGGCACACGATCTCGCCGCGTTGTTGTTGAAGTCGCTGAGTTAGAAACAAAAAAGTGCGCCAGGCTGAGCCTGGCGCACTTTTTTGTTAGCTTACTTGGCAGCCAGATACTCATCCAGCCGGTCATAGGTTTCGTTGGCGCCCCACTCCATGCCGCTGGCCAGCACACCCTCCAGTTCTTCCTTGCTCTTGAACTTGGAGTAGGTGCGCAGTAGCGTGCGCCCGTTGCCCAGGTCGATGAAGTTGTACTCTTCTTCGCCCGGCTCGCCCGGCATGCCGTCGAAGCCGAAGGTGTTCACGAATTTGTCGTGCGGCGAGATCAAGCGGTACTCGCCAAAGAAGGCGATCTCGTTGCCGTCTTCGCCCCGTTGGATAAAGCGCCACTGGCCGCCCGGGCGGGCATCCAGCGCTTCCACCCGCGTCTTGTATTGGCGCGGCCCCCACCACAACGGAATGATCTCAGGGTCCAGGTGGGCGTTGAACACCAGCTCGCGCGGCGCATCAAACTCGCGCTCCATCACCAGTTCCAATTCGGTGGGGAAGCTGATCTTAAACTTGCGTTGTTCAGTCATTATTGTTCTCCTTGTTCTGTGCGTTCTTTTTCTGCACTTCGCCCAAGTACTCGTCCAGGCGCTCGTAGCTTTCTTCCCAGTTGCGGCGGTAGCGCTCCAGCCACACCGAGACATCCTTGAGCGGCTCAGCCTGCAGCTGGGCCGGGCGCCACTGCGCGTCCCGCCCGCGAGCGATCAGGCCGGCCCGCTCCAGCACTTTGAGATGGCGAGACACCGCCGGCAGGCTGATCTTGAACGGCGCCGCCAGCTCAGACACGCTGGCCCGCCCCTCCGAGAGCCGGTCCAAAATGGCCCGCCGGGTGGGGTCTGCCAAAGCCGAGAAGGTGAGGCTTAGTGCATCAGTCATAATTAACACCTAAGTTAATTAACATACATGTTAAATACACTATATGGCTGTACTTGTCAATACTCAGTTTTTAGTGCAAATGTTCTAATTGTAGTAGACTAGGCCCATGACCATTCTTGAACGTCTGCTCGGGCACGATGAGGCCGCTACCCGCGAGCTGCTCGAGCTTTGCCTGCCCCTCAATGACACAGACTTTGACCGAGAGTTTGACGCCGGCTGGCGCACGCTGCGCGCCACCTTTGAGCACATGATCTTCAACATCGAGACCTGGACCGATCTGATGCTCGCCCGCCCTATACGCAACATCAAAGGCCGCAACTCGGCATCTGAGCTGCTTGCTCGCCTCGAAGAAAGTTACACAGAATTCGCCGCCCTGGCCCGCCGCATGGAAGCCGGGGGCCGTCTTAACGACAAATGGATCGATGTGCTCGATGAACCACCGCAAGAAAAGAGTTTCGGCGGCGCCATCGCCCATGTGATCACCCACAACATGCACCACCGCGCCGAGCTGCAGCATATGCTCCACCGTTTGCCGCTTGCCAACGTTCCCGAAGGCGACCTGATGGGCTGGGAGATGCGCCATCATGGCTAAGGTCCACACTCGCTTCGTCTGCCAAAGCTGCGGCCGCGCCGCCGCCAAGGCCCTCGGCCGCTGCCCGCAGTGCGGCGAATGGAACACTTACATCGAAGAGCTGGTGGCTGACGAGCCGGCCCGCCGCGCCGCCGGCAGCAATGGGGCCAGCGCTGCGGCCCCATTGCCGCTTGCCCACATCCAGGGCGGCGCCGAGAGCGAGCGCATGCCGCTCTCCATCGGCGAATTTGCCCGCGTCCTCGGCGGCGGCATTGTGCCCGGTTCGCTGGTCCTCATCGGCGGCGACCCGGGCATCGGCAAAAGCACACTGCTGCTGCAAACCGCCATGGAGATGGCCGCCCACGGCCGCGTGCTCTATGTCTCCGGCGAGGAGTCGCCGTCGCAGATCAAGATGCGTGCGGAGCGCCTGCGGCCGTCCGACTCGCAAACCCCGCTGCCCGATTCACTATTGCTGGTGACCGAAACCAATCTCGACGCCATCCTCCACCATGTCGAGAGCACCAAACCGCGCCTGCTCATCATTGACTCGATCCAAACCGTCTACGACCCCCAGATCGATTCCTCCGCCGGCTCCGTCACCCAGCTGCGCGAATGCAGCGACCGTTTCCGCCAGCTCGCCAAGAGCAGCGGCCTGGCGGTCTTCCTGATCGGCCACGTCACCAAAGAAGGCGTCATCGCCGGCCCGCGCCTGCTTGAACACATGGTGGACACCGTGCTCTATCTGGAAGGCGACCGCTTCCAATCCTTCCGTCTGTTGCGCGCCGTCAAGAACCGCTTCGGCGCCACCGCCGAGGTCGGCGTCTTCGAAATGGTCGGCCGCGGTATGCAGGAGGTGCCCAACCCCTCCGAAGCCTTCCTCGCCGAGCGGGTCGTCAATGCCGCCGGCTCCGCCATCGCCGTCACCATGGAGGGCACTCGCCCGCTGCTCGTCGAAGTCCAGGGCCTCACCAGCCCCAGCGCCTTCGGCAACCCGCGCCGCTCCGGCAACGGGGTCGATACCAACCGCCTGCTGCTCATCACCGCCGTACTCACCCGCCGCCTCGGCCTGCCGCTGGCCGAGCAGGACGTCTTCGTCAATGTGGTCGGGGGCCTGCGCATCGGCGAGCCCGCCGCCGATCTGGCGCTGGCAGCTGCCATCGCCAGCTCCGTCTGGGATAAGCCGCTGCGCGCCGATTCTGTATTGATCGGCGAGGTCGGCCTCAGCGGCGAGCTGCGCACCGTACCCCATACGCCCGCCCGCCTAAAAGAGGCGGCCGCGCTCGGTTTCAAGTCCGCCGTGATGCCGCGCCGCCTGCGCAAGAACGAAGACTTGCCCGCTGGCATCGAAGTCCGCGAAGCTCGCACCCTGCGCGAAGCGCTCGACTTGGCTATTGCAAAGTAGAAATTTGCCCTTAGACTGATATCAGTCTGAGGGCAAGCATGAGCAGAACAAGACGCTTGGCGTTGATTAGCGCCCTTGGGGTTCTGCTTATTGTCGTCACTTACACAATTGGCATCTCCATTACCACCCGCGTCACTGAAGAGCGCGTACGCAGCGTACTGGAAACAGTGCGCGATACCACACTCGAGGGTCTGGAAACCTGGATGGACGACATCAAACGCCAGGTCACCAGCTGGGCTCGCACGCCAAGCATCGCCCGCGAGGCCCAGATTCTGCTCAGCTATGGCGGTACCGCCGCCCAGCTGCGCGCCCATCCTTCCCAGCTCGCCATCCGCGCCACTCTCGGCCCCATCGGCATGGAGGAGCATCACGACGGTTTCATAATTCTCGATCGTTACAACACGGTTCTTGCTGCGTCTGATGCCGGCGAAGTCGGCACAGCCAGCATCCTTGGCCAGCATTCACAGTACCTGAACGCGCTATTCTCAGGGCAAAGCTTCGTCAGCAATCCGGTTCGCAAGTCATCCCTGGATTCACAGATGGCTGGTCAAGCTACTATTCTCGCCGGCGCGCCCATCCACAATACCCAAGGCACTGTGATCGCAGGCCCGGTCTTTTACATCGATCCAAAAGCCGACTTCTCGCGGATTTTGCAAGCAGGCCGTATGCTCAGATCAGGCGAGACGTACGCGGTTGACGCTAACGGTTTCCTGGTAAGCGAAAGCCGCTTTGATGAGCAGCTGCGCGCCGCCGGCATCATCGCCAGCGGCGAAGATTCGATTTTGAACATCAGGGTCACCGACCCCGGCGCCAACCTGATGCAAGGCGAAACGGGTCTCCCTGAACAAGAACGCCTGCCGACCCGCGTGGCCGCCAGCCTGCTGCGGCGCGAAACTGACTCGGATGTCAGCGGCTACAACGACTACCGCGGTGTACGCGTCGCTGGCGCCTGGACCTGGAACGATGAATATAACTTTGGCATCGTCACCGAAACGGATTGGGACGAATCATTCGCCAACATCGCCGCTATCCGCCCAGTACTGATATTGCTCAGTCTCATCTCGGGCGCCGCGCTCGTCGGCGCGGTGGTGCTCTCCAACCTGGCTGAGCACCGTGAGCGCGTGGCGCAAAAACGCTACGAGCTCACCGTGGAAGGCGCCATGGATGCCATCATCAGCTTCAATACGGCCGGCCACATCACTTCTTGGAACCCGCAGGCTGAAGTGATTTTCGGCTGGGATAAAACCGAAGCCCTGGGCACCTCACTTGCCGCGCAAATTCTTCCAGATGAGCTTAAGGAACGCTACTTTCGCCCCCTGCAACAGCTGCAGGACGAAAAAGAGGCGGTGTTTGCCACCCAACGGCGAGAGTACGAGCTCAAGCGCAGGGATGGAAGCTTCTTTCCATCCGAATTCTTCCTGGTGCCCTATCAGCTGGGTGAAGAAAAAGGATTCTCTGCCTTCATCCGCGACGTGACCGACATTCGCGAGGCGGAAAGGCAAGTTGCACGCACACATCAGGAGCTTACCGAATCCTACGATGCCACTCTGCAAGGCTGGAGCACCGCCCTCGACTTGCGCGACAACGAAACCGAGGGGCACACCCAGCGCGTCACTGACAATGCGCTGCGCCTGGCCAAGGCGCTGGGCACGCCAGAGGAAGAGCAGCTGCACATCTACCGCGGCGCACTGCTCCATGACATCGGCAAGATCGGCATCCCCGACCGGATACTGCTGAAGCCTGGGCCGCTGGATGCCGAGGAGTGGGAAGTGATGCGCATGCACCCGGTGCACGCCTACAATTTCCTCAAGAAGATCCCTTACTTGCGCCCAGCTTTGGATATTCCACACCATCATCATGAAAAATGGGATGGCAGCGGGTATCCACTGGGCTTGGCAGGCGAAGCCATACCCTATGCGGCTCGCATGTTTGCCGTTGTAGACGTATGGGACGCATTAACGTCGGACCGCCCATATCGCAAAGCATGGTCCACTCAAAAAGCGCGTGCATTCATGAGTGAGCAGCGCGGCAAGCACTTTGACCCAAAGATCCTGGACATATTCCTGCAAACACTGGAAACTTAAAAAAAGGCCGCCCACAGTGTGGGCGGCCGGAGAGAGGAGTGGACGCTTAGCGTCCCAGCACGATCAAAATGCCCGAAACCAGGGCCAGAATGTTCGTCAAGACGCCAATGTTGCCCAGGCTGACGAACTGCCCCAGGCCGATCAGGATCAGCCAGATACCCAAAAGCAAAAAGCCAAGATTGCTAGTAACGCGCATAAATTCCTCCTGTTGGATAGAGTCAATCAGCTAACGAGCCAAACGCTGGTTTGTTGCGCTCGCACCGCATTACAATTCCACTATGGATTGGTTTAGATTCGTCGTAGCCCCCTTCATCGTCCTGTACGGCTTGCTGGCGCTGCTCGCCGGTCCGCAGCAGTGGCGCCGCGGCAAGATCACTACTCTGGCCGCCAATTCGATGCTGATCGTCGGCGTCGTGTTGCTGGTGGCCGGCTACCTGGTGTGGGCGCAGTCAGCCTGGGCCTTGTGGGCCTTGGGCGCCGGCCTGCTGGGCATGCACGTACTGGCTGCGGTCAACAGCGCCCAGGCCACCGGCACGCCCGCCTGGGGCCAACAGACCGGCCGCCTCATCGTCTCGGCGCTGCTCTTCGGCCTGGCCTATATGGCCCAAGGAGCCTGATGCGCGCCTTCCTCTCCCGCCTGCCCGCGCTCCTCTTCGGCCTGGCCGCCGTACTGGGTCTGCTCGCCGGCCTGGCGGTGCTGCTGACGGCCGGAGCGACCCAGGTCAGCGTGACCAACGGCGGCCCGCAGATCATCACCCACCTGAACTGGGTTGAAGCCCAGGGCGCCTGGGGCGTGATCTCTCTTTTCATTTTTGGCGCGTTGTACTACGCCCCGTATCGCTTCTACACCCGCGGCCGGCGCGGCATGGTATTGCTGTTCGTCGCCGCGTCTGTGGTTCTCACGCTGCTGGCCAGCTTCTCCATCGGCATCTACTACTGGCCCGCTGCGCTGGCCGCTCTGCTGGGCAGCGCCGCCATGCTGCTTCAACCAGGTTCATAACAAAGTTATGCCAGTGGCTAGCCGCATCTCCACTATGCCACTACAATGTACCCATCCCCGCTACAGGAGCACTTGATGGAAACAACCAACGCCAAGACCAAACCGGCCTGGGTAGACGCGATCAAGCCGTACCAGATACCCGACCACAAGAAGAGCATATGGCAGCTGATCAACAGCCTGGTGCCGTACCTGCTGATCTGGGTCTTGATGTATTACAGCCTGCGCGTAAACTACTTGCTCACGCTGGGCCTGGCCTTCTTTAACGCGCTGTTCATGATGCGTCTGTTCATCATCCAGCACGATTGTGGCCACAATTCGTTCTTCAAGTCCACCAAGCTCAACGACTTGCTGGGCGGCGTGCTCGGCATCATCTCGATGACGCCTTACCACCACTGGCGCCGCACCCACGCCAAGCACCACGCCACCGCCGGCGACCTTGACTTCCGCGGCATTGGCGACATCTACACTATGACCGTGGACGAATACGCCGCGCTGCCCTGGCACCGCAAGTTCACCTATCGCATCTACCGCAACCCGCTGGTGAAATTCGTCATCGGCCCCACCTTGCTGTTCATCGTGCTGCACCGCTTCCTGCTCAGCAAAGATGCCGACAAGCGCGAGCGCCGCAGCGTGCTCTACACCAACATCGCCCTCGCCATCATCTTTACCGGGCTCAGCCTTTGGATCGGCTGGCGCGAGACCCTGCTGATCTGGCTGCCCATCATGGTCTTCGGCTCCTCCATCGGCGTGTTCCTCTTCTACGTACAGCACCAGTTCGAGGACACCTACTGGCGCTGGCACGAGGAGTGGGATTACACCGAGGCTGCCTTGCGCGGCGCGTCTTTCTTCAAAATGAACAAGGTCGCCCAGTGGTTCAGCGGCAACATTGGCTTCCACCATGTCCACCATCTCTCCCCCAAAATTCCGAACTACAACTTGGAACGTGCTCACTACGAGAACGAGATCTTCCACCAGGTCGAGACGATTACGTTCTTCACCAGCTTCAAGACCATCTTCCTGCACTTGTGGGATGAGCAGACCCACAAGCTCATCAGCTGGACCGAGTACGCCCGCATGCAAAAGCACAGGGCTGCGAGCGCCGCTTAGCCGCCGTCCAACTCAGAAACAAAAACGCCCCAGCCATGCTGGGGCGTTTTTTTATTTGCTACTCCGCCTACTCGTTGAGCATCATCCAGGCGGCTGGCAGCAGCAGCGCCGCTGCCAGCGCCTTGAGCGCATCCCCTAACAGGAAGGGATACAAACCCAACGCCAGCGAGCCGCTCGGCCCTTCAAAGCCGCCCACGATCGTGGCCAGCCAGCTGACGCCGAACAGATAAATGACCGCATTGCCGATCACCATGGCCGCCAGCGTCTTGGCCAGCGTGCGGTCCCAGCCGCGCTCGGCCAGCCAGCCCACTACATAAGCCGCCGCGATGAAGCCAACCAGGTAGCCGCCGGTGGCGCCGGCCATGTAGGCCAGGCCGCTCTGCCCGCCGGTGAAGAACGGCAGGCCAGCTGCGCCCATGCCCAGATAGGTCAGCACCGCCAGCGGGCCGCGGCGCGAACCCAGCGCCATGCCCACCAGCAGCACCGCCAGGGT
Organism: Anaerolineales bacterium; assembly: GCA_021463845.1. GTDB lineage: Bacteria > Chloroflexota > Anaerolineae > Anaerolineales > UBA11579 > JAMCZK01. The sequence goes on along the minus strand of JAJTXV010000002.1, from coordinate 294,272 downwards.
CTGCCCGGTGATGGGCACCGGCTGCAGCGGGATGCGCACCTGGGCCAGGGCGGCAATGAACAGAGCGCCGAAGACGATCAGTACCGCTTCCGCCAGCCAGGTGCTGCGGCTGCGCGGCAAAATGCGTTCAGATAAGACTTGTTGCATGGGCGTCACCTCGAGGTTTGACTTTGGTCATCATAACATCAGGCGCATGATCAACTGAGTTTCAGAAGCACGGCCTACTTGTTTAAAACCCAGTTTTTTGTAAACCGACGCGATGCCCATGTACCCTGCGTAGGTATTGAGGTTCTGCCCACTGAGCTGGGGGCTGTCCATATCCAGCGGGTAGCCTTCCACGGCTACCGCCCCCTGTTTGCGAGCATAAGCCACCGCCCCTTCCAGCAGGCGCAGCATGGCATTTTGCTTGCGATACGGTTTTGCCACAAAATAGCACACCACTGCCCACACCGGCGTATTGTCCACGCGCTTAAGAATGCGCGAGTCTTCCAGCGCGGCATAAGCCTGCCGAGGCCCAACGGAGCACCAGCCAACCGGGTGGCCATCTACATAGCCGATCACTCCGGTTACAGTCCCCTGCGCCAGTTGCTTTTTGTGCTCGCGTTTGGTGCCCGCGCCCTTCTTCTGCTTGAATTCCTTGCGCGGTAAGCGCCAGAACATGCACCAACAGCCTGCATACCCGCCTTTCTCACCGAACAAGGTTTCAATGTCCGCCCACCGTTCAGGGCTTGCCGGCACGACCTTCATATCTACCCCTTAAGGAAAGATATGGTGCGCTTCCAGGCCAGGTCAGCCGCTTCCGCATTGTATGCATCCGCCCGGTTGTGCTCAAAGAACCAATGCCCAGTGCCTGGGTAAATGTGCCGCTCCAGGTTGGGAGCGCTCATGCCGCGTGCTGCTTCGGTGTCCTCGTACGGGTCGTTCTCCGCAAAGTGCGCCAGCACCTTGGCTTTGCTCTTGCCCACGTTTGCACCAGCCATGCCATAAAAAAGCACAACTTTGTCAAAGGCGTCTGGCTGGGCCTCGTCCAGAACGAGGGCATACGCCGCCCCAAAGGAAAAGCCAATCACTGCCACCTTTTCACCGGTTACCGCAGGGTGCGCCTTTAGGAAGGCAACCGCCGCCTCGGCTAAAGCCTGCATCGCAGGGAAGTTGTCCCCGCTAGCCTGAACCAGCTTCTCAGCCTCTGCGATCTCTGCCGTATGGGCTCCATCAAAAAAGTCCGGGGCAAAGACCACAAAACCTTCTGCTGCCAGCTTGTCAGCGGTCTCCTTGAACAGACCGGTCAAACCCCACCAGGCGTGCAAAAGCAATACGCCCGGGCCGCTGCCACCTGCGGGCAAGGCTAAATAGCCCTGCTTCTTTTCACCATTCACTTCAAATGTTTCGTTTGTCATACCTTCCTCCTCTTTTGTTTATTATAGAATAAATGTTCTTACTTAATCAAGCTGGTGGATAAACAAAACAGGAGCGCAACAAGCCTGTTGCGCTCCTGTTTTGAAATTCTTGATGTTTTTAGCTTTTGTAAGCCCACTCACCCTTGCGCATCAGCGGCTCTCTAGCGCCATCCTTGGTGATGCCGTCAATATCCATCTCGGCCGAGCCGATCATGAAGTCCACATGCACCAGGCTGTAGTTGCCGCCGGCGGCCGCGAAGTCCTCGGCGCTCATCGTCTCGCCGCCCTTCAGCGTAAAGCGATAGGCGCGGCCCACAGCAATGTGGCTGGCGGCGTTCTCATCGTACAGGGTGTTGTAAAACAGGCGGCCAGACTGCGCAATGGGTGAGCTGTGCGGCACGAGGGCGATCTCGCCCACGCGCCCGGCGCCATCGTCCACGTCCAGCAGGTCTTTGAGCGCCTGCTCGTTCTTGCCGGCCTTCACCTCAACCACGCGGCCGTCCTTGAACACCATGCTGAAGTCTTCGATCAGCCGCCCGCCGTAGCTCAGCGGCATGGAGGCCTTGAGCGTGCCCTCGGCGCGGTTCTTGTCGCCCAACGTGAAGATTTCCTCAGTCGGCAGGTTGGGCGTGAAGGTGATGCCACCCTGCGTGTCAGATTGGGCGCTGTTCCACAGGTGGCCCGCCGGCAGGCCGACGGTAAAGTCAGTGCCGGGCGCGGTGTAGTGCAGGGCATCGTACTGCTTCTCATTCAGGTACTTAGCGGCTTCATTCAGCTGGGCGATGTGCTCTTTCCACGCCGCCACCGGGTCCTCCCGGTCGATGCGGCACAGCGTGAATATCTGCTCCCACATCGCGTCCATCTGCTTGTCCGCCGGCAGGTCAGGGAACACCTTGGCCGCCCAGTTGGGATGCGGCACGCTGACCAGCAGCCAGTTGTAGGCGTTCTTCATCAGCAGTTCCATCTGGGACTGCATGTGCTTCTCCATCGTGCGCTGGGCTTGCGTCACCAACGCCGCGTCCTGCCCGTTGAACAGGTCGGGATCCTCACCATAGATCGAGACGATCGCATCGCCGTTGGCGGCGTACTCATGCAAGGCACGCGTGCGCCAGGTGGGGAACTCCTCAAAGCTATCCCGCGGCGCATGCGCAAAGCGCACCAGCTGGCTCTGGTCATCATCCCAGAACACATCCACAAAGCGCGCCCCGGCCTTGTAGGCGCTCTCCACGATCTTGCGCACCAGCGGGGCGCTGTGCAGCGGCGCGCCGCGGAACAGGTTCTTACCGCTCACTACTACCTTCTGGCCCGGCTGTACATTCAAGCCAATATGCACGATCAGGTCAGCGTATCCAGACAGTTTTTGGTCAAAGCTCTTGGTCATTTTTGTGAAGTCCTTTGCTTCAGAAAGTATAAGCGAAGCACAACATGCAAAATTGCCGCAGATGAACGCGGATGAACACAGATAAAAGTCAAAATCTGCGTTTATCTGCGGCGTAGCGCAGCCACGCACATCTGCGGCTGAGATTTTGCCTTTATCAAATGCATCACTTTAAGCATCTGTGTTCATCTGTGGATGCTTCTCACCATGCGCTAGAATAATTCCATGCCCAGCGAGCCCAGCTTTCACATCGGCCCCATCCCCATTTACGGCCGGGTCATCCTCTCGCCCATGGATGGTTTCTCCGACCAGCCGTTCCGCTCGCTGGCCCGCCGGCTCGGCTCGGCCATCAGCTATACCGAATTCGTCAACGCCCAGGATGTGCTCAACACGCATCCCCACCTGCACCTGCGCCTCGCCTTCCTTGAAACCGAGCGCCCCGTCACCTTCCAGCTCTTTGATGACGACCCTGAGCGCTTGCTGCAGGCCGCGCTCAAGCTGCGGCCGTACAACCCAGACATGATCGACATCAACATGGGCTGCTCTGTGCGCTGCGTCTCCGGCCGCGGCGCCGGCGCCGGCTTGCTGCGCGAGCCGGCCAAGATCGCCCGGATTTTCCGCTCTTTGAGCGCCACGCTTGACATCCCCATCACCGGCAAAATACGCATCGGCTGGGATGAAGACAGCCTCAACCACACCGAGATCGCCCGCATCATCGAAGACAACGGCGGGGCCGCCGTAGCCGTACACGGCCGCACCAAGTCACAGGCTTACCGCGGCAACGCCAACTGGGACGCCATCGCCGAGGTCAAGGCCGCCGTGCGCATTCCGGTCTTCGGCAACGGGGATGTGCGCCTGGTGGCCGATATCGGCCGCATGCGCGAGCACACCGGCTGCGACGCGGTGATGATCGGCCGCGGCGCCATCGGCAACCCGTGGATCTTCGCCGGCCTTGACCGCCACGAGGTCAGCCAGCCGCAGGTGCGCCAGATGGTGCTGGCCCACTTGGAGGCCATGCAAACCTTCTATGGTGCCGACCTGGGGCTGGTCCTGTTCCGCAAGCACGCCGCCCGCTACATCAGCCCCTACGGGCTGACCCCGGCGCAGCGCGAGGACTTGCTCACCAGCCAGACCGCCCAGGATTTCGCCCGCCTGCTGGATGAACTCGCCTTGCAACCCGCAATGGCTTAACTAAAAGAGGAGAAGTATGGACGTTCGCAATCTATTCATTCGCTTGGGCAAAACTGTTTTCTTCTGGGGCTTTCTGCAGATCGCCCTCATCGGCGCGGCCTACTTTGGCGCCGCTCCCAGCAGCTGGCACGCCTGGAGCGGCATGCTGATGCTGCTCATGCTGGTGGTCATGCTCATCCTGGCCCTGGTCGGTAAGCTGGGCGGGCGCATCATCGGCCTCACCGCCCTGGCGCTGGTCATGCTTGCCATGCAGGGCTACATCCGCGCTGACATCCCGGCCATCGCCAAGGCCCTGCACCCCATCTTCGGCATTGGCGTCATGTTCCTCGGCCAATCGGTCGCCAAGCGCGCTGCCGCCGATACCTAGCCTGCTCAACCACAACAAAAAAGCCCGCAAAAAATGGCGGGCTTTTTTGTTTCCTGTCTCCCGGGATAATACTCTATTGCTAGAGTATTGCGCTATGCAGCCGCAGCCGCGCTCTTGCGCTCCAAACCACGGCGAATGAACCACTTGGTGATCTCAGCCGCCACAGCCGGCAGTACCGAAAGCGGCAGCACGATCTCCCACTGCAGCCAGGTCAGCGAGGTGGTGTCAAACACTCCCTGGAAGGGCGGGAAGAAAACCACCACCAGCAGTAGCACAGTCGAGATCATTACGGCCACATTCATGTTCTTGTTGCTGAACAGGCCGCCATGGAACATGGAGTAGTGCTCTGAACGGGCCGTATAAGCCCGCACCAGTTCAGACAGACCCAGGGTCATGAACGCCATCGTAGACGCCGTCAGGTTCTCGGCCCCGCTGGTCGGGAACAGTTGCAGGCCCAACACATAGGCCGTCAGCGTGGCCGCGGTCTTGACCACCGTCTGGATTCCGATGCCGATCCGCATCTCGCCGTCAATGATCGGCTCGTCCTTACGGCGCGGCGGCAGCTTCATGATGTCCGGGTCGCCCTTTTCGGTGCCCAGCGCCAGCGCCGGGGCGCCGTCGGTCAGCAGGTTCAGCCACAGCAGCTGGATCGGCGCCAGCGGCGAGGGCAACCCCATCATGATCGCCGTGAAGATGATCATGATCTCGGCCGTGTTGCACGACAGCAGGAAGAACACGAACTTGCGGATGTTGCTGTAGATCACGCGGCCCTGTTCCACTGCCGACACAATGCTGGAGTAGTTGTCGTCCGTCAGCACCATGTCAGCCGTTTCCTTGGCCACATCCGTGCCGGTGATTCCCATCGCCACGCCAATGTCGGCCTGCTTCAGCGCCGGTGCATCGTTGACGCCGTCGCCGGTCATCGCAACCACGTTGCCGTTGGCGCGCAGCGCTTGCACGATCCGCACCTTGTGCTCCGGCGATACACGGGCGAACACGCTGGTGCGCTTGATCTCTTCGCGCAGCTGCTCATCGGTCATCTCGTTGAGTTCCGCGCCGGGAATCACCTTGCTGTTGGCCTCATCCACCAGGCCGATCTGCAGCGCGATCGCTCGCGCCGTCTGCGGATAATCGCCGGTGATCATCACGGTGCGGATGCCGGCGCTGCGCGCCTTGGCCAGCGCGTCTTTCACTTCCGGGCGCGGCGGGTCGATCATGCCCAGCAGGCCCACGAACACCAGGTCCTGCTCCACATGCTCAGGCGTCAGCTTGTCCGGCACATCTTTGCTGATTCGGTAAGCTACTGCGATCACGCGCAGCGCGTCCTGGGCCATCTGGTCATTGGCCTCCAGGATCCGCGTCCGCATGTTGTCGTTCAACGGGGCCACCACATCGTCGATCGTCTGGTATTGCTTGCACAACTCCAGCACTACATCCGGCGCGCCCTTGACGGCCACCACGTGCCAGCCCTTGTGCTCATGCGCCTCATGGAAAGGCGAGAGGTCCGCGGTCAGCGGGTCGGCCACCTGGTGAATGGTGGTCATGCGCTTGCGGTCCGAGTCGAACGGAATTTCCTGCACGCGCGGGTAGCGCCGTGTCAGCTCGCCGTAAGCGGCGTCGGCCTTGGCCGCCGCCACCAGCATCGCCGCCTCGGTCGGGTCACCCACTACACGGGTGCCGCTCTCGGCGCTCGATTCCAGGATCGCGTCGTTATTCAGGGCGCCCAGCCACAGTGCGCTGAACACGCCGTGGTGCTTGCCCAGATCAAATGATTTTCCATCCAGTGTGAATTCGCCTTGCGGCTGGTAGCCGGTGCCCGAGATCTCGACCCGGCGGCCGTCCACCCATACACTCGTCACGGTCATGGCATTCTGGGTCAGCGTGCCGGTCTTGTCCGAGCCGATCACGGTCGCCGAGCCCAGCGTCTCTACTGAGGACAGGCGGCGGATCAGCGCGTTGCGCTTGATCATCTCGCGCATGCCCAGCGCCAGGCTGATCGTCACCACCGCCGGCAGGCCCTCAGGCACCGCCGCGATCGCCAGCGTCACCGCCACTTCGAACATGTGCAGCGCTTCCTGCCCGCGCAGAATACCCACCGCGAACACCAGCGCACAGATCGCCAGCGCGGCCCAGCCCAGCCAGCGGCCCAGTTCCTCCAGGCGGCGTTGCAGCGGGGTCGGCTCATGGTGCACGGATTGCAGCATCTCGGCGATCAGGCCCACCTGGGTGCGCATGCCGGTGTTGACCACAATGCCGCTGCCGCGGCCATAAGACACCAAGGTACCCATGAAAGTGGTGTTGACGCGGTCGCCCAGGCCCACGTCGGCCTTTTCGAGCCGGCCGGCGCTCTTTTCCACCGGCACCGATTCGCCGGTCAGGGCGGCTTCCTCAACGCGCAGGTTGACCGCTTCGATCAAACGCACATCCGCCGGAATGTAGTTGCCGGCTTCCAGGAAGACCACATCGCCCGGCACAACCTCGTAGGAGGGCACGTCCACCCGGCGGCCGTCGCGCAGCACGTGCGCCTCTGGCGAAGCCAGCTGGCGCAAGGCTGCCAGCGCCTGTTCGGCGCGGCGCTCCTGCACAATGCCGAAGCCGGCATTGAGCACCACGATCGCCATCACCGCCCCAGCCTCGACCCACTCGCCCAGAATGGCCGAGATGATCACCGCCGCGAACAGCAGGTACACCACAAAGTTGTTCAGCTGTTCCCACAACAAGGTGATAAATTTCTTGGGCGGGGCTTCTTCCAGCCGGTTAGGGCCGTACTTCTCCAACCGCGCCTGAGCCTCAGCCGAGCTGAGGCCCTGCTCGCGGGAGGTGCCCAGCCGCTCGGCCACTTCTGTGCGGCCAAGCTTGTGCCAGGGTTCTTCAATTTGTGCCTGTCGGTTAACAGGTAAAGACGTAGGTGCCACTAGCGATTCCTCCTTCGGGAACACTTGCGGTAACTATTGAACTTCGTAAGCAGGCTTTTGGTCCGGGCATACCCGGCGGGGACTTTGCGACCAATGTCGCGGGCCAACTGCAAGAGTTGCTATTATAGCGAGTCTTGTTTTGGCTGCAAAGTCCCAAGAGGGCCGAGTGTATAATCGCAAAAAACCACTTACGGAGACGCATGCATGGCCTATAGCATCATCCAGGTTCCTTCCGGGGGCGCAAAGATTTCCATTAACAATGGTGTCCTCAACGTACCCGATAACCCTATCATCCCCTTCATTGAAGGTGACGGCACCGGTCGCGACATCTGGCGTGCCAGCGTGCGCGTGCTTGACGCCGCCGTCGAGAAAGCCTACGGCGGCGCCCGCAAGCTGCACTGGATGGAAGTCTACGCCGGCGAGAAAGCCTTCAACCAGTTCCAAAGCTGGCTGCCGGAGGAAACCCTGCAGGCCTTCCGCGAGTTCCTGGTCGGCATCAAGGGCCCGCTCACCACGCCCATCGGCGGCGGCATGCGCTCGCTCAACGTAGCCCTGCGCAAGGAGCTGGACCTCTACGTCTGCCTGCGCCCGGTGCGCTGGTTCGAGGGCGTGCCCTCGCCGGTCAAGCGCCCGCAGGATGTCGACATGGTCGTCTTCCGCGAGAACACCGAGGACATCTACACCGGCATTGAGTTTGAGAACGGCTCCGAAGACAACAAGAAGTTCAAAGACGTCTTCCAACAGGCCTTCCCCAAGGAGTTTGCCAAGATCCGCTTCCCGGATACGGCCGGCATCGGCCTCAAGCCGGTATCCGTGGAAGGTACCGAGCGTCTTGTGCGCGCCGCCATCCGCTGGGCGCTCGACAACAAGCGTAAGAACGTGACCCTAGTGCACAAGGGCAACATCATGAAGTTCACCGAGGGCGCCTTCCGCAATTGGGGCTACGATCTGGCCGAGCGCGAATTCGGCGACCAAACCTACACCTGGCAGACCTGGGAGAAGACCAAGGCCGAGAAGGGCGAAGAAGCCGCCAACGCCGAGCAGGACGCCGCTCTGAAAGCCGGCAAGCTGCTCATCAAGGATGTCATTGCAGACATCGTCTTCCAACAAACCATCACCCGCGCCACAGACTTTGACGTGCTTGCCACCATGAACCTCAACGGAGACTATCTCTCCGACGCGCTGGCCGCCCAGGTCGGCGGCATCGGCATTGCGCCGGGCGGCAACATCAACTACGTCACCGGCCACGCCGTCTTCGAGGCCACCCACGGCACCGCGCCCAAGTACGCCGACAAGGATGTGGTCAATCCGGGTTCGGTCATCCTCTCCGGTGAGATGATGCTGCGCTACATGGGCTGGCATGAAGCCGCCGACAAGGTCATCACCGGCATCGAAGGCGCCATTGGCGCCAAAACAGTCACCTATGACTTCCACCGCCTGATGGAGGGCGCCACCAAGCTGAGCACCTCCGCCTTCGGCGACGCGGTCATCGCACACATGTAAGAACAAAGAACGGGCGAATACTTCGCCCGTTCTTTTTTTTAAATAGCCAGGATCACTCGTCATTGCGAGGAGCGCAACGACGAAGCAATCCCCAAGCCCGCCTCGCTCTCTCCGTCAATTTCCAGCGTAGGGGCGCAGCATGCTGCGCCCACTTCACATCGCGGGCATTAGCCTGCTCTTCCGTCATTGCGAGGAGTGGCGAGGCGTAGCGGCCTGGCACCCTCTCACTTACAAAGCGGCATATGGCCGCAAGCCATCCGCCACGACGTGGCAATCTGGCTTTACTCACCACAATCACGCCATCATCGTCATTGCGAGGAGCGCAGCGACGAAGCAATCCCCAGCATTAGGTTAGATAGGTCTAATCTTTGTGCTCTTTGTGTCTTTGTGGTTAAGTTAAAGCGTCATGGTCAAAGGACGCAAAGCCTCAGACGCCCTCGCCATCCGCCCCGCCAACAAGGCATCCTGGGATGACCTGATGGCCGTACTCGGCCCAGCCCGCTGCCACGGCAAGCCCTGCTTCTGCCAGCGCTTCAAGGTGCGCGACCGCGGCTGGTTCACCGTCGACGAGGAGCAGCTCGCCCACAACCTGCGCACGCAGACCCACTGCGGCCAGCCGGCCGCCAAACACACCAGCGGCCTGGTCGCCTACCTCGACAGCGAGCCGGTCGGCTGGTGCGCAGTTGCCCCCCGCCTCGAGCATCCCAACCTCATCCTCAACCGCATGCTCTCCGCCGGGCGCGACGAAGACCTCTCCGACCCAGGCGTATGGGCCGCCACCTGCTTCATCATCCGCAAGGGCTACCGCGGCCGCGGTTATACCTACGCACTCGCCCAAGCCGCAGTCGACTTTGCCCGCCAGCGCGGGGCGCGCGCCCTCGAGGGCTATGCCATGCGCACCGAGCCCGGCAAGACCATCACCTGGGGTGAGCTGCACGTCGGCAGCTACAATATCTTCGTTGCCGTTGGCTTCAAGCCTGTCAGCCAGCCCAGCAAACGCCGCGTCGTCATGCGCATTGACTTCTGATATGGCCAAAGACCAAACCCCCATCGCAGCAGACGCCCTCACCATCCTGCCCGCTAACAAGGCCAAGTGGGGAGATCTGCAGGCCGTCTTCGGCAAGCGCGGCCAGACCGCCCACTGCATGTGCCAGCATTACAAAGTGCGCGCCAGCGATTGGTGGGAGCTGCCCCGCGAAGTCCGCCCGTACATGCTGCGCGAGCAGACCCAGTGCGAGCATCCCCGCGCCCGCTACACCACCGGGCTGGTCGCCTACCTGGCTACCGAGCCCGTCGGCTGGTGCGCGGTCGAGCCGCGCCCGGCCTACCTACGCTATCTCGACAAGACCACGCCCTGGGAAGGCCGCGACGAAGACCCAGCCGATGACAGCATCTGGGCAGTGGCTTGCTTCGTGGTGCGCATCGGCTACCGCGGCCGCCGCATCACTTACGCGCTGGCCCAGGCCGCCGTGCAGCATGCGCGTGCCCGCGGGGCCCGCGCCCTGGAGGGCTACCCGCTGCTGCCCAAACCCGGCCAGACCATCAGCTGGGGCGAGATGAATGTCGGCAGCCGCGCCGCCTTCGAATCGGCCGGCATGCAGCTGGTCCATCATCCCTTCCCGCGCCGCGCCGTCATGCGCATTGATTTTGACTAAGCCAACATTTTTTGCAAAGGGGTCCTTAGGTTGATCGCAAAGCTTACGAAAAAACTGGCGCAGCGCCAAACCCTGTTGCTCACTCTGGCTGCAGTTGCCTTCATCCGCATGGTGCTGTTGGCCGGCCTTCCCTACGAAAGTGCGCTGGGGTATGGTGACATCCAAACCTATTTCCAATTAGCCCAAATTCCAGGGTTGCCTTACTTAAACTCGTGGTCAGAATACCCACCTCTGTTCCCTTTCATCACAGAGTTGGTTTTCGTTCTCTCAAATGCCAACCAGTACGCGTTTAGCTATATATTGATCATTCTCTTTCTGGCTGCCGATCTGGCCAACATTGCTTTGTTCAGTTCGTTGGCCGGCTCCACGCCCGCCGGGCAGCGCCAAACCGCGCTCTTTGCTGTTTTCATCTGCGCGCTACCGTACACCTGGTGGTACTTTGACTCTCTGGTTGTCTTCTTTGTCCTGTTATCAATTTACTTGGTTCGCAAAGACCGTCCGCTGTCCGCCGCCGTCAGCATCGGCCTGGGCGCGCTGTTCAAGCTCTTTCCGCTGATCCTGTTGGGCTGGCTGGCCCGCAAGCTTCCCCGCGACCGCTTTCTGCGCATCCTGGCCGTCGCCGGCCTGATGGTCGCGCTGGTCTACGGCCTGCTGTGGGCGCTCTCACCCGAATTCACACTCGCCTCGCTTCAGTCCCAGCCCAGCAAGGGCTCATGGCAAACGGTATGGGCCATTCTGGATGGCAATTTCAATACGGGCAGCTTTGGCCCCATCGCCGATCGTTTGCAGCCCGGCAAAGCAGAGTTGCCTATAAACAACCCTGCCCGGATTTCGCCGCTGGTGACGCTTCCTTTTTTTCTGGCGCTGGGGTTCTGGCGCACCTTCCGCACCAAGATCACCCTCAAGAATGAAATGGCTTTCATTGGTCTGGCGTGGACTCTGTTCTTTATATGGATGCCAGGCTGGTCACCCCAATGGGTGTATTACCTTTTGCCCATGCTGATCCTGGCGCTGCCGCTGAGGACAGCTGCTTTGTTCGGCGCAACACTGATCTTTGCGAACCTGCTCGAATGGCCCTTGTTGCTCTCGCGCGGCCTGTTCTGGACTCTGCCCATCACCATCTTGCTGCGCACGCTTCTACTTGCCATCCTCGCGATCGAATTTGATTCGCGCCTGAAGAAGTAACCGCATCCGGCACCAGCACAGCCGTGCCACTCACACCGCGCGTCGCTGACCGTCATTGCGAGGAGTGCGCTGCATTGCAGCGCCGACGAAGCAATCCCCAAGCTGGCTGCTCTTCACAATCCGCGTAGGGGCGCAGCATGCTGCGCCCACCCATACGCGAGTCGCTCTTCCGTCATTGCGAGGAGCAACAGGGCGAGCCTGACTTTGGCGAACCGCTTGTTGCGACGTGGCAATCTGCATCAACTCACTGAATCACACGCTCCGCAAACCACCCGCCGCTACGTGGCAATCTGTTCTGCTTGTCATCCCGAACGAAGCCGAAGGCTGAGGAGGGATCCGTTAAGTGCCTGTGTTATCACTGCCAGATCTGACCAAATCAACTCATCAAAAAACAAATCTGTTTCATCTGTGTTCATCTGTGGAAGACGGTTTCACATTTCGTCAGATGAATACGCAAGCTCGCGTTCGTGCAAAACAGCACGCACACCGCGCGGTGCTATAATGCCTTTTAACATCCGCGGAGATTGGTTTTCAAAGGAGTTGTACGTGGCTGCCCCCAGCACACCGCTCAAAAATACCGTAAAGGGATACGCAACCTACATGGGGCGCGAAGGGCATTACGCCTTCCTGCTCCATCGCCTGACCGGCTTGGGTGTCCTGCTCTTCCTGATCATTCATATCCTGGATACCTCCACCGTCTACTTCTACCCTTCGCTCTACGAGCACGCCATCGAGCTCTACCGCGCCACGCCTTTCATGCTGGGCGAGATCGGCCTGCTCTTTGCCGTCATCTATCACGGCGTCAACGGCTTGCGCATCGCCGTAACCGACATGTGGATGCCCAAGCGCTGGGCCATCGCCAAGCAGCGCGTCTCCGTGCGCGTCGCCCTGGTCGTTGCTACCATCCTGTGGGCCCCCGGCGCGCTGGTCATGTTCTACAACATGCTTCTGCACAACTTCCACATTGATTTGCTGGCATACCTGCCGTTCGGAAAGTAGCCATGGCCTCCAAGATCAAGCCCTCATTCGAAACCACGGCCTGGCGCTGGATGCGCTACAGCGGCATCCTGCTCATCCCGCTGGCTTGGTTCCATGTGTACCTGCAAGACGTCATCGTCGGCGTGCACGCCATCAATATTGATTACGTGGCGGTGCGTTTGGCTGACGCCGGCTGGGTCACCTATAACTTCTTCCTGCTGCTCTTCGCTTTCGCTCACGGCATGTACGGCCTGCGCCAGGTCATGTTTGACTATGTGCACAAGGAACGCACCCGCCGTATCTTCAGCATTCTCCTGCTCATCGTGTGGCTGGTCATCAGCACCATCGGGGCCATCGCCCTGGCCATGGGCGCCCGCCCGGAACTGGTTCAATAGTCATGACGCAAACTCACCAACATGAAGTCATCATCGTAGGCGCTGGCGGCGCCGGCCTCATGGCCGCCCTCTACGCTTCGCGCGGCGCCGATACCGCCGTGCTCAGCAAGCTCTATCCCACCCGCTCGCACACTGGCGCGGCCCAGGGCGGCATTGGCGCCGCCCTCGGCAACCTGGAGCCTGACAAGGTCGAGTGGCACAGCTTCGACACCGTCAAAGGCAGTGACTACCTGGGTGACCAGGACGCTATTGATTACATGTGCGCCCAGGCGCCTGAAGTCGTCTATGAGCTGGAGCACATGGGCCTGCCCTTCTCCCGCAATGCGGATGGCACCATCGCCCAGCGCCGCTTCGGTGGCCACACCAACAATGACACTAAGCAGCCCGTGCTGCGCTCCTGCTACGCCGCAGACCGCACCGGCCACATGATCCTGCAAACGCTCTATCAGAACTGCATCAAGAACAAGGTTCACTTCTATGATGAGTTCCACGTTCTCGACCTGCTGATGAACGACGGCGTGGCCAACGGCGTGGTCGCCGTTGAGCTCGCCACCGGTGAGCTGCATGTCTTCCACGCCAAGTCGGTCGTCTTCGCCACCGGCGGCCACGGCCGCATTTGGGAGCTGACTTCCAACGCCTACGCCTACACGGGTGATGGCGTCGCCATCACCCTGCGCCGCGGCCTGCCCGCCCAGGACCTGGAGTTCTTCCAGTTCCACCCCACCGGCATCCTCAAACTCGGCATCCTCATCACCGAGGGCGTGCGCGGTGAGGGCGGCGTGCTCATCAACGGCAAGGGCGAGCGCTTCATGGAGCGCTACGCCCCCACCGTGAAAGACCTCGCCTCGCGTGATGTCGTCAGCCGCTCCATCTATCTCGAAATTCGTGACGGCAACGGCATCAAGGGTGACCGCTACGTTCATCTCGACATGCGCCCCGAAGTCGTCAACCACTACGCCGAGCTTGACGGCCGCAAGATGCCGGATGGCACTCCATACCGCGTCACCGGCGAGCAGCTGCTCTCCAAAGTGCCCGACATTGTGGATTTTTGCCGAACCTACTTGGGCATTGACCCCATCAAAGAGCCCATGCCCATCCAGCCCACGGCCCACTACGCCATGGGCGGCATCCCCACCAATATGCACGGCCAGGCCCTCAGTGACGCCAAGGGCACCATCGTGCCCGGCCTCTTCGCCGCCGGCGAAGTGGCCTGCGTGTCCGTGCACGGCGCCAACCGTCTCGGCACCAACTCCCTGCTCGACCTGGTGGTCTTCGGCAAGGAAGCCGGCAAGATGGCCGCCGAGTATGCCAAAGGCGCCGACTACAAGCCGCTTGAGAACAATCCCACTGACTTCACCCGCCAGCAGCTGGACCGCATTCTTGGCAAGAGCGGCGGTGAGAAGATCGTCACCCTCGGCGAAGAGATGAAGACCAAGATGATGGATGATGTTGGCGTCTTCCGCACCGCCGAAGGCATGACCAGCGCCATCGAGAAGATGCGCGAGCTGCGTGAGCGCTACAAGAACATCAGCGTTGACGACCACGGCAAGCGCTTCAATACCGACCTGCTCAACGCCTGGGAGCTGGGCTGCCTGCTGGATGTGGCCCTGGCCACTGCCGTCTCGGCCGAAGCCCGGCCGGAGAGCCGCGGCGCCCACGCCCGCGAGGATTTCCCCAAGCGCAATGACACTGAGTGGCTCAAGCACACGCTGGCCTGGATGGATGGCAACCAGGTGCGCCTGGAGTACAAGCCGGTCACCATCACCAAATACGAGCCGAAAGAACGCGTCTACTAAACCGGGAGCGCTATGCTTGTTTATCTGAAAATCTACCGCTACAACCCAGAAGCTGGCCGCAATGTGCCCAGCTTTGACACCTACAACATCGAGGCCGAGCCCACCGACCGCGTGCTCGACCTGCTCGAGCACGTCAAGGGCAACGTAGACGGCACCATCTCCTTCCGCCGCTCCTGCGCCCACGGTGTGTGCGGCTCGGATGCCATGCGCATCAATGGCCGCAACATGCTGGCCTGCAAAGCGCTGGTGAAGGACGTCGGCACCGAGATCACCGTCGAGCCCATCCTGGGTCTGCCGGTGCTCAAGGACATGATCGTCGACATGGAGCCGTTCTTCAACAGCTACAAGTCGCTCATGCCCTTCCTCATCAATGAGGACGTACCTGCCGATGGCAAGGAGCGTCGCCAGACGCCGGAGCAGCTCGAGCGCTTTGAAGACACCACCAAGTGCATTCTGTGCGCCGCCTGCACCACCTCCTGCCCGGTGTTCTGGTCTGATGAGCAGTATGTCGGCCCGGCCACCATCGTGAATGCGCACCGCTTTATCTTCGACAGCCGCGACCAGGCCGCCAACACCCGCCTCGAGATCCTGGCCGACCACGGCGGCGCCTTCCGCTGCCGCACCGCCTTCAACTGCACCGAGGCCTGCCCGCGCGAGATCCACGTCACCCAGGCCATCGCCGAGGTCAAGAACGCCATCACCAGCGGCGGCGTCGAGCACTAAGCCGCTGCCTAAAAGTGCGAGTAAAAAGAGCCTCCCATAAAGGGAGGCTCTTTGCTTTTAGGGACCAAGCAATAACAACAGGCCAAAACTCCACGTTCTTGCTTCTACTATGAAACTGCTCGTCCAGTTGCTCCTCATTTGTGCGCTGCTGGCCGCCTGCAGCCCGGGCATGTCGCCCGAGGCGCAGGCCACCACCATGGCCATGGCCGTGCAGCTTACGCTGCACGCCAACTCGACCACGCTCACCGCCCAGGTGACCGAGACGGCCAGCCCCAGCAATACTCCCGAAGCCACCAATACCGCTGAACCATCGCCGACCCCCTCGGTCACACCCTACCCGATCCCCGATTGGCCTCTGTTCCGCAACGGTGACAGCGGGCCTGAGGTGTATGCTATCCAATACCTGCTGCGCGCCAACGGCCACAACCTGACGCCCGACGGGCAGTTTGGCCCCATGACCCGCCAACGCGTCATCGCCTTTCAGGGCGCCGCCGGGCTGGCTGCCGACGGTGTGGTTGGCCCGCAAACCTGGGCTGCGCTCATCAATGGCCACACCCTGTATGCGGGCAACACCGGCCAGGCTGAGCGGGCTTTGCAATATCTTCTCAGCAATAAGTTTGGCTATGCACAGGTAGCTGTCAACGGAAGCTACGACGCCACAACCTTGGCCGCTGTGAAAGCCTTCCAGACCAACTACGGCCTCAACGCCGAAGGCGTTGTAGGCTCATTCACCTGGCAAGCGCTGATCGCCATCACCCCCTAAGATGCACTTTCAAACAAAAGAGCCGCCCTTCGGGCGGCTCTTTTTTATTTTACATTCACCAGCACGGCGCTGACCACCCGCCGGAATATGTAGTCCTGCGTGAAGGGGTTATACCCTTCGCAGGTTACCAGGGTCAGCCAGGCGTAGCCATCATACCGGTTCAATACGCCGAGGTTGCGCGGCAGTACCAGGCGCGTCTCGCGTACTTCGTAGACGTAAGTCTGCCCGTCAGCCTGCACTTCGATCTGGTCACCGTAAGCCAGGCTGCGCACACCGGCAAACACGCCGGGCGTGTTGTCGGCGTTCCACACATGGCCGGTCAGCACGCTGTTGCCCACCCAGGTGGGCCAGGCCGTACCCTCAAGGTGGCCTACTTGGCTGCCCAGCCAGCTCACATCCCAGTTGCCATCCGCCGCTGGCACGCCCACAATGCGGGCGTCCACGCCCTGGCTGGGGATGCTTAGGCGCAGGTCTGTGGCCACATAGGCCACAGCCTGCGGCGCCAGCTGCGTGCTGCGCCCGCGTGCAAAACCGGTCTCGGGGAGTGTCGCCGGGGCGCTCTCTTCTACAGCCGCTTGCGCATCCGGAAGATATGCCAACTTCAGATCGCCGTTGCTCTGGTCAAAGTAGCTTATATAAACACTACCCAATTGCAGCGAGGTGTCCCACCCCACATCGCCTGTGCTATCCACCACACTGATGTCGGCAGAGGCGCAATTGGCATCCTGGCAGCGGGCCAGTTTAAGGTCGCCGTTGGTGCTGTCGTAATAACTGATGACCGGGTTGCCACCATCCAGTTTCATTGAAGAATACTGGCCTACATTGCCAGCATTGTCCACTTCATTGATAACAACGCCCGTACAGGTGGCATTGGTGCAATGCGCCAGCTTGAGACGGGTATTGTCCACATCGTAATAGCTCATCACCGGGTTGCCTGACGAATCCAACTGCAGCGAGATGCCGTCAAACCCGACATGGCTACTTGAGTCCACCACAGTAAGTGTTGAAGTGGTGCAAACGGCATCATGGCAACGCGCCAAGTTGACGCTGTCAGCATCCGCATCGTAATAGGCCACCACCGGGAAGCCGCTTGCATCCAAACGCAGCGAAGTGAACAGACCGGCGTCGTTGGCGCCCACATCCACCGAAGTGATCGTGCTGACGGTGCAGGTGGCATTGGCGCAGATGCCCACCCGTAGGTCGCCGTTGACGCCGCCGGCATCGTAATAGCTCATGACCGGGTTGCCGGATGAATTAAGCACCATGGAGTTGTGCGAACCGGCTTGGCCGCTATCCACAATGGTGTCGCTGAAAGTGCTGCAAGTGGCATCATTGCAGCGCAGTAGGCGCATGTCTTCCGCGGGGAAGGTGTAATATGCGATGACCGGGATGTTGCCAGAGGCCAATTGCAGCGACGTGTACGTACCCTGGCCGCCAGAGGGCGCCAGCGTCTGCACGCTGGGCGCGCTGCAGGCCAGATCATTGCAAATGGCCAGCTTCAGGTCATTGTTGCTGTCGTCAAAATAGCCGATGACGGCGTTGCCGCTGGAATTGATCGCAAGCGAAGAGTAGTAGCCAACCACGTCGGCGCCGCCGGTATCTACCGTGACGATGGTTGGCGCGGCAGCGTACACGCTTCCGGCCAGCACAAGACACAGAATGACCGCCAGCGCCAGGGCGCGGGATACTTTCCCTCTATCCATGCTGTAGTCTCTTTGCCAGAATTCTAGCATGACCCATTTCCCCCTTGAAACAAAAGAGCCGCCCGTTTGGGCGGCTCTTTTTTGTTGGCTCTTATGCAGCCACGTCTTCCTGCTGCTTCTCGATCTTGACGGGCTTGCCTTGCTTGAAGACGGTACCCTCGCGCTTCTCGTCCACGTCCACCTGGACGGTGGTGCCGGGCTTGAACTTGCCGGCCAGCAGCTCCTTGGAGAGTGGGCTCTCCACGAACTTCTGCAGGGCCCGGTTGAGCGGGCGGGCGCCGAAGGCGGTGTCGTAGCCTTGGGTCGCCAGCCACTGGCGGGCGTCCTCGGTCAACTCGACGTGGATGCCCTTCTCGGCCAGGCGGTCCTGCACTTCCTTCATCTGCAGGTCAACGATCTGCTTCATATCATCCACCGAGAGCGGCGAGAAGGTGATGATCTCGTCGATGCGGTTGATGAACTCCGGGCGGAAGGTGTCGCGCAGCGCCTTCTGGATCTTCTGGCTGGAGGCGCGCTCTTCGTCGTCACCGCTGTTCTGCAGGAAGCCCAGCGAGCCGGCCTTGCGCACGAACTCGGTGCCGAGGTTGCTGGTCATGATCAGCACGGTATTGCGGAAGTCCACCGTGCGGCCCTGGCCGTCGGTCAGGCGACCGTCGTCCAGGATCTGCAGCAGGGCGTTCCACACATCCGGGTGGGCCTTTTCGATCTCATCGAAAAGGATCACGCGGTAGGGGCGGCGGCGGACGGCTTCGGTCAGCTGGCCGCCTTCCTCGTAGCCAATGTATCCCGGAGGGGCGCCGAACAGGCGCGCCGTGGTGTGCTGCTCACGGTACTCGGACATGTCGATGCGCACCAGCGCATCTTCATCATCGAACATGAACTCGGCCAGGGCCTTGGCCAGCTCGGTCTTGCCGACGCCGGAAGGGCCGATGAAGATGAACGAGCCGATCGGGCGCTTGGGGTCCTTGAGGCCCGAGCGGGCGCGGCGAATGGCGTCAGAGATGGCGCTGATGGCGTCACCCTGACCCACGATGCGCTCGTGCAGACGGGCTTCCATGTTGAGCAGCTTCTCGGCCTCGGTCTCCATCATCTGGCTGACCGGGATGCCGGTCCACTGGGCGATCACCTCGGCGATGTCGTTGATGTCAACGACTTCGTCAAGTTGGTGCTCGCTCTCCCAGGTTTCGCGCTTGGCCTTGAACTCGCCTTCGATGCGCAGACGCTCCGACTTCTTCTCGGCGGCGCGCTCGTAATTGCGTTCCACGCCGGCTTGCTCTTCTTCAGCCTGCAGGCGTTCGATCTCGGTCTTCATGCTCTTGAGCTCATCCGGCAGCGAGTACAGCGCCACGCGCAGCTTGGCGGCGGCCTCGTCCATCAGGTCGATGGCCTTGTCGGGCAGGCGGCGGTCCGGCACGTAGCGGGCGGAGAGCTTGACGGCTTCCACCAGCGCATCGTCGGCGAAGCGCACGTTGTGGTGCGCCTCGTAGCGGTCACGCAGGCCCATCAGCATCTGGATGGTGTCTTCCATGGAAGGCTCCTCGACGTACACGGGCGCAAAGCGGCGCTCGAGGGCCGAGTCCTTCTCGATGTGCTTGTGATACTCGTCGAGCGTGGTGGCGCCTACCGCATGCAGCTCGCCGCGCGCCAGGGCCGGCTTGAGCATGTTGCTGGCGTCCATGGCGCCTTGGGCGGCGCCGGCGCCGACGACGGTGTGCAGCTCGTCAATGAACAGAATGATCTCGCCCTCGGCGCGCTGGATCTCTTCCAGGGTGGCCTTGAGACGCTCTTCGAACTCGCCGCGGAAGCGCGAGCCGGCGATCATGGCGCCAAGGTCAAGCGAGAGCACCTTCTTGCCCGAAAGAATTTCGGGCACGTCGTTGGTGGCGATCTTCTGCGCCAGGCCCTCGACGATGGCGGTCTTGCCGACCCCGGCCTCACCGATGAGGACCGGGTTGTTCTTGCTGCGGCGCGAGAGGATCTGGATCACGCGCAAGATCTCACTGTCACGGCCGATGACCGGGTCCAGCTTGCCCTCACGGGCCGCCTGGGTCAGGTCACGCGAGTACTTCTCCAGCGTGCGGTAGCGGGTCTCGGCCTGCGGGTCGGTCACGCGTTGCCCGCCGCGCAGCTGCTGCACCGCGTCAAACACGCGCTCGCGCGTGATGCCGGCGCCTTCCAGCAGGCGGGCGGCCGGGGTGCTGCGCTCATTGAGGATGGCCAGGAAGATGTGCTCAGTCGAGATGTACTCGTCCTTGAGGCGGTTGGCCTCCTCATTGGCGATGTCTACGATGCGCTTGACGCGCGGGGTGATAAAGATCTGCCCGGCGCCGCCGCCAAAGATATTGGCCTTGGGGCTGGTGCGCAGGACATAGTCCAGGCGCTCTTTGAGCGCGTTGGCGTCCACTTTGAGGATGTCCAACAGCTGGCCGATGACGCCTTCCGGCTGCTCGATCAGGGCCAGCAGAATGTGTTCTGTGTCAATTTGGTTGTGCCCGTAGCGTTGGATGATCTCAGCAGCCCGCTGAGCAGCTTCCTGGGCACGTTCGGTAAATCGGTCAAATCGCATCATTGTGGGTTCCTACCTAACCGCCGCCCGCAGGCGACAATCGCATTGAAAGTCATAAATCGCCCCGTAGCGGGGATGAGGCGATTATATAGGAGCGGGTTTTGGACTGTCGTAGAAACGCGTAAGAGAAATGTTGGATTCTTGTCAATTGGCCCTCACCCGCTCGCTTGCGCTCGCGCCCTCTCCCATGGGAGAGGGCCAGTTGTTGTTCGGAGAGAGGGTGGGTGGCCTCGATACAACTTGACGGCTATACATGGCCTTCTCCGGCGGGCGAGAGGCGAAAGAATGCTGGAGTTCCTTTGCCACCCGGGTTGGCTCTGTAAATGTAGCCATCCTGGACAAGCTCGGCGATAAGGGTACGGGTGCGAGTGGGAACAGAGGAGCGGCAGGCAGCCTGAAGGTCGGCTGTAGAGGCCGCGCCGGCCTTCTTGAGAGCAGCCAGGATCTCCAGTGCAGCAGGACCTAATGAGCCTGAAGCATAGGACGGAGCGAGTGAGTGAAAACGGCCGGCCGCAAATTCGGCAAAGATGCTGACAGCGGGCACATGTTGAGAAACGAGGGAGCGCAGGTGCACACAGCCGTGTGCGAGGGAAGACAGCATAAGGACATGATCGACTCCGACCGCGTTGAGGAGCGGCGCTAGTGAGGTGCGCTGGCGAGCGAGATCATGGAGCACCACAATGGCTGCGTTTGTGCTTACAGCCATTTGCTGCAAGCGCATGAAAGTTGCTGCAAATGCGCAGATGTGCGCGCGTGAAAGGCGAGGCAGGTAGCCGAAGGGCGAATCCAGGACAACGGTACGAGCACACAACGAAGTTATCTGTGCATCTAGCTGAGCCACGGCTTCCCCGGATTCGGAAAGCAAATACGGACTCGTAGTGAAGTAGA
This sequence comes from Anaerolineales bacterium, assembly GCA_021463845.1. Taxonomy (GTDB): domain Bacteria; phylum Chloroflexota; class Anaerolineae; order Anaerolineales; family UBA11579; genus JAMCZK01. The sequence goes on along the minus strand of JAJTXV010000002.1, from coordinate 272,869 downwards.
AGGGAGTGCTGGGTGGCGCCTGATGGGCCTCGAGCACAGCACGGGTTCGCTGGCGCATGATATGCAGCCCAGAGGCGTAATCAACGAACAGCGCGGGCGGCTGGAGGCAGCCGAGGCCAAGCCAGCCGCGGCCGATGGCGGCGGATACAGCGAGGTCAATACCGAGGGCGGTCTTGCCGACGCCAAGCGGGCCGAGCAGGAGGGTGAGGGAGCCTGGGCTGGCAATCGATGGGCTTGATGGCGCGGAACTTTGATGGGGCATGCGCCTGTTATGCCACGGGGAGCGGCGAACAGGCGTGATTGACGGGCGGTGTCAAGGGAATTTACAGCCCCTGTAAAATTCTTTAGAGTTGTATTTCTTTCTTTGCCAGTGGCGAGGACGTTTTTGCATCTCCTAATATCCTCCAAAGTGAAGACGCCATTTGTGCACCCAACCGAGCTGTTAACTCTGGCGATTGTGACAACCCCTTTCTATTAGGATGCGCTCGTCCATTCCTCGCCTCTCGGAGATAATGCATTAGGGCTACATCTTCCTTGTTGATTACAGTGGCCTGCGTGTCGACCCATTCTAATTTCGCCATTACTTCAATAACTTTATGCAAATCAATATCCTGTACAGGGATTTTTCCTTTCCTTTGGCTAACTAGTATCAATTTTTGATTTGCCGCTATGGTCTTGAGAACATTCTCTAGTCCCCTAGAAACCAAAAGTAATCCAGCATCGCCAAGACCTACAGAAAACAAATCTCTGGCTTGCTTGAAGTCCGCCAAAAGCTCTGGTGGCAATTCAGCCCGATCAACTAGGAAATTCCTTTCTTTTTCTTGCAATTCATAGAAACCCTTGACTAACTCTGTGGCATCTTGGACTAATTGATTTGCCTCTAGTTTTTGTCTTTTCGAGTTATATCGATCCCAATTGTCTCTTCGGGAGATTTCATGTTGATTCAAGAATCCATATGCATGATTAGTTTGAGCAAGTTGCTTATGAAAGAGCAGCAATCTCTCTCCAGAGTCCACAAGTTCATCAACAATATTTTCTAAAGGCTTATTTTCATCAGTGCTCGCTTCTTGTACAAGCTTCCTGAGTTCAAGAAGTGACTGCTCAACTTTAAACAGATATTTAGCTTTATTAAGAGCGCTTTCTGCTAAGTGCATATCTGCATAGCCGCGAAAACTTCCTTGCGTAACAAAAACTGGTGATATTTTTTCTGAGTACTGATCCCAAGAATCCCACATGTGGCACTCCATGACTTAGTCTTTTGGAGCTCAAGAATATCAAATGTCTTAGGCAAGTTAGTAAATACTTGCCCTTGACAATACTGTGTTATATACAGTATAGTATCCCGTATGGTAACCAAAGAGGAGTACCCAACCCTGCTCGAGGGGCTGATCGGCGAGCTGCGCCGTGGCGCCCTGGGCCTCGCCGTGCTTAGCCAGCTCGGCCAGCCCGAATACGGCTACTCGCTCAAGCAGCAACTGGCCGCCCAAGGCATGGATATCCCCGAGGGCACGCTGTACCCCCTGCTGCGCCGGCTGGAGGCCCAGGGCCTGCTCGAGAGCGAATGGCGCGTGGTGGATGAGGCGCGGCCGCGCCGCTACTACCGCATCAGCCCCCAGGGCCGCCAGGCGCTGGGCGACCTTACACACGAATGGCAGGTCATCAGCGCCGCTCTGAACAGCCTGCTCACCGGAGGAACCAAATGACTGACACCTTGATCGACCGCTACGTCCACGAGGTCGGCATGCACCTGCCCGCCAAGACCCGCGCCGACGTAGTCCTGGAGCTGCGCAGCACCCTGCAGGACGCCCTGGCCGAGCGCGGCCTCGACGCCAGCAAGCCGGAGGACGCCGAAGGCGTGGCCGCCCTGCTGCGCGAGTTCGGCGAGCCGGAGCACTTCGCCTCCCGCTACCAGCCGGAGCGCTTCCTCATCAGCCCGGCGGCCTTCCCCGCCTTCCGCCTCAGCTACGGCATCGCCGCCATCGTGGTCACCATCGTCCATCTCATCGGCCTGGCGTTGCAGATCAACCGCGGCGGCCTCAGCTTCGAATGGTGGGGCAGCTTCATGGCCAACTATGTTGACAACATGCTGCTCAACCTCGGCGTGGTGACCTTCGTCTTCTATCTGCTCGAAGGCTTCAAGGTCATCAAGCCCGCCAAGCCTGACGCCAGCTGGGACCCGCGCAAACTGCCCGCCATCAAAGATGCGGACCGCATCAACCGCACCGAGGAGCTGGTCGGCATCATCTTCACCATCGCCGCCCTGCTGGTGTTCAACTTCGCCCCGGAGTGGATCGGCATCATCACCTGGGACGAAGGCGGCCCGCGGGTCTTCCCCATGCTGGCCGAAGGCTTCCTGGCCTACGTGCCCTGGCTGACCGCCCTGTGGCTGGGCGAACTGGCCCTCAAGCTGCTGGTCTACCGCCGCGGCCGCTGGAACCGCATCCTGCGCATCGGCGAGTTCGTGCTGCAGCTGGCCAGCATCTTCGTGGTCTACACCATCCTGCAGACTGCCGAGATCATTCACATCCCCATCGTGAACGGCCTGGTCAAGTTCGGCCTCTCGGTGGCCGTGGCGGTCATGGTGGTGGAGGCGGCCCAGCAGCTCTACGCCCTGCTGCGCGGCGGCCGGCCCGCGCCCAGCCTTGAGCGCATCATCGAAAGAATTGGAAAATAAACAGCGCATACGCGCAGAGAGAACTATGAAAGAAACCTTGATCGATCGTTACGTACAAGCTGTGGGCCGCCGTCTGCCCGCCAAGACCCGCGGGGACGTGCAGCTGGAGCTGCGCACCGCCCTGCTGGACGCGGCCGAAACCCGCGGCCTCAACCCCGCCGCCGAGCACGACCAGCCGGGCATCATCGCCCTGCTGAAGGAATACGGCCCGCCGGAGGGGATGGCCGCCAGCTACGGCAGCGGCAACGCCCTCATCCACCCGCAGGTCATGCCGGCCTACCGCCGCGTGCTTACCATCAGCGGCGCCATCATCACGCTCATCCATCTTGTCGGGCTGATGCTGGTCATCCGCAATACCGGCTTCGACTTCACCGTGGGCGATGTCATCGGCAACTACATCAAAGTGCTGCTGATGAGCTTCGGCGTCATCACCATCGTCTTCGCCGTCATCGACCGCACCCTGCCGGACCTGCAGATCAAAGAGCCGGAGTGGGACCCGGCCACGCTGCCGGCCCTGCTGCCCGCCGCCGACCGGCTGGACTATGCCGACACCATCGCCGAGCTGATCACCCAGATCGCCATGGTCGGCGTGTTCAGCTCGCTGCCCTGGGACATCACGCTGCCCAGCGGGCCAAGCTGGGCGCTCATCCATGATGTGCTCACCCGGCTGACCGGCTTGCTGCCCTGGTTCATCGCCCTCTCGGCGGTGGATGTACTCATCCAGGCCCTCAAGCTATTCCAGGGCCGCTGGACCCGGCTCACTCGCTGGGCCACCGTGCTGCAAAGCCTGGGCAGCGTGTTCCTGCTCGGCTATGCCAGCGGGGTAATCATCCGCATCCTACAGCCCGGCCCCTGGGATGACCGCGTCTTCGCCAGCATCGCCTGGACGATGATCGTGATCATCGTCATCACGCTGGGCACCGCCGCCAACCAGGTGCGCAGGCTGCTAGTGCCCAAGCCCACCCCGGAGGAGGCCCTCGGCCTCCCCAAGGTGGGCGGGCAGTAGTGCCTAACAAAAAAGCACTCCTTTCAGGAGTGCTTTTTTGTTAGGCTTAAGGCGTAGTATCCTTAAAGGAGCGCCTGATCGGGTGCAAATTCCTATGGAGCGTGTGAATGGATATTCGTGGAAAGAATGCCCTTGTCTTGGGTGGTTTTGGGTTGGTGGGCAACGCCGTGTGCCGGGAGCTGTTGGCGCACGAGCCTGCCCGGTTGGTAGTCGCCTCACTAAAGAGATCCGAATCAGATCAGGCCATCGCAGAGCTGAAAGCAGCTTTCCCGAATAGTAAGACCAAGTTCCTCTCCGCCTGGGGAGACATTTTTGTGCGCAGCGAGTGGCAGGAGGCGGAGAACCCGCCCCGCAACGCCATTCTGGCCGACCCGGCCAAGCGCAAGGTGCTCATCAACGATATTGTCGACGAGCTGAACGACGAGATCCTCAACGCATCCCTGCTATACCAGATCATCACCGGCACGGCCCCCGGCCTGGACGGCGAGCCGGCCCACATCGTAGTGGACGCCATCAATACCTCCACCGGCGTGGCCTATCAGAACATCTACGCCTATGCGCGCAAGCTGCAGAGCGAGATCGCCAAAGGCAACCCGGAAACCAACTGGCCCGACGAGATCGAGCAGCTGCTGGCCTCGCTATATATCCCGCAGCTGGTGCGCCACATCCAGATCATGCACGAGGCCATGCTGGCGGCCGGCACGGACGCCTACGTCAAGGTGGGCACCAGCGGCACCGGCGGCATGGGCCTCAATATTCCGTATACCCACGGCGAAGAGAAGCCTTCGCGGGTGCTGATGTCGAAGGCAGCCCTGGCCGGCGCGCAGTCACTGCTGACCTTCCTGATGGCGCGCACGCCCGGCGGCCCGACAGTGGTCAAGGAGTTCAAGCCCACGGCGCTGATCGCCTGGAAAGAGATCGGCTACGGCAAGATCAGCCGCGGCGGCAAAGACTTCATGCTGTACGACTGCCCGCCGGAGCAAGCTCTGCCGCTGAACGACGCAAACTTGAAACCGAGCGGCGAGTTTGGGGCGCCGACTGGCAAGGCGATGGAGGCGGTGTACATCAACACCGGCGAGAACGGCCTGTTCGCGGCTGGCGATTTCGCCGCGATCACCTCGTACGGGCAGATGGAGTTCGTGACGCCGGAGGAGATCGCCTTCAACGTGGTGCGCGAGATCATGGGCGGCAACACCGGCCGCGACATTGTGGCCGCGCTGGACAGCGCGGTGATGGGGCCCAGCTTCCGGGCCGGCACGCTGCGCGATTCGGCGCTGCGCCGCCTGCGCGAGCTGAGCGAGCAGCACGGCGAATCGGTGGCGTTCGAGATCCTCGGGCCGCCGCGCATGTCCAAGCTCATGTTCGAGGCCTTCCTGCTCAAGCAGGAGTACGGCAACAAGATGGCCAACGCCCTGGCCGACACGCCCGAGCAGATGGCGGCCAAGCTGGAAGCACGCATCGGCAGCGATGCCAAGCTGCGCCAGGAGATCATCTCGGTGGGGCTGCCGATCCTGCTGGCGGACGGCCAGCGCATCCTGCGCGGGCCGGTGGTGAAGTCTGAGAACGCCCACAACGGCTGGGTGGACCTGACGGTGGCGAATATGGCGCAGTGGCAGCAACGCCTGCAGGGCATCCGCGCCATGGTGAAGGAGCAGCTGGATGGCAGCGACAGCTCGTCGCGCTTTGATCGCTCGTATTCGGCGGTGCGCGAGTGGGCCGACGATGACCGCTTCGAGATCGGCGAGATGGCCGGCTGGGTGGCGATCAACGAGGACGAAGGCCGGCGCGGCAAGCAGTAAGAATTCACTATGACAACGCAAACAGCAGTCTTTGGCGGCGGGTGCTTTTGGTGCACTGAGGCCGCGCTCAAGATATTGAAGGGCGTCACGCGGATAGAACCCGGCTACGCCGGCGGGCCAGTAGGCGCCAAGGCGCCCACGTATGAGCAGGTGTGCACCGGGCGCACGGGCTTCGCCGAGGTGGTGCGAGTGGAATACGACCCGGCGGTGGTGAGCTACGGCGACCTGCTGACGGCGTTCTTCGCCACCCACGACCCGACGACGATGAACCGCCAGGGCAACGACATCGGCACGCAGTATCGTTCGGTGATCCTGTCCGCGGACGAGACGCAGAAGGCGGAAGCCGAAGCGTTCATCAGTGAGCATGCCGGCGAATATGCGCGCCCGATCGTGACGGAAGTGGCCCCGCTGGGCGATTTCCACGTGGCCGAGGAGTATCACCACAATTACTTCGAGCGCAATCCGTTCTCAGGCTATTGCATGGCGGTGATCCCGCCGAAGTTGGGCAAGCTGCGCAGCAAGTATGCGGAGTTGGTGGCAGAATAAACAAAAAGGCGAGGAATTCCTCGCCTTTTTTTCTTTTTGAGGTTGTTAGCTGATGGAATAGCTTGGGGATTACTTCGGGACTGAAAGTTGCATGAACATGCAACTTCAGTAGCCCCTCGCAATGACGGAAAGGGGCTATTACTTTAACAGACGAGGCAATAGTATAAAGAACCCATAACGGATCCCTCCTCGGCCTACGGGCCTCGTTCGGGATGACAAAATGAAAACAGGTTTAGGCTATGACCGTTTGCCCAGCCTAGTAGTCCCGCATGGCCCAGCCAGCGGTGGGCTCGTGCTCCCAAGGGTAAACGATGAAGGCGTCAGTGCTGGCGGCGAAGTAATCGGGGCGGGTGTTATCGAAGAGGTTGCGATGGGGGTTGAAGTGCAACACACTGGTGAAGGGCATGCCGCCCGCAGCGGAGACGCGGTTCTTAACCGCGGTGCTGGTGCGGCCGGAACCCCATACATCATCCACTACCAATATACGGCGGGCGCGCAGTAGTTCATCGTCGGGGAACTGCACAAATTTAGGGAATACCAGCATTTTTTGGCGAGCAATTTCCATCTGGGCGGGAAAGTCTACTGCGGCGGTGAGGATCTCGGCCAGGCCCATGCGCTCGGCCAGCATGCCGCCGGGCACAATGCCGCCGCGGGTGATGAGCAGCATGGCCTGAAAGTCGTGCTCGAACTGCTGGATGAGCAGGTTGATGAGGTGCTGGACTTCTTCCCAACTGACTAATTCACGGCGCACGGACAACTCCTGAGAACATTATAGTGGCGCGGGAGGATCAATTTCCACGCTCCAGCCGGGCAATCGCACGCCGCGCACGAGCTCGGCGGGTTGCGGGCCGCGCAGCAGGATCTGCCAGCGGTATTCCTTGTTGACGCGGGCGTGGAAGCTGGGCGCCGGGCCAATGACATCGGTGAAGCCGCGGCCCTGGCGGGCGATCTGGGCGTGCAGCTCGGCAGCCAGAGCGCCGGCTTCCTGCTCCGCTTTGCGGACATCGAGATGGCGGAATTCCAAACGCAACAGCTGGGCGAAGGGCGGGTAGCGCAGCTGGCGGCGGTAGGCGCTCTCGGTTTCGTAGAAACCGGCATAGTCGTGGGCAGCAGCGGCCTGGATGGCGTAGTGTTCCGGCTGGAAGGTCTGGAAGATGACGCGGCCGCCCAGCGCACTGCGCCCGGCGCGGCCGGCGACCTGGGTGAGGAGTTGGAAGACGCGCTCGGCGGCGCGGTAGTGCGGCATCTGCAAACCGACATCGGCCAGCACCACGCCCACCAGGGTCACTTTGGGCAGATCAAGCCCTTTGGTGAGCATTTGGGTGCCGACAAGCACATCGGCCTGGTGCTCAGCGAATTGGGAAAGGATGCGCTGGTGGGCGCCTTTGGTGCGGGTACTGTCACGATCCCAGCGCAGGCTGCGGGCGGCAGGCAGCAGGCGGGCCAGTTCCGTCACCACAGTTTCAGTGCCGGTGCCGTAATGGCGGATCTGGGTACTTTCACAATTGGGGCACTGCTGCGGCAGGGTGCGTTGGTAGCCGCACTGGTGGCAGACCAACTCATGAGATAGTTCGCCGGCGGCGTGTTGGGTGAGTGGGGTTTCGCAGTTGGGGCAGCGCATCACATGGCCGCAGTCACGGCAGAAAACGTAGGTGGCGCTGCCGCGGCGGTTGAGGAAGAGAATGGCCTGCTGGCCGCGCTGCAGCACCTGCTCCAGCTCGCCCTGCAAGGCGCGGCTGAAGATGGAGCGATTGCCAGCCTTGAGCTCGCGGCGCATATCGATGATTTCAACGGGCGGAAGTTCGGGTGGTTTGCCGATGGCGCCGTGCGCCTGGACGCGCTCTGGCAGGTGCAGCAGCTGCCAGGCGCCGCTGCGAGCCTGGGTGTAGCTGCCGACATCCGGCGTGGCGGAGCCGAGTAGCACCAGCGCGTTGGAAATTTTGCCAAGCTGCAACGCGGCGGTACGGGCGTGATAGTGGACATCTTGCTGAGCTTCGTAGTAGCTGTCATCGTGCTCTTCGTCGAGGACGATGAGGCCGATGTTCTCAAGTGGGGCGAATAGGGCGCTGCGCGGGCCAACAACTACGCGTAGCTCGCCGCGGCGAGCACGACGCCAGGTGTCGTAGCGTTCGCCTTCGGAGAGCTCGGAGTGCAGCAGGCCGACCGGGCTACCGAAGCGAGCGAAGAAGCGTTGGACCGTTTGAGGGGTCAGGGCGATCTCGGGCACCAGCACCAGCGCGGTACGGCCCGCCTGCAGCGCATGGGCGACAGCGCGCAGGTAGATCTCGGTCTTGCCGGAGCTGGTAACACCGTGCAGCAGGATGGGCTTAGGCTGGGGGGCGGCGAGGGCGGCTTCGACGGCACGCCAAGCCGCATCCTGGGCGGGGGTTAAGGTTAGGGCGACATCCATGGCGGTTTGCAATCCCACAAGCGGGTCGCGCAGCTGCTCAGCCTCACCGAGTTCTGCATAGCCTTGCTCTTCCAAATAGCGAAGATCGGCCAGGTTTGCGCCGCTTTCAGCGTAGAGCCATTCGGTGGCAATGAAGCCGCGTTCGCGCTGCAACGCATCCAGCAGGGCGGCGCGGCGCGTATGGACGGCGGCGGTTTTGCCGAGCCTGGTATCCGGCGGCGGGGCGTGCAGCAGGCGGGCGGTGCGCACCAGCTTGGCCTTTTGGCGCGGGAGCGGGATGACCGGCTGAGTGGTAATGAGGCCGCGCCCCTGCAGGGCGCGGATGGAGGCGCGCCAGTTGCGGCGAGGCAGAGCTTTATCCAACTGGCGGGCACGCAGCGGACCGCGCTTGGTGAGCGTATCGACTACCAGCTGCTGCGGGGCGGGCAGCTCGGCAGGGAGGGCGACGCCAGCGAGGTTGTAGAGTACATCGGCTGCCTGGCCGATGCCGGGCGGCAGCATGAGTGCAATGCAGGCGGCCAGCGGCGCCAGGGTGGTGTGAGCCATCTGGTAAGCGAGCTCAATTTGGGCGGCGGTGAGCACCGGCTGGTCATCCAGCAGGCTTTCGATGGCGCGGGTCTCGGCGACCTCCGGCTGGGCAACGGCGCGCAGGACAACGCCCTGGACAATGAGTTTGCCAAACGGGGCCAGCACGAGGTGGCCGGGGCGCAGGGTGTGCTCGAGCTCAGGCGGGACGTGATAATGGAATACGCCGGAAACTTTGGAAACGTTGACCGCTAGTTCAACATATTCGGGCATCGTCGCGCCTAGGGTCTGGCAGCAAGCCTATGGCATGGGGCCAAAGTAGACCTGGTTCTCGAAAGCGAGGAAGACAAAGCGATTGGGCGAGATGGTGAAGGCGGTAACGAGCCCGGTGGGCAGCTCGCCTTGGGCGCGCAACTGACGGGTCATGCTGAGGCGGGTGCTGAATTGATAGACCGAGGGCACGATGGGGTCAAGGAAGAACAGTGAGGGGCCTGGAGGGTCGGTGAGAAAAAACTGGGAGAAGTTGGCACCGGCCACGGTAGGGCCGCTTTGCTGGCCAGGGCGCGTGTCGCCAAACTCCAGCGGGTCAGTGCAGGTGGTGGGGTTATCCAGATCATCGCTGAAGACGCAGGCAGCCACGCGGCCGGTCTCGTTCAAAACATACAGCGTATCGCCATCCATCACAATGTCGACAGCTTGCTGCATGCTGGGCACTTCTGCGCCGAAAAAGAAGCGCGGCTCACCAGTGAACGAGCCACCCTCGCCAAAATAGATCCAAACCGCATTGGTGACAGGGTCGAGAATGTAGAGATTGTTATTCTCTATGGCTATCGCCGCGGGCTTGCCCCAATGGCTGTCGGGCTCGTTGAGAACGCCAGCTGCAGGAGGCTCACCAACGATGCAATAAATGATGTTGCCATTGGCATCAATGGCGGCGAGGTTAGCGCCCAGAACATGCGAGCCCGAAGGCAGAAGGGCCATATCCACCAAGTTGCTCACAATGGTGCCGGCATAAGAGGCTGGCTCGCAAGAGAAATCATTGTCGAGCTGGTAACCGCTGGAGGTGAGGAAGGCGCGCAGCACCTTGCCAGTGCTGGCATCCAGCATGTACAGGTCGCGGTTGTCGGCCACCATCTGGGTAATGTTGGTGGCGCGGGGCAGATTGGTGAAGAGGGCCGGCTGCAGATTCATGCGCTCGATGAAGTCAAGATCATCCAGAGCAAGGCGGGCCTGGGCTAACAATTCAGCGGCAGCCTGGGCGTCTTGCTCGTAGGCAGAGGCGCGCTCAGCGTAGTGGACGGCAACGATCCAAGCTTGGCGAATCTCGACCGGGTTTTCACGCGCCTGGGCCAAGGCCGCCGCGCTCTGGGCCTGGGCGAGGTAGTTCTCGTAGAGCTGAACACGGCCGAACTGCAAATAGATGACCGAGACCAGGATGACCACCGCCAGCGGGACGGCAATGGCGATGATAGCGAGAGTCTGCCGGGGCAAGTTGAAGACCGGCTCGTCTGGCAGCAGGCGCAGGAGGAAACTGCGCCGGCCAGGCGAGACGCGTAGCCAAAATTGGCGGGCGCGAGTGGTGATTTCATCTATAAGCGCCGAAAAACCGCTGGGCTCCTCAGGTTCGTGTTGCGCGGGCCAGTCTTCGTAGGCAGGCTGTGGTTGGCTTGGCAACTCAGCCGGAGCGGCAGCGCGTGGATAGGCGCCCGTGTCTTCAACCTCAGGGTCAGGCAGCTGCTCCCAAGCGGCCGGGCTGGGCTCGGGGGCGGCAGGCGGCGCGGCATGGGCTGCGGCTGTCGGGGCGGCCGCCGCGGTTTGCGGGCGGGCAGCGGGGGGCGCATCCTCAAAGCTGGTCATAAGGCTAAGGCGGCCGCTGCCCGGTTGGGCCAGCAGCATCAGGGCGCGCAGGTGTGCGCCGGCCTCGCTAAGGAAGCGGCGGCGCAGGGTGGAGAGTTTTTGGCCGCTGACGTTGGCGAGAGTCTTTTCATTCCAACCGGAGGGAACGTCAGGAACCAGCAGCAGACAGTCGCCGGCGTTGAGCTCGGTCTGGTAGAAGCGAATATCGGTTTGGCTGCCCATGCCAAGGCCGCGGCCGGAGGCGGGCGCATCGTAAAAGTGCTGGATGCTGTTGTTGAGCACGAAACCGTGCTGCGGGCCGGCCTGGGCCAGCGTGGTGCGGTCCTCGCGAATCGAGAGCGCGGCCAGGCGGGCAGGCACAGCCTGGCCGCGCTGGTTGAGCTGCAAAAAGTAGGTGTTGATACGATCGAACTGCTCGCGCAGGGCGGCGGTGACCGAGCCGGGGGTGCGGAAGTAGCCCTCGGCCAGATCGCCGAGCAGGGCGTGCTGCTGGTCAGCGCTGAGCGTGATCTCGGGCGGCAGGGTGAGGTGCAGCACCAGCCGTTCGCCGGCGCGGCCGCGGGCGGCGCGGCGCGGCGAATCGAGCAGGTATACGCCGGGCAGGTAAGCCTGGTCTTGTCCGTCGCGTCTGTAGAGGGGTACTACGAAGAGATCGAGCGCGTTAGGCATATGGATAAGCGCCGCAATTGTACGCACTGCATGTACTACGCGCGCAAAAATTATACTGGTAAAATCCCTTGAGTCATTTTGCACAAATCCCACCGCAACAATCATCCATGAAGATAGACATCATTCGCAGCACAGACTCCTGGGCAGCTATGCAGCAGGAGTGGGATGAGCTTTTGCAAAAAAGCCATCTCAACCTCCCCTTCCTGACCTTTGCGTTCCAGCAGGCCTGGTGGCAACACCAGGGCGGCGGTGAGTGGCAGAACGCCGAGCTGTACATCATCACCGGTCGCGGCGAGGACGGCGCGCTGTTGGGGATCGCGCCCTTGTTCCGCGTGGAAGGGCAGCTGTATTTGATCGGCAGCCATGAAATTGCCGATTACCTGGACTTTATTGCCCGGCCGCAGGATCTGGATGATTTTGTGCGCGCTGTGCTGGGGGCAATCAAAGCCGATGAAAACTCGGCGCAACTGACCCTGTACAACCTCCTGGACGAGTCCAAGACCATTGAAAGCGTGAAAGCGGCGGTACAGGCTGCCGGGCTGACGGTGAGCGAGGAAACATTGCAGCCGTGCCCATACATCGCGCTGCCGGAGAGTTTTGACGCGTACCTGGAAAGCCTCGACAGCAAACAGGCGCACGAACTACGGCGCAAGATGCGCAAGGCGGCCCGGAACGTGCTGCCGGTGAGCACCGAGCTGGTGAGCGAGGCGAGCGAGCTGGACCAGGCGTTGGATGATTTCTTCGGCCTGATGACGCAGGAAGAGGATAAGCTAAAATTCCTGACGCCCGCCATGCGGGCGCAAATGGAAGCGATCGCGCGGGCGGCGTTCGCCGGTGGCTGGCTGCAGCTGGTGTTCCTCAAGGTGGGCAGGCAGCGGGCAGCGGCGTACATGAACTTTGACTACGACAACCGCATCTGGGGCTACAACGCCGGCTTCAGCAATGCGCATGCGCAGCTTTCGCCGGGCTGGCTGATGATGGCCGAGATGATGCAGCGCAGCATCGAGGACAAGAAGACCGTGTTCGACTTTATGCGCGGCGATGAGGAATACAAGTACCGCTTTGGGGCGGTGAACCGTTACGTCAAGAAGCTGACGATAGGGCGTTAGGTTAGTAGATTAGGCCTACTTGGAAGATGTGACTATAAGGATTCCTCGCTGAGCCTGGTTCGGCGATCTGGTATCGACTTAGACATCCGCTCGGAATGGCACGATTAGATAAAAACGCCTGCTTCAGCAGGCGTTTTTTATTAGTCGGCAGCGTAGCGCAAAGCGGCGCGGGCCAGCAAGCGGGTCGAGTCCAAAGTGGGCAGGACCGAATCCTGCGGCTCGATGAGCAGGGGGATCTCGGTGCAGCACAGACCGACCGCGTCGCAACCCTGCTCGGCGAACTGCTCCATCAGGGATTGGAAGTAGCGCCGCGTCTCGGGCAGCATGGCGCCGTAGATCAACTCATCCACAATGTGCTTGTGCACCTGCTGGCGCTGGGCCAGGTCAGGGAACTTGAGCTCAATGCCCATCGGCTCCAGCTTGCGCGGGTAGACCGGGCCTTCCATCAGCGGTTGGGTGCCGAGGATGCCGACACGTTTGTAGCCGCGAGCCTGAGCCTCGCGCCCAACTTCTTCGGCAATGTGCAGCCAGGGCAGCGGCGAGCGCTCAATGATGGGGTCGATGGATACGTGGACGGTGTTGTCGGGACAGATCAGGAATTCGGCGCCGATACCGGCGAGCTTGTGGGCCGATTCCAGGATGGTTTCGCTGACCTGATCCCACTTGCCTTCCTCAGAAGGGAAGTGGTACTGGCCCATGTTGAAATTGTGCAGAGTGACTTCGGGGTTGTTGAAGGGACCGAAGAACTCTTTACTTTCCTGGATGATGGTGCGGTAGCACAGAGCCGCACCTTCATACGAGACGCCAACGATGCCGATGTGTTTCATAAGTTAGGTGATTGGGTGAACAGTGATTAGTTAGTAGAGATTGGAGATTAGGACTCCTATCCTAGCGTCACTGTTCACTCATGCTACTCCCTAAAAATTCTAACGCGCCTATTCGGCTCTTTCCCGTAGGAGTGCGAAACCAGCTTGGACTCCTCCACCATTTGGTGCTGCAGACGGCGGATGTGAGAGGTGGCCGGCGGCAGCTCGACCCAGCGCTCGCCGTTGAGCACGGCGTCAATGGCCTGGCGGGTCTGGCCGAGCTGCTCGTCCATATCGCCGGGCTCTTCTGCGCCGCCCGGCAGGTCGAAGATACCGGAGAGGAAGCGCTCCATCTGGGAGACGGTGTTGGCGCGCAGCACGTAGACGGGCATGCCGCGCTGCTCGGCGTCCACAATCGGGCGTTGGCGCTTGCGGTAGTAGGTGCGCAGGGTGACGAGCACATCCGCCTCACCCGGCTCCTTGACCGGGATGACCGGCACGCCAACGCGCTTGGCGGCGTTCACCAAGCGATTGCGGGCCACACCGAAGGGATAGATGCGCACGGGCTGCAGGCTGGCGCTGCTGCGTGGGGCAACGCTGGGCACCGCGACTGCGGCCGGCGCAGGCTGGGTGCGGGCGAAAGCTTCATAGCCCGCGCCAGGCTCGGGGTCAGAAACGGGCTCACGGCGGCGGGGTCCGCCGCCCATGGTGCCGCCAGCGGGCTGGCGGCCCGTAGGCGCGTTCTTAGCCAGACGACCGCTGGTGCGCGGGGCGGCTTCTGCGCGGCCACGCGGCGGCGCGGCCGCGGCCTGGGCGGCTGTGATCTTGATCTCGCCGTCCTCGCCGCGGGTGCGCTGTTCGGGATCGATGGGGTGGCCGCGCAGCAGGCCGTCCACGGCGATGGCAACGTCTCGGTGCACGGCGAACTGGCTGCGGGACTGGATCTCGACCAGCACATCGAACGTAGGCGGTGAGCGGCGCTCGAGCACGGTCTTTTGCGTGCCGCGGCGGCGGGCCTCTTCGTCAGACAGGGTGACGGATTCGATACCGCCCACCAAGTCAGACAAAGTGGGGTTGAGCAGCAAATTCTCCAGCGAGTTGCCGTGGGCGGTGCCGATGAGCTGGACACCGCGCTCGGCGATGGTGCGGGCGGCCTTGGCTTCCAGCTCGCGGCCGATTTCGTCGATCACGATGACCTGCGGATTGTGGTTCTCCACCGCTTCGATCATCACTTCGTGCTGCATGGAGGGTGTGGCGACTTGCATGCGGCGGGCGCGGCCGACGGCCGGGTGGGGCACATCACCATCGCCGCCGATCTCGTTGGAGGTGTCGACGATGACGACGCGATTCTTCTCGGCCAGGATGCGGGCCGCCTCGCGCAGCAGAGTGGTCTTGCCCACGCCGGGGCGGCCGAGAATGAGCAGGCTCTTGCCGTCCTGGATCAGGTCCTGAATGATGTCGATGGTGCCGTAAACGGCGCGGCCGACACGCAGGGTCAGGCCAACCACATCGCCGCGGCGGTTGCGGATGGCCGATATGCGGTGCAGGCTGCGCTCAATGCCAGCGCGGTTGTCTTCGTCAAAGTCACGCAGGCGCTGGACGACGTAGTCGATGTCATCCTTGTTTATCTCGCGGTCAAGCAGCACAACCTCTTCGTTGACCAGGCGCGTGGTGGGAACCCGCCCGAGGTCAAGAATGATCTCGAGCAGGTCTGAACTGTTATTGTGTTCGCGGACCGCGGCCTGTACATCGGGCGGGAGCACGCCGAGCAAAGCGTCAAGGTCGTCAGTGATTTGGCGTCTTGTCATTTTTCACCATGGTTGCGGTGGGCTGCACGGGAAATTGGATGGTGGAGGCTTCCACCCCGGCGGCTTTGGCAATCTTTTGCAAGTCTTTTACTTTTACCGGCTGCACCATGCGGCGCACCAGCACGGCCTGGCGCGGGCCAGGCTGGGCATCCAAGCCTTCCAGCACCGGTTCGAGCCAGTCCTGGTGGGCGCGTACGCATACATACACAGGGCGGCCGGGCCGCGGGCGCAGGCGCAGCATGAGCGCCATCAGGCGGTCGGCCAGGGCATGACCTGGCTCGATCAGCAGCTGGACCCAGATGCCCTGGGGACCGCGCTGCACATCAGCAAAGGCGGCGAGCTCGCCGTCTTCATGTAAAACAAAACTGTCACGCGTATCGGCCGAGCCACAATCCAGATGCTGTAACTGGGCAGGGACCAACCTGTTACGCAACAGGCTGACTGCCAGCGCGTGACGGGTGAGGTGCGGCTGCCAGAGCAGGTTGTCGTAACCTGCCTGCGGCGTGCGAGTGAGCCGCCAGACGCGCTGGTGGGTCTGCACGCTGAGGCCGGCATGCTGCAGAGCAGCATTGGCGGCGCTGTGCTCGTCCAGCTCAGCAAAGATGCCCTGGGCGCCATATGGACCAAGCTGCTTGAGCATGTACTCGATGGCCCCGGTCAGCACGGCGCCAGTGGCCACCTGCGGCGCCAGGAACACGAGCGCGGCGAGCGAGCGGCCAGGGAAGCGCTGGGCTTGCAGTATCAAGCCCTCTTCTGGATTGACGGCGGTGTGCACCCCAGTGAGGGAGCACAGCGGCGACAGCAGGGCACGGCGGGTGAGAGCCGCCGTGCCGCGAGTGAGCACGGATTGATTGTGGAGAAACAGAGCGTGATGGCGGGCGGTGTTTAGCGCCCCATAGTCTGAAATTGTAAAGTCGTGCAACACCCTGCTATTCTACAACAGCGGTTTTGGCGCTGCATCAAGGTTATGTTAACTTTTGGCCAGGTTCAGGAAGAGGCGGTGGAAGCGGTCATCACCCGAGATCTCCGGGTGGAAGGCGGTGGCGAGCAGCTTGCCCTGCTGGGCGGCGATGATGCGCCCATCCGGCAGGCTGGCCAGCGCCTCGGCGTCGCCGCTGACAGATTTGATGAGCGGAGCGCGAATGAAGACGGCGCGCACCGGCGGGTCACCGGGGGCCAGCCCTTTCACAGCAGGCACGTCCACTTCGACATCGAAGCTTTCGACCTGGCGGCCGTAGGCATTGCGTTCCACGGTGATGTCCATAACGCCCAACAGCGGCTGTTTGCGCTCAGCGTCCTTCGAAAGGAAGATGGCGCCGGCGCAGGTGCCGTAGATAGCTTTCGTTTGGCCGAATTTGCGCAGGGGCTCCATCAAGCCATAGTCGGTGGCAAGTTTGCCGATGGTGGTGGATTCGCCGCCGGGCAGCACGAGGCCATCCAGGCCCTCGAGCTCCTCGGGCAGACGCACCTCGCGCACCTGGGCGCCGAGGCGGGCCAGCATGCTGGCATGTTCTGCAAAGTCACCCTGAAGGGCAAGGACGCCGATGGTGGTAGAGGAAATCATAGCTAGCTGAATCTCCAGTCTCTAATCTCCAATTGATGAGATTAGAGACTGGAGATTTTTGGGTGATCTACCAGCCGCGCTGGGCGATGAGATCTTCCTTGGGAATGTCGGTGACCTGGCGGCCGACCATGGGTTCGCCCAGGTTGCGGCTGACCTCGGCCAGGATCTTGGCGTTGTTGTAGTGGGTAGTGGCCTTGACGATGGCTTCGGCGCGGCGAGCAGGGTCGCCGGACTTGAAGATGCCGGAGCCAACGAAGACGCCATCGACGCCCAACTGCATCATCAGGGCGGCGTCAGCTGGGGTGGCGATGCCGCCGGCGGCGAAGTTGACCACCGGCAGGCGGCCGAGCTCTTTGGTCTCTTTGACCAGCTCGAACGGCGCGCCCAACTCTTTGGCCAGAGCCATGAGCTCTTCGTCTGGCATGGTTTGCAATTTGCGCACGGTGCCCAGCACGGTGCGGGCATGGCGCACGGCCTCGACCACGTCACCGGTGCCGGCCTCGCCCTTGGTGCGGATCATGGCGGCGCCTTCGCCAACGCGGCGCAGAGCTTCGCCCAGGTTGCGGCAGCCGCACACGAAGGGGATCTTGAAGTCGTGCTTGTTGATGTGGTTGGCCTCGTCTGCCGGGGTGAGTACTTCGGACTCGTCCACATAGTCGACGCCGAGGGATTCGAGAATTTGGGCTTCCACAAAATGGCCGATGCGGACCTTGGCCATGACCGGGATGCTGACGGTGTTCATGATCTCTTCAATGAGACCGGGGTCGCTCATGCGGGCCACGCCGCCGTGGGCACGGATGTCAGCGGGCACGCGCTCCAAAGCCATCACGGCTGCTGCGCCGGCATTCTCAGCAATGCGGGCATGCTCGGCGGTGACCACATCCATGATCACGCCGCCCTTTAGCATCTGGGCCAGGCCCTTCTTGACTTCGAATGTAGCGACTTGCTTTTCCATGCAGCAGCTCCTTGCGGGCAATTTTCGAGTACGCGGCGATTCTACCACCCACGGTTTTGGGTATTTTCGGGGCTTAATCACCACATACGGTGAACATATGGTTCAAGGATGTGAAAACCAAGGTTCGTAGCGGGAGCTGGATTTGGTAACAGGGCCTATCTATACTGTGCGCGAAAGATCCGTATGCACAAGATAGACGCTTCAGAAAACCCATTGATCGTAATGCACACCTATGAGCCGATCATGAAGGCTGACATGTTTGCCATCACGAGCGCCGGCGACGAGCTGATCGCCAAAGGCCAGCCATTCGGCTTAGTGATCGTGAATGACGGTGGCGACGGCAAGGAACGCGAAAAAGGCGCCAACGCGGTGCTGACCCAGTGGGTCAAAGACAACAAGCCCGCACTTCAACGCCTGTGTGTTGGCATGGCATCTCTAGTGCCCACCAGCGCCATGCTGGCGATCTACAAGCCGCTGGTGCAGAAGGTAGCTGGAAAAATGTATGGCTTCCCTTTTGATATGTTCACGGATGTGGAGCAGGCTCGCTCCTGGGTACACGCCAAACTGAACTAAAAAAGCCCCGGCATTCGCCGGGGCTTTTTTTGAACCTTATCCTAGACCCGCTCCGTACAGCGTTGCCGGCACGAGCAGCGCCAAGAATAGCAGGTGATACCAAACTGGCATCAGCTTCCAGTATTGTCGCTGCACCATGATGCCCACCAGGAGCAGGATGACGCCAAGGATCAGCGGCAGGTTGGGGCCGGCACCCACCAGGGTGACCACATAGCCAGCCGCCAACGATACCAGGGTGGCGAACACCAGCATGGTGAGCAGAGCGCCGGTGTGGCGCACCGAGCCGTCTTTTTGTAAGGCGCCCGGGAACAGCTTAAGCATCTGCGGGCTGCCACCCAGCCACAACACGCTCCAGGCGGCAAAGCCCGCCACGACTGCCAGAATATCCATCAACATTGTTCCTCCAATTATTCCGTCCGGCGTTCAAAGCTGGCCTGCATGGCTTGCTGTTCGCCGGAAGCTGAGAGCGCATACAGGGTCCACTCATAGTGGTCATCGTCAGTGAAGCGCCATTCCTCGCGGTAGCGCTTGGTGCCAGAGTTATCGTGAGTCAACAGATGGCAGGTCAGCAGGTCGCCCTGACGGGTGACCTCGGTGTACTCGGCCAGGCTGACGCCATCCAGGGCCTTGCCGAGCGCGATCATCTTGACCTTCTGCTCGCCGGGGTGCCAGTACCAATAGCCAAAACTATCCCCGCCGGATGAGGCGCTTTTGGAAACCAGCAGTGCGTCTGGAACTTGCCAGGTAAATGTGTGCACCATGCTGAGGCCTGGCTGGCCACCACTGGGCAGGTAGTGCCACTCACCACCTACGAGATTCGAAAGGATATGTATATTGCTCATGCGCCTCCTCACACAGCAGTGTAGGAGGACTGGCCGAGCTTGTATTGGAAAAAATTAACCGAGTGGGACGAAGCGCGAATCTTCGGTGGAGCCGTAATCGCGGTAATGGGTGCGCAGTTCGAGATACTGGCTAGGCGTCAGCCCAGCGAAAAGCTGGAACTCACGATTGAAATGCGATTGGTCGTGATAGCCGGCTTTTTGCGCCAGCGCGGCCCAGTCAGGCTGGGTACCGCCGAGTAGATCTGGCAGCATGGCGCTGAAGCGGATGACGCGGGCGAACTGTTTGGGGCGGAGGCCCACGGTGGAGGCGAAGACTTCGATCAGGTGCTTGTGGCTAACATGCAGCCCATCGCTGAGTTCAGCGATGCCGAGGTTGCCCTGGGCGGCCTGGATGCGGCCAACCGCATCCAGCGCCAGGTCGAGACCCGGGCGGCCCTGATCGAGGCGCTGGAGCAGGAAGCCTTGAAGGACAGCAAAACGGGCCGCGTCGTCACCGGCCGCGCTGAGGGCCGCGTGCAGTTCGGCGGCTGCGGCTGGGTTAATGGCAGCGTGCAGCGGGGTGACCCGGTCGGTGAAGGCGCTGATATCGCCGGGGAAGAAAGCCGCCGCGCCGCCGGGTTTGAGGCGGGCGCCCATCAGGTGGCTGGTGGTGGATTCGATGGTGAAGTAGCGGCTTTGCAACCCGGCCAGCCAGGCTTGATCGTGGCTGGCGAAGTCAGCCAAGTCTGGCGTGAGGAAAACTTTGTGCGGCTGGCCAAAGTTGAAGATGAGCTCAATGTGCGGGCTGGGCAGAATGATCTCGCGGGCACTGTAGATGGGGATGTGCTGATACCACAGCACCTCGATATACCGGTCCAGGGGTGGCACAGGCGGCCGGGCTGCACTGTGAATGGGCATGTTGGGCAGCATAGGCAGCCGGCTATTTGCCATCCAGGCGCAGGTGCATCACATGGCGGCGCTTGCCAGCCCGGCCGGTCTCAGTGAAACCTGCTCTCTCGAAATTCTCCACAAAGCCCATGAAGCGATAGGAGGGCGAATCAGGATCGACGGGATACGCCTCCACAACCTTGGCGCCGCGTTTGCGAGCGGTCTTGACGGCGGCGGCCAAGAGCTGCTTGCCAATGCCTTGACCGCGGCGGGCGCGGGGCACAAAGAAGCAGGCCAGCGACCATACTTTATCTTCGGCTACGCCTTCGTACGCTTCGCCGCCGAGCGGTGTATAGCTGGCGCGCGGTGCGATCGAGCACCACGCCACTGGCACTTCGCCCTCATAGGCCAAAATGCCCACCGGCGTGCCGGCCTTCACGATCTGGTGCATGGCGTTCTTGCGGTCGGCGTTGCTGGCCCTGGCTCGGTCGCCGGTCAGCGGGCGCCAGGCCATGCACCAGCAATACGAAGGGCAGCCTTTGCCCTCGAAGAGGGTTACGAAATCATCCCAGTTTTGTTTGGTCAACTTCGCGGAACTTCATGACTTCTGGTAGTGCAGGGCGACGACCCCCGAACCGAACACCTTTGAGCTCACCAGCGTGAGTGAACGGCCGCCACCCGGTTCGAACAAGCGCGGGCCTTTGCCGGCGATGATGGGATGGACGACGAAGTGATACTCATCGATCAGGCCCCATTGCTCCGCCTGAGCGGCAGTGTTGATGCTGCCGATGGCAATGTCCTTGCCTGGCTGCTGTTTGAGTTTCACTATCTCTTCACGCAGACCTGAGTGCAACAGCGTGGTGTTGCTCCACTCGGCGGTCTTCATCGTCGTCGAAAAGAGGATCTTGGGGATTGAATCAAAAACACGCGCAAATTCATTGATCAGCGGGCTTTCCGACTGTGCCACGGCGACATCGTGCCAGAAGGGATACATAAGCTCATAGGTGTTGCGGCCCAGAATATGCACACCTGACTGGTGCAACAGGTCAGTGAAGTATTGGTGCAACTCGTCGTCGGCGATGCCGGTTTCGTGGCCGCAATAGCCGTCTATGGTCATATTGATGGCAAAGACGACTTTTCTCATGGTGCCTCCGGGCGCCTAGCGTATCGCTTAGGCGAATTTATATGCAAGCAGCTTGTAGATCAGCTTGGCGGCCAGAAAGTCAGGCCCTTTATTCTCGTCATTGGGGCTGAGCTCCACCACATCACAGCCCACGATGTTGCGTCTGCGGCTTACAGCGCGCAGCGCCTCGAGGACCGGATACCAGTGCAGGCCGCCCGGCTCCGGCGTGCCGGTGGAGGGCATGATGGCAGGGTCGAACACGTCGAGATCAAAGGTGATGTAGACGTTGGGCTTGAGTAAGCCAACCATCTTGTCGATCCATGCCTGTGAGTTGTAGATGTTTTCGGCAAAGAAGACCTTGCCGCGGTCAAGGTATTGCAGCTCTTCGCTATCCAGGCTGCGGATGCCCACCGAAATGATGTCATCGTTGAGCTCAGAGATGCGGCGCAGCGTACAGGCGTGGCTGAACCTATCGCCCTCGAACTCCTCGCGGCGGTCGGTGTGGGCATCGAAGTGCAGGATGCTGAGCTGGTCGTAGGCCTCGATGTGGGCCTTGGCCGCCCCGTAGGCGATGGAGTGCTCGCCGCCCAAAGTGACGACGAACTTGCCGGCCTCGATATGCTGTCTGACGCGCGCGTACACGTTGTCATTCAGCGCCAGTGTGTCGTCGGCAGTTACGGCCTGATCGGTGAAGATGCCGTGCTCGTAAGGCTCGCTATCGGTCTCAATATCGTAGAGCTCGAGGTAACCCGAGGCCTCGATGAGGGCGCGCGGGCCTTTGGCGGTGCCAGGCATCCACGAGGTGGTCAGGTCAAAAGGCACCGGCACCACCGCCACCTTGGCGGAGTCATAGGCGGTGAACTCGTCAGGCAGGCCGCCGAAGTTATAGGGCGGGGTATGGGTGCCGGTGCCAGCCATGTGCCGCGGATCAGTCTTCCGAACGGATCAGCACGGCAGCAGCCAGCACCGTGGTCCAAAGCCCATTTTTGTTGCCCTCGGCAGACTGCACATAGTGGCGGGTTTTGAAGATGTGCGGGTTGGCATCGTAGATCTGCTTGCGCTCATCCCAGGCCATATCCGGGTCAAATTCGAGGCCCATCGTAGTGGCCAGCATTGTGGCGGCCAGGTCTTCGGCGTACTCACCGCTTTTTTCGCCGGTCTCACCGTGGGCATGGTGCTCAGACAGGTAGCCATAGCGGGTGGTGTCTTGCGGCAGGGCGACACCGATGGCAGAGGACACCAGGCGGTTCGGCTCGTTGGTGTCGCTGCGGGCCATCACGCAGAACACGACTTCGCCGGGCGAGAGATGCTTGAGGCCCTCGTCCGGCGAGACCATCTTGCAGTTGGGCGGAAAGATGCTGGATACGTAGACCAGGTTGAATTTCTCGATCTTGGCGCTGCGCAGCGCGGCTTCAAAGGAAGCCAGGCGGTCCTTGTGCACACCTACGCCCTTGGTGAAGAAAATCTTGTTCGGGATCATGTAGTCTCCTTGTGGCGCGGGTCAGGCGGCCTGAGCGCTCTTATCGAGCACGGCGTTGAAGTCTTTGTGGCGGCGCTTCTTCCAGCTGCCCTTGTGATAGGCGTAGCCAGCAATGAGCGGCATGGCCAGGGTGGCCTCGGCGAACACCATCTGCTCGCTCTCCTGCTCCACCTTGCCCCAGGAGTGGGCCTCCTGCAGGGTGGAGCCGGACAGGCCGCCGTCACGCTCGTCGGCGACGGTGATCTGGATGGCGTACTTGTGCATGTCAGCTTCGCCTTCGAGGATCTCGGCGGCCACGGTAATGTCCTGGGCAAAATTCTTGGGCACGCCGCCGCCGATCATGAGCAGGCCGGTGGTGCCAGCGGCGATCTTGATCTTGGTCAGTTCCAGGAAGTCTTTGGCGGAGTCAATGGAGACCACACCGCCGGTGGCGCGGTATTGGTGGTCCACCAGGCCGAAGCCGGCGCTGGAGTCTGAGAACGCCGGAACGAAGATGGGCACGCCGACCTCGTAGGCGCGGCGTACGAAGCAGCCTTCACCCTTGCCGTTGTCGACAAGATATTTGCCCATGTGCCAGATGAACTCACGCGAGGAGTAGGGGTGGGGCGGCAGGCTGTCGGCGATCTGCTTGATGGTGTCATCACAGATGCGCAGTTCGTCTTCGTCAATGTAGGTGTCGTAGATGCGGTCAATGCGCAGGTTCATCAGCGCATCATCATCTGACTTGGGGTCGCCCATGTAGTGCTTGAAGCCCAGGCCTTCAAAGAAGTCCTGGTCGACCACGTTGGCGCCGGTGGAGACGATCGCATCCACCATGTGGTTATCCACCAGGTCATAGATCACCCGCTTGAGCCCAGCGCTGACCAGGGAGCCGGCAAGGCACAGGATCACCGCGCACTCAGTATCGGCCAACATGTTGTCGTAAATGCGAGCCGCCCGAGCTAGATTACGCGCCTGAAATGCCATGCGCTCGTACTGGTCCACCAGGGGGGTGGGGTCAAACGACTTGATGTCGATGTGCTCAATGGTCTGGCTGAGCAAAGTTTTCTTATCCATACGCGCATTATAACGAGCGCGCGGCCCAAACCTTACGAGTATGTTGTTCCCGTTTCACGGATCACCAACTACACAGTATGGAGCGGAAAGATATGCACAGTTTTTCTTCTACTTTAAAAAGTTTTGTTTTTAAGCGATACAAAGGAGTGTTGGCACTTGACAAAGCACGAGATTCATACAATAATACACATATACACTCATACAGAGGTACGCGAAGCAATGAGCCCACTTTCAAGACTCCATGTGGACCTTACCATCCATACCCCCGCCTATCTGCAGATCATGGATCAGATCCGGCTGGCGATCGCCAACGGCGAGCTTAAGCCGGGTGACCAGCTGCCAACTGTGCGCCAGTTGGCGGCCGATCTGCAGATCAACTTCAACACCGTGGCGCGCGCCTATCGCCTGCTGGATGAAAAGGGCATCATCTCTACCCAACATGGCCGCGGCACCTTCATCCTCGATGCCCCGACGGGCAAAGACCTGCAGCGCCTGCGCAAGCAACAGCTTGGCGTGCTGGGCAAACACTTGGTGGAAGAAGCGGAGAAGCTGGGCTTTGAGCCCGCCGAGCTGCGCAAGCTGATGGATGAAAAGATCGCGGCCTGGGAAACGAGCAAAAGATAAGAGACTTCATTATCTATTAGACAAGGAGGCCACCATGGCTTTCGCTGGAGCAGCACAAGCCGCATTGCAAGCAATGATGGAAGAGGAGGAAGAGATGACCAACTACACGCACGATGACCTGAACAACTATGAGTTCAAGATCTTGCGCTCGGCCATATCAGGTTTCCGGTCACCGGAAACGCTGGCCAAGGCGCTGGAAGAAGAGTCAGTGCATGGCTGGCAGCTGGTGGAGAAGTTTGACGACGCGCGCATCCGTCTCAAGCGACCGCGCGGCGCCAAGTCACGCGTCAACACTGGCGCCGGCGCAGGCACAGACCCCTACCGCACGCAATACGGGATCAGTGATGGGCGCTTTGCGATCTACATCGTCACCGGCACGCTGCTGTTATGCGCTGTGATCATCGGCGGGCTGGTGTACTTTATAAACTGAAGATAGTTTCACGTGAAACATAGGAGCAGCATGAACACTCTAGACACACGACGTATTTGGATCTTTGTAGGCCTGGCCTTTGGCCTTTGTTGGGCGATCGCGGGCGTGATCTATCTCAACGGTGGCCTGGTCAACAGCCCCGAGATCCTGCCGGGCACTGGCATCACGTTGGCCACCGCGCTGCTGGCGCTGGGCTGTATGTGGGCGCCCGCGGTTGCGCACCTGCTGACCCGCGTGATCACGCGCGAAGGCTGGAAGGACATGTGGCTGCGCCCGCAGGCCGGCCGCAACTGGATGAGCTGGGTCCTGGCCTGGGTGCTGCCGCCGATCCTGACCTTGTTGGGCTTGGTGGTGTACTTTGCCATTTACCCCAGCCACTTTGACAGCAACCTGACCCCGCTGCAAACCGTACTGGACAATGCGGCCGCTATGGCGGGGCAGGAATTGCCCTTTGATGTTTGGACAGTGATGCTGATCCAGATCGGGCAAGGCGTATTGCTTGGGCCGATCATCAACGGCATCTTTACCTTCGGCGAAGAGTTTGGCTGGCGGGCCTATCTGCAGCCCAAGCTGATGCCACTCGGTTTCCGCAAGGCCATGCTGGCGGTCGGCGTCATCTGGGGTTTGTGGCACGCGCCGATCATTGCCATGGGTCACAACTACGGCTTCGGCTATTGGGGCGAGCCCTGGACCGGTATTCTGGCGATGGTGTGGTTCACCATCCCGCTGGCGGTCATCATCGGCTGGCTCACCTTGCGCGGCGGCAGTGTGTGGCCGGCGGTCATCGCCCACGGCAGCATCAACGCCATCGCCGGCGTGGGCATTTACATGACCCATCTGGATGCTCCCGGCCTGAACTCCCTGCTGGGGCCGCTGCCGACCGGCCTGATCGGTGGCCTACCCAGCGCCCTGCTGGCAGCCTATCTGCTGTGGAAGAATGGCGAGGTGGGCGGAACGACCAGCGATGTTTCACGTGAAACATCCGGCCCGTCTGCAGGCCCGGCCACGCCGCCCAGCGCCGATGCGATCATTGCCAGCGGCTTGACCAAGCGCTTCGGCAGCCTGGAGGCGGTGGACCATATTGACCTCAAGATCCCGGTGGGTGAAGTGTTTGGTCTGCTCGGCCCTAACGGGGCCGGCAAGACCACCACCATCCGCATGCTAGCGGCGCTGATCTCGCCCACCGAAGGCGAAGCCTGGGTGGCCGGCCACCGCGTGGGCGACGACAATACCCAACTGCGCAAGGACATCGGCATTCTGACCGAGACACCCGGCATGTACGAGCAACTAAGTGCCGAGCGCAACCTGGATTTCTTTGCCAGGATGTACGAAGTGGACAACATCCCCGGTCAGGTGGAACGCTATCTGCGCATGCTGGGCCTGTGGGGCCGCCGCCACGAAGCTGTGGGCGGCTTCTCGAAGGGTATGCGCCAGAAGCTGGCCATTGCCCGCGCCCTGCTGCACGAGCCCAAAGTCATCTTTCTGGATGAGCCGACCAGCGGCCTGGACCCCGAGGCTTCGCGAGTAGTGCGCGATTTTATCGAGCAGCTGCGCGGCGAGGGCCGCACCATCATTGTCACCACCCACAACCTCGACGAGGCCGACCGTCTATGCGACCGTATCGCGGTCTTCAAGTCCAAGCTGCTGGCAGTGGACACGCCAAACAGCTTGCGGCGCAAGTTGTTTGGCCGCTCGGTGGTTTTCCATCTGGCCGCAGCCAAAGAAGCATTTGTCAATGCGCTGCGCCAGAAAAGCTATGTCCATGAGGCCGATCTGCGCGGCGACAAGATCGTGGTGAAGCTGGACGACCCAGAAGCCCACAACCCTGAACTGCTGCGCGAGCTGGTTGGGCTAGGCGCTGACGTGCAGTTCGTAGGCGAGATCCGCCAGAGCCTGGAAGACGTGTACTTTCAACTGCTAGGCGCCCAGGCCCAGCCAGAGGCGGCGACATGAAAAAGATAGGCGTACTTATCAGCAAGGAATGGGCGGAGGTATTCCGCAACAAGCTGGTGATCTTCAGCGTAGTGTTCATGCCGCTGGTCTTTGCGCTCATTCCATTGGGCCTGCTGTACACCACCGTCGGCGCCGACCTAAGCGCAGTGCAATCCGAGTTTGGGCCGCTGCTGGCCGCGCTCGAAACTGCCTGCGGCCCGCTGGAGGGCTTGCAGTGTACGCAGCTTATTTTGCTGCAGCAGTTCCTTGTGTTGTTCCTGCTAATGCCGGCCATCATCCCCATCACGATCGCGTCCTACAGTATCGTGGGCGAAAAGACCACACGCACCCTGGAACCTTTGCTGGCAACCCCCATCACCACGGCTGAGCTGCTGACCGGTAAAGCGCTGGCGGCGGCGCTGCCGGCGCTGTTTGCCAGCCTGGCCAGCTTCACCATTTTTGCCATCGGCACCAGCGTGATAGCCGGCGGCCCGGTGGCGACGCGCCTGCTGTCACCGCTGTGGCTGCTGGGCATCTTTGTGGTCGGCCCGCTGGTCTCGGTGACCGGGGTAAGCCTGGCGATCATGATCTCCTCGCGCGTGAACGACCCGCGTGCCGCGGAGCAGCTGGCGGCGCTGCTGATCCTTCCGGTAATGGCTCTCTTCCTCGGCCAGATGTTTGGGGCCGTGGCGCTCAATCAATCGCTGATGCTCAGCATTGCCGGAGCGCTGGTGTTCATTGATCTTGCGCTACTATATTTTGCAGTCCGCTTGTTTCAACGCGAGACGATCCTGACGCGTTGGAGGTAATCCATTGAAAAAACTTGCTTTATTTGTAGTTCTCGCCGCCCTATTCATCGCCGTCATACCTGCGCACGCGCAGGACGCCGGCCTGACGCTCAGCATGAGCCGAGACTTTGGCTACGCTGGTTTTGGCAGCGACATTGAAGGCTTGTTCAGCCTGCGCGCCAGCGGGCCCAGCAACCTGCAGCGCGTGGAGTTTTATGTCGACAGCGAGCTGATCGGCAACGTTGACGAAGAGCCGTTCCGGGTGCAGTTCACCACCAAGGACTATGCGCCCGGTGAGCGCACCATGTATGCGCTGGGCTATCTAAGCGATGGCAGCCAGCTGCGTTCGAATGAGATCACGCGCATTTTTCTTTCGGCCGAGCAGGCCCGCGGCAAGATGGTTGAGCTGGTCTTCCCCATCCTGGGGGTTGTGTTGGCAGTGACGCTGTTGGCGACGGTAGTGCCGGCCATGTTGAGCAGCAAAAAGCCGCAGCGCGGCAAGTATGGTGTAAGCGGCGGCGCGGTGTGCCCCAAGTGCGGTTTGCCGTACCCGCTGCGCTTCTTTAGTTTCAATATGGGCGCCAAGAAATTTGACCGCTGCCCGCATTGCGGCAAATGGTCACTGGTGCGCCGGGCCAGCAAGGAAGACCTGGCAGCGGCCGAAGCACGCTGGGCCGCGTTGGACGCGCCGACCGAAGCCACACCACGCATCAGCCGGAGAGACCAACAAATAGATGATAGTCGATATGAAAATTAGTGTTGTTCAAATAAAAAAGACCTGCGATGCAGGTCTTTTTTATTCAAGCGGAAGCTGGGTTTGGCGCGGCGCTGACTGTATGGCGTCACGGATCAACTGCTCTACATGATCCTGCGCCTGCGGGCTGCTGACAATATCGAGCTCATCGGTCGGGATGCGCAACACCGGCACACCCTTGATGTAATCGTCAAAAAAGCCCTCATAGGCCTGATTGAGCGTATCAATGTAAGCCCGCTCCATCTGGCGCTCGTACGGGCGGTCACGGCGGGCGATGCGCTGCATGAGCACATCGGTGGAGGCCTGCAAGTACACAATGAGCTCGGGCAGCTGGATCTTTTCGGCCAACGCGTCGTGCACGTTGTAGTACATCTCCAGCTCATCCCCCACCAGGTTGATGCGCGCAAAAAGCGCGTCCTTGGCAAAGGTGTAGTCTGTGATGAGGTTCTTGCCCTTGGTGAGAATGTCGGGGGCAAACCCGTTCTGTTGGTGATAGCGGCTGAGCAGAAAGAAGATCTGGGTCTGGAATGCATACCGCGCCCGGTCAGCATAAAAATCTGACAAAAAGGGGTTTTCGTCAAACACCTCAAGGCGCAGCTCTGCATCAAAACGTTCCTGGAGCAGGCGTGCCAGGGTGGTCTTGCCCACCCCGATCACGCCTTCAATGGCAATATACATGGCAAGATTTCTTATACCAGCGTGGGCGGGGGTAATCAAGCAACTGGGTCATTTTGCAGCTTAACAATTACGCAGGCGTACTTTTTGTGCAAAAAAGGCAGGCTTGCTCTATAGTTCAAGCGGAGAATAAGGAACGACCCATGAAACGAACCTTGCCCTTACTGGCTGTCCTCAGCCTGATGCTGAGCGCGTGCGCGCTGCCGTTCGCGCCCACCCCCACTGCCACGGAAACCCCGCTGCCGCCGCCCAGCGAAACGCCAACGCTGGCCGCCACCGCCACCGAAACTCCACTGCCAACCAACACGCCGGAGCCGACCGAGACCCTGCCCCCAACAGAGACTCTGCCGCCCACGGAAACGCCAACCTTCACCCCCACCCCGACGCCGCTGCCGTTTGACCCGCGCAGCCAGTATGGCAACACGCCTACGCTGTACGACAGCATGGATTCGGACCGCAACTGGGCCGATTCCAACGGGCTGCCGAATGACAACCTGCTGCGCCTGGCGCTGGGCGGCGGTTTCCTGAACGTGACGGGCAAGCAGGCCGGCTTTGACACTTGGTGGTTCACAGCTCCCTCCCCCAATGACATGTTCCTGCAGATGACGGTGCGCACCGACAACTGCAGCGGCAAACAAGCCTATGGCTTCATAGTGCGCGGGCCGCAGACCACTGGCGCCGGCGCCCGCGGCTACATTGTTGCATTCTCGTGTGATGGCCACTACCGCCTGGACCGGCTCGACTCCACCGCGCCATATACGAAGACCGAGCTGATCGGCTGGACGGAGAACGACTACATCCGCCGTGGCAGCCAGGAGACCAACACCATCGGCATTCGTTTGATCGGCGATGTGATCACGCTGTACGCCAACCAATTCGAGATCGACGAGATCGAAGACGGAAACTTTGCCGGTGGCCGCTTTGGTTTGTATGTGAACGCGGCCACGACCGCGGATTACACCTATCGCATTGACGAGCTGTGGTATTGGCGGCTTGACTGAGTGCGTGCGCTGCTACGCAGCGCGGGGTTTGCGTAGCAAACTCCAGTTGAATTCCGAGAACATAAAAAGCCGGTGCAGTGCACCGGCTTTTTTATTACAAGGTCGATCACTTGACACATCTGCAAGGCGAGGCGTTGGTTTCCAATATGGCTCTCATGCTTCACAGACAAAGCTAATGTGAGAGACAGGTCAATCCGGTAACGCCCATGAGGGGGTGGCGTTAGCCGAAGTGAGGCCAATCACTAAATCCAATGCCTCTGGAGGAAGAAAATGGCTGGCAACAAAGCTAACAAGGACAAGGAGCTGCGAACCGGGAACGGCGAGCAGTCCGAGAAGCGAGGTTCTGCGGCGCAGGACCCGCGTGAGCACGACCAGGGTCGTGTGAGCGGCACGCAGGAGCGCGAGTACGATGCCCAGCGCGAACGCCGCCGCGAAGATGAGCAGAACGAGATCAACGAGGAACCGATCTAGCGCTGTTCAGGACGGAAAAGAAAGGCCGGTGCAATTGCACCGGCCTTTTTTTGTGCTGGATTGGAGTTTGCTTCGCTCCGCTCGCAAAGACGGTCAAGACAGCTTCTCGAGCTCGTTGACCATGTTGGCGACGACATCGTAGCCGCCCTGCCAGAAGGCCGGGTCTTTGATGTCTACGCCGGCGTTCTTGAGGATATTCTCGGGCGAGTCAGAGCCGCCTGCAGACAGGAGCTGGATGTAGCGCGGCTTGAACGAGTCGCCTTCGGCTTTGTACTGCTGGTAGAGAGAGAACACCAGCAGCTGGCCGAAGGAGTAGGCGTAGACATAGAACGGGTAATAGTAGATGTGCGGGATGGATACCCACTCATACTTGAACTCGTCCGGAATGGTCATGGAGTCGCCGAATTGGCTGTCCAAGTTGGCCATGTAGGCAGCGGAGAGCTCATCTACGCTGGCGCCTTGGCCGACCATCTCGTGGGCCTGGCGCTCGAAGAGGGCGAAGCCGACCTGGCGCATGATGGTGGCGTAGGCATCGTCCACCTGGCCGAAGAGGATGTCTCGGCGGACGGCGGGGTCGGTTTCTTCTTCGAGCAGGCGGTCGATGAGCAGCATCTCACCGAAGGTGGATGCGGTCTCAGCGAGCGGCAGCGAGGAGTGGAAGTTGAAGGCGTTGTGCTTGTCGGCCAGGACGGCGTGCACAGCATGGCCGAATTCGTGGGCCAGAGTGGACACATCGCGGGCGGCGCCGGTGTAGTTGATCAACACATACGGCAGCAGGGCCGGATCGGCGGAGGAGCAGAAGGCCCCGCCGCGCTTGCCCTTGCGGACTTCGCTATCCACGTGGCCGGCATCAAAGATGCGGCGGGAGATATCGGCCAATTGGGGGTCAAAGCTGCCGAAGGATTCGAGGGTGAGGGCGACGGCCTTGTCGTAGGAATATTCCTTGGTGGACTTGGCGACCGGGGCATAGATATCGTAACGGCGCAGCTTGTCCATGCCGAGGACTTTGGCCTTCATTTTGAAGAAGCGCTGGAAGATGCGGGTGTTCTCCTCCGAGACGCCGAGCAGGGTGTCGACGACCTCATCTGAGATGTCGTTGCCGAGGTTGCGGACGGAGATGGCGCTCTCGAACTTGCGCAGGTCGAGATTCTCGGACTTCCAGTCACGCGTGACGGTCTGGTACATCTGGCCGAGGATGGGCGCATCGTCGCCATAGACGCGGTAGAGCTCCTGATAGGCGTTGCGGCGATGGTCTGGGTTGGGGCTGTAGGCCAGCTTCATCAGCTCGCCACGGGTGAGCTCTTTGATGTCGCCGTCTACGTCAACTTTGAAGACGTAGCGGTCAGTGATGGCGGAGTAGAGGGCCTGCATGGCTTTGGCGCCGGTGACGTCTTTGAGGTTGATGATCTTCTCTTCGGCCTCGGTGAGGGTGTAGGGTTTGAAGTTGCGGATCTGACGCAGCCAGTAGTCGAACTCCGGCCCGGCGGAGGCTTGCAGCTTAGCGGCGACGTCATCAGAGAGCGCCTTCCACCAAATGCTGAAGAAGAGGGTCTTGTTGCTGAGCTCGGCCATGAGCTGATCGACGCGGGCCTGGAAGGCCTGGGCTTCCTGGTTCTGGGTGTCTTCGCTGAACCAGAGCCCGGCGAACTGATCGATGCGAGCGGCGAGGCGGGTGTTTTGCTCCATCTGGGTGACGATGGCTTTGAAGTCGGCGTCACTGATGGTGTCGGTGAGTTTTTCGCGCTGCTTTTCAAAGGCGGTGACGTTGCTCTCGAGCTTTTTGATGGCGGCTTTCATCTCGGAGCTGTCGGCGCCGGGGAAGAGGTCTTTGAGAGACCAGCGGCTAAGGGTGTATTCGGTCATGGTGTTCCTTTTCTTGACTTCATATTTAGTTTGCCGGGAAATTATCCACAGATGAACACAGATGCGTGGCTGCGCCACGCTGCGCAGATAACCCGGATAGTTTAATCTACTTCACTTTTGTTGCCTGGCGCAACAATTGGCGGAGGTGGTCGATGGGGCGGCGCTGGCCGGTGTCTGGGTCGATGTAGTGCCAGTGCTGCCACCCGTTGGCAGGGCCATCCAGAGCGTCTTTGGCGAGCTGGTGGATGGAGCCGCGGCGGCCGTTGAACTTGAGCGAGCCGTCGGCGAGGATGCGGGCGCTCTCGCGGCCCTTTTCGCCTAGATAGAGGCGCTGGCCGGCTTCGAGCAGGCCGGCTTCGAGCAGGTTGCCGAAGGGGACGCGCGGCTCGCGGCGGGGTTCGTAAGATTCGAAGAGCCCGCTCTCATAAGCGACGGGCTCGATCTGGCCGATGCGGCGGCGGGCGAGGCGGACGTAGGCGGCGTCGCGCTCGATGCCGAGCCAGTTGCGGTGCAGGCGCTTGGCGACGGCGCCGGTGGTGCCGGAGCCGAAGAACGGGTCGAGAACAACATCGCCCGGGTTGGTGCTGGAGAGCAGGACGCGGTAGAGAAGGGATTCCGGCTTCTGGGTCGGGTGGGCAGACTCGCCATCGGCGCGCAAGCGCTCACGGCCGGAGGCGATGGGCAGGAGCCAATCGCTGCGCATCTGTTTGTCCTCGTTGAGCGACTTCATGGCGTGATAGTTGAAGGTATACGGCGCGCCCTGCTCCTTCTGCGCCCAGAGCAGGGTTTCGTGGGCGTTGGTGAAGCGGGTGCCGCGGAAGTTGGGCGTGGGGTTGGCTTTGACCCAGACGATGGAGTTGAGCAGCCAGTAGCCGAGGTCTTGCAGGATGCTGCCGACGCGGTGGATGTTGTGATAGCTGCCGATGACCCACAGGGTGCCGGTGGGCTTGAGGACGCGGCGGCAGGCGGCGAGCCAGGCGCGGGTGAAATCATCGTAGGCGGCGAAGTCATCAAAGCGATCCCAGGCTTCCTGGACGCCGCGGACTTTGGTGTTGTTGGGGCGGCGTAGCTCGCCGCCGAGTTGGAGATTGTAGGGGGGATCGGCGAAGACGAGGTCTACCGAGTTGGCGGGGAGCTTGGCCAATTCGTCGAGGCAGTCGCCGTGGAGGATAGTGTTGAGGGGCAGTGATGCGGGGCGCGGCATGGGTGTGTGGGCTCCAGCGCCTATTATGGAGAAGGGGGTGATTTTGCGCTTGAGAATGGAGTCCACAGATGGACACAGATGTTTGACGGCAGATGAACGCAGATAAGTGCGGGCGCAGCATGCTGCGTCATTAGGAATGTGTTTTTGCAGCAGATGTGGCTTGTTTTGAATTAAGCGGACTGCTGCGCTTAGAAAGATTGCAGGGTGTTTGCAATCGTGAATTTTCTTGCAGGGGCGCTGCCCCTGCGACCCCGTCGGGGGAACCAAAGTTGGTTCCCCCGAGCCCCCTCCGCAGACGCTCATGTGAGTTTTGCATTCTTATAAGCTTCCTCTGAGACCCGCGTTGGGAAACAAAAACAGGTATTTGTTCGTTTGTGTATGGGGCGAGCTGTGTAACTAAAGATGATTTGGAAGCGGGGAGATTTTTACTCGGTTCTTTGCTTCATTTGGGTTTTGAGGAATTTAACTCGTGGATTAAGTCTCTAACTTCTTTTGTTAGGTCAAGCCTTGCTAAATCTTTGCCTGCTTGATTTTTCCCTTCGCGCTTTAGGGGAATGAATATCATTGTCAAAGACAAAAAGGCTCCTAAGTAGCCTATTGCAAACATTTTTTCTATAGAATCTCGCTCTTCCCTTGTTTCCATAATGTGCTGTACGCCAATATCAAAAAGCTGTTCAAACGTTTGTCCATGAATATCAAGCTTAAGTAGTAAATTCCGGTGGTCGCTAGAAAGCCCTCTTATGTATCGGCTTGTCAGCAAAACCTTCTCTTGAAGCTCGCTATCGGTGTCATGTTGCTCGATGATGGGTTGTTCCCTCTGTTCTTCCTCAACCAGAGCTGTGACAACCTGTTCTTTGCTGAGTTTTATGGATGCTGCTCCAAATTTGAACTCGGTCTCTCGGGCTTTCACTAAATCCACCAAGAACTCTCTACTGGCATAAATTGCCACTGCAATTATCAAAGACGCCAAAACAGGAGGAGCGGCAAGAGCACTCCAAACTGAATTTATGCTGCCTGTTAAAACCTCGTATAGGCTCGTTAAGAAATTCTCTTCGACGACTGCGCTTCTTAAAACAACAAACCCAAGCAATCCAGATGTGGCGATTAGTAACGGCCTGACGAATTTCCCCGTTTCTTTCACTCTAGAAGTCCTCCCTACACATTAAACCTAACGTTGATAATGTCGCCGTCTTGCATGGGGTACTCCTTGCCTTCAAGGCGGAGGCGGCCCTTGTCGCGAGCCTGGGCCATGCCGCCGAGCTCGAGGAGCTCGTCGCCGGAGACGATTTCGGCGCGGATGAAGCCGCGGGCGATATCGGAGTGGATGGCACCGGCGGCCTCCAGGGCGCTGGCGTGCTTGCGCAGCATCCAAGCGTGGGCCTCGGGCTCGCCGACGGTGTAGAAGGTCTGCGTGTCCATCAGGTCGTAGGCGGCGCGGATGACGCGCAGCGAGCCGGGCTCCTGCAAACCATATTCTTGTAAGAATATGGTTTGTTCGTCGGCGGGCAGTTGGGCCAGTTCCATTTCAAGTTTGCCTTGCAAGGCAAGCACGGGCAAGAGCGTGTCGAAAGCGGGTTGGGCCTGGCCTTCGCCGAGGTTGACCACGGCGAGGATGGGCTTAAGGGTCAGCAGGCCGATGCCGGCGCTGGCGGTTTGCTCGTCTTCGGTGAGGCCGGCGACGCGCAGCGGCTTGTTGTCTGAGAGGGCGGCGTGCAGCTTTTCGAAGTGGGCGATCTGGCGATCAAGGGCGGCGATGTCTCGGCCGCCCTTGCCGCGCTCTTCTTTGAGCTTCTGCAGCTTGCGCTCGACGATGATAAGGTCATTGAGCAGCAGCTCGTCCTCGATGGAGCGCAGGTCTCGGGCGGCGTCAACGGTGAGGGCGGGGTGGGCCACACTGTCATCCTCGAAGGCGCGCAGGATGATGAGCAGGCCGTCCATGCCGCTGAGGGCATTGAGCAGCTGGCCACTGAGGCCCTGGCCGGAGTCGGCGGAGCCCATGCCGGCCACATCGGCGAAGGAGATCTGGGCGTGGACGATCTTCTTGGAGGCGAAGAGGGCGGCCAGTTTGTGGAGGCGCTCATCAGGCACGTCTACGACGGCGGTGGTGGTCTCGATGCGGCCGGCGCTCATGCTGAGCGGGCGGTTGCTGCGAGTGAGGGCGTTGAAGATGGTGGTCTTGCCGGCTTGCGGCAGGCCGATGATTGCTAACTTCATACGTTGCACTAGTCCTTATAGTTAGCCAAGGTGACACACAAACCCGTACAACTTTTGGAGTAGCTGCCGAGCTGACGCTCGGCGACGCTACTCCACAGATAGGGTGACTTCGCGTTCAGGTTTTACAAACTTGTTGTTGACCCTTGGTTTTCTGGTGATTATACTTTGCGCTCACATCTAGCCGAAGTGGCGGAACTGGCAGACGCGCGCGACTCAAAATCGCGTTCCCTTGGGAGTGTGGGTTCGATTCCCACCTTCGGCACAAGGCAAACAGGACAGCCTCGAGGCTGTCCTGTTTGCGTATATCCGCACTTGACATATATCCGCTGCGGATGTATCATGCCAACATGACGACCACGGACGCCAACTCGCCGCTTACCCCGGCGGTCTTGCACATCCTTATGGCGCTCTCCATAAGAGAGCGGCACGGTTACGGGATCATGAAGCAGGTCGAGCAGGATACAAAGGGCAAGGTGAACATGGGGCCGGGCACGCTGTACGGCTCGCTGAACCGAATGCTGGCTGCAGGGCTGGTCAGCAAGAGCGACAAGAAGCGCGACCCGGAACTGGACGAAGAGCGCCGCGTGTACTACAAGATCACCGCGCTGGGCCAGAAAGCGCTGGCCGCCGAGCTGGAGCGCTACCGCGAGGTGGTTGCGGTGGCCAGGCAGCAGCGGCTGCTGCCGAAAGCGTTCCGCCTATGACAGCAACACGAGAGCACGCTCGGTATCGCAAATGGTACAAGGCGCTGATCGGCTTATACCCTAAGCCGTATCTGGAGACGTTCGGCGAAGGATTGGAGCAGACTTTCAACGATCTGCTCAGGGAACGGAGCGCAGCGGGCCGCAGCTTGCCGGGTTTGGCGGCCTGGGTGTTCACGGAGACTTCCGTGGGCATCCTCCAGGAACAGAAGCTGCCTGTGGTTGAATTTTTGAAAGTATTTGGCGGGCTGTTCTGGTCGCTGGCGGTTGCAACCGTGACAATCATCGCTTCTCTCAGAGGTTATGAAAATGCCTGGTGGTTCATG
Organism: Anaerolineales bacterium; assembly: GCA_021463845.1. Classification (GTDB taxonomy): domain Bacteria; phylum Chloroflexota; class Anaerolineae; order Anaerolineales; family UBA11579; genus JAMCZK01. The sequence goes on along the minus strand of JAJTXV010000002.1, from coordinate 236,217 downwards.
TTGGTTGTGCATGCGGTGGTTTCTGCCGTATTCACGCTGCTGTATCGTTTTCTTCAAAAGAAAGGACATCTGCCATGAGTAAATTTCTGAAAGACTATGGAGCTGTGCTGGTGGCTCTGGTGGTGGCCGCGGCCATGATCATTGCGTCCCTTATGGGGTATGAGGATGCCTGGTGGATCATTCTGACGATCTATGCTGTGCTGTCTGCTGTGTTCACGCTCGTGACGCGTGCCCGCAAGCAGTCCAAGTAGCCTCGCTCAAACCAGGCACAAAACCGCCGTAGACAGTGTGTCTACGGCGGTTTTTTATCTCTACTGTGGATAACCAGGGCTATTCTGTGGAGAACTGCGGGTGAAACCTGGGTCTAGCTTGTGGAAAACCCTGCGACCACCTGCCTAAGTTATTAGGGGACACCTGTGGGCCTTTGTGTGGATATGTACTGACAAGTAGTCCTCCTCCATACGCAGTGCGAAAAAGGGCGGTTCTATCCCCAATTGTTTAGATTTATGAACGTGGGTAAGTTTTTATAAACGTACCCACATATACACCGCCTCAATCTTGTATAACTCCCGTATCTTCAGCAAACTCCCCTTAACTGGACGGGTATCCACAAATCCACAGGCCCTAGTACGAATACTAAATACATAGACACAATAACTATAAGGATAGTTAGGGTTTATAGAAATAAGCTACCCTTTATTCCAAGGAGATATATGACCTCTACCTATATTTGGTATGGACACGCCACCTGTGGCTTTGTGATCAACGGACTGCATGTGGTCGTGGATCCGTTCTTTAGGGAGAACGCCCAGGCCTCGATCGCTATGGATGACGTGCCAGCGGACTATATATTGGTGAGCCACGGGCACTGGGATCACTCGGGGGATGTGGAGCCTATTGCCCAGCGGACCGGCGCCACCATCATTGCCAATGATGAGATCGCGCGCTATTACGCCGCCAAAGGCTTCAAGACCCATGGGCAGCATATTGGCGGCGGTTTCACGCACCCGTTTGGCTATTTGAAGCTGACGCAAGCCGCGCACGGGTCTGGGTTTCCGGACGGCTTCCCGGGGGGCACGGCGAGCGGATTTTTGCTGACCACGCCGGAGGGCAAGAAGGTCTACTTGGGATGCGATACTGGCTTGTTCGGCGACATGGCGTTGATCGGCGACGAGGGCGTGGAGTTCGCGGCCCTGCCGATCGGCGATAACTTCACGATGGGGCCGGATGATGCGCTGAAGGCGGTCAAGCTGCTGCGCCCCAAGCGCGTGCAGCCGTATCACTATTCGACCTGGGATGTGATCAAGCAGGACGAGCATGCCTGGGTCAAGCGGGTGAACGCGGAAACGGAGGCCAAGGCGTTTGTGATGCAGCCCGGAGATTCGCTGGAGATTTAAGCCACGCTCATCTTGTGAGCGGAGCGAGCCGCCGTATACTGAAGCCATGTTTGACTTCTCAAAGGATCGACGCGAGGAAGAAGCGCGGGTGCGCAGCGAGGGGCGGCTGCCGCCGGGACAATCGCTGACGCAGAAGTTCCCGGTGCTGCATTACGGGCCGGTGCCGCTCTTTAATCCCGAGACCTGGGACCTGCGCGTGTGGGGCGAGGTAGAGCAAGAGCAGCGCTGGAGCTGGGACGCGTTCAAGCAGCTGCCGCGGCGCAAAGTGGTGATGGACCTGCACTGCGTCACGCGCTGGAGCAAGTTTGACACCGAGTGGGAAGGTGTGGGCCTGAAGGACCTGGTGGACCATGGCCTGATCAGACTCAAGCCGACGGCGAAGCATCTGCTGCAGCATGCCGAGTATGGATTTACAGTCAATTTGCCGATCGAAGTGGCGCTGGCGGAGAACTTTCTGCTGGCGGATATGTTCAACGGGCAGCTGTTGGATCCTGACCATGGGCTGCCGTTGCGCGGCGTGGTGGGCTACATCCGTGGGCGTGAGGATCTGGAGACGCCGTATCTATGGAAGGGCGCCAAGTGGCTGCGCGGCCTGGAGTTTTTGAACGAGGACCAGTTGGGCTTCTGGGAGCAGGCGGGGTATCACAACAACGCCAATGTGTGGAAAGAAGAGCGCTTCGCCCGCGGCTAATGAGCCGTGAGGCATAGCGTTTTCTTTTTTTTTGTTTAACCACAGATGAACACAGATAAACACAGATATTCTCCTGGGCATCGCTCCTCGCAAGGACGGACTGTGGCGTTGCTGGTGCTTACTTTGGGGGCCTTGCTGCTGGCGGCGTGTGCCGGCGACAACCAGGGAGTGGTGGCCACGCAAGGGGCGGATGCGACGGAAACAGCGCAGCCTTCGACGATCGCGGCCACGGCGACACTGGACGTGAATTTGGTGAAGGCGACCGAGACGCAGGCGGCGCTGGCCACCCAGCTGGTGAAGGCGGAGTGCCTGGATGTGGGCGGCCAGGTGGAGTATCACGAGGAGCCTTCCGCGTTTCTGGATTACGGACTGCGCTTCCGCGTGTATACACCGCCGTGCTATGACCAGAGCGTGGAGCGCTACCCGGTGCTGTACCTGGTGCACGGCCAGACCTACAACGATGACCAATGGGACCGGCTGGGAGCGGATGACACGGCCAGCGCGCTGATCGCCGCGGGCGAAGTGGCCCCGTTCATCATTGTGATGCCGTATGACCGCGCGTCGAACCAGCCCTCACAAGACCCGTTCAGGCAAGCGCTGATCGAGGAATTGCTGCCCTGGGTGGATGATCACTACCGCACGCTGGCGGAGCGCGAGAACCGCGTCATTGGCGGCCTGTCGCGCGGGGCCTCGTGGGCGATCCACTTTGCCTTCAATCACCCCGAGTTGTTCTCCGCGGTGGGTGGGCACAGCCCACCCGTGTTCCAGGAAGATGCACCACAGATGCGCGGCTGGCTGGACGAGATGCCTGCAGAATTGATGCCGCGCATCTGGCTGGACATTGGCGAGCGCGACCAGCGCGTCATTTTGAACTCGGCCATCTGGTTCGAGGAGTTACTGACCGAGCGCAACATCCCGCACGAGTGGTATCTGTTCAGCGGCGACCACAGCGAGACGTACTGGAGCAGCCATGTGGAGCAATACCTGCGCTGGTATGCACAGGATTGGTAAGCCTGCCTGGGTACATTGCAGGGCGGCGAAGGGTGCGCCGATTTATAATTAGCCCGTATGCGCTTAACCAAAGAAGACGTTGAACATATTGCACTGCTGGCGCGCCTGCACCTGAGCGAAGAAGAAAAAGAGCGTTTTGGGGAACAACTCTCCAACATTCTTGAGCATGTAGGCAAGCTGCAGGAGCTGGACACCAAAGATGTGCCGGCCATGGCCAGCATTGTGGTGGAACGCAGCCGCCTGCGGCCGGATGAGCCGGCCGCGGCGATGCCGCGCGCCGACCTGCTGGCCAACGCGCCGGACGCCAGCGACGAGCAATTCAAGGTGCCGCCCGTGCTGGATGGTGGCCCGTGAGCGCCGGCCTGCACGAACTGAGCGCCAAACAGGCGCTCGCAGGATTGCGAGCGGGGAAATTCTCGAGCGTTGAACTGACGCGCGCGTACCTGGAGCGCATTGAGCAGCACAACCCGCGCCTGAACGCCTATTTGCATGTGGCGGCGGAGAGCGCACTGCAGGCGGCCGCGGCGGCAGACAAGCAGTATGCCAAGGCAAAGCGCAGCAAGAGCGCCAAGCTGCCGGCGTTGCTGGGCCTACCGATCGCGGTGAAGGACGTGCTGGCAGTGGCTGGCATGCCGGCCACCTGCGGCTCCCGCATTCTCGAAAATTTTGTGCCCAGCTACACCGCCACCAGCGTCCAGCGGCTGCTGGACGCTGGTGTAGTGATCCTGGGGAAGACCAATACCGACGAATTTGCCATGGGTTCCTCCACCGAGAATTCGGCCTATGGGGTTACGCACAACCCCTGGGATGAAACGCGTGTGCCGGGCGGCAGCAGCGGCGGCAGTGCCGCGGCGGTGGCCGCCCGCCTGGCGCCAGTAGCGCTGGGCACAGACACGGGCGGCAGCGTGCGCCAGCCGGCGGCGTTCTGCGGGCTGAGCGGGCTCAAGACCACCTATGGGCGCGTCTCGCGCTATGGGCTGGTGGCGTTCGGCTCCTCTTTGGATACGGTGGGCGTGCTGGCACGGGATGCCGCGGACGCGGGCCTGATCCTCAAAGTGATGGGTGGCTACGACCCGCGGGATGCCACCACGGTGGAGAAGACTCCCAAGCTGGAGAAACCGAGCGGTAAATCGCTCAAAGGCTTGCGCATCGGCGTGCCCAAGGAATACTTCATTGACGGCCTTTCGGCTGAAGTGGAGAATGGGGTTCGGGAAGCGATCCGCCAGCTGGAGGCCTTGGGCGCCAAGGCGGTGCCCGTGAGCCTGCCGCATACGGAGTACGCCCTGCCGGTGTACTACATCATCGCCCCGGCAGAGGCCTCGGCCAACCTGGCGCGCTTTGACGGCGTGCGCTACGGGCTGCGCGTGGCGCAGGATGACTTGATCGAGATGTTTAAGCGCAGCCGAGGGGCAGGGTTTGGGCCTGAGGTCAAGCGACGTATCATGATCGGCTCGTATGCGTTGTCTGCCGGATACTACGATGCTTATTACGGCCAGGCGCAGAAAGTGCGCGCGCTGATCCGCCGGGATTTTGACAACGTATTCAAAAAAGTGGACATCATCGCCGCTCCTTCGACCCCCAGCACGGCATTTCGCATCGGAGCGCACGGCAACGATCCACTGGAGATGTACCTGGAAGACGTATTCACCCTGCCCGCCAACCTGGCGGGCGTGCCCGGCCTGTGTGTGTGTGCCGGATTTGACGGACAAAGCTTGCCGATCGGGCTGCAGATGCTGGGGCCGCACTTTGCGGACGAGCGCCTGCTGGCGGTGGCGGCGGCTTACCAAAAGGTGACGGACTGGCACAAACAGGCGCCAGCGCTGTAGCGAGGAGATGACCATGAGCGAGACACTGAAGATCATTGTGCCCATGGCCGGCTTTGGCACGCGCCTGCGCCCGCACACCTGGAGCCGCCCCAAACCGTTGCTGACCGCGGCGGGCGACACGATATTGGGGCATGTGCTGAAACTCCTGCAGACCGCGCCCGGCGCCGAGCAGGCCGAGATGGTGTTCATCGTAGGCTGGCTGGGCGAGCAGGTGCAGGCGTACATGAAGGCCGAGCACCCCAAGGTGAAAGCCCACTTTGTAGAGCAAAAGGAAATGAAGGGCCAGTCACATGCGCTGGCCCAGGCGCGCGATTTTATGCGCGGGCCGACCCTGGTGATCTTTGTGGATACGGTGGTGGAGACCGACTTCTCCGCCCTGGACAAGGAAGAAGTGGACGCGGTGGCATGGGTGAAACCCGTGCCCGACCCGCGCCGTTTTGGCGTGGCGGCGCTGGGCGCAGACGGACTGGTGAGCGGCCTGATCGAAAAACCCAGCGACATGAGCAACAACCTGGCGGTGGTGGGCATCTATTACTTCAAGCGCGGCGAAGATCTGATGACCGCCATCGACGAGCAGATGGAAAAAGGCGTGCTGACCAAGAACGAGTATTTTTTGGCCGACGCGATCGACATCATGCTCAAGAAGGGGCTGCGCATGCGCACCGAAGTGGTGGGCGAATGGCTGGACGCCGGGTTGCCGGATACGGTGCTTGAGACAAATCAGAAGCTGCTGGAGAAGGGCCGCGACAACAGCGGCGCGTCCGAGCGCGCCGGTGTGACACTGCGGCCGCCGGTATACATCCACCCCAGCGCCACAGTTGAGAACAGCGAGCTGGGGCCGTATGTCTCGATCGGGGCGGGCTCGGCCGTGCGCAACAGCACAATTGAAGATGCGGTGGTGGAGCGTGAAGTCGTCATCGAGGACAGCGTACTGAAACACTCGCTGATCGGCGAGCGCAGCCAAGTACGCGGCGTGCGCGGCCAGGTCAACGTGGGCGACGATTCCTCGGTAAGTGGGGAGGCTGGGTAAGTAGTATGTCCAGCAAGTACCAGCCTGTTATCGGGCTTGAAGTGCACGCAGTGCTGGAGACGCGCAGCAAGATGTTCTGCGCGTGCCCGGTGGTGGATTCCACAGTGGGCGAGCCGAACATTGCGGTGTGCCCGGTGTGCGCCGGTATGCCCGGCATGCTGCCGGTGATCAACCAGGCGGCGGTGGAGTATGCGCTGCGGGTGGCGCTGGCGCTGAACTGCACGATCAACCTGACCAGCATCTTTGCGCGCAAGAGCTATTTTTACCCGGACCTGCCCAAAGGGTTCCAGATCTCGCAATACGAACAGCCGCTGGCACAGAATGGCTGGCTGATGATCGATACTGCCGAGGGCGAGCAGCGGGTCGCCATCCGCCGGGTGCATATTGAAGAAGACACCGGCAAGCTGACCCATGTGGAGCGCGAAGGCCAGCGGTTTTCATTGGTGGACTTGAACCGCAGCGGTGTGCCGCTGCTGGAGATCGTGACTGAGCCGGAGCTGCACTCCGTCGAGGCGGTGCGCAACTGCGCGTATGCGCTGCGTAGTATCTTGCGCTATGTGGGGGTCAACTCCGGCAACCTGGAGAAGGGCTTGATGCGCATCGAGCCCAATATTTCCATCCGCCCCATCGGCAGCACGGAATTTGGGACGCGGGCCGAGATCAAGAACCTCAACAGCTTCCGTTCGCTGGAGCGCGCCACAACGTATGAACTGGCGCGCCAGGAACAGCTGGTGGAAGCCGGCGGCCAAGTGGTGCAGCAGACCCTGGGCTGGGACGACGGCCGCGGCACCACGCAGGCACAGCGCTCCAAGGAAGTGGCAGAGGATTACCGCTACTTCCCCGAGCCGGACCTGCCGCCGCTGGTGCTGGAGAAAGCCTGGGTTGACAAGATCCGCAAAGGTTTGCCGGAACTGCCGCAGGCGCGGCGCGAGCGGTTTATCAAGAAATATGGCTTGAAAGCGTATGACGCCAATGTGATCGTAGCCGAGCGTGAAGTGGCAGATCTCTATGAAGCCACGGTTGCCGCGGCCAAGACGGCTGACGCCAAGCTGATCGCCAACTGGCTGACTGGCCCGTTGTTTGGATTGATGAACGAAGCGGGCGTTGAGATAGCAGGCCTGCGCTTTGGCGCCAAGCAACTGGCGGCCTTGTGTGACCAGGTGGCGGCTGGCAAGGTGAACGCGGCCGGCGGGCGCGAGGTGCTGGGTGTGTTGTTCGTCGAAGGCGGCAGCCCGACCAGCATCATCAAAGCGCGCGGGTTGCAGCAAATCTCGGACAGCGGCCAGCTGGCTGCGTGGGTGAGCGAAGTGATCGTATCTAATCCCAAACAAGCGGTCGACTATCTGGCCGGGAATGCGCCGCTGCTGAATTTCTTATTCGGGCAAGTAATGCAAAAGGCGGGCGGCAAAGCCAACCCGGCCGCCGTGCGTGAAGAATTGCAGGCCCAGCTGAGCAAGCTGGGAAAGTGAGGACAGATGGCTGAGGATATGCGTGGGGTAGTTGAGGCGCTGGCGATCACGCCGGAGTTGATACCCAGCACTGAACTTGAGGAAGTAGAAACGACTTTGGAAGGCTTGGTGGGCGACAAGCATTTTGGCCTGACCATGAAAGCCAACAAATTCCAGGCGCCGTATCCCAAAGGCGAACTGATCCGCAATGTGCGCCAGATCTCGATCGTCTCGGCCGAAGAATTGGCGCAGATCGCCACGGCGATGGGTGTTGAGCGCGTGGAGCCGGCCTGGCTGGGCGCCAATCTGATGCTTTCGGGCGTGCCGGACCTGACGCAGCTGCCGGCCGGCAGCCGGCTGTACTTTGAGGGCGGCGCGGGCGTGGTGGTGGAAGGCGAAAACATGCCGTGCGTAACGGCGGGCGGCTGCCTGGCGGAGCAGTACCCGGGCCGGCCGGAGCTGCGCTCCGCGTTCCCCAAGCAGGCGATCGGCAAGCGCGGCCTGGTGGCGTGGGTGGAGAAGCCGGGCGTGATCCGCAAGGGCGAGAAGGTGACTGTGCGCCGCGCGGAGGACGTGGGCCGGTGAAACTTCCTAACCCGCAGGTCAAAACAGAGTAGAATTTATCTGTAGTGTTGTTGACCGAAACCTGAACTCTGCGATGAGATCAAAATCGGCTAATCAGAACGAGACCTTGTTTTAAACTGCGGGCTGTCTACCGAGGCGCCCGCATAGTTGTTTAAATACCCACCCTAGTAAGCAGGAGAGTAATGTCGGAAACCACCAACGCTTTCAGCATCGCCCAAGCCCAGTTTGACAACGTGGCCAAGCAGCTGCATCTGGACACGGATGTGGCCGAGCAGCTGCGCTGGCCGCGCCGCGAGTTCAAGTTCCAGATCCCGGTGCGTATGGACGATGGCAGCCAGAAGGTGTTCTTTGGCTATCGCGTGCAGCACAATGATTCGCGCGGGCCGACAAAGGGCGGCATTCGTTTTCACCAGTCGGAGACGATGGACACCGTGCGCGCCCTGGCGATGTGGATGACGTGGAAGTGTGCGGTGGCCGACATTCCGCTGGGCGGCGCCAAAGGCGGCGTGGCGGTGGATTCGGCTTCGCTCTCGTTGAAAGAGAAAGAGCAACTGTGCCGCGGCTGGGTGGGCCAGATCCATCACAACCTGGGGCCGCGCGTGGATGTGCCGGCGCCGGATGTGGGCACGACCCCGCAGATGATGGGCTGGATGATGGACGAGTATTCCAAGCTGGTGGGCCAGTACACGCCCGGCGTGATCACCGGTAAACCGGTGGGCGGCGGCGGCTCCAAGGGTCGGAAGGAAGCCACCGGGTACGGCGTGATCTATAACGTGCGCGAGGCGATGAAGCATCTCAAGCTGGACCCAAGCAAGACCAGCGCGTCGATCCAGGGCTTTGGCAACGTGGCCCAGTTCGCCGGGTTGGGCTTCACGCAGCTGTTGGGTGGCAAGGTACTGTGCGTTTCGTATTGGGACCGCGAAGAGAAGGCATCGCTAAGCGTGAGCAGCAAGAAGGGCCTGGACATTGCCTTTTTGCAGAACATCACCGACGAATATGGCTCGATCAACAAGGCCAAGGCGCAGGAGGCCGGATACACGATCAGCGGCGGCGACGACTGGATCTCGCAGGATGCAGATGTGCTGATCCCTGCAGCGCTGGAAGGCCAGATCAACGCCGAGAGCGGCAAGAAGATCAGCGACACGGTCAAGATCGTGGCGGAAGGCGCCAATGGGCCGACGACGCTGGAGGGCGACGAAGAACTGGAGAAGCGCAATATCTTCGTCATCCCCGACTTCTTGTGCAACAGCGGTGGCGTAACCGTCTCGTACTTTGAGGGCGTGCAGAACGACATGAACTATTACTGGTCGCAGGAGGAAGTGATCCAGCGGCTGGATATGAAGATGACCGAAGCCTTCGGCAAGGTGCTCAAGATGTCGGTGGGCGAGAAGGTCAAGATGCGCGATGCAGCCTATATGGTGGCGATCAGCTCAGTCGTGGAAGCCATGCAGCTGCGCGGCTGGTTGTAAGGCATCGAAAAGCCGAGTAAAACCAAGAATGCGGGCCTGTACAGGCCCGCATTTTGCTTAAAAATCGGGGTGTTTAGCGGCAACCAATCAGATGATATACTGAGCCATCGTAGCGGCTTTTGGCCGCTAGCATCCTTAAGCGGGAGTTTGTGCCCATGAAAGTCTCAGTCCCCCAAGAGAATTTGGCCCAGGGCCTCAATATCGTCTCGCGCGCCGTTTCTTCGCGCAGTACATACCCTGTTTTGGCAAATGTGCTCATTTCTGCTGAGGATGGGCGGCTAAAACTGTCCGCAACTGACCGTGAGATGGGCATTACCTGCTGGATCAATGCCAAGATCAGCGAGGAAGGCGCCACCACGGTGCCGGCTCGTACCCTGATCGACCTGGTATCTACATTCCCTGGCGAGACGATCGAGCTGGATCTGGCGGTGCGCACGCAGACGCTGCACATCAAAGCGGGGCGCGCCAAGGCTGAGATTAAGGGCATCGATGCGCAGGAATTCCCGCCGATGCCGGAGCCGGATAAGGCGACGGGCATCGAGCTGCCTGCCGGAGACTTCAAGGAAATGATCCAGCAGGTGGTATTTGCGGCGTCGAAAGACGACGCGCGCCCGGTGCTGACCGGCGTGCTGACCACCGTCGAGGGCAAGGACCTGACGCTGGTGGCAGCCGACGGCTTCCGTTTGTCGATCCGCAAGGCCAAGCTGGGCGCCAAGGCTGAGCAGACGATGCGCGCCATCATTCCGGCGCGGGCGCTGAGCGAAGTGGCGCGGATCGCCACCGATGACAAAGAGAACATCAGCATGGTGATGCCGGCGGGCCGCGGCCAGGTGATCTTCAGCATGAAGAATGCCGAGCTACGCTGCCAGCTGGTGGAAGGCGCCTTCCCTGAGATCCAGCAGATCGTGCCGACCAGCTTCAAGACGCGCACGGTGGTGGCGACCGACGCCTTTTTGAAGGCAGCGCGCCAGGCAGAGATCTTTGCCCGCGAGAGCTCGCACATCACGCGGCTGGAGATCAAGCCGGGCGAGGGCAAGGCTCCGGGCGTGGTCGACATCTCGGCCACGGCGGAGGAAACCGGCTCCAATGACAGCAAGGTGGACGCCACAGTGGAAGGCAACGGCGTGCTGATCGCCTTCAATGTGCGCTACCTGCGTGAGGCGCTGGAAGTGATGAAGACGCCGAATGTCGCGCTGGAAACCACCGCGCCGGCCGCGCCGGGTGTGATGCGCCCGATGGGGAGCGAAGACTTTTTGCACGTAATCATGCCCATGCATTTGGGCAAGTAAGCTCACGGCGATTTACAATTTACGCAAGGTTTGCCGCCCGCATGTAGTGCGCTTGCGGCTTTTTTGAATTATGACGCTGCCCCTTGGCTCGATCGACCCGGCTTATCGCATCTATCTGACGCTGGCGCAGTACCCCACCCTGCGCCGGCGCATACGCACCAAGATGCGCAATGAGCTGATCCAGCGCGGCATCCTGCCCTCGGCCACGTTCGAGGAAATGGTGCGCCAGCAGGCGATCGATTCGCAGCAGCGCGAAGGCCTGCTCGACGCCATCGGCGACGAAGCGCCGGAGGAATGGAAGCTGCGCCTGGATGTGGTGCGCGACCAGCTGACGGATGTAAGCTTTGCCAACAACCTGCCCTTCGAGATCTTTGAAGCGCTGGTGAAAGACGTGTTGGCCGAGCGCGGCGCGGAGAGCGAAGACCTGTTGCGCACTTTCAACCCAGAGCTGGCTTCACAAGAGGCGCTGTTCGAGCAGGCCATGGCGATCTCACGCATGGCGCCGGATCAGCGCCGTCGCCATGAAGCGCGCGAGCGCGAGATCAAAGTGGTGCTGCTCAAATCCATGATCTCGGACCAGCTGGCGTACATCAACATCGCTAAAGAGTGGTTCACGCTGGATGATCTGCTCGAGATCCGCCGCTACAAGATCGGCAAGGGCAAGGTGGGCGGCAAGGCGGCCGGCATGCTGCTGGCGTTGCGCATTTTGCAGGCCGTGGCGGAAGAAGACATCGTCAAGAATGTGGATATCCCCGACTCGTACTTTTTGGGCGCGGATGTGATGTATGCGTTCATGTCCAACAACGGCATGATGCACTGGGCTGACCAGAAATACAAAGACGAAGACGTTATTCGCACAGAGTACGAACAGATCAAAGAAGAGTATGCGGCGGGCAGCTTCCCCGAGGATATTTTGTTGGAATTGTCTGTCATGCTGGAGAAGATCGGCCGGCAGCCCATCATTGTGCGCTCCAGTAGCTTGCTGGAAGATAATTTTGGCTCGTCCTTTGCGGGCAAGTACGCCAGCTTCTTTTGCCCCAACCAGGGCACGCATGCCGAAAACCTGCGCGCCCTGGCGCAGGCGATCGCGGCGGTGTATGCCAGCGCATTGAACCCGGATGCGCTGCTGTACCGTCGCTCGCATGGGCTGGAAGACTACGACGAACGGCTGGCGGTACTGATCCAGGTGGTGCAGGGCGAGGCGTACGGGCGCTACTACTTCCCGCACTTCGCCGGCGTGGCATTCAGCCGTAACCTGTTCCGCTGGTCGCCCAAGATCCAGCGGGATGCCGGGTTTGTGCGCTTGGTGGCGGGTATGGGTACGCGGGCGGTGGACCATGTAGGCAACGATTACCCGCGCCTAGTGGCGCTGAGCCACCCTGAGCTGCGCGCCCAGAGCGACCCGCGCTCCATCCGCACTTATTCGCAGCACTATATGGATGTGATCGACCTTGAGGACAATACCTTCGAGACCCTACCATTCACGGATGTGCTGGACGGGCGTTATCCGCACCTGCGGCTGGCCGCCTCGCTGTATAGGGAGGGTGACCTAAGCCCGATCCGCAGCATGGTGGGTGCAGACAACGAACTGGTGCTGACCTTTGACGGCGTGGTGCGCAATACGCCGTTCGCGGAGCGCATGCGACGCATATTGGCCCATTTGGAGAAAAAGTACAGCTCGCCGGTGGATATGGAATTTACGATGCGCGTGTTTGAGCGCGACGGAAAGCCGGAAATTGAGTTATTTATCCTGCAGTGCCGCCCGCAAAGCCACTTGCATGAAGTGGCAGTGCGCCTGCCGGAGCGGCTGGACAAGCAGGCGATCGTATTTGCCACCAGCAAAGTAGCGCCGCACGGCCGGGCCACCAACATACGCTATGCGCTGTTCGTGACGCCGCAAGGCTACTATGGCCTGCCCAACTCGCAGGCGCGCGGCGAACTGACGCGGGCGATCAGCAAGATCAACAAAGTGCTGGAAGGCGAAGAGTTCATTTGCGTGGGGCCGGGGCGCTGGGGCACCAGCACGCCGGACCTGGGCGTGAGCGTCAGCTACGCGGATATTTACAACACGCGCGCGCTGGTGGAACTGTCTGGCGAGGGTGTAGGCCCGGCGCCCGAGCCTTCCTACGGAACGCATTTCTTTCAGGATCTGATCGAATCGCGCATCTATCCGCTGGCGGTGCACCTGGATGATGCGGACGCTATCTTCAACAACGCCTTCTTTTACGAGGCGCCCAACCATCTAACGGACTGGGCGCCCGAATTGGATGGGTTGCAGAACACTTTGCGCTTGATACACGTTGACGATGTAGCGCCGGGCCAGGTGATGGAGCTTATAATGGACTCTGAATCCGGCCGCGCAGTGGCATTTTTGAAAGAGGAGAGCAGGGACGAATGAAGCATTTTGTGGCTGTGGCCGGAAACATTGGGGTTGGAAAATCTACACTGGTATCAAAGCTGGCCAGCCATTTGCAGTGGAACCCGTACTACGAACCTGTAGCTGAGAACCCCTATCTGGAAGATTTTTATAGTGATATGCGCGCCTGGGCTTTTCAATCCCAGGTGTTCTTTCTGCGCCACCGCTTGAGCATGCACCTGGGCTTGCTGGCTGACCCGAACTCGGTGATCCAGGACCGCTCTGTGTATGAGGATGCGGAGATCTTTGCGAAGAACTTGTACCTCTCAGGCCAGATGGATGAACGCGACTACACTTCGTACCGCAATTTGTATACATTACTGTGCGACTTGCTGCGCCCGCCTGACCTGGTGATCTACTTGCGCGCCTCGGTGCCCACATTGCACCGCCGCATTGCGCAGCGCGGCCGCGACTTTGAAGCCAAGATCACCACCGAATACCTGGAGCAGCTCAACGGGCTGTACGAGGACTGGGTGACCAACTTCACTTTGTGCCCTGTGTTGACCGTGCCGACCGACAACATGAACTTCGTCACCCATGATGGCTTGGTGGAGCTGGTGAAACTCAAGATGAGCGAAAAACTGATGGGTAAAGAGGAAGTGGTCTTTTTGCCGGAGGAAGTAGAAACTTTCGCCAGCCACTCATCCCATCACTAGAAGTGAAACAAAAGAGAAAAACGCTGCTTATGCGGCGTTTTTTGTTTCTTTAGCAACTTCGTGACATTCGATGACGAGCTTGATGGCAGTGCGCACCTTGCCCTCGATCTCGACATCCGCAAATTCAGGTGTGCAGTAGACGGTGTAGCCATCCTCTTGCAGATAGCTGCGCGCCAGAACCAGCGCTTTGACGGCCTGGTTGACCGCCCCGGCACCGATGGCTTGTATCTCAGCCCGCTTGTGTTCTCGGAATACCCCTGCGATGGCGCCAGCCACAGCGGAGGTACGTGATGCCCCTGACACCTTGATAACGTCCATTTGGCCCTTCACGCGCCGTTGGGCCGGGAGGATAGTGAAACCGTTACACAACGGCGCATCCTCTGAAAACGATGATACAGGAATATGTAGCACGGGGCAAACGCGCTCGTGCAAAAAGGCACACATGCTGCGTGATACACTGCGCAGGATGGACGAAAAAGCCCTGCACACGCTGGAATTTCCCAAAGTGTTGGAGCGCCTGGCGCGCCACACGGCCTTCAGCGTATCGCATGAACGCGCCGAGGCGCTGCGCCCGGCGGCGGATATTGACGTGGCCCGGCACCGGCTGGCCGAAACCAGCGAAGGGCGCGCCCTGCTGGAGGACCAGCCCAAGCTGGGCGTGGGCGGCGCGCGCGACTTGCGCCCGGCACTGGGCAATGCCAGACGCGGCATGGCGCTGACCGCGCCCGAGCTGCTGGATGTAAAAGGCACACTGGTGGCGGCGCGCACTCTGGCGCGCCAACTGCAGGATGCTGAGTCAAGCTACCCGCTGCTGGCCGAGCGGGCGGCGCAGATGCCGCAGCCAGCAGGCGTGGTGGATGCGATCAGCAAGGCCATCTCCGAGCGAGGCCAGGTGTTGGATAGCGCTTCAGAGAAGCTGGGCGAAATTCGCAGTGAGCTGGGCGTAGCGCATGAGCGGCTGCTGAGCCGGATGCAGAAGATGCTGAGCAGCGAGCCGTACACCAAGGCGCTGCAAGAGCCGATCTTCACGCAGCGGGATGGGCGCTATGTGCTGCCGATCCGGGCGGAGGAGCGCAGCCGCGTGAAGGGCGTGGTGCACGACCAATCAGCCAGCGGCGCGACCCTGTTCATTGAGCCGCTGGGTGTGGTGGAGCTGAACAACACCTGGCGCGAGCTGCAGCTGGCGGAGCGCGAGGAGGAGCGCCGCATTCTGCTGGCGCTGACCGCGCTGGTGCAGACCCACAGCGATGCGATCGCCGCGGCGCTGGACGGCCTGGCCGAGCTGGATGTGGTGTTTGCGCGGGCCAAGTACGCCGAGCAGCTGCGCGCTCACGCGCCGGAACTGCTGGCGCTGCGCCCGCATACGGATGGGCCGCACCCGGGTGTCACGCTGCGCTTGTTCGACGCGCGCCACCCGCTGCTGGACCCTGAGAAGGTTGTCTCGTCTGATATTGAACTGTTCCCTGAAAACTATTGCCTGGTGATCACCGGCCCGAACACGGGCGGAAAAACCGTCACCCTCAAGACCGTAGGCTTACTGGCTCTGATGGGGCAGAGCGGAATGCATATTCCGGCTGCGGCAGGCAGCCAGATCTCATTTTTTGAGTCTGTATACGCAGATATTGGCGATGAGCAATCGATCGAACAGTCGCTCTCCACGTTTTCCGGCCATGTTACGAACATTGTCAGCATTTTGAAGCAGGCCGACCAGCGCTCACTGGTCATCTTCGATGAGCTGGGCGCCGGCACTGACCCGCAAGAGGGTGCGGCCCTGGCGCGGGCGCTGCTGGATCATCTGGTGCGGCGCGGTATCACCACCCTGGTAGCCACGCACTATCCTGAGTTGAAAGTATATGCCCAGGGCACCAAAGGTGTTGTGAACGCCAGTGTGGAGTTCGACCTCAAGACGCTGGCGCCTACCTATCACCTGACCGTGGGTTTGCCCGGACGCTCGAATGCGCTGGCAATCGCCAAACGCCTGGGGCTCAACGACGAAGTGCTGGACCAAGCTCGCAGCGGGATCGACCCAGCGGATCTGAAGGCGGAGGACCTGCTGGATGATATTCACCGCGAGCGTGAGCGCGCCCGCCAGGCGCACGAACGGGCGGCGGAAGCTGAGCGGACAGCGGAGAGTTTGCGCGCTGAACTGGCGGAGCGCCTGGAGCAGATCGAAGATGAACGGGTTGAGCTGCTGGAAGCGGCGCGCAAGCAGGCCAAGAAGGAGTTGGACGCGCTGAAGACGCAGGCTGGGCGGCTGCGAGCCGACCTGGCTCGCGAGCGCCAGCCGCTGGCCAAGATGCAGGCGGTGAAGCAGGCCATCGAAGCGCTGGAAGAAACCGTTGAGGAGCCTGTGCAGCGCCAGGCGGTGCCAGAGTCGGCCCCGGGCCGGGCGCTGCGCCTGGGCGATGCGGTGCGTGTGCGCAGCCTGGGGGCGCGCGGCGTAGTGATCGGCCTGAGTGAAGAAGAGGCCGAGCTGCAGGTGGGCGTGTTGCGGGCGCGGGCGCGCTACACCGACCTGGAGTTGCTGGACGAGCCTGCCGGCGATACCCTGCCGGACTGGCAGGGCACGGTGCAGCTGCCGGATGCCGTAGCTGCCGAGGTCTCGCTGCGCGGCATGCGCTTTGAGGATGCGTACAACAAGCTGGATGGGTATCTGGATGCCGCCTATGCCTCCGGGTTGCGCTCGGCGAGAATTGTGCATGGCAAGGGCACGGGCACACTGCGCGAGATGGCGCGTGACATGCTGCGCAAGCGCGAATATGTGGAGCGCTATGTATTCGCCAACCCGCATGAGGGCGGCGAAGGCGTCACCATCGCCTATTTCAAATAGGCCCTTCTGCGAAAGTCTATAATTCAGGCATGGACTCTCTCTCCAGCCGTATAGACCCCAATTCCCCAGAATTCAAGACCAACGCCCAGCACCACCGCTCTCTGGCGGAGGATCTGCGCGCCAAGCTGGCCGCGGCGCACGCCGGCGGCGGGGCGGAGGCGCGGGCGCGGCACGAGCAGCGCGGCAAGCTGTATGTGCGTGAGCGGATCGAGCGCCTGCTGGATGCGGGCTCACCGTTTCTGGAGCTATCGGCCCTGGCGGCCGAGGGCATCTATGACGGCGACGCGCCTGGAGCGGGGATCGTAGCCGGCATTGGACGCGTGGCTGGGCGCGAAGTCATGATCGTAGCCAACGACGCTACCGTGAAAGGCGGCTCGTACTACCCGCTGACGGTGACCAAACATTTGCGCGCCCAGCAGATCGCCATGCAAAACCATCTGCCGTGTTTGTATCTGGTGGATTCGGGCGGCGCGTTTTTGCCGATGCAAGACCAGGTGTTCCCGGGAGAGCACCACTTTGGGCGCATCTTCTATAACCAGGCGCAGATGAGCGCCAAGGGCATCCCGCAGATCGCGGCGGTGATGGGCTCATGCACGGCGGGCGGCGCGTATGTGCCGGCGATGAGCGACGAAGCCATTATTGTGAAGGGCACCGGTACTATTTTTCTGGGCGGCCCGCCGCTGGTGAAGGCGGCCACGGGCGAAGATGTAAGCGCCGAGGACTTGGGCGGCGCGGATGTGCATACGCGCCTTTCGGGCGTGGCGGACCATTTTGCTGAGGATGACCAGCACGCCATCGATATTCTGCGCGAGATCGTAGAGACCCTGCCGGATCGCAGTACATTGCAAGTACCGGTGAGCGCGCCGGAGGAGCCGCTGTATCCAGCGGAGGAGTTGTACGGCGTGCTGCCGACGACCTTCCGCGAGAGCTATGACGTGCGCGAAGTGATCGCGCGTGTAGTAGACGGCAGCCGCTTCCGTGAATTCAAGGCTCGCTACGGCGAAACGCTGGTGTGCGGCTTTGCGCGGATTCATGGATATCCAGTGGGAATCCTAGGCAACAACGGCGTACTGTTCAGTGAGAGCGCGTTGAAGGGCGCCCATTTTATTGAGCTGTGCGAACAGCGCGGCATCCCCCTGCTCTTTTTGCAGAACATCACTGGCTTCATGGTGGGGCGGGAGTATGAGGCTGGCGGGATCGCCAAGGATGGCGCCAAGCTGGTGCATGCGGTGGCTACGGCCACCGTGCCCAAGCTCACCGTGATCATCGGAGGGTCGTTTGGGGCGGGCAATTACGGTATGGCCGGCCGGGCGTACGACGCGCGCTTTTTATGGATGTGGCCGAACGCGCGCATCAGCGTGATGGGCGGCGAGCAGGCCGCCAACGTCATGCTGACGATCAAGCAAGACCAGCTCGCCCGCGAGAGCAAGCCTGCGTTGACGGATGCGGAGGCGACCGCGCTCAAGCAGCCGATCCTGGACAAGTATGAGCACGAGGGCCACCCGTACTACTCGACGGCGCGACTGTGGGACGACGGGATCCTGGACCCGGCCGAAACGCGCACGGTGCTGGGCCTGGCGCTCTCAGTGGTGCTCAAGGCGCCGCGCACGGGCGAAGGCTTCGGCGTGTTCAGGATGTAGTACGAGGGATTACCACTCGCCGGCGTAACCCGGCCGGTAGGGTTTGACGGCGCGCTCGAGCAACAAGCGGTGCAGCTCATTGAGCTGGCGAATGTGCAGGCCGTCATGCGCCACCCAGGCGGCGAACATATCGCCGGCGCGCATGCTGCGCCCGGCGCGGGCGTAGCGCGCGTTCCAGTTCACCGTGCCAAGCGAGCGCAGCCAGCGCAGCGAACGGCGGCGTTCGCTGAGGTAGGCAGCCAGCGAAGTATCCAAGTCAAGCGTGTTGTACTTGCGCTGGATCACCCAGGCTGCGGGCGCGATGGGCGGCCAATCTTCCGCGGGGCGGTTGAGGATGATGTCGATGCGCACGCGGAAATCAAAGCGCTCTTCATCATAAAGATGATTGACAACTTCAAGGATCGACCACGTTTTGGCGCCAGGCTTGTAGCGCGCCTCGGCCTGGGTGACCCCGGCCACCAGCGCCTTGATGCGCTTAGGGTTCTCGGTAAATTCGCGCAGCAGAAATTCCATATCCATCATGCCACCTCAGTGCTCAATGAATTACCATTAAGCATAGTTCTATGGCTGCAAAGGCGAAAGTGAAAACGCTGCCCGCTTGTCTGGGCCTATTGTTTTTAGCACTCGTGTTGGCTGCTTGCGGGCCTAGCGCTGCAACGCTGGAGCGAGAACGGGCAGTATTGGTCGCATTTTACGAAGGCACCAATGGACCCGAATGGGTTGACCAACGCGGCTGGTTAAGCGACGCGCCAGTGTGTGAGTGGTATGGCGTAACCTGTGATGGTGGGCGGGTGGTAAGCCTGACGATGAACTGGAACAATCTCACCGGGCAACTGCCTGCTGAGATGGCGCAATTGACCCAGCTGCATACGCTGGTGCTGTACTACAACAAGCTCAGCGGCGCGCTGCCGCCAGAACTGGCGGAGCTGCAGAAGCTGAACGCCCTCATTCTGCACCACAACTACTTTGAGGGCGAACTGCCCCCAGCGTATGGCCAGATGGCGAGTCTGCGCATCCTGGACCTGGAAGGCAACAAGCTAACCGGGCGATTGCCTGACAGCTGGGGGCAGTTACGCTCGCTTGAGATATTGAACCTGCGCCATAACCGGCTGAGCGGCGAATTGCCGGCTTCGATCGGCCAACTGACCCAGCTCCAAGGCTTGCTGCTTAGTTCGAATGACTTTGAGGGGCAGGTGCCGCAGGAATGGCTGGCGCTGGCTGACAACCTGCTGATGTTTGGCTTGTATGCCAACCCACGCATTGGTGAAATTCCTTTTGAGCTTGAGAACCTGCCGCGCTCGCGGCTGGAATTCCTCAGTGAGCGATCGGGATACTAGGCTTCTGATGGCCGACAAATTCCCATTCAACAAAGTACTCATCGCCAACCGCGGCGAGATCGCGGTGCGGATAGCGGCGGCCTGCAAGAAGCTGGGCTTGGCCAGCGTTGCCGTATACTCCGAGGCGGATGCCGGCGCGCTGCATACGCAGGTGGTGGACGAGGCCGTCCTGATCGGCCCCGCAGCCGCGCGTGAGTCTTATCTCAATATTGCTGCGGTGCTTGGCGCCGCGAAGGAGAGCGGTGCGGGCGCGGTGCACCCGGGCTACGGCTTTCTGGCGGAGAATGCGGAGTTTGCCCAGGCGGTGATGGATGCGGGCCTGGTGTGGGTTGGCCCGCCGCCGGCGGCCATGCGTGCGATGGGCGACAAGGCCAAGGCGCGCGAGCTGATGCTGCAGGCGGGCGTACCCGTGCTGCCCGGTTACCAGGGCGATGACAGCGTTGCCAAGCTGAAAGCCGCAGCGGGCAAGCTGGGATACCCGCTGCTGGTGAAAGCGGCTGCGGGCGGCGGCGGCGTGGGCCAGCGGGTGGTGCTGGCTGCCGCAGAACTGGATGAGGCGATTGCCGCGGCGCGGCGTGAGGCGGCCAGCGCGTTTGGCGACGAGCGCCTGGTGCTGGAGAAGTATCTGGCCATGGCGCGGCACGTGGAAGTGCAAGTGCTGGGCGACCAGCATGGGACGTTGCTGCACCTGTTCGAACGTGAATGCTCGCTGCAGCGCAGGCGGCAGAAGGTGGTGGAAGAAACGCCCTCGCCCCTGCTGGATGATGAGCTGCGCTCAGCGATGTGCGCCGCGGCGACTGCCGCGGCGGCCGCGGTGGACTACACCAACGCCGGCACGGTGGAATTTTTGGTAGACCCGGCCACGCGCGAGTTTTACTTTTTGGAGATGAATACGCGCCTGCAGGTGGAGCACCCGGTGACGGAGCTGACCACTGGCGTGGACATTGTGGAATGGCAGCTGCGTGTGGCGGCCGGTGAGCGATTGCCTTTTGCGCAGAATGATCTGACCCAGCGCGGGCACGCGATGGAGTGCCGCATTTATGCCGAAGATTCTGCGGCAAATTTTCTGCCCCAGGCCGGCAAGGTGCTGCGATTGCAGTGGCCGAGCAGTGTCCGAATCGACGCAGGCATTGCCGAAGGCCAGCGCGTGGGCGTGTACTATGACCCCATGCTGGCCAAGCTCAGCGTGCACGCGGCCGACCGCCGCCAGGCGCTGGCAGCCATGCGGGCGGCATTGGCGGATACTGTGCTGCTTGGGGTGGTGAACAATATTGACTTCCTGCAGGCTGTGTTGGCTGATACGGCAGTGGCAGCTGGTGACTTTGATACCCAATTCATTGAACGTACCTTTGCCGGCTGGCAAGCGGAGAGTGGACTGCCCGCGGAGATATTGTTGGCGGCGGCCGCACTGGAGTTGCAACCGGCAATGATCGCAGAACAGGGTGCGGACCCTTATTCGCCTTGGGCTAGTGGCAGCGGCTTCCGCATGGGCGGAGGCGAGCGGTGAAGTTCACCTTTGAGCACAGCGGACAGGTCCACACCCTTGAGCTGCAGATGATGGGTGAGGTGCTGCGGGCTGTGGTGAATGGCCAGGTGCACGAAACCCCGTTCGAGCGCGGGCAGCCATTGATACTGAACCTGAATGGGCAGCCTGTGAAGGTGGCCTGGGCCAAGGATGGCGGCGATACCTGGCTGCATGTGAATGGGCGCACTTATATGCTGCGGCGCACAGCCGGCGGCCGCGCCGGTGGGCAAGCCGCGGGCGGCGAGCGCAGCCTGCGGGCGCCGATGCCTGGCCAGGTGCGCAAGGTGCTGGTGCAGCCGGGCGACGAGGTGGCCGCTGGCGCAGTGCTGCTGCTGTTGGAGGCGATGAAGATGGAAGTTCGTATTCTGGCCAGCCAAGACGCAATAGTGGCGGTGGTAGCCGTAACTGAGGGCCAGAGCGTGGATAAAGAGCAGCTACTGGTGGAACTGGAGCCGGATGATGGCGGGTAAGTATTTTGAGGATCTGGAAGTCGGCCAGCGCATTCGGCATAGCCGTACCCGGACCGTCACAGAGACAGACAATGTGATCTTTAGCGGGCTGACGATGAACACCCAGCCTCTGCACATGGATGAAGAGTTTGCCAAGCGCAGCCAGTTTGGCAGGCGAATTATGAACGGAATTTTTACTTTTGGCGTAGTGGTGGGCATCACCGTGCCTGATCTGACCGAAGGCACGATCGTGGCCAATCTGGGCTATGAGAAGGTCAACCACCCCACGCCGGTATTCGCCGGCGACACGATCTGGGTGGAAACCGAGGTGCTGGAGAAGCGCCCGTCTGGCAGCAAGCCTGACCGGGGTGTGGTGCGCCTGCGCCATGTGGCTTACAAGCAAAGCGGAGAGCCCGTAGTGGAAATTGAGCGGGCGGTGATGTTTTTGAAACGAGAGGCAGCATGACCGATACCAGCCGATTGCGCGCCAGACGCACCCTGTTGTATGTACCCGGAAGCGACTGGCGCAAGATGGAGAAAGCCGCAGGCCTGGGCGCGGATTGTGTGTGCCTGGACCTGGAAGACGGCGTTGCACCGAGCAGCAAGCCCGAGGCGCGCAACCTGATCGCCAAGGCGCTGAGTGAGCTGGATTTTGGGATGAGTGAGCGCCTGGTGCGCGTGAACGCGGCTGACAGCGGCATCCAGGCCGAGGATCTGGCGCTGGCCAGCCACCCAAACCTGCAGGGCATGGTGCTGCCTAAGGCGGCTAGCGCGGCGGAGGTGCAAGCGGTGGGCGCGCGGCTGCGAGAGGCAGAGCTGGAGCGCAGGTTGGCGCCCAATACACTCAGCCTGCTGGCGCAGATCGAAAGCGCAATGGGGTTAGTGGATCTGAAAGACATTGCCAACGCAGACGAGCACCTGGTGGCGCTTATTTTTGGATCAGAAGATTTTGCCAGCGATGTGGGCGCTATCCGCACGCAGGAAGCTGACGAAATATTTCACGCGCGCAGCGCAGTGGTTACGTATGCGGCGGCCTTTGGCCTGCAGGCGATCGATATGCTGCACGTCAATTTCAAAGATGGCGAAGGCTTGGCGCGCTTGGCGGCGCAAGGCGCGCGGCTGGGTTACAGCGGGATGCAGATCGTGCATCCCGACCAGATCGCGCCGGTGCTGGCGGCCTTCACGCCCAGCGCGGAAGAGATCAGCTGGGCACAACGCGTGGTGGATGCGTATGAGCAGCACGCTGCCGAAGGCCGCGGCGCATTCGCGCTGGATGGCAAGATGATCGATATGCCGCTGGTGAAGGCCGCGCAGCGTGTATTGGCACGAGCGGGCAAAGCGCAGCAATAAAAAAAGGCCGGCATTTGCCGGCCTTTTTTGTTTGAGAGCACTTGCTAGCGCTTCTTGCGCTTGGCGACAGGCTTGCTGCCGGCGGCACGACGATTGCGCAGCCAGCGCACCAGCAGGTACAGCGGGAAGCCGAGCACCAGCAGGATCGGCAGGGCATACAGCACCAACCAGATCAGCGCATTGACGATGCCTTGCAGGGCGCTCAGAAGGGCCTGGATGGCATCTTTGGCAACGCCCACCGGCTCCCAACCGCCGATGGTGATGGGCTGGACGGCCTGGCTGGCTACCAGCTCCACACTGATGGAGGACATGGCGGCGGATTCTTCGTAATATTTGATCTGGCCCTTCAGCACTTCAATCTGCTCGGTGATGTAGTTGAGCTGGTTGAAGGCGGCGAGCACATCCTCGGTGTCCTCGGCGTCTTGCATGATCTGGCGCAGCAAGCGCTCGGCATCTTCCAGATTGCGGAGGCGAGACTGCAGGTCAGTGTACTCGGCGGTCACATCCTGGCCGGAGAGGTTGCGATTCTGCACAATGCGGGCGTCCTGCTCGATTAGGTCGAGGGCTTCGGTCAGGCGTTCAGCCGGGACGCGGATGGTGATGCTGGCGGAAGGAGCTTCGAGGCCATTGGCCAAGGTGCGCTGGTAGAGATAAGAGTTGACGACGAAGCCGCCAAAACGCTCGGCCAGGGCCGTGATGTTTTGCATGCTTTCTTCAGGCTGGTCAACTACGATGGAGAGACTGGCGTTTTGGATCACCAGACGCTCAGCGTTGGCCGCTTGAGGCGCGCTGGCTGCTCCGCCGCCATAGCTTTCTTCCATGCTGTCCATCGCAACCATTTCGCCGCCGAAGGACATGTTGGGGCTAGATGGGGCTTCCATGGCTACGCCGCGCTCATAATCGGCCATAGCCGCGGCCGCCGGGGCGCACGCGCCAAGCAGTACAGCAGTGATGATGGCGATGACAAGAAGTAATGGGGCTTTCGTCTTCATTTTGCTCTCCTTGAGTTCTGTCTCCCTTACTAACGCACGCACGCGAGGAAAAGTTCCGTCTCTACCAGCCGCCGGAGAGGCGACTGATGTGGCGCTCGGGCAGCCCGGCGGCCAGCATGCGGGTCTGCACCTCTGGGATGTCATACTCCACCCGCTTGTAGTGCCAACTGGCGCTCTCCGGGTCGAAGATGGCATAGGATGCGCGCGGGTCACGATCACGCGGTTGGCCTACTGAGCCAGGGTTGGCAATGCAGCGGTCGTGCAATTCCACCGAAGTACCTGCGGCCGGGATCTGCAGATTGATGCCAGCGCCATGTTTGATGAACAACACTGGGACGTGGGTGTGGCCTACAAAACAAAAGGGCGTATCAAAATAGCCGAAGTTCTCGAGGGCAGAGTAACTATCGAGCAGATATTCCAACACAGGTTGGCGCGGGCTTGCGTGCGCCAGGGTGACGTTATTTTCTACGCGCATCGGTTGCAGTGTTAACAAGAAAGACAGCGATTCGGGCGTGAGTATGTCACGTAGCCACTCTACAGAGGTGCGCGCCTCGGCGTTGAAACTTTCGAGCGGTAATTCGCCGATAGCGGCGGCATCATGGTTGCCTTGCAGGCAGACCAGGTTGGGCAACTCGCCTAAGCGGGCAATGCACTCATTGGGGTCAGGGCCATAGCCAACAACATCCCCAAGGCACCAGACGGCGTCCACTGCACCGGCATCGGCCAGAACGGCTTCAAGCGCGGTGAGATTGGCGTGGATATCGCTGATGACCAGGGTGCGCATGCTGCTTACGGGGTGATGTTGAGATTGCTGGGCAGGAAGGCGCCGGGTAGCAGTTTGTCTACGGTGGATTCTTGCAGGATCTCGCCGGCCTGGTTGGCCAGCAGGACGGTGGCGTGCAGGGCGAACTCGGCCAGCACCTGGCGGCAGGAGCCGCAGGGGGAGCCGCCGTCACGCGTCACCACAGCGATCGAGTCGAACTCGCGCTCGCCCTGCATGATGGCGGTGAACATGGCTACGCGCTCGGCGCAGATCGAGTCGGGATAGGCAGCGTTCTCGATATTGGCGCCTAAGTAAACCTTGCCAGCTTTGGTGCGCAGTGCGGCGCCGACAAAGTAATTGGAATACGGCGCGTAGGCGGCCTTCTGTGCTTCTTGTGCGGCTTTGACCAGCTCACTCTTTGACATTGTTTTCTTTCTCTGTTTCCAGCAAGGCCGATGGAGTGCGCAGGGCACGAACCCTGCGGATGCGGCGGCCGGTGATGAATTCTACGGTAAAGAGCAGGCCATCTTGTTTTACCTGCTCGCCTACACGCGGCAGGCGGCCCAGGGCGCTGAACAAGAAGCCGCCCAGGGTGTCGGCATTCTCTGTGCTGAGGTCACTTTGCATGATTTCGTTAAAGTCTGCCAGTGGAATGCGCCCATGAAATAGATACTCATCCTCTGAGACCTTTTGGTGGTTTTGCTCTTCACCCAAGTCATCATACTCATCCCGAATTTCGCCGACGATCTCTTCCATCAGGTCTTCCAGAGTGACCAGGCCAGCCACACCGCCATACTCATCCACTACGATGCCCATGTGAATGCGGTTGCCCTGCATCTCAGACAGAAGCTCGTCAAGTTTTTTGGATTCGGGAACGAAGTAAGCGCCGCGGGCCAGTTCGCGCAGGGGCTTGGTGTTTTCTTCACCGCTGCGCCAGGCTTTGAGGATGTCTTTGAGGTAGAGCACGCCGACAATATCGTCAATGGTCTCGTTGTAGACGGGGATGCGCGAGTATCCGGATTCGATCAAGGCATCCACAGCGTCTTTGAGCGGCGTATTGGCATCGAGTGAAAAGATATCAATGCGCGGCACCATGATCTCGCGCGCCAGAGTGTCGCCAAACTCCACGATCGACATGATCATCTCGTGCTCGTCTTCTTCAAGTACGCCTTGCTGCTCGCTGGCGGCCACGAAGGATTTGAGCTCATCTTCGGTGATGGTTTCGAGATCGGCCACATTCTCATTCCCCGGGCTGAGGCGCGAGAGTACAAAGATGATTGGATGCATGAGCGTATTGACCACGCGGGCTACGCCGCTGAGACGCAGTGACCAGCGCTCAGGGTCCTGCAGGACGCGGCGCTCGACGAAGAACTCAACCAGCCAGATAGCGAAGCCAATGGCAACCAGCACACCCAGGTTGACGGCTGAGGCACTGCCCTGAGAGGTGGGGATGAGGAAATCCAGCACCAAGCCAGCCATCAGGAAGCGCAACAGCGCCAAGGAGAGCTGCAGCGCATCACGCAGGTTTTGACGGTGCTTGAGCAGCTCCAGTGTGCGAGCGGCTTTGGTGCCCAGCTCATCTTCCAGGCTGACCAGGCGAGTTTGGCGCACATTGATGACGCTGGCGCGAGTGGCGGTGACCAGTAAATCAAATACCAGTAAGAGAGCAAGCAGGGCTATGAGCGGACTAATCAGAACCTTCCAGTTTGCGGATGGCGCGGGCGGGCACGCCCGCCACCACAGTATGAGGGGGTACATCTTTGGTTACCACCGCGCCGGCGCCGGTGCGGGCGCCTTTACCAATGTGCAGCGGGGCAACCAACATGGTATCGCTGCCGATGAAGACACCGTCTTCGATCACAGTGGGGTTTTTGTTCTTGCCGTCGTAGTTGGCGGTGATGGTGCCGGCGCCGATGTTGACGTCCTTGCCAATGGTGGCGTCACCGATGTAGGAGAAGTGGCCCATCTTGACGCCGGGGGCCAGGCGCGAGTTCTTGATCTCGCCAAAATTGCCCATATGTACGCCGTCTTCCAGGTGGGCACCCTTGCGCAGATGGGCAAACGGGCCGATCTCAACATCATTCTCAATGACGGCGTGCTCCACGACGGCGGCCTGGATGTGGCAGCCATTGCCGACGCGGCTGTGGCTGATGGAGGTATTTGGCCCGATGATGCAGTCCTCACCCACCTGGGTGCCGGCCAGCAGCATGGTGTTGGGTAGGATGGTGGTGTCTTGGCCCAGGGTGACGCCGGGTTCAATGTAGGTAGTCAGCGGGTCCTGAATGGTGACACCGGCCAGCATCCAGTGGCGGTTGATGCGTTGGCGCAGAGCGAATTCGGCTTCGGCCAGGTGTTCGCGAGTGTTGATGCCAATCGCCTCGGTGGGGTCTTGCAGTTCCAGGCTATGGATTTTTTTGTTTTGCTTGACAGCGATGGCCAGTAGATCGGTCAGGTAATACTCGCCCTTTTTAGCGGAAGGCTTGAGCTTGGATAGGGCGGCCCATAGCCATTTGGCATTGAAGCAATACGCGCCGACATTGAGCTCTTCAATGAGGAGCTGCTTTGGCGTGGCTTCGGCCTCTTCAATGATGGCCACTGGTTTGCCTTTGAGGCGTTTGATGCGGCCAAAGCCGCGGGCATTCTTTTGCTTCAGGGTAAGCAGAGTGATGGCCGCCTTGCTTTTGGCGTGCGCCTCGGCCAGGGCGGCCAAGGTTTGGCCGGTGAGGAGCGGCAGGTCAGCGTTGGAAACGATGACCTGCTCGGCCTTGCCTTCCAGAGCGGCCTGGGCCTGCATGACTGCATGGCCGGTGCCGTTCTGCTCGTGCTGCTCGACATATTCGGCCTGGTCACCGATGGCGGCGCGGATGGCAGCGGCCCCGTGGCCGATGACCAGCACGGGCGGCAACGGGCTGGCCTGGCGGGCAGCATCCAAGGCGTGCTGCACCATGGGCATGCCACCGAGGGGATGCAGAATCTTGGGCAGGCGCGAGCGCATGCGCGTGCCTTTGCCGGCGGCCAGGATGACGACGCGGGTGGTCATGCAGCCGGCCACCTGCCAGGCGTTAAGAATAGGAGAAGCGAAGAATCAGGGAGGGGGTCTTCAGATGCTTGCATGTTTGACGCAAGTCGGGGCGCCTGGACTCGAACCAGGATCCACGGATTCAAAGTCCGGTGTGCTGCCATTGCACCACGCCCCAAAGGGTCGGGGTTAGCCGAAGGCGCAAAATTGTAACATGCAGCGCGAGCTATTGCTGGATGGGCGGTGCGAGGCCGATCTGGGCTGCCTGCTCGTAGCTGATGGCGCCGTGAATGCGCGGCGCCTGCAGGTCGGTACTCTCCCAATAGCGCTCAGCGGCCACGCGGCTGGGCCGCGTGTCCTCCATGGCCAGCAATTTTTCGAGATGCGGGTCAGTTTCTTCCAGTTTGGCTTCGGCGTTCTGTGGAGACGGAGCCGAAGACTGGGTGAGGCGCAGGCTGGTTTTGTGCACTGCCTGCGCTAGTGCGGCGGCGCGGGCCGTGCTAAGGGGCTTGGTGACCACGGCCAGGCAACGGCCGGAACCCAGGCTGGCAAAGTAGACATGCTCGTTTGCGCCGCGGATAGCCAGCAGGTCATCCGGCTCGGCGGCGCCCAGCAGGCTGCCCATGCGCTGGCTAGCCTGGATAACGGAGAGCATGTGCGTAATCAGCGTGGCCTCGACGGCCGGGTTAGGCAGCACACCGGCGCGAGCCAGCACCTGGCCGTCACTGGCGATGAGCAGAGCAGAGTAGGCCTGCAAGGTGAAGCGCAGCTCGGCCAGTTGCTGGGCAATGCTGGCGCTGTCTTGCGAGTTCTTGATGACAGAGAGCTCGGTAGGCAGGATGGTTTTGACCAGCCCAAGCTGACGCTCAACAGCATCCAGCACATCGGCCAGCTCGACCGGCTTGAAGAAGAAGCCGTCTGCGCCACTGCGGGCCACCTGGCTGCGGATGGATTCGTCTTGAACTCCGCTGAGCAGGATGACACGGGTGGCTGGGTTGTGGCGGCGGAAGCGAGCCATAAGCTCCAGGCCGGAGATGCCCGGCAAGAGCACGTCGGCAATCAGCATATCAAACGGCGCGTCTTGCAGGGCGCGCAGCGCGGCTTCTGCTGAAGGCGCGCCATGCACTGTGACGGCGGGGCCGAGGCTGGCCAGGCCTTCAAGCAGCGCGTGGGCGGCTTGCGGCTGATCTTCGACTAACAGGATGCGTTTGACAGACACCCGCGCATTGTACGCACGCGGGCGGCGGCGCGCGGCGGAATCACAGGCTGAATTTACTTGTCTTGCAGGACGACCCAGGGCTGGCCGGTTTCAGGATTGGGCAGGATGCGAGTGGAAACCGCATAGGCCCGCAACAGAGCGTCCTGGGTCAGCACTTCCTGCGGAGTGCCCTGTGCCTGCAGACGGCCGTTGACCAGCAAGGCCAAGCGTTCAGCGAACAGGGAAGCTAAGTTGAGGTCATGCAGGGCGACCAGCACAGCCAGCTCGCGCTCGCGGGCCAGGCTGCGGACCACATTGAGAATGGCTACCTGGTGGTGTAGGTCCAGGTGAGCGGTGGGCTCGTCGAGCAGCAGGATGGGACAATCCTGCGCAAGGGCGCGAGCGAGCAGCACGCTCTGCTGCTCGCCGCCAGAAAGCTCACCGGCGCGGCGGTTTTTTAACGCGGCGCTCTCGGTAACCTGCATGGCCCAGTCAATTTTTGACTTATCGGCTGTGCTTAGGGTGCCCAGCCAGTTGAGGTGTGGAGTGCGCCCCAGAGCCACGCATTCATAGACAGTGAAGGCTGGCGGCAGCTGGGTGGACTGGGGCACTACGCTGACCAGGCGGGCGCGCTGGGCCTCGGACATGGCCAGCAGGTCCTGCCTATTGAAAGAGATGTGCCCGCTGTGCGGGGCGAGCACACCGCTGAGGGCGCGGATGAGGCTGCTTTTACCGGCGCCGTTGGGGCCAATGAGACCGAGTACTTCGCCCGGGCGGAGCTCGAGACTCAAGTCGGTCAGGACCTGAGAGCTGCCATAAGTGAGCGAGAGATTCTGAATCGACAGCATGGTTACCAATACATCTGCGCTTTGGCACGGCGCAGCAGCCAGAGGAAGAAGGGCACGCCGACCAGGGCAGTGATGATGCCAACGGGAACTACCTGCGGCGGAAGAATTGTGCGGGCGACTACATCGGCCACCAGCAGCGCTGCGGCACCACCGAACAAGGAGAGCGGCAGCAAACGGCGATGGTCGCCGCCCCAGATGAGACGCAGGGAGTGCGGAATGACCAGGCCGATGAAGCCGATCATGCCGGAGAAGGCCACCGCGGCGGCCGCCGCCAGCGAGGCGGCGATGATGAGCACCAGTTTGATGCGCTCCACCGGCAGGCCCAACTGCTGGGCTTGTTCTTCGCCAGTTTGCAGGACGTTGAGTTGGTGGCCGGAGAATAGCAGCGCGGTGACACCAACGACAACATAAGGCAGCATGGCGATGACGGGCTGCCACCCGCTGAGGGCGGCGCCACCCAGAAGCCACGCAATGGCGCGACGTAATTCACTTTCGGATTGCAGCATGAGGAATGAACTGAGCGAAGTGGCAAAGGTGCTGACAGCGACGCCCGCCAGGATGAGCGTGGTGACCGGCACCGTTTTGCCCAAGCGAGCGATCGAATACACGATGGCAACCGTAACCAGGGCGCCTGCGAAAGCCGCCGCCGGAACGCTGTAGAAACCCAGCAGATCCTTGGGCCAATCGCGCGCCATCATGGTGACGGCGCCAAGCCCGGCGCCAGAGGCAATGCCAATGAGGTATGGGTCGGCCAGGGGATTGCGGAACAAACCTTGGTAGGCCGTGCCGCTGGCGGCCAGGGCCGCGCCGGTGAGCGTGATGAGCACGGCGTGCGGCAGGCGGATCTCGAACAGGATCGTGTTTAGCGTGCCTTGCAATGGTTCAAGACCAAGCAAGGCCTTGAAAATGCTTTCAGGCGGGATGAAGACAGAGCCCAGCGCAATGCTAAGCAAAAATGCGCCGACCAAGAGGATGGCAGTGGTGATAAATGGATGGCGGCGGATGAAAGATTTCATATAAGTGCGGCTGCGGGGCGAGCATTATGCTCGCCCCGCAGTATTTGTGGTGCTTAGTCGAAAAGCTCTGGATGCAGCAGGCGCGCCAGATCCTCCAGCGCGTTGATGAGGCGCGGGCCGGGCCGGCTCATGTGGTCATCGTTGAACGGGTAGACCTGGTCATTGGCTACGGCGGACAGAGCGCTCCAGCCCGAGCGGGCCGCAACGGACTCGACCGTGGCGCCCCAGGCGTAGTCACCCAGCAGGATGACGTCTGGGTCGGCTACCAGCAGGTCTTCAATGCTGTAGGCGATGTATCCATCCTGATCGCCAACCACGTTGGCGCCACCAGCCAGGTTGATGATGAGGTCAATGAAGGTGCCCGCCCCAGCGGTGAACGGCGCGTTGGGGTCGGTCTGGCCATCGACTTCGTAGAAGACGGTGGGCTTATCGGTGACATTGGCGACTGCAGCCAGCACCGCATCGGCGCGGGCGCTGAGCTCGTCAATGGCGGCCAGGGCTTCCTGCTCATTGCCCGTGAGGATGCCGACGGTCTCGAGGTTGCGATACAAGCCCTCGAGGTCCGTGGGGTTGCCGAGCCAGTAGACCGTGATGCCGATCTGCTCCAGCTGGTCCACCTGTTCTGGCGGAGTAATGCCGGCCGCAAGCACCAGGTCAGGTTCCAGGCTGAGGATCAGCTCGGTGTTCAGGCTGGCGTACGTGTCGCCAATGTCGGCCACGTCCAGCGCTTCGTCAGGGAAGTTGGAGTACGGGTCACGGCCGACGACTTGGTCGCCAGCACCCACGGCGAAGAGCAACTCGGTGTTGGAGGGCGCCATGGACACCACGCGGGCGGCGGGGGCTTCGAGGATGACTTCGCGGCCAAGGTCATCGGTGAGGCTGATGCTGGTATCGACTACAACGGGCGCAGTGGTGGGTTCCACCACTGTGGGAGCTTGGGTGGCCACGGCTGCGGGGGCGCAGGCGGCCAACAGAGCGAGCAGCACAAGGCTGCTGAGAATGCGTTTCTTCACAGTAAGTCTCCTTAGTTGATTAAACAAAAATCCCTGCACGCGGCAGGGAAGGTGTTGTCAAGCGGTGGTTCTGGGCTTGAACGGTGAGGCACCTCCTATCGTCGAGGATTGTGCTTGAGCAAGCTGGGCCGGCGACCTGGCTTACCGTCTCAGATGACGGATCACAGTTGCGGGACAGCGCCGGATTCTCACCGGCTTCGCAGTTGCTGTTTGTCGGAACAAACAACCACCCAGTTGCAATGTTAATGAGCTAGACCATTCTAGTGTGCGCGTGCTGCGCCGTCAAGTTTTTGGCTGAGTTATGATGAATTTAACATGCAAACCAAGACGCATGACTTCGCCGTAATTGGCGCTGGCCTGATCGGCCTGGCCACGGCGCGCGCCTTGTTGCAAAAGTACCCGGGCAGCTCGCTGGTGGTGCTGGAAAAAGAGCCGCAGGTGGCGGCACACCAATCCGGCCGCAACAGCGGCGTGCTGCACTCAGGCATTTATTACAAACACGGTAGTCTCAAGGCGCAGCTGACCGCGGCCGGGCGCCAGGCTATGTTGGCCTTTTGCGACGAACACAGCATCAAGTATGAGATGACCGGCAAGCTTATCGTCGCCACCAGTGAAGAAGAGCTGCCGCGGCTGCAGCCGCTATACGAGCGCGGCACCGAGAACGGGCTGGCCCTGGAGATCATCGGCCCTGAAGGCATTGCTGAGATAGAACCGCATGTAAAGGCCATTCAAGCGATTTGGGTGCGGCAGGCCGGAATTGTGGATTACAGGCATGTGGCGCAGGCGCTTGCCGAAGAACTGGTGCGTGAGGGCGCAGAAGTGCGCCTGAACGCCAAATTACAGCGTTTTGAACGTAAAAATGGAGTACTGCATCTCCAAACCAGCAATGGTGAGGTGCAAACGCGGATTGCGGTCAACTGCGGCGGCTTGTTCAGCGACCGGCTGGCGCGCCTGACAGGAATTGACCCTGGCTTGCGTATTGTGCCCTTTCGGGGTGAGTACTTCCGACTGCGGGCAGAAGCTCAGCATCTGGTGCGTGGCATGGTCTACCCGCTGGCTGACCCGCGCTTTCCGTTTCTGGGCGTGCACCTGACGCGGATGACGGATGGCGAAGTGCTGGTGGGGCCGAACGCGGTGTTCAGCTTGCGGCGCGAAGGGTATTTCAGCCGGGACTTTGAGCTTACAGATACGTTAGAGTCGTTGAGCTACAGTGGCTTTTGGCGGTTGGTGCTGCCCAACCTGGGTACAGGTTTGGGCGAGCTAATGCGCTCAGGCAGCGTGCGCGCTTTTGCACGCGAGGTGCAGAAGATGCTGCCGGCGATCAAGGCGGAGCATTTGCTGCCAGCGCGGGCTGGAGTGCGCGCCCAGGCCGTGGATACGGATGGCAAGCTTGTGGAAGACTTCCGTTTTGCCCACGGCGATGGTTGGCTGCATGTGCTCAATGCGCCCTCACCGGGCGCGACGGCCAGCCTGGCGATTGGTGAGTATGTCGCCGCCCAGGCAGCGGAATTGGTGAACTAGATGACTAAGCAATTGGCATTGGTGGTTGGGGCGCGACCGAACTTCATGAAGGCTGCTCCGCTGATGGCGGCGGTCAAGGCCAAGGGCCGCCTGCAGGCGCGCCTGATCCATACGGGCCAGCATTTTGACGCCAACATGTCGGATGTGTTTTTCCGCCAGTTGGAAATGGCTGAGCCCGATCTGTATCTGGACATTCACGGCGGAAGCGTCAATGAGCAAGTAGCGCGTGTGATCGTGGAGCTTGACAAAGAATTCACGGCGCGCCGTCCGGATATGGTGGTGGTGTTCGGTGATGTCAATGCCACTCTTGCGGCTTCGATCGCGGCCAATAAGCTGAACATTCCCCTGGCCCATGTGGAAGCTGGCCTGCGCAGCTTCGACCGTGAGATGCCGGAGGAACACAACCGGATCGTGGCGGATGTGCTGGCGGACTATTTGTTCACCCCCTCACCGGATGCGGACGCCAACCTGGCCGCGGCGGGCATCCCGACAGAGCGCGTGTTCCGCGTGGGCAACATCATGGTGGACAGCTTGCTGCGCTTCAAGCCGGCTGCGGAACAGATGGCGACCTGGGAAGCACACAGCCTGACACCGGGCCAATATGGCGTGGTGACACTGCATCGGCCATCTAACGTGGATGAGCACGACGCGCTGCGCGGAATTACCGAAGCGTTGGTCCAGATCCAGCAGAGCACCCAGCTAGTCTTTCCGGTACACCCGCGCACCCGAGCACGCATGGCTGAGTGGGGCCTTCTGAAAATGCTGGAAGAGAGCAGGGTCAAGCTGCTGGAGCCGGTAGGCTACCTTGAGTTTGTGAGCCTGATGACGCAGGCACAATTCATTTTGACCGACTCGGGCGGCATTCAGGAAGAAAGCACCGTGTTGGGGATTCCTTGCCTGACGGCGCGCGAGAACACTGAGCGGCCCATCACCTTGGAAACCGGCGGAAACCGCTTGGTTGGTAATAGCCGCGAGGGCATTATTCAGGGTTACCGAGCCCTGCAAGGGCAAAAAGCGGCTCCCAGACAGCCCGAATTATGGGACGGACGCACCGCCGAGCGCATCGAAGCGATCTTGTTCGAGAAGTTAAGCTAAAAGCAGGCTTAGATAAGCTATTGACACTTTTGCCGCGCGCGTGTCAGAATTCATTTCCTGAAAGCTGGCTCCTGTGAAACAGCGCGAATACCGACTACTCGAAGCAATTGCCGAAGACGAAACCATTACCCAGGCTGGGCTGGCTAGCAGCCTTGGCATGGCGATCGGCAGCGTGAACTGGTACATCAAGCGCCTCATCAGCCGCGGCTACATCAAGGCCACGCGCATGGACCGCACCCGCCTGCGCTACAACCTGACCGGCGAAGGCATGCGCGCCTTCCAGCGCAATGCCACCCAGTATGTCAAAGACTCGCTCAAGGTGTATCACGTGCTGCGCCAGCAGGCGAAGGACCTGATCGCCAGCATGGAAGCCAAGGGTATTGAAAGCGTGTATATCGATGGCAGCGACCCGGAGCTGGATATTTTCCGACTTAGTTGCCTGGAAACCGGCATGCTGACTCTTGACGAAAAGCCGGGCAAGTACATGATCCGTATGCGAAATGGCGCCTATTCCTTGGAGCGCAGCCAGCCGGCCGGCAACGGAGGCCGCAAGATCGTATGATCGGGAACAAGCGTGTGTATGCAGTGATCCCGGCGCGCGGCGGCTCTCAGCGGTTGCCGCGCAAGAACATCGCCACCCTGTGGGGCCGGCCGCTGTTGTATTGGGCCATCCGCGCGGCGGATCAGTCAAAGTATGTGGACCGCTGCTTTGTCTCCACCGAGGATGCTGAGATAGCGGCACGGGCTGAGGAATTTGGCGCGAGCGTGATTGTGCGGCCGCAGGAGCTGGCGGGCCACGAAGTATTCAAGCAAGATGTGATCGTGCATGCGGCACGCCAATTTGACCCGGCGCCCGAGTTGGTGGTGTCGCTGCAGGCCAACTCTCCGCAGCTCAACCCGGCGGACCTGGATGGCGCGATCGAAAAGCTTGAGGAGCGCAAACTGAACGAAGTGTTCTCGGTGGATGCTGATCTGGTGCAGAATGCCTGCTTTCGCATAATGAAGTATGAGTATGTTTTTCAACAGTCGATCAGCACCCACTGTGGCGTGTACATAGCCGATGCTATGGATGTACACACCGCAGCCGACTTAGAAACAATTGAGGCCCAAGGCCAACCTGGCTGGATAAAGGAATGACATGTATCAAAACAAACTAATTCCTAAAGTCAACTTGATAGCTGAGATCCAACCCCAATTCAGTGGGAGCATGAGCAGGGCCCAGATGATGGTGCAGCAGTGCAAGCTGGCGGGTGCAGATTCGGTAAAGGTGCAACTGTATGACTCGCAGGCTCTGTTTGGAAACAAAGATCGCGAGTATCTGCAGTTCGACAAAAGTGAGCTCAAGGATCTAAAGACTTACTGTGACCATGTAGGCATTGAGTTGTTTGCTTCGGTGTTTTCTGCTGACCGAGTTGAGTGGTGCGAAGAACTCGGCTTGCAAACATACAAGATTGCTAGCCGCACGATTGCGGATGTGGATTTGTGCAAGCAGATCCTGGCAACGGGCAAAAAAGTATTGATCTCACTTGGCGCCTGGGACTGGAAAACAAAGGGCATGCCTTTTGAGGACGAGAATGTTGTTTATTTCTATTGTGTTTCAAAATACCCCACTATCAACGCTGAAGTTGAGATGCCGGTGTTTGGCCCGCATCAATTCCTTGGTTATAGCGACCACACTCCTGGCATCGGCGCATCCTTGTTCGCGGTCGCGCGCGGCGCGGAATACGTTGAGAAGCATTTTACGCCAAACAGGGCATTGCAAAATCCAACCGAACTTGCCCATTTGGGCGGCATGGACTTTGACGAACTGCGCCAGCTGCGCAACCTGACCGATGAGATCAGCATGCTGCGCCTGAACGCGCTGGAAGGTGCGAAATGAAGGCTTCGATCATCGTAACTTCGTACAACTACGGAGCGTATATTGAGCGCTGCCTGCGCAGTTGCCTTTCGCAGAACTTCCCGCAGAATCAGTACGAAGTCATTGTTGTCGATGACGCCAGTACGGATGACACCCTGGCCCAGCTCAAGAAATTTGAGAGCCATTCCAATTTTCGCTACATCGTGAATGAAGAGAACGTGGGTGTGGCTGAATCGGCCAACCGCGGCATACGCGCTTCGCGCGGCCAGTACTTCGTGCGTGTGGATGCGGATGACTATATCAACGCAGATTTGCTGTTGTTTCTGACGCGCTACCTGGCTGAAAATCATGATGCTTTCTGTGTATCGTGCGACTACATTCTGGTCGATGAGTTTGGCAACAAGCTCGAGCGGCGCTATGCCAAAGACCACCCCGTCTCGTGCGGCATCATGTACCGCACGGATCTGATCGCCAATTTTGGCTTGTACAACGGAAACTTCCGCCATCGCGAGGAAGAAGAGCTGCGCGCCCGGCTAGCTGACTATTACAAGATCCATCATTTGCAGATACCGCTGTACCGCTATCGGATGCACAAGAGCAACAAGACGAAGAATTTGGACGAGATGGATCGCTTTCAGACCTTAGTAGAGGAAGTCAAGAAGAGCGGTAGCGCGTAGTGCCCGCAATTGTTCATGGAGCTTGAGATATGGTTTTAGATGACTCGCAATGGAGCCACAAAGCATGGATGAGCGTGACAGATGCCGATCTGTTTGAGCAGATCCTGTTGCGCAAAGCGGCTACTGCCACCAAGCTCGATGTGCTTGAATGGGGCAGTGGCCGAAGCACACATTACTATAGTGGTTTACTGCAGCGAGAGAGCGTTGATTTCTTCTGGAACTCGTTGGAATACGACCGCGAATACTTTTCCAGTAGCTTAGAAGCAACTTTTGCGGCCAGCCAGACATTCCAGAAGTATCAGGAAGATGGCCGTATCGTCTTCGTCTCTCCTCATATTCGCTTTGATGTTTTTGACTATGGGAAGCTCTCGCCATTTTTGGACGATCATGCTGAGGATCGCTTGGTGCCTATGGATGACTATGTAGTCTTCCCGGCTACTTTAGGTCGAAAATTCGATGTGGTGCTTGTAGATGGGCGAAAGCGCCGCCGCTGCACATTGGCGGCAAAGGATTTACTCAAGCCAGGGGGTGTGGTGGTCGTGCACGATGCCTACCGCCCCTATTACCACTGTGCCTTTGAAGAGTATCCATTCCAGAAGCTTATAGGCGATATTTTGTGGATCGGGTCCAATGCTGAAACTGATTTCTCTGATCTTTTAGATTAAGGAAGACTGACTGTTGGTTGTTTTTTTGATCCACAGAAGTAACTACTACAAATTACTTGGCCCACTAATTGAAGAGGCGCTTCGGCGCGGGCTTGATGTAGAGATTTGGATCTTCAGAGATTCCAAGGGTAAGGTGCACCTTGATCCCTCGCAATTGCCGTTGGCACTGGTTTCCTCAAGAGCCGTGATCCGGCACTTCCAGTCCATTGAGGAAGTTTCTACAGAGTTAGCAGAGACTTCAGCCAAGGCGGTATTCTCATTGCACTCACGGTCGCGCTACAAGGTCGCCACTACCAAGGCCATGTTTATAACGCTTCAGCATGGCATCGATACTTTTGCTGAGGTCGATTTGGAAAGTTTGTGCAATACAGACAAACTTTGCCTGTACAGCGCTTTCTGGCTGGACTGGGGGGCAAGCTACTACGCGGAGGTTCGTGGAGTTGATAAGGCCAGGGCAACGAGTCTTTTGCAGCAAAAAGTTGCTTTGACCGGCTTTCCTCAGATGGATAATGTAGACCAGGCTGAGCCAAAGGAAATTCGCAAAAAATATGGCTTGGCTGCGGACCAAAAGCTTGTGTTGTATCTGCCGATCACTTTGGGAAATATAAACGGTTTGTGGCCGCGTTTCTTTGCAGCGGATACTCTGTTTCAGCGCATACAGGCTTTTTGGCAGGCTACTCTAAAATACGGCGATTTCGGGCGCACTTACATTAGATGGTTACTAAGTGGATGGAATGACAGGAAGCTCGCCGGAGCCATCCGGGCTTTTGCAAAGAACAATGATGCTGTGCTCATAGCGAAAGCAAGGCAGAAAGATCCGTTGCGCCCATCGGTCATAGAGCAGGCTGATTTGGCTCTATATGATGAGGAGCATTATCCATCAACTACTTTAGAGCTGCTTAGCATTGCTGATGTATGCATTCATTTTTATAGTTTTGCAGCGCTTGAAGCGGCTTATTGTGGGGTCTATGGCCTTACGATCGATCGCCCAAGCCCAGTGTCAGATGTCGGCGAACCCGAGCCGGTCTACCATCGTTTATGGCGGACTAGGGAGCAGGGGTCAGCCTTCAACGCCCCCGGAGTCAATATGTGGATGACGATCCCAGATGTTATACAAAAACTCCCTGGCCTGTCTTTGACTGAAATGCAGATCGATACCGAGATGCGTGCGGAATACATTGAGAGATTCATGGGCTCTTCTGACGGAAAGGCTTCTGAGCGTATTCTGGATTTGGTGACTACATGAGAAGGAATTACGAGTTCGGACAGTTCTTTCAGCTGTTGAGCAAATATATGAGGCCTTACTGGCCACAGATGTTGCTTTCGTTGGTCATGTATTTTGTAGCAAGTTTGTTGACTGCGGCGCAACCCATGGTGACTGCACCTGTGCTGGAAGTGGCTGTTCATGGCCCGGAAGCATTTGGTCAACTTGCCGAAAGAGTACCGGATAATCTTGCTGAAATTGACCTAAACAATATTGGCCAGTACTTACTTCACCTGCTATTTCCTGAAGAGGCAAGTGCTTGGAATGTGATTGTGACTGTTGCAATGCTCTATCTTGCTGTTTCGGTTGCGCTTTATGTACTCAATTTCCTTATATATCTTTTGGGAGTATGGATACGAGTCAGAGCCGGACGAGGCATGCAAGCTTCTTTGTTCTCACACGTAATAGACCTTTCCCTGGATTTCTTTAGCCGAAACCGAACCGGCGAACTTATATCCCGCCTGGATAAGGATACAGACGCTGTAGTTTATGGCCTTGAAGCAATTGTGCGTACTATTGTTGTTTCTGGCGTTTTGGTCTTGATGTACGGCTTCCTCTTGCTTAAGACCAGTCTTCGGCTGAGCCTTTTTGTGGTTTTGGCAGCCTTGGCTCAGTACATTTTTATCCAGCTTATTAAGAAGCCAACTCAGCGCCGCGTGCGGGAGCAGTTTGGTATTCAGGCACAGGTCACATCTTACTTGCAAGAGGTGATTTCCAACATCCGTGTCGTTAAATCATTTGCAGCAGAGGATTACGAGAGTTCGAGATTGCAGCGCCTATCAAAGCAGGCGATTTTGGCTGTGTTTAGATTTGGCTTCTTTAAAAATGTTGATGAACCTGTGACCTTCATAATCAATTCATTGGTAAATGTGATGGTGCTTCTTTTTGCTGCAAACGAATTCATTTCGGGCCGCCTGAGCACTACGGGCTTCTTTCTTTACTTGTATGTAGGTCGCTCAATCCTGGATCCTATCACCTCGATCGCGCGCTCTTTTAAGGTAGTTCAGACAACAGTTGCTACTAGTGAGCGCGTGCAAGAGTTCTTTGACGAAAGAGCCTTGGTAACAAGCGGAGATCTTGTTAAAGAGCATTTTGAAGATGAGATCCGATTTGATAATGTATCGTTTGCTTATGGGATCGAAAAAGTGCTGCGGAACATCAATCTGAGTATACACAAGGGTCAGATGACTGCGCTAGTTGGTGAGAGTGGCGCGGGAAAATCCACAATCACGGATTTAATCTTGCGTTTTTACGACCCGCAGAGCGGGCAGATCACGATTGATGGAGTTGATCTGCGCAGCCTAGATCTGCCCGCGTATCGCCGAATGATTGGAGTAGTGTCGCAGGATAACATTCTGTTCAACTCCTCGGTGGCTCACAATATTGCTTATCCCGATGATGTTCCTGATATGGCGCGTGTGAGGCAAGCTGCCCAGATTGCCAATGCCACAGAGTTCATTGATAAGCTGACTGATAGATACGATTCCCTGGTGGGCGACCGAGGAGTTCTATTGTCTGGTGGTCAGAAGCAGCGCATCACGATCGCTCGGGCTGTATATCATCAGCCGCGGATACTGATCCTAGATGAAGCAACCAGCGCCCTGGATACGGAGTCGGAACGCCAGGTACAGGAGGCGATTGACAACATCATCAAAGACACCACAGCCTTGGTGATTGCCCATCGCCTTTCTACGGTAATTCACGCCGACAACATTGTGGTGATGGAGGCTGGCCGAGTAGTAGACCAGGGCAAGCATACGAAGTTATATGAACGCTGTAAGGAATACAAGCACTTTTGTGATCTGCAATTTGGTGCTGCTAGTTCATTTAATCCGAGGGAAGCGCAAGGAGCACAAGGATGAGTATCCCCCGGAGTATTCGTTCTTTGTTTTCTCTAGTCTCGCCTAGAGGCAAATCGCCTAGTTTGTATTATGTCGCTCCTTTTTCGAATTGGTCATTGGATTGGGACGCTCACTACATTACAGAGAATATCAAGAAGCAATTTCCCTTTGATGCCAATGTTGCAAGAACGACAAAAGGATTATATGGACAGGTCATACATTACGCGTCTCTTTGGGATCTTGTGGCCTATGTAAACAACTTGCGTAAAGGCAGGAACAAGAATATAGGAACTGTTTTTCACGGCGACAAGGACAAACCCGAGTTTCGGGAAGCCTTGGACCGCGTTCTCACAAACATTGATGACCTAGACAGGTTGCATGTGTCCTGCTCAATAATGGAAAAGCGCTTCATTTCATGGGGTGTTGATCCGCAGAAGCTGGTGCGGATACCGCTGGGTGTTGATCTGGAAAGATTTCGACCAGCCAGTATGATGGAGCGGCAGGCGCGCCGTAGCGAGCTCGGCATTCCTTCGGATGCTTTTTGTATTGGTTCCTTTCACAAGGATGGGCAAGGGATGGCTGAGGGCAACGTCCCTAAGCTGATCAAGGGCCCGGATGTACTTGTTGACGCGCTCGCCCGTCTTCGCGCTCGCCATAAGAATATCTTTGTGTTGCTAAGCGCCCCGGCGCGCGGCTACGTCAAGCAAGGGTTGGAGGCAGCTGGCGTTCCGTATGTGCATGTGGTGGAGCAGGATTACCACCGCATCCCACGCTTGTTTGATGCGATTGATGTATATCTGCTCGCTTCGCGCGAGGAGGGCGGGCCTAAAGGTGTGCTGGAGGCGCTAGCATCCGGTGTGCCATTTGTGGGTACACGAGTTGGGTTGGTACCTGATGTGATTGCCGATGGGCAGAATGGATTGTTAGCAGATATCGAAGATCCCGCCGCTTTGGCCGCGGCTGTTGAACGTCTGATCGAAGACCCCAAGTTGCGCCGACATTTAATTGAGCGCGGGTTGGAGCGCATTCAACACTTTGATTGGCCGGTCATTGCCAGCCGCTATTATCGTGAATTATATGAGCCGCTCCTGCCGGTCCCTAGATGAACTTGGCTTTATTCTTCACTCAAGGGGTTTCGCTCCATACATGGAGCACGGTTGGAATGCTTGACCGCGAGCTTGCCCTGTATCGTCAACTGCAGTCACGTGGCGTGGGCATTGAGTTTGTTACTTATGGTGACCGGGGGGATCTGACGTTTGCGGATGCAATACCTGGATTGCAAATTTATGCCAATATCGAGGGCGTGAAACTGTCGTCGTACGAGCGCAAAGTGGTTGGCAGTTCCCTGATGGCCGATGTATACAAAAGCAACCAGATCGCTGGTGCAGATATAGGGCTGCTTGCGGCGCGCAAAGCGAAAAAGAAGTTTATTGCACGTTGTGGCTATTTATTGTCGGAAATTCAGTACAACAAATATGGTCCAAAATCAAAGCAGGCGAAACATGCTGATAAGCTCGAGAACAAAGTGTTCTCTGAGGCAGATCAGGTAGCTGTAACCACCCAAAGAATAGCCGATGTGGTTGCAAACAAGTATGGGGTTAAGCCAGAAACTATAAATGTCATTCCGAACTACGTCGAAACCGACCGCTTCTCCCCTGCCAGCAATCGCCAGGTTAACCCAAAACTGAGAATTGGTTTTGTTGGCCGTCTGGACAATGAGAAGAATTTATTCCAATTCATCAGAGCGATAATTGATTTTGATGTGGAGGTTTGGCTGGTTGGCTACGGGCCCCAGCAGGACCAGCTTGAGGAGTTCTCTGAAGGCGGGCGGGCGCAAGTTAAATTCCTTGGCGCCGTGCCCAATAAAGATCTTCCTGGCCTTCTACAGCAGTGTGATCTTTTTGCTCTGCCCTCGCTTTACGAAGGGCATCCCAAGGCTTTGATCGAGGCTATGGCTTGTGGACTTCCCGTGTTGGGTACGCGTGTTACTGGTATTCAAGAGATCATATCGGATGGACAAAACGGGGTTCTTTGCGAGACCGATGCCGCAAGTTTGCGTGAAGGTGTTCGGCGTTTATTGGATGACGAAGAACTGCGCACAAGGGTAGGCAAAGCCGGGCGCGAATATGTTCAAACTCACTTTGCCCTTGACCGCGTAGTGGATTTAGAAATGAATCTGCTAAAAAGGTTGACTGGTTGAGATCTCCTTTGGTAAGCGTGGTGATGCCTGTTCACAACGGATTGCCGTACCTGAGCGAGGCGATTGAAAGCATCCTGTCTCAGACCTTGGATGATTTTGAGTTTATCTGTATTGATGATGGCTCCACCGACGGAAGCGCCGAAGTGATCTCCGGAGTGCAGGACCCGCGCTGGCGTTGGGTACGCAACAGCCGGCGGACCGGGCTTTCAAAGGCGCTGAATCGTGGATTGCGCATGGCCCGGGCAGCCTATTGGGCGCGTATGGATGCCGACGATATCAGCTTGCCGCGACGGCTTGAAGCACAAGCTGCTTTTTTGGACAATAATCCTGAGGTCAGCCTGGTTGGCGTCTGGGCGCAAACCATTGGTTTGCCCAAGGAACAAATCTGGAAATTGCCAGTTTTGCCCGCAGAAATCCGGGCAGAACTGTTGTTCAACTCACCACTGATGCACAGTGCAGTGATGCTGCGCCGCAAAGACTTTCTTGACAAAGGCTTGCGCTACAGCCCGACAGTTGAGCGTGCCCAGGACTACGATCTGTGGGAGCGGGCTGCGAGACAACTGCGCTTTGCCAATTTGCCTGAAGTGCTGTTGCGCTATCGCATCCATGCTGGCCAGGTCGGCAATGCTTTTGGTTACCAGCAGGCGAAGACCGCCGCGTTGGTGAGAGCGCGCCAGCTGAGACACCTTGGATTGAGGATTGCAAAGCGCGACCTGGATTTGCATAACGAGATCTCTGTCTGGAAATTCGAGGCCAATAGCACTTTCTTGCGGCGGACAGAGGCTTGGTTGCGCGGCATTGAGCGGGCCAACCGGCATAAGAAGATATATGACGACAGCGCTCTAAATGTGGTGCTTGAACAGCGCTGGTGGGCAGCCTGTCGCTCAGCAGCGCTGCATAATGAACAAGCCTGGGCGCTATACAAGAGCTCGAGACTGGTGCAAGGGG
Organism: Anaerolineales bacterium; assembly: GCA_021463845.1. GTDB lineage: Bacteria > Chloroflexota > Anaerolineae > Anaerolineales > UBA11579 > JAMCZK01. The sequence goes on along the minus strand of JAJTXV010000002.1, from coordinate 192,350 downwards.
GCCACCGGAGCCTTTTAGACAAAACCGTTTTTTGGCTGAAGACGCAATGGCCGCACTGAGGCCCAAAGATATACGCATTGCTATTGTGGCGCCCAGCGCCCCGCCATACAGCGCTGGGGGAGTGGCAAGCGCTCACTACAACTTGTGGCGGGCTCTACGTCAGCGCGGTTTTGATGCGCGGCTGTTCACATTTTATGACAACGACGTGGAGGCTAAGCCTGTCAAAGGGATTGTTCGCCACGGAATGTCCCGCGTGTGGTTCAAACGACTGTTCGTATTATTGCTGTTGCCATGGCGACTTTTCCAGCCTCGTAAGCTTGCCTATCAAACTGCAGAGATCCTCCGTAACGCACCGGGCGCGTTGCAAATGGCGCGTTCAATTTATGCCTTTTCTCCAGATACTGTGTTGCTTTCGGATCATGGTGCGCCTGGCTTATGGCTGCGCAAGGCAAAGAATCAGCGATTTGTGCTTATCTCACATCACAATCCGGCGCGCTTGGCCGCAGAATCAGGCATGGGAGACTTCTCTCGGCTAGACACGCGCTTTGCAATATGGCTAGAGAACAGGGTGCTTCAAAAAGTTGACCATGTGCTTTGTCCCTCTAACTACATGAAGCGCTGGTTTAAGAGAACATATAGATTCATGGGGCCAATAAGCGTCGCGCCTAATATTATTGACCTACTCGGGGTTGACCGTATAAAGCCTGGGAATGTAGCAAAACAGCTTGGCCTATCTAGGCAGGCCAAAATTGTATATCTCCCCTCTGCCGGCAGCTATATCAAGGGTGCTCGTTACCTGATTAAGGTGATTGACAAATTGATGGCAAAAGCAAAATCCCCACTTGGTTTTTACATACCAGGGTTTGTGGAGCCTAATGTAATGGAGAGGCTCAAGCAGCATGAGGCAAAGACACAGATACTGCTGCCCGGCCAAGTGAGCTACAACAAGCATATCCAGTATGTAAAAGCGTGTGATATTGCTGTCTCGCCCGCGCTGATGGAAAATTTCAGCATGGCAATTGTGGAAGCGGCTTCTTTGGGTTTGCCAGTGGTTGCCTTTAAGCGCGGCGGCAACGCGGACATCATTGATGATGGGGAGAACGGTTTCCTGGTGGGAGGCCTTGATGTAGATGCCATGGCCCGGCGCTCTGCTGAGATCTTGAATTCGCCCGAACTGAGCAAGCAAAAAAGGCAGACCGAGAAATACACTCGAACAAAGTTCGCAACCGAAAAGGTTCTTGACCAATATCTGAGAGTATTGGTGCCCCAGTGGAGCCAGAGTGGATAAGGTAACGTTCGGCATTCTTGCGCTGAATGCGATGCCGTTCCTGGAATACAACCTTCGGGCGTTGTATCCATTCGCGCACCAGATCATTGTGGTTGAGGGCGCCGTGCGCGCTGCCAGCGCCTTGGCGCGTCCAGATGGACATTCCATCGACGGCACGTTGGAAATGCTGAAAGAATTCAAGCAGCAACATGATCCAGAGAACAAGCTGCTGGTTGTTGATGCCGCTGACGCTGGGTATGCAGACGGGTTTTGGCCGGAAAAAAACGAAATGTCAGAGGCGTATGCCTCGAAAGCTACTGGCGATTGGTTGTGGCAGATAGATAGCGATGAGTTCTATCTGGAAGAAGATATGACTGCACTGATGCAGATGCTCTCTGACTCCCCTGAAATCTCCGGTGTGTCGTTTCCTTATTTGGAGTTTTTCGGAAGTTTTGAAAGTTACATAACTGGCGAGTGGCATCTACATCAATACCCCCGGGTTCCCCGTTTGTTTCGGTGGGGGCCAGGATACAAATACACCTCCCACCGCCCGGCCACTGTATTGAATGCACAAGGTCAGGACCTGGCGAGCCTCAACTGGTTGCATGCTCCTGCCCCTTCTGGGCGTGGCATGGCAATGTATCACTATTCATATGTCTTTCCCAAGCAGGCAGAACAGAAAGTTGGCTACTACTCAAATGTTGACTGGTCGCCCGCCTTTCAAAAGAACAAGAAGTGGTACCAGGAGCAGTTTTTGCAGCTTGCATCACCTATGCATCTAGGTGAACTGGGCGGCCTGCAATGGCTGGAGCGGTTTGCAGGCCAGCACCCCGCAGCCATCAAGGCTTTGCGGGACGACTTGGAGCAGGGTCGAGTTCACATAGAGCGTCGCCCGGTAGCCGACATTGAGCAGCTGCTCTCCTCGCCCATGTATCGGCTGCAAACCGGGCTGGCGCGTCTTTTCTTGCAGGCATACTGGCCAATTCGGGTAGCATGGAAGTCTGTGCGCGCTAAACTCGTCAATCTTCTTCGTGGCAGGACGTAATGAGTGTAGAGATCGTTGAGTACAACGGCATCAAGTATGCTGAGATCATTTGGGCAACCGAAAGGGTTGAGAAGACCACCTTCTTTTCCCCCGCGGAGTCGTCGTTTCAGTTTGGCCTGCTTGCTCACAAAGCGGGTTTTGTGGAGCCGCCCCATTTCCATAAGCCCGTGGAGCGTACCATCTCTGATTTGCAGCAGATGTTTGTGGTGCAGCGAGGGATCGTGGTAGTAGAGCTATACAGCGACGAGGGCAGTCTGCTGCGCGAGATCGAAATGCACGCTGGCGATGCCGTTGTGCTGATCCACGGCGTACATGCCATCCGAGTGTTGGAAGATATGCAGTGCATAAGTGTAAAACAAGGCCCTTACCTCGGCGAGGCCGAGGATAAAGTGTTTGTCGAGGTAAAGAAATGATCCCTGTCTTTGAACCGGTGATTAGCGAAGATGAGATCGAGGCCGTCGTTGATGCTTTGCGTAAAGGCGAAGTTTCTGGAACTTTTGGTAAGTATATTGAAGACTTTGAAAATGAGTTTGCCGCCTATGTGGGTTGCAAACACGGGGTTACGGTAAACAGCGGCTCTTCCGCCCTGCACTTGGCTGTGGCCGCGTTGGACCTGAAACCTGGTGATGAGGTGCTAGTAAGCTCGAGCACAAACATTGCTACTGCCCTGGCCGCCTTGCACAACGGCGCGGTGCCCGTGCCTGTTGATTCAGAGGGTATGACATGGAATCTGGATCTCGATCTGATCGAAGGGGTGATCACGCCGCGCACCAAAGCTATCATTCCCGTCCATTTGTATGGCCATCCCGTGGATATGGATCGTTTGATGGAGATTGCCAATAAGCACAATCTGATCGTGATCGAGGATTGTGCTGAGTCGCACGGCGCCACAGTGCGCGGCCGCATGACTGGCAGCTTTGGCCATATGGCCTGCTTCAGCTTCTATGCAAACAAAGTTATCACCACGGGCGAGGGCGGCATGATCACCACCAACGATGACGCCTTTGCCGAGCGCGTTAAATTGCTGCGTAACCTTGCCTTCACCCAACCGCGCTTCAAACATGAGCTGGCTGGTTTTAACTTCCGCATGCCGGGTTTCGTGGCTGCACTTGGACTGGCCCAGTTTCGCAAGATCGACCATATTGTCGAACAAAAGCGCCGCGTAGCTCACCGTTACAACGAGAAGTTGAAAGGGGTTAAAGGCCTGCAACTCCCGGCTGAACTGGACTGGGCCAAGAATGTGTATTGGATGTATGGGATTGTTGTGGATACCAAGGAATTTGGCATCGACCGCAACAAGCTTGTTGAGGCGCTGGCGGAAAGCGGCATCCAAACCCGCACCTTCTTCTGCCCAATGAACCAGCAACCCGTGCTTGAAAAGATGCAGGGTTTCAGAGATGTACCCTGCCCGGTGGCAGATGCTTTGTGGGAGAACGGCTTGTATTTGCCGTCTACCTGGAATCTCAGCGACGAGACGATAGATATTATCTGCGATGCCATTCGTCGCGCTCCCAACTGGGAGGGCTAGGTGAGTTCATACCTCGGTAAATATGCCGAGTATTACAACTACATATATGCAAACAAGCCCTATCAAGACGAGGCTACTTTTGTACACAACTGCTTGCAGCGCTATAGCACTGGCCAGACTCAAGCACTGATAGAGCTGGCTTGCGGCACTGGCCGGCATGCATTCGAGCTTGAAAAGCTTGGCTACCAAATATTGGCCACAGACTATTCGGCAGACTTGTTGGCCGTAGCACAGGCGGAGGCAACGCAGCTTGCTTCGACGGTTGCCTTTGAGTTGCACGACATGCGAAATTTACAAATCGACCGCGTGTTTGATGCAGCCTATTGTTTATTCGACTCCATTGGTTATGTGCAGACCAACGAGGCCGTGTTGCAAGTCTTGCGCAACGCGCACAGGATTGTGCGCGACAAAGGTTTGCTGATACTTGAGTTTTGGCATGCTGCTGCCATGCTGCGCGGCTACGAACCTGTGCGCCACGCTCGCTGGTCTTTGCCGGGCGGCGAACTGCTTCGTAGTTCGCATACCACGCTGCATGTGGACCGCCAACTAGCCGAGGTGCGCTATAGCCTGCGAGAGACCGATACGGTTGGTCATGTGATCGCTGAATTTGAGGAAACCCAGCTCAACCGTTATTTCCTGGTGCAGGAGATGGCTCTGTTTTTACAGCAAGCTGGATTTAACGTGCTTGAGTGGCTGCCGGCCTATCAGACTGACAAAGCCATTGGCCCCGACACCTGGCATATTATGGTTGTGGCCCAAAAAGAATGAAGATCGCAGTTGTACTGGATCAGTACTACACTCATGATGGCGGCGCGTTTACTTTTCAGGGCGAATTGCTGCGGGCGTTGAAACTCGTTGCCCCTGAGTCACAGCATCAATTTATCGTCCTAAGCCCTACAGATCTTCAAATTGAGTCTGTAAGCAATCTGTCATGGCAGCGCTATTCCAAACCTGGCTTGACAGAACGTTTGCTGCGCAAGCTTTTTCGCTATGTTCCCAGCGTTGAAAGCAGCCTTGGCTGGCGTTCAAGCTTGGAGCGCCAGGCCCGTGGCGCTGGAGCTGAGATCGCGTGGTTCTTGAGCCCACGAATCAGTGCATTGCAGATGCCGTTTGTGCCGCTGGTTTTGGATTTGCAGCATCGCCTTCAGCCCCAATTTCCTGAAGTCAGCGCAGGTGGCGAATGGCAAACCCGCGAGCGGCATTACAAACGCGGCTTGCCCCAGGCCAGGTTTATTGTTGCCGGTACGCAGGCCGGGCGGGATGAAATTGTTCGTTTTTACAATGTTGCCCCTGAAAAAATCGCCCTGCTGCCGCACCCAACCCCACTAGCCGCATTGGAGAGCTTGGTTCACGATGACGGGCAGGTGCTGGCTGATTTCGGATTGGAACCGGGCTATCTGCTCTACCCTGCTCAGCTGTGGGTGCATAAAAACCACGCTAATCTTCTACTGGCTTTGGCTGAGCTAAAGAAGGCGGGGTTGACTCTCCAGTTGGTGCTTACAGGCGCTGATTTTGGCGCCCGGCGTAGTATTCAAAAGCTGATCAAGCTGCATGGGCTGGAGAAGCAAGTTAAGTTTCTTGACTATGTGAGCCGCGCCGACTTGTATGCTCTGTATCGCAATGCACTGGCTTTGACCTACATGAGTTTCTTTGGGCCAGAGAACCTGCCTCCTCTGGAGGCGTTTGCGCTGGGCTGCCCCGTCATCGCGGCACGCGTGAGTGGCGCTGAGGAACAACTGAGCGCCGCGGCAGTACTGGTGAATCCTACCGATCCGGTGGAAATTGCCAATGCGGTGCAAACTCTGCATTCAGATGAATCCCAACGCAAGCGTTTGGTCGCGGCAGGCCATGAACGCGCCAAGGCCTGGACCACACGGGATTTTGTGCGTGGCGCGCTGCGAATTTTTGATGATATTGAGCGTGCGGGCACATGAGATCCGCGCGAGTGAGCATTTTGGCTTCAGTGTACAAGGGTGAAGCCTATTTGCCTGCTTATATTGCGCAGCTCCAGCAGCAGACCGTGTTCAACGATGCAGAAGTTGTTTTTGTTTGTAACGAGCCCTCTGCTGCTGAACTCAAAACCATTCAGACATTTCAGGCAAGCTACCCCACTCAAGTTCAAGTGCATTCTGTGTCGCGCGAGTCACTCGGCGCCTCGTGGAATCGGGCTTGGGCCGCCGCCAGTGCTTCACTGCTGGCAATTTGGAACATTGACGATTGCCGCGAACCTGGCTCTCTCGAGCGCCAAGTGAGAGCCATGGAGGGCGCGGATTGGGCGCTGTGCTACGGCGATTACGTTACCGTGACCAAATATGGGGAACGCGAGGGTCACTACCGCAGTACGCCAGTTTATGATGCCGCCCATTTCGCGCGGGCCTTTGCGCAAGGTGGAGCCTTTTGGGTGGTGCGGCGTGAGGTCGCGAACCAAGTCGGCTATTTTGATGAACAGCTAAGCGTGGCTGCTGACATGGATCTCTCGCTGCGCATGGCGGCAAACGGACTGCGAATGGGCCGCGTAGACGGAGTGCTCGGCTACTTTACCGATGCAGCCCAAGGCCTGAGCACGCGTGAAGGTGGCCGCGAGGCGCTTGTGGAGCGCACAGTTGTTCAGCTGCGTTACGGCGTGTATGACAAAGTGCAGCCAGAACTGCTTGCAGCAGCAAAGCGCATGCGCCTGGATGCAGTGCAGAATTTTGGGCAATGGCGCCCACTGACTGAGATTATGCCGGATTATGTACGCTATCTGCGTAAGCGACAACCCCTTTGGCTGCTCGGCAAATTACGCTTTGCCTTGCGCGGAGTGCTTGCCAAGCTTGGCCTACTGCCAAGGCTCCATTCATATTTCAACAAAGAGCTCTAGTTATCTGGGCGCGAAAGCGCCGCGCGGCAGTGCCGCCTCGTTATAATCGCTCAGTTTCCTCCCATGTCGAGCCGAAAACCTTCAATACTCTTGCTCGGAACTCAGATGGAAGTGGCCGGAGCGCAGCGGGTGCTATTTCTGTTGGCGGATTACTTGCATGCTCAAGGCTATTCGGTCCAGGCAGTCTTTGTGTATGACAAGCAGAACCTGGCAGCTGACTGGCAACGCCAGCATGCCTATCCTGTGGTTTCACTCGGTGGGTGGAATCCTGGTGGGTTTGTGCTTGCCAACTTGCTGCGTTTGACCGCAGCCTCGCTGCGACTTTTCCTTCTGCTTCGTCGCCATGAAGTGGTGCTGACCTATACGCCGCACAGCAATTTGCTAGGGCTGCCATTGGCCTGGCTGGCAGGCACACGGGTACGCCTGGGAAGCCACCACGGGCATATTGAGAATGCACCAGGATGGCTTGGCTGGCTGCATGGCAAGCTTACGAATTCGGTCATCTGCTCGCAGATGATTTGCGTGTCCAGCCAGGTGCGCAGCCTGGCCCAGCGCGAAGAAGGAGCTCGACTTGAGAAACTCACGGTGATCGAGAATGGCATCACGCCGCCCGCCGAGGTTGTGCTTACTGACGCGCAAAAGCAAGCGCTGCGGGAATCGCTGGGAGTTTTACCCGGTCAGATCCTATGGGTCACTGTCGGGCGTCTTATGGTGCAAAAGGGCTATGCGTATCTCTTGGACGCCATTGATGCGCTTCACGACCCCAACGTCGTCTTTGCTTTTATTGGCGATGGACCTTTACATCAAGAGCTGCAGGCAAAGGCCCTTGCACTAGGGATCAGTGAACAGGTGCGCTTTGCAGGTGTGCGCAGCGATGTGCCTAAATTGTTGGCAGTGGCCGATGGATTTGTGCAGCCTTCACTTTGGGAGGGCATGTCGCTCGCCCTACTGGAAGCCATGTTTGCTGGATTGCCGATAGTGGCGACGCGTATCGAAGCGTCCACTGATGTGCTGGAGGACGAGCGCACTGCACTTCTCGCACAGCCTAAAGATTCAGTCAGCCTGGCTGCGCAATTGCGGCGCATGATCGCTGACGCGGGCTTGCGCTCCCGATTGGGTCAAGCTGCTCAGCAAGTTGCGCGGGAACGATACACTGTAGACGTGATGGGCGCTGCTTACGCGCGACTGATACAGGATTTGCAGAATGACTAACCGCAAGGGTCTGCTTTTGGGGATTGCCGTAGTGTTTGCGCTGGGCACTTTTGCTGAGTCGTTCCAGATCGCATGGGGCTCTGGCTTCTTTATTGGCCGGCTTTCGCTGAAATGGTTGCTGACCCTGCTCGGCTGTGGGCTCCTGCTGGCAGCGCTTCTATGGGTGATGCAGCGTGGCCTGGGGCAGTCCAAGACGGCAATCTCTACTAAAAACGCACTGTTTGACCGCTTGGATGCTGTGCCTGGCTTGCGCTGGCTTCTGACAGCGCTGGTGGTTGTCTTCCCTTGGTACTTTATTTACTACTCACCGTGGGGCAGTTTGTTCACTGGCTTTTTCACGCGTACTTTTTTGTATGGCTTGGCTGTCCTGTCAGTTGCTTTGCTGTTGACCCGTGAACGCAAGGTTCTGCTTACTTGGAGGGGATTCCTGCTCTCACTTTTATTTGTGGCTGTAGGTCTCGTGATCGGCGATGCGTTTGTGCGCGTCACCAACTATCCCCTGGCATTGCATTGGTCGGAAGGCAACCGCCTCTGGGACTACTCCTTGCTATTTGGGCGTGAACGCTATAACTATCCGGCTGGCGAACCTATCTTTGCCTGGATAGACCGCGGCCGCCAGACCCTTTGGGGCCTGCCCTTTTTATGGGATGAACTTTCCATTTCCGGCGCGCGCGCCTGGAGCGCATTGATGACCACCCTGCCGTATGCGTTGCTGGGTTGGTTTGCATTCCGGCCAATAAAAGACGCGCGTTGGCAATGGTTTCTGGCAGGGTTGTGGGCTTTGATCTTTCTCAACCAAGGTCCTATCTATGCCCCGCTAATCCTCGGCGCCATTCTGGTGGCGTTTGCCCGCCGCCGTTCTCTGTTGATCGCGATCCCGCTGGTTGCGTTGGCCGGCGCCTATGTGGCTGCCAGCCGCTTCACCTGGACCTTTGCTCCGGCGATCTGGGCGGTGATGCTCAGCTTGTCTGACGCGGCCTGGCAGCAGGGTAAGCTGCGCTGGCAGGATTGGACACGGGCGTTCGTACTTGGCGTGAGCGGATTATGGAGCGCCGGGCTGCCTATCATCAGCGGGATATTGGCCAGTTTGTTTGCTCCTGCACCAACGCCTACGGGCGTCGTGGATGCAACGCCCGGAGCGCAAGGCGTGAGCAGCGTGCAAGCCCTGCAGGCCACGGTAACCAGCCAGCCGTTCGCTTGGGAACGCATGCTGCCCAATGACGTGTTTCCTCCCGGCATTGTGCTTGGCTTGCTGGCAGCAGCAGGTCCATTGCTGCTGCTAATGCTTTACCTTGTGCGCACTGGCTATTGGAAGACGACATCATTACAACGTATTGTGGTTCTTGGCGGCCTGAGTGCGTTTCTGGTGGTTGGCCTGATCGCCAGCGCAAAAGTTGGCGGGGGCGCAGACCTGCACAATCTCGATATGCTGCTGGTTACATTGGTGCTGTTGGCCGGTGTTGCATGGGAAGCTGGGCTGCACAAGCACTTGGCTGAATGGGTAGAAAACAAAACCAGTGTCCAGGCTGCTCTTACCGCCATGCTGCTAATACCAGCTTTGTTTCCTTTGTACTCAGGCGCCCCGTTGAGTTTGCCTAACGAGGAACGCCTGACTTACATCATGGAGCGTATTGACGCCAATGTTGCTTGTGCGGCTCAGTACGGCCCGATCTTGTTTCTCGACCAAAGGCAGTTGCTGACCTTCCGTTATCAAACCCAGGTAGCACTCCATCCAGAGTATGAGAAGAAATATGTGATGGACCAGGCTTTGTCTGCAAATCAAGTCTTCTTCGAAGGTTTCGCGGCGGACCTTGCACAGCACAAGTACGCCTTGATCGTTGGGGAGTTGGAAGACACTGTGTTCCGTGGGCGGAACCCGGAATATGGCGACAGCCTGATCGTTGAGAATAACGCCTGGAAGCGCTGGGTGAGCATTCCGTTGCTGCGCTATTACGAATCAGTGCATGATTTTCAGGATGTGGGTGTTGAGATCTTTATGCCGATCGGCAATGCTTTCGAGTGCCCATAGCTGTTAAGATATGATTTGAAGATAGTTGGCGGTTGCCAACTATCAGTACTTCATGAGCCCCTCAAAACAAAAGTCTGACTTTTTCTGGCGCATCATTCTGGCCGCAAGCCTGGTGTGCGGCATCCTCACTATTGTGAAGTTGCTGGCAATCCCAAGTGAGAGCAGCGCAGCTGTGCTGCTCGGATATTCCGCAGAGCGGTTGATGCTTGCAGCGCTGGTGTTGGTGCCTGTGCTGGCAATCGGCGTTGTACTGTTGCGCTGGCATGCGTTGCGCCGGCCGCGAGAGCGCATGCTGGCCTGGCTGGCAGACGCCAATCCGTCGGTCGTGGGCATAGGTTTGGCCACCCTTCTTGCAGTCGCTGCCGCAGGGGCGCTGGTAGCACCTGATTATTCGATAACTTTGTTTGGCGCCCTGGCGCTGTATGTTCAACGTCTGCAGCCAGTGTTTGCTTATGTAGTGGTTTTAGCTGCCACCCTTCTATTGTTTTGGCTCAAAGCCCGTGGGATCACCCTGAAAGCCCTGCTCCAGCAGCAGGAACTGCTGCGCTACAGCATTGTCGCCACTTCGATTTTGACGGGAGTCCTCATCATTATCTGGGTGACGCGGCTGGGGCTGGGCTTTGATGCAACCCGTTGGGTGGCGCCCAACGCGCCAGTGTTGCTTGCCCAGGTGGCGCTCGTGTTGTTTGCGGCTCTAGGCTTGTTGGCCGCCGCAGCCTGGCTGCGCAAACGCAATGGCGCCTTTGCGAAGATCGATCTTGTTCTGGCGGTGCTGGTGTGGCTCGTGGCGGCTGGCATGTGGCTGTGGCAGCCTGCCCAGCCAACGTACTACAGCTCGGATCTGACCAGCCCTAATTACCAAAGTTATCCGCTTTCCGATGCGTTCAATCACGATGTGATCGCGCAGAATGTCCAGATCGGGGAAGGCTTTAGTTTTGGCGGCCTGGTAGCCATTCGCCGCCCGCTGTATACGATGTTCCTGGCGGGAGTTGAGGCGCTGGTTAATTCCAACTACACCCATGTGGTCACTGTGCAAGTGCTGGTGCTGGCGCTGTTTCCGGTTGCGCTTTATCTGCTGGGTGCGCGCCTGCACCATCGCCTTTCGGGCTTGCTGGCGGCAGGTTTGATTATTTTCCGCGAGACCAACGCGATCGCCCTGGGGCATATCATCAATCTTTCGCACGCCAAGATGCTGATGGCAGATTTGCCCGCCGCTCTGGGGATCGCCACTGTGGGCGTGCTTGCCGTCGGCTGGCTTAGCAAACCCAAGCCGGATGCGCGCCAAGCCCTCTTGGTGGGCGGCGTGCTGGGTGCATTTGTGTTGCTGCGCTCACAAATGCTTACCGTGGTGCCGGCATTTGTGTTGCTGGCGGTATTGGTGTGGGGTATCCGCAAGGGTTGGCGCTCCGCCGTACTGTTTGGCCTCGGGGTGCTGCTGGTGGCCAGCCCGTGGGTTGTGCGCAACCGCTTGGGGATGGGGCAGTGGGCGATCGAGGACTCGATTGTTTCGGGTTTTCTGGCAAATCGATACAGCTATGAGCCGGGCACTTTTGGGCTGCCGTTCCTGCCCAACGAGACTGAGGGCGAATACTATGCCCGCCAGATGGGTGCGGTGCGCAGCTTTACGCTGCAAGACCCCTTGTATGTGGCTGGTTTCGTCACTGACAATTTTGTGCGCAACCAGATCGTAAACTTCATGACCCTGCCCACCACTGGCGTGATGCGCAGCCTCGAAGCGCATGTGCGCGAGCTGCCCTACTGGCCTAATTGGGACGGTGGGCTCGCACCTGAAAGCTATGTAGTTGTCGCATTCAACATACTGCTTGTTGGCATAGGCCTGGCCGCCGCCTGGCAGCGATGGCGTTGGGTCGGCTTGGTGCCCTTGCTGATTAATCTGGGCTTCACTGCCAATCTGGCCCTGGCGCGTGTGGCTGGTTGGCGCTACAACCTACCCGCGGATTGGACTGTATTGGTGTATTACGCCATCGGCATTGGCCAAGTGGTGCTGTGGGTCGCCGCGGTGCTGCCTAAAAGTGCCTGGCGTGAGGGGCTGCTATCAATCGAAAAGCCTTCCACGCCAAAAGGCAAAGCACACTCGTGGCCTGCCTGGGCGGGCGTGTTTCTCGCGTTGTTGCTGGCTGGCTTGTCCTACTCAATGATTGAAGCAATTTCCCAGCCCCGATACGAGAGATTGAATTCCGAGCAGGCGTTGGCGGCTGTGCAAGAGATTCCCGCTGCTCCGGCAGAGTTGATCACCCTTTTGGAAAGCGGCCAAGCCAGCATCTTGCACGGTCGCGCACTCTATCCCAGTTTTTACGGCGCGGGGCAGGGGCGTGAAAGTGGTTTTATGCTTACTCAAGTGCAGGACTATCCGCGCCTGAGCTTCTTCTTGATTGGTTCTGAGCCTACAGCTTTGCTGCTGCCGCATGAGGGCGAGGATCTGCATTTTCCCAATGCTTCGGACGTTATTGTGATCCGATGCAGCAGCCAGGATGTACATGTTCTGGCTGTAGTGCTTACGGAATACGGCACAATAGTCCCGTCTTCGCATCTTTCGGAAGGTTGCCCATAAAGAGCAATGGCTAAAAAGCGTACAAAACCTGATCAGGCACGCAGTTATTTTCTTATAGGCTTTGCAGTTTTTGCCTTGTCTGCCTTGCTGGCCTGGATTTCCAATGGCTTTGCCTCTATACAGGGCTGGTGGTCGTTTGCCGGCCTCATTGTGCTCTTGCTTGGCTTTTGTCTGCTGGTCTGGCGCACTTTGCGCGCGGAAAAGGCGCCGAAGTGGCTTGCCTGGCTCGTATTCGGCGCAATTGTCTTTCGCCTTGTGCTCAGTATCGTATGGCTGCTTGGTTTGCCGGCTTGGGGCTACGATACGGATGTGCAAGCCGCTGGCTATGTGATGCAGGATGCCTTCAACCGGGATACAGCCGCCTGGCAGCTGGCGCAGTCTGGTGAGCCGTTGTGGAAGGCATTTGCCGGTTACAGCAGTACTGATCAGTATGGCGGTTTGCTGTTTTTGAGCGCAGCCATCTATAAGTATCTGGCGGCGCCCAGCCACATGCCTATTCTGACCCTGTTGCCAGCTGCGGTTGTCTCTGGCTTGGCGGTTGGATTCATCTGGGCTGTAGCGGCGCGAGCGTTTGGCAAAAAGGTTGCCTGGCTGGCGGCCTGGGGGCTGCCGCTGTATCCGGAGGCGGCATTGTTAGGCTCCTCGCAGATGCGCGAGGCCTTCACTGTGTGTCTGTTGCCGCTTGTCTTGCTTGGTGTGCAGCAGGTGACAAGCGGCGAACGTCGCTCCGGCGGGTGGCTGCTGTTGGCGGGATTCGCTGCCGCCGCATTCCTTTCCTGGCCATTTGTTTCTTCACTACTTCTCTTTGCGTTGGTTACCTGGCTGGTACTCACCGATTGGCGTATTTTGCGCGACAAGCGCGTGCTGTATGCGCTCGGCGTAGCGCTTCTGCTGGGGCTCTTGTACCTGTTCGTAGTGCGCGATATAGCTGATAGCTGGCTGGTGCAATCCGCCGCCTGGCAGGTGTACGTCAGCGAGAACTCCTCCGGCTGGGTGGCGCGCCAGTTCGAGCGCATGCCCCTTTGGACCCAGGTACCCTTCCTGGTCGTGTATGGTCTCGTGCGCCCCTTGTTGCCAGCTGCCCTGGCAGCAGGCGGCCCAACCGTATGGATGGTGATCGGGATCTGGCGTGCGCTGGGCTGGACGGTGGTCCTGGCCTTGTTGGTCTATGCCAGCTACCTAGCTTTGCGCACACGCGCCTGGTTTGGTTTGCCGGGTGTTTGGCTGCTCGCCAACTGGGCGGTCAGCATCACTGCCTCCTACCGCGGCGGCGGTGATCTATGGGATAACCCGCGCTACCGTAGCGCTTTTGCCTCGGTACAGGTACTTTTAGCCGCCTGGGCTTGGGTACAGCAAGGGGAGACCAAAGACCCGTGGCTACGCCGCAGCCTTGTCTCCACGCTGATTCTGTGCGCCTGGTTCGTACCCTGGTACCTGCGCCGCTATGTGGGCCTGGAGTGGTGGCCGATCGTAGATCTGCATCAACTGGTTGGCGTAGGCCTGGCCAGTTGTGCGCTCTACATCCTGTGGGACTGGCTGCGCGCTTGACCTTTGCAATCCTGACGTTATAATTCAGCGCCTGAATTTTGAAGGCAACCTATGGAACAACACGCCGATCCCGCGCGGGATCTTCTTCTGCTGGAGCATATCGAAACCGACCCGGATGTCACCCAGGCCTCACTGGCCGGCCAACTGGGGGTGGCCGTGGGTACGGTCAATTGGCACCTGAAACGCCTTATTTCCAAAGGCTACGTAAAGGTCACCCGCGCTCAGCGCCGCAAGCTGCGCTACATCATCACCCCACAAGGCCTCAGCCTGCGGGCACGCCTAACGGTGGACTATGTCGAGCAGTCCATGGCGCTGTATCGCCGCACCCGCAGCCGCGTGCAGACCCTGCTGGCGGAGGCACGCGCCGCGGGTGTGAAAGCCGTAGCTTTGGAAGTGGCGCCCGGCAGCCCCAGCGATATTTTGGACATCTGCAAACTGACCTGTATGGAACAGGGGATGCTCGTTGAGTCTGAGCGCCCGGTAGCTGCCACCTTGCGCGTCACCGGGCATAAGGTGCACCTGATCATGGATGCCAACATCCAGGAGAATGCAGCGTGAGCGCGCAGCACATCGTCGTCACTGGCGGGGCTGGCTATATCGGCTCTTTGCTGGTGGGTGACCTGCTCCAGGCCGGTCACCAGGTCACGGTGATGGACAAGCTGCTGTTCGGCGGCGATTCGCTGGTGGCTTATCTAGCCCACCCTAATTTCAAGTTCATCAAGGCCGATGTGGGTGAGCCGCACACGTTTCGCCAGTTGCTGCGCACCGGGGCCAAGCCCGACGCGATCGTGCACCTGGCAGGCATCGTAGGCTTCCCGGCCTGCCAGGCGGTGGGTAAGTCTGTAGCCTGGCGTTACAACGTGGACACCACGAAACATGTTTTCGAACAAGCGGCCGAAATGGGTGCCAAGCGTTTTGTCTTTTCCTCTTCCTACAGCAATTACGGCCAGTCGCATGATGGCGTCCTGGTAACCGAAGACTCTCCATTGCATCCCCAGTCTCTGTATGCGGAAACCAAGATCGCGGCCGAGGAGTATTTGCAGGCACACAAGGATTCATCCTGCACGCCGGTCATCTTCCGTTTTGCCACGCTGTTTGGCATCTCACCCCGCACGCGTTTTGACTTGATCGTCAATCAATTTGTTCTGGAAGCATTCACCAAGCGCGAGCTGCTTATTTACCAACGCGGCTACTCGCGCTCTTTTGTGCACGTGCGTGACATCGTGGCGGGCATCATTCTGGGTTTGGGCGCGCCAGACGACAAGGTGCGCGGCGAGATCTTCAATCTCGGCGACGAAACTGGAAACTACCGCAAGGATGAGATCGTAGGCTTGATCATCAAGCGCCTGCCGGAGATCATTGTCAATTACAAGGACTTGACCTTTGGCGGCGACATGCGCGACATCAGCGTCTCTTTTGAAAAGGTGCGCCGCGTACTGGGCTACCAGACCCGCTACACAGTGGATGACGGCATTCGTGAACTTTTGCATGCGCTGCAAGACGGCTTGATCAAAGACCCGCATAACCCGCGTTTTCGCAACGCGCAGTTCATTGTGCAGTAAAGGTGAAAATGGCTGAAGCAAACTTTTGGACAGGCAAACGTGTGACCGTCACCGGTGGTGGCGGCTTCCTAGGCTCTTTTGTGGTGGAGACACTCCGCCAGCGCGGCGCCACGGACATCTTCATCCCGCGCAGCAAGGACTATGATCTGGTTAAGCCGGAAGAGATCGCACGCATGCTGCAAGATGCCAAGCCGGATGTGCTGATCCATATTGCTGCACTGGCGGGTGGCATTGGCCTCAATCGCGAAAAGCCGGCCGACTTGTTCTACAAGAACATCATGATGGGCATTCCGCTCATGCACCAGGCCTGGGAGAGCGGTGTGGACAAGTTCGTCGCGCTGGGCACGGTGTGCGCGTATCCTAAATTTGCCAACACGCCCTTCCGCGAGGATGAGCTTTGGGATGGCTATCCTGAAGAGACCAATGCCCCTTACGGGCTGGCGAAGAAAATGCTGCTGGTGCAGGCCCAGGCCTACCGCCAACAGCACGACTTCAATGCCATCTATCTGTTGCCCGTAAATCTGTATGGCCCCAAAGATAACTTTGACCCGGCGTCTTCGCACGTTATCCCAGCCCTTATCCGCAAATTTGTGGAAGCCAAGGAGAACGGCGATACACAGGTCGAGTTGTGGGGAGATGGTTCGCCCACGCGTGAATTCCTCTATGTAGAAGATGCCGCCGAAGGCATTGTGCTGGCGGCCGAGCGATACGATGGTGATGAGCCCGTCAATCTCGGCTCCGGCTATGAGATCAGCATCAAGGATCTCGCCGAGCTCATCAGCCGCCTGGTTGGCTTTGAGGGCGAGTTAGTGTGGAACGAGGCCTATCCCAACGGGCAGCCGCGCCGCCTGCTGGATGTGAGCCGCGCCGAGGAACTGTTCGGGTTTCGCGCTCGTGTGAACTTCGAAGAAGGGTTGCGCAAGACGATTGACTGGTACTTGCAGCACCGTGCTGAGCTGATCAAATGAGCACTGCTGTAACCAAAAGCGCGCCGAGCACCAAAGTGCTCATCCGGCCGCAGCGCGGCATGGTGGGGCTGAACTTCCGGGAGCTGTGGAACTTCCGTGAACTTATCGTCTTCCTCACCTGGCGTGACATCCTGGTGCGCTACAAGCAGACCTTGCTGGGCGGCGGCTGGGCCATCCTGCAGCCTCTCCTGCAGATGCTGCTGCTCAACCTGCTCTTTGGCGAAGTAGCTGGGTTGCCGACCGGCGACGTGCCGCGTCCGCTGTTCACCTTTGCGGCCTTGTTGCCATGGAACCTGTTCTCCAACGCGGTTAGCGACGCGAGCCGTTCGCTGGTGGCCAACCGCAACATGATCACCAAGGTCTATTTCCCGCGCATCATTGTTCCGCTTGCCAATGTGCTCAGCGGCGTGCTTGATTTCGCGGTCGCCTTCCTGATCCTGGTCGGGATGATGATCTATTATCAGTTTGCGCCGGCCAATTTACTTCTGCTGCCGGTGTATGTGCTCATCACGCTGCTGACTGCCTTGGGCGTTGGCCTGTGGCTGGCGGCCCTAAATGTGCACTATCGTGACGTCAAGTACATCATCCCCTTCCTGACCCAATTCTGGATGCTGGCCAGCCCCATCGCTTACGAAGCCTCCAGCATTTTTGAGCGTCTGCCGCAACAGTGGCAGTGGCTGTACGCGCTCAACCCGTTGGTGGGCGTGGTGGAGGGTTTCCGCCAGGCGCTGCTGGGCGTTCCTGTGTATTCCGAGAACATGCTGTGGGTCTCGCTGGCCTCTGCGTCTGTCATGCTGGTGAGCGGCCTGATGTATTTCCGCAGCATGGAGCGCACCTTTGCGGATGTGGTCTAGATGAGCTACGCCATACGTGTCGAAGGTCTAGGTAAGCAATACCGCCTGGGCGGCAGCCAACAGGCCTACAGCACCCTGGGCGAACGCCTGGGCGCGGCCGTCACCTGGCCGGTGCGCCTTCTCAAGGGCGAGCTGCGCGAGCGCGCCGAGACGGTGTGGGCGCTGCGCGATGTCACCTTTGACGTCAAGCAGGGCCAGGTGCTGGGCGTGGTCGGCCGCAATGGCGCCGGCAAGAGCACGCTGCTCAAGATCCTTTCACGCGTCACCGATCCCACCACGGGCTTTGCCGAGATCAACGGCCGCGTTGGCTCCCTGTTGGAAGTGGGCACTGGCTTCCACCCCGAGCTTAGCGGCCGCGAGAACATCTTTCTCAACGGCGCGGTCCTAGGCATGCAGCGTCGCGAGATCGCCAAGAAATTTGACGAGATCGTTGAATTTGCTGGCGTGGATAAATTCATTGACACCGCCGTCAAGCACTACTCCAGCGGCATGTACCTGCGCCTGGCCTTCTCTGTGGCTGCTCATCTCGAGCCCGAAATTTTGGTGGTGGATGAAGTGCTCGCCGTGGGCGATGCTGAGTTCCAGCGCAAGTGCCTAGGCAAGATGAGCGATGTGGCCGCCGCCGGCCGCACGGTGCTGTTCGTCAGCCATAACATGTCCGCCATTCTGCGTCTCACTGAAGAATGCATTGTGATGGAGCGTGGCCAGCTGGCTTTCCGTGCGCCGACCCGCGAGGCGGTGGACTATTACATGTCCTCCAGCTTTCAGAAGAACGGTGAGCGCACCTGGGCCGCTGACGAAGTGCCCGCGGATGCCGCGCCGTTTGCGCCTGTGGCCCTGCGCGTCAAAGATCCCAGCGGCAGCGTGGTGGAGACCGCCCAGTCTCGCCAACCGCTTGAGATCGAATTTGAATACACGCTGGCACAGCCCATTCAAGGCTTGCGCGTAGGTATTTACTTGCAGAGTATGCGCGGTGAGGTCATCCTCACTTCGTTTGATACCGATGACCCCGTGGCCTTTGAGAAACATGGCACGCGTGAGGCCGGTCGCTACGTCAGCCGCGCCACCATCCCCGCCGATTTCTTGAACGAAGGTCAATATTTGCTGGGCGTGAATGCCAGTGCCTTCCGCGTGCGCCGCTATTTTTGGGATGAGCGCGCCTTGGCCTTCACTGTGGACGCGATGGGCGCCCCCGGCATGCACTGGCCTGAGCCGCGCCAGGGTTTCGTGCGTCCGCAACTGGCATGGACCATCGACCGCGTGGGGGCCGCCTAACCGCCATGCCCGCTGCCAGCCGTCTCAAGGATCTTCTGGGGCACGTACCCGCCACGGCAGAGCTCGCCTGGGCGCTGCGTGGTGGCGACGCGCCGATCGACGGCTTCAAGCTCGAAGAACTGCGCGTCCAGTTGCCGGCTTGGATTGACGCGGTGCAAAACTCCCCTATAAAGACACAGACGGGCCGCAAAGCGCTGGTCTTTGCCACACTGCACTATTGGATCCATCACGCCAGCCTGCTTTCGCTGGCCCTGTGCGGCCTGGGTCACGATGTCACCTTGGCTTACTTGCCACATGCCACCTGGAAAGCAGATGTGCCGCGCTTTGACCTGCGCCGCCGCGATGCGTATGCGCGTAGCGTGTTCGCACCCATGCAGACTGTGCTGCCGGTGGAGTCATTCCTGAATGCACCGGCCACACCGCTGCCCAATTCGCTGGACGCCGCGGTGGAGCAAGTCTCGATAATGGACGTGCAATACACTCAGCAGGTCGAAGAGGTCGATAAGAGCAGCCAGCTATTCCAACTGCGCTTGCAGTCCAATCGTGCTGCCGCCTCCGCCGCGCTGGCCTGGTTGCAGCGCGAGCAGCCGGATGTGGTCATTTTGCCCAATGGCTTGATCCTTGAATTTGGCGCCATCTTGCACGCCGCCCGCCATCTCAGCATTCCGATGGTGAGCTACGAATTTGGCGAGCAGCGCGGCCGCATCTGGCTGGCACACAACCAGTCCGTCATGCTGCAGGAGACGGATGCCTTGTGGGCCGCCCGACGCAATCAGCTCTTTACCGATGCCCAGCGTGCCGAAGTGCAGGAGCTGTTCGCTACGCGCCAGGCGGCGGGCTTGTTCCGCCACTTCTACCGAAAGTGGCAGGATGCGCCCGCCGAAGGCGCTGCCCAAGTGCGCACCAAGCTCGGCTTGGATGCGCGCCCGGTGGTGCTGCTGGCCGCCAACGTCATCGGCGACAGCCTGACCCTGGGCCGCAGTACCTTCAGTGGCGATATGAGCACCTGGCTGCGCCGCACCCTGGCCTACTTTGCTGAGCGTAAAGATGTGCAGCTGGTGTTGCGCGTACATCCCGGCGAGCGCAACCTCGACGGCCCTTCGGTGGCCGACCTGGTCAAGCAGGCCATGCCCGAGTTGCCTGAGAATATTCACCTGGTAGGGGCAGGCGACCCCGTCAATACCTACGACTTGGTCGAGGCTGCCCAGTTGGGGCTGGTGTACACCACCACGGTTGGCCTCGAGATGGCCATGAGCGGCCGCCCCGTGATTGTTGTGGGCCGCACGCACTACCGCGGCAAAGGCTTCACGCAAGACCCGGCCAGTTGGGAAGACTACTTCACCATGTTGGAGCGCAGCCTGGCGGACTTGCTCGCCGCGCAACTCAAGCCAGCAGAAGTAGACCAAGCCTGGCACTACGCCTACCGCTTCTTTTTCGATTACCCGCAGCCTTTCCCCTGGCATCTGCTGCACTTTGCCAAGGATGTAGAGGCCACACCGCTGGCACAGATATTCACACCTGAAGGCCAGCAGCGCTATGCACGCACTTTTGATTATTTGATGGGAGAACCCTTTGACTGGGACACAAACCAACCTGGATGAGCGCGAGATCAAGCGCCAGGTACGCGAGTTTTATGACCGCGTCGGCTGGCAGGAGATCTCAGACGGCTTGTTCCAAAACGCGCGCTACGAGGACCTGCGCCCGGTCTCGCAGGAGTACATCCACCGCGCTCACCTGCGCGTCAAGCGTCACCTGGCACCCAGTGGCCGCCTGCTGCTGGATGCGGGCTCCGGCCCGATCCAGTACCCCGAATATCTCGAATATTCGGCAGGCTATCACAAGCGTGTGTGCGCCGATCTCTCCATCACGGCCCTGCAAGCGGCCCGCAAACGTATTGGCGATAAGGGCCTGTTCGTCGTGACGGATGTGACCCGCTTGCCCTTCGCCAGCGATGTATTCGACGGCGTAGTGTCCCTGCACACCATCCACCATGTGCCGGAAGGCGAGCAGGTCACCGGGTACCGCGAGCTGCACCGCGTCCTGGCGCCCGGGCGCAGCGCCGCGGTGGTCAACGGCTGGGGTGATGCGCCCCTGGACACGTTCTTCGTCAAGCTGACTGATTTCATCAAGCGCGTGCGCGGCGCCGCGCCAGAGAAGGACCACCTTCCACAAGAGAAAACTATGGGGCGCGGCACCTTCGTCAAGAAGCGCGGTTACAAAGAGCTGCGCCAGGCGCTGAGCGATTACTTCCCTATTGATATTTTTGTGTGGCGCACGCTGGGCACCCACTTTTTGCGCTTCTATATTCGTGAGCCATGGGCGGGCCGTTTTTGGCTCAAAGTGCTGTATCGTGTGGAGGAGCTGTTTCCGCGCTTCTTCGGTAAGCACGGCCGCTATCCGCTGATCGTGTTCAGCAAGTAAAGAGAGAGCTATGAACTGGAAAAATCAAACCATCCTCATCACCGGCGGCACCGGCTCCTTTGGTAAGGCCTGCATTCGCATACTGCAGGAGAAATACCAGCCGGAGAAGATCATTGTCTTCAGCCGCGATGAGCTCAAGCAGCACGAAATGCGCGAGGCGGGCTTCAACCAGGGTAACTTGCGCTACTTCATCGGCGATATTCGTGATGAGCAGCGCCTCAAGCGCGCCATGGATGGCGTCAACATCGTCATCCACGCCGCGGCGCTCAAGCAAGTACCGGCCTGTGAATACAACCCGATGGAAGCCATCAAGACCAATATCCTCGGCACGGCCAATGTCATCGAAGCCGCGCTGGAGAACAACGTCGAGAAGGTGCTGGCGCTCAGCACCGATAAAGCTGTCAGCCCCGCCAATCTCTACGGCGCCACCAAGCTGGCCGCCGAGAAGCTCACCGTACAGAGCAATGCCTACTCCGGTGATCGCCCGACGCGTTTCGCCTGTGTGCGCTACGGCAACGTGGTCGGCAGCCGCGGCAGCGTGGTGCCCATCTTTTTGCGCCAGCGCGAGGCGGGCAAGTTCACCATCACCGATGAGCGCATGACCCGCTTCTGGCTCTCGCTGGAGCAGGGCGTTGACTTTGTGCTCAATTGCATTGAGATCATGCACGGCGGCGAAGTATTCGTACCCAAGCTGCCCAGCACCACCATCACGGATTTGGCCCAGGCCATCGCCCCGGACGCCGAGATTGAAGTGGTCGGCATCCGCCCCGGCGAGAAGTTGCACGAGATGCTGATCTCAGAAGATGAGGCGCGCTCAGCAGTGGAGCTGGAGAACATGTACGTGATCCAGCCTGCACAGGGCCCTTTCTTTGTGCATTCGTGGGCTGATAAGGGCAAGGCGCTGCCGGATGGATTCCATTATGTGAGCAACGAGAACGAGCAGATGTTGAGCCCGGCCGAGATCCGCGACATCATTGCGCCCATCGAGGCGGATATGAAGGCAGGCAAGCTGGCGTGAGCCAACCCCGCGTCCTGGTCACCGGGGCCAGCGGCCTGCTGGGCAGCAACCTCGCTCTGCACGCCACTGCGCAGTACGCAGTTGTGGGCGTTACCAACCAGCGCCCGCTGGCGAACGCCGCATTCGACACTGTGCAAGCTGATCTGCTGGAGCCGGGCGCGGTGGCCCGTGTGCTGGACGCGGCCCAACCAGACTGGGTGGTACACTGTGCAGCTCTTGCCGACATCGACGCCTGCGAACAGCAATCTGAACTGGCTCGCAAGCTGAATACGGAGCTGCCCGGCCAGCTGGCGCAGGAAACTGCCCGCCGCGGCATGCGTTTCGTACACATTTCAACGGATGCGGTCTATGACGGCACCAAGGCGCCCTACAAAGAGACTGATGCGCCCAACCCGCTGAGCGTATATGCCAAGACCAAGCGGATGGCTGAGCTGGCGGTGAAGGCCGCCCACCCGCAGTGGCTGATCTTGCGCCCCAACCTATTTGGCTGGAGCCCCAATGGCGTTCACAGCCTGGCGGAGTTCTTTTACAACAATCTCACATCAGGGCAGGCCGTGAACGGCTTCACTGACCGCTTGTTCACTCCGCTGCACGTTGGCTTTCTGTCTGAAATTATTCTAGAGTTGTTAGCGAAGGGTGTGCATGGCATTTTCAACGCCGGCAGCAGCGACAGCCTGAGCAAGTATGACTTCGGCGTGATGATCGCGCGCCAATTTGGTTTTGATGAGCAGCTGGTGCGCCCCGCGCACACCGAGTCCACCGCGCCGCGCTCGGCCGATCTACGCCTGAATGTCAGCCGCCTCAGCCAGGCGCTCGGCCGCCGCCTGCCAAGCGTGGCCGATGGCGTAACACGCCTATATGATGAATTGCAAAACGGCCACCGTCACAAACTGCAGGGCATGCTCGCTGTGGCAGCGAAAGGATAAGTTGCATGGAGATCGACATTCTGGGTCGCAAGATTGGCTTGCAGCACCCGACCTACTTTATTGCAGACATTGCCGCCAACCATGACGGGGATCTGGACCGCGCCATTGAGCTGATTCGCCTGGCCAAGGAAGCGGGCGCCGATGCGGCCAAGTTCCAGAACTTCCGCGCTCCCAAGATCGTCTCGGATTACGGTTTCCGCTCTCTGGGCGGCCAGCTTTCGCACCAGGCAGCCTGGACCAAGAGCGTCGTCGAAGTCTATGAGGATGCCTCCATCCCCTTTGAATGGACACCAATACTCAAAGAGGCCTGTGAGAAGTACGGCATCCACTATTTCTCGTCACCTTACGACCACGACGCCATCGACATGCTCGTGCCGTATGTACCTGCCTTCAAAGCTGGCTCCAGCTTGATGTCGTGGCCGGAAGCCATCGTGTGCATGGCCAGCTTTGGCAAGCCGATCCTGATGGCTACTGGGGACTGCGATATGGCCGATGTGGAACGCGCCATGGCGATGGTGCAACCGGTCAATCAGCAGATCGTACTGATGCAGTGCAACACCAACTACACCGCCGCCGAGAGCAACTACGACCATTTGCATCTCAATGTGCTCAAGACCTATGCCCAAAAGTGGCCGGATGTCATCCTGGGCCTGTCTGACCACACGCAGGGCGCAGCGCCGGTGGTGGGGGCTGTAGCCTTGGGGGCGCGCGTGATTGAACGCCACTTCACCGACAGCAATGACCGTGAGGGGCCAGACCACAAATTCGCCCTCAACCCAGCCAACTGGGCCTACATGGTGAGCGAAGTACGCATCCTTGAACGCGCCCTGGGCTCTGAGCAGAAGTTCGTAGCTGAGAACGAGAAGGACACCTATATCGTGCAGCGCCATTGCTTGCGCGTGGCGCGGGATGTGAAGGCGGGCGAAGTATTCACCGAAGACATGCTCGAAGTGCTGCGCCCGGCCGTGGAAGGCGCCCTCATGTCATGGGATATTCCGCAGGTGCTGGGACGCAAAGCCGCCGCCGACATGCCCTTTGGCAAAGAAGTGCGCCTGAGCGATTTGGCCTGAGGCGCACCGCGCGTAGCTTGAATGAAAGTTTTGTACGTCAGCCAACAGCACGGCCCGCATGACCGCCGTTTCCTCGCTGCCATTGCGGAAGCCGGGCATGCTGGCTTGTTCCTGTGCACCGGGGCACAGCGCGTGGCAGGCGATCAGTTGCCCGCAGGCGTGCAGCAGGTGCACGGCCGCGTGGGTGACGTGGTACGCCAGCACAAACCAGACCTGGTGCACGCCGGCCCGCTGCACACCTGCGCCTGGCAAGCCCGTAATACGCGGCCGCTGGTGGCTATGAGCTGGGGCTCAGATATTCTCTACACCGCGAAACGCAACTGGCTGGCGCGCTATAAGACCCGCACTGCGTTGAGAGCGGCGCGCGTGTTGATCGCTGATTGTCAGGCCGTCGTGGACGCCGTGGTGGAGTTTGGCTTCGACTCGCAGCGCGCCGTCATCTTCCCGTGGGGGATTGACCTGCATCGCTTCCAGCCACAAGCCACCAGCCCGCTGCGCCAGCAGCTGGGCTGGCAGCATGCCTTCGTGCTTCTGCACCTGCGCAGTTGGGAGTCGGTCTACGACACCGAGACCGCCCTGCGCGCCTTCCTGGCGCTGGCGCCCAGCCAGCCGCAGCTGCGCCTGCTGCTGCCAGGCGGCGGCAGCCTAGCGCCGCGCATTCGCCAGCTGGTGCAAGATTCGGGTTTCGCCGAGCGCATCCATATGCCCGGCTATATCTCGCAGGAAGACTTGCCTGAGTATTACGCCGCGGCTGATCTGTACGTCAGCGCCTCGCGCAGTGACGGCTCATCTGTATCTTTGATGGAAGCGCTGGCTTGCGGGTTACCTGCACTCGTATCAGACATCCCCGCCAATCGCGAGTGGGTGCAACCTGGCCAGCAGGGTTGGCTGTTCCCGGTGGGCGACTCAGCCGCACTTGCCGATAAGATTGTGGCTGCGATGCAAAACACTGACCTACATGCCATCGGGCAACGCGCCCGCCAGCATGCCGAAGAACGCGCCGATTGGTCCAAGAATAAGCTGGGCCTGCAGCGCGCCTACGAAATGGCGGTGGCGTGAGCACGCTCAAAGTTGTCGCCATCATCCAGGCGCGCATGGGCTCCAGCCGCCTGCCCGGCAAAGTGCTGGCCGATCTCAATGGCCAGCCGGTGCTGGCCTGGGTGCTGCGCCGCACGCAGCGCGCCGCAGGCATCCACCAGGTAGCCGTGGCGGCGCCCACCGGGGATCTCGACGACCCCCTGGCGGCTTACTGCGCTGAGCAAGGCATAACCTGTGTGCGCGGCAACCTGCACGATGTGCTCGACCGCTATATACAAACGGCGCGCCAGACCGAAGCCGATGTCATCGTCCGTATCACCGCTGATTGCCCTTTCATTGACCCGGGCTTGCTCGGTGAGTACGTGCGTAAATTTGTCAGCGCCGACCCGCCGCTGGATTTTGCCGCCAACCGTCTACCCGAAGGACGTACCATTCCCATCGGCTTGGATGTTGAGCTGTGTACGCGGGCCGCGTTGGAAACCGCCTGGCATGAGGCCAAAGAGCCGCACCAACGCGAGCATGTGATGCCGTTCTTCTACGAGCATCCGGAGCGCTTCCGCATTGCCGAGTTTAAGCAGCAACCGTCCTATGGTCACCTGCGCTGGACAGTGGACACGCCCGAGGATCTGGAGCTGGCCCGCGCCATTGCCAGCCATTTTCTCGACGACACCTTCGCGTGGACAGACATTCTGGCCTTGTTTGAGGCCAATCCCGAGTTGGCACATATCAACTCCGCTGTGCAGCACAAGGACTACCGCCAGGTAGACGAACGCCGATGAAGCAACTATGTATATTCACGGCTCCCAAGCCGTTTCGTGACCTGCACATCACCACCATCCAGCGCAACGCGCTGGGCTCGTGGCTGGCCCTGGGCGATGCTGTTGATATTGTGTTGGTGGGGGATGACGAAGGTATTGCGCAGACCGCCGCTGAATTCGGTGTCAAGCATGTGCCCAGCGTGGCCGCCAATGCACACGGAACACCGCTGGTCAGTGCTATTTTTGACGCCGCGCGCCAGAATAGTGACGCGCCGTATCTGCTTTACGTCAACGCAGACATTATTTTATACCCCGGCCTGCTAGAGACCCTGCACACGGTCGCCGCACAAGCGCCGGAGTTTGTGCTGTTGGGCCGCCGCTACGATCTCGACATTACCCAACCGCTGGAATTCTCTACGGGTTGGGATGCCCGCCTGCGTGCCGACATGCACGCCCGCGGCAAGCTGCACACGCGTGGCGGCAGCGACTACTTTGCCTTCCCGCGCCACCTATACACGGATATGCCTCCCTTCGCCATCGGCCGCGCCGGCTGGGATAATTGGATGATGTACGAAGCCAACCGCCGCAACTGGCAGGCCATTGATTGCACCGCCGAGATCGATATCGTCCACCAAAACCACGATTATTCCCACTTGCAAGGCGAGCACGGCCACCAGCGCCATGTAGAGACCGACGAGAACACGATGCTGGGCGGCGGCATGCGCAGCATGTATATGCTCCTGGATGTGCCTTATGAGCTCGTGAGCGGTAAGGTGCGCCGGGCGCCGTTCTCAGCCATCCGCGCCCTGCGCAGCATTGAGCGCATGCTGCAGCCCAACGCCATCCAAGACCGCAGCCTGCGCTGGCGCCTGATGCGCCAGGTGCGCAACCTGCGCTTTGCCTTGGGAGGGCGCTAAGCATGCGCGTCGGCCAGAATCCGATTAAGTCAGTCGAGAGCATTGCTCCGCCCGCGCCGGTGACGGTGGTCGTCATCAGCTATATCCCCTTCCTCAGCGGCTACTACACCCACAGCCTTGAGCTGCTCAAGCTGTGTTTGGGTAGCATCCATGCCAATACTGAAGGCGCTTACGATCTGATGGTGTTCGACAACGGCTCGTGCGCCGAGGTGCGCGAATACTTGCTGGCGGAGCAAGGCGCCGGCCGCATTCAATATCTGACCCTGTCTGAGCGCAACCTGGGCAAACCTGCCGCCTGGAATATTTGCTTTGCCGCCGCGCCGGGCGAGTTCATTGCTTACGCGGATGCTGATGTGTACTTCTATAAAGGCTGGTTGCCCAGCAGCCTGGATGCCCTGCGCACCATGCCCCAGGCCGGCATGGTGACCGCAATGCCCATGCTCACGCCGCAGAAATATTCCACCGCTACGGTGAAGTGGGCCAAGGGGCAGCGCGGCGCCAAACTCGAAACCGGCCAGCTTTTTAACTGGGACGATTTTTGGAAGCATGCCCGCAGCCTGGGCAATAGCGAAGAGCACGGTCGTGCCTTCTTCAAAGATAACAAGGCTGTGCGTCTGAGTTTCAAGAAACGCCAGTACTGGGTAGGCGCGGCCCACTTCCAGTTCACGGCCCGCAAGCGTATCCTCCAACAAGTGCTGCCCATCCCGGCCGAGAAGCCTATGGGCCGCGTGCGCCTGCTCGACGAAGCCATCAACGCGCTCGGCTACCTGCGTCTCTCCACCGCTGAATGGCATGTGCAGCATATGGGCAACCAGCTCCCCGCCGTCGGTGACCTATTGGATGGGACGCTGGCCGCGCCAACCCGCCCGGCGCGTGTGGCCAGCTTCTGGGCCTGGCCGCCGCTGCGTAAGCTGTTGCAATGGCTCAATGGTTGGAGCTTTGACCGCCTACACCGCACACAAAAATGAAGCCGCGTATCTTTATCAGCGCCGATCACGGCCTAGCCATCGTTTATTTCCTGCAGAGTGATGTTTTGCGCACCCTGCTTGACGACGGCGCCGAAGTCGTTGTACTCACAGATGACGAGATCGTTGAGCGCATCCGTGAACGCTTTGCCCAACCGGGTCTGATCATCGAAGGTCTGCGCCTCAAGCAGGCCAAGCAATACTTCCACTCGCACTCCTACGGCGCGCAGTGGTGGCTGGATTTCTTGCGCCGCGCTGGCGCCTCCAACCATATCAATCTTGAAGCGGTGGATAGCTATATCAACCAGGTAAAAGCTGAGGCCCACGCCCGCCGCAAGTTGCTGTTCCCTTTCATGGAATTCTTTGTCGCCATCCTGCGCCGCAGCCGCGCCGCTCGCCGCTGGCTGCACGGCTTGCAACAGCGCTTCACCCCGGATATCTATGCCGACCTGTTCGCCAAGTACCGGCCCAGCCTGGTGGTCGCCAGCACGCCGGGCTGGCGCTACGACCGTTACCTGCTGCGTGAAGCCGCTGCTCACAACATCCCCACCGCGGCGGTCATCGTGGGTTGGGATAACTCCAGCAGCTATAGCCTGCCCGGTGCGCCGGTTGACTACATCACCTGCTGGTCTGAAATTCAAAAACAGGAACTGGTCAATGGCTCTGACTGGGACCCTGCCCGCGTCCACATCGGCGGCATCCCGTCCTACGACGGCTACTTCAAGCAGGAGTGGGTGCTGCCGCGGGCGGAGTATTTCAAAGCGCACGGGCTGGACCCGCAGCGCAAGCTGATCTCCTTTGCCAGCAGCTTCATCACCTTCTCGCCCAATATTCAGGATATCGAAGCGTTGGCTGAGCTGGTCTCGGGTGACCAGTTGGCTGAACCCAGCCAGCTACTCGTGCGTTTGCACCCCAATCACTTCATGGATGTGCCGCGCTTCGCTCAGGAGCGTGAAGCCATCTTCCAGCTGGCTCAGAAGTATCCGCATGTTCACGTGGTGGAGCCGGTTGCGCTGGGCGGCTCGCTGGGCCATTATTCAGGGGAAGATATGCACGAGAAATCGTCCATGATGGCCCATTCGGATGTGTTCGTTACCGTCTACTCCACCATGGTGGTCGAGGCCTCGGCCCACAAGACCCCCGTGGTGAGCGCCTGCATTGATTCGCCCGTGGGCTGGCCGGGCAAGTTCACCCTGCCACTTTCGCGCATCGGTGACTGGCCCACCCATTCGCGCTTCCGTAATTCGTCGGCTGGCCGCGTAGCTTATGACATCCATCAACTGCGCGATGCGCTCAACTTCTATCTCAATACTCCCGGCGCCGACGAAGCCGAGCGCGCCGCTTTCATTGCCCGCGAGTGCACATTTACCGATGCCAGCGCCGGCCAGCGCACAGGCGCCTACTTGCTTTCTCGTCTTGGCCAGCGTGCAGGAGCCAGCGCATGAGTTCGCCCTTGCGCAAAGCCTTGCGCGCCATCACCGGCGACGAAAGCGCCGCCAGTCATGCATTGCCGCCTCTGTCAGCTGCGGAGCTGGCCGAGGTCAAAGAATTCTTTCCTCTGCAGAAATTCTTTGTGATCGGGCAACCACACTCCGGGGGCGGCGTGTTGGCGCGGGTGCTCAACGTACATCCTGATCTGTATTGCGGCACCGGAGCGCATTTCTTCACCCGTATTCCTGTGCTTACCGAGTTGTTCGCCCAGCCTGAGGAGCCGGCTGCCGCGCCTTCGGCGGCCGCTTTGCGCGTCATGGCTGATTTTCTGTTGGAGCGCCAGGCGCATCCGCTGGGCAAAACTGTGGCGGGTGACCAAAGCCAGAATGAGCTTGGCGGCCGCGCCGTACAAGAGATGCACCACCTCTATCCGGATGCCAGTCTGATCCATATTGTGCGGGATGGGCGTGACGTCCTCGTCAAGCAGCGCTTGCAAGAACTCACTGGCGGTGCAGCCGCCAGTACCCGCCGCGAGCGCACTCGCCCTGCAGACAACGTGGCCATCTTCGCCCCCGGCTGGCTTTCTGAGGCAACTCGCCAGTGGACCACCGGCGTCAGCGAAACAGATCGTCTGGGTCACCAGCTTTATGGGGAGAGTTATTTTTCGCTGCGCTATGAGGACTTGCTGGCGCGCCCCTTTGACATGCTGGCTAAGGTCTGGGCCTTTCTCCGGTTGGAGGCTGATGGTCTTGAGGCGAAAGTGGCTGCCGAGATCGCTCAGGACGAAGAGCTTGTGCTCGATAAGAGTCCACAAGCCGTCTGGCGTCAATTCTTTACGCCTAGCGACAAGAACATCTTCAAAGAGAACGCGGATAAGGCTTTGCTCAAGTGGGGCTATGAAGTGGGAGTCGATTGGGAATGAAAATTCTCATCGCTGGCTACGGCTCGATCGGTAAACGCCACTTCAATAATTTGCGCGCCCTCAGCGTGAAGGATTTTGTGTTCCTGCGCAGCAACAAAAGCACGCTGGATGTTAGCGAGTTGGCCGAATACCCCGTCGAGCACAGCATTGAGGCTGCGTTGGCCCACAAGCCGGACGCAGTGGTGATCTCCAATCCCACCGCCCTGCATATGGATGTGGCCATCCCTGCCGCCGCCCAGGGCTGCAGCCTGCTGATGGAAAAGCCCATCAGCCACAGCCTGGCCCGCGTGGACGAGCTGCGCCAGGCCGCCGCATCCGGCGGCAGCCGTATCCTGGTCGGCTTCCAGTGGCGCTTTCACCCCACGTTGCAAAAGGCAGCCGAGATTCTTCAGTCTGGCCAGCTGGGCCGCCCCCTTTCGGCACGCGCTCATTGGGGCGAGTACCTGCCCAACTGGCACCCGTACGAGGACTATCGTAAGGGCTACAGCGCCCGCGCCGATTTGGGTGGTGGGGTGGTGCTCACCTTGTGCCACCCCTTCGATTACTTGCGCTGGCTGCTTGGTGAAGTGGATTCCGTATGGGCCACATTGACCCACAGCGGCGAGCTGGAGATCGCTGTAGAAGACCAGGCCGAAGTGGGCTTGCAGTTTGCCAGCGGCGCTGTGGGCAGCGTGTACTTGGATTATGTCCAGCAGCCACCCAGCCACACTGTGCAGATAGTCTGTAGCCAAGGCCGCCTGGAATGGAACGCTGCCAGCGGCACTCTGGTGCACACATCCGCCAGTGGTGAGCAGCGTGAATTTGCACCTGATACGGGTTTCGAACGCAATCACCTGTTTATTGAACAGACGCGCCACTTTTTAGAGGTCGCGCACGGCATTGCGCAGCCGCTCTGCACCTTGCAGGATGGCACTCGCGCTTTGGAGATTGCCCTGGCGGCCCACCGCGCCCACGAACAGGGCGCCCGGGTGGAGCTGGGGCGGCCATGATAAAATCCATCGTGGGCCTGCAAAAACAGGCCGCTTTGTTTACTGGGGTACTTGGTTAGAGGCCTATGCCCACCACCATCCAATCTGCATTCGATCTCACTGGCCGCGTCGCCCTGGTTACCGGGGCGGCTGGTTTGCTGGGCAAGCAGTTCTGCCGCACGCTAGTGCAGGCCGGCGCCTCAGTGGCGCTGGTGGATCTCAATCCGGCTGCACTCGCTGCGTTGCAGGCTGAGTTGGGCGAACGGGCGCTGGCCGTGCAATGCAATGTGAGCGACAAGGCCGCCGTGCAGGCCGCCGTCCAAACGACTCTAGATAAATTTTGTCGCCTCGACATTCTGGTCAACAGCGCCGCGCTTGACCCCAAGTTTGACGCCGGCGAGGCTGGCAAGCACAACTCTTCTTTTGAAGAATACAGCCTGGAGAATTGGAACAATTCGCTGTCCGTGAATCTGACCGGAGCCTTCCTGTTCAGCCAGGCAGTCGTGCCGCACATGCTCTCGCAGGGCCGCGGCGCCATCATCAATATTTGCTCAACCTATGGCCTCGGAGGGCCGGACCAGCGCATTTACCAGCGCGAGGGCAAGCCGCCTTCATTCAAGCCGGTGGATTACACCGTCACCAAGGCGGGCATCCTCGGCCTCACCAAGTACCTGGCCACCTATTACGGCACGCAGAATATCCGCGTCAATGCGCTTACCCCCGGTGGTGTGCGCAATACGCAAGATGAAGAGTTCGTCAAAGCCTACTCGGCGCGTGCCGCCATGGGGCGCATGGCCGAGCAAGATGAAATGAACGGTGCACTGCTGTTCCTCGCCTCCGATGCATCGAGCTATATGACCGGCGCCAACCTGGTTGTGGATGGCGGCTGGACCGCGTGGTAACCATGGCGTCTAAGAAGCCCCAGGTCCTTGCCATCATTCCCGCTCGCGGCGGCTCCAAGAGCATCCCGCGCAAGAATGTGCGCTTGTTCGCGGGCCATCCGCTGCTGGCGTTCAGCATCGCCGCCGCCTTGCAGGCCGATACCGTGACGCGCACGATCATCTCGACCGACGATGAAGACATGGCCGCGGTCGCCCGCAATCTCGGCGCCGAGGCGCCGTTCATCCGCCCCGCCGAGTTTGCGCAAGACAATACCCTTGACCTGCCTGTCTTTGAGCACGCCCTGCAGTGGCTTGCCAGGAACGAAAGCTATAAGCCTGACATTGTGGTCCAGTTGCGCCCCACATCCCCCCTGCGCCCGCGTGGTCTTGTGGATGAGGCTGTGCAGTTGCTGCTCAAGAATCCCAAAGCCGACTCCGCCCGTGGCGTGGTGCCCAGCGGCCAAAATCCCCACAAGATGTGGCGCATCGGCCCGGACGGCGTGATGCAACCCTTACTCAAGGCCAAAGGCGTCACTGAACCTTATAACGCTCCGCGTCAAAAACTCCCCGCCACCTACTGGCAGACCGGGCACATTGATGCCATTCGCAGCTCGGTCATCCTCAAAAAGCACTCCATGAGCGGCGATGTCATCTTGCCAGTCATGGTTGACCCGCGCTACAGCGTGGATATTGACACCATGAATGACTGGCAGCGTGGCGAGTGGCTGGCCACCTCGGGCGAGCTGGATGCCGTGTGGCCCGGCGCGCAAACGCGCCCCTACCCCCGGCAGGTCAAGCTGCTCGTGCTGGATTTTGACGGCGTGCTGAGCGACAACCGCGTCTGGGTTGATGAGAACGGCAAGGAATCGATCGCGGCCAACCGCAGCGACAGCCTGGGCATCGGCAAACTAAAAGAAAGTGGCGTGCAGGTGTTCGTGCTCTCGCGCGAAGAGAACCCGGTAGTAGCTCGCCGCTGCGAAAAGCTAAAGATCGGCTATCGCCAGGGCATCAACGAAAAAGGTGAAGCGCTGCGCCAGTTGCTCGCTGAACTCAATATTCCTGCCGAGCACACAGTGTTCCTCGGTAATGACACCAATGATCTGCCGTGCTTCCCCATCGCTGGCTGTGCCGTGGCCGTGGCTGATTCGCACCCGGCCGTGCTGCGCCAGGCCGACCAGCGTCTCACTCAACGCGGTGGGCATGGCGCAGTGCGCGAGCTTTGTGATTTAATCATGGCGATAAACGCCCAAAGGATGAACGAATGACTCGAGAATTAAAGCTAGGCAACCGCATGGTGGGGGATGGCCACCCGGTCTACATCGTAGGGGAGATTGGCATCAACCACAATGGAAGCCTGGAGATTGCCAAGCAGCTGATCGATCTGGCTGCCTGGGCCGGGGCAGACGCCATTAAGTTCCAAAAGCGCACGCCGGAGCTTGCCGTTCCGCCTGACCAGCGCGATAAGATGCGCGAAACTCCGTGGGGCTACATCAGCTACATGGACTACCGCAACAAGGTCGAGTTCGGCCAGAAAGAATACGCCGAGATTGACGCCCACTGCAAAACCAAGGGGCTGGATTGGTTCGTCTCTGTATGGGATGAGCCCGCCGTGGACTTCATGGAGAAGTTTGACACCCCTTGCTACAAGATTCCCTCGGCTTCGCTGACTGACCATGCCTTGCTGGACCATGTGCGCAAGACTGGCCGCCCGGTGGTGCTTTCCACCGGCATGTCCACCATGGAGCAGATCGACGAAGCCATCAAGCATGTAGACATGGGCAACACCATGCTGACTCACACCACCAGCACTTACCCCTGCGAGCCGGAAGAGCTCAATCTGCGCATGATCCAAACCCTGCGCGAGAAGTTCCCCTGCCCAGTGGGTTACTCGGGCCATGAAGTCGGCCTGGTGCTCTCCGCCGTCGCGGTTGCCATGGGCTCCTGCTTTATCGAGCGCCACTTCACGCTTGACCGCGCCATGTGGGGCAGCGACCAGGCTGCCTCGGTGGAGCCGGGCGGCATGCAGAAGCTGGTGAAGTACATCCGTGTCACCGAGCAGGCGCTGGGTGACGGCGTCAAGCGCGTCTATGACAGCGAGCGTCCTTCCATGGAGAAGCTGCGCCGCGCCAAGTAGTCTTTTTGCCGCCGCGGGCGGCTGGGTTCATTGTGCTCAAGCGAATAGTCAACAAGCTCCACACGCTAAACAGCCGAGTGCGCTTGGCGCGTACTGCCCGCGCCGTCGCCGCGGCGGAGCACGCCGCGCACAGGCCGGTCGTCTTCTTCAATGCATCTACGCGCCTTGGTCATCTCAGTCAGAATGCTGCCTTTGCGCTCTTGGCTTCGTGGGGGCTGCGCCTCGAGGGCGTACCCATCCTGCACTTCGTGTGCAACGCTGGCATGAGCCGCTGCGTGCTGGGTACCAACCCCGATGACGCCGGGCAGACGCCGCCCTGTGCAGCCTGCGTGGCGCAATCACGACGCATGTACGCCGGCGCCGATGCTCACTGGTTTGCGTATCAACCGGATGCGGAGCTGGCCGCCCGCGTACAACCTCTGGCCCTCGAAGAATTGCTCGCTGTCGAACACGGCGGCCTGCCGCTCGGGCAACTGGTGCTGCCCTCGCTGCGCTGGGCCATGCGCCGCCATGATCTTGTCGACGATGAAACCACGCGCACATTGCTGCGCGAATACATCCTCTCCGCCAGCAACGTGGCGCGTGAGTTTGCCGCCTTCATTGAAGGCAAAGACCTTCAGGCCGTGGTGGTATTCAACGGAATCATGTTCCCTGAGGCAGTCGCACGCCAGATCGCCCTACGCCGCGGCCTGCGCGTCATCACCCACGAGGTCGGCTTACAGCCCATGACCGCCTTCTTCACCGATGGCGAAGCCACCGCCTACCCGATGGATATTCCCGCGGATTTCCAGCTTGGCGATGCCGAGAACCAACAACTCGACGCGTACCTAAGCCGCCGCTTCAAGGGCGACTTTAGCATGGCGGGTATTCGTTTCTGGCGCGATATCCAGGCGCTGGACGCTGACTTTCTCGCCAAAGTTGCTAAGTTTGACAAACTGGTGCCGGCCTTCACCAACGTGATCTTTGACACCAGCCAGGTGCATGCCAATGTGCTGTTCGAGGATATGTTCGCCTGGCTCGCCTACGTAGAAGAACTCATCCGTGCCAACCCGCGCACCCTCTTCGTCATTCGTGCCCATCCAGACGAGATGCGCCCCGGCTCCACGAAGCAGAGCCGCCAGAGCGTGGCCGAGTGGGTGGCTGCCCGCGGGCTGCAGGTGTTGCCCAACGTGATCTTCATCCCGCCCACCGAATTTGTCGACTCGTACGCGCTGATCGAAAAAGCCCACTTCGTCATGCTGTACAACTCCTCGATCGGGCTGGAAGCCTCCATCATGGGCAAGCCTGCCTTGTGCGCCGGGGCGGCCCGCTATACGCAGTACCCGACCCTGTACTTCCCCGCCAGCCAGGCTGAGTACAAGCAGCTCGCGAACAGCTTCCTGGCTGCTGCCCAGGTGCCGCAGCCAGACGCCTTTGTGCGCGAGGCGCGCCGCGTACTGTACTTTCAGCTATTCAAAACCAGTCTTCCCTTTGAGCGTTATCTGCAGCCCACCAGTATGGGCTATGTGAACCTGCAGGAATTTCCCATCAGCGCGTTGCGGGCTGAGCATTCACCCGCCATCAAAGCCGTGCGAGACGGTGTGGTGGAGCACAAACCCTTTCTGGTATAAGACAGACATGCAAGACGCAAATTTCTCAAAACTTCAATCCGTATTTGCGGATGTTTTTAAACTTGCGCCCGAAGAGATCACTCCCGATCTGCAATTTGGCGAGTTACCTGCTTGGGATTCAATGGGGCATATGGATCTCATGGTCGGGCTTGAAACTGCCTTTGGCATTGAAATTACCGCCGAAACCATTAGTGCCCTCATTAGCGTGCCGGCCATCCTGGCCCATATTCAGAGCAAGCATGGCTGAGCAACTCTCCATCACGCCCAGCATTCCCATCCCCGCCCATCTAGTTGGCCAGGTGCAGGCCAAGCTGGCCTATGTTGACGAGGCCATCGCCTCGGCCAGCATCGCCGCGGATGGCAGCCGCATTGACTTGCAGCTGCGCGCCCCCGCCTCGCCTGACCTGGAAGCCAAGGTCCAGAGCGTTGTGCAAGACATGGCCACCGGCGCCTCCAAGCCCAAAGTCGAAGTGCTCGAGGATCACTTGCAGCGCGCGGTCCCTTATGCCGCCGACCCCATGCCCGAGCTGGAGCAGCGCGGTGAGGTCCACCAGGAGACCAATGGCGTCTACAGCTTTGGCCCGCTGCTCGCCAACCTGATCGGCGTGTTTGAAGACTATTTTCTGGAGCTGGCCGCTGAATTTGGCGCCAAGCCGCAGCGTTTTCCGACCCTGATCTCGGCCGAGATGCTGGGCCGCGTGAATTACTTCCGTGCCTTCCCGCACTCGCTGACCTTTGCCACTCACCTGCGTGAAGACCTGCACATCATCAGTGATTTTGCCGAGAACGCCGTATACGAACCCTCTGGCCTCAGCGCCTCGCTCGAGTCGTTCTCCAAGATCCAGGCGCTGCTCTCGCCTGCGGTGTGCTACCACCTGTACTTCGGCCTGGCCGACAAGCCGCTGCCCGGCGGCCAGTTGGCTGCTACCGCAGTCGGCCACTGCTTCCGCTATGAGTCCAGCAACCTCAACAGTCTGGAACGCCTGTGGGATTTCACTATGCGCGAAGTCATCTTCGTTGGCTCAGCAGATTATGTGCTCGACAATCGCGAGGCCGCCCGCAAAAAGGTGACGCCCTGGCTGCAAGAGCTCGGCATGGCCTACATGGTGGAGAGTGCCAATGATCCCTTCTTCGTCGGCGAGTTCCGCAAGCAGGCCGCCTTCCAGAACGCCTTCCAGCTTAAATATGAGATCCGCGCCCGCCTGCCCTTCAAGGACAGCACGCTGGCTGTAGGTTCGTACAACTATCATCAGGATTTCTTCGGCCGCCATCTCAAGATCACGCTGCCGGACGGCAAACCGGCGCACACTGGCTGTGTCGCCTTTGGGCTGGAGCGCATGGCCTACGCCTTCTTGGCCCAGTACGGCCTTGACCCGGCCCAGTGGCCTGCGATCATGCGCGAGGCGCGCCAATGGGGGTAACCATCCGCCAGGCGAGTGTTGAGGATCTGCCCGCGGCCGCCGCCCTGTGGCAGCAATTGGATGCGTACCATCGCAGTCTTGGCCTGGCTTTCCCCCATGTAGACAACGCGCCACAGTTGTGGGCTGAGAGCTTTCAGCGTACGCTGGGGCGTTTTAGTTTTCTGTGGCTGGCCGAACAGGATGGGGCCGTGGTCGGCTTCCTGATGGCGCGCGTCAAGCAAAGCCCCGCTCACCTCGGGGGCCAGCAGATCGGCGAGATCAGTGACCTTTATGTAAACGAGTCGGTGCGCGGCAGCGGCCTTGCCGGCCAGCTGGTGCAGGCGGCTATGCAAAAGTTCGCTGAGCTGGCTGTGCACTCTGTGGAAGTGCAGGTGCAGGCTGGCAACGATGGCGGGCTGGATTTTTGGCACAAGCACGGCTTTGCTACGGATCTGACCCTGGTGCGCAAGGTGCTGTGATGGCGTTGGCGGCTCTCACTCGTCTGCAACTGGATGGCGCCTTGCAGTCCCTTGGTGTGCAAGCAGGCGATGGTTTGCTGGTGCACTCCGCCGTGCAGTTCCTTGGTAAGCCTGAAGGTGGGCTGGCCTTATATCTTGATTCGCTTCAATCTCTGATTGGTGCGCACGGCACGCTGGTCGTGCCGGCCTTCTCGTTTGAGTTCGCCAAAACGGGAGAATATGACCCGGCCACCACGCCCTCGCAGGGCATGGGCGTGTTCTCTGAGTTCGTCCGCCAGCAGCCCGCCGCCCGCCGCACCTTGCACCCCATGCAGTCGGTAGCTGCCCTGGGCGCGGCGGCCGAGGCGCTGGCGGCGTGCGATACCCCGTCTGCGTTTGACGATGGCTCCGCGTTTGACCGCATGCTGCAGGCGGATTTCAAGCTTCTGTTGCTGGGCGCCGATATCCAGGCGGCGTCGATGGTGCACTACAGCGAGCAGCGCGCCGCTGTGCCGTATCGCTATTGGAAGGATTTTGCCGGCCAGGTGAATATCGGCGGGGAATGGCAGCCGCGCAGCTATCGTATGTTCGTGCGTGATATGGACATCAACCCACAATTGCGCCTGGCGCCTATCCAGGCTGCCTTGGAGGCCTCGGCCGATTGGCGCAGTGTGCCGCTCAACCACGGCCACATCGCTGTCTGTCGTTTGCAGGACTTCGTCACCGCTACGGATGCCTTGCTGAAGTTGGACCCATGGGCCCTGGTCAGCAACCGCCCGGAGGTGGCTCACTAATGGCCAGCATGCTCCAGCTCATCCAGGAATTGTGGTTCCTCAAGCGCGATCTCGTCTCGGATGACTACGACCGCGCCCTGCTGCGCCTGGCGCAGGAAGTGCCCATGACCATCCATGAGGTGCCCAGCGGCACCAAGGTGTGGAGCTGGACCGTGCCCGAGAGGTGGACCTGCCACGCGGCATACCTCGAGACCCTGGATGGTCGCCGCCTGCTGGATTACGCCGACCATCCTTTGCATGTAGTCTCCTACTCGCTGCCGTTCGAGGGCGAGGTCAGCCGTGAGGAGTTGCTGGCGCACCTGCATGTGCATGCTAGCCTGCCAGATGCCATTCCTTATGTCTTCAAGTATTACCAGCGTGACTGGGGCTTGTGTGCCTCCAAAACTCTGCGCGATTCTCTCACCGATGCGCGCTACCGCGTCGTCATTCGTTCCGAATTCACGCCCGGCACGCTAAAGATCGGCGAGGTGTACATTCCCGGCCAGCGCTCAGAGAATTTCGTGCTCGCTGCCCACCTCGATCACCCCGCCATGGTGAACGACGACTTGACTGGAGTCGTGGTTGGTATTGAGGCGGCCCGCCGACTGCTGGCCGACGCTGCTGGCGGCGAGAAGCCGCACTACGGCGTGCGCTTGCTCATCTTCCCTGAGACGCAGGGCTCTATCGCTTATCTCAGCCAGCACGAGCATGAGATTCCCAATATGCTCGGCGGCCTGTTCCTTGAAATGCTGGGCAATGATGCGCCCCATGCGCTGCAGCAGTCCTTCCAGCCACTCAGCGCGCCTGACCGCGCCCTGGTGAATGCGCTGGCGGGTCACGAACCCGCAGCCTATGTGGGCGGCTTTCGCACCGTCATCGATAACGACGAGCGCCAGTTCAACGCCCCCGGCGTGCGTGTGCCCATGCTCTCGCTTTCCCGCGTCGTCAACCCGCATTTGCCGGGTTCGCGCTTTGCCCCATACCCTGAATATCACTCCAGCCTGGATACGCCCGCCATCGTCTCGCAGGCCCGGCTGGAGCAGTCGGTTGAGCTGGTGTTGGAGTTGCTTCAGGCGTTCCAGCACAACCGCTATGTGGTCAACCATTTCAAAGGCGAGGTCTTCGCCTCCGGGTACGGACTGTGGGTCGATTACAAGAGTGACGCCGCTGGCCACAAGCGCCGTTTCGAGATTATGGACCGTTGCGATGGCACTCGCCGCGTAGCTGATATTGCTGATGAGTTGCATCTCAGTTTCCAAGAAGTCTGGCAGGTCATCGCCTTATTGCTTGAAAAGGGCCTGGTTTCACTGAGCGACACGCCTCAGCCCACCGACCCGCACCTACGCAAGTAGCGCTGGTAAGATTCTTAAATGCCGTCTGGCAGTAAAAAAACGCCGCGTGTTTCCATCATCATCCGCGCTCTCAATGAAGAGAAGCACCTCGGCCGCTTGCTCAGCGCCATCCAGCGCCAAAGCCTGCCTGATCCTGAAGTGATCCTGGTCGATTCGGGTTCCACAGACCGTACATTGGTGATTGCACGGCAGTACAAAGCCACGATCGTCCATATCAAGCCGCAAGACTTCACCTTTGGCCGTTCGCTCAACCTGGGTATCCGCAAGGCCAGCGGCGATATTATGGTGCTGGCCAGTGCCCACGTCTTCCCTGAAAATGACGACTGGCTCAAGCACCTGGTGGCCCCGTTTGCTGATCCACAAGTCGCCATGACCTACGGCAAGCAGCGCGGCACGGATGAGAGCCAATTCTCGGAGAGCCAGCACTTCCGCAAATGGTTCCCGGAGA
The DNA here is from genome assembly GCA_021463845.1 of Anaerolineales bacterium. Classification (GTDB taxonomy): domain Bacteria; phylum Chloroflexota; class Anaerolineae; order Anaerolineales; family UBA11579; genus JAMCZK01. Next base: position 152,140 of record JAJTXV010000002.1, on the reverse strand, counting down.
CTTCAGCGCCGACACAGCCGCATGGTTTTGCCAACAACGCCAACTCCGCCGTGCGCAAAAGCGTGTGGCAGACCATGCCCTTTGACGAAGAACTGACCGGTCTTGAAGACCTGGCCTGGGCCAGCTGGGCCCACGCTGAAGGCTACACGATCGCCTATGTGGCCGAGGCGGGCGTGTATCACGTCCATACCGAGACCGCCGCCCAGATCATGAACCGACATCGCCGTGAGGCGATCGCACTGCGCCAGATCCTACCTGAAAGCACTTTCAGTTTCTTTAACTTTCTCAGCCTGTTCGTGCGCACCACGCTTTCGGACTATGCCGCCGCGCTGCGCCAGGGCCAGTTTTTGCACCAACTCATCAACATCCCGCGCTTCCGTTTTCTGCAATACTGGGGCACGTACCGCGGCTATCGTGACCCGGCCCAGCCCAGCAGCCAGCTCAAGCGGGTCTTTTATTATCCGCCTGGCTCGCTGGAGCCGCGTCCGGCTCCGCCTGGCCGCCGTAAGGCGCGCAACAAGTCAGCCTAGCCTATGACCACACCCCGCATCGTTGCCCTCGTCCCCATGCGAGACCAGTCCGAGCGTGTGCCCGGTAAGAACTACCGCACACTGGCTGGCGCGCCGCTCTTCCATCATATTTTGCGCGCCCTCCAATCCTGCCGCGGCATCGCCGAGATCGCTGTGGATACCGACAGCCCCAGCATCAAAGCCGGGCTGGCCGAGCATTTCCCCGCCGTGCGTGTCATCGAGCGCCCAGAGCACCTGCGCGCCGGCGAAGTGCCCATGAACGAGATACTGTTGCACGACACGGCCCAGATCCCAGCTGACTACTACTTGCAGACTCACAGCACCAATCCACTGCTGCGCAGCCAGACGATCGACGCAGCCATTGATGTTTTTGTGAACGCTTTGCCGGATGTCGACTCGTTGTTCAGTGTCACTGGCCTGCAAACCCGCTTCTACGATGCCGAGGGGAGGGCAGTCAACCACGATCCCAAAGAATTGTTGCGCACTCAGGACTTACCGCCCATCTACGAAGAAAACTCCTGCATTTACATATTTAACCGTGCCAGCCTTGCAGAGCACGGTCACCGTATCGGTGCTAAGCCGCTCATGTTCCCCATCCCGCGCAACGAAGCCTGGGATATTGACGAAGAGTTGGATTTCAAGATCGCCGATTTCTTGATGCAGCAGCGCCAGAAGAGCTCATGACCAAGACCATTTTGCTTTCCGCTCCTTATATGCTCCCCACTGTCGAGCGCTTCCGTCCCGCTTTCGCCAAGTATGGGCTGGCCCTCATCGTTCCCGATGTTGAAGAACGCATGGAGGCCGAAGACATCCTGCGCTATGCTGGCCAGTTTGACGGCGCGGTGTGTGGCGATGACCGCTACACCGCCGAGGTGCTGGCCGCCTGTGCTCCGCGCCTCAAGGTGATCTCCAAATGGGGCACGGGCATCGACTCGCTGGACCGTGTGGCGGCTGCCGAGCTTGGCATCCAGATCCGCAACACGCCGGATGCCTTCACTGACCCTGTCGCCGATTCGGTGATGGCTGGCGTGCTCAGCTTTGCCCGCCAGACCCCCTGGCTGGACAAGGCCATCAAGGCCGGCGAGTGGCGCAAGCTGCCCGGTCGCTCGCTGTTCGAGTGCACGCTGGGCGTCATCGGTGTGGGCCGCATCGGTAAGGCCGTCATCCGCCGCGCCCGCGGCTTTGGCATGCGCCTGCTGGGATACGACACCGCCGAAGTGCCGGACAGTTTCCTGGCCGAGACAGGCGTAGACATGGTCTCGCTGGAAGAGCTGCTCTCGCAGTCCGACTTCGTGAGCCTGAACGCTGATCTCAACCCCACCAGCCATCACATCCTCAATGCCCAGACCCTTGCCCATCTCCAGCCGCACGCAGTAGTCATCAACACCGCCCGCGGCCCGCTGGTAGACGAACCAGCCTTGATCGCTGCCCTACAGGCATGCAAGCTGGCCGGCGCCATGCTGGACGTCTTTGAGCACGAGCCGCTGCCCGCCGACAGCCCGCTGCGCACGATGGACAATGTGCTCCTCGCCCCGCACAATTCCAATGCCAGCCCATTCTCGTGGGAACGTGTGCACTGGAACACCATCCGCAATCTGCTGGACGGGCTTGGAATTCCCGCCGATGATTTAGACCCGGCAGACTATCCGGCCCGCTAAAATCAGCGTATGGCAAGCAATCGTCACGTCGTCATTACCGGAGCAGCAGGCGGCATTGGCCGCGCCTGTGTAGAGCTTTACGACCAGCATGGCTACCGCGTCTGGGCCATCGATCAGGCGCAGCCTGGTTCGCCGTTGCCGGATGGCGTGATCTTTATCGAGGCCGACCTGGCCGCCGCGGGCGAGGTCGACGCGGTGGTGGATCAGCTCACCCAGCAGCTCGGCGGCCATTTGCATGTGCTCGTCAACAATGCCGCCCTACAAGTGGCCAAACCCCTCGCCGACACCAGCGCAGACGAGTGGGACCGCGTCCACGCCGTCAACCTGCGCGCCCCCTTCCTGCTGGCCCGCGGCCTGTACCCCGCGCTGGCCGCTGCTCACGGTGCGGTGGTGAATGTCAGCTCGGTGCACGCCTTCGCCACCTCAGCCGATATTGGCGCCTATGCCAGCTCCAAGGGCGGCTTGCTGGCGCTCACCCGCGCCATGGCGATCGAGTTCGCCAAGGACGGCGTGCGCGCCAACGCCGTGCTGCCCGGCGCCACGGATACACCCATGCTGCGGGCCGGGCTCAGCCGCGGCCATGTGCAGGGCAATGATGTGCAGCAACGCAAAGATGACTTGGCGGGCAAGATCCTGCTCAAACGCCTGGCCACTCCCGAAGAGATCGCTCGCAGTGTCTATTTCCTGGGCGATAGCGAAGCCTCTGCTTACATCACGGGGCAATCCCTGGTGGTGGACGGCGGTGCACTGGCGCGCCTCAGCACAGAATGAGTTCTCTCAAACAGCGTATCAAGCAATTCACCCCGCAGCCGCTGTGGCAGGCGGGCAGTGCCGGCCTGCTGGCGTTGCGCCACGCTGCCGCCTTGCCGGCCGCAACTCTGCATCCCTGGCGTCGCCAGAGTATTGCCCGGCTTGCCGCGCTCAAAGACAGCCAGCGCGGCAAGCGCGCCTTCATCCTCGGCAACGGGCCTAGTCTGCGCAATACCGATGTGAGCAAGCTCAAAAATGAGCTGACCTTTGGCATGAACCGCGTGTATCTGGCGTTCCCGGAGTGGGGCTTCGCCACCAGCTATTTTGTATGCGTGAACGACTTGGTCATCGAGCAGACCGTGCCTGAGATCCAGGCGCTGCAGATGCCCAAGTTCCTCTCATGGCGCTCGCGTCGTTTTATTGAACCAGACCAGCGCACCATGTTCCTGCACAGCACCTATGACGGGCCAACCTTCGCCACCGATGCCCGCCGCCGTTTGTGGGAAGGGGCCACAGTGACCTATGTCGCCCTGCAGCTGGCCTACTACATGGGCTTCGAGACCGTCATCCTTATCGGTGTGGATCACAACTTTAGTGCCCAGGGTACGCCCAACACCACCGTCACCTCTCAGGGCGATGATAAGGATCACTTCAACGTGGGTTACTTCGGCGCCGGCTTCCGCTGGCAGCTACCCGACCTCGAAACCTCCGAACGCTCCTATGCCATGGCCCGCCAGGCCTATGAAGCCGATGGCCGCCGCGTGCTGGACGCCACCATCGGCGGCAAGCTCACAGTCTTCCCCAAGGTTGAATATAATTCGCTCTTCTAGTTCCCAATGAGCCCTCGAAAAGCTTCACAAACGCGTCCAAGCCTGCTGGATCCATCCCCGCGCACCACCAAAATACTTCTGGCGGTGCTTCTGCTGCTGGGCTTTGGCTTGCGTATGCTGGATCTCACCGATCCCCCGTTGGATTTTCACTCCACGCGCCAACTGCACGGCGCCATCGTAGCCCGCAGTATCTACTATGAGATGCAACCCGACCCTGATCCAGACGTGCAAGAGCGCATGGTCTCGATGCGCAACGTCGTCGGCGAGCTTGAGCCGCCCATCCTCGAAACCATCGTCGCCTATGGCTACCTTTTAGCTGGCGGGCCGCACTTGTGGGTGGCCCGCGTCATCAACTCCCTGTTTTGGGTGCTGGCTGGTATTCCGCTGTTTGGCCTGGCCCGCCGGGCCGCTGGCGATGTGCCCGCTCTCTTGGCTGTGGCCTACTACTGCTTCCTGCCCTTTGCGGCCCAGGCCAGCCGCTCGCTGCAGCCTGACCCCTTTATGGTCGCTCTGCTGATATTCGGCGCATACGCCGCCTACCGCTGGAGCGAAACCCAGGAATGGAAATGGGCGCTGTGGGCTGCCGCGGCTTCTGGCCTGGCGGTTTTGGTCAAGATCGTAGCTGTCTACATCGTGGTGGGCTATATGCTGGCGTTGGTCTTGTCGACGCTCGGATTCAAAGCCGCCCTACGCAACCGCCAGGTATGGGCCATGGCCATCCTCAGCGCGCTGCCGGCCGCGCTCTACTACCTGCTGAACATTGGCGAGGCGTCAGGATCCTATCTACAGGATTGGATTTTGGCTTTGCTGCCCCGGGCTTTTGTGCCATCCTTTTACATTTTCTGGGTCAAGATGCTGGATAGTCTGTTCAGCGGTGGCGCTTTGCTGGCAGCTGGCATTGGCACTTTATTGGCCCCGCCGCGTTGGCGCACTATGCTTTTAGGGATCTGGGTTGGCTATGTCGTGTACGGCATCTCGCTGCCGCATCAAACCACCACGCATTCGTATTACCACTTGCAGCTTGTGCCTGTGATCGCCCTGGGTATGACGCCTGTATTGGGTGTCCTGCTCGAACAGTTGCGGCGCCAGTCGCGTGTATGGCACGCGATTGCACTTCTGGTGGTGGCAGGCGTGTTGGTGCATGCAGCCTGGATCTTTCGCTCCACCCTGTTTGGCGCAGACTTCCGTGATGCGCCGGCCTATTGGGCTCGCGTAGGCCGCGCCATTCCGCATGATGGCAACACCATTGGCCTGGTGGATGGGTATGGCTATTTGCTCAACTACTATGGCGGTTGGAATTTACGCTTATGGCCGATCATGGCCGAATTCGACCTGGCCGAATTGCGCGGTAGTGATTGGGGCAGCTTTGAAGAATACTTCGAGGGCCGCACCGCGGATGTACAGTACTTTTTGATCACTGAGCTTGGCGAGTTCGAACGCCAGGCTGAGCTCAAAGCCTATCTGGAAGCCAACGCGGCTCTTTATAAAGATGGCGGCGATTACCTGATCTATGACCTCGGAGCCAAGTAATGGCCTCCGCTGGGCAGCCCCTGGTTTCCATCATCACGCCATCCTACAATCAAGCATCCTTCCTGGAAGAGACCATTCTCTCCGTCACTGCGCAGGACTATGCAAACATTGAGTACCTCGTCGTCGATGGCGGCTCCACCGACGGCAGCGTAGACATCATTAAAAAGCATACTGCTCACATCAAGTGGTGGGTGTCTGAGCCGGATCAAGGGCAGGCTGATGCCATCAATAAGGGCATGGCCCGCGCCAAGGGCGATATCGTGGCTTGGCTCAATTCTGACGATGTCTATCGCCCCGGCGCTGTCGCTAACGCGGTAGCCGCCTTGCAACAGCATCCGGAAGCTGGCATGGTCTATGCCGATCTTGACTCGATCGACCGTACGGGCCGGGTCTTTAACACCATCCACTACCGCCAATTCTCGCTCCTCGACTTGCTCTCGTTTGAAATTATTGGCCAGCCCACGGTGTTCATGCGCCGTGATGCGCTGCAACGCGCGGGTGTATTGGATACCGAGTATCGTTACCTGCTCGACCACCAACTCTGGCTGCGCATGCTGCAGCTGGCCCCGGCCGTCTATGTGCCGCAGGTGTGGGCGGCCGCCCGCCACCACGCCAGTGCCAAGAACGTGGGCGAGGCGGCCGGCTTCGGCCGCGAGGCCATGCGCATTCTGGCCTGGGCCGGTACCCAACCCGCCATGCGCGAGCTGATCGCCGCCCACCATCGCCAGGTGCTGGCCGGTGCGCATCTTTTCGATGCGCGTTATCTGCTGGATGGCGGCCAGGCGGCGGCCGCCCTGCGCTCCTATGGGCGCGTGGCGGGCTTGCAGCCGCAGCGCCTGTTGCGCCACCTGCCGCGCATCCTGTTCGCCTTGCTCAGCCTGCTCGGGTTGGGCGGCCTGCGCCGCCTGTTTCAGCGCCGGGAGTATTGAGTTGGCCCAACCGCTGGTCACCATCGTCACGCCGTCGTACAACCAGGCGCAATACCTCGAGCGCACGATCGGATCCGTCTTGGCGCAGGAGTACGCAAATATCCAATACATCATCGTGGATGGCGGCTCCACCGACGGCAGTGTGGACATCATCAAGAAGTACGCACCCAAGCTGGATTGGTGGGTCTCAGAGCCTGATGCCGGGCAGGCCGATGCCATCAACAAGGGCTTTGCCCGCACTCGCGGTGTCTACCAGGCCTGGATCAATGCCGACGACATCCTGCTGCCGCATGCCATCCGTGAAGCCGTAGAGTTCCTTGAGCAGCAACCGCAGGTGGGATTGGTCTACGGCGACACCGAGTTCATTGATGCGTACGGAAACCCCCGCGGGCGTTTCCCCGCCGCCCAGACCGACTACGCCCGCATGCTGCGCGGCTATGTGCACATTCCGCAGCAGGCCACGGTGTGGCGTGCCAGTCTGTGGCGTCCGCTGGATGCTGGTTTGCAATTTGCCATGGACTACGACCTGTGGGTGCATGTTGCTAAACATAGCAGGCTGCATTATCTGCCGCGGCTGTGGGCGCAGTTTCGCCTGCATGCGGATTCCAAGACCCTGCAGAATGACATGCGCGCCTGGCAGGATATGCTGCGTGTGCACAAACGAGAGGGCGGTGGCTATTTTTCGCTCATGCGCGCTAAATATTGGCTGCGTAAGCTATTATTTCCCCTTATTCGTGCCCGTCGCCAACGTCAGGCGGGCATTGCTGAGTAGATATGGCAAAAAAACGAGAAAGCTCCCCTGCTGATCCGCTGGCCGAAATTCTGGCCGCCTGGCGCCTGTGGCTGCTCGGCGCCCTGGCAGGCGCATTGCTGGCCTGGGGCGCGTACCAGCTCTTCCCGCCTGACTACCGGGCGCGTGCCACCGTGGTGGTGGACGCCAACCTGGAGGAAGCCTGGCAGTACTTCCCCGAGCGCGATCTGTTTCACTTCCTTGCCCGCGAAACAGATCGCATGGAAGAGCTGGCCTGGTCTGACCAGGTGCTGGGTGTGGTGGCGGAGGCAGTTCCCGCCTACAGCGTCCGCGAGTTGCGCAGCCGCGTGCTCGGGCTCAGCCATCCTTCAGATGGCGGCTGGCGCTTCTATGCCAACTCGCCTGAGCCCGCCACCGCACAGGCGCTCGCTTCCAGCTGGGCGCAAGCCTTTGTCAGCGCCGTACAGGCCGCCGCCGCCGCTTCGCCGGAGCTGCAGGCTGCCCGCGCCCGCATGAGCGAGATCCTGCTGGCCACGCCTGAGCCGGACCCGTCCACTATGTTCGAGCTTATGAGCGAAATGCAGTTCCTGGCGGAGCACACCCAGGGCATCTCCATGTATACCGAGCTGTATGTAAGTCAAGCCGCTGAGCTGCCCTTGCGGCGCAACGTCAGCTTGGCTACGTACATGTTCATGGGTTCCATCGTAGGTGCGCTGGCTGTGCCACTGTATGTGCTGCTGGTGCCGGCTCGCCTGCGCCGCCAAAGCTAATGGATACCTGGCTGTCCCACAGCAACCTCAAACGCGCCACCCAGGCCCTTTGGGCCCTAGTGCTGCTGGGCTTGCCCATCACCACTTTCCGCTATATCCCCGGTCCGCTGGGCGCGGCGCAGATCAAGCCCTTTTCGATGCTGCCGTTGGCCCTCTTGCTGCCGGTGCTCCTATGGCTTCACTGGCGTGAAAAGCGTTTGCCACTGCCCATAAATATTCGTCCCCTCTTAGTTTTTGTACTCTTTGCTGCCGCCGCCAGCGCGATCGCCATCCTGTACGCGCCGGAGTCGCTGCGCGGCGCTGATGTGGATGGACGCATCCTGCGTGGCTGGATATCCTTGCTGGTCGGGTTGGCCTTCTTCATTGCTGCGTTCTGGATGAACCGTACCCGTCAGGATGTGCATTTTTCGCTGCGTTGGCTGTATGCCGGCTTGGTTGTCACGATCGTGTGGAGTTTTATTCAGGCCCTGGCCATTCACACTGAGCTTGTCACTTCCGCCTGGGCCAACTCGGTCCAACTGGCTTTTTCGGAGCACCCACTCTTTCCACAGCGTGTTAGTGGTCTCGCCTACGAACCCTCTTGGCTGGCTGATCAGTTGGTGGGTCTTTACATTCCGTTCTTGTTCGCTGCAATACTGACGCGCAGCTCACTGGCTCGCTGGCGTTGGCTGGAGCCTTTGCTGTTGGCGCTCAGCGTCGTCGTGCTGTTGCTCACTTACTCGCGCGGTGGATTGCTAGTTGCAATCCTGTGCGCCGCCGTGGTGCTGGTGTTAGCAGGGCGCCCTGCTTTGCAGCGCGCTTGGGATTGGTACCGTGCCCCGTTCGCCGGCACTCCCTTGCGCCGTGCCCCACTGCCGAAGCAGCGCATTAAGGGTTCTGGCAAACCGCAGCCTGCTGGCATTGCGCTGCGTCTTGGCCTGGCCTTGGCCGCCATGGCCGCGCTGGTGGCCGCTGGCAGCTTCCTCGCCAGCTATGACTACATCACCAGCCTGTGGGAGCCAAGCGAGAACGAAGAGCGCAATCTGGTGGAATATGTCATCGATATCAGCGCCGGGCCGCGCCTGGCTTACGCTGCTGCCGGCTACCGCGTGTTTGAGTTGGCCCCGCTGACTGGCGTTGGGCTGGGCGCCAGCGGCCTGTACCTGTTCTCTGAATATCCTGACTGGTCCTACACCATCCCTGAAATTGCGCGCCAGCTCAGCCCCGATTCAGACATCATTCCCAATATCAAAAACCTGCATGTACGCCTGCTGGCTGAAACTGGCCTGCCAGGTTTCTGGTTCTTCAGCGTGTTTTTTGTTTCCTTCCTCGCCTTGCTGCGCCAGATGTGGGTAGCAAAAGACGGCTTCTATCGTTTTGTAGCCGTGGCAGGCTTGTTTGCCTGGGTGGCGACGCTGTTGCGCAACTTCACCCAGGATTCGTTCACCTTCCCCATCATGTGGGTTATATTCGGCCTCCTGGCTGGGGTGTACCCGCAACAGCCTGACCAACTGAAAGGGCTAAATGAATAGACGAACTGTACTAATTTTGGCGATCGTGCTGGTTTCCCTGCTGATCGCCTGCATTGCCTGCGCCGCAGTGGGCGGGCTGGGCTTCCTGTGGTTCTGGGACAACGAACTGGACTTGCCCGCCACCTATACCGGGCCAAACACGCAGTCGCCGACCCCCAACGTGACCATCAACACTGACCCAGCCTCAGACGAGACCTTGCGCGTGCTTGAGCAAACCATCGTCCCGGAGAATAACCCGGCTGATATCGCCAGCCGCCTGCAGGGCATCCTCAGCATTCCCGACTCGGTTCCTTATGCTGGCCCCTCTCGCGTGGGTGACCAGAAGAGCTTCTATGTCACCAACAGTGACACCAACGAAACTTCGCTGCGCAACGCCACCCTGCGCTATGCCGGCGACATCGTCTACTTCTGGATCGAGAATGGTGTGAACTTTGACCAGGGCGATCTGGAGCGTCTGGCGCGTGCCTTTGAAACCCAGATGTACCCCATCAATCGCAGCTTCTTCGGCAGCGAGTGGTCGCCCGGTATCGATAATGACCCGCACATCTACATTCTTTACACCACCGGCATGGGCTTCAATGTCGCCGGCTATTTCTCCTCGGCGGACGAGATCCACCCCATCGCCCGGCCGGACTCGAATGCCCACGAGATGTTCCTCATCAATGCCGGCAACAGTCCGCTGGATGATGAATATACCTACGGCGTGCTGGCCCACGAGTACCAGCACATGATCCACTGGAACACCGACCGCAACGAGACCAGCTGGCTGAACGAGGGCCTGTCTGAACTCGCCACGCTGCTCAACGGCTACGTGCACACGGGCTTCATCCAGCAATATGCCAGCAACCCTGATCACCAGCTCAACGACTGGCCCAACCACGACTACACCACGCCTTACTACGGCGCGGCCTTCTCCTTCGTCACCTACTTCCTGGAGCGCTTTGGCAACGAGGCCACCCAGGCCCTGGTGGCCGACCCCGCCAACGGGCTCGACTCCATCGACAATGTGCTGCGCCTCGAAGCCGCCACTGACAACATCACCGGTCAGCAGATACTGGCCGATGATGTTGTGCTCGATTGGGTGATCGCCAACTACTTGGGCGATGAGGACGTGGCTGATGGCCGCTACCATTACCCGCTGTATGGCGATGACGTATATGTGCGCACCTACGCTACCGAGAGCGTATCCAACTGCGCAGGCGCCTCGCAAACCCGCGATGTTAATCAGTATGGTGTCGACTACATCAACATCAGCTGCCCCGGCGCCACCTTGCACTTTGGTGGTTCCACCAGCACGCAGCTGATCCCTGAGGACGCATACTCTGGCCGCTATGCCTTCTGGTCCAACAAGGGCGACGAATCAGACATGACCCTGACGCGTGAATTCGACCTGCGCGAGGTAACCGGCGCCGTCACCCTCGACTACTACATCTGGTACAACATCGAAGAGGACTGGGACTACGGATACGTGCTCGCCTCCACCAATGGCGGCGTCACCTGGGACTTCCTGCAGACCCCCAGCGGCACCGGTTCCAACCCCACTGGCGGCAACTTTGGCTGGGGCTACACCGGTTTCTCCGGCGGCTCTGAGCCCGGCGCATGGATCAAAGAGAGCGTAGACATCTCGGCCTATGCTGGCCAGCAGGTGCTGCTGCGCTTTGAATACATCACCGATGCCGCCGTGAACGGCGAAGGCTTCATGGTGGATGACATTGCTATCCCTGCCATCAACTACTTCGAAGACTTCGAGAGTGGCTCCGGTGGCTGGGAAGCGGCCGGCTTTGCCCGCATCGAGAATGCCCTGCCGCAGAACTTCCGCCTGGCCCTCATCCGCCACGGCGCCACCACCGCCGTCGAGATCCTGGATATGCCCAGCAACAATGTCTTGCAAGTTGAGCTGGGGGATGATGAGGTCACGCTGGTGGTGATGGGCGCCACCCGCTTTACCCGCCAAACCGCGGTGTACCAATTCTGGTTTGAGTAAGCAGATCAAGCGCAAAAAAGAGCGGCCCTCGGGCCGCTCTTTTTTTTGTTAGCTCGTTTTACTCACCCATAGTCAGCACAACTCCGCTGATGACACCCAAGGGCACGATCATGACGAGAACCGTGGATGTTCCCTGGGCAAAATACAGCGTTGTGTAACCGCCTTGATCCTCGGAATTTTCAAGCGTGTAGCCCAGGATCGCCAGTTCGCTCTCGTAAAACGCGGTGATCTCATCGATCGTTGCCCCGACCGTGAACTGGTATGCGCTGCCCTCATCCGCCCCGCCGATGGCGGCGGGCATGATCGGGATGCCCTCCCATGTTTCCGCCGGCTCTCCGCTGGGCAGCGGAACCTCGTCGGCTGTGGACGAAGCCGGGATGCCGATCGCCGCCACCTCATAGGTGAGCGGACCGTCATAGTAGTTGATCTCAGAGGCAAGAATGCCCTGGGCTGAATCTCCAGGCTGGATCAGGATATTTTGCGTGAAGCTGGCCACCGAGTTCCCGAAGGCCGGCATGCCAATATAGCGTCCGTTCAGGTCCCGCGCGATCACTCGCATAGGAACGCTTGCCAAAGCCTGGTCGCTGGTGTTCGTCATCGTGATCGGGATGCCGATCCCGCTGCCGCCCAGATGCGCCTCGGCCAGCGAAAGAGGCTCGCCCAGGCTGGCTTCGACATCCAGCGTGTAGATCACATCCCTGGCGGGTTCAATCGGCATGCTCAGCTCAACGGTTTCCCAGTCTTGTTTTTCCATGCCGCTGGTTTCAAAACAGGCGCATATCTGGAAGCCGGTTGAATCGCCTGCCAGCATCCAGGTGCCTTCCCACAGAGAGAAGTGGGCGGCCTTGTTGGTGTACACAACTTCTTCGCTTGCATTCACCAGCCTGAACTCCATGTCTTGCGTTTTGACGGTGACAGGAAACTCATTCGGGTTGTGGACAAGGATCTCGATCTGGGTATCCGTGATCGATGGGTCGGCCAGGTTGGGAATGGCGTGCTCGAACCACTCAACGATCTCCAAGTCGAGTACCGTCACCGTCGGCGTCGCCGAGGGCTGCGGAGTTGTACTATCTAGCGCGGTCGGCGTATCTGTTGCAGGCTCGCCAGTAGGCTGGTCTTCTGCGGAAGCCGGTGCGGCGCACGCACCTAGCGCCAAACTGGCTAGCAAAACCCATATGACGGATCTGTGAATTGTGTTCATATCATCCTCTAGCGGCGGCTATGGCTTCGCCAGAATTCCGAATCCGGTAACTTCGAAATTCATGCCATCCGGCAATTTGGAATTCGAGAATACCGAGATGGGGAAATCGTGCCGGCTCCCGGCTTCCAGGCTTTCGTACCTGCCGCCAATGTAATCACCGATCACTCCGATGAAGCCACTGCCCATAAAATGGCCGCTGGCGTCGCGAGCGATCACGCGCATGAGGATCACTCGCAGTGGCTGCCCGCTCATGTTGGTTACGTTGCCTTGCGCCACAAAGGTGCCTTTGCCGTTACGGCTGAACGATCCCGTGCGGATGTCCAGCTCCGTCGTGTAAGGGATCGGCTCCGTCTGCTCCACATCGCCCGCGAGGGCCACTGAATCCCACTCGGGCATATCTACTTGATAGCCGAGGCAAATGCACAGCTGGCCTGGCACCGTTTCGCCGGGCAGGATAATGTTCCAGCCCACATCTGCAAAGAGATACAGGTTTACGTCAGGCGTCTGGTGAACGATCTCGCCGCCATTCACCAGTTGCGCTACCAACCCATAGACTTTGACGGGATAGTCATACGGATTGCGCACCAGGATCTCTATATAGTTCGGTGTGCTGCCTTCGGATGCAGGGGGCCATGCGTGCCACTCAACCACTTCCAGCGCAGGCGGCGCCTGTGTAGCCGTGGGAGTTGGTGCTGCCGTAGCCGCCTCCAATGTAGGAGCTGGCTGGGTAGCCGTAAGGGTGGGGCGATCGGGGGTAGTAGTAACAGGTGCTGGACTACAGGCAGACGAAAACAGACTGATCAGAAAAACCGCAGCGGCGATTTGATAGGCTCGCATAAGAGCAGTCTGTTACTTGCTTCTACAACGTATATTCAATTATCGGTGCTACGAACAAAAAACCGCCTCTTAAAGGCGGTTTTTTGGAGTTTATCTATCTTCCAGCGGGATCTCACGCACGGGGTTGCGCATGGAGCTCAGCTGGCGCTCCAGCTCGTAGCGGCGCTCGCCGGCGGCCTCACTTAGCTCATCGCGCACCCGGTTCCAGCGGTTGCGCAGCTCGCCGCGCAGATCCTCGCCGGAGCTCGGGGCGGCCAGGATGGCAATGCTGCTGCCGATCAGCGCTCCGCCCACGACACCCAGTAGAAAAGCAAAGAATTGCCTCATTGTTTATGTCTCCTTGGTTGCCTGTCTAATTATAACGAGCCAGAAGCCGCGGCACTACTGCCATGCTGATACTCACGCTATAATTAAGGCGCTGCTTGGACCCATTACGGGCCGAGACGGTAGACAAATCCAGTCTCACTGCGCCCTTCGCGCAACTGTCTGCCGCCTTTCAAGCTGGGGCGGCTTTTTTGTCCCAGCGCATTGTGCGGAGGTTTCATGTCGACAGAAGCACCCAAGGCCGCCATTACGGCTGCCCGCCCCAAAGTCACCACGCGCACCTTCAGGCAAATGAAGAAAGACGGCCAGCCCATTACCATGCTGACCGCCTATGACTATCCCACCGCCCTGGCCCAGGAGCGCGCCGGGGTGGATGCCATCCTGGTTGGCGACTCACTGGGCATGGTGGTGCTGGGCTACCCCAACACATTGCCCGTCACCATGGAGGATATGCTCCACCACTGCAAGGCAGTGGCGCGCGGCGCCCAGACGCCCATGCTGATCGGCGATCTGCCGTTCATGTCCTACCAGGTGTCCGTGCAGCAAGCCGTGGCCAATGCCGGACGCTTCCTGCAGGAAGCGGGCATGGACGCCGTTAAGCTGGAGGGTGGCCAGGAGCGCGCCGAATCCGTGCGCCAGATCGTGGCCGCCGGCATCCCCGTCATGGGCCACCTCGGCCTCACGCCGCAGAGTGTGAACACGCTCGGCGGCTTCCGCCCGCAAGCCCGCACCAAGTCCGCTGCCCGCAAGCTGATTGAGGATGCCCTTGCGCTGCAGGAGGCCGGCGCCTTCAGCGTCGTGCTCGAGTCGGTGCCAGACCGTCTGGCGGAGTGGATATCCAAAAAACTCACCATCCCCACTATCGGCATTGGCGCCGGAGTGGGTTGTGACGGCCAGGTGCTCGTTACGCATGACCTGCTCGGTTTGTTCGATCGTTTCACCCCCAAATTTGTCAAAAAATATGCTGACATGCACACCACCATGGTGGATGCATTTGGCGTCTATATTCAAGAAGTGCAGGCGCGCAGCTTCCCCACCGACGAGCACAGCGTCTCCATCAAGGACGAAGCCTGGGATGCCCTGCTCAAGGATCTGGGAGACTAAGTGTCCGTGCTGATTGTCGGCAGCGGCGCGCTGGCCTGCCTGTTCGCCGCCCGACTGGCCGCCATCGGCGAGCAGGTTGACCTGCTCGCCACCTGGCCTGAGGGGCTGCAGGCCCTGCAAAGCTCCGGCGTCACGCTGGAAGTGGACGGCACGCGCACAACTTTTCCAGTACACGCCAGCAATGACCCGCACGCCTTTGCCGGCGCTCGCCGGGCGCTGGTGCTGGTCAAGGCCTGGCAAACGCCGCGTGCCGCCCAACAGCTGGCCGCCTGCCTCGCGCCGGATGGCGTGGCGCTGACTCTGCAAAACGGCCTCGGTAACCAGCAAACGTTGGAGCAGGCGCTGGGCGTCGAGCGTGTGGCGGTCGGCGTCATCACCACCGGAGCCACTCTAGTGGCCCCTGGCGTAGTGCGCTGGGGCGGCGATGGAACCATCTCACTTGGTGCTCACGCCGCGCAAGCCGAGTTTGCTGGCTTGTTCACCTCGGCCGGCTTTCAAGTCAATACAGTACAGGACGTAGCCTCCCTGCAGTGGAGCAAGCTGGTCATCAACGCCGCCATCAACCCGCTCACTGCGCTGCTCGGCGTGCCCAACGGTGAGCTGCTCACCCGCCCGGCCGCAGCCGAGCTCAGCGCCCAGCTGGCCGCCGAGGCCGCCGCCGTCGCCGCCGCCCTCAACGTCCCACTTACTTTTGCAGACCCGGCCGCCGCTGCTCAGGACGTAGCGCGGCGCACGGCGGCCAACCACTCCTCCATGTTTCAGGACGCGCAGCGTGGTGCTGTCACCGAGGTGGACGCCATCAGCGGCGCCATCGTGCGCGCCGGCCGAGAAGCCGGCGTACCCACGCCAGCCACCGAGACCGTCTGGAAACTGGTGCAAGCCCTGAGGCCGGCATGAAGACCGTCACCACTCTCGCCGAACTCCGTAGCGCCCGCGCCGCCTTGCCCGGCCCGCTCGGCTTTGTGCCCACCATGGGCTACTTGCATGCCGGCCACATCTCGCTGGTCGAGCTGGCCAAGCAGCAATGTAAATCGGTCGTCGTCAGCATCTTTGTCAACCCGGCCCAGTTCGGCCCCAACGAGGACTTGTCGGCCTACCCGCGTGACATTCCGCGTGACCTGCAAATGCTGCAAGACGCCGGGGTGGACCTGGTGTGGCTCCCAACGCCTGAGACCATGTATCCGCCCGGCTTCCAAACCTGGATCGATCTGGAAGAAATTACTCAACCCCTCGAAGGCGGCATGCGCCCGGGCCACTTCCGCGGCGTGGCCACCGTCGTCGCCAAGCTCTTCAACGCCGTCGGGCCAGACAAAGCCTACTTCGGCCAGAAGGATGCCCAGCAAGTCGCCGTCATCAAACGCATGGTGCTGGACCTCAACTTTCCGCTCGAGATCATCGTTGGCCCCACCCAGCGTGAGGCCGATGGCCTGGCGCTCTCCAGCCGCAACAAGTACCTGAGCGAAGCTGAGCGCGCCGCCGCCCCGGTGCTGCACCGCGCCTTGCTGGCCGCCCAGGCCGCATACGCCGCCGGCGAGCGCGGTGGCGCGGCCCTGCGGGCGCTCATGCAGAGCGCTATTGAACACGAGCCACTGGCTCGTGTTCAATACGTCTCATGTGCCGATCTGCTTACCCTGCACGAGCTCGACACGATCACCAATGGGGCGCTGCTTTCCATGGCGGTCTACTTTGGTAAAACACGCCTGATCGATAACCTGATTCTGGACTAGAAAGGTAGATCTCATGCTTCTCGCCGTAGATATTGGCAATACCAACGTCACCTTAGGCTTGTACGATGGCGATACCCTCGGCCCGCGCTGGCGTGTGGCCACCAACCACAGCAGCATGCCGGATGAATACGGCCTGCAGTTCATTGGCATGTTCCAGCACGCCGGTATTCCCATCAGCCAACTGACCGGCATCTGCATGGCCTCGGTCGTGCCGCCGCTCACCGGCAAGATCGTCGAGGCCTGCCGTGTGTACTTGCAAAAAGACCCGCTGGTGGTCGATGCTGGTGTCAAGACCGGTGTGCGCGTCCTCTACGAGGATCCGCGCACCGTCGGCGCTGACCGCATTGTGGATGCCGCCGCCGTGCAGCACCTGTACGGCGGCCCGGCCTGCGTGGTGGATTTTGGCACTGGCACCACCTTTGACGCCATCACCGCCGCCGGCGAATACCTCGGCGGCGCCATTGCCCCGGGCATCGGCATCGCCGCCGAGGCCCTCTTCTCGCGCGCTGCCAAGCTCTCCCGCGTCGACCTGCAGCGCCCGCCCGGCCCCATCGGCCGCAACACCACCCACGCCATGCAATCCGGCTTGCTCTTCGGCTACGTTGGTCTGGTGGAAGGCCTGGTGGCTCGCTTCCGCGCTGAACTCGGGCCTGAGATGAAAGTGATCGGCACCGGCGGCCTGGCCGAGATCATTGCCAAGGAAACCGATGTCATTCAGATCCTTGCCCCCTGGCTGACTCTGGACGGCCTGCGCATCATCTGGGGTCTCAATCAGTAATGGCTAAACCGATCGCCTTCGCTACCGATGCTGAATGGCCTCAGCTCACTCCCAGTGACCAGCTGGCCCAGGCCGCTCTGGTTGAACTTGGGGCTGAGGTTGCTCCGGTGATCTGGGATGCTCCTGTAGACTGGGCGCAATACCGCGCTGTGGTCATCCGCTCCACTTGGGACTATCACGTGCGTGCCGCTGAGTTCTCAGCCTGGCTTGATGCGTTGCAGGCCGCCGGGGTTCCAGTCTGGAACCCTATCCCAGTCATGCGCTGGAACATGCACAAGCGCTACCTGGCCGAGCTGGAAGCCGAAGGTGTCCGTATCGTACCTTCGTTGTGGCTGGCACAAGGCCAGCCACAACCTTATGTCGCCGTGCAGCAGCGCGGCTGGGCCCAGGCCGCGCTGAAACCGCTGGTCTCGGCCGACTCGTACCATACCTACGTGATCGAGAACGAAACCCAGTGGAATGCCCACCAGGCCGAGGTGCTCGCTCTGGGCGATGGTGTGGTGCAGGAGTTCATGCCTGAAGTGCAAACAGTAGGGGAGTATTCGCTGCTCTTTTTTTGTGAAGAGTACAGCCACACTGTGCGTAAGACCCCAAGATCCGGCGACTTTCGCACCCAGATGGGCTACGGCGCCAGTACCCGGGCCGTCGAGGCGTCGCCGGAGCTGATTGAGCAGGCCGCCGGTGTGCTCCAGGCGGTCAGCCGCCTAGTTGGCCACCCGTTGGCCTATGCCCGCGTGGATGGTATTCTGCGGGATGGTTCGTTCTATTTGATGGAGCTTGAGCTGATCGAGCCCAATCTGTTTTTGGATTACAGCCCAGGGTCTGCTCAGCACTTTGCCCGCACTCTGTTGGCCAGACTGGAGAATTGATGCTGCCCCTCCAATCCAAACGTATCGTGCTCGGTGTCACCGGCTCCATCGCCTGCTACAAAGCTGCTGACCTGGCCTCCAAGCTTACTCAACTCGGCGCAGAGGTGGATGTGATCCTCACTGGCGCGGCGCAGCACTTCATCAAGCCGCTCACCTTTCAGTCTGTCACAGGTCGCCGCACCTATGTGGATCAAGACTTATGGGGGCCGGAAGGCCACGTGTTGCACGTGAAACTGGGCAAGGATGCTGACCTGCTGCTGATAGCCCCAGCCACCGCTAACACGCTCGCCAAGCTGGCTGCCGGCCAGGCTGATAATCTGCTCACCCTCACCGCCCTGGCTGCCACCGCGCCGCTCATGCTCGCCCCGGCTATGGATGGCGGCATGTATGACCACCCCGCCACTCAGGCCAGCCTTGACACCTTGCGCGCCCGCGGCGCGCAGATCCACGGCCCGGTCAGCGGCCATCTGGCCTCCGGCCTCAGCGGCGTGGGCCGCATGCTGGAGCCGGCTGAGTTGGCCGGCCATGCTCGCGTCGCACTCGGCGCCAGCGGCCCCTTGGCTGGCCGCCGCGTGCTGGTCACCGCTGGCGGCACGCAGGAGCCGATCGACCCGGTGCGCGTGATCGCCAATCGCTCCTCTGGCAAGCAAGGCTACGCGTTGGCGCAAGCCGCGCTCGACATGGGCGCACAGGTGACCCTGGTCTCCGGCCCCACCGCGCTTACCCCGCCGGTTGGCGCAGAGTTCGTGCGCGTGCAAACCGCCGTTGAGATGCGCAATGCCGTGCTGGCCCACGCTGCCGGCGCCGATATGCTGCTGATGGCTGCTGCCGTGGCAGACTTCCGCCCCAGCAATGCTGCCAACAAGAAGATCAAACGCGCCGAAGGCGTGCCCACGGTGGAGCTGGCTGCCAACCCGGATATTCTCAAGGAAGTCAGCCAGCAAGCCGGCAAACCGCGCCTGCTGGTGGGTTTTGCGGCTGAGAGCAATGACCTGCTCGCCAACGCACAAGGCAAGCTGGCTTCCAAGGGATTGGACATGATCGTCGCTAACGATGTCAGCGCTCAGGATGCTGGCTTTGAGGTCGACACCAACCGCGTCATCCTACTTACCAAGGATGGCGCGCAGGAAGAGCTGCCATTGCTCAGCAAGTATGAAGTGGCCCGCAAGGTTTTGGAGAAGGCACTGAGTTTGCTGAAATAAAAAGAGCCGCATCTGCGGCTCTTTTTATTATTGGCTCGTATTTACATCACGCTTGTGCGCGCAGTCTGCGCGCGGTGAAGATGATGGCCAGCAGCAGCGCCGCGGCCAGCGCCAGAATGCCCGGCCCGCCGATGTCATCTGCCAGGCCGCTTTGCGGCAACGCGCTCGGCGTAGCCGTCGGAGCGCTGGTGGCGGTAGCGGTCGCATTCGGGTCCGTTGTTGCCGCAGCTTGTTCCTGCGCCAGGGCCGCCTGGGTCAGCAGCGCTTCCACTGTCTGCGTGGCGGCGGGGTTGCTGGTGAACAGGGGCGTCACCGGCGTGTTGGTGGCCGTAGGCGGCACCGGAGTGCGTGTGGATGTGGCTGTGCGGGTGGGTGTGTTTTGTGCGGTGGCCGTGTTGCTGGGCTGCAGTGTTTGCACGATCTGCGTATTCGTAACCTGAGCCGCGCCCTCATCCGGGGCGGCACGCTGCTGCTGTGGCAAGATGACCAGCGCATACACCGCTAGAGCGATCAGCGCTAGCAGCATCAAGCCGCCCAGCACGCCGGCCACTACGAGAAAATTGCGGCTGCCTGAGCGTCTGGGGGGTTCGGGCTGCTCTGATGGCAGATCCAAATCAGCGTCGTCTAGCATGGGAACCTATTTTTACCCTAGAAGTTCAAGGTTTGCCAGCGGCACGCGGCCCCGCCCGCCGTCTGTGAGGCTGAGCTCCGCCGCCGGGCCGCGCAGCCCGCTCTCATAGATTACATTCTCGCGCAGCTCAACGATCTCGCCCAGCTGACCTTTGTACTTGCCAGACAGCACCCGCACGGTCTGGCCCAAACGGAAGCTTTGTATCTCCACTGGCTGGGGTGGGTGGCCCGCATCCGCCAGCGGAATGATCACCTCTGGGCGTTCGCCCGTGTGCGGGTTGCTGGCCTGGGCATTCAATGAGGCTACCGCCCCTGCGTGCATTGAGAGCAGCTTGAATGCATCGCTGTTGAACGGAATTTTTCCAAAACCTTCCAAAACAGCGATGGGATACTCCATCTTTTCGGCGATGGGCAGCATGCGCGTAGCAATGCTGCCAAGGATCAGGCCGCGGATCGGCACCTGCCCCGCCAGCTCCAGCGCCTGGCGCTGGTTGCAGTGCCCCGCCACCAGAATGGCGCCGCGCAAGCTCATGTCGATCTGGTCGGCGGTCAGCACATGCTGCGGGCTGTCCGCCACCATGTGCAGATTGCCCTCGGCCACCAAGTCGTTGCCCCACACGCACTGTACCCAGGCACAAATGCACTCCAGGGTCACGCTTTGCCCTGGGTCAATGTCGATCACCAGGCCCGGCACGCGGGCCGGCACCTGGGCGCTCTCGTCACTGATCTGCAGCAGGATCTGGCCTTCGCTGATCGCGGCGATCTTGCCCGCCGCCGGAGCGCGCAGTTGGCGGCTGGCCAACCCGCGGCTGCCCGCCAGGATCGCGCCTGCTTCCACTTCCTCACCCACCACGCGCTGGATCAGTTTGCTGACCCGGTTGGCAGGCACGCCCAGGGCGCGGGTCGCATCCAGCATGATGTGCTGCTTGTGCAGCCCCGTGCGCGCGATCACATCTGTGGCGCGCAAGCGGTCGCCCAAGCCAACCGTGATCAGCCCTTCCACTGGCAGTTGGCGCGTGCGGCGCAATGTGGTCAGTGGCTGAATGTACGTGATCGGCGCCAGCATTACCCGCCCTCCGCCAGCGTGCGTTCCCAGGTCTGCAGCAATTCCTGGCGCTTGTTGAACCAGGTCGGCATTTGGATCGGCCGCCCGCGTGTATCAAAAATAAGCCCGAAGGCGCCGCCCACTACCCGGCGGATCCAGCCGCCGCGCCCGGCGCCCAGGCCAATGTTCATATTCTGCAACGGTTGCACGAACAAGTCCGCCGCTTTGCCAGGCGCCAGCGGCAGCACCGTCAAACCGCCTTCAAGGATCTCGACCACATCTTCCTTCTGCCCATCCCGCACCAGTTGCACGCGCAGCACGGTGCTGCCGGGGCGCGGCGTGCCCACCGGCACGATGACGGTGCCCAGGTTCATGAACGCGTTGGATTCCAATACCTGCACGGCCAGCACCGGGTCCACCGCGGCGGCCGCGCCCAACGAAGCGGCCAGGTTGTTCTGGTCCAAAATAATGGTCACGATGCCCACAGGCTGCACTGCATCCAGCACCGCCAGCAGGCTCTGCTCCAGCCGCGGGTGGCGAGTGAGTGTGCTGCCCGATACCAGGATGCGATCAAACCACGGCACCGTGCCCATCAATGGGTAGATGGCATTGGCCGGGAACATGGGCAGGCTCTTGCCGATCGCCAGCCGCACCACTTGGCGCGCCGCCGCCATTTCGATCGCCAACTCGTAGGGCGTCGAAGGCAGCGTCTGCGGCAGCAGCGGCTTGTTGTATATATAGTCCAGCACAAACTCATCCGGAATTTCGTATGCCAGCCAGCGCGTGATCTGCTGCAGCTGCGTTTCGGCCAGCATGCCCGCCAGGCCGCGCCCCATGCCCAGGTTCGGGAAACTGCGCACTTCCAGCTGTCCGGCGAACGCCGAAGCCACCGTGGTGCTGGATGCACCCAGATCGATCCCCAGCATGCCCTTGGGCGCATCGATCACGGTGCTGAGAAAACGCACCGTGCGCCCAAAAGCCTGGGCGGCATGGCCCAGGCGCGTTTCAGCCAGCTGGTTGAGCAAGCGCAGGCCCCCCAGCTTGTTCGCCTGCACCTCATAGATAAGTGAACTCATCGCCGCTTCTGCCGGCCCAAAGTTCTCCTGGTCCAGGCTGGGGCGGATGTTGGCGGTTTTGTACACCTTCGTCAGCGGCGCCAACAGGGCGTCGATCTCGCCCTGCAGATTTTCGTTGCCTACAAACAAAACCGGCGGGCGGGCGCTTTCCGGCAGCAGCTTGAGCGCCAGGGCTAGATAGTTGGCCAGCCGCACCACCGAGCGCGAAGCGCCGCGGTGGGTGCCGCCGGCCACCACGATCAGGTCGGGCAGGTTCTGTGACACCGCATCGATCACGCTTTCAGGGCTGCGGCGGTCTCCCAAGCTCAAGCTGTCTACGATCTCACAGTGGAATGAATCCACCAGGTTGTTCACGCTATGCAGCGAAACACCTTCCAGCAAACCCACCGTGATCACCCGCAGCGGCGGCCCGGCCGAGAACGTGGCCGTGAGCGCGTTGGCGCCGGTGTTGCCGTCGGCGTCCGGCGCCAGCAGCAGGCCGCGCTCGTTGAGCAGCTGGCGGCCGGTGATCTCCTGCAGCTGGCTCAACGCCTGCAGCACGCCGTGGTTGGTGTCAAAGGTCGGCGCGCCGGCGGTGGTGGGCGCCTCGCCTGCCGCAATGAAGCGGTAGCGGCCCTCCACCGCATCGAAGAACTGGGCGCGTGTGTTCACGCTACCCAGGTCGATCGCCACCAGTGAGTTGGAAGTCTGCGGGCGGCCTTCGCTCATGGCGTCCCCAGCAGCACGGAAAGAGTCTTATACAAAAAGTCCAGCCGTTCGGTCAGCGCGCCCATGCCGGAGAGCAGCACGCCGCTGAACAGCGTGGCCAGTGTGATCGCAATGAATACGCTGCCCGCCCAGGCCAGCACATCCACCAGAATATTGCGCTGCGGTGTCTGCTTGCCGCGGCCTTCGGCGCCAAAGTGAAAATAAGCCAGCGTGCTCACCATCGCCAGCAGCGCCAGCATGCCCTGCAGAACGATGCTGAGGCTTTCGCCGTAATAGCCGCCTTGCAGGGCCAGGTCAAACCCGGCCACATCAAAGATCTGCGCACTGGAGTTGATCTGCGGCAGCAGCGTGCCCTGAATCGCGCCGCCGATTGCCAGCGCTGCGCCCACGCCCACCAGCATCGCCGTCACCGGGTTGCCGAAGCGGGCTGTGTGCGGTGATAGCTTGGTCAGCAGCAGCGCGCTCAGCCCCAGGCGCATGCCTACATCGACTGTGTCCAGCGTGCTGGCGCCGCTGGCCAATTCGATCGCCGGGAAGATGAGCTGCGGAAATATCACATCCTGCACCGCAATTGCCCCGGCGTAGCCCGCCGCTGCGCCAATGAATATGTGCAGCACCACGCGAAAGATGGGGTGGTCGCCAAAAATATACGACAGCGTCACCAGCGTCAGCGCCGCCGCTACTAAGATACCAACTTGAGCCAATAGTTCCGCCGGGATCATGCTTTCTTCTCCGTTGGCGCAAGGATCAGGCGGCCATACAGTCCGCCCAGCACGATCACCAGCACGGCCGCGCCCAGCTGGTAACTGTACGAGTCCCAGTAGGTGACGCTCAAGGTGTCCCGCGCCCGGAGCCGCTCGTAGTGTGCGCCACCGCTCACCCCGGCCACCAGCGCTTCCACCTGGCTGGGTTCCGTATCCATGTACGCTCGCACTATCGGCGCGGCCTGTGCGCTGCTCACGACCAGCAGGCCTTTGCTCAGTTCCGGCGTGGCTTGTTCTACCCAAGTGCGGGCGTCCTCACCTTCGCTTACAACCAGCAGCACCAACGCAAAATCATCCAGATCCTGAATGCTTTGCAGGCTGCTGCGCTGCCACGGCTGCGCGAACGCCGCCGGGGCAGACAGGGTGGCCTGGCGCGGATCGTTGGCAAAGCTGCGCACCGCCGCCATGCCGCCCGGCAGATAGCCCAGCGATACATAGTCATTGCTGGCCACCAAGGGCACTTGGGCAAAGTCGCTTTGCAGCATGCGCTCCACCAGGCCCGGGCCGGTGGGCTGGGTGGAGACGAAGGTCAGGCGTGCCTGGCGGTCAAGTAAGTGGCTGATCACCGGGTTGGCCGCCGCGCGCAGCTCACCATACAAGGCTGGCTGCACATCAAAGATCACCAGCACAGATGCATTCGCCGGCAGCACATCGATCG
Source organism: Anaerolineales bacterium (assembly GCA_021463845.1). Classification (GTDB taxonomy): domain Bacteria; phylum Chloroflexota; class Anaerolineae; order Anaerolineales; family UBA11579; genus JAMCZK01. Next base: position 127,974 of record JAJTXV010000002.1, on the reverse strand, counting down.
CATTGAACATCGCCGTGCCGCCCGGCAAGGCCTCGGGCTCAGGCCGCGGCGAGCGCACTTGCCCGCCCATCAGCGGCACGAACGCCGCCGCGACCAGCATCCCCGCCATCAGCAGGTTCAGCAGCCGCGCTGGGCGCCGCGTGCTGGCCGTGGTGTCGGGTGTGGGCTGGGCCTCGTTGGCGATCAGGCTCTGCAGCACGGCCGCGTGGCGGTACTGGCCTTCGCTAACCTCCAGCCGGGTCGAGAACACCGGCGCTTTGCCGATCTTGGCTACTTCAGGTTCGGCAGGCAACACGCCACTCAACCCGGCCAGCGGGCCGGCATTTTCGATCTCAGCCGGGGTCAGCGGCTGCATGTTCTCGTAATTGTCGTAGAAGGCTCCGCTCGGACTAGGGGCTTCTTCAGCCGGCGGCACGCCTCGCAGCCAGCTGGGCAGCTCGCTGGCTGGCTCTATGTCCTCATCGCTGAACGCAGGGCTGGTTTCTTGGTCATCGTCATCGAATGCATCTTCATCAGATGCGTCCAGCCAGTCCGGCACCGGGTTGGCGTCCTCTGGCTTAGGCTCATCACTGGCTTCAAAAGCGGGCGCCTCAAGCCGCCGGCTCTCCAGCCTGAAGGGTTTGTTCGGCTGGGTGTCCGTCAGGGCGCGTTCGCTGTCTGCGCTGTCTTCACTGCTGTGGCGGCGGCGGATGTCAGCCAGCCAGTCTGGCTCAGGTTCCGGCGCGGCTTGCGATGCCGCCGCATTCTCGGCCTCAGCATCCTGCGCGGCTTGTTCGCTTTGCTTTTGGCGCAGCGCCTTAAGCCAGTCCGGCAGGTTCTCTTCGGGGTCGTGCTGTGGCGTGCTCATCGCTTAGGCCCCGTAAGGGCGGTCAGCCCCAATAAGAATACGCACGCCCGTGGTGATGGTGCCCAGCGCCACGCCGATCAGCAGGCCGCGCATTGCGCCCAGGGCCAGTACGTTGTTGATGTAGGGGTTGAGCACCCGCGTGAAATATGGCAGCTCTACGCCGAACAGGGGGCCGGCGCCAATCAACAGCAGCAGCAGGGTGGCGATGAATACAGTGTTCATTAATTCGGTGCGCTGCTGAAACACACGCGCCGCTGCCAGCGTAAGACTTACCGCCAGCACTGCCATCAGACTGGTCTCGATCGGCACGACCAGATAATTGAATATCCATTCAGCTGTTTCGCTGTCGCTGCCTTGCAGCAGAGTCACTGCAAAGGTCACCACCATCGCGATCAGCAGTACCGCGCTATACACCGGCGTCTCGCGCCCGCGTATTCGCTGCCAGTGCACCTGGGCCAGGTTGAGCAGGCCAAGCAGCAGGGCCATGGCGGCCAGCAGCATGGCCCAGTTCAGGATGCGGTTGCGAAAATCGGCCAGGTCGGGGATGAAGATGCCCAGCAGCACCAGCAAGCCGAAGCTGATCGCCACTGCGGTGGAAATAGGAGCGCGTAGTTTCACTGGCCACCGCCCAACAGCGGCGACACCGCCGTGATGATGAGCAAGATGATCACGGCCCAGCGCAGCACATCCTGCGCCCGCAGGCTGGCTTCGTGGGCTGCGTTGGCGTTCGTATACGCGCCCGCCGCGTACAGCTCTTCGCCCAGCAGCGGCTCGTGCGCCGCCGCAAACAGCACGGCTTGCGCGCTCAGGTCGTTGCTGCCGCCCAGGCTAAAGCCCTCGGTGCGCTGGGCCGCGTCGGCGATCAAACCAGCTTCCACGCCAAACGAACCCACCATCGCGGTCGAGAGTGCTGTGCGGTCCAGCACCGAGGGCAGCGTGCCCGCCGCGTACGAGAACGGCGTCACGCCCGTGGTCTGCGCCAGCTCAAAATTGAATTGCTCGCGGATGCCCAGGCGCTGATATGTGCCCCGCAGCGTGTCCTGCGCCAGCAGCATCAACGTGCCTTCGCCGCTGGTGGCCACCGGCGGCAGGTCGCTGTCTGCCGCGATCTCAGCCAATTGCTGCAGCAGCGTCAGGCCGGCCAATGCAGCCGCGCTCTGCGGCCCCAGCAGGCCGCCGTGGCCCAGGTTCACTTGCAGACGCGAACCATCTTCCACTGAAAGTTCAATGCTGCGTTGCAAGCGTTGGATGGCGGGGATGTGGCGCAGCGTGCGCCGCTTGCCGCCCTTCCACACCGAGAACAGCAGGATCAGCGCCACAACCAGCGCCACAATGGCCAATGGGGAAGGGATCATTTGTTTGGCTCTCGCAGTGCGTCAGCCAGCTCGGCGCGTTGGTGTGGGTCTTCCAGCATGGCGGCTAACTCTCGCACGCTCTGGGCGGGCGTCCAACTTGTCAGCAGTGGCTCGGCCACATACAGGCCCTGTGCCGCCAGGCTGGCAAACGCGCCGCCGGTCTCCAACAGCGCGGCAGCCAGGCTGCCAAGTCCCCAATGCTGGATCTGCTTAATGAGTGGGTTGCGCTTCTGCGGGGTACTTGTTAATGAAAGCACAGGTGGATTGTATATGCCGCATTTCACAGGGTCAAGCGAGAGCGCGACGAGATATCTCACAATCTGATTTGGCTTGGATTAATATTGAGGCATGGCGCAAGCCGCCCCCACCTCTCTGCAATTTGACCCGCCCCGTCGCCGTGGCACCGGCCTGCATGTCTCCGCCGCCCTGCTGGTGCTCACGGTGGCCGCCGTGCTCTTTCTGCTCGCACTTGCCCAGCCGCCCGGGGTGGTAGGCATCATTCTGCTGGTGGCTGGCTCGCTGATCTGCCTGCTGTTGCCGCTGCTCTTCTACCGCCTGTATTGCCTGCACAAGTCTGGCTATTGGATCAGCCGGGATGGGCTGCGTCTGCGCTGGGGTTTGCGCGCTGTCGATCTGCCCTACGATGCCATCGTAGATATTGCCCGCTGGAGCGAGCTTGAGGTTCCGCCGCAGCTGCCGCGCGCCATCTGGCCCGGCTCTGTCCTCGGCCAGGTGAGCGACGCCGAACTGGGTACGGTCGAATACATGGCCTCCGACAGGAACCGCCTGGTGCTGCTCGGCACGGCTGACCGCGTCTACGTGCTCAGCCCGGAGAAGGACGCCCAGTTCGTGGCGGCCCTCAAGCGCGAATCGCTGCGCGGCAGCTTGCGCCCCCTGCGGGCGCGCTCGACTGCCCCCAGCTTTGTGCTCGTAGAGGCCTGGGCCCGGCCGTTGCCGCGCCGCCTGATGGCCGTTGGCGGCGTGGCCGCATTGGTATTGCTCCTGCTGGTGGGCTTCGTTGGCCCCGGTTTGCCCGGCGTAAGCCTCGGCTTCGGCCCGGATAACAACCCGCTGCCCAGCGTGGCCGGCACCCAGCTTTTGCTTCTGCCTGGCCTGAATTTGCTTTTCTATGTCGGTAATCTGCTCTTGGGCCTTCTCTTCTTTAGGGAGCCGCAAGGGGATAGCCTGTCTGTTCTACTGTGGGGCAGCAGCCTGGTCACCAGTGTGCTGTTTTTGGCGGCGATCATTGTGAGCATCCTGTAAGGTTATCCACACATATAGACGGGTTATCCACAGCCATGTTCGAGATCTTCCTCACCTTTGACTGGCAGCGCCTGGCCCTCGGCCTGGCCATTGCGGCGGCCCTGGCGGCCGCCGCCTGGCGCCTGCGCCTGCTGGCCCCCAGCGGAGCGCTGGCGGCCGTGCTGCTCGGCGGCCTTAACTTTGGCTTGGGCGGCTTGCCGGCTGCGATCCTGCTGGTGGCGTTCTTTGCCTCATCCAGCGCTCTCACCCGTCTGTTCTCAAAGCGCAAAAAAGCGCTGGCCAAGACCTTTTCCAAGGGCGGCCGGCGCGATTGGGTTCAGGTGCTTGCCAATGGCGGCCCGGCCCTCCTGGCACTCGGGCTCGGAGCCGCCGATTGGCTACCGCAGGCCGTAGCCTGGCCCGCATTTGCCGCCGCGCTGGCTGGCGCCACGGCGGACACCTGGGCCACCGAGCTCGGCGTGCTAAGCCCGGGCCAGCCGCAGCTCATCACCACCGGCCAGCGTGTGCCTAAGGGCACCTCGGGCGGGGTCTCGCTGGTTGGCAGCCTGGCGGCCGCCGCTGGCGCATTGTTGATCGCCCTGGTCGCGGGTCTAGTTGGTGTGGGCTTTATGCATCCCAGCTTCCTGCTGTCAGTCTTGCTGGCAGGTGTCCTGGGTTCGTACTTCGATTCGCTCATCGGCGCGACGGTGCAGGCCATCTACTACTGCCCTGACTGCAAAAAAGAGACGGAGCAGCATCCACTGCACAGTTGCGGGACGCCCACCACGCTGCGCCGCGGCTGGGCCTGGATGAGCAATGACTGGGTAAACTTTCTCAGTGGCTTGTTCAGCATCCTCGTGCTGCTCGCCGCAGCGACAGTTTGGCTGTGAGATAATCGCCGCGCCCCCACTATGAATAAACCTCGCGTCCCCATGTCCTCGCCGGACCTCACCGCGGCTGAACGCGCTGCGGTGATGCAGGTGATGGAATCGCCCGTGCTCAGTATGGGTGAGCACACTGCTGGCTTTGAAGCCGAAGTGGCCGCCTATGTAGGCAGCCGACACGCCATTGCGGTCAACTCAGGCACCGCCGGTCTGCACCTGTGTGTGTGCGCCGCCGGCATCGGCGCAGGCGATGTGGTGCTCACGACGCCGTTCTCTTTCGTAGCCTCCACCAACGTCCTGCTGTACGAGAACGCCGTGCCGGTCTTTGTGGATATTGACCCGCGCACCGGCAACATCGACCCGGCTTTGCTGCAGCAGGCTGCCCACGACCTGCGCCAGGGCGGCGATGCGGCTGCCCGCTGGCTGCCGCGCCACGGCGCTGCCGCCGGCCAGCAGCACGCCAAAGCCGTGCTGGCCGTGGACGTGTTCGGCCAGCCTGCCGAATACGATGCCATCCAGCCCATCGCCGATGAATACGCCCTGACCCTTATCGAAGACTCGTGTGAAGCGCTCGGCGCCAGCTATAAAGGCACTCCCGCCGGCCGCTTTGGCCAGTCGGGTGTATTCGCCTTCTATCCCAATAAGCAAATGACCACTGGCGAGGGCGGCATCATCGTCACTGATGATGACGAGGCCGCCGCCCTGATGCGCGCCCTGCGCAACCAGGGCCGAGCCGATGGCGACACCTGGCTCGAGCACACGCACCTGGGCTACAACTATCGCATCACCGAGATGAGCGCGGCCCTCGGCCGCGTACAGCTGCAGCGCCTGGATGAGATGGTGGCCAGCCGTGCCCAGGTAGCCGGCTGGTACGCAGAACGGCTGCAGGACTTTGAGCTGGTCGAGCTTCCCCAGGTCCTGCAAGCCACCACGCGCATGAGCTGGTTCGTCTATGTCGTGCGCCTGGCGCCGCAGATCGACCGCCAGCGTGTCATCGCTACCCTGGCCCAGGCTGGCATCCCCGTGCGCCCATACTTCGCCCCCATCCATCTGCAGAAATACATGCGCCAGCGCTTCGGCTACCAGCCGGGTGACTTCCCCATCACTGAGGATCTCGGCGCCCGCAGCCTGGCCTTGCCGTTCTCCAGCGTCATGACCGCAGACCAGGTCAGCCTGGTCTGCGAAGAATTGCAAAAAGCAATCCTCGCCTAAAACAAAAAACGCCCGGAACCCGGGCGTTTTTTGTTATTCTTAGTTTCGCTTACGGCAGCTGTTTGAAATTGATCAGTATCAAATTCTGGGCGCATTCGCCGCGCGTGCTGAACGCCGCCGGGGTCGAGAGCGGCTCGCCGTTCTCGCTGAGCAGCATGATCTGCAGCGCATTCTCGCTCGCCAGCGGAGCATTGCCCAGCTGGATCTCGTAATACGCGCCCGCGCCATATTGCGTGGCCGCGCCGGTAAGGCCCAGCTTGTCCACCGCTTCGTTGTTGAGTGTGCCCACCACCTGCACGCGCACTCCGGTCAGCGGGGCATCGTCCAGCCCAAACACCTGCCCGAACACGCCCATGAAATTGCACGCCTGCTCCGGGCGGAACAGGGTGGCATCCAGATAGGCCGGGCTGCCTTCCTGCAGGTTGTAGACCAGCGGCTGCACGGTGGGCGAAGGCGTGGCCGTGGGGTTGGCGGTGGCCTCAGCCGTGGGCGCCAGGGTTTGCGTTGGCAGCACCGAGGTTTGCGTAGGTGCGATCGTGGCCGTTACCGGCGGCAGCGGGTTCCACTCGCTTTCGGGGTCAAGGAACAGCTGCAAAAAGAAGCCGCCTGAGCACAGCGAGGCCACCAGGGCCAGCAGGCTGCCTACGTTAAGCACGGCGGCCCCAAACTTGCCTTTGGGCTTACGCGGCTTCTCTTCTTTGAAATCGAACTCGTCCATTCTCGCTCCCGGTTGGCTTGCTTGCAGCCAACTCAAGTCTATATCAGCGTCTCTTACGGCAACCGGATTTCGATCGCCGAACCTGCCCGTTGCTGATTCAGCCAGTCATGCACCGCTTGGGTTTGCAATACCAGGCGGGCCTGCGGGGCCAGTGGACGCCCGGTTTCGCGCCCCAGCACCTCGATCAGGTGAAAGCCCAGGCTGCTCTCCACCACGCCGCTGTACTGACCCGGCTGCAGAGCAAAGGCGGCTTCTTCCACCTCGGGCTGCAACAGATAACCTCGCGGGAACCAGCCCAGCGTGCCCAGACGCCGCGGGTCGTTGTTCTGCACCACGCTTTCAAACGTGGCGCCGCCTTCCAGTTGCGCCAGCAGCCGCTCCGCCGAGAATTGGTCGGGCAGCAGCACCTGACGGGCCTGCACCTGCTCGGCTGTGGCCGGCACCGCCGCGCTGATCTCGGCCACCATGTGGGCCGCCTCCAGCTCCAGGCGCAGTTCCTCGCGGTAGCTGGCTTGGCTCAGGCCGTACCTTGCCAGCCAGCTGTCAAAGGCCGCCTGGCCGCCCGCTTGCTCGATCACGCTGGCCAGCCGTTCGTCCAGCAAGGTGTCGTCCAGCACAAAGCCGGCGCTGCGGGCGCCTTGGGCCAGCAGCAGGCGGTCCACCAGGCTGTCGATCACGGTCTGGCGTGCATCTGTTGTTGCCAGAAGCGTGCCAGCTTGGCTCTGCGCATCCTGGAACATGCGCATATTGGCGTTGAAGCTCTCGGCCGTCACGCCCTCGCCGTTCACCTGCGCCGCGAACTGCGGCGGGGTGGCGGTGGCGGCTTCCGGCATTTGCAGCGTGGCTTGGGGAGTGCTGGGGCTGCGGCCGCCACAAGCGGCCAGGATGCCCAGCAGCAGAAAAGAGAGAATGGTTTTTTGCATTGGAGCGGAAATTATACAGTCCGGCGCGTGTGCATATCTATCGGGCAGAGCGGCTGTTCCTTGATAGAATGCCACCTCACAACTATGAATTACGATCAGCTGCTGCGTTTTGTCGACTTTGCCCTCAAGCACTTGTGTGATGTGACCCTCAAGGGAGTTGAAAAGCTGCCCCGCACCGGGGCTGCGATTGTGGCCATCAACCACCTCGGTTTCCTTGACCCTGCCCTGGGTCTGGTGTGCATCCGCCGCCCGGATATGACCGGTTGGGTGGCCGATAAGCACAAGAAGAATCCGCTGTACTCCTTCTTCATCAAGGTAGCGGACGGCATCTGGCTTGACCGCGAGAACGTGGACATGAACGCCTTGCGCAAAGCCTTGCAGGCGCTTAAAGAGGGCCGCTTGTTCGGCCTGGCGCCTGAGGGCACCCGCAGCCCCACCCACGCCATGCTCAAGGCCAAAGAAGGCGCCTCCTACCTGGCCATCTCCAGCGGCGCGCCCATTTACCCCATGGCCATCACCGGCACCGAGGACTCAGCCGGCGACTGGCTGCGCCTGCGCAAGCCGGTCCTCACCGCCACCATTGGCGACCCCTTCACCCTGCCGCCCTTCACGCCTGGCAACCGCCAGGAAGAGCTGGCGCGCGGCACGGATGAGATCATGTGCCGCATCGCCGTGATGCTGCCCGAGAAATACCGCGGCTACTACGCTGACCATCCCCGCCTCAAAGAATTGCTGGCTGAGCAAGCTGCCGCCGTGCCCGCTTGACATTGGCAGTCTTTGGCGCATAATTGACCCACATCGCTATATAGACGTTGACAGAGGAAAGTACGCGCAGCGTTCCGCTGCCTCAGGGAGGTGCGGCCCAGACTGCAAGCCCACCCGGCGACCTGCGCTGAAGTTCCCTCTCGAGTTGTTTCGGTGAATGCCCACTGGGTTAGTAGCTGAAACCGTATTCCCACGATACAGGGAATGCCATGCGCCACAGTTGTGGCCGTTGGCCTGAGTGGTGGCTGCACAGCAGCCGCAATCTGGGTGGTACCGCGGAGCTCCCGTCCCTTGAGTGGATTGGAGCTTTTTTGTTGTCTGGAGGAACACGAATGGAGAATTTGCAAGCAATTCGCGAGCAGGCGCTGGCAGCCCTCAACGCCGTGCAGGATGAGGTCGCCCTGGAGCAATGGAAGGTGGCCCAGCTCGGCCGCAATGCCGCGCTCACTCAGGCCATGAAGAACCTCGGCCAGCTCAGCGCCGAGGAGCGCCCGCTGGCCGGTAAGCAGGCCAACGAGGTCAAGCTGGCCCTGGAAGCTGCCTTTGAAGAGAAGCGCGCCGCGCTGGAAGGCGCCCGCCTGCGCGCCTCGCTCAGCAGCGAGAAGCTGGATGTAACCCTGCCCGGCCGCAGCCTGGCGCTCGGGCGCCTGCACCCCATCACGCAGACCCTGCGCCGCATCAATGCCATCTTCGCCCAGATGGGCTTCCAGGTCTATCGCTCGCGTGATGTTGAGACGGATGAGTACAACTTCCTGCTGCTCAACTTCCCGCCCAACCATCCCGCGCGTGAAATGCAAGACTCCTTCTATGTGGAAGGCGGTGCGCCCGACAACCCGACCCTGCTGCGCACTCACACCTCCGCTGGCCAGATCCATGCCATGCGTGAGTATGCGGCCAAGGACCCCAAGAACCCGCCGCCCATACGTATCGTGCTGCCGGGTATGTGCTACCGCTTTGAGCAAGTCTCGGCCCGCTCTGAGGTGCAGTTCACCCAGGTCGAGGGTCTGGCTGTGGGCGAGAACATTACTTTTGGTGACCTCAAGGGCACGCTGACCGACTTTGCTCAGCGCTTCTTCAATGCCAACGTGCGCACGCGCTTCCGCGCTTCGCACTTCCCCTTCACCGAGCCCAGCGCCGAGATGGACGTGGAGTGCTTCGTCTGCGGCGGGGCAGGCTGCTCGGTCTGCAAACACAGCGGCTGGCTGGAGATCCTGGGCAGCGGCATGGTGCACCCCAACGTGCTGCGCAACGGCGGCTACGACCCGGAGAAGTATTCCGGCTTCGCCTTCGGCATGGGGCCGGAGCGTCTCACTATGCTGCGCTACCGCATTGAAGACATTCGCTATTTCTGGCGCAATGACATGCGCTTTCTGGAGCAGTTCTAATGAAGACGCCTCTTTCCTGGCTCAAAGACTTTGTTGACCTTGAAGGCATCAACCTCGAGGAGCTGGCTCACACCCTCACCGTAGCGGGCCTCGAGGTCGAAGAGATCCACTACATCGGTCTGCCCATGCCCAGCGGCTTGCAGCAGACCAAGGTCAGCGGCCTCTCCTGGGATCCTGAGAAATTGGTGGTGGCCGAGATCCGAGACGTCGGTCCGCACCCCAATGCCGACCGGCTCGTGCTGTGCCGCCTCTACGATGGCCAGCAGGAGCACACGGTCCTCACCGGCGCGCCCAACCTGTTCGAATATCGCGGCCAGGGTGAGCTCAAGCCGCCGCTAAAAGTGGCCTACGCCAAAGAAGGCGCCGAGATCTACGACGGCCACCAGGATGGCATGCACAAGACGGTGCTCAAACGCACCAAGATTCGCGGTGTCGACTCGTACTCCATGGTCTGCTCCGCAAAGGAGTTGGGCATTTCAGAAGAGCACGAGGGCATCATCTTCCTGCCTGCGGACACCAAAGCTGGCACGCCGCTGGCGGATGTGCTCGGTGACGCAGTGCTCACCATCGCCATCACGCCCAACATCGCCCGTGACGCCAATATATACGGCGTAGCGCGCGAGATATCCGCCCTCACCGGGCGCAAGCTCAAGCCCATGCCCACCGCCGTTAAAGCGGCTGGCCCCAGCATCAAGGGCAAGGTCAGGATCGACATCCAGGATAAGGAGCTCAACCCGCGCTTCGTCCTCGGCCTCATCAAAGATGTCGAGATCAAGCCCAGCCCGGCCTGGGTGCAGCAGCGCCTGCGCCTGGCCGGCATGCGCCCCATCAATAACATCGTCGATGCCACCAACTACGCCATGCTCGAGCTCGGCGAGCCGCTGCATGCTTTCGACTACGACGTGCTGGTGCAGCGCGCTGGCGGCAAGGCCCCCACCATCATCACCCGCCCGGCCAAGCAGGGCGAGACCATCACCACCCTGGATGGCGTCGAGCGCAAGCTGGATGATTTCACCGTGCTGGTGTGCGACACGGCCGGCTCGCTTTCCATCGGCGGCATCATGGGCGGCCTCGAGTCCGAAGTCACCGAGAACACGCGCAACGTACTGCTCGAAGGCGCGTCATGGAACTTTATCAATGTCCGCAAAACGCTGGTCGCCCAACGCATGTCCTCCGAGGCGGCTTACCGCTTCTCGCGTGGTGTGCACCCGGCCATGGCGCCGCGCGGCGTCAGCCGCGGCCTGGAGCTGATGCGCCAGTGGGCTGGCGGCGTGGTGAACGAAGGCCTGGTGGACAAGTATCCCAAGCCCGCCAAGGACCTCCAGATCGAGATCAGCTCGGCAGACGCGCGGCGCTGGCTCGGCGTGGCCCTCACCAACAAGCAGATCGGCGACATCCTCAAGAAACTCGGCTTCACAATTGCCACGCAGGGCAAAAGCCTGCTGGTCACCGTGCCCGACCACCGCATGGATATCGAAACCGGCGTGGTCGGCAAGGCTGACCTGATGGAGGAGGTCGCCCGCATCTACGGCTACGACAATATTCCCGCCACGCGCCTGGCTGACCCGCTGCCCCCCCAGCACGGCAACCCGCCGTTGGAGCTTGAAGAGCGCGTGAAGGACTTGCTGGCCCGCATGGGCATCCAGGAGGTGATGACGTACCGCCTCACTTCGCCAGAGGAGGAGGCCCGCCGCCTGCCGCCCGGCACCCCGCCGGACGACAAGCCCTATGTGAAGCTGGCCAACGTCATTTCGCAGGAGCGCACGGTGCTGCGCAAGAGTCTGCTTGCTTCGGTGCTGGAGATCGCCGAGCGCAATGCTCGCCAACGCCAGCGCATCGCCTTGTTCGAGGTTGGCCCAGTGTTCCACAGCTCCGAAGAGACCCTGCCGGATGAGTTGCAGCGCCTCGTCGTCGTGCTCGGCGGCCAGCAGCAGCCGGCCGGCTGGCAGGCTGGTGACGCGGCCGCCTATGACTTCTACGCTGCCAAAGGCGTGGTGGCCGAGCTGCTGGCTGGCCTCGGCCTGCACGGCCTGAAGTACGAGCCCGGCGCGCACCCTAGCTTCCACCCAGGTAAATGCGCCCGCGTTGTGGTGGGTGAGCGCCAGCTGGCCGTCTTCGGCGAGCTGCATCCGCAGGTGCACAGCCAGTATGACCTGGGCAGCCATACCCTGCAGGCCATCACACTCAATCTCGATGTGCTGGGTGAGCTGGTGCCCGAGCGCTTCGACTCGCGCCCGGTGCCGCAATACCCGCCGGTGATCGAGGACCTGGCCCTGGTGGTGGACGAAAGCCTGCCTGCCGGGCAGGTCGAGGCCATGATCGCCCAGACCGGCGGCAACCTGTTGGCCGGGGTGGCGCTCTTTGATGTTTTCCGCGGTGACAAGATCGGCGCTGGCAAGAAGAGCCTGGCCTACCAGCTCACCTACCAGCACCCCGAGCGTACGCTGACGGACGACGAAGTCGCTAAGTTGCGTGACCGCATTGTGCGCCGCATCACCCAGGAGCTGGGTGCACAGCTGCGTGCTTAGGTAGCAAGGGATCTAAAAAGAGTAAAAAAAAATAAGAGCTAGCGATCGCTAGCTCTTATTTTGTCTATCAACTCGGCCGCCAGGTCGTAGCGGCTGAAGGGTGGCATCAGGTACACACCCTGTCCCCACTCTTTGATCTCTTCGATGATCTCTGCCGCGATCTTGATACCCTCGGCGGCGGTCTTTTCCTTGCTGCCCGCCCCCTCAATGCGGGAGTGGATTTCCTCGGGGATCGAGATGCCCGGAACCTCATTGTTTAAGAAGGTGCTATGACGCGCGCTGAACAGTGGCAGCACGCCCACCAGCACCGGCTTTTGCAGCGGCTGGCCGCTGTCTTCCAACATCCGCAGAAACTCACGCGCCTTGACCGGTTCGTACACTGGCTGGGTCAAAAAGAAATCGGCGCCGTTGGCCAGCTTGCGCTTGAGCAGCTTGAGCTCGCGCTCAGGGTCGGGCGGCGCCAGGTTGAGCGCCGCGCCGACAAAGAACGAAGTCGGCTGGCCGATCTCGGCCCCGGCATGGTCCACGCCGGAGTTGAAGCCCTGCTTGATGAGCTTGATCAGGCCGGTGGGCGCCAGGTCGTAGTTGTCCATCGCGTCCGGGTAGTCGCCGATCGCGGTCGGGTCGCCCATCACCACGAACACATTGCGGATGCCGAGCACGTGCGCGGCCAACAGATCGCCCTGCACGCGCAGCAAGTTGCGGCCGCGAGTGGGGAAGTGCAGGGTGGTGTCGATCTGCACCTCGCGCTGCAACAGCTCGCACACCGCCCACGGGCTCATGCGCATGCGTGCCATCGGGCTGTCGGCTACATTGATGACGTCGGCTCCGGCATCCTCCAGCAGCTCTGCGCCGCGGCGCAGCTTGCTGGTGGAGAGGCCGCGCGGCGGGTCCATCTCTACCGCCACCACAAAGCGCCCCTTGGCGAACTTTTCCGCCAGCTCAGAACCCTTGTCCGTGCCGGTCACCTGTTCGGTGCGCTCGATGATGCGCATCTGGCCGTTCTCCACCGGCTCCACGGATTCGGGGTCGTCCAGCGCGGCACGCATGGCGGCGATGTGCGCTGGCGTGCTGCCGCAGCAACCGCCGACGATGCTGGCACCGGCGCGGGCAAACGCCTGCGCGTACTGGCCGAAGTACTCCGGCCCGGCCGGGTACAGAATGCGGCCGGCGGCCTGCTCTGGCCAGCCAGCATTCGGCATCACCGAGGATTTGGCGCCAGGCACGGCCTCTTTCATCTGCTTGAGGATACGCAGCAACTGCGCCGGGCCGCCGGAACAGTTGATGCCAATGATGTCGGCCCCGGCTTCGTGCAGCTTGGTGGCCACTTTGCTGGGCGTGTCGCCCAGCAAAGTGCGGTCATCCCGCGTAAAGGTCATCGAGGCCAGCACGGGCAGCTCGGTCAGCGCCTTGGCGGCTTGCACCGCTTCGCGCGCTTCGTACAGGTCGGTCATCGTTTCGATGAGCAGCAGGTCGGGCTTACCCAGAAGCAGGCCGGCGATCTGCTCCTCGAAGGCGGCGCGCGCCTCCTCGGGCTGCACCCGCCCGAACGGGGCCAGGCGCACGCCCAGCGGGCCAATATCGCCCGCCACCCACACCGGGCGGCGGGCGCCCTGCGCAGCGGCCCGCGCCAGCTCCACCCCGCGCCGGTTGATCTCGGCTACCTGCTCCCCCAGGCCGTGCTCGGCCAGGCGGAAGCGGTTGGCGCCGAAGGTATTCGTCATCACGATCTCGGCGCCGGCCGCGATGTACTCGGCATGGATGCTGGTCACCAGATCGGGGTCCACAAGGTTCAGCTCATCAAAGCTGCGCGCAAACGCCACGCCGCGCTCATGCAGCACGGTGCCCATGGCGCCGTCAGCGAGCAGAGGCTTGCCTATCTTGATTTCTTTGATGAAGTTGCTCATTGCGCCTTCAAATGACGGTTGGCGATCTCAACCAGTTTCATTAGTTCCTTAAGCTCGACATCTGCCAGACGTTTAAAGCTGATGCTACTGCTGCCCACCTTGACCTTGCCCAGCTTGTCACCATATTTTTTGGCGACATACTGTTTATCTTCAGTCGCGTTGATATAGACGCTGATGTAATTCTTCTGGGCAGCCAGTCCCACCATGAACCAGTCCACGCTATCTTTCGATGAGCGTTGGTAGCGCATGTCTCCATAACCGATGATGCTCTGTTCAGAGCCGCCCCAGAAGACGCCTTCCCATAGCACGCGCGAGGCGCCCTTCAGTACCGACGAGATTTTTTGGTCCAGCGCGCGCATTTCCTCGCGTTGGCCGTCTGGCAGGCTGGCAATGTACTTGTCCGGAGATTTTCTTGTTCTTTCCACTATTCGCCTCGCTCACGCATCAACTGCTCCACGCGGCTCTCGCCCACACTGTAGTATTTCGCCTCAGGGTGGTGCAAAATGATCGCCGCGGTGGATTGCTCCGGCATCAGCTGGAAGCCTTCGGTGAGCTGCATGCCCAGCTCCTTCTCGGCCGGCAGCAGCTCGAACACCTTGGCGTGATCATCCACATCCGGGATGGCCGGATAGCCCCACGAATAGCGCTTGCCCTGCTTGGGCTCCAGCCCCAGCTCGCGCTTGATGTGGCGGTGCAGGAATTCGGCCGTGGCCTCGGCGGTTTGCACCGCCAGGCCGTGCATGAAGTACGCCTCGGTGTAGTCACCGGTGGCCTGCAGCTTCTCCAGCTCTTCGGTGGCCTGTTGGCCCACCGTCACGATCTGGAAGGCGACCATGTCCATCGTGCCGCTCTCCACCGTCGCGAAGTAATCCGCCAGGCACAGCAGCTCGCCGCTGGGCTGGCGCGGGAAGCCAAAGCGGGTCAGCTCGGCCGGCTTGGCGGAGCCCAGGCTGGCCGGGTCGTATACGATCAACTCGTCGCCCTCGGCTTGCGCCGGCCAGTAGCCGTACACACCCTGCGGCTTCAGCCAGCCGGTCTGCTTGGCTTGGCGCTCCATGCGCGCCAAGCGCTCATCAAATTCCTTGGAGATCTGTTCCCACTCGGCGCCCTGCTTGTTCTTGGCGCCCCACGAGAGGCGATACAGCTCGTTCTTGTACAAGCACTCGAACACCAGATCCAGCGGCATATTGTTCACCACGTGCACGCCCCACTTGGGCGGCGTGGGGATCTTGGCCGCCGGACCCACCGCCGAGCGCCCGGTGACCCTCGCCGTGGTGCGCGGCTTGCTCTCGCGCTCCAGCTCCTTGGCCGCCTTGCCGAACACATCCTGGATCAACTCAGCCCGCTTGGGCTCATCGATCAGCTTGTCCATCGTCTCCAGGCCCTCGAACGCGTCCTGGCAGTAGAAGACGCCGGGCTGGTAGGGTGCCCCGCCTTCGGTGTACAGGATGCGCCAGCCGAAGCGGCGGTTGATCGCCGCGCCGCCTACCAGCACCGGGTACTTCAGCCCGCGGCGCTGCAGCTCATTGACGATCAGCGGCATTTGCTTGCTGGTGCTCACCAGCAGCGCGCTCAAGCCGATCGCCGTGGCGCCCACTTCCTCGGCCTTGCTGATGATTGTTTCAGCGGGCACTTGCTTGCCCAGGTCGAACACTTCGTAGCCGTTGTTCACCAAAATGGTCTTGGTCAGGTTCTTGCCAATGTCGTGCACGTCGCCGTACACGGTGGCCAGCACCACCTTGCCCTTGCTGACGCCTTCCACCTTTTCGAGATAGTTCTCCAGGTGGTTGACCGATTTCTTCATCACTTCGGCCGATTGCAGCACGAACGGCAGGATCAGCTCGCCCGCGCCAAACTTGTCGCCGACTTCTTTCATGGCCGGCAGCAAGGTGTTGTTCAACAGGTTGACCGCGGTCTCGTGGTCGCTGGGGTGCTGCTTGCGGCTGATGACTTCGTCGATCGCATCTTCCACACCCTCTTTGTGGCGGTGCAGAATGCTCCAGTGCAGCTTCTCCTCCGAGGTCATGCCCTCGGTCGGGTCCTCGGCGCCTTCCTCTTCACTGGGGGCGCGGTTCTCGTAGAATTCGATGACCTTCTGCAGCGCATCCGGGCGCTTGTTGAAGATCAGGTCCTCCATCAGCACGCGCTCTTCTTCGGGGATCTCGGCGTACGGCTTGACCTTGCTGGCATGCACGATCGCCATGTCGAGCCCAGCCTGCACGCAGAAGTGCAGCATCATGCTGTTCAGCACCGGGCGGGCCGCCTTGCTGAGGCCAAAGCTGACGTTGCTGACGCCCAACGAGGTGAAGCAGCCCGGCAGCTTCTCTTTGATCTCGCGGATGGCGTTGATCGTCTCCACCGCGCTGTTGTTGAACTCCTCCTGGCCGGTGCTCAACGGGAAAGTGAGCACGTCGAACACCAGGTCCTCGGAGCGGAAGCCGAACTCGTCCACCGCAATATCGTGGATGCGCTTGGCCACCTCGAACTTGCGCTCGGCCGTCTTGGCCATGCCGCTCTCATCGATGGTCAGGATCAGCACGGCCGCGTTGTGCTCCTTGGCCAGGCGCAGCACCTGGTCCATCTTGGGGCGGCCGGCCTCCAGATGCGTGGAGTTCAGCAGGCAGCGCCCGGGCGCCAGCTTGAGCGCCACTTCCATCACTTCCGGCTCGGTGGAGTCGATCACCAGCGGGGCTTCGATGCCCATCGCCAGTTTCTTGACCACCTTGCTCATCAAATAGGCCTCATCCGGGCGCTCGGTCAGCGCCACGCTGACGTCCAGCGTGTGGGCGCCGCCCGCGATCTGCTCGCGGGCCATTTCCAGAATGCCGTCAAAGTCTTCGTTCATCAGCAGCCGCTTGAACTGGCGGCTGCCGGTGGCGTTCAGCCGTTCGCCGATCAGCAGCGGCGGCGGCTCCTGGATCATCGTCGTCGCCTGAATGGAAGACGACAAACGCGCCTCGGTCTTGTCGGCGCGCGGGGGGGCAGGGTGATTGTTCAGCTTCTCGATCAGCTGCTTAAGGTGCTCCGGTGTGGTGCCACAACAGCCGCCCACCACGCTGACGTGGTGCTTGTGCACGAACTCGAACATCTCCTGCGCATACGGCGCCGGCTCCAGCGGATACACCGCCTCACCGTCCACGTTGAGCGGCAGGCCCGCGTTGGGGATCGCCGACACCGGCAGCTGGGTGTTCTCGCCCAGGAAGCTGATCGGCTGGCGCATGTGCTCCGGCCCGGTGGAGCAGTTCAGGCCGATCACGTCGATCGGCATGCCCTCCAGGATCGTCAGCGCCGCCGCAATATCGGTGCCCAGCAGCATGCGCCCGGTGACGTCCAGCGTCACCTGGCACTGCACCGGCAGCACCTCGCCGGTTTCCTCGAAAGCTTTCTGGATGCCGTTGATGGCCGCCTTGACCTCAAGAATGTCCTGCGAAGTCTCGATCAGCAGCACATCCACGCCGCCCTGGATCAGGCCCACGGCCTGCTCGCGGAACAGCTCCACCAGCTGGTCATAGGTGATGTCCGAGAGGGTCGGGTCGTCGGCGCTGGGCAGCTTGCCGCTCGGCCCCATGGAGCCGGCCACGAAGCGCGGCTGCTCGGGCGTGCTGAACTCGTCGCACAGTTTGCGCGCCAGCTGTGACGCCACCATGTTGATCTCGATCGTGCGCTCACCCAGCCCGTATTCGCCCAGCGTCAGGCGGTTACTGCGGAAGGTGTTGGTCTCCACCACATCCACGCCCACCTCAAGGTAGGAGCGGTGCACCGCGGCCGGCGCCTCAGGGTAAGTGATGTTGAGGTAGTCCGGGCAGCCGTTGTACTGCTCGCCGCCATAGTGCTCGGCGGTCAGGTTCATCTTCTGCAGGCTGGTGCCCATAGCGCCGTCATAGACCAGAACGCGCTTGGCCAGCGCATCCAAAAAGCCGGGGCGAGTGTAGGTGCGGTGTGTGCTCAAGAAATCAACCTCCAGGTACAGTGAGCAGCGCTCGGTAACCAGTGAACAGTCTCCTGCTCACCAATCACTGTTTACTCCTCACTGGTGTTAAAAACGAAACGCCTCTAATGCAAGAGGCGACTGAAATTACACTTCATCGCCTCATCTTCCAGAATTCGTCTGTCGGATTTGGCACCGTCCGTTTCAGGGGGTTGCCGAGGCTTCAAAGGGCCGATTCCCTCCACCTCTCTGGATGAGTGCGCTGCTGCGCAGCGCGGGCGAACGAAAGCGTGTTCGCCTATTCAATTGAGAGCGAGTATATCGCCAGCCAGAAAGAGTGTCAAACCGCCTAACAGGTAACTTCCGCCTTGCAGGTGTGTTCTAGTTTGCAGAACGGAGACCTAAAAAAATGGACATTAACTATCTTGCAGTTGCACTGGCCGCTCTGGCCGCTTTTTTCCTCGGCTTCATCTGGTACACCTTCATATTCTCCAAGCCCTGGCAAGCACTCATCGGCATGGGCTCCAAGGGCAAAGGCAAAGCCAGCACCCAGCAAACGCCTGACCTCGGTCGCCTGCTCATCACTTCTTTCGTGCTGGAGCTCATCATGGCCTTTACCCTGGCGAGCCTGCTGGGCAGCGGTGCTGGAGCAACTGCCGGTCTGCGCTATGGCCTGATGATCGGCCTCGGCTGGGTCGCCACCGCCTTTGCGGTGAACTACATGTACGAAGGCCGGCCGCTCAAGCTGTGGCTCATCAATGCCGGCTATAACGTGGTTGTCTTCGCTGTCATGGGCCTTATCATCGGCGCGATGTAAGGCTGCAAGCGCTTACAAAGAGGCGGCAACTCTGGCCGCCTCTTTTTTTGTCTATCGAAATAGTGTCTTACTTCTGGCAGAAATTGCAAAGAGAAACTTTTCGACCAGTGCTTTTTGCGTATTTCATGGCTTCTTCCAAACTCGCGAACGGCTTGGACCATTTGCCATTGGTTGAAGAAGGCTGTACGTGAATGCCCTTGCCATAGTTACAGAAACTACAACTGCCTTTGTGTATCTTTGCTTTGTTATCAGCTCGCCAATTTTCATACACAAAGTAGCTCATGTTGCCCTCCTAAGTTGAACCCAGACCAGCGAAGGATCCTTATAGACACATCTTCCAAATAGCGCAGATTTTATTCCTCCGCCTCCCCTGCATTCCGTCCACCCTTCTCAGCCTTCTGCTTCCCCATCTTGATTACCTCACCCCGTCGCACCTGAAACGTATCAAAATCGCGCGCCACTGCCACATTTGGGAACACCGCCTGCGCCTCGGCCAGCACATCGCTCTCGCGGTAGCGACGTGAGATATGCGTCAGGATCAGCTTGCCCACCCCGGCCTCCCGCGCCAGCTCGGCCGCCTGGCGCGCCGTCAAATGGGCGAACTCGCGGGCCATCTCGCGCTCTTCTTCCAGATAGGTCGCTTCGATCACCAGCGCATCCGCCCCGCGGCAGGCTTCCAGAATATCGTCCGTGCGCCCGGTGTCGCCAATATGCACCAGCTTGGCGCCCTTCACCTCGTCGCCCAGCACCTCGTCCGGCTGCACCACCCGGCCGTCCGCCAGCGTCACCGCCTGGCCGTGCACCAGGTCGCGCCGTTGCGGGCCGTGCGGCACGCCCAGCGCGTCAGCCTTCTCGGGCAGGAACGGGCGTCGCTCCGGCTCCTGGAACACGAAGCCCAGACAGTCCGGCCCGCGGTGGCTCACCGCAAAGGCGCGGATGTGAAAGTCATCCGTTTCAAAGATCACGCCCGGTTCCACCGCCCGCAGGCTAACGTTCACCGGGTTCTGCTTGCCTTTGGGGATGATGCGCACGCCGTACAGCAGCGCATCAATACGCTCCAGCGTCCACTTGCCCGCCATGATCTCGACATCTTCCAGCGTTTCCCAGCGCGTAAAGGTGGAGAACAAGCCTGCCAGGCCCAGAATATGGTCCAGGTGGCCGTGCGTGATCAGAATATGGTTGAGCCGCTTGAAACCCAGCCCAGACTTCAGGATCTGCCGCTGGGTGCCCTCGCCGCAATCCACCAGAAAACGATGCTCGTCGTGCTTGATGATGTGCGCCGAAAGCCCGCGGTGCACCGAGGGCGCCGAGGCGGATGTGCCTAAAAAGGTGATCTCGAACAAAATTCCTCGCTTCAGCGTCAGTATAACTGCTTGACAACACCATCGTTTTTGCCCGCTCCAGCCCGATCGCGGGTAGGCTGTATCTCGTGCGAAAGGCGAGGGCAGGCTGGAGCTTGACAAAAGCTTTAACTATTAACGGAGCTACCCCCGCCCCCCCAAAAAAAGAATGATGATGATTAAAGCTTTTGCCTGCCCACCCGCCTTAGTGTCGCAATTTTGCTTGCGCTATACTCAAAACCCAATTTTGAACTATGGCTAAGAAGAAACGCACTAACAAGAAAGGCAGCGGGCGCAGCCCGCACGAGCCCCAGCTGCTGCCGGCCCTCGAAAACTTCTGGGCCAGCATCTCGCCTGACCGCAAGCTCGATGCGCTCGGCATCCTGTTGGCCGCCATCGGCATCCTGACCCTGCTGCTCGTCTTCTCCGGCTCGCCGGGCAGCTTCGGCGCAGCCTGGCTGCGCCTGCTGCGCGGCGGCCTGGGCTGGGGGCTGTACCTGTTCCCGCTAGCCCTCATCGTCCTCGGCGTCTGGCTGGTGCTGCGCCACTTTGAGCGCATCCCGCCCCTGCGCCTGCGCCGCCTGGTCGGCATTGGCCTGCTGTTTGGCAATGTGCTCCTGCTCCTGCATGCCTTCCTGTTCCCCATCAATGCCGAAGCCTCATTGGAGCTGGCCGCCCAGGGCCTCGGCGGCGGCCGCATTGGCGCCGGCCTCCACAATTGGCTGCTCGGCGGCCTTGGCCCGGCCGGCATGTGGGTCAGCGCCTTCACCGGTTTCCTGATCGCCGTCCTGCTGGCCTTCGACCTGCCCGCCAGCAGCCTGCTGGCCTGGCTGCCGCCGCTGTTGGCCGCCTTGCGTAGCCGCCGTCCTTCCACTCCTCAAGGCGAGTGGCAAGCCTACACTCCGGTTGACCCCATCTATGCCGAATCGGGTGTCGGCTACGCCGCCAGCCCGGTCGCAACGCCTGCGCCCGCCCAGCCAGCTCCCCAGGTCACTCCCGAGCAGCAAGCCGAGATCAATCAGCTTGCTGAGCAGATCAACGAAGAGATTGCCGAGAGCACTGCTCCGGTAGCCGCCCAGCCCGTTTGGGAGCTGCCCGTCCTGGCCGACATGCTCGACCCTGGCGATGTGGTCAGTTTCAGCGCCGACCAGGACCGCCAGCGGGCTGACCTGATCGAAGAGACCCTGCAATCCTTCGGCGCGCCCGCCAAAGTGGTCGAGATCAACCGCGGCCCCACCATCACCCAGTTCGGCGTTGAGCCGGAATTCGTCGAGACCCGCGGCGGCCGCACCCGCGTCCGCGTCGGCAAGATCGCCGCCTTGGCTGATGACCTGGCTCTGGCGCTGGCGGCCTCGCGCATCCGCGTCCAGGCCCCCGTGCCCGGCAAAGGCTACGTCGGTATCGAAGTCCCCAACGAGCAGATCGGCCGCGTCGCCCTGCGTGATGTGGTCGAGAGCGAAGCCTTCACCCGCATGCGCTCGCCACTGCGTTTCGCGCTGGGGCAAGATGTGGCTGGCAATGCGGTTTCGGCTGATCTGGCCGCCATGCCGCACCTGCTCATCGCCGGCGCCACCGGCTCCGGCAAGTCCGTGTGCGTCAATGCACTCATCTGCTGCATGCTGCTCAACAACACGCCCGAGACGCTGCGCCTCATCATGATCGACCCCAAGCGCGTCGAGCTGACCGGCTACAACGGCATTCCCCATTTGCTCACCCCCGTCGTGGTCGAGATCGACCGCGTCGTCGGCATCCTGCAATGGGTCACCCATGAGATGGACAAGCGCTACCAGCGCTTCGCCAAAGTCGGCGCTCGCCACATCATTGATTACAACCAGCGCGTCCAGCAAGACGGTGAAAAGCTTCCCTATCTCGTCGTCATCATTGACGAGCTGGCTGACCTGATGATGGTCGCGCCCGACCAGACCGAGAAGCTGATCACGCGCATGGCCCAGCTGGCGCGCGCCACCGGCATCCATCTAGTATTGGCCACTCAGCGCCCCTCGGTGGATGTGGTCACCGGCCTCATCAAGGCCAACTTCCCGGCTCGCATCGCCTTCGCCGTCGCCAGCACCACCGACAGCCGCGTCATCCTTGACCAGCCGGGCGCTGAGCGCCTGCTCGGTAAGGGTGACATGCTCTTCCAGCCGCCGGATGCGCCGGCCGCTGTCCGTCTGCAGGGTGCCTTCCTGGCGGAGAGCGAGATCACCCGCATCACCACCCACTGGCGCAGCTTCGCCGGCAGCGCGCCGCAGGCCCACCCAGGCGCCGCCCGCAGCACCACTGACCACGAAGGCGATGCCGCCCCCGCCAGCAGCCTGCCGCTCAAACAGATCCCGATCTGGGAAGAGATCGAAGAGATCCAGAATCAGGACGAGCAGGACACCATGTACGATGAGGCGGTGGACCTGGTGCGCCGCCGCGGCCGCGCCTCCATCTCCATGCTGCAGCGCCGCATGCGCATCGGCTACACCCGCTCGGCCCGCATCATCGAGCAGATGGAGGCCCGCGGCATCATCGGCCCGCAGAAGCCCGGCGCCCAGCACCGTGAGGTGCTGGACTACGGCGGCTCTGCCGCCCCGCCGGTCGGCGAGTAAAACAAAAAGGCATACATGGCAACCGTTAGTTTGCGCCCGATTACGTCCACCAATGTTCGCGAAATTCTTGACCTAAGAGTTTCCCCGGAACAGGAGAAATTTGTTGCGCCCAACGCCTATTCCCTCTCGGAAGCGTTGTTTGAGCCGAAAGCGTGGTATCGCGCCGTGTATGCTGATGAAACGCCGGTTGGCTTCATAATGATGGAGGAGGACCCCGGGCAGGGGAAGTATTACTTGTGGCGTTTTCTGATCGGCGCTCAACATCAAGGCAAAGGGTATGGCTATCAGGCGATGCGGTTGCTCATCGAGCGAGTGAGGGGACTCCCAAATGCCAAGGAGATGACCCTAAGCTACGTGCCCGATGAGCACAGCCCACAGCCCTTTTATCAGAAGCTGGGCTTCGTAGATACGGGAGAAGCCGATGAGGATGAGCTGATCATGCGGCTTGGTTTTGAATGACTTGCCGCGCTTGTGGGCTACTAAAACAAAACAACCCATCAAGCCGATTTTTACACTGGATCCCTATGGGGTGGTTGCCGGGCGGGAGCCAAGCGTCAATTCGATCTCAAGTTCCTGGTCAACTCGCAGCACGATCAACTTCACCACATCCCCGGGGCTGCTGTGACTCAACAGGTAAGCCGCCAACTCTGTGGAGGAGTTGAGGTCTTTGCCATTGATCTGGGTGATCAGGTCGCCCTCAGCCAGGCCCGCTTTCTCGGCCGGGCCGCCGCTCAAAACCTGGCGCACATACGCCCCGCGCGTATGTGGCAAGCCGGCTTGTTCAGCGATCGCCAGCGTCAGGTCGGTCAGGCTGGTCATCCCTATGAAGGGATACTCGTACAGGCCCTTCTCGATCAGTGATGGCACGATGCGCTGCACCACATTGGAGGAGATCGCAAAGCCTACACCCGAGCTTAGCGCTTGGTTATCCTGGTTGTAATACAGGGTGCGGATGGCACGGTTCACACCGATCACTTCGCCGTACACGTTCAGCAGTGGCCCGCCGGAGTTGCCGGGGTTGATCGCCGCATCAGTCTGGATCAGATCGCCCACGGCAAAGATGTTCTCCTCGTTCAGCAGGGTGGAGTTAAGCCCTGGCAGGGTGCGCGCCAGGTTGGACACGACTCCGGTGGACATGCTGCCCTCCAGCCCAAAGGGGTTACCGATGGCCACCACCAACTGGCCCACCTTCACCTGCTCCGAATCGCCAAAGACCAGGGGCACCAGCTGCTCGGGAGGCACTTCCACTTTGATGACCGCCAGATCCGAATCAACATCGATGCCCAGCACCACAGCTGCGGCTCGCTCCCCGTTGTGGAAGACAACTTCGATCCCTCGTGCCCGGTCAACCACATGCTGGTTGGTCACAATATGCCCGGCCTTGTCGATCACAAATCCCGCGCCATGCCGCAAGCCTATCGGCGAATCGATGTCCAGCGATACCACGCCCTGGCTGGCGGTCTCATACAGAGAGACCAGCGCCTCTTGCTGGTTGGCCAGGTCGCTCGAAAGCACGATCCCTGGCATAACTGGTTGGGCGGCATCTGAGAATGGGAGTGAAGCGTCGGTGGAGCGAGCCACAGGGTCGTTGCCCCAGTCCACCGTTACACTGCAGGCAAGGCTGGCGGCGGCCAGAGCGGCAACCGAACAAAGGATCGCAGTGGTCTGTAGGCGCCTCATTTGTAAACCTTTGGCGAAACAGAGAACACTTATAGCCTACAATAAAAAACGGCCCTTTCGGGGCCGTTTTTTACACATTCTCATGTTGTTTTACGGGGGTGTCACCGGGCGTGCGCCCAGGGTCAGGTTGATCTGCATGGTCTGGCCCTCCCGAATGACGTCCAGTAGCACCACATCACCAGGCCCGGTGTTCCCGAACAGGTACGAGATCAGCTGGTCAAAGTTCTTGACCACGCGGCCATTGATCGCAACGATCATGTCGCCTTCCTGCAGGCCAGCCTGGGCGGAAGGGCCGTCTTCCACAACGCTGGCCACCAGGGCGCCGTTGTTGTTCTCCAGCCCCAGCTGCTGGGCTGCCGCCAGGCTCAGGTTGGAGCTGCTGCTCAGACCCAGGTACGGGTATTCGTACACGCCAAACTCGATCAGGCTCGGCACCACGCGCTTCACAATGTTGGCCGAGATGGCGAAGCCGATCCCGGAGTTCAGCGCATCGCCGGATTCGTTGAAGCTGAACGAGCGGATGGCGCGGTTCACACCCACGACTTCGCCGTACAGGTTCAACAGCGGGCCGCCCGAGTTGCCCGGGTTGATCGCCGCGTCGGTCTGGATGATGTCGCCCGCGCTGAAGAACTGCGTGGAGTTGGGCGCCAGGTTCATCGACTCAAGCGTGCGCCCCTTGCTGGACACTACGCCCAGGCTCATGCTGCCGCTCAGGCCGAACGGATTGCCGATCGCCACTACGTACTGGCCTACCTGCAGCGCGTCCGAGTCGCCCAGCTGCACCGGGAACAACTCCTCGGTCGGCGCCTCGATCTTGAGCACGGCCAGGTCCGAGTCGCGGTCTTCGCCGATCACTTCACCCACGGCCTGGAAGCCGGAGGGGAAGGTGATTTCAATGTATTGGGCGCCTTCCACCACGTGGAAGTTGGTGACGATGTGACCTTGCAGGTCATACACAAAGCCGGAGCCTTGCGCTCCGCCCTGGCCGGAGACCGTGGCGATCGACACAACCCCTGGGCTGACTGCATCGTACAGCGAGATCAGCGCGTCCTGCTGCGAGAGCATGTCGCTGGAGACTTGCACTTCAGGATTGGGTTGCTGCTGCAGTTGCGGCAGCTGCAAGTTCTCCACCTGCTCTTGTACCTGATTACCAAAATCCTGCAGGGCTTCGCTGGCATCCGGCAGCTGGATCGTGCCGCAGGCCAGGGCCGCCAGCACCAGCACGCTGATGACTGCAAGGAACGAACGGGAACGTTGTGTCTTCATAGGACCTCTTGTGAGTTAACTGCTCTGCGAAAGTTTCTTTAGAAGCTCTTTGTCTTCCGGGTTGGTGATCTTGGGCACGCGTATGCGCGCTTGCGCAAACAGGTCGCCGCGTGTGCTGGGCTGCTTGAGCTTGGGCATGCCCTTGCCCTTTAGGCGGAAGGATTGGCCGGGCTGCGTGCCGGCGGGCACAGTCAGCACTACTTCGCCCTCCATAGTGGGCACGCGCACTTCGCCGCCGGCGGCCGCAGTGGCCAGGTCCACCGGCACCTCTGTGCGCAGGTTGTCGCCTTCCCGCGTGAAGCGCGCGTCCGCGGCCACATCCACGATCAGGTACAGGTCGCTGCCGTTGGCGGCGCCGGCCATGCGGATCTTGGTGCCGGTTTGGGCGCCCGCCGGGATCTTGACCTCAAGGCGTTTGCCGTTCAGGCTGAGCAGGCGGCTGCCGCCGCGGAACGCTTCTTCCAGACTTATATTGATATGCTGCTCGTAAGCCGGAGCAGGGCGGGTGCGTGCACTCTGGCGCGTAGCGGTCTGGCCAAACCCGCCGCCAAAGATCTGCTCGAAAAAGTCAGAGAAGCCGCCCATGCGCCCGCCGAACACATCGGCCGGGTCGGCATATTCCACGCGCGTAGTGCCATCGCCGCGGCTCCACTGGCCCCAATCAAAGCCGCCGGGCTGGCCGCCGCCACGCTCCCACTGAGTGTAGGCGCCGCCCAGGCGGTCATAGTGGGCGCGCTTCTCCGGGTCACTGAGCACCTGGTTGGCCTCATTGACCTCTTTGAACTTATCTTCAGCGGTTTTATCGCCTGGGTTTCGGTCTGGATGATATTTCAGCGCCAGTTTGCGATAGGCTTTTTTGATATCGTCCGCGCTGGCGTCCCGGCCAACCCCAAGCACTTTGTAATAGTCTTTGTATTCCATATGCAGCTCGGGTCGTTTCTGTATTCTATGACCCTGTTACATCGAGTCAATAAGAGCATTGTTAGAAAGCCCGCCCATGCTATTATTCCGTGCCTGTGGCTAAGCAAGTGCTGCTGGCTTTGCCAGACCAAACCGAATGCAAACAGCTGGCGGAGCACGTGCTGCAGCCAGCTGGCTATGCTGTTGCCTTTGTGCACACTGGCGGTGAGCTGCGCCGCCTGTTGCGCAGCGGCAAGCTGGATCTTCTGCTTTTGGGGGATTTTGCAGATGCGGATTCTTTCCAGCTGGCTCAGGACATCAAGACCAACCATCCCACGCTGCCCATCATTTTCCTCGCCCAACAGGCTTCGCAAGAACAATTGCTGCGTGGCGTCCAGCTGGGGTTTGTGGACTATCTGACCCTGCCGGTGGAGAGCGAAGTTCTGCTGGAGGCGGCCAGCCGCGGCCTGGAGCACAAGCGCCGCTGGGAGGGCTGGCTGCGCCGCGAGACCGGCCGCATCACCGGCCCGCTGGCGCGCCGCCTGGCCGAGTTGGAAAGCATCCTGCAGCAGGTCAATGACGGCGTGATCCTGATGGACGCCGAGCACAAAGTGCTCATGGTCAACCGCGCCTTCCGCAAGGCGTTTGCGCTCGGCAGCAAAGACCCGGCCGGCCGCCGCCTGCAGGATGTGCTGCCCAATAAAGAACTGCAGGACTTGCTGCAGAAGCCTGCCAGCGCAGACGCCCGTGCTGAGATGAAGAGCCCGTCTGGCCGCACCTACAACGCGCGTTTGTCGGTCATCCAGGGTCTGGGCACGGTCATCAGCCTGCACGACATTACCAACCTGATCGAGCTGGACCATTTGCGCAAGGATTTTGTCAACACCGTCTCGCATGACCTGCGCTCCCCGCTCACCGCCATCCTGGGCTATGTGGAGTTGATCGAGCGCGCCGGGCCGGTGAATCCTCAACAGGCCGAATTCATCCGCCGGGTCAAAACCAGCGTGCACACCACCACTGAGCTGATCGATGATCTGCTCGACCTGGGCCGGGTGGAAGTCGGCCTGATCGACGAACTGGCGCCGGTGGATATGGGCGCGATTATTGAGAAAACAATTGATGCCTTTCAGTCGCAGATAGAATATAAGAAACTTTTGCTAAAAATGGCGCCGGTGGAGAACTTGCCGGCGGTGCTTGGCAGTCATACCCAGCTGGGCCAGGTGGCGGCCAACCTGATCGGTAATGCCATCAAGTACACGCCCGCCGGCGGCGAGCTACGCGTCATGCTGCGTAGCGAGCAGAAGCAGCTTATCCTGCATGTGGCCGATACTGGCCCAGGCATTCCGCTTGAGGAGCAAGGCAAGATCTTTGACCGCTTCTACCGCGCCACCAATGCGCTGCCCAGCATTCCGGGCACCGGTTTGGGGTTGGCAATCGTAAAGACCATCGTGGAGAACCACCGCGGCCGTATTTGGGTCGATTCAAAACTGGGGGAAGGCAGTATTTTTACAGTGGTGCTGCCGCTGGCCAAGAGCTAGCTTAGATTTGCCAGGAAATTGCGCACGATCTCGAGCGCTTCGCGCTCATTGGTATATTCAGCGACTTGCAAACCGGGCATGGTGTTGCCCGTGATCATCTTGGAGACACGCACGCCCTGGCGGAAGATGCACAGCACCGGCTTCTGGTGCTCCAGCGCGTAGCCGATCTCGTAGCCCACGCCGTGAGACGGCGTGCTCACCTCGGCGATGAGAGTGTCGCTTTCGTCGATCCAGCCGGTGTCACGGCTGTAGACCGCCACCGGGTCCATGTCCGGCTCCAGGCCGGCATGGTTTGTGCCCACGATGCCGGCGTTGCCGGCCGTGGGTACATCGTGCCCATCGTCCAGCATAGCCTGCACGATGTGGCGGTAAGCCGCCTCGTCCTGGCGGCCGCCGATGATGGAGCAGGCGAAGTAGATCTTCATGCGTGGTGGCCGCGCGGGTGGCTTTGATGCCAGGCCCAGGCGCTGCCCATGATGTTCTCCAGGCTGGAGTGTACAGTCTGCCAGCCCAGCTCGCGTTGGATAAGGGCGGGGGAAGCTACCAGGCGGGCGGCGTCGCCGGGGCGGCGCGGACTGCGCACCGCCGGGATGGGGTGGCCGGTTGCCTTGCGGGCCGCCTCGATGACTTCCAGCACAGAGTAACCGCGGCCGCTGCCCAGGTTGTAGACCAGCCGGTCGCGCCCAGCCAACGCATCCAGCGCCAGGATGTGCGCAGAGGCCAGGTCAGCCAGGTGAATGTAGTCGCGGATGCAGGTGCCATCCGGCGTTTCGTAGTCATCGCCGTAGATGGCGATGCTTTCGCGCTGGCCTTGGGCCACTTGCAGAACCAGAGGGATGAGGTGGCTCTCGGGTTGGTGGCCCTCGCCGCGGTCAGGCGTGGCGCCTGAGGCATTGAAGTAACGCAAGGCCGCAAAGCGCAGGCCGTGCGCTTTGCGGTACCAGTCGAGCGCTTGTTCGACCATCAGCTTGGTCTGGCCATAGGTGTTTTCCGGACCAAGGGGCGATTCTTCGCTGAGCGGCTCATCACTGCTGCGGTACACCGCAGCAGTGGAAGAGAATACGAAGCGCTGCACCCCGGCTTGCTGTGCGGCTTCGATCAGCTTGAATGAGTTGGTTACGTTGTATTCGAAGTACTTGCCGGGGTCCTTCATGCTTTCGCCGGCTTCGATAAGGCCGGCGAAATGCAGCACAGCCTCGTACTTGGCGGCGCCCAGCACGGAGCGTAATGCGGCCTCATCGGCCAGGTCGGCTTGTATGAAATCAG
This sequence comes from Anaerolineales bacterium, assembly GCA_021463845.1. Taxonomy (GTDB): domain Bacteria; phylum Chloroflexota; class Anaerolineae; order Anaerolineales; family UBA11579; genus JAMCZK01. The sequence continues at coordinate 98,879 of JAJTXV010000002.1, read as the reverse complement.
CGCCAGCCGGCACGGCTTGGCGGTGCCCGGTCACCAGCGAGTCGTACACGGTGACCTGGTGCCCGGCCGCCAGCAGGTCTGCCGCTACGGCCGAGCCGATATACCCCGCGCCACCACTTACGAAGATGTTCATGGTCTTATTTGCCTTTGGGTAAGGGTTGTAAGTTGGCGAAGGCCGCCATCACTTTTTTGAGACCCACATCCTGGAAGAAGATGTCCACCATCTCATCATCATCCTGAATGCGGCTGTTGAGCACCATGCCTTCGCCCCAGGTGGGGTGGAGCACGTTCATGCCGGGCTTGAACTGGGTCTGCAATATCGGCGCGCTGCGCCGGCGCGGGCTCTCCCAGCGGTCGGGGCGGTGGGGGTGCTGCAGGCGGCTTTGGTTACCGCCCTCGATCAGTTCATCGGGTAGATCATCCAGAAAGCGCGAGGGCAGTGTGCCCTCGGCGTAGCCATAACTGCTCTTGTACATGTTGTGCACTAGCACCAGCTGGTCCTTGGCGCGGGTGATGCCTACGTAAAACAGGCGGCGCTCTTCTTCCATTTCTTCCGGGTCGTCAAGGGCGCGTTGGTGCGGCAGGGTGCCATCGTTCAAGCCAGTGATGAACACGGTCGGGAACTCAAGGCCTTTGGCGGCGTGCAGAGTCAGTAGGGTGGGCACATCCCCGGATTCGTCAATGGTGTCCTGGTCAGACACCAGGGCAATGTTCTCCAGGAATTCGGGCAGGGTCTTGCCGGCGTACTCTGCCGCCAGGCGGCGCAGCTCCTGCACGTTGTCCCAGCGGTCCTGGGCTTCTTCGTCTGAGCCATCGGCGATCAGATAGCCGTGGTAATCCACATCGTTAAGCACGCGGTCCATCAGTTGCATGGGTTCGGCGCCAGCCTGGGCCAGCTCGTACCATTTGGCCAGCAACTGGCCGAATTTGGCCATGGCCTGAGCGGTGGGCGTGGAGATGGGCGCAAACAACGCGTCTTCAGGATTGACGCCCATGTGCACTAGCAGCGCGCCGGGGGTGGTTTTATTTTGCAGTGCAATGGTGCGCAAGGTGGCCTGGCTCTTGATGCCGATGCGGCGGGTGGGCACGTTGATGACGCGGCCCAGGCTGATCTCGTCGTTCGGGTTGGAGATCAAGCGCAGGTAGCTGAGCACATCTTTGATCTCGCGGCGGCCGTAGAAGCGCTGGGCGCCGACCAGCTTGTATGGCAGGTTGGCGTGCAGAAAGGCTTCTTCGATCAGGCGGGATTGGGCGTTGGTGCGATACATCACGGCGAAGTCGCCCGGGCGCGCCCCGCGCTCGGCGACCGCCGCGGCAACGCTCTCCACGACGAACTTGCCGGTCTCTTCTTCGTTCAGGGTTTGCTGGTAGATCACTTTGCTGCCGTGGCCGCGGTCAGTGAACAGGTGCTTGCGCGTGCGGTGCGGGTTGCGGTCGATCACCGCCATGGCGGCGTCGAGGATGCGCTGGGTGGAGCGGTAGTTCTGCTCCAGCAGAATTACCTGCGCGTCTGGGTAATCTTCTTCGAAACGCAGCACGTTGCGATAGTCTGCACCGCGCCAGCGGTAGATGGATTGATCTGTATCACCCACGACGTAAATGTTGCGATGCACCGAGGCCAGGTGCTTCAGCAGGCTGTACTGGGCCTGGTTGGTGTCCTGAAACTCGTCCACCAGAATGTGCTCGTAGCGCGTGGCATAGCGCTTGCGCACTTCAGGGTTGTCCTCCAGCAGGCGGGCAGACCACAGCAACAGGTCGTCAAAATCGACCGCATTGTTGGCCATCAGCGCTTGTTGGTAGCGCTGGTAGACGCGTGCCACCACCTCGTCGCGGTAGCTGTTGATGGGCATATCTTCGGGCAGGGCCAGCTCGTTCTTGGCAGCCGAGATGCTGGCGTGCACGCCGCCCGCCCGGTGCATCTTTTCGTCAATGTTCAGGTCTTTCAACGCCTGGCGCACCAGCGCCACTTGGTCATCCGAATCGTAGATGACGAAATTCTTGCTGACTGGCAGGTTATCGGCCTCCTGGCGCAGCAAGCGGGCGCAAATCGAGTGGAAAGTACCCAAAGTGAGCCCACGGGGGCGGCCGCCCAGTATGGCTTCGACCCGAGAATTCATCTCTTTGGCCGCTTTGTTTGTGAAAGTAACCGCGAGGATGTTATAGGGATTGACCCCTAATTCACTGATGAGGTGGGCGATCCGGTGGGTCAGGACGCGGGTTTTGCCTGAGCCAGGGCCAGCCAACACCAAAACCGGCCCCAGGCCGGCATGCAGTGCTTGTTGTTGTTGCGGGTTGAGCCCCGCAGCAAGGTCTACCATGGTGTGATTGTACTGTAGCGATTCTTGGCGTTGAAAGCCCTTCTCACATGATGTATAGTAATTTCATCATTCCAGCAGTCTTTGGAGGCGAAACACATGGAGAACGAGAAGAAAATTGGTGTGGTCACGCATTTCTTCGGCGGCCCCAGCGCGGCAGTCCTTAGCCTCAGCGCTCCGTTGAAGGTGGGTGACGAGATCCATATTGTGGGCTCCAGCACAGACCTTGTGGAACTGGTCAGCTCCATGCAGATCGAGCACAACAGCGTGGATGAAGCTCACCCTGGTGACGATGTTGCCATTCTGGTCAGCGATGCAGTGCGCGCCGGAGACGAAGTTTTCCTGCGCGTGGCTGAAGCGGAGCCGGCCGGCTTTGGCGCGGCCGCCGAGGCAGACGACATGGGCTACGACGCCAGCCCAAGCTCATCTGCGTGGGATAGTGGCGCAATGGAGGCCGAACCTGAACCAGCCCCCGAACCTTCAACCCCAACGCTTCCGGTAGTGGAAGCTCCCTCTGCGTTGATCGCTGCAGCGGCGCCCAAGCCAAAGGCTAAGGCCAAACCGAAAGCCAAGGCCAAGCCAAAGGCTAAAGCGAAGCCAAAAGCCAAGGCTAAGGCGAAACCAAAGGCAAAAGCGAAACCAAAGGCAAAAGCGAAGACGAAAGCTAAGGCCGCGCCTAAGTCCAAGGTGAAAGCCAAGGCGAAGCCCAAGACCAAAGCCAAAGCGAAGGCCAAGGTGGCAAAGAAGTCAAAGGCGAAAGCCAAGCCGAAAGCAAAAGCCAAGGCCAAGACGAAGACCAAAGCCAAAGCAAAAAAGAAGAGCACGCGCTAAACAGCGCTGAATCAGCAAAGAGTAAAATGGGTGCTTCCATATGGAAGCACCCATTGCTTTAAACACCAACTGGGGCATGCTGGGCCACGAGTGGGCCGTCAACCTGCTGCGCCGCCAGATCGCAGACGGCCGCCTGGGGCATGCCTATCTTTTCACTGGGCCGCTGGGCGTTGGCCGCCGCAGCCTGGCGCTGCGTTTGGCGCAGGCAGTCAACTGCACCCAGCCGCCCGCGCCCGGCGAACCGTGCGGCGAATGCCGCGCTTGCCGCGGCTTTGGGCGAGGGCAGCATCCAGACTTGCTGCTGGTTGAGCGCCAGGAAGGCGACCGCGAGATCAAGATCGACGCGTTGCGCGCCCTGACCCGCTCGCTCTCGCGCACCCCGCTGGAAGCGCGCTATCAGGTGGCGCTGATCCTCAATTTCCACCACGCCAGCGAGGAAGCTGCCAACGCTTTGCTGAAGACGCTGGAAGAGCCGAATCCTTCGGTGCTTCTGTGTTTGACTGCGCTTGACGCTGACAGCATCCCCGCCACGGTCGTCTCGCGCTGTGAGGTGCTGCGTCTGCGCCCGCTGGCGCCGGAGACGCTGACGCCAGCGCTACAAAGCAGCCTGGGGATCGACGCGGCGCAGGCGCACTTGCTGGCCTCGGTGAGCCAGGGCCTGCCGGGGTTGGCCATCCGCATGCAGCAGGAGCCGGCGCTGCTGGAGAGCCGCGGGCAGTGGTTGGATGTATTGCATGACCTCTTGTTTGCCAACCGCGTCAAGCGCTTTGCCTTTGCAGACAAAGCCAGCAAAGATCGCCAGCAGCTCAAGAATATACTGTTGGTGTGGCTTTCCTTCTGGCGGGATGTGCTGGTAGGCGCCTCTGGGGCGGGGGTAACCCTGGCAAACGTCGATAAAGCCGCAGAAATCGGCTCCCTGGGCCAGAAAATTGGCTTTCCGGAGGCCGCGGCGGCTTTGCAGGCGGTCGAAAGGGCAGTCACCCAGCTCGAAACGAATGTAAACGCCCGCCTGGCGCTGGAAGTGCTGCTGCTGGAATTGCCCTGGCTGCCCTCGTGAGCAGTTTGGGCCGCTATGCTATACTGCCTTAATCTGTCGCGGCAACGGAATCTGGTTGCCGCTCCTCATGTGAGCCAATGGCCGCTATCACCGCAGCCTCTGAGGGTGACGCCGTACGCGGCGCAAACCCGCAGTCCTCGTTAGATTTATTGGTGCATGTCAGCCGTGAGCTGGCTTCCGCCTTAGACCTGCGCCTGGTGCTGGAGCGGGTCATCAAACTGTGCCTGCAGAATGTCGGCGGCAGCAGCGGCACCATCATAGTGCTGGACGACAACGGCCTGCCGCTAGATTCCATCATCATTGTCAAAGACAAAGTGATCCAGGAGACCACGGAGCAGCTCAAATTCACGTTGCAGGACGGGCTGGCTGGCTGGGTGCGCAAGAACCGCCAGGCGGCCCTGGTGGCGGACACCAGCGCGGATGCGCGCTGGCAGGCCGCGCCCAGTGGCAAGCAAACCAGCCCCAAGTCTGTCGTCGCGGCGCCCCTGTTGGCGCGTGAGCGTCTGGTGGGCATTCTTACCCTCACCAATCCGGAGCCCGGCTTTTACACCGAAGATCACCTGAGTCTTGTAAAGATCATTGGTGAGCAGGCTGCCTTTGCCGTGCTGAATGCGCGCCTGTACGCGGAGAGCCAGCGCAACGCCGGCATCATGACCGCCATCGCCCAGAGCGCATCCGCCATCAGCGCCAGCTTGCAGCTGGATCAGGTATTGCAGACCATTCTTGAGCAAACCACCGGGGCGCTGGATGTGGAGGCGGTTTCCCTGGCGCTGCTGGATGCGCCCGGCAAGACGCTGGCCTTCCGCGCTGCCACCGGCAAGCGCAGCAAGCAAGTCATCGGCATGCAAATTCAACTCGGCCAGGGTATCGCCGGCTGGGTCGCCCAGCAAGGTGAAAGCGTGGTGGTGCCTGACGCGCAGACCGATGCGCGCTTCTACGCCGCAGTGGACGAGCTCACCGGCTACAAGACCCAGGCGGTCGCCTGCGCACCCATCCGCGCCCGCGGGCGGGTCATCGGCGTCATTGAAGCGCTCAACCCTAGCGGCGGTCTGTTTGACGGCGCTGACCTGCCTGTGCTGGAAGGCATCGGCACTCTGGCGGGGACTGCCATTGAGCATGCCCAGCTGTTCGCCCAAATGGAATCGGCCCGGGCGCGTTACCGCGAATTATTCGAAGACAGCATTGATGCGCTCTTTGTGACTGACCTCCAAGGCAATATTCTGGAAGCCAACCGCCAGGCCGAGCTATGGATCGGCTTTGATGAAGAAAGCTTGCACAGCATGAATGTGCATCATTTCCATCAAGCCGATTACAAAGCCTTGGGCAAGGACATGGCCAATCTCAAAGATGGTCGTTCTGTGTCATACGAGGCGGTTTTGCAAGGCCAGGGCAATACTGAGATCGCCGTTGAAGTTTTCGTGCACTCTATCATCGTTGAATCTGTGGAGCAGCTGCAGTGGATCCTGCGTGACATCACCGAGCGCAAGCGGCTGGACCAGTTGCGCGAAGACCTGGCCTCCATGATCTATCACGACCTGCGTTCCCCGCTGGCCAACGTGGTGTCTGGCCTGGATGTGCTACAGATGATGTTGCCATCTGACCAGGATCCGACGATACGCTCGGTGCTTGACATCGCTATGCGCTCCACGGAACGCGTCCAACGCCTGGCCAACTCCCTGTTGGATACCTCACGCATGGAGGCCGGCCAGCGCATCGGCAACCCGGAACCCAATGCAGTGGCCGATATCGTGCAGGCCGCGCTGGAGGCGACGGCCCCCGGCGCGCAGGCCAAAGAAATTGTGCTCGATCCCGCTGTGGTGAAGGGCCTGCCCAAAGCCATGGCCGACGCGGAAATGATCCGCCGCGTTCTGATCAACCTGGTCGAGAATGCCCTCAAATATTCGGAGCATGGTCAAAAGATCACCGTGGGCGCCAAACGCAGCGATGATTTTATTGAGATGTATGTGCAGGACCAGGGCCGCGGCATCCCCAAAGCCGACCAGGAGCGCATTTTTGAGAAGTTTGCCCGCGTGCAAATGGGCGCTACTGGCAACACCAAGGGCCTTGGCCTCGGCCTGGCTTATTGCAAGTTGGCAGTGGAAGGGCATGGGGGCAAAATCTGGGTGGAAAGTGAACTCGGCAAAGGCTCGCGCTTCATCTTCACTTTACCCATCGCGCGTACGGGTGAATTGAAGTAATGCGGAAGATCAAACGCAATATCTATTTCGAAAACAGTTTTGCCGGCGTAAGTGTCGGCGCTTTCTTATTCTCTGAGCATACACTGTTGGTTGATGCACCCCTGAAGCCAGAGGATGGCCGCGCCTGGCTCGCGGCCCTCAAGGAGGCCGGCGCCAGCCCGCGCATGACGCTGGTGAATCTTGACGCCCACCCTGACCGCACACTCGGCGCCCAAACCCTGCAGGCGGATGTGCTGGCGCACGAGGAAGTTGCCCGCCAGTTCCGCCGCCGTGCTGCCGTGTTCAAGACCGTGCGCCAGGAGAGCGGGGCTGAGTGGGAGAGCACGCCCGGCCTCACTGGCCTGCGCTGGATCCTGCCGCGCATCACCTTTTCGCACACCGCCCGGCTGCATTTTGGCGATACCTCGCTGCTGGTGGTGCCGCGCCCCGGCCCCGGACCGGACGCCTGCTGGCTGGAGGCGCCGGATGAGGGTGTGCTGTTTGTGGGCGACACCCTGACCATCAACCAGCCGCCTTTCATCGGCCAGGCGGATCTGGCGCAGTGGATGGAGCAGCTGGAAATGCTGCAATCCCGCCAGTACAAGGACTACACCATCATTGCCGGTCGTGGCGGCAAAGCCGAAGGGCGTGACGCCAAGCAAATGCACGCCATGTTGAAAGATATGCACGGAAAGCTGCGCGGCATCAGCCGCAGCCGCAATGCCCCGGCTGAGATCGAAAAGCTGGCTGGAAAATATGCTGAGCGCTACAAGCCTAGCTCAAAACAACGCCCGCTCTATGCTCAGCGCCTGCGCTACGGCATGCAGGAATACGCAACCCGTCTGCTGGCCAGCGCCAAACGCAAATAGCGCATGAGCGAGCCAGGCTTTCGCCCTGTATTCAGCCTCAGCCGCGGGGGACAACAAGAATCGGTGCATTACGGCGCCATTGCCGTTGTAGATGTTGATGGCAACCTGCTCGCCTCCTATGGCGATCCCCTTCTAAAAGCATTTCTGCGCTCGGCAGCCAAGCCATTTCAAGTCATGCCCTTTGTGCTGGCCGGCGGCCTGGACCACTTCGGCATCACACCGCAGGAACTGGCGCTGATGTGCGCCTCACACTCCGGCACGGATGAGCATGTGGCTGTTTTGCACGGCTTGATGCAGAAGACCGGCATCGCCGAAGCGCAGCTGCAGTGTGGCACGCACCCGCCGTATCACGCACCTACCGCTGAGCGCTTGCAGTGGGCTGGCCTGCTCGCCACGGCCGAGCGGCACAACTGCTCTGGCAAGCACACCGGCATGCTGGCCTATACCCGCCTGCGCGGCTGGGATGTGGATAGCTATGTAGACGCTACACATCCATTGCAGCAAGAGATCCTTGGCCTGTTTGCCCAGATCGCCGGGATGCAGGTTGGCGAGCTGGCAATGGGTATTGACGGCTGCTCGGCGCCCAACTGGGCCGCGCCCCTGTACAACACGGCGCTGGCTTACGCGCGTTTAGCCGATCCCAGTGGCTTGCCCGCCGCACAGGCGGATGCCTGTGCGCAGATCGCCGCCGCCATGCGCGCCCATCCAGACATGGTGGGCGGCCCGGAGCGCTTTGACACGGAGCTGATGCAAGCCGCCGCCGGCCAGATGGTCACCAAAGTTGGCGCTGACGGCTTTCAGGCCATTGGCCTGGCGCCCGGTGTGCTGGGCGCCGGAGCACCGGCGGTGGGAATTGCCCTCAAGATCGCCGATGGCGACGCCCGCAAGTGGGCCAACCACGCCGTGGCGCTTGAAGTGCTGCGCCAGCTGGGTGCGCTCACTGCTGGCCAGCTGACCGCACTGAGAAGCTACGGCCCGCAGCGCCCGGTCACCAATTGGAGCGGCATCACCGTGGGGCTGGCTGAGCCCGTGTTTACTTTGGAGCGGACATGAAAGCGCTGGCCCGCCGCGCCCTCGCCATCCATGAGCGCTTGCTGGATTTCTTCGGCATGCCGGAGTGGCGTACGCCGCTGCCCGCCCTGGACGAGCTGGTTTCCACCATCCTTTCGCAAAACACCAACGACGTCAATCGAGACGTAGCCTTCTTTGCCCTCAAGGACAAATTCCCCACATGGGAATCGGTGCGGGATGCGCCGGCCAAATCCATCATCGCCGCCATTCGCCCCGCCGGGCTGGGCAACCAGAAAGGCCCGCGCATCAAGGCCGTACTGCAAGCCATCACCAAGGCGCGCGGCGAGCTTTCGTTGGATTTTTTGAAGGATTACACGGCTGACGAAGCGCGTGACTGGCTGACCCAGTTCAATGGGGTCGGCCCCAAAACGGCGGCGATCGTGCTGCAATTCTCGTTGGATATCCCCGCATTCCCTGTAGACACGCACATCTATCGCGTGTCGGGCCGCCTGGGTTTGCGCCCCGCCAGCATGAATGTCGAGAAGGCGCACCCGTACATGGAGTCGCTGTTCCCGCCGGATACATACTATGCGGCGCATCTCAACATCATTCGCTTGGGGCGCGAGATCTGTATAGCCCGCAAACCCAATTGCCCCGCCTGCCCGGTCAAGGACCTGTGCGACTATTACGCGGCCAATTACAAAAACGGTAAGCCACGCAGCTAGCAAACACGCTATACTAGTTACAACAATTTAGACGCTCGGGGAGCTTTGCGCCGCATGACACATGCGGCGCGGGAGCTGAGAGGCAGACCCAAGTCTGCGACCCGTAAGACCTGATCCGGATCATGCCGGCGGAGGAATGCGCACAAGCACCACCCAACCTCCGGCAGCACGCAGGAGGTTTTTGTTTTGCACGCACTCATCTTTGCCAATGGAGAGTTGGAACTGCCGGCCAGCGGCCTGCCTGCCGCCCAGTTGCTGATCGCGGCCAACGGCGGCTCGCGCCACTGCCGCACGCTGGGCGTCTACCCCCATGTGCTCGTAGGCGACTTTGATTCGCTGGAGCCTGAGCTCCAGGCCGACCTCAAAACTAATGGCGTGCAGCTGCTGGCGCACCCCGCTCGCAAAAACGAAACCGACTTTGAACTCGCTCTGCTGCATGCGCAGCAGGCGGGCGCGGCGGCTGTCACCGTGGTCGGCGGGCTGGGGCGCCGCTGGGATCACAGTCTGGCCAACCTGTTGCTAGCGGCTGACGCGCGCTTCACCAGCTTGCCCATCACTTTCCTGCACGGCCCACAACGCCTCTTTCCGATCCGCCAGGCGGCCCAATTGGATGCCCTGCTCGGCAGCCGCGTTTCGCTGATCCCGCTGGCGGGTGATGCACTGGGCGTCACCACATACGGCCTGGAATATCCGCTGCATGCCGAGCGCATTCCATTCGGCAGCAGCCGCGGCGTCAGCAATGTCATCGCTGACGCTGATGCGAAGATCACACTTGAAGGCGGGCTGCTGCTTTGTGTGCTGACTCCCGCCGACTATGACTAAGGAGCAAACTATGATCAAGAAAGTAGCACTCGTAGCATTGGGCCTGCTGTTGGCCGCGTGCGGTTCAACCGCTCCACAAGGCCCGCGCACTCTCACTGTCATGACCCATGACTCGTTCGCTGTTTCAGAAGAAGTGGTGGCCGCTTTTCAGGCCGAGCACAACGTCACCGTGACATTCCTTAAGATGGGCGATACAGGCTCGGCGACCAATGCGGCCATTCTGGCCGGCGATCAACCGCTGGCGGATGTGTTCTATGGCGTCGATAACACCTTCCTAAGCCGCGCCTTGGACGGCAATATTTTCGAACCCTACGAATCACCCTTGCTGGCACAGATCCCCGATCACTTTGAGCTCGATGCGGAACAGCGCGCCCTGCCGGTCGATTTTGGCGATGTGTGCCTGAATTACGAGAAGGCCTACTTTGAAGAGGCGGGCATCGCCCCGCCTGCCAACCTGGAGGACTTGCTCAAGCCCGAATACAAAGACTTGCTGGCTGTGCAAAACCCGGCTACTTCTTCGCCCGGCCTGGCCTTCCTGCTGGCCACGATCGGCCACTTTGGTGAAGAAGGCTATTTGGATTACTGGCAGGGCCTGGTGGATAACGGTGTCAAAGTTGTCAACGATTGGGAGACGGCCTACTACTCGGAGTTCAGCCAGTGGGGCGGCACGCGCCCGGTCATCGTTTCGTATGCCTCCAGCCCTCCGGTTGAGCTGGTCTTCGCAGAAGAGCCGATGAGCGAGCCGCCCACCGCGGCTGTGGTGGCGGATGGCGCCTGCTTCCGCCAGATCGAATTTGTGGGCATTCTGCGCGGCACCCAAAACCGAGAGCTTGCCGAAGCCTGGGTGGACTTTATGCTTTCGACCACCTTCCAGGAAGACATGCCGATGCAAATGTTCGTTTTTCCTGTCAATGAAAACGCCCAATTGCAGCCGGAATTTGTAGACTATCTGGAAGTGCCGGATGAAACTTCGGTGGTCAGCCCAGCAAACATTGCCGCCAAACGCGAAGAATGGATCAATGCCTGGACGCAGGCGGTGCTGCGCCAATAAGGAGAGCTATGAAAGCCAGCCGCCCCCACATGCCCGGCTATGGCATTCAGCCCGCCGCCAAAGGCGGGCTGCTGCCGTGGTCTTTTGTCTCTGAGCAGATGTTGGCCGCGCGCAACTACTGGGTCAGCACCGTGCGCCAGGACGGCCGCCCGCATGCCGCCCCGGTCTGGGGCCTGTGGCATCAGGATAGCTTCTTTTTCAGCTCAGGGTGGGACTCGCGCAAAGCGCGCAATCTGGCTGCCAACGCGGCCGCGGTTGTGCACCTGGAAAGCGGCGATGATGCCATCATCCTGGAAGGTGAGATGGAGATCGTCTCGCCAGACGCGGAGAAAGAACTGCTGGCTACCTTGGATAAGCTGTACAAGGCCAAATACGGCTTCCCATTTCTTGGCCTGGGCAACATCTATCGCTTCAAAGTGCAGCAGGTCTTTGCTTGGAAAGAGGCCAATTTCCCCCAAACCGCCACGCGCTGGCAGGCTGAGTAGCTGTGCGCAAACTCGCCCACTGGCTTTGGCTGCCTCCGCTGGCGTTTTTGGCGGTTTTTTATATTTATCCGCTTGCCAGCATTTTTGCGCTCAGCTTTCGGGAGGGCTGGCAGCCTGCCTTGCTGCAGCTGTTGAATGACAGCGCTATCCATCGCGTCGTTGGCTTCACATTCTGGCAAGCCTTCCTATCCACTGCGCTCACCTTGGCCCTGGGGCTGCCGGCTGCTTACTTGCTGGCCCGCTATGAATTCCCCGGCAAGCGCTTGCTGCGCGTGGTCAGTGGTGTGCCCTTCGTGCTGCCCACCCTCGTCGTGGCGGCGGCTTTCAACGCCGTGCTCGGGCCGCGCGGCTGGTTCAATCAGGCGCTGCTGGCAGCCGGCCAGCAGCCGTTGGAGTTCATCAATACTTTCACAGCCATCCTGGTGGCACATATTTTCTACAACACCACGATCGTGTTGCGCATGGTGGGTGACTTTTGGTCACGCCTTAGCCCGCGCATTGAGCAGGCCGCCAGCAGCCTCGGCGCCAACGGCTGGCGCGTGTTCACCCGCGTGACGCTTCCCATGTTGGCGCCGGCCCTGGCGGCTGCGGCCCTGCTGGTGTTCATCTTCAACTTCACATCGTTTGGCGTCATTCTGGTGCTGGGCGGCCCGCGTTTCGCCACCCTGGAAACCGAGATCTATTACCAAACGGTCGCGCTTTTCAATTTGCCCACGGCCGCGCTGTTGGCCTTGCTGCAGCTGCTGTGCACGCTGGTGCTGACCATTGTGTATACGCGTCTTTCCGCCCGCCTCTCGCGCCCGGTGGAGCAGCGCGCCCCGCGCTTGCGCCTGCTGCGGGCGCAGCCAGCCCGCTGGCTGAGTGCCGCGTTCCTGGCGGCGCTGGCGCTGTTCTTCGTGGCACCCTTGGGTGGGCTGGCAGCACGTTCGGTCACGCGGCTCGAAACCGACCGCCGCCAGGAAGCTGCCGCGCCTGGCTTCACGCTGGACTATTACCGCGCCCTAGGCGATGACCCGCGCAACAACATCTTCTTCGCCCCACCATTGCGCGCCATCCAGACTTCCCTCTTGTATGCCGGTGCGACGGTTGGCCTGGCTCTGCTGATCGGCTTGCCTGCTTCCTGGCTGCTGTCACAACAGCAGCCCTCACGCCTGGCCCGGCTGCTTGACCCTGTGTTGATGCTGCCCCTGGGCACCTCCGCGCTCACACTGGGTCTTGGCTTCATTGTCGCCCTGGATACCCCGCCGCTCGATCTGCGCGCCTCACCCATGCTGGTGCCGCTGGCGCATACGTTGGTGGCGCTGCCGTTTGTGGTACGCAGCCTGGTGCCTGCCCTGCGCAGCATCCGCCCACGCCTGCGCCAGGCCGCCGCCGTGCTAGGCGCCGCCCCGGCGCAAGTCTTGCGTGCTATCGATATTCCGCTGGTCGGGCGCGCCATTTTGGCGGCCGCCTTGTTCGCCTTCGCCATCTCGGTGGGTGAATTCGGCGCAACCGCACTGATCGCCCGGCCGGAATATCCCACCATGCCAGTCCTGATCTACCGCTTGCTGGCGCAACCCGGCGCACTGACCTATGGCCAGGCCATGGCCCTCAGCACTCTGTTGATGGTCTTTACTGGCGGCGGTATGCTGCTGATCGAGCGTTTGCGCATTGCAGACGTGGGAGAGTTTTAGTGCTCGAGCTGCGCAATATCACCAAACAATATGACGGCAAGCCCATCCTTGCGGGTATTGATCTGCGCGTGGAGCCAGGCGAGGTGCTGGCCTTGCTCGGACCCAGCGGCAGCGGCAAATCCACGCTGTTGTCCATTGTGGCTGGGCTCGAGACGCCGGACAACGGGCAGGTGCTGTGGGCCGGGGTTGATGTAACCCATACGCCGCCGCACCGCCGCGGGTTTGGGCTCATGTTTCAGGACTATGCACTCTTCCCGCATCGCGATGTGTTTGGCAACGTAGCCTTTGGCCTGCAGATGGCAGGCCAAAGCTCCAGCCAGGTCGCGGCGCGGGTCAGCGAAGTGCTGCACCTCGTTGGGCTGGATGCTTTTGAGCGCAGGGATGTCACCAGCCTCTCTGGCGGCGAGCAGCAGCGCGTGGCGCTGGCGCGGGCGCTTGCGCCCGCGCCGCACCTGCTGATGCTGGATGAGCCGCTGGGCTCGCTGGACCGCGCTCTGCGCACCCGCCTGCTGGCCCAGCTGGCTGAGATCTTGCGCGCTGAGCGCCTCACCAGTATCTACGTTACGCATGATCAGGAAGAGGCCTACGCCATCGCCGATCGCGTCGCCATCCTGAATGCGGGCCAGCTGGCACAGATCGGCCCGCCGCAGGAGCTGTACCGCCAGCCTGCCTCTGAGTTTGTGGCCCGTTTCCTCGGTATGCAAAATCTCTTTTCGGCGCGCATCGAAGCTGGGCAGGCCCACACAACTTTTGGCGAAGTGCCTATTGCCAACCAGAAGCCTGGCCTGGCCACCTTGCTGCTGCGGCCCGATAGCGTTCAACTCGGTACACAGGGGCCATTTACACTGAGCGGTACGCTGCAGCGCAAGCAGTTCCGCGGCAGCCTCTGGCTGGCGGAAGTGGCGGTGCAAGATGCAGTGCTTGCACTAGAATTGCCTTCCAGTGTACGACTGCCTGCTGTCGGCGAGTCTCTCGATATCAGTTTTGACCCCGCCGAGGCTGTGCGCATCTTTCGCAATGACTGAAGTCACCGTATTAAAACAAAACCCGGCTGGCGAGCTGATGTATCAGTGGAGCGGCCGGCTTCTCAGCCATGCCGATCACGAGGCTGTGATTGAAGCGCTGTTCAATGCGGAGAGCGGCCAGATGGTGGACATTCCGCTTAGCAAAGGCGATCACTTTCTCGAAAGTTATTTTGATGACCGCTGGTACAACATCTTTGAGATCCACGACAAGCAGGATGGCCGTCTCAAGGGCTGGTATTGCAACATCTCCGCCCCGGCCATGATCGAGCCGGGCCAGATCACCTTTCGCGATTTTGCGTTGGACCTGGTGGTCTACCCCGACGGGCGCCAGGTCGTGCTGGACGAAGATGAGTTCGAGGCGCTGGAGTGCACGGCGGAGGAGCGCCGCCAGGCCCTGCAAGGGCTGGCGGCGCTGCAAGCGCACTTCCGGCAGCGGTTTGCCAAATAAAAAAGCGCCAGCACAAGCTGGCGCTTTTTTGTTGTTGAGGTTGCCGAGTTACTGTAGCTGGCGCAGGATCTCCACCACGCTGTCGCCCATGAACCAGGCGGCCAGAGCGGTGACGATGCAGCACAGGAACAGAATGCCCAGGATGATCAGGACCCACGGGAAGCCGCGGCCAGTGTTGCCGCTGTCGTAGCGGGGCGTTTGCTGCACGCCCGCCGTGCCGCCGGAGACGCCGCGGCGGGCTACGCCGCCGCGTGCACCGGACAAGCCGGTCTGGGTGGGAGCGCTGCTGCCAGAGCTGCGGCGAGCACCGCCGGAGCCGCGGCTGGGCAGCCCAGTGCTGCGCGAACCGCCGCCGGAGGAACCGGTGCCGCGGCCGCTGCGGCTGGCGCCGCCACTACGTCCGCTGGAGCTGGAGCGGCCGGATTTGTTACGGCCGCCGGAAGAACCTCGAAGTGCCATGATGTCTTACCTCTATCTAGTTTGCGGGTTGTACATTGCGGTTGGCGCGGCGCCAAAGCATCCAGATCACCAAAGCCAGCAATGGAATGAAGACTATACCAATGATAAACGGAATGAGCACGGCGATCAGGGAGACTGATATGGCCGCCACATCCTCCACCAGCCCCACAGCCACGTTGGCCGTGCCGCCGCTAACCCCTGTGACCGCCGGGCGCATGACGCCCGCCTTGGCCACGTGCACCGTGCCGGCGATCAACAAGCCAGCCGCCAGGGCCACCACGGGGTTGATGCCGTCAATGACCTGAGTGCTGGCGGCGAAGGCGATGGCGCCGGCCGCCGGCCGCACAAAGGTCTGGATGGCGTCGTTCAGGTGGTTGACGATGGGGGCCTTGTCTGCGAAGAATTCGATCGCAGAAAGGACCACCAGCAACCCGATGATCCAGCCATTGGTCAGGGTGTCCCAGGGGGAGTTCAGCTCGATGAGCGAGGTGTAACGCCCCAACAGGGAGACCACCAACAGCGGGATGTAGGCGTTCAATCCCGCGCTGGCTGAAAGGCCAAAAGCAGAAAAGATACCGCTCAATACGTCCATTGTTTTATCGTTCTCTCCTTAGATGCACAGTCTGTGCACTTAACTACGATTTTAACACCCAAAGGTTTTGCGGCATTGTTAATCATTTATCAATATGAAAGATGAGAATCACCTGCTGCGCGGGGAGCGACTTGATCATTCTCATCAATGTCCTTGACAGGCGTGGCGCGTTCCTGTGCGGATAGACATACCATCTGCCAGCTTTAGGAAAGCAATCAGGTATGAATGTCAAGCCAGTGCTACCACTGCCAGGTGGCCAGCTCGGGGATCAGGTGATGAGCGGTCATGTCCATTTGCAGCGGGGTCACCGAGACGTAGCCGGCTTGCAGCGCGCCCACCTCGGTGCCTTCGTCGGGCTGGCCGGTGGGCGCCTCGCCGCCGATCCAATAATACGGATTGTGTTGCGGGTCCGTGCGGCGCACCAGCTCATCCCGGTAGACGCGCAGACCCAGACGGGTGACCTGCACACCCTTGATCTGCTCGAGCGGTAGGTAAGGAATGTTGACATTGAGCAGGGTGTGGCGCGGCAGGCCGCCGATGGCGGCTTCCATGGCCGCGGTCACCGTGCCGGAGTAGGTGACATCATCGCCAATGTTGGCGTAGGGGTTGATGCCTGATACCACGAGGTCAAACGAGTGGTCAAAGTAGCCCAGCAGAGCCAGGGCAATGCAGTCGGAGGGTGCGCCATCGCTCATGTGGGCGGGTGTGCCATCGGGCAGCTGGGTAGCCTTGACCCGCAGCGGGCGGTGCAGGGTCTTGACGTGGCCGGAGGCGCTCCAGTTGCGGTCTGGAGCCAGCACGGTCACATCTCCCAGCGGCTTTACGGCATTAACCAGCGCCAGAAGCCCGGGGTGGCTGATGCCATCGTCATTGGTTACGAGTATCTTCATAAGAATTACCGTGTTAAACCTTATACTGTGTGATAATTTGCCTGTGCGGTAGTATTATCGCACGCGCCGGTGCTATGAGGCCATATGGCAGGCACATTGGCGCAATAATCCCTCAAAAGAGGTCTGAAGCGATGGAAATACCCCAAGAAGCCCTAAAAGTGGCCAACCCGGTGCACTCGTGGTTGCGCCAAATTGAAGTGAGCTTTGTGCCCGGCGACACGCCGGTATCCTCAGCCATTGAAGAACTGGCTGAAGGGCTGCTGGAGAAGTTCAAGCAGCTGGGCCACAAAGTGGTGGAAACCCCCGCCGACAGCACGGACGTGATCCTGACCACGGCTAAGTATGGCGACCCGATCGCCTGGCGCAAGGCATTCATGTTCATGGCGCGCCGCCAGTTCGGCCTGAAGGAATCACCGGTGGTCTACACCATGATCCATATGACCGAGCAGGAATTCAAAGAGAAGATGGACCACTTCCGCTCAGCGCTGGCCAAACAGCCGCCCGACCCGAAGGATTTCGAGTTCGAGGGCCTTTCCCCTGAATCGCCGCGTGTTCTGATCGAACAGGGTCTGCGCGGTGGCCCGATCATGTCGTTGCTGCGTTTGCTGCAGGCTCAGGCCAAGAGCATCCGCGTGCTGCTGACGGTGGGCGACGAGCACCCTGAGCGCGTCTACCACTTTGACTTGGTGGGGGCCTTCCCGGCCTCGGTCAATACCACCGCCGACAGCTTCTACACTGATATTGCCCTGCGTATGGTGACCACCGAGAGCACGCACGAGATCACCAACCATCAGGTAATGGAACCCAAGGTGGCTGCCGAGGAATGGCAGGCCATGAGCACCCCGGAAGCCATGCGCCGCGCCGGCCAGGAGCTGGGCAAGCGTAATTTCTTCACTGAAATGGTGCGCATCGAGGACCTGGTGACCGTGCCAGCGGTGAATGATGCAATCGCCAGCCAGTACAGCGAAGGCTGCTTTGGCACCTGGGACCCGCGGGTGCAGGGCCTGGTGGCCACCATCACCGGCAGCGCCCGCCCGGTGGACAAGGGCAACATCACCGATGATGACCTGGCGCTGATCGTGGGCGTGCGCCCGGATGGCGCTGGCGCTCAGGTGCGCCATGTGGACGGCAAGCGCAATGACAAGCCGTCCTCCGAAGCTGTGGAGATGATGGACCTGGACGGCCCGCTGCCCTGGGTGGAAGTCGAAGCCGGGGCAGTGAAGACCCAAGTGCCAGTGTCACGCTCCAAGCTGCACGGCCACCGCGGCGTCAAGGCGTTCAATCCGGATCTGGTGGAGTATGTTCCGCTGGACCCGCCGTATTACCACTACCTGGTGTCGTGCGCTACTGAGGCGCAGGCCAAGGGCATCAAGGGCGCCTTCAGCCGCTCCGAGATCCTGCTGAACCCCAGTGACCCGCGCAAAATCGCTTTCACGGTGCTGCCGGGCCACGGCCTGGTGATGATCGAGAAGTGGGAACAGGGCAAAGTGCCCTTCCAGCTGTTCTGGGATGCGATGGACAGCGGTGACCTGGAAATTGACCCGCATGTGCCGCAGGGCCGGATGAGTTACGAGCCCGGCCCGGATGGGCGCTTGCACCTGAAGGAAGAGCAAGTGCCGATGTAGGCACGGTTGAGTGAATAAAGAGCCCGCCAGGATGGCGGGCTCTTTTTTGTTGCAATGAGGTGGGGCGAGCATGCTGCGCTGCTTTTGCAGCGTACGCCCCTACGATATGTAGCGTGAAATAATGCAGATTGCTTCGTCGTTCAGTGGCTTCGCCGCCTCATGTCCTCGCAATGACAGAAAGTGCCTAACCGGCCGCACCACCGGTGTCATCCTGAGCGGGTACTACCTGCACCAGACCGCCGTCCCAGACCAGCGTGAGGATCCTTGCTGGCATGTCTTCTATGTTTGGCTGGTTTTATCCATGCGCCAACGAGGATCCCTCGCTACGCTCGGGGTGCACAGTGAATTAAAAAAAAGCCCGCCATTTGGCGGGCTTTTTGAATATCAGACAGATTGCTTTGTTGTTCAGCGGCTGCGCCGCTTCACATCCTCGCAATGACAATGTGTGTTTAGTTCTTGGCCAGCTCACGCAGTACGGTTTGCAGGATGCCGCCTTGCTTGAAGACTTCGAGGTCGAGCGGGGTGTCGAGGCGGCTCTTGACGGTGAAAGCCGTCTCCTTGCCGTTCTCGTCCACTGCCAGGACGGCGATGTCAGCAGCGGGGCCGTGCATGCTTTCGATACCGGTGAGCGAGAAGCGTTCCCGGCCGGTGAGGCCCAGGCTCTCGCGGCTCTGGCCGCCTTTGAACTGCAGGGGCAGTACGCCCATGCCCACCAGGTTGCTGCGGTGGATGCGCTCAAACGATTCGGCGATGACGGCTTTGACGCCCAGTAGCAGAGGGCCCTTGGCGGCCCAGTCACGGCTGGAGCCGGAGCCGTATTCCTTGCCCGCCAGCACGATCAGCGGCGTGCCGTCAGCCTTGTACTTGTCTGAGGCGTCGTAGATGCTCATCTGCTCGCCATCCGGCAGGTGCAGGGTGTAGCCACCCTCAACGCCGTCCAGCATCAGGTTCTTGAGGCGGATGTTGGCGAAGGTGCCGCGGGTGAGGATGCGGTCATTGCCACGGCGCGAGCCGTAGGAGTTGAAGTTGGGTACAGTCACGCCATTGGCCAGCAGGAACTTGCCTGCCGGGCTGTCCGCCGGGATGGAGCCGGCTGGGGAGATGTGATCTGTAGTGACCGAATCGCCCAGGCTGACCAGCACACGGGCGTCAAGCACATCAGTGATGGGCTGAGGCTGCATGGTGAGCCCTTCAAAGAAGGGCGGCTGCTGGATATAGGTTGAGTCTTCCTTCCAGTTGAACAGCTCGCTGGTGCCGGCCTGAATCGCATTCCAAGTGTCGTTGCCAGTGAAGACGTTGGAGTAGCGCTCAGCAAACATCTCGGGCGTTACGTTGGTCTCGACTGCCTCGCGAACTTCCTGCTGGCTTGGCCAAATGTCCTTGAGGTAAACCGGCTCATTGTTCTTGCCGATGCCCAGCGGCTCGTGCACCAGATCAATGTCCACCGTGCCGGCCAGAGCGTACGCAACCACCAGCGGCGGGGAGGCCAGATAGTTGGCCAGTGCGTACGGGTGAATGCGGCCCTCGAAGTTGCGGTTGCCTGAGAGCACGGCCGCGGTCACCAGATCGCCGCCGGTGATGGCCTTGACCACTTCGCCGGCCAGCGGGCCGCTGTTGCCAATGCAGGTGGTGCAGCCGTAGCCGACCAGGTTGAAGCCCAGTTCGGCCAGCGGTTCCATCAACTCGGCCTTCTCGAGATATTCGGTCACTACGCGCGAGCCGGGGGCCAGGCTGGTCTTGACGTAGGGCTTGACCTTGAGGCCGCGCTCGACAGCTTTCTTGGCCAGCAGGCCGGCGCCCAGCATGACGGAAGGATTGCTGGTGTTGGTGCAAGAGGTGATGGCGGCGATGACCAGCGCGCCGTGGCCCATCTCCGTGCGCGAGCCGTTGCTGCCGAAGGTCACTTTGTCGCCCATGCGCTCAGCCGGCAGGGCGAAGCCGCGCTCGGTCTTGGGGGCTTGCAGCGCCTTGTGGAACTCGGCGCGCATGTTCTCCAGGCTGACGCGGTCTTGCGGGCGCTTGGGGCCGGCCAGGCTCGGTTCGACCGTGCTCAGGTCCAGCTCCAGCGTGTCGGTAAATTCCGGCTCGGGCGTACTCGCATCGCGGAACAGATTCTGTTCCTTGCAATACGCCTCGACCAGAGCGATCTGCTCTTCGGTGCGGGCGCTGCCGCGCAGGTAGCGCAGCGTCTCGGCATCCACCGGGAAGAACGTGATCGTGCCGCCGTTCTCCGGGGTCATGTTGGCGATCATGGCGCGGTCGGCCAGGCTGAGCGAGTCCAGGCCGTGGCCGTAGAACTCGATGAACTTATCAACCGCGCCCTTCTTACGCAGCATCTGAGTAATGGTGAGGGTCAGATCGGTGGGGGTGACGCCCTCGCGCAGCTTGCCGTGCAGCTTGAAGCCAAGTACATCCGGCGTCAGCATGTCGATGGCGCGGCCCAGCATGGCGGCCTCGGCTTCGATGCCGCCCACGCCCCAGCCAACGACGCCCAGGCCGTTGATCATGGTGGAGTGCGAGTCGGTGCCGACCAGGGTGTCGGGGAATGCGAACACATCTTCGCCGACCTGGCGGGTCATCACCACATGGGCGAGGAATTCGAGATTGACCTGGTGGACAATGCCGGTGGCGGGAGGCACCACGCGGAAGTTATCGAAGGCTTGCTGGCCCCAGTGCAGGAACTCATAGCGCTCGCGGTTGCGCATGAACTCGATCTCGGCGTTGCGCTGCAGGGCATCGGCGCTGGCAAAGAAATCTACCTGTACGGAATGGTCGATGACCAGGTCTACCGGCACCTGAGGGTTGATCTTCTTGGGGTCGCCGCCCAGCTTGGCCACCGCATCACGCATGGCGGCCAGGTCCACGATGGTGGGCACGCCGGTGAAGTCTTGCAGAAGCACGCGGGCGGGCTTGAAGGGCATGGCGCCGCGCTGCTCGACGCGGGGCTGCCAGGCGGCCAGGTTGCGCACATCCTCTTCGAGGATGTCGACGTTGTTGCAGCCGCGCAGGGCCGCCTCCAGCATGATGCGCATGGAGAAGGGCAACCTGTCGAGCTTGGTCAGGCCGGCGGCCTCAAGTTTTCTTAAGCTATAGAAGGTATATGTTTTAGGGCCAACAGAGAGGGTGCTGCGAGTATCAAAGAAATCACGTGTCATTTATTGCTCCGCAGTCATTATACCGCCCTGGTCAGGCTTGGCATTTTTCGCCACTCATTTTGATTGAAGGGCGTTTGCGTATACAATTTTTGCGAAGCAGGAGGCTTTTTATGAAAAGTACACGATTGCAATTCCTGGTAATTGCACTTCTTTCACTTGTTTTGGCCGGCTGTGTGGGCGCCGGTAACCTGGTTTGGCTGGACGAGAACGGCAACGGCGTCCAGGATGCTGGTGAGCCCGGCGTTGCCGGCGTCACCGTGACCCTGTACTCTGCCAGTGGCGAGGAGCAGGCCAGCGCAGTCAGCGCAGCCGACGGCAGCTATTCGCTGTCGCAGCAGTCTTCAGGCGGTGATTTCTACGTGGTCTTTGAGCTGCCGGCCGGCTATGCCTTTACGCAGCCGCTGCAGGGAGATGACCCTGCCCTGGACAGCGACGCCGACCCGGATACTGGGCGCACTGGCACGCTGAGCCTGTCCTCAGTGGACGAGACCATCGATGCTGGCCTGGTACTGCTAGAAACCGCCGAGCCCGCTCCTGCAGCCGATGAAAGCGAGGCCACGGCCAGCATCAGCGGCCAGACCTGGCTGGATGCGGATGCTGACGGCCTGCGCGGCGACGGCGAATCCGCCTTGGCGGATGTAGCCGTGCGCCTGCTGGACGCCAACGGCGACCCGCTGGCCGAGGTCAGCACCGGCGCCGATGGGCAGTATGCGTTTGACGAGCAGGCCATTGACGCGGAGTACGCGCTGGCCTTCATTCCTTCGTTGGACTATCAGTTCACTGCCGTGGATGCGGGTGACGACGCTGTTGACAGCGATGCGGACGCCAACAGCGGCCAGACGGAGAGCTTCACGCTGACCGAAGATGGCGCGGTATACGACGCTGGCTTTGTGCTGGCTGCGCCCACCAGCATGGGGCCCGATGAGTTCCCGACGGGCTACAACCCGCTGACCGGCCAGCCGCTGTGCGAGCCGGCCGCAGTGGACTGGGGCGTGGTGGGCATCTCGATCTCGCAATTCCCGCCGGCAGCCACCCGGCCGGCCACGGGCCTGCAGTGGGCGGCCTGGGTGAGCGAATGGTGGATCGGTGACGGCGACACGCGTCTGTACGCCCAGTTCTACGGCTGCTACCCGGAAATTGACCTCGACTCGGTTTTGGGTGACCAGGCTGGCGAGGGCCAGCCGGAGCTGGCTGAGGGCGAATTCCTCATCGGCGATGTGGCCTGGTATGACCTCAACGGCAATGCCCAGCAGGACGCGGGCGAGCCGGGCGTGCCGGGCATCGGCGTGGATCTGATCCTGAGCAGCCAGGTGGTGGCCAGTACGATCACCGACAGCGCCGGCCGCTACTACTTCGTCGTGGAGCCGCAGCAAGGCTTTACCTATCAGGTGCGCTTCACGATTCCAACTCATTTGCAAACCTTCTACTTCGTCAGCGCCAACCTGGCAGCTGATGATGTGGACAGCGACCCCAACCCCTCGACTGGCTTGACGGATGGCTTCACCCTGCCTCAAGGTGCCAACGAGAAGCTGGATATTGACGCCGGCTTGCGCCACTCCATCATCATCGAGGGCGTGCGCTCCGGCCGCCTGGTGTATGAGGTCATGCGCGGGTACTTCGAGGGGTGCACGGTCATCGCCGGCGCGGACCCCACCGTGCTGGCGCAGATCCAGGTGTGCGCTCAGGCCGCCAACAACGATGCCAACGACATCGGCGCGGCGGGCATTGACGTCACCAAGCTGCAGGAAGTTGCGGCCAACAACATCAGCATCTACGGCCCGCCCAACCTGACCGGCAACCTGTTCGACGCCAACCCGCCGGATGGCTGCGTGCCGGCCAACTCGCTGACCATGTTCTACAACATCAACAACCAGACCTACTGGAGCTACGATGAGGCCAGTGGCGCCTACATCCGCCACCAGAACACCTACCTGGCGCCGGATGTGCAGGAAGTCAGCACCGAGGCCCTGACCGGCGAACCGCAGGCTTTTGAGAATGTGATCGTGTTCTTTGTGGAACATGAAGAGCTCAACGCGGCGGGTACGATCATCGACGTTCACATGGAAAGCCGCACGGGCCGCGCCAAGCTGCTGCGCGATGGCCTTGTGTGCGATCTCAACTGGTCTACCTTGAACGGGGACTACGAGAGGGAAACCGGGCGCACGCGCCCGATCCGCTTTGAGTACGCGGATGGCACGCCGTTCCCGCTGAAGCCTGGCCAGCTGTTCATGCACATGGTGCACATCAACGCTGATTTCTTTGAGCCGGAAGCCGGCTCTGGCGACTGGCGAGCCCGCTGGTATACACCCTAGCCAGCACGAAAGCCAAGTAAAGAAAGAAGAGCCGCTAAACGCGGCTCTTCTTTTTTATTGCAGGCGAGTGGGTCATGGCAATGATGCGTTGGAAGAGCGCCACCACTGGTGTGAGCACAAGGGCCGAGGTGACCAAGGCGGCCCGCATGGAGTACATGCGGCCGACCGTGCCGAGGATCGGCCCGCCGCCCAGCTCGCCCAGGGCGTCGATCTGGCCGGCCATAGAGAGCACGGTCGCGCGCGACTTGGTGGGGATCTGCTGGTTGATCCAGGTGCGCGTGAGCGGGAAGGTGACCCGCCGCAGGCCGTTGAAGGCCACCATGGCCAGCAGCGCCACGGCAAAGCTGCCGGTCAGTGAGAACAATAGCATGGCGAGCACCATGCCGGCGTACAGCAGCTGCAGGCCGCGGGCCACTGCCGGGCCGCGGGTGGTATCCACGGCGCGCTTGGCGATCTGGTTGGCCAAAAGGCCAACCAGGAGGAAGATGACGTTGAGCACGCCGAACCACTGGACGTTGCTAAGTTGTAGCGTGCCCAGGGCCGGGAAGCTGAAGACCTGCAGGAGGTAGGGCTGCGCTAGACGGTCCCAGGCTTCGCTGTACAGGCCAACGAACAACGCAGCTACGGCGAAGACCATCAGGGCCGCACTGCGCCGGGCGGTCTTTAAGCCGGCATTGAAGGTTTTGAACATGGTGCGCCAACCCTGGCGTTCCTTGACGGGCACGGGCTTGAACCCGTGCTCCGGCATGACAAAGATCAGGAAGATGCCAAGCGCCACCAGCACACCGCCGCCCACAAAATACGGGAACGAGAGGCCAAGGTATTCCGCGCTCCATACGCCGACAGGGATCCCGACCAAGCTGCCGAGGATCTCCAGCTGGTTGCCGGAGATGATGATGGGGCCGACGCGCCTGGTGCCGACCTCATCCGTGATCCACGCATCCAGCGCGCCGCTGATGAAGGTGTGCCCGAAGCCCCACACCACCTGCGAGAGCAGGATCACGCTGAAGATGGGCACCAGCCCTTCGATGGCGTGACCAATGCCAAAAAGGAACACGCCGATGATGATGGAGAGGCGTCGGCTGTATATATCCGCTACGACGCCCGTCGGCACTTCGAACAAGAAGATGCTGACCTCCAGCGCAGTGCCCAGCAGCACCAGCTGCAAGGCGTCCAGCCCGGCCACCTCCACGCGGTAGACCACGTAGGTGGTGTACATCACCATGGTGCTGAAACCGAAGACAACATAAATGAGACGGTAGATCAGGGCGGCGTTGAGCTTTGGCAATGCGTCTCCGTAATGGGATTGGTATGCGGATTAGCCCGCGTCAGAAATGCGGGTCAGCTCAGCCTGGATGATGATGCGCTGGGTGTTGATACGGTAGGGGTAACAGCTGATCAGCGTCAGAGTTGCATCCGGCGTAGGGAACATGACTTGCACAAAGGTAGGCGCCACGAAGAGTTGGTCCGTCACCGTGTAGGTGTACGAATTCTGGGCGGTATGCACCACGATCTCGTCGCCGGGCTGCAGCTGGTCAAGCTGGCGGAAGACTTCACCGTAAATGTCGTTGTGCCCGCTCAGCACCAGGTTGCCGTTCTGGCCGGGGTTGGCGCTGCCAATGTGCTGGCCGACGCCGCGTTTCAGCGCTTCCCAGTCGTCGCCCTGCACCACCGGCGCGTTGACGCCGATGGTGGGGATGCTGATCGACATGGCCTGCTCCGGCCCTGGGGTGGGCAGCACCAGCGCGGCGGAGTAGGCCTGCACCAGCGGACGCAGATGGTCAGGGATCTCGGCTTCGTTGGGGGCAGCCGGGTTGTTGGCGCCGGGGGCGGTGTGCCCAGAGGGCAATACGACCGGCCCCAGCAGCGGGGCCGGGCTGGCGGTGCCGCCGGCGAAGTTGCTGCTGATCTCGTCGTTGAGCTGGCTCAGCAAGTCCAAGCCATTGATGAAGACGAAACCTAACCCCACCACCGCCAGCAGTTCGACCGCCAGCAGGGCGCGCTCAACCCAGACGCGGGCGCGCTTGTTCTTGGGCTGGGCCAGCCGCAGGTCAGGGTCGGCGTGGATGCGGGTACTCGCCAGCGGCTCCACCTCGACGCCTTCGGTGTCCTCGGCGTCCAGTGGCAGCAGTTCGCCCGATTGGCTGAAGGCGTCGACGCGGCGCTTGCGGTCGGCGGCGCGCCAGTCGAGCAGCATGCGGCGCAGTTCGCCTTCTTCCAGGTTGAGGGTCTTGCTTTTCTTAGCCATCGGCTTTTGCGGAATTTTACTGCGCCTGTTTGCCGGCAGTCTCCAGCAGCACAGCTTCCAGCTGGGCGGCCAACTGCGGCCGGTTGAAGTGCGCCTGCAGGAAGGCGCGACCAGCTGCGCCCATGGCGCGCACCTGCTCCGGTTGGGTGGAGAGATGTAGCAAGGCATCCGCCATGGCTTGCGGGTCGCCCGGAGGCACGAAGACGCCGGCATTGGCGTCCGCCACCACCTGGCGGATCACGCCATCGATCGCCAGCGCCACGGCGCGGCCGGCGGCCAGGTAGTCGAAGACTTTGTTGGGGTAGACCGTGGCGTAGAGCGGAAGCGGTTTTAGAATGGCAATGCACACATCCGCGGCGGCCAGGGCGCTGGCCATGGCTTCTTTGGCCAGCGGGGCGATGAAATGCACATTGCTGAGCTGCTTGGCGGCAGCCTGAGCTTGCAGCCCGGGCTTGTCTTTGCCGTCGCCCACCAGTACGATTTGAATATCAGGGTGAGCACGCAGTTGCTCGGCGGCCTGCAGCAGAATGCCCAAATCGTTCGAGAGGCCATGCGCCCCAGCGTAGAGGGCAATGAACTTGCCCTGAAGGCCGTGTTGGGCGCGGAAAGCGGCGCCGTCTGCCTGCGGATCGAACATGGCCGCATCGGCGCCGTTGGGCACCAGGCGCACCAGGCGAGCGCCACGCGCCTGCACATGGGCCATGAAGCCGGGCGAGTTGATCAGCACGGTGTGAGCGCCGCGATACAGAAAACGTTCCAACCATTCGGAGGCCGCGATGAGGAGTGGGTTTTGCAGCACACCCACGGCGACCGCAAAGGCGGGCCACAGGTCACGCACTTCCAGCACGAACGAGGCGCGCTTGAGACGCGCGAGCGCCCAGGCGCTGGCGGCCTGGAAGATAGGCGGGGTGGTGCCCCAGACTACATCCACAGCCTTGACGCGTAGACCGGCCCAGAAGGCGTTCCACGTGAAGCTGAAGAAATTCAACAGGCGCCGCACAAAACTGCGGTGCAGGCCAGACAGGGTGCGCACGCGCAGGATGCTCAGGCTGCCGCCGCCCTCGAAGGTGGTGGTTTCGATGCCCTTGTTGGCGTCTGTGCCAGTCAGATAGCTGGTCTGGCTGGCGATGACCGTGACGCGATGGCCGTGCTGGGCAAGATAGCGCGCAAACTCATAGTGGCGCGTGCCGCCAGCCTCGTCCAGCGCCACAAAGGCCTGGTGCACCAGCAGAATGTGAAGTGAACGGCTGCTCATTTGGGAAATACGAACCTGGTGGTGATGGCTTGCAATTCATCGCCTTCCAGTTCAACCACCAATGCTACTGCAGGTTGCTTGCTGGCATAGGTATGCGAGACCCAGCCCGCGGTGGGGCTGGCCGCGGCGCGGCCGTGCAGCCGTTTGCCGGCCCGCAGCAGGCTGAGGGCGTGACCCTCCACCTGAATGCTGATGCGGCCCTTGGGTGAGCGCAGGTGCAACGTGTCGCCTGATATGCGCCAGGGCCAATCCGGCAGCAGCCAATGCAGCCGCCCGCGGTGGCCGCATACATTGCCTAGCACCTCATCCAACACCAGCCATTCCTGCGGGCTCGCTTGCACGCTGCGGCGGTGGGTCAGGCCGCGGCTGCGGTAGCCGTTGTGTTCTGCCATTGCGCGGCGCGGGCTGTGTTCAAGGACGGTGGCCTGCGCAAAGTCCAGCCAGAGGAAACGCCCAGCGCGTGTCATTTGATCTGCGCTATCCAGCATCAGGGTGTTGTGTACGGCGGTGCCGGCCAGCGCGTTGTCCCACGGCGCAGGCGCATTGTATAGAAATGTGCCAGCATCCTGCGCAATATTGAGGCCGCGGTACCACAGATCAAGATGCAACTGGTCGGCATGGCCGGGCCGCCCGTTGAACTGGGCGGCGCGCAAGTAAGCCCAGCCATCTCCAGCTTCGATCCGCAAGGGTGAAGCAGCCTTCTTGCTGGCGCGGGTGGGTAGCCGCTTGCCATCCAGCCCAAGCCACATGCATATCTCATCCCACAGACCCGGCTTAAGGCCGGGCAGACCCAGGGCGGCAGCCGCGGCTTGCAGGGCAGGGCGGTGATCGCTGAACGGCAGCACGCTGAGCGGCAGTATGTACGCGCCGTCATTCGGCCCCAGGTTGGCAACTTGCCCGCTTTCAGTGTCCAGCAGGCCAAACAGCCAGGTGCAGGCGGCGCGCAGCAGTTCACGCGTGCGGCTGGGCAGCGGTTGGCCTTCGGCGGCGGCCAGCTGGGTGGCCCAGGCGGCCAGTTGCAGCATCAGGCGCTGGTAGTTGGCGCTGTGCTGGCTGTAGACCCCGTCGGCAGCTACCTGGCGGCGGATGCCTTCTGTAAAATGTTTGCGACCCGAGGCGCGCCAGGCGTTGGCTTTGGGGTGCTGCGGCAGCGCCAGACCCGCGGTCCATAGACCGAGCGCTTCGCTGAGCAGGTGGTTGTTGTTCTGGGCCTGGGCATAGCTCAGGCTGGGCGGGATGCGGTCAGCGTGGGTGGCCAAAGCCTGGCTCAGCCGCTCTAGGCGTTGGGGCGTGCTGGCTTTTGCTTCAGCCACTAGGCTGTAGCTGAAGCTGAGCGCGATCAGGCGCAGGGCTACCTCCTGCGCAGAGGACCAGTGAGGTCCCATATTGGGCGGGTTGCTGGCCAGGAATTGCTCCACGCGCCGCCAAAACCCTTCCGCATAGCGTTCCTGGCCGCTGAGCCAGTAGGCGCGCGCCAACAGCGTCGCCCAGGCGAGGCGGCCCACTTCCCATACCGGCTTGATGTCGCTGCCATCCGGCAGGGCGCGGGTGTAGGCGGTCCAGTGTTTGAGGGTACCGCCAGGTTTCAGCTTTAGCGGCCGCGCTGACCCGCCAAACAAACGCACGCGGCCGCGCAGCACTTCATCGGCTTCGGCGAATACGGCTTTGGCTTGCGGGCCAAGCCGTTTGCGCAGGGCAGCCGGGTTGGCCGGCTGCATCAGGCGTACTATCGGGCCTGAGGGCTGGACCGCGCCGCCCGCTGGCGTCTGGGTGCGAAGCCAGCCGCTGCGCAGCTGCAACGCATACAGCCCGTACTGCGCCAACGTGCGCGGGCCAAGCTGCCAAAGGGCTTTAACTAGCGTTACTGGGCTGCGAGACGCCATACTGACCAGATTGTAGCCGCCAGCGTGTATGCGGCTGCCTTAATCGCGCACACACATTGCAGCCTGCAGCACAGGTTAGAATGCCGCCAGTGAAGCGTTTTCTACTTGCGCTGACCCTCTTGTTGGCGGCGGTACCGTATAACACCGCCGCGCAGACCGGGGCGCGCATCACACTCCGCTCGGTGCAGACCAATGACTTCCCCTCGATCACAGGGTATTTTGACGCGCAAGACGCCAGCGGAGCGCGCATCACTGACCTGACTCCTGAGCAACTGCAGATGCTGGAGGACGGCGTAGCCCAGCCGATCCAGCAACTGCGCAATGTGCAGATCGGCCTGCGCATGATCATGGTATTCACCCCGGCGGAGCCCTTTGGCATTCGTGATGGGCAGGGTACGCAGCGTGTCGATTACGTAAAGCAGGCTATTCGCGATTGGACCAGCACGCTTTCCTCCACCAGCGATACCCTGCTGACGCTGGTGACGCCCGAGGGCACCTTGGTCAACAATGGCATCCTGAGCGAGTGGCAGACCGCTTTGGACGGAGTGCAGGCGCCGCCGGGCACGCTGTATCCTGATCTGCAGGCTTTGGCGAATGCACTGGCGATCGCGGCCCAGCCTGCGCCAGATGACGCCAACACCGCCATCTGGTGGGTCACCACCACCCCGCGCCTGGCCGATATTGAAACCGCCGCCCCGGATTTTATGGCCCAGTTGGATGAGCTGGGCGTGCCGTTGGTCATCTGGCAGGTGGATTCGCCCTCTCTGTTTGAAAATGAAGCTTCGCAATTGTTGCTCAGCATGGCTGAGAATTCGGCCGGGCAGCGTTTGCAATTCTCGGCTGGCGAAACCCTCAGTTCGCCCGAGCCATTCTTCTCGCCACTGCGCAGCGCGTATTTCTTTCAGTACTACTCGCAGCTGCGCCGGACCGGCGAGCACGAGCTGGTCATGCAGGCCCAGGGCGACGGGCTGACCTCGCAGCCCTTCACCATCTCGCTACAGATCCAGCCGCCCAACCCGATCCTTGTCAGCCCGCCCACCCAGATCGCGCGTGGCCCGGCCGCCATCGACCCGCAGCTGCTTTCACCCTTCAGCCAGCCGATCGAGCTGCTGGTGGAGTTCCCGGATGGGTTTGAGCGCAACGTTGTGCGCAGCACCCTCTATGTGAACGATGAGATCGTGGCGGAGAACACCACCGCGCCCTTCACACACTTCGCCTGGGACCTCAAGCCGTATAACCAGAGCCAGCAGATCTTCCTGCGGGCCGAGGTGCAGGATGAGCTGGGCTTGATCGGGGAAAGCATTGACTTCCCAGTTGAGATCAGTGTGCAGGCGCCTGCCACCTGGTTCCAGGCGCTGCTCTCACGGGCGGGCTCGACCCTGGCCTTTTCAGTGGTGCTGATCGCGGCGGGCGCCTTCTTTTTGGTGATGGTGCTCTCCGGCCGCCTGGACCCGGTGCGACTCAATCGCATCTTTGCGCGTGACCGGCGCAGCCGCACCGCGCCGCGCCCGGTGGTGGACCCGCTCAACGACTCGCCGCTGGGTATGGATGAGGTACCGCATTTGCAAGACGAGCCGGATGAGGAGCCGGTGGCCCCGGCCACACTGCAGCGGCTGGCGATGCAAGACCCGTCCAAGCCGGCCCAGGTGTTGCCGCTCAGCATGGCTGAGGTGACGATCGGCTCCGGTCCTACTTGTACGTTGATATTGTCTGAACCCTCAGTCGATAAACAGCACTCACGTATCACCCAGGATGAGATGGGCGATTTCCATATTGCGGATATGGGCTCGCATGCCGGCACCTGGGTCAACTATGCGCCCGTTTCCCCAGAGGGTAGCCATTTGCAGGACGGCGACATTGTGCATATCGGCCGGGTCGCCTTGCGCTTCCTGCTCACCAAGTAGCCCGCTTTCCACTATTATTAATTCATGCCCAAACCTGTTCGGCTGCTCAGCCAGCTGAAGTCTGCCACTCCGCGGTTGCCCTTGACCCGCGCCCTGGCGCCGCTGCCGCCGGCCAGCCGCCGGCTGCTGCGCGCCGTGGCGGCCCAGGCTGAGCGCAGCCGGATGCCCCTGTACATCGTGGGCGGCTATGTGCGTGATGTGCTATTGGGCCGCCTCAGTTTGGATCTGGACCTGGTGGTGGAGGGCGACGCCATCGCCTTTGGACGCCAACTGGTGCGCAGCTTGGGCGGCAGCCTGCTGGCGCACAAGCCGTTTGGCACGGCGCTGTGGCGTCTGCCGCCCGGCGGCGGCCTGCCTGATTTTGTGGACCTCATCTCGGCGCGGCGTGAGACGTATGCGCGGCCCGGCGCACTGCCCACGGTGCAGTTCTCTACGATGGTGGACGACCAGTTCCGGCGTGATTTCAGTATCAACACCCTAGCCTTGCGCCTGGACGGCACGCAAGCGGGCCAGATCCTGGATGCGTGGGGCGGCCTGGCTGACCTGCGCGCTGGCGTCATCCGCGTATTGCATGACCAGTCGTTCAGCGATGACCCCACGCGCATCCTGCGTGCGTTGCGCTTCAGCGGCCGGCTGGGTTTTGCGCTCGAGCGCAAGACCCAGCAGCAGCTGCGTGCCAATGTGGGCAGGCTGGATGCGGTTTCCGGCGAGCGCATCTACAACGAGATCGATTTGATATTGCAAGAGCCCAAGCGCGCCCAGATACTGTCCAGTCTTCAGAAATATGGCGTGCTGCGGGCTATTCACCCCAAGCTGCAATGGAACGCGGCGATCGCAACGGCGCTGGCGCATATCCAAAAGCCAGCGAAGGTCTGGGGCATAGCTCCTACTCAGGCCGAGCTTGGCCTGGTGGTGTGGTTGGCGCAGCATGCGCCAACCACAGTGGAGGCCGTGGCGCGGCGTCTGCGCCTAACTGCAGAGCTGGCCGCCGCTGCGCAGGCGGCCAGCGGCCTGCGCGCGCAGTCGCGCAAATTGGCAGGCATGCCCAATAGCGCGCTGACGTTCACGCTGCAGCGCGCCCCACAGTTGGCGGTGTATGCGCTCTACATCCTGCAACGCAATACCCCTTTTGCGGCGCGGCTTCTGGCGTACAGCCGGCGCTGGCGCAGCCTGCAGCCCTATGCTGACGGTAACACTCTTACGGCGCGTGGCCTCAAGCCTGGAAAAGCATACGGCCACATTCTGCAAGCGCTGCGCGCCGCCTGGCTGGACGGCAAGGTCAAAACTCGCAAGCAAGAAGCGGCTTTGTTGGAGACGCTGCTGCGTGAGCAATACTGAGGCCAGCCAGATCGCACTGCCGGCCGGCTACGCCATCCGCCGGCTGCAGGCGGCGGATGCGGTAGCGCTGGAATGGGAGGGCGAGTTCGCCCACTTCCGGCGGGTGTATGCGGTGGCCTTCGAGCGCGCCCAGGCGGGCAACGCCACCCTGTGGGGCGTGCAGGCCGAGGACGAACAGCTGGTGGGCCAGCTGTTCGTGCTGCTGAACTCCGAGAATGACCCGCAAACCGCAGACGGCCGCCAGCGCGCCTTCATCCATTCCTTCCGGGTTCGGCCCGAGCATCGCAATCTGGGCCTGGGCAGTGCGCTGCTGCTGCACGCCGAGGCCGACCTGCGGGCAGGCGGCTTCGCTTGGGTGGCGCTCAATGTGGCCGAAGACAACCCCGGCGGCCTGCGCTTCTACCTGCGCCACGGCTATGCCGAGCTGCACCGCGTCACCGGCTACTGGAGCTTTATTGACCATGAGGGCCAGCAGCGCCACCTGCATGAGCCGGGCTGGCGCCTGGGCAAGGCGCTCTAGCTCATCCATTCCTTATCCCTGCCGCTTGCCTTTTCCATTTCAGGGTGCTAGAATATCCAAGCTTCGTAACCGCATAGTAATGGCGACGGAAGTGGGCAACCCCCACTTTTTTGCTTATATAGTATTGGTTGTAATCAGGAGTTAGGGATGAAGAAAGAATTTGCTCTGGCGTTCAATGAAGTCTTGGATGACAAGCAGCTGCCGCGCGATGTGATCATCGGCGCGCTGGAGGCTGCGCTCGTCTCCGCCTACCGCAAGACGGTCAACGCCTCCACTGCGCAGCAGATCGAAGCGCGCATCAACGAGACCACCGGTGAGATGCAGATCTACGCCGAAAAGGAAGTCGTTGAAGAGGTGCAGGACCAGCGCACTGAAGTGACGCTGGAAGACGCCCGCAAGGAGAACCCGGAGGCGCAACTCGACGATATCGTCATGGTCGAGAGCACGCCTGAGGACTTCGGCCGTGTAGCCGCCCAGGCCGCCCGTCAGATGATCCAGCAGCGCATCCGTGAGGCCGAGCGCCTGGCGCAGAAGGACCACTTCTCCACGCTGGAAGGCGAGATCGTCAACGGTGTGGTGCAGGCGGCCAACCCGCACATGATCACGATCGGTCTGGACCGCAAGGCTGAGGGCAAGATGCCGCGCAGCCAGCAGATCCCTGGTGAGCGTTTCCGCGTCCACGACCGTGTGCGCGCCCTCCTGCTCGAAGTCAAAGACACCACTCGCGGGCCTGAGATCATTCTCACCCGCGCCCACAAGGACTTCCTGCGCCGCCTGCTTGAAGACGAGGTGCCTGAGATCTATCAGGGCCTGGTGGAGATCCGCTCCATCGCCCGCGAGCCGGGCTACCGCTCCAAGGTGGCCGTCTCCGCTCTGCAAGCCGGTATTGACCCGGTGGGCGCCTGCGTAGGCATGCGCGGTGTGCGCATCCAGGCCATTGTGCGCGAACTCCACGATGAAAAGATTGACGTGATCGAGTGGAACTCTGACCCTTCGCAGTTCATCGCCAAGGCGCTGAGCCCCGCCCGCGTCACCGGCGTATATCTTGAAGAAGAGACCGGCGGCGGCAAGACCGCTACCGTAGTGGTGCCTGAAGATCAGCTGAGCCTGGCCATCGGCCGTGATGGGCAGAACGCCCGCCTGGCCGCCAAGCTGACCGCCTGGCGCATTGACATCAAGAGCCTGCCTGAGGCCGCCTCTGACGCGCTGGCCAAGGCCCAGGGCGATGCCGCCTTCCTGGAGCAGAACCCTGAGTGGGCTGAGCAGCTGCCGCTGGTTGAAACCGCGCTGGCCAAGAAGGCCGAAGGCCGCCCGCTCACGCCTGAGGAATACACCTTGCTGGGCCGCTTTGTGGACCGCATCGAAAGCGGCGCCCAGTCTCAGCGTGAGGCCATTCTCGACGCCGAGCGTCAGAAGCGCGCCGAGGTCGAGGCAACCCTGCCTGAGACCGCCTTCGACATCCCGCTGGATGATCTGGGCCTGGCTCCCAGCCTGGCGATCAAGCTGAGCGGTGAAGGCTACTCCACTATTGGTGAACTGATGACCCAGCTCAAGCTGGACAGCGATGAACTGCTGGCTATGGAGGGCATTGGTCCTGAGACGCTGAAGACCATCGAGGCCGCGATCGACGCCTTTGACTTCCCGGCCCCGGCACCCAAGGCTGAACCTGCCGCGGTGGAAGCCGAGCCGGAGCTGGAGCCTGAGGTTGAAGAGCCTGCTCCGGTGGCCGAGGTCCCCGCGCCGGTAGCGCAGACGGACGACGGGCCGGTACAGCTCTCGCAGGAAGATGAAGACCTGCTGGCCGCCATGCAGGCTGAACGCCCGGCGCCCGGCCAGTCACTGGATGAGATCTTTGCCAAGACCAGCGCCAAGCTGACGACTGGCAAAGCCGGCAAGCCTGGCAGTACCCCTGCCCAGGACGACAAGAAAAAGAAGAAGAAAAAGAAATTCCGCGAGCTGGACTACGATCCGGATACGGACACCACCATTCCGCACATGCGTGAGGAGTGGGAGGAAGACTAAGCCCGCAAGAAGGTTCGTGCCATGGCAAAGCCTGCGAAGCCCACAAAGCAAGCTGGGCGTGCCCGGCATGTGCCCCAGCGTACCTGCGTAGCCTGCCGGCAGACTGAGGCCAAGGTTGGGTTGGTGCGCCTGGTGCGCACTCCGGACGGCGTGTTTGCAGACCCCACCGGCAAGCAGCCGGGGCGCGGCGCATATTTGCATGCGCAGCGCAGCTGCTGGGAGCACGGCATCCGCCACAGCCTGGCGAGTGCCTTGCGCACCAGCCTGAGCGAAGCGGATGCTCAGCGGCTGGCCGCCTTCTTTGAGGCGCTGCCGCAAGAGTAAGTGGCTGTTTTAGGCACGCAAGCGTGCTAAAAACAGCCGATTGAGCAAGTTGGTAGAATGTGCTTCGGGGGAAGCAATTCTTTATGGATAGAAGGAGATAGACATGGCAGAAAATGTGAAAGCCACTGAGGCCAAATCCATCGAGCTCCCCGCCAACCTCACCGTACGTGAGTTGGCCGAAGCCATTGAAGCCAGCCCCATTCAGATCATCAAGACCCTCATGTCCAACGGCGTGATGGCCAACATCAACCAGCATATTGACTTTGACACCGCCGCCGTCGTTGCGGCTGAGATGGGCTACGAGGCTACGCTGCTCAAGGTGGATGAGCTGGAGAGCAAGCCGGTGGGCGAGGTGCCCTTGTGGCGTCAGCTGATCGCCAATGAGGACAAGAAGAATCTCAAACCGCGTGCGCCAGTGGTCACCATCCTGGGGCACGTAGACCACGGCAAGACCACCTTGCTGGACGCCATTCGCCAGACCTCCGTTGTGAACGAAGAGGCCGGCGGCATCACCCAGCACATCGGCGCTTACCAGGCCTCACACAAAGAGCGTCTGATCACCTTCCTTGACACCCCGGGCCACGCCGCATTTACGGCTATGCGCTCGCGCGGCGCCCAGGGCGCAGATGTGGTCATCCTCGTGGTGGCTGCCGATGACGGCGTCATGCCGCAGACCAAAGAAGCGCTGGCGCATGCCCGCGCCGCGCGTGTGCCCATCGTGGTGGCCCTCACCAAGGTGGACCGCCCCAACGCCAACCCGGAGCTGGTCAAGAAGCAGCTGGCCGATAACGGCCTGATCCCTGATGAGTGGGACGGCGACACGATCGTGGTGCCGGTGTCTGCTAAGCAGAAAGTGGGCTTGGAAGACCTGCTGGAAGCTATTCTGCTGGTGGCCGACAATACCGAGATCCTGGCCAACCCCGCTGGCGAAGTGATCGGTACTGTGATCGAGGGCGAACGTGACCCTTCGCGCGGCGTGATCGCCACGCTGCTGGTGCAGAACGGCAGCCTGAAAATGGGCGACACTGTGGTTGTGGGCACGGCCTATGGCCGTCTGCGCGCCATGTTTGACTTCGCCGGCAAGAAGATCGAAGAAGCTGGCCCTTCCACGCCCGCGTCTGTGCTCGGCCTCAACGATGTACCTGTGGCCGGCGAGCCCTTCCGGGTCGTCGAGAACGAGCGCGAGGCCCGCAACCTGGTGGCCGAGCGCGCCGAGAAGGAAAAGGCTGACAAAAACTCACCGGTTGGTGCATTGACCCTGGAGAGCATGTTCGAAGCCTTCCAGGCTGGGCATGTGCGCGAGTTGCGCCTGATCGTCAAGGCTGACGTGCAGGGCTCGCTTGAGCCGATCGTTTCCTCCCTGGAGGCGATGAAGTCCAAGGACAAAGAAGGCGAGATCGGCGTGCATGTGCTGCACACTGGCACCGGCAACATCAGCGAGAGCGATATCCAGCTGGCAGGGGCTTCCAAAGCGATCGTGATGGGTTTCAACGTGGTGGCCGACGGCCCGGCCCAGCGCAAAGCTGAAAAAGAGGGCGTTTCCATCCGCCTGTACGACATCATCTACCGCATGACCGAAGACGTTGAGAAGGCCTTGAAGGGTATGCTCAAGCCGGAGCTCAAGGAGCGCGTCATCGGCAAAGCCGAAGTGCTGCAGGTCTTCAAGATCAGCCGCTACGGCAAGATCGCCGGCTGCCGCGTGACCGAAGGCGAGCTGCGCCGTGGCGCCTTCCTGCGCATCTACCGTGACAAGACCCTGGTGTACGAGGGTGAGCTGACCTCGCTCAAGCACGAGAAGGACGATGTGAAAGAGGTCAAGACTGGCTTTGAGTGCGGCATCAACCTCAAAGACTTCGATGACTTCAAAGAGAAAGACGTCATCGAGTGCTATGTGCGTGAGCTGGTCGCCGCGCAGTAAGGTACCAAAGCATGGTCTCACTCTCGCGCGCGGCACGCATAGGCAAGCGGATGCAGGAGCTGCTCTCTGAGCTGCTCCTGTTCCGCGTCACCGACCCGCGCTTGCAGGGCATCTTTGTTACCGATGTCAATGTGGACCGCGAGCTCTCGGTGGCCAGCATCTTCGTCTCCGCTCTCGAAGGCGTAGAGCGCGAGCGGGAAGTGCTGGCAGGCCTCAAGCATGCCAGCGGCTTCCTGCGCAGCGAGCTGGCCAAAGAAATGGACCTGCGCACCTTCCCGCGCCTGCGCTTCGTGTGGGACCCCACGCCTGAGCGCGCCCAGCGCATCGAGCAGATCATCTCCGAGCTCAACCAGTCTGATAGTTCCAAGCCGGGTACGAAGAAGCCGTGAACGCTGAAGTATTGAAGCAAGCCGCCTCCCGCCTGCGGGCCGCCTCGCGCGTGCTGGTCACATCCCATGTGCGCCCGGATGGTGACGCAGTTGCCTCAGTGCTGGCGCTGGGCCTGGCCCTGAAGGCTGACGGCAAGCAGGTGCAGATGGTGCTGACGGATGGCGCGCCGGCTGACTTCAAACATTTGCACGGCTGGGCCGAGATCGTGCGGGCTGCTGAAGCTCCCGTGGACTTGGTAGTCACCGTGGATGCAGCCACCCAAGACCGCTGTGGTGAATCCCTGAGCGGGTTCCCTCCCGTAGACATCAATATCGACCACCACATCAGCAACACCAATTTTGGCGCCATCAATCTGGTGGACCCGGCCGCAGTGGCCACCTGCGCCCTGCTGGCCGAGCATTTCCCAGCGCTGGGTTTGGAATTCTCGCCCGCTGTCATCGATGCGCTGCTCACCGGTATCCTTACCGACACCATGGGCTTTCGCACATCCAACATGACCCCCAAAGCCATCCGCCTTTCGGCCGATCTGATCGAGAAGGGCGCTGACCTGCCGGCCTTGTACGAGCGCGCCTTGCTGCGCCGCTCCTTCCAGGCCATGCGCTACTGGGGCGCAGGGCTCACCAGCCTGCAGCGAGATGGCGGCCTGGTGTGGGGCAGCCTGACCCTGGCTGACCGCAAAGCCGTGGGCTACCCGGGCAACGATGATGCCGAGCTGGTGAACAATATCTCGATGATCGAGGGCGCCGCCATCACCGTGCTGTTCGTGGAGCAGGCCGATAACCAGGTCAAGGTGAGCTGGCGCAGCCAGGGCGGGCATGATGTCTCGCGGATCGCCGCCCAGTTCGGCGGCGGCGGGCATGTGGCCGCCGCCGGCGCTGTGCTGCACGGCAGCCTGGCGCATGCTCATGAGGTTGTTTTGGCGGCTACTCGGGCCGCTTTGCAGTAGATATTTGGGATGAAATACCTATAGTTGATCAGCGCCATAGGCGTTAGAAAGAACATAGAAAGGAAATTATCGTTTTCACATGCACGACTATCACTCAGGCACTGGGGATAGGGGTACTATGAATCAAGACGTGAACAATCTCGTTTCCGGCGTATTGGTGGTGGACAAGCCCGTTGGCCTCACCTCGCACGATGTTGTGCAGATCATCCGCCGCGGCACCGGCATCCGCCGGGCCGGCCACACCGGCACTCTGGACCCGCGCGCCTCTGGCGTGCTGGTGGTGCTGATCGGCCCGGCTGTGCGCCTCAGCGAGTTTGTTTCCGCCGAAGACAAGCGCTACCAGGCGACCATCCGTCTGGGCAGTTCCACAGACACTTACGACGCGGAGGGAACCCCCAGCGGCCCGGAAGTGCCTGTCAATGTTGAGAAAGAGCAGTTCAGCGAATTGCTGACCCACTTCGTGGGCGAGATCGAGCAAAAGCCCCCGGCCTACTCAGCCATCAAGGTGCAGGGCCAGCGGGCGTACGATATGGCCCGCCGCGGCGAGGAAGTGGACCTGGCCCCGCGCATCATCAACGTTCACAGCCTTGACCTGCTCGAATGGGCGCCGCCCGAGGCGGTGGTTGATGTTCACTGCTCCTCTGGCACCTACGTGCGCTCACTGGCACATGACATCGGCGAGGAGCTTGGTGTGGGCGGCCACCTGGTGGGCCTGCGCCGCACCCGCAGCGGCCGCTTCACGTTGCGCGACGCTGTTTCGCTGCGCCGCCTGCGTGAAGCCTTCGAACAGGGCAGCTGGGCGCAGTTCCTTATCCCCGCGGCTGAGGCCCTGGCGGACTGGCCGGCGGTGGAGCTGGACGAAGACGCGCTGAAAAAGGTCACCAACGGCATCCGCATCCCCGCGGCCGAGGGCGCTACCGGCATGGCCCGCGCGGTAAGCCAGCAAGGCGAGCTGGTGGCTGTGGTGGAAGTGAAAGATGGGGAATGGCAGCCGCGCAAGGTCTTTCTGGCTTCCTAAAGGCGTATGCAGCAATACAACTCTCTGCAATTGGCACGCGCACAGCATGCCTGGTTGACCATCGGCTCATTTGATGGTCTGCATGCAGGGCACCAACAGATAATCAAAGAACTGACTGCCGGAGCGCACGCACAGGGCGCGCCGGCGGTTGTTTTAACTTTTGATCCGCACCCGGCCGAGGTGTTGCGCGGCCCGCTCAAGGACTATTACTTGTACGAGCCTGATGAAAAGGCTGAGTTGTTTGCCGGGCTGGGTGTGGATATGCTCATCTCGCATCCCTTTGATGATCAAGTGCGCAATACTTCGGCACGCCAGTTCATTGAGCAAGTCCACAGCCGCCTGGATATCGACAAGCTGTGGATCGGGCATGACTTTGCCCTGGGGCACGACCGCGAGGGTAACTTTGACACTCTACGCCGCTTCGGAGCCGAACTGGGCTTCTCCGTGCACCAAATGCCGCCCGTGCGAGTGGACGGCCAGGTCGTGTCCTCCACCCTCATCCGCACCGCCCTGGCGGCCGGTGACGTAAGCCTGGCCGAGCGCCTGCTCGGCCGCCGCTACACGCTGGCCGGCACCGTGACCAGCGGGGCGCAGCGCGGCCGCACCATCGGCATCCCCACCGCCAACCTCAAGGTGCCCGAGCGCCGCCTGGTGCCTGCCAGCGGCGTGTACGTCACCTGGGCCTGGCTGGGCGGGCAGCGCCTGCCCAGCGTCACCAACATTGGCCTGCGGCCGACCTTCGAGGATGGCACCCTGGCGCCGGTTGTGGAGACGCATATCTTGGATTATGCTGGGGATGAGTTCTACGATCAGCCGCTCAAGCTGGAGTTCGTCTCCCGCCTGCGCGGGGAGCAGAAGTTCGCCGGCGTGGATGCGCTGCTGGCCCAGATCCGTATCGATATAGAGCAAGCCCGAGCGACCCTGACCTGATGCAAGCCTACCTGGACCTGATGCAGCGTGTGTTGCACGACGGCGTGGAAAAGCACGACCGCACCGGCACAGGCACGCGCTCGCTGTTCGGGCACCAGATGCGCTTTGATCTGCAGCAGGGCTTCCCGCTGCTCACCACCAAGAAACTGCACACCAAATCCATCATCCATGAGCTACTGTGGTTCCTGCAGGGCGGCACCAACACCGCCTACCTGAAGGACAACGGCGTGCGCATTTGGGATGAGTGGGCCGACGAGCGCGGCGACCTGGGGCCGGTGTACGGCGCCCAATGGCGCAGCTGGCCTGCGCCGGATGGGCAGGCGGTGGATCAGATCAGTTGGGTCATCTCTGAGATCAAGCGCAACCCCGATTCGCGCCGGCTCATCGTCAGCGCCTGGAACGTGGCGGAATTGCCCAAGATGGCCCTGCCGCCCTGTCACTTGCTGTTCCAGTTCTACGTGGCAGCTGGCAAGCTATCCTGCCAGCTGTACCAGCGCTCGGCTGATATCTTTCTTGGGCTGCCGTTCAACATTGCCTCGTATGCGCTGCTCACCATGATGGTGGCGCAGGTCTGCCGCCTACAGCTGGGCGACTTTGTCATCTCGCTGGGCGACTGCCACTTGTACAGCAATCACTACGAGCAGGCCCGTTTGCAGCTCAGCCGCCAGCCGCTGCCCCTGCCGCGCATGCAGCTCAACCCCGCCGTACAGGATATTTTCGCCTTCACCTACGACGATTTCACGCTGCTCGACTACCAGGCCCACCCGCACATCAAAGCCCCCGTAGCGGTCTAATGATTATCTCGCTGCTCGCCGCGCTCGATGAGAAGAACGGCATCGGCCGCCGCGGCACAATGCCCTGGCACCTCACCGATGACCTCAAACACTTTCGCCGCCTGACCCGCGGCCGCCATGTGCTCATGGGCCGCAAGACCTACCAGACCGTGGCTGGCCGCCTGCCCGGCCGCAGCATGCTGGTCCTCTCTCGCGCTGCGAGTTTCCGGCCCGCCGATGCGCAGGTCTTCGCTGATTTCGATGCGGCCCTGGCGGCGGCCAGCGCCGCCGGCGAAGAGGAGCTCTTCGTCATCGGCGGCGCGCAGATCTTTGCCTTGGCCCTGCCCATGGTGCAGCGCTTTCATCTCACCCGAGTGCATACGGACGCCGGTTGCGATGTCTTCTTCCCGGACTTCGCTATGGATGAATGGCAGGTGCTGAGTCAGCGAGAGTTTGCCGCTGGCGGCAAGAATGAGCACGCCTTCACGATATACGAGATGGCCCGTACGCAGTAACTGCGTGTGCAATAAAAAAAACCGGCGAACGCCGGTTTTTTTTTATTAGTCCGCCAGTTTGCGGCTCTCTTCGATATACGCCAGGCTTTGATGCCGGAAATAGGTGTTGTACAGCGTGGCATAGTGGCCGCCCTGCGCCAGCAGGCCATCGTGATCGCCCTCTTCGATGATCTGGCCCTCCTTCAGCACAATGATGCGGTCGGCCGCTTTCACGGTGGAAAGACGGTGGGCGATCAGGATGCTGGTGCTCTTGCTGAGGATCAGGTCCAGTGCCTGCTGGATCTGCCATTCGGTAAAGGGGTCAATGCTGGCGGTCGCCTCGTCGAGCACGAAGATGCCTGGCTTCTGCACCAGCACGCGCAGCAGCGAGACCAGCTGGCGCTGCCCCATCGAGAGGCGCCCACCGCGCTCGCCCACCTGGGTCTTGAGCCCGTCTGGCAGCGTCTCCAGCCATTCGCCCTTGCCGATCTTGCGTGCCAGACGCAGGATGGCGTCATCCTTGACACTGGGGGCGGCGTAGCGAATGTTCTGCGACACGGTGCCATCGAACAGGAAGGGCACCTGGGACACGATGCCAAGCTGGCGGCGGTAATCAGTCAGGTCCAGGCTGCGGATGTCCTTGCCGTCGATCAGCAGCTGGCCCTCCTGGAACTCGTAGAAGCGGTTGACCAGCTTGGCGATCGAGGTCTTGCCTGCGCCGGTGTGGCCCACCAGCGCTACGGTTTCCCCGGGGCGGATGTGCAGGCTGAAATCTCTCAGAATTGGCTCGCCTTCCGTGTAGCGGAAGTTGACGTTCTCGAAGCGGATGTCACCCTTGATGCGCGGCAGGCGCACCTTGCCAGTCTGCACCACGCGCGGCTCAGCGTCGATCAACGCGAACGAGCGCTCGGCCGCCGCCAGGCCGGACTGCAACTGCGTCCAGAACGCCGAGAGGTTGAGCACCGGGAACCAGAAGCGGTCCAAGCCTTGCAGGAACAGATACCACGCGCCGGCAGTGATCACGGCGCTGGCTACGTTCATGCCGCCCACATACAGCAGCAAGGCCGTACCTAGGGCGGCCATGGCGTTGAGAGCCGGGAAGACCATGCTCAGCACAAAACCGCGCCGCAGGTTGACCTCGAAGGAGCTGCGGTTGCCTGAGTCAAATTCCTTGAAGATGGTCTCTTCCTGGCGGAAGTTCTTGGCTACGGCAATGCCGCTGATCGTCTCTTTGATGACCGAGTTGACGTTGCCCATGGCGCGCATGCCCGTGCGCGTAGTGCGCCGGGCCGCCTCGCGGAACAGGGTGGCCATCCAGTACACGATCGGCAGCATGCCGAACAGATATAGCGAAAGCCACCAGTTGATCGCGATCAGCACGCCGCCCACGATGAGCGCCTGGCCGAACTGCGAAATGAGGTCCGTGATCAGCACAATCATGTCGCCGTATTCACGCGTGTCTGAGGTGATGCGCGAGACCACTTTGCCGGACGGGTTCTCGTCGTAGAACGAGAGGTCGTGCGACATGGCGGCCTGGAAGCCCTCCAGGCGGATGGCCAGGATCACATCACCAATGGCGCGGGCCGTCAGGCGGCGACGCCACCAGTTGGCCGCCCAGCTCAGAAAGCCGGAGAGGAACACCACGCTCACCACCAGCCAGATCTGCTGTTCGCTGAGCTGGGTGCCGATCTCATCCAGGGCGCGGGCCAGCAGCAGCGGCACGGCCGCCGCCGTGACCGCAGTCAGCAAAGCCAGCACGCCGATGGCCCATAGGGTGTTCATGTGCGGCTTGAAGTAATCCGCCATGCGCTGCAGCAGCTGCTTGTCGCTGTACTGGCGGTCGTATTGTTCTGCGTCGAGTCCGGAGAAGAAGCCCATAGTCTGTGCTTACTCGCTAAAGATGCGTTTGTAGGCCGGCGATGTCTTGAGCAGTTGCTCATGGCTGCCGGAGGCCACCACCTTGCCGCCGCGCAGCACAATGATCAGGTCTGCCCAGCGGATCTGTGAGAGGCGGTGCGTGATGATCAGCGTGGTGCGCCCCTTGGTGGCGGCGTAGATGGCGCGCTGGATCTTGTCTTCGGTGGCGCTGTCGATGGCGCTGGTCGAATCATCCAGGATCAGGATACGCGGATCGGTGAGGAAGGCCCGCGCCAGCGCCAGGCGCTGGCGTTGGCCGCCCGAGAGGGTGACGCCGCGCTCGCCCACGATTGTGTCGTAGCCGTCCTTGAAGTCCATGATGAAATCGTGCGCCTGGGCCTGCTTGGCGGCCTCTTCGATCTGGGCACGCGTGGCGTCCTGGTGGCCGAAGGCAATGTTCTCGGCAACAGTGCGTGAGAACAGGAAGATGTCCTGCTCAATGATCGAGATCTGGCGGCGCAGCGCCTCCAGGTTCCATTCGCGCACATCGATCCCGTCCACGCGCACTGAGCCGCTGGTCACATCGTAGGTGCGGTTGACCAGCTTGGCCAGCGAGGTCTTGCCGGTGCCGGTCTGGCCCACGATCGCCACGGTCAGGCCCGGCTTCACGGTGAAGCTTACTTTGCTAAGCGCCGGTTCTTGCTCTTCATAAGCAAAGGTGACGTTCTTGAACTCGATCGCACCCTGCATAGCGCCGCCATAACCCTCGGCGTTCTGGTCCAGGTCGGTTTCGTTGTTCAGCAGGTCCAGAATGCGGCGAGCGCTGGCTACGCCCAGTGAAACTTGCGAATAGGCAAACAGCGAAGTGAACACTGGGAAGCCAAACAAGGCCAGCAAACCAAAATACGCGATCACATCACCCAGGCTGATCAGGCCGGCTTGCATCAGCACCAGCGAGTGCCATAAGCCGGCCGCCTGAGCGATCGCCATCAACAGCATCGGCAGGAAGCGGCCCTCGATATAGCCCTGGTGTACATACGCATCACGGAAGCGGCGCGCATTGCGGCGGAACAGATTGACCTCGTACTTCTCCTGGGCCATGCCTTTGACGGTTTCAATGCCGTCCAGCGATTCGGACAGGCGCGCGTTCAGCGTGCCGAAGGCGTTGCGCTGCGTGGCCGCC
Source organism: Anaerolineales bacterium (assembly GCA_021463845.1). Lineage (GTDB taxonomy): Bacteria > Chloroflexota > Anaerolineae > Anaerolineales > UBA11579 > JAMCZK01. Next base: position 54,354 of record JAJTXV010000002.1, on the reverse strand, counting down.
ACTGGGTTGAGCTCTTTCAGGTACTGCCAGATGGCGACGAAATAGACCAGTGTGAAAAGAATCGGGATGATCGCCAGCGCCGGGTGCAGCCCGTAGCCGGCCACGATCGGCGTGACCAGGAAGAAGGCCGCCCCGATCACCAGGTTCAGGCCAGGGTTGAACATCAGGTTGATCTCGCGCACATCATTGGTGGCGCGCGCCATCGTGTCGCCCACGGATTGCAGGCTGTGGAAGGTCATGCTCTTGCCCAGCAAGTTCGTATACAACTCTTCGCGAATGTTGCGCTCAAAGATCTGGCCCAGCCATTCGGCGGCAAAGTTGCGGGCGAACTGCAGCATCGAGCGGATCGTCTGGCTGATGATGATGACCCATACAAAGCCCATCAACAACTGGGTTTGCGGGGGGTCGGCCATGATGGCTTCGAAGGCCTTGCCGATCTCGATCGGCACATAGGCCGCCAGGGCGCCGTTGGTCACCGCGCCCACCATCAGCATCAGGCCCAGCGCCCAATGCGGTTTGAAATGCGACCACAGCCAGCGGCCGGGGCTGGTGCGATCGGTGGGGTACCGCTCTGGCAATGTAAATTCAGCCGCGTGAGGTGCGGTTAAAGGAGTTGTGCTCATTCGGTCCTGTTCGGTGAATGGTTGGGTGGCGTGCGAGAGCCACCGGGGAGTTTAGGATACCACCTTCCGTTCTACGATGCAAAAACGCCCGCAACTGCGGGCGTTTTTAACTTGGTTGGGATGTCAGGCCTATCGAAGCCCCATCTTGCGCATCACTTCGTCAAAGGTAGCTTCCACCAGCGGGCGGGCCTTCTCGGTGCCATCGTCCAGGATCTTGACCACCTTGGCCGGGTCCTTGAGAAATTCGGTGCGCCGTTCACGGATGGGGCGCAGGTAGGTATTGAGCGCCGCCGCTAAACTCTTCTTGACCTCCACATCGCCCACCTTGCCTTCACGGTAGCGGGTCTTGAAGTCCTCCACCTCGTCCTTGTTGGGGTTGAACACATCGTGATACTCGAACACCGGGTTGCCTTCCACCGTGCCGGGGTCGGTGGCCCGCAAGCGGGTCGGGTCGGTGTACATACTCATCACCTTCTTCGTGGTCTCCTCTTCGCTTTCGATGAAGCGGATCGCGTTGTTGTATGAGCTGTGCATAGTGCGGTTGTCCACGCCAGGCAGACGCGCCGTCTTGGTCAGCAGCCCATCCGGTTCCGGGAAGGTTTCGCCGTACAGCGTATTGAAGCGCCGCGCCACCTCGCGGGTCAGCTCGATGTGCGGCATCTGGTCCTCACCCACCGGCACCAGATTGGCCTTGTAGACCAGGATGTCGGCGCTCTGCAGCACCGGGTAGGCCAGCAAGCCCAGTGAAGGGTTGAGCCCCAGGTTCTGGATCTGGTCTTTGTAGGTGGGCACGCGCTCCAGCCGCGCCACCGTAGTCATCATGCCGAACAGCTGCGAAAGCTGGGCATGCTGCGCTAGCGCCGACTGGCGTACCAAGGTAGCCTTTGCCGGATCGATACCGGCTGCCAACCAGTCGGCCACCACGTTGACAATGTTCTCCTGGATGCGCTCCGGGTGCTCGTAGTCCGTGGTCAGCACGTGCAGGTCGGCGATGAGGAAGTAGCATTCATAGTCGTCCTGCATCTTGGCCCACTGCTCCAGCGTGCCCACCAGGTGGCCGATGTGGCGCGGCCCGGTGGGGCGGTGGCCAGTGAGGATGCGTCCTTTGGTCTTTGCTGTGTTCATGTATTCTCCTATCCATCTTTTTGCGAGGGCGGCAGCGCCGCCCGAAGCAATCTCCAAGCCGACTAAAAAACGCTCGTCCTCAGAGCAAAATTTTTGCTCTGAGGACGAGCGTTAGCCCGCGGTGCCACCTCAGTTGCGTGCGTCTTTCGCGCACGCCGCTTTTGTGTCTGTTGAAAGTTGCGTAGCAACTTTCGCGCTGCTATGCAGCGCACGGTTCCATATTCCGCTCTGGCGTGTGGGCTGGTTCTCAGCGCTCCAGCTTTCTGTGCCACCGGTTCAGAGCGTACTCATTCCGCTTGAGGCTATTTTACACGCACCCCGAGTAGTTGTGTCAATTCCAGTCTGCCGCCAGGTCAATCACGGCGTAGAGTATGAAGCCCATAAATACTAAGGCCAATACCCAAATCACAACTGGATGGATCTTGATGCTTGGTAACACATTGTTTACTGCATCCTTGTTGCTGTATAGCCGAGCAGCCATGAATGTCGTGGCGTCAACATAGATCAGTAACGGCCCTTCAACAAATACTGCCATTTCTGAGGGAAACCCGAAAATCCAGGAGACGCCTAGCGCAAACGCGCCACTGAACAGAACGCCTACTAGAGCTGATTGCCACCGGGTCTTTGGCCTAACTAGATCCAACAATTTTGGAACAACCAGCCCAGTCAAGAAACCCACACCGGCAGCTACCAGCATTGCGGGTAAACCTACGATCAAACCCACAAGAAGCAAATAGAACCACAAGCCTATAAGCGTGAAGGAAAGCAACTCGCCCGAAAGCGCAGTTATGGAAACTGCCAGGGAAGTGACTACAAGGAGATAGTAGCCAAGTGCCAACCAGAGGCTAAGTTTCATCCCCTGCTGCCCATACTTTAGTGTGTCTTTGACTGAATCTGTGAGCCTCATGCTGCTCTCCCAGTTTCAGAGTACTACATATCAAGCAAACAAATGCGCCCCATCGCGGGGCGCATTTATGTTTACTCACAAGGTCTCTTCGTTACCCTCCGAGTGCTTCGCTTGCGCGATCTGCTGCTTCAGGCGCTCGCGTTCTTCGTCGCTCATGTCCCAGTGTGGGCCGCCCCAAGGCCCACGCTTGCCCTTGCGGCCGCGGCGGCCGGGGCCGCCCGGCCCGCCGATGCCGCCGAACAGAATGCGGCTCAGCGCCAGCAGGCCCAGCCCTTGCCAGAACGTGATCTGCGGCCAGCCAAACAGATCCGGCAGCAGCCAGTTCCACAGCCCGCGCACCACAAAGCCGCCTACCGTCACGAACAGCACCACTCCGATCATCACCATGATGCCGATGCGGATGCCGCGGGCAATATTGAATTGAATTCGTTGTTCCATACCTAGTCCTTTCCAAAGTCAGTGTATAGATGGGCCAAGCGCTTGCGCAGATACAGCACCGCATAGCGTTTGCGAGAGAGCAGGGTGTTGAGGCTGGCGCCGGTTTCGGCCACCATCTCGTTGAAGCTCCGGCCTTCCACTTCGTGTGCCACGAACACCGCCCGTTGCTCGCTGGGCAGCTCGCTCAGCGCCTGCTCCAGCTCGGCCAGTGCCGCTTTACGGGCGTAGATAGCTTCCGGGCCGTCGCCCTCTGCTGGCAGAAGCTCTGCCAGCAGCAGGCCGTCGCCGTCCTCGGCGTCCAGCTCGCTGGTGCCGCCAGCGGGCTGCTTGCGGAACAGGTCAGTAATGCGGTTGCGCGCCACCTGGTACAGCCAGCCGCTTAGGTGCTCGATCGGTACCAGCAGCCGGTTGGCGCGGGCCAGCTCGTAGAAGACATCCTGCAGAATGTCCTCGGCGTCCAGCACATCCGGCACCCGGGCGCGGATGAAGCTGCGCAGCCTTGGTTCGTGCTGCTCCACCGCTTCGGATATGCGCTTGTCGCCAGTCATCACGGTGTGGATCGCTCCCTCGCTCATCTTACAGGTGAAGACGGACGAAAGGCCAAAATATTGTATGGCTTGCAACTTGTTGACAACCATCCTTATTTTGCCGGTATGCCGGAGGCCATGATATTGTGCAGAGAATGTGTGTATGAAGAGCCAGATATCTTTTCAGTTGCACCCCCTACCCCCACCCGGAAAACGAACAACATCTTTGCCTTTCTGGGGCCTTGGGCCGCGCAGCAGCCCAAACATCTTCTCGCTGAGCCGTTGCAGTACAATCGTTCTACTTATGGACCTGTTTGACCACGCCCTGAAGGAGCGCCTGGCCACCGAAAGCCCGCTGGCGGCCCGCATGCGCCCGCGCCGCCTGGACGAGTACATCGGCCAGGATGACATTGTGGGCGAGGGCCGCCTGTTGCGCCGCGCCATTGAGGCTGACCGGCTGTTTTCGTCTATTTTGCTTTGGGGGCCTCCAGGCTCAGGCAAAACCACCTTGGCCATGGTCATCGCCAACCACACCCAGTCCTACTTCGTCACCCTCTCGGCCGTGATGACCGGCAAGGCTGACTTGGTGGCGGTGATCGAAGAGGCCAAGGAGCGCCGCCGCCTGCACAACCTGCGCACTATCCTGTTTGTGGATGAAGTGCATCGCTGGAACAAGGCCCAACAGGATGCTTTACTGCCGCATGTGGAGAACGGCACCATCACCCTGATTGGCGCCACCACCGAGAACCCGTATTTCGAGGTCAACGGCGCGCTGGTTTCCCGCTCGCGTGTGTTCCAGTTGCGCCCGCTCTCGGATGAGGACGTCCGCCGCGTTCTGGAGCAGGCGCTGCAAGACGCTGAGCGCGGCTACGGCGGCCGTACGATCATGTTCGATGAGGACGCCGCTCAGCATCTCATCCATGTGGCCGGCGGCGATGCCCGCAATGCACTCAACGCGCTGGAGCTTGCGGTCGAGTCGACCCCGCCGGTGGATGGCGTGGTGCACGTCACCCTGGCTGTGGCGCAAGAGTCCATCCAGCGCCGCGCGGTGCTCTACGATAAAGACGGCGACGCCCACTATGACACCATCTCAGCCTTCATCAAGTCTGTGCGCGGCTCTGACCCGGATGCGGCGCTGTACTGGCTGGCCAAGATGCTGTACGCTGGCGAGGACCCGCGCTTCATCTTCCGCCGCCTGCTGATCCTGGCCGGCGAAGACATCGGCATGGGTGACCCCATGGGCATGGTCGTTGCCAACGCTGCGGCGCAAGCCTTCGATTATGTCGGCCTGCCCGAAGGTATCTTCCCGCTGGTGCACGCGGTCGTTTACCTCTCCACTGCGCCAAAGTCCAACAGCAGCCTCGGCTACTTCTCGGCCTATGCCAAGATCGAAGCTGACGGCATGGTGGAAGTGCCCGACCCACTAAAAGACAAGAACCGCGACGGCAAAGCCCTCGGTCATGGTCAGGGCTATGTCTACCCGCACGATGAACCGGAGCACTTCGCGCCGCAGCAGTACCTGCCAACGGGCGTGCTCGGTACCTACTTCTACACCCCCTCTGATCAGGGTTACGAAGCTCAGATCAAGGATCGTCTGGCGCGCTGGCGTGAAGCCCAGCGCAAGGCGCTCGGCATTACTCGTAGCGAGGAAGTGCCCACGCCCAGCAAGGAAACGGCAGACACATTGAAGTCTCGTCACAAAGCCGGAGGAAACCACTAGCATGCCCACCGTGTTGTTGATCCGCCACGGGGAAAATGATTATGTAAAGAAGCAGCGTTTGGCAGGCCGTTTGCCCGGCGTGCACCTGAACGCCCGCGGCCAGGCGCAGGCCGCCGCCCTGGCGGCCGCCCTCAAAGATGTGCGCTTGGCAGCTGTCTACAGCAGCCCGCTGGAGCGCGCCGTGGAAACGGCCCAGCCGCTGGCCGCCGCCCGCGAGCTCAACGTCGTGAGGCGCAAGGGCTTGCTGGAGAGCGATTTGGGCGAGTGGGAGGGTAAGCTGCTCAAGACCTTGCGGCGCGATAAGCGCTGGGCTGTCTTGCAAAGCAAACCATCCTTGTTCCGCTTCCCGGGCGGTGAAGGCATGTTGGAGCAGCAGGCCCGCCTGGTCAACGAAATCGAGTCGCTGTGCGCCATGCACAAGCCCAAGGACATCATTGCCTGCGTGCTGCATGCCGACCCCATCAAGCTCATCATTGCCCACTATGCTGGTATGCCGCTGGACCAGTTCCAGCGGCTCAACATCTCCACCGCCTCCGTGAGTACGCTCCACATTCACAATGGGCACGCCATGCTGGAGCGCTTGAATTGGGTGGCGCCGGAGGCTTAAAATCTCCAATCTTCTCTCGTTACGGACTATACTGCGCGCACACTATGACCAAACTGATCGAACTTCGCCCCGTTGACCACATCACCACCGATGCCATTGGCCCTGCCGGCCAACGCGTTTTCTATATCCAGGCCTGGAAGGAAGAGCGCATTGTGGCTGTGATTGTTGAGAAGGTGCAGGTGCAAAGCCTGGCCGTGGCCATTGAGCAGTTCCTAGCCGAGCTCAACACCAAGCACGTAGACCTGCCGAATGCCTCGGCTGATTTCGACGAGGAGCAGATGCATATCCACCCTCCGGTGGACCCGCTCTTCCGTGCCGCCGAGATCGGCATGGGCTACGATGCTGAGCAGGACCTGGTGGCGTTGGAGTTGCGCGAGGGCGTCGAGGCGCCCGAAGCCAGCAGCGATGACCTGCACGTTGCCCGCTTGTGGTGCACGCGCTCACAGATCCGCAGCATGGCCAACTGGGGCATCGAGATCGCCTCGCGCGGCCGGCCCACCTGCCCGCAATGCGGCGAACCGATGGACCCCGCTGGCCATTTCTGCGTCAAAAAGAACGGCCACAAGCACTAGAGGCCGGTCTGCACGTTCTGTCAGTGCTGCAAACGGGGGAGCTCGAACTGGAGGGCCAGTTCACCTGGGGCTCCAACTATACATTTTTGGCACGCGTCGGCGGCCAACTGGAAGGCGTGTACAAACCCGTTAAAGGCGAGCAACCCTTGTGGGACTTTCCGCAGGAGACGCTGGCTGGCCGCGAGGTGGCCGCTTACTTGCTGAGCGAAGCGCTGGGCTGGCAGCTGGTGCCGCCCACGGTCCTGCGCGCTGAGGGGCCGTTTGGCCCCGGTTCGCTTCAGTACCGCGTCCAGCACGACCCGGAGCTGCACTACTTCACCTTCGAGGATGCGGTGCGCCAACGCCTGCGGCCAGCCGCCGTCTTTGATCTGCTGGCCAACAATGCTGACCGCAAGGGCGGCCACATCCTGCTGGGTGAGGACGGGCACATTTGGCTGATCGATCACGGCATTTGCTTCCATGAGGAACCCAAGCTGCGCACCGTGGTGTGGGACTTTGCGGGTGAGCCCATCCCGGCTGAGTTGCTGGACGCTATGCGCGGTTTGCAGGTCAAGCTGAGAGCCGGCAGCCCGCTGGCTGAGCAGCTGGCTGCCTACCTCAGCCCGGCTGAGCTGGATGCGCTGCGCCAGCGCGCCGCAGCGCTGCTGGCCCAGCCTGTGTTCCCGCACCCACCCGAGGACGAGCGCTACATGCCCTGGCCGCCAGTCTAGGCTAGAATGCAAACTTCATGAGCGCTGCAAAATCCAAGTTCCGTTGGCAGTTCTGGCTGGGCATTGGCATCAGTGTCGTCTTCCTGTATCTGGTGCTGCGCAATATGCACTTTGGCGATTTCTGGCAACAGGTGCGCCAGGCGGACTATATATGGCTGCTACCCGGCATCGGTGTGTACTTTCTGGCCGTGTGGGCGCGGGCCTGGCGCTGGCATTACCTCCTGCGCCCGTTGAAAGCGGTGCCTACCCGCACTATGTTCCCCATCGTGGCGATCGGGTATATGGGCAACAATATTTACCCAGCGCGGGCGGGCGAGGTTTTGCGGGCGGTGATCCTCAAGCGCAAAGAAAGCGTGGCGGTTTCGGCCTCGCTGGCCACCATCATCGTTGAGCGCATCTTTGACGGCGTGGTGATGCTGGCCTTCATATTTGTCAATCTCGGCGAGCTGGCTGAGATCGGCGGCGGTCTGGTGGCCGGTCTCAGCATCCAGCAGATCGCCTTCTGGGGCAGCCTGCTGTTTGTTGGCGCTCTGCTGGCTTTTTTGCTGGCGGCCATGTTCCCTGCCGCCAGTCAGCGGCTGCTTGGCTGGGTTGCCGCACGGCTGGTGCCGCCCCGCTTCCGCAACCGAGTGCTGGAAGTGGGCAACCGCTTCCTGGGCGGGCTGGAAGCATTGCGCTCCCCGTTTGAAGTCTTGATGGTATTTGTCAGCTCGCTGGTGATCTGGCTGCTGGAGACCGGTAAATATTGGTTCGTGATGCACGCCTTCAATTTTGAGGTGAGCTTCTTTGCGCTGATGCTGATGAACGGCGTGGTGAACCTTGCCACTACCATCCCCTCGGCGCCTGGGTATATCGGCACCTTTGATGCGCCTGGAATTGCTATCTTGGAAGCGTATGGGGTGCCAAAAGAAGTGGCTACCAGCTATACCTTCGTGCTGCATATTGCGTTGTGGCTGCCTATTACTTTGCTGGGCGCTTACTACCTGGCGCGCGAAGGCATTCGCTGGGGCGAAGTACCCAGCACGGAGACGGCATGAAGATCGCCATTATTGGCGCCGGTTTTGGCGGCATGGCCGCAGCATACGACCTGCGCAAGGCGGGGCATGACGTCACCATCTTTGAAGCGGCGGCGCACGTGGGCGGCCTGGCGGCGGGATTCAAGGAACCGCACTGGGACTGGAGTGTTGAGAAGTTCTATCACCACTGGTTTGCCAGTGATAAGCACATGTTGGGTCTGATCGAGGAACTGGGCTGGAGTGAGCGTGTCTTGTTCCCGCGCCCATATACGGTTGTGTATCACCAGGGCAAGTTCTATCCATTTGACTCGATTCCGGCGGCACTGCTGTATCCGGGTTTGGGCTGGGGCTTAGACAAGATCCGTTTCGGCCTGGTGGGCTTGTTCCTGCGTATTACCAACAACTGGAAGCCGTTGGAGCGCAGCACGGTGGATGCCTGGATGCGTAAATGGGCCGGCAAACGCGTATACGAGAGTATGTGGTTGCCGCTCATTGAAGGTAAGTTTGGCCCGTTTGCCAAGCAGGTCAACATGGCCTGGTTGTGGGCGCGCCTACATGCCCGCACGACGCGGCTGGGCACTTACGAAGGCGGCTTTCAAGCCTTTGCGGACCAGTTCGCTGAGCGCTTGCAGCAGATGGGTGTGCGTTTTGAAATGCAGACCGGGGTAGAGAGTATTGCGCCAGTTGATGGGGGGCTGGAGCTGCGCAGCAAGGAAAGCGTAGAGCATTTTGACCAGGCCTTGGTCACTACTTCCCCGCAGTTGCTCGCCAAGCTGGCGCCTCAGTTGAGCGCCGATTATCTGCGCGGCTTGCTTGAGTTGCAAAGCATGGGCGCCGTAGTGATGACCCTGGCGCTGGACCGCCAGCTCTCTGAGCAAGGTTACTATTGGTACAACATCCCCAAGAGCGCTGGTTTCCCGTTCCTGGCGCTGGTCGAGCACACCAACTATGTTTCCGCTCGGCACTTTGGCGGCGATCACATTGTCTACTGTGGCGATTATTTAGAAGTGGGCCACGAGTATTTCTCACTCACCGATGAGGAGTTGCTGGCTCGCTTTATCCCCGGCATCCAGCGAGTGAACCCGGCTTTTGATCGCAGCTGGGTCAAGAAGATCTGGGTACACAAGACCAACTATGCTCAGCCTGTGCCGCTGGTCAATCACTCGCACAATATTCCTGATATTCGTACGCCCATGCCCGGCCTGTACTTCGCCAGCATGAGCCAGGTCTACCCCTGGGACCGTGGCACCAACTTTGCGGTGGAAATTGGCCGTAAGGCTGCCAGGCTCATGGGCCAATCCAGCTGACCCCAAGACCCCTCAGTTTTTCTCGTCTATTTGTCTACTTGACTATATGTAACATAGATGTTACATATTAGGTGTGTCTACCAAGGCCGTCAACCAAAAATTCCTCGCTTTAGCAGATCCGGCCCGTCTGGATATTGTGCGCCGGTTGGCTAGAGGCCCGCAGACAGCCGGCCAACTAGCCCAGCCCTATAGCATTTCGCGGCCAGCCATCTCCCGCCACCTGCGCGTGCTGCGTGAAGCCGGCATTGCGCGGGCGGAAGTGCGCGGGCGTGAATGGTGGTACTCCATCAACACTGAGGGTTTGCAAGACGCTGGCAGCTGGCTGGATGAGGTGCAGGCAATGTGGAGTACTGCTCTGCAATCTTTGAAAGAGTATGTGGAGGATCAAAATGACTGACAGTGTTAACGTAAGCATTACGATCAAAGCCAGTAAAGCAAAAGTGTTTGACGCGTTTGTCAATCACATCAATGAATGGTGGCTGCGCATGGGTAAGTTTAGTTACAGCTTTGCGCCAGAAGGTGTAGAGCCTGGCCAGATCCATATAGAGCCCCGGCTTGGTGGGCGATTCTATGAAGTTTTTGCCAATGGGCAGGAATTCCAGATCGGCGAGGTGGTGGCCTGGCAGCCGCATGACCACTTGCAACTCACCTGGAAAGGTGAGGAATACCGCGCTCCGACCTTGATCGATGTCTCGTTCAGCCAGACCGGCGAATTCACCAAAGTTACCCTGAACCATAGCGGTTGGACCGCCGCGGGTGTGCCAAGCTACGCAGAAGGATATGGCCAGGGCTGGAACGAGCTTCTTGAAGTGTTCGCCAGTTGGCAAGCCGCTAACGAAAAGTAACTACGGCTTTACGGGCACAAGACGCCGTAGCCGTACCTCTCGATGCTTTGCAATAGGCGCTCACCAGGCAGGGCGTCGGCATCCAGCCCGCAGAAGTCGGGGCGGGCTGCCACCACGCTAGACGGCACAGCCAGCGGCAGTGCTGGTAACTCCTGCGTAAAGATGGCGTGAGCGGTTTGGTGGGCCTGGGTATAGGCAGGGTCGCTGGCTAATGTATTGAAGGCGGTGTGGCAGGCGGTATCGAACTCCGCGTTTCGCCAACCGCTCGCATTCCAGCCACCCCAGCCATAGTGGCTGCGGCTCCAGTCAGCCCCGGGCACGGCTTCACCCAGGAAGAGATAACAGGCCGGCTGCTCACCAAAGGGCCACGAGAACAACGCCAGATCGAAATTGCGGCCAAAGACCGTGCTTTCGGGGCCAGTGGTAAATAGCTCAGAAGCGGGCAGGCTTTCGATGGTTACGGCAGCGCCGCAATCGGCGAGGTTGGTCTGGATGATCTGTGCCACGGCCAGGTCTTGCGGGTCTTCGCTGACGGCCAGGCGCAGCTCCAGCGCCTGGCCGAACAATGCGCCGGCAAAGCTCTGGCTGCGGCGGGTACCGTCCTCGCTGAGCAGCCAACCGAGTGCATCCAGGCTGGCGTTAGCGGCCGCGGGGTCATAGGCGGGCAAGACTGCGCTGGGGTTCGTGTAAGGACTGCTGGCGGGCAGGTAGCCGTTGCTGGCGGGAGTGCCGTTGATGGCGCTGGTGATCGCGTTGCGGTCAATACATTGCGCCAAGGCCAGGCGCATCGCCGCTTCCCCGAAGTAATTGGCGCGGTCTGAATAGGGGTTAAAGCCATCGTCATAGGTCTGCGGAGCCACGCTGAAGACCAAGTGCAGCCACTGGTCTTGTGGCACAAAGCCGCCCTGCATGCCAGCCGATTCTGGGGTTTGCAGACCCGTGGAGGGCAGCAAAACATCACAACGGCCATCTGCCAACGCGTTGAGGCTGTTGCTGGCGTCACTGCCGATGAAGACAAAATTCAATTCAGCAAACTTGGGTGGAGTTCCTGCATAGTTAGCATTGCGGGCCAGCTGGATGCGCTCGCCGGCACTCCACTCAGTGAGCGTGTAGGGCCCCCAGCCTAGCGGAGCGCGGGTCGCTTGCTCATTGGTCAGCAGGTCTGACGGGGTCAGGCTGCCGAGTGTATGCTGTGGCAGCGGATGCCAAAAGCGCGTGGCAGCCTGCGGGTCCACGAAGCCGGGCAAGCCAACCCAGATGGCGGTGCGCTCATCTGTGGCCGTGTAGCTGGCGGTCTTGGCAATGATGTCCTTGCTGCCAGGGGTCTCGTCAGCTGAAGCGATCTGAAACGAGAACACAGAATCATGAGCGGTAAGCGGCGCGCCGTCTGACCAACGCAGGCCGGATTGCAGAGTGAATGCTGTTGATACCTGGTCGAGCTGGAGCTCGCCCTCTGTGTAAGCTTGGATGCAGTCACCGCTTTGGCAGCCTGCTGGGCGCACGAGCACGCCTGGCGCAAGGATGGTGACACGGCCATAGGCATCCACCACCAAGTCACCCTGTTGCACGGTGACGGGTTGAACCCTAGGCGTTGGCTGGGTTTCGAAGATCACGCCTTCCGCAATGTGGTTGTGCAAGTCGAAGGGGCCATCGTACAAAGCCTGGCGTACGGCGCGGGCGCTGCTGGAGTTATCGCTGTAGATATATAGCGAGCTTGGTTCGGTGCCCATGCAAATGTTGAGAGTCTGCGGTGCATCTGGGGTTGCGGTGGCCTCGGGAGTGGGCGTGCCCGCCGGGCCGGCACCAGCGCAGGCGCTGAAGATGAGTGCAAACAACAGGATAGCGATGGAGTAGGGGGCTCGTAGCATTGGCAGATTATACAGGCCGCACCTTTGGCTTGCGGGGAAGCTAGCTTGACCTGCATGCTACAATCCCGCGAGTGACGCCTAAAAAACCTGTGTACATTTGCATCGATGTGGAAACAGCCGGGCCAAATCCAGCTGACTATGCCCTGTTATCGATCGGGGCGGCGCTGGTCAGCGATCCGATGACCTCATTCTATGTAGAACTGCAACCGGATAAGCCAAACCAGACCGAAGAGGCAGCCGCCATCCATCAGCTGGATCTGGCTCAGCTAGCTATCAATGGAGAACCGCCACGACAGGCTTTGCAGCGCCTTGTTGATTGGGTCGAAGCACATACGGATGGAGGCGAGCCTGTGTTCGTTGCCTTCAATGCTCCGTTTGACTGGATGTTCGTCAACGATTATTTACACCGCTACCTGGGCCATAATCCCTTTGGCCACCGCGCCCTGGACATTAAGGCCGTGTTCTTTGGCTTGCGAGGGGTAGCGTGGAGTGAGACCGCCTTTCTGCATGTGAGCAGCCATTACGGGCGGTCTACTGTGCTGAACCATAATGCCGAGCAAGACGCCCGCCAAGGTGCAGAGCTGTTTGCCGATATTCTTAAGGATATTGAGGAGGCCCGCAATGGTTGACCAGACTAAGCAGGACTTGCAGCGAATTGTTGAATCGGCCCAGCGACTGGGCGTGCAGATCAACGAGGCCGAGGCGCTTCAGTGGCTCACTGCCGCAGCGGCCGAAAGCGGCCAGGACGATGTAGTCGTTGATGTGCGGGCAGGCGTGTTTGGCCACAGACTGAGCATGCTGGACTTCAGCGCAGAGGACCTGGACCATTTCCGAAAATTGGGCAAACTGGTCGAATTTTATGATGTGCCCGGCAAAGTAGAAACCGCGCTGGCGCTCTCAGGCTCGGCGGCTCAGTCAAAGATCCAAACCTATCCTGGCGATGCAGACTACTTCGAGCGTATCAATATCATTGCGGATACGCGTGACGAAGCCTGTAGCGTTCTGGCTGCGTTGATCCGCGACAAGGCGCTTTCCACGATGCGCGGCCCGACATTCCAGTTGATGGAAGTCAAGTTTGGCAGCTACCCGCAGGCAGTTCTGCGGGATGGGCGTGAGCTTAGTAAGGACTCGCCCATTTCCTGGAGCGCGGCGGATGTGCAGGCCGGCAAGCTGGACCTGCAGGATGCTGGCGGCCAGCCGCTCACGCTGACCTGGGAACAGGCCGCCCTTCAGCCTGGCTGGTGCAAGTTGGATTGGGTGGTGGTGGATCCTGTGCGCAAGCAACTGGTGAACGCCAGCAACATGCTGGATGTCACCTGGCAGGCGCCAGATGGGACCCTGACCCCGCTGGATGGCTACCTTGACCCGTACTTCCAGGAGGTGTATCTGGAAGCTGAGTCAATTCCCCTGTTCACCAAGCTGGCAAAGCAGGTGGATGGAGACGCGCTCGACGAGTATGTGCGCCAGCTCGAGAAGCAAGTGCGCACATATGTCACCAAGGATCGCAATTTCGGCAAGGCCGCCAAGCGCATGTACAACATCTTTCGCCTGACCGGGCGATACGGTGACGCCGCTTTCCTGCGTGAGCTATTTGATGAGCCAGCCACCGTGCTCTACCAGGTGTGGTCGCTCATCCGCACGATCGATGACTGTTTTCATCCCGGTTCGCCAGTGAAGATCGACCATTTGCTGGCGCAGGCTGACCAGTTGATTCTGGCGGTGGTTCGGGTGCTTGATGGAGCGGAAGAGCAGGAGATCGTGCGCGAACTACTGCAATTACGCGACATCCTCTCGCGTGAGCACGAGGGCGAACCGTTGTCTGGCCGGGCTGAAGCGGCGCGCGCCGAAGTGATCAATCTGGTCAATAACTTTTACTATGACCGCATGAGCGGCGTGCCCAGCATTAAGGCGTATATGGATGAGGTGGCCGGCGCGGCAGACTAGCGGCGGCGTTTACGCAGGCGCGTTTGCGCCTTTTTGTACTCAGGCAGGGTGAGCATGGGCGGGCGAGACTGCTCGTTGATCTCCTGCACATCCAGCGAGAAGCGGTCATCCGTGTAGTGGATAAGTTTCATGGTCTTATTGACGTCTTCGAGCAGCTCAAGGCCTTTGCGGGCTTCAAGCTTGTGAATGACCACTTGAATGATGGCGAAGGACATCATGCTCAGCGCTTCCAGGCTTTGATTATGGTGGATGCGCTCCATCAGATCTGTCTGACCAATGGCTGACAAGCCAAACTTCTCCAGCATATCGATCAGCAATCCGGTTTCCACGCCGTAGCCAGAGTAGAAGGTCAACCGTTCCAGAGCGGAACGGCGGCCGCCGTACTCGCCGGAGAGCGGCTGGACTACACCGGACAGCTCCGGGTAGAACAGGTTGAGCATGGGGCGTGCGGTCAGCTCAGTCACGCGGCCGCCGCCGCCGGCGGTCAGCTGGCGGCCGACGCGCAGCGGACGGCGGTAGAAGCCCTTGATGAATTGCAATTTTGGATTGACCAGCAGCGGCCCCAGCAAGCCATACACGAAGCGGGGATGGATGTTGACGATGTCGGTATCGATCCAGGCCACAATGTCGCCGCGGGTGGCATACAGACTCTTCCAGAGGGCTTCGCCCTTGCCGCGGCGCGCGCCATATTCAGGCAGAAGTTCCTGGTGCACATAGACGGGGACACCCAGCTTTTCTGCAATGGCGCGGGTTCTGTCGGTAGAGCCTGAGTCGATCAGGACCAGTTCGTCAACCAGTGGCAGGCGCTCCATCAAGGCTGTTTTGACAGTGCGGATCACTTTGCCCACTGTAGCTTCTTCGTTCAGTGACGGCATTGCCAGACTGATAGTGAGGCCCTGTTGTTCTTTGAGAGCTACCAGTTGTTTCAGGTCTGCAAATTCCTCGGCATGATACGTGTTCTCAGCGAACCACTTGTCAACCAGAACGGAAATGGCTTTGCTGCCGGCGCTTTCAGTGAGGACGCCGGTGGGCACCGGCTGGCTGGAACGCACCAGGATCACACTGCCGGCGCTCTCTTTGAGCACGCGCTGGACGGTGCGCCCGAATGAAGGACCAGTGGCCGGAAAGTGCGCCGCCACACCCAGGATGGTCAGGCTGCTGCGTTGTGAAGCGCGAACAATGGACTGGGCCGGGTCGCTGCTTTCAAGCTGAATTTGCTCTACTTCTGGCAGATTTTCCAGTACGCGCTGGAGGCCGCGGAAAGCAGCATCCCGTTGGGCGGCCACGCGCTTGGCGGACGGAATGTCAGGTTTGCGCGTGGAGCGTACATGCAGTGACTGCACGCGGGCTCCACTGGTTTGCGAGAGGGTCAGCGCCAGGCGCAGAGCCAATTCGGCGAAGGGGCCGCCGCGCAGCGCCACCAGTACCTTGCTGAGCCGGCGCGGCAAGGGGCCGCGGATGAGGGCCACATCACAGGACAGCTCGCGCAGCAGAGTCTCGAGTGACACACCCAGACGTTCAAGGGCGGTTGGATATTCGAGCACCAGTAGATCGGGCTCCTCATCAGCGACTGCCCGCAACAGCTCCTGCCAGGGCTGATGGGATACCAGGGTGCGCAGCGGCTGGCCGCCGGGGATGCTGCGCATCACGGCGCGTAACTGGCGGGCAGGCGCGGCCCCAGTGCTGAGAGACTCGTCCTGATCCACGGGAACAATACCAAGCAAATCGGGCTGCTCGCCCGCCAAGAGGTGAGCGAGCGTGCGCGGCATCTCCATGTCGCAGCCGTCGATGACGGGCACCAGAATGTGGCGCAGCAAGTCAGACTTGCGGCTCAGCTTCATACTGTCACCAGTGGGGCCAGGTGTTGCTGGTAGATCTGCTGCCAGGTGTAGTTGCTGCGTACGCGCGCCCGTAGCCGCCAAGTGGGGCTGGATTGCAAGGTGTCGCTGATGAGTGCGGCTACTTTCTTGGGTTCAGCCTCTGGGGAAAAGTAGTGTGCCTCTTTGCCACCGAGTTCTTGCAAGGCGGGGATATTGGAGCAGAAGATGGGGATGCCGGCCAGACCCGCTTCAAGCACGGGGATGCCAAAACCTTCGTCCTTGCTAGGCAGGAATAAGCCATCCGCTAGGTGGTAGAAATCGCTAATGACTTCGTCGGCAATAAAGCCATCCACATGCTCGGCTAAAAAGTGGGCGTGTTGCTGAAGGCCAAGCTCTGCGCGTAATTGCTTGAGCTTTTCGAAGTAGCCGTGGTTGGCCGGGTTGTGTGGGCCAAGCGGGCCAGTGATGAGCACGCGCGCATCAGGCATGTGCTGGCGCAGCTCAGCCAGGCTGCGCAGAGCTAGCTCAATATTCTTGCGGGAAGTGAGGCGTACTGGCATGAGGAGCAGGGGGCTGGCAGCCAGCAGACTGAGTGAGTTCACCAACTCGATCGACAAGCGGCCAAGCTTGAAGAACAGGCGCGGGCTGACGCCGTTGGGCACCACCAATATTTGGCCTGTGGGAATGTTGAGCAGCTTGGCCAACTCGGCCTGGCGTGTGGCGGAAATGGTCACTTGCGTGGCAGCTGGCCAAGCAGTACGCAACAGGTCCCAGGGCTGGCCAGGATGCAATTCATGCCCATAGCGTTCGGAGCCCCAGGCCAGGTCATGGTGCCAAAGGACCAGGCGAGGGAAGCCTGGCTGCTGCGAGAGCTGGTATAGAGCTGCAGTGAGCGCCAAATTCTTGTGCAGCGAGGCCACATTGTGGGCCAGCAAGACATCTACATCAGCCAGCGCAGTCTCCAGCCGATTGCGGATGTCGGCGACCAGCCGCGGCCAGCTGGCGGGCAGCTTGCCAGCATCCAGGGCTTGCTTGGCGGCCAGGACGCGCGAGTGGCGTGAGTCGATGAGCGGAATTTTGGCAAAGGCGATGCGGCGATCTGTAGCCTGGCCGCGGCCGGCGATGATGCGCACGGAGTGGCCCGCCAGCACCATCATGCGGGTGTGATGATCGATGACGCTTTCAACACCGCCAACGATGGGCGGCGCGGAATAGTGGAGGATGGCTACGTTACTCATGATTAACAATAGTTGCCCGTTTGCCGAGCAGCCTCGCGCCCATGCGCAGAGAGCAAGAGATACGTCTGTGGGAATGCCCAGAAAGTTCAGGAGGGCACTAGACTTTCAAAAGTAGTATAGCACCTGTCACGCGCATTTCACGGGAGCAGTAAAAGCAATAACAGAATATTTACGAAGTGAAAACAGTCAAGTGGCCCAGTGCGATCACATGCGCCCACTTTGCGCGGTCACCCTCAGTGAAGATAGCGGCTTCGGCCACTACTGTGCCGCCAGCCTTCTCCACTACGGTGCGCATGCCCAGTTGGGTGGAGCCCGTGCTCACAACATCGTCAAGCAAGACGACGCGGTGGCCGGCAACCAGTGGTTGGTCCTTGGCGTCGAGATACAAAGTTTGGTTTGAATTGGTGGTGATGGAAACGGTCTCGGCCGAGATGACATCGCCCATGTACGACTTGTAGTTCTTGCGCAGCACCACGTAGGGCTTATTGGTTTCCTCGGCTAGCGTATGAATGAGCGGAATGCTCTTGGCCTCGGCGGTCAGCAGCACATCGTATTCTTTGGCGGCAAGCTTGCTGGCTAGCTCCTTTGCACAGGCGCGCACCAGTTCAACATCCCCGAGGATGTTGAGAATGGCGATGGTGACGCCGGGGGCCACCTCAAACAGGGGAAGCTCGCGCGTCAGGCCGGCTACTTGTACGGAGTGTGTGCTCATTTGCAATCATTATAATGTCGCCGATGCGCAAGACAATTCTTTGCCTACTGCTGATGACTGCAGCCTGTGCCCCGCCAACTGCTGCCGTCGTGGCAGTACAGCCCGCTCCAGCCGTCAGCAGTGACTGGGTCGAGGTGTATTTCACGGACCCATACGCTCCCGGCGCTCGCCAAGTTGAGGGCGGCCCGGATGAGGCGATCGCGGCGTCGATTTACGCTGCCCGCAGCAGTGTGCACATGGCGATCTATGACCTCAACCTATGGAGCATCCGCGATGCCCTGCTGGATGCGCATACCCGCGGGCTGGATGTGCGCCTGGTGGTGGAGGCCGACAATATGGACCGCCGCGAGCTGCAGGAGCTGGCGCACGCAGGCATCCCATTGGTGCCCGACACCAGCCGCAATTACATGCATAACAAGTTTGTAGTGATCGACGAATACGAACTGTGGACAGGTTCGACCAATTACACGGTCAGCGATATGTATGGGAACCGCAATAATCTGTTGCGTATCCGCTCCAGTGAGCTGGCAGAAAACTACGCCAACGAGTTTGACGAGATGTTCACGCGTGGGTTCTTTGGTGAGGATACTTTTGATAACACGCCCCACCAGGAACTGCACATTGGCGATGTAGAAGTACATACCTATTTCTCGCCAGATGACAATGTGGCTGCTGCGCTGGTCGATTTGATCGATGGCGCCGACGAGAGCATATACTTCCTGGCCTTTTCGCTGACCCTGGATGAGATCGGCGACGCGCTGGTACGCGCCCAGCAGCGCGGGGTTGAGGTGCTGGGCATTATGGATGATGACCAGATCAGCAATCAGGGTGGCGAATATGGCTTTTTGCGCCAGAATGGAATTCAGGTGCATATGGATGAGCCCGGCAGCAACCTGCACGATAAAGTATTGATCGTTGACGAAGCGATTGTGGTGACAGGGTCATACAATTTCAGCACCAATGCTGAATTCCGCAACGATGAAAATACGCTGGTCATTTACAGTTCGGACCTGGCGGTGGAGTACCTGCGCCAGTTTCGGCTGCTTTGGGCGCTAACAGAGAGATAACCAAGCATTAATTAATCTCCAATACTCTGCGGGGAGAATCTGAGTATGGGAGACCTATTCTTTATTGAAGATGCCAGCCAATTGGACGGCAAGATACTGTGGGCGGCGGAGCGCTATCGTCAGAAGTATGGCCGGGCGGCCACACTGGTGATGCTGCACCCCAGCTTGTTGCGCAGCCAGCGCCAGCTTGGTGCGTTGCGTTTGGAGCCGCGCAAGACGGTGCTGCCGAGTTACCTCTGGGTCGGCGAGGATACGAACGCGGCTACGCCGCTTGCAGGCTGAGCTCTGCAACGAAGGTTTGCATCGCCAGGCGCGGTTCGATCTCGCCGGTCTTGATCTGTTCGTCGTATTCCAGCAAGCGGGCGTAAATGCGCTCCAGGCTTTGCAAGCTAAACAAGCGTGCCTGGGCGGCCATTTTCTTGGCGCGATAAGGATGCATGCCTAGCTGTTTGGCAATATCTGCTTCGCCCTGGCCGGCATCCAGTAGGTCACGGCTTTGCAGCAAAGCCCTGAAGTGCCCCACCATACTGAAATAAAGCAAGATCAGGTCGCGCTCTTCAAGGAGAGGTAGCAGCGCTTGCATTGCACGGGTTCCATTGGAGGCGCTGAGTGCGTCTGCCAAGGCGAAGAAGTCACCGTGTTCACCGCTGGGCAGACTGAGTAATTGCACATCGGCGATGGTCACCGGGCGGCCGTAGTTGGCGTACGCCAGCAGCTTGTGCAGCTCCTGCTCGGCGGAGGCTTTGTCTGTGGCTTGCAGCTGGGCCAGCGCGGCGGCGGCCTGCGGCTGCAACTCGCCGCCCAGCTCCTTGGCACGCTGGATCAGCCAGCTGGCCAGCTGAGCGCCCTCGGGCAGGTTAAACCCGCGCACGAAGGCGCGCCCTTCGGCGGCGTCGGCCCACTTCATCAGCCAGTGGCGGTCTTCCAGCCCGGCTGGTTCGATCAGCACCAATGCTGTGCTGTCTGGTACTTCGTTCAGGAATTCAAGAAAACGCCCGCGTGGCTCGGTTGCGTTGTAGGTTTTGGCGGTTTGTTGGGCAATTACCAGCCTGCGTTCAGCAAGGAAAGGCGCCGCCAAGGCAGCCCGCCGCAAAGCATCCAGGTTTGCGCCAGGCTCAAGGCGGGTTGTGTTCATCTCCGCGGTGGCCGGGTCGCCCAGTTTGCGGGCCAGCTTGGCCACCTCCTCACGGATGGCAGTGTCATCCTCCCCCATGAATACATACACGCAGGGTTTGGTAGCCATATCAGTCTGCTGTGCTGATGCGGTGGGCGGTGAAGCGGCCGCGCTGCGTGCGGCGGATCTCGGTGATGTGCAGCGTGCCCGGGTCACCTGATGTGGTGACCCGCTCTTGTACCCGCGTACCAAGCGGGCGCGCAAGCAATAGCCCGCCCATCGAGAACAAGACGGCCAGCGGAAGGCGCTCCAGCCGCTCACGGTCATTGCGAGCGCTGCCCAGAGCAAAGGCCCCGGCCAGGCCAGCCGTTAGGCTGGCCGTGACCAGGTTAGTGCCGCAGTTGGGGTGGATGGCCAGCTGGCGTTCCCCGGCGCGCAAACGCGCCAGCGCTTCCTCGGCCGCGGCGTATACGGCTTCGGTGCTTAGATCCCCCAGAAGCCAGAAGCCGCCGGGGTCAGAGTGCCCGGCGGTGGATACGCGCGGCTGGGTGCGGCTGAGCACGTGGATGGTTGCGTGCTCCAGCCCGTGGTTACGCCGCAGGCGCGAGAAGGCGGAAGTGTCCAGTAGGCCCATGCTTACTTCGCTGCGGTGAGCTCCGAGTAGGCCAGGGTCCATGCGGTTTGCAGGTAGCTATAGAGGATGCCGCTGGCCACCAGGATGACCGGGATGGCGGCAGCAAAGCACACCAGCGTGAAGGTCATGTTCTGCATGGCGTCACCGCTGGCTGCACCCAGTAAAAGGGGTAGCATGGCCACAAAGAAGGGAAGCGCCAGGATGATGCTGATGAAGAAGCTGCCCAGAATAAGAATGAGCGCCAGTAGCGCCAGGCTGCCTACGTTCTTGGAAAGCACGTCCCAGCCGCGCTGGATGGCAGCGCTGATGCTGAGGCCGTCCTTGACCACCGCGATACTGGCAAAGTCAGTGAAGATGCCATAGGCGATGCCAATGGGGATGAACAGGCACAGCAGAGGCAGCAGGCACAGCGCGCCAATGCCCATGGTGAGGGCGCCTACGGCAACGAAGCCGAACACCAGCACGAACCCAAGCAAAATGGGCGGCAGGGCCAGCAGGAAGTTGAGACCCACAACGCGGTCAAACACGCCCCAGCTTTCACCCCAGATGCTGCGGAAGGTGACGGCGCGGCCGGCTTCAGCCTGCAGGGCGCCAACGGTGACGCCGGTTTTGCCGTACAGGCCCACCAACCAGGTGATGATGACCAGCAAGCAGATGGCGGCGATGAAGATGGCTACAAAGATGGCAATTTGCTCCTCGGACACAGACCGCATGCTGCGTTCAATGTTGGTGAAGAAGCGCTCCAGCTCGGGCGGTGGGTTGAAGTTTTGCCCCGAGTCGGTGCTAAAGCTGTTGCCGCCCCCGCCGCTACTGCCTCCACTGCGCGAGCCGCAGGAAGCCAGGATGCCAAAGATCCACAATACCTTGTGCTTCCAGACGATCTTCCAAGCACGAGAGAGTATGTTGCTCATTTCCATGTTTGAGTTTCTCCTTACGGTTAAGATGATACACGCGCTTGCGTGCTATGGGACTATCAGATCGTTTGGTTGCTGCATCCCCCAGATCGCGGGTTACTCCCACTCGATTGTTGCCGGTGGCTTGCTGCTGATGTCGTAGACCACCCGGTTGACACCGGCCACTTCGTTAACGATACGGCTGGACACTTTGCGCAGCAACTCGTCGGGGAGGGCGGCCCAATCCGCGGTCATGAAATCCTGGCTGGATACGGCTCGCAGTGCTACGGTTTCCTGATACGTGCGCTGGTCGCCCATTACCCCCACGCTCCGCACGGGCAGCAGTACGGCAAAGGCTTGCGCCAGCGGCGCATTGGGGCGGTTCACCAGGCCCGCCTCTATTAGCTCGCCGGTGAAGATGCCGTCGGCGGCGCGCAAAGCGGCCAAGCGCGGCCCGCTTACCTCGCCCAGGCAGCGCACAGCCAACCCGGGGCCGGGGAAGGGCTGGCGCCACAGCAGCTGGGGCGCAAGGCCCAGGCTTTCACCCACCTTGCGCACCTCATCTTTGAACAGGTAGCGCAGCGGCTCCACCAACTGGAAGCGCATGTTCTTTGGCAGGCCGCCAACGTTGTGGTGGGTCTTGATTCGCTCCGCATGCTGCCGTTCAGGAGCACGCGATTCGATTACATCGGGATAGATGGTGCCTTGCACCAGAAATGGCGGTAAGCCGAGCTGCTGGGCTTGCGTTTCAAACACGCGGATGAAGCGCTCGCCGATCCGGCGGCGCTTTTCTTCCGGGTCGGTCACACCCTTGAGATCGGCCAGGAACATGGCGGCCGCATCGACGACCACGAGTTCAATGCCCAGGCCACTTTGCAAGGCTTGGATGACTTCTTCGCGTTCGCCCTGGCGCAGCAAGCCGGTATCCACAAACATGGAGACCAACTGGTCGCCAATGGCGGCATGCACCAGGGCGGAAGCCACGCTCGAATCCAAGCCGCCGCTGATGGCCGAAAGTGCGTTGGCGTCGCCCACTTGAGCGCGGATAGCCTCGATGGATTGCTCCACAATGACGCCGGGCGACCAGGTGGCTGGCGCCCCGCACACCTCCACAGCAAAGCGACGCAGGATCTCCGCGCCGCCCGGGGTGTGATGCACCTCAGGGTGGAATTGCACGCCGTAGTAGCCGCGGCTGGCATCCGCCATCGCCGCGACCGGGGCGTTGGTGCTGGCGGCGATGGGCGTGAAGCCCAGCGGCGCCTGCTCAATGCGGTCGCCGTGCGACATCCACACCGTTTGCGCGCCTTCGCCAAGCAGGGCGTTGGGCTTGGTTGTGCGCAATTGGGCAGAGCCGTACTCGCGGTGCTGGCTGGCGGCCACCTGGCCGCCGAGTGCATGCGTCATGGCCTGCATGCCGTAGCAAATGCCCAGCACCGGCTTGCCGCTTTCGATCACGTACTCGGGGAGTTGGGGTGCGCCCTCGGCATACACCGAGGAAGGCCCGCCGGAAAGCACAAAGCCTTCAGGTTTCAGGGCGAGGATTTCATCAGCCGGCGTATCGCAGGCAAAGAGCTGGCAATAGACCTGGGCTTCGCGCAAACGGCGGGCGATGAGTTGTGAGGTTTGCGAGCCGAAGTCCAGGATGACGATCATTGTCAGTTAGGCAAATTCGATGGCGTCGCCATCCATGTTGGTGATGGCAACCAGCGAGACGATGGGCACGCCAAGCACCTCGAGGGCGGTGCGGCCGTTTTCAAAAGTCTTCTCAACCAGGGCGCCTACGCCCACGATCTCGGCGCCGGCTGTTTGCGCCAGGCGCGCCAGGCCCAGGATGGTGGCGCCGCTGGCCAGAAAGTCGTCGATGATGAGCACTTTCTCCCCGTTGGAGAGGTATTCGGGTGAGACGATGAGCTCGACCATGCGGCCCTTGGTGTGCGAAGGCGCAAGAGTCAGGAACACCTGGTCGGGCATGGTAATGGGCTTGTTCTTGCGGGCGTACACCACGGGCAGGTTAAGGTGCATGCCGGTGGTCACTGCCGGGGCGATCCCCGAAATTTCTGCGGTGAGGATCTTGGTGGCGCCGCTGTCCTTGAAGTGCTGGGCAAATTCGCGGCCGCAAGCTTCCATCAGTGCCGGGTCTACCTGGTGGTTGATGAAGCCATCCACTTTCAGGATGCCACCGCCCAGATTGCGTCCATCTTTGCGAATGCGGTCCTTGAGCGCCTGCATATCGCAGCATTTAACCACAACTTTGTTGCTTTACTGCATCGCCAGCTAAAATTGAAGCTTATGGACTCTCCAAAACTTGTCTTGGCCTCAACCTCGCCGCGCCGCAAGGAGTTGCTTTCGTTGTTCGGGCTGGCGTTTGAAGTGATGCCCGCCGACATCAACGAGGATGTGCTGCCGAGGGAAGCGCCAACCGACTATGTGGTGCGCCTGGCCCTCGGCAAGGCACAGGCGGTTGCCGAGCGCCTGAACGGAGCCGCCGCGTTGGTGATCGCCGCCGACACCACAGTGGTGCACGAAGGTGAGATCATCGGCAAGCCGGTGGATGCGGCTGACGCCGAGCGCATCCTGCGCTCTCTGCGCGGCCGCACCCATCAGGTGTATAGCGGTCTGTGCCTGCTGGATACCGCCAGCGGCCGCCAGGTAAACGATCTGGCGCTCAGCCAGGTGCCGATGCGCAACTATTCTGATAGCGAGATGAGCGCTTATATCGCCAGCGGGCAGCCTATGGACAAAGCTGGCGCCTATGGGATACAAAATACCAGTTTCCACCCGGTGGAAGCCTTTGCCGGGTGCTTCGCAAATGTTGCTGGCCTCCCTCTATGCCATCTGCTGCGTAATTGGCGGCGTTGGGAGCTGCCGGTGATGGTGGACCTGCCGGCGGCCTGCCAGCAACATCTGAACTATGATTGCCCCGTAAGCCACTCCATCCTTCAATGGGAGCACTAATGCACGGCACACCAATGCGTCGCGTCATTCTCAGTTTGGCACTCCTTTCGGTGATCCTCAGCGCCTGTGGCCTGGGGTCATCCCAAGCCTTGCCTACGCCGCAGATCAATGTAAGCGCGGCTCCCGATGCGGAGCTGGCGGTGCGCTCCTATCTGGATGCGTGGAATGCGGGCGATTACCCCAGCATGTACGCCATGCTGACGGCTGAAAGCCGCAGCCTGATCACTGAAGAAGACTTTGTCGCCCGCTATGCCAATGTGGCCACCCAGGCCAACCTGTTCCGGGTGGATTATGAGCTCCTGCAATCGCTGATCAATCCGCAGACCGCTCAGGTGGGCTACCGCTTGACGCTGAACTCAGCGGTCATCGGGGCCATCACGCGGGACACCGCCATGGACCTTAAGCTGGAGAGCGGCAACTGGCGCATCACCTGGGACGAGCGCATCATCCTGCCTGAGCTGGCAGGCGGCAATACGCTCAGCATGCAGCGTTCTGTGCCGACGCGCGGCATCATCTATGACCGCAATGGCAACGTGATTGCCGGCAGCGCTACCGCGGTGGCGGTGGGCGCCCTGCCGAGCCTGACTGACCCGGAAGATGTTGACCGCGTGATCAGTGAGCTGGCGCGTGTGAGCCGCCGCCCGGTGTCCGAGATCAGCAATCTCCTCTTTCCTGAGCAAGGGCAGGCGCCCTTCTATGTACCGATCGCAGAAGTATCCGAAGAAGAATTCATGGCGCGCGCCGGAGACTGGAGCGATCTGACCGGCATCCGCTTCATGTACTACGACACCCGCTTGTACTATAACGGCGGCCTGGCTCCACAAACTGTTGGCTACTACGCCTCCATCCCAGCCGAACAAGTGCAGGAGTTCATCCCGCGCGGCTACCAGAGTGATGACCGCATTGGCCGCATCGGTTTGGAGTCGTGGGGTGAAGAGTATCTGGCCGGCACGCGCGGCGGTACGCTGTATGTGCTCAACCCAGCGGGCGAAGTGGTCACGCAGTTGGCCCAAAGCGCTTCTCAGCCATCCGATTCCATTTACACTTCCATAGATAGCGAGTTGCAGCGCCGTGCGCAGGAAGCCATCAAGGACTTCGATGGCGCTGTGGTGGTGCTGGAGCGGGACACGGGTCGCATCTTGGCTATGGCCTCTTCGCCTGGGTTCAATCAAAACTGGGCTGACTTTAGCAACCCGAACTCGGACTGGAACTCTTACTTCACCACCGGCGATGATGTCTTCTTCAACCGGGCTACCCAAGGCCAATACCCGCCAGGCTCAATTTTCAAAGTCATCACTTACGCTGCCGCTGTGGAAAGCGGCCAGTTCCAGCCCGATCAGGAGATGGACTGCGTACAGGAATGGCACGGTTTGGCTGGCCAGACCTTGATCGACTGGACGCTTGACAAGGAACTGCCCAGCAGCGGACGCCTGACCCTGGTTGAAGGCATCATGCGCTCATGCAATCCATGGTTCTACCAGATCGGTATGGACCTGTACAACGCGGGCTTCAAGAACGCCGTGGCCGAGATGGCCCGCGGTTTCGGCTTGGGTTCCCTAACTGGCATCCAAAGCCTGAACGAGGTAGCCGGCTCCGTGGTTGACCCTGAGCCGACCGATGAGGAAACCGGCCGCAACCAGGCCGTGCAGCAGGCCTTCGGCCAAGGCACCACACTGCTCACTCCGTTGCAGGCGGCCGTATATACCGCCGCCGTGGGCAACGGGGGCACCCTGTATGTGCCCAGCTTGGTGGACCGCGTGGTGAACGCCAACGGTGATGAGGTGCTGAGCTTCACTCCGCAGGTGAAAGGCACGCTGCCGATCAGCCAGACCACGCTGGAGACCCTGCAGGCTGGTATGCGCTTGGTGGTGTCTGATTCACGCGGCACCGCGTACCGCCGCTTCACCGGGTTCGGTCTGCCCGTGTATGGCAAAACCGGCACCGCCACCGCAGGCACCGGGCTCCTGCCCCATGCCTGGTTCATCGGCTACACCGATGCCAATCGCGAAAATCAGCCTGACATTGCGATAGCTGTGCTCGTGGAGAACGTGGGTGACGGCTCTGATTTTGCCGCCCCCATCTTCCGCCGTGTAGCTGGCTACTACTTCTTCAGCAGCCCCGGCCCTCTGTACCCGTGGGAGACTGATTACGGTGTAGTCAACCCGGTATTCTTCAACCCCATCCTGCAGCAGCAGGCCACTGGCACTGCTGAGGCAGAGGCTACTCAGCAGGCTCTTGAAACTCCGGAACCGTAAAGTCTCTTCCTAATGCAGCTTAGCGGTCTGGTCTTACGCTCACAATCCGGCTTCTATGCCGTGGAAACCGCGCAGGGCGAATATCTTGCGCGGTTGCGCGGCCGCCTGAAGCAGGGGCGCCCCACCGGGGATATTGTTGCCATCGGTGACCGCGTAGAGATCAGTGTTGAAGATGGCGCCGAGCCGATGATTGAGGCGGTTGCGCCGCGTGAGCGTGCCCTTGTACGCAGAGACCCACGTCCCAACGGCGAATATGAGCAGGTGTTGATCGCCAACCCTGACCAGGCCCTCTTCATTTTTGCATGCGCTGACCCTGCACCCCGCCTGCGCATGCTGGACCGTTTCCTGATCATTGCCGAAGCTCAGGAAATTCCCCCACACATCGTTGCCAGCAAAGTTGACCTCGTTGGTATTGAGCAAGCGCAGGCGATCTTCGGCCATTATGCTGAGCTTGGTTACCCCGTGCACTACACCTCAGTTGAACAGGGCCTGGGCATTGAGGAGCTGCGCAGCCTGCTGAGCGGCAAGATCTCTGTGTTGGCTGGCCCTTCAGGAACAGGCAAGTCCAGCTTGATGAACGCGGTCCAGCCTGGGCTGGACCTGCGCGTAGGGAATGTGCAGCAAAGTTCGGGCAAGGGCAAGCACACGACCGCCGAGCGCTTAATGTACAAGCTGGATGGCGGCGGATATGTGGCCGATACGCCGGGGATCAAAGCGCTGGCGCTGTGGGATATTCAACCTGAGGAGCTGGATGGGTATTTCCCTGAGATCAAGCCACTGATCCACCAATGCAAATATCGGGGCTGCCGGCACCTTGAAGAGCCGGACTGCGCCGTGAAAGCCGCAGTAGAGACTGGCTCAGTTCACCCTGAGCGGTACGAGTCCTACCGAATGCTGAGGCTCGGAAGCAGCGAATAAAAAAAACCGCCTGCAAGTGCAGGCGGTTTTTTTATTCGTCGTATTCCCCGCGTTCTTCGCGCGCCCGGCGATCTCGATGCCGCCGCTCAAGGCCGATCATGGCAATGCCGATGATGCCGAAGAGCAGGCCCGCAAGCGAAACGCCATAGCTCAGGAAGGCAAGGAAGAAATTGATCTCCACAATGCGCAGGATGAACAGCCACGGCATGATGAACCCAAAAAGGACCATCAAGAAGCCGTAGATCAGATACTGTTTAGCGCTGAGCCTCAGCAAGTTTCACCTCTAATTCCGGGTCGTACAGCCAGCAGGAGGTCAGGTAGTTTGGCTCAGGCGAGACCTCGGGCGGGTCCTGCAGATTGCACAGACCTTCCATATAGTGCGAGCAGCGCGGGTGGAAGCGGCAGCCTGTGGGCGGCTTCACCAAGCTGGGCGGCTCGCCGGGGGGCACATCCTTGTAGTGCAGCGCGTTGTTGGCATCCGGGTCAGAGGTGGCGGCCAACAGGGCTTGCGTATAGGGATGGCGGGCGTTCTTGAGCAGGGCCTCCATGGGGGCCTTCTCGATCAACTGGCCGGCATACATTACGAAGATGCGCTCAGAGAAATAACGCACCGTGGAAAGATCGTGAGTGATGTAGATCACAGCCAGTTTGTGGCTGGACTGAAGGTCACGCAGCAGCTTGAGGATCTCCACACGCACCGAAGCGTCCAGCATGGAGACAGGCTCGTCAGCAACGATGAACTTGGGCTCCAGGATCATGGCGCGGGCGATCACTACGCGTTGGGCCTGGCCACCGCTGATCTGGTGGGGGAACTTGGGCAACACTTCAGCTTGTGGAGTGAGTTTGACTTCCTCCATCACCTTGTTGATGCGGCGCATGCGCTCTTCTTTGTCCTTGATGCCGTGAATGATCAGCGGCTCTTCAAGAATGCGCTCAATGGTCATGAAGGGCGCCAGCGAGCCAAAGGGATCCTGCTGAACATAGCCGATCAGCGAGCGATACCACTCCAGATCCTGGCGGTTGAAATTGCTGATATCGCGGCCCTTGAAAACGATCGAGCCCTCCGTCGGGGTGTTAAGGCCCAGGATGGTCTTCATCAGGCTGGATTTACCACAGCCACTTTCACCTACGATGGCGATGGCTTCGCCTTCATGCAGATCAAAGGTGACGCCATCCACAGCGCGCACATAGCCTGCGTTGCCGAAACCAAAACGGCGCAACTCAAACCATACGCGCAGGTTCTTGACAGAAAGCAACGGAGCGTTGGGATTCTCGTTGTTGTTGACCGCGGCCTTGGCCGAGGTAGTCTTCTTTGTAGCCATTTAGTTTTTGCGCTCCTTGCCACCGGGTTCGTACAACCAGCACTTCACATAGCGGTTCTCAACTTCAAACAGAGGAGGATCCTGGGTGCATTTGTCAAAACGCTTGGGGCAGCGCTCGGCAAAGCGGCAGCCCGTGGGCGGGTTGATCAGACTGGGGGGTTGGCCCGTGATGAATTCAGGCTCAACCGTCTCGCGCAGACGCGGCACGCTGGCCATCAGCTTCTGTGAGTACGGGTGCAGCGGCTGGGTAAAGAAGCGAGCAGAATCTGCATCTTCCACGATCTGGCCGGCATACATCACCACCACGCGGTCAGCCAGCTCACTGGAGGTGGCGATGTCGTGGGTGATCAGAATAAAGCTGGCATCCGTTTCCTTCTTCACCCGCTTAAGCAGGTTCATGATGTTGGCCTGGGTCAGCAGATCCAACGCCGAGGTCGGCTCATCCAGCGTGATCAGCTTGGGGTTGGTGACCAACGCCATTGCAATGGCAACGCGTTGGCGCATACCACCGCTAAGCTCAAAGGCGTAACGGTCCAGGAAATCGACCGGCACGCCGACTTTGCGGAACATGTCCTTGGCTTTTTCCAGAGCTTCAGCCTGGGTCATGCCAAAGTGGACGATCAGCGGCTCGGCCACCTGCTCGCCCACCCGCAGCACGGGGTTGAGCGAGTTCATGGCGGCCTGAGGCACCATGGAGATCTTGGCCCAGCGAATGTCCTGGCGGTAGGTCTCGTCATCCAGGGCCATTGTGTCCTGACCATCCAGGTATACGCGGCCGCTGTACTCCTCAATGTTGCGGGGCAGCAGGCGCAGCAGGGCTTTGGCAAAGGAAGTCTTGCCACAGCCAGACTCGCCGATCACCACCACAGCCTGGTTGGATGGCATTTCAAACTCAACCTTGTCCACCGCCTGCACGACCCCTTTGGCAGTGCGGAAGGACAGGGTGAGGTCTTCTACTTTGAGTAGCGTCTTGTTCGTCATGAGGATTGAATCGTCTTTCTTCTCGGTTTAGATGTCGCGCAGGCGAGGATTGAAAATGCGGTCCATCGCAAAACCTACCAGCGCAAAGCCCAAGCCGGTGATGATCAGAAGGATCGCAGGCTCCAAGATCCAGTAATAGAAGCCATTGTACACAGCGCCGCCTGTTCCCCACGCCTCGTAGATGATCTTGCCCCAAGTGGGCAGTACCGGGTCACCCAGGTTCAAGGAGGCCAGGGTCGCTTCCAGGAACACGAAGGAAGGCACGCCCAGCACCAGCCCCGGGATCAGCAGCGGGGTTACGCGAGGAATGAGGTAGTTGAAGATGATGCGCGAGCTGCTGGCGCCATAGGAGCGAGCGGCCTCAATATAAGGCGACTCTTTCACCTGCATAAAAATGGCGCGGTAGCTCTTAATGGCGCCGCTGAAGATACTCAGCAGCACCGTGGCGCCAAGAATGGTTGTGATGCTCTTCGAGTAGAAGGTGCCGATCATGATCAAAATGCTCAGGATTGGCAGATTGAGGTTGATCTCGGTGATGCGCTGGATCAGCTCGTCCACCCAGCCACCGTACCACACGCCCAGGGCGGCAAAGATGATCGCCGCGATGGATGTGCCGAAGGAGGCTACCAGACCGAAGGCCAGCGCGATGGGCACGCCCCACAGAATGCCGATCGTCAGATCGCGGCGCTGGTGGTCGGTGCCGAACAGGCCGTACACCTTGCCGTGGATGATCACATCTGCCTTGGAGATTGACGAATCATTCTCAAAAGTCAGGTAGTCGATCACGATCTGGTATTGGCCTTTGAGTACATCAACCGCTTCTGTTTCCGGGTTGTCAAACAGACCGATCTCAGGGCTTAACCCCCCAAGACGGCGGCTCAGTTTAGTGTCCTGCGTGGCGCGGTAGCTGAAGTTGTAGTTGATGCCCTGTTCCATCAGCCGAATTTCACGCCCGTCAGGGGTAACCCAGAAAATGCTTACAAACGGGTTGCGGGTTGCATAGCGCGAAGTAAAGCTGAAAACAACGTCTTGCGGAGCTTCGTCGGCGATGTAGTTGAAGCTATACACCATAATGCGGTTTTCGCCTTCGGCGCGTTCATTTATCTCTGACTGTACTGACTCGTCGGTCATGGTCAGCACGATCGTCTCCGGGAGCTTCTTGGAGCGGAACAAATTCGTCCACGCCGGGGGTACCGTCTTGGGATTTTGGCCCCAGATGGCTTCACCGCCGCGCCATAGGCGAATGGCCTCATCGCGCGGGATGATGATCACCGTGAGAATTGACACGATGAACAGGATCGCGATGAGCGCCAGGCCAATAACGGCGCTGGGATACTTGAGGAGCTGTTGAAAGCCCTTGATTATTCCTTGCATCTTCGATTCACCTTGTTTTTCTTAGTTTTAGCTGCCAATTTTCACACGCGGATCAACCAAGGCGTAAACGAAGTCGAGTACAAAGACCGTGATCGCCAGAAGATACGCATAGATGATGGTTAGTGCCACGATCACCGGAGTGTCGTAAAGACCGATCGCAGTGATGAAGGTGCGGCCCAAGCCGGGCCACTGGAAGACGCCTTCAGTAAGGATCAGGCCAGTCCAGAGGCCGATGACAAGCAAGGCGAAGCTAGTGATGATGGTGGGCAGGGTGGGGCGAAGGATGTAGCGATATTGAATGTCGCGGTCGCTCAAACCCTTGGCCTTAGCCATTTCAACATAGTCTTCACTGGAGTAGATCAGGAAGAATGTGCGCCAGTTGTAAATACTGATAAAAAGGTTGCTCAGAATGATGGCCAGGGTGGGCAAAATCAAGTGCTTACCAACATTCAGTATATAGCCCAGCTGGTCACGTGGCGGCGGGGAGTCGATCATGCCGCCAAAGGGAAGCCACCTGAGCACCGCCGCGAAGAGAAGGATTAAGAATAAGCCATAGAACCATGAAGGCGCCGATGAGGTTGGCGAGAAACCGATGATCAGCTTATCCCAGAAGTTGCCGTAGGAGCGCGATAGCATGAGCGCCAGGGCAATGCTGCCAAAGAAAAGAAGCAGGTTTGACGCCCCAACTAGCAATAGTGTTGGCCCCAGGCGGTCAAGGATGATCAACTTCACCTGGCGAGAGCCGGTGTCGCTGGCCATTAATTGCGCCGTACCAAAGTCCATGCGAATGGCATTCCACAAGAAAGTCAGGCTGCGTACCGCAAACGGCTTGTCAAGGCCGTAGCGCTTCTCAGCACGCTCAACCTGAGCCAGGAAGAACTCATTCTTCTGCGCAGGATCCATTTGCTGATAGTTCTGATCGGCGCGCAGCTGCTGGCCGATGAATTCGCGGATCTGACCGCGCACAATTTGGTCAACGTAACCGCCCATATTGGCGATCAAAATGGTCAAGTACACTGCCACAATCACGCTCAGAAAGATGCTGGCGAATTTGAGCAGGGTGTACTTGGCTACGCGGGCAAACGTGCTGGTCTTGCGTTTGGGACTCGTGGTTTGTTCCTGAGGTACGCCTGACGGCGCCTCAAGATCGGGCGTAGTAACACTCATTCAATTTCTCCTTGCTTCCGGATGAAGCGGGGCGGAATGCCCAAATAATATACCAAAAAACCCAAATGCCTATAATGAGAATCCCTTTCAACAGCGAGGGGCAGTCAAGAAGATGGTTAAAGCAACAGCGGCAGGGCCTAGGCCCTGCCGCTGTTTTTCAGCTTTAGCTACTTCTACTTTGTTGGCCGATTACTCGGTCACAAAGTCGAAGGTGGCGAAGGCCGGGATGCTGACCGGGATGGCAACAACAGCAACTTCCAGCTTGTTGGAGCCAGCGCCCAGGGCAGCAGTGGATTCACCACTCAGGGTGACCACGTAGTGGCCGTCAGCGCTCAACTCGGCGGGGCCGGTCTCAACCAGAGCGCCCTCTGCGTTGTACAGCAGATAGCTCACGCTGGAGATCTCGTCGGCCGGGTAAGGAGCGCCCTCGAAGGACACCAGAACGTCGAAGGTGGCCTCTTCACCCACGGTTACGCGGGCGGAGCCATCGATCTCAGCAGTGGCAACCTTGGGAGCCGCGAAAGCGGACCACTTGTCAGCCAGGTCGGTGAAGTTCGGGTTGTGCACCAGAACGGCGGTCTTCTCCACCAGCAGAGCCTGCTCGAGGATGTAAGGACCAACACCAGACCACACGTGACCGTACTGGCCATAGAAGTCCAGCAGGTTGTTGTAGCGGGCAGTCGCCTCTTCGGCGGTTACGTAAGCACCCATGGTGGCGGCGAAGGGAATGTAACCCTCGTCAGCACCACGCTGCAGGTAGGAGGCCAGCACTTCCAAGCTGGGGCCACCAACGAAGTTGGTCTGCTCCACCTCGGCCTGAACGGCCTTGTCCGGGGTGTAGGCGAGTTCGCCTTCAGCCTCGGCCCAGTTGGCAGCCGCAATGGCGTGCCAGCCGGCGTTACCGTAACCGTACTCCGGCCACAGGGTAGCGGCGCCAGCGCCAGCGATCAGCTCAGCGTCCTGAGTCCACACGTCAGTGTAGTACTCAATGCTCAGCGGGTCGGTGGAAACTACGCGCCAACCCTTGAAGCCGCCCTTGAACGCAGCCAAACCACCGGCAGCGGCCTCATCGTAGATGGGGCTGCCTTCGGTGCCAGTGGCAAACGTCATGATCATGGGCATGATGAAGTCAGCCGCGGTCATCGGGCTGCCATCGTGCCAGGTGCGATCATAGAGGGAGGAGGGGTAGGTGACGACGGTCTTGATCAGAGAGCTCAGGCCATCGGGGTAAGCCTCACCGACGGTGATGAAGGTCTCAGTCTCGGGGTTCCAGTCGATCCAGGCGTCAGCCGGAACATCGTTGCTAGCAACGAAGCTCAGGTCAACCCAGTCGTAGGTGGTACCGATGGGCAGGCCTTCCTGCGCGTACACTTCAGCGCTTTCGAGGCGCTGCGGCAGGGGGATACCGGTGTGCGGGTTCAGCAGCACAGCGGAGTCACGGGTCAGCAGCTGCCACTGGTTGTCGTAGGTCCAGTTGCTACCACCGATCGGGTTGGCGGGCTCGACGAAGATGTCAGGGGTACCCCATTGCAGGGTGCCACCCTCTTGATCGTCAAAGCGCAGAGTGAAGGCGGTCAGCGGGTTGATGTCAACGCCAGCGGCCAAGTCAAAAGCCACGGAAACGTTGGGCTGCCACGGGCTGAAGGCCTGACCGTCGATCAACCAAACGTGCAGGGCGCTGTCAGCAGCGTACTGCAGGGCCTGGCTGACCATTTCCTTGCGCTCATCCAGTGAAGAGTAGTTGGCGTTAGCCAGGTCATTGGCCAAGGCGCGGTACTCAGGGCTGATCTGGGCTTCGAAGGACTGCCACAGCGTGGTGAAGCCGTAAGCGCTGTCCGGGGAGTCAAAGAACTGGAAGTCAGCGGCGTCATCACGGGTGATACCACCAACGCCCCAGGCGCCGGTGTAGATGTGCCACAGACCATCCGGAGCGTTACCGCTCACCCACAGGGCGGCCAACTCAGAAGAGGTGCCGTACTGGCGGGTCACAGTGAAGCCGATGGACTCGAGCTGGTTAGAGATGTAGTCACCAACCGGAACACGGGTGCCGTCAGAGTCAGTGCGGATCAAGAAGATGATGTTGACCGGGGAACCGTTGTAGTTCCACTTGCCATCCACCAGGGTAGCGCCCATGGCTTCCATCTCAGCGGAGATGGTGGCATTGGCGCCCTCGGGGTCATAGGCAAACTGAGCTTCCAAGCCGCGGATCACGTCAACGTGGCGAGCGTAGTCGGGGAACGCGGACACAAACGAGAAGAACTTCGGAGTGCCCAGGCCGCCGTACACTTCCTGGTTGATGTAGTCACGGTCGATGAGGTTGTTCATCGCCTTGCGGATGGTGGCGTTGGTGAAGGGGTTCAGAGTACCGTTCAGGAACTCCACACTACCTGCCTCAGCCACGGCCGGGTTGAAAGTCAGCTCGTAGTAGATACCGTACTGGAACGAGCGCTCCAGGCCGGCTGCGTCAGCAGCCTGCACATCCTGCGGGCGGGAGAGGTTCGAGGTATAGATGTCGATGTCGCCGGCAGCAATCTGGGTGATTGCGGAGTCGGCGCCCACGACCTTCATACCGATCTCATCCAGCCAGCCACCCACACGGGTGGTAGCAGGAGGGGCTTCAGTTGCCGGGGCTTCCGTAGCTTCGACCGGTGCTTCAGTGGCCGTAGCTTCGGCAGTCGGCTGGCACGCACCCAGCACCAAGCTAGCGATTAGCAGGATGCTGAACAGCGCCAAAATGCGATTGCGTTGCATGTGTTCTCCTCCGTAAAAATTTGACTAAGGATTGGTTAGGTAGGTAAGTCAGTGCTTCTGGTGAGTACCACCTCCTTTGGTTGAAAATTAGGCTTTCGCCTTTAGCTGACAACTAAAAAAAAGCACAGCCAGCTATCGCCGCAACGAGTTGCGAGCCCTGGTAGTACAGAAATTCATTATAGGGCTTTAATTGTGGAATTGTGCCACAGATTCCCCAGAATCAAGCCACTTAGTTTGGCTGGGCGATTTCTTTAATGAGGGAGGGCAGCTGCGCCAAGGAGGGGATCTGGGCGTCAGGCACGATAGTGCTGGCATGGGCCCGGTTGGCGGGGGTGTCTGCCCGCCGGGTAAGCCAAATGCTGTACAGGCCGGCGTTCTGGGCTCCCAGAATGTCGGCTCCCAGGGTGTCCCCCACCATAGCGGCCCCATTGGCCGGGACCCCTAGCCGATCTAGCGCCAGTTTGAAGATACGAGGGTTCGGCTTGCGCACCCCACAGGCGGCTGAGCTTAGCACCAGGTCAAAATAAGGGCGCAGCCCGGTATTGTCCACAAGGGTTTGGACGTCCTCATCATCACCCGCATTTGAGATTATGGCCAGCTTGTGACCTTCATTTTTGAGGGCTTGGAGCGCAGGCAGGCAGTCGTCCTCCAGAAGCCAGTGGGCTTGCGAGGCTGCATAGAGGGCGCGCAAGGCAGGTGACAGCTGTTGCGGGCCTACATCCGGGTATCCAAGCTCCGCTAGCAGCGTTTTTAGTACATAGGCAGTTGTATGCTCAACAAACTCGGCTTCCCGTTGGGCGTAATACTCGGTTATGCGTGCCCGAAACTGCTGCAGAAAACTTGGCGCGTCCAGCGCGAAGCCCTCATTTTGCAAATGAGCCAGCAATTGAGCATCAGCTTCTCGCTGGACTTCGGGCCAGACGCCATCAAAGTACAGCAGGGTGTTGCCCAGATCAAAGAGTATGGCATCAAAACGTCTTGCGCTCATGGACTATCCATTGTGCTATAACGAAATAACCCCCAAATAGTTGTTTCGTCTCAAAAAGAGACATATAAAAAGCCCGCTGTTGTCAGCGGGCTTTTTTGCGGGCTAGTCTTCCTCGGTCACAGGCAGGACTTCAATATCTACCCAGAACCATGAGCGAGCATTGTTGCCGATACCGAAAATAACGCCATCACCGCGCAGCATCCAGTAGCCCTTGTAGAAACCAGAGCGGTCAGGAGCACGCATGCTGACTTCAACCATGGCGTAGTCGCCCGGTGCGATCTCGTTTTCAGTGAACTCGACTACAGTTTCGGCGCCCATCAGGTCACCCTGGACCCAAATGGCGGCAAACTCGCGGTCCCAAGTGCAAGAGCCAGTATTCTTCAGACGCCACACTTTGGTGAAGGGGATATCGGCGTAGATCTGAACACCGTCTGGGTGAGATTCCCATTCCAAGTTTGCGCGCAGGCAGGGAATGCCAGAGGTGCTGGGCTGCTGCTGTTGTGCCTGGGTCGGGAATGGCGTGGGGGTCACACCGCCTTCAAGCGTGGCTGTAGCGGTAGGCGGCTCAGCGGTGAAGGTGGGGGTGGGCGGAACCGGAGTGAAGGTAGCCGTGGGCGGAGCCGCCGCGGCGGTCTCGGTGAGCGCTTGGAATGCGATCTGAGCTGCTTCGGTGAGGATTGCATCCGTATTGGAAGCAGAACCGCCGCAGGCGCCAAGCAAAACCGCGCCGGCCAGCAGCACAAGCATCAGGGTTTTTTGGGTATTTCTCACAACTGCACCTCAAATTTTTGGCGTAATACGGAATTATATCCCCCGCGATGTGCGGTTAAGGATTCTCTCATTCCCTTGCCATTTACGGCCGCGGCGGCTGAAAGT
Source organism: Anaerolineales bacterium (assembly GCA_021463845.1). Lineage (GTDB taxonomy): Bacteria > Chloroflexota > Anaerolineae > Anaerolineales > UBA11579 > JAMCZK01. The sequence goes on along the minus strand of JAJTXV010000002.1, from coordinate 17,080 downwards.
TGGGGGCCGCCAGGTTCCACTCCGGCTCCTGAGCGGCGCCGCCGGGGGCAAGGTACATGTAATAGTCGCTGCTGAGGCAGTTGCGGGCGTTGACGGCGCGTTCCATATTCATGACGACCACATAGGTGCGCTCGTGCCAGCTGCTATCCAGACTGATGGCGCCCTCCCACATGGGGTAGATGTAGCTCTCGCCTTCGGCAATACCCACTACGACGGCCAGCATGCCCTCGGCATCCAAAGTGATGGTGATGGGCTGCTGGAACGGCACGCTGAGGTAGTCAGCGCCTAATTGATGCACCCCATCGGGAGGGCTGAACCATTCGTCCAGTGCCAGTGGACCTTCGAGCGCGACTGTGGGATAGCGCAAGCCCTCCTCGAAGTTGCGGGTCAAGAGCGCGACGCTGTAATCGAGGAATACATCCTCCAAGGTGGTGTTGTATTCGGCCAGCGTGGCATCCCAGGCGTTGTATCCGTCCAACTCGATGATGTGCTCCCATAGGCGTAGGATGATTTCATGCCCGTATTGTTCTGACAAGTGACGCATGAAGATCCACATGCCGTACCAACGGTCCAGATCTTCATCGTGCACCTCACCACCCTCAGCCAGCTGACAAGAGTCCGGGGACTTCATTACAGAGTCGAGGGTGCGAATGGGATCGTTGACGCTATCGAACAGCTCTTCTTCTATCCAGGTGGAGGTAGCCTCCCAGACCCAGTCGTGCGGCTCTTCGCCATCGTAGCCGAACTGAATGGCGTGATGGAATTCATGGGCAGCGGTGCTGCGCATGTAATCCAAGGCGTCTTCAGGATAGGTGCCGTCTTCGTTGTACTCGTAATCCTCAAGGTAGTCGTTGTCCAGCACCAGATGCGTGTGCGTGGAGGCGATCTCTACCAAGGGGCTGTTGGGATTGTCGCCGATGACCGGGTTGTCATAGTCGGAGTCGGTGTAGCCAGCGTAATCCTCGTCCATGATGTTCATGAGGTAGACGTCGTAGCGGTCATCGCCGCCCAGGCCAAAGTCTGGCGGCGGTGGCGCCCAGCCGAAGTGGTCGATCGAGGCGAACCAGGAATACTCCATGGCGCGGGCAACCTCGATCACGTAGTCGGGGTGGCCGCTATCGGTGCTCTGGCCTGCGGGGACGGCATCTTCGCCATCCAACGTGTAGTGAATGCGAAAGTTATCCGTATCCAGGACGTACATGGTGCCGCTGAGCCGGGGGCGGTCATGGTCAGCGGGGCTGAGGGATGGCGGGCGAATGGTGAGATCGGGCAGCAGCTGCAAGCCATCCAAGCGGCCGCCAAGTGCGGCCGGCCGCACTTGGGTGGCTTGCGGCGTGGGTCGCAAAGTGAGCTCACTGTCACGCTCGAGGTCAAGATCGCCGAGCAGCGTGCGGCAGGCGATGCTGGTGAGCAGCAGGGCGCTGAGAGCAAGATGGAGGGCGCGCGAGCGATGGCTTGACATATACATTCTCAGCTTTCTGGATGGTTTGGGAAAGTGTACTGGCGCAGCCTAGGCTGCGCCAGTACACAAGAGCACGGGGACGGCGAAACTTATTCGATGACGGTGTTGGTCTGCTCGTGCATGTAGAGCGGCAGGTAGTAGTGGCCGCCAGCGCCCTTACCGGAGGAGCCGGAACCTTTCCAGCCGCCGAAGGGCTGGAAGCCGGGCCAAGCGCCGGTGCTGGCGCCCTGCGGGCGGTTGGCGTAGGTGACGCCGGCTTCGATGTTCTCGAAGAACCACTTGGACTCATCCGGGCTGCCGTAGAAGCCAGCGGTGAGGCCAAAGTCCACATCATTGGCGAGGGCCATGCCTTCGTCGAGGCTCTTGATCTTGTGGATCATGGTGATGGGCAGGAACATCTCCTGCTTCCAGAGTTTGTGGCTGGTGGGTACATCGGTGACGATGGTGGGTTCGCAGAAGTAGCCCTTGCCGAAGTCACCATCGGTCAGGACGCGGCCGCCAGCGGCAATGGTTCCGTTCTGTGAGAGATCCTCGGCCCAGCCCTTGAAGTTGCTGTAGGCATCCTCGTTGATGACGGGACCCATGAAAGTGTCCTTGAGGGTAGGGTCGCCAATTTTGAGGGCCTTGGTGACGGTGAGCAGTTTCTCGAGCAGCTCGTCGTAGACCGGCTCTTCTATATAGATGCGCGAGCCAGCGGAACATTTTTGGCCTTGCAGGCCGAAGGCAGAGCGGTAGAGGCCCTGGGTGGCGCGCTCCAGGTCGGCGTGGCGCGAGACGATGACGGGGTTCTTACCGCCCATCTCGAGCAGGATGGGGCGGGGGTAGCGGCCCTTGGCGAAAGTGCGGTAAATGTGCATGCCGACGTTGTAGGAGCCGGTGAAGGTGAGGCCGGCGGTGCGGGGGTCGTCTACCAGAGCCTGGCCAGCAATGGCGCCGTCTCCGGTGACGTAGTTAACCACGCCATCAGGGAAGCCAGCGTCGCGGAAGACCTCGGCCAGGAGGCGCGAGGCCCAGGGCGTGTCCTCGGCCGGCTTCATGACCACGGTGTTGCCAGCCACCAGAGCGGTGCCGGCCGGACCGGCGGTGAGGGCAAAGGGGAAGTTGAAGGGGCTGATGACGACCCAAACGCCGTAGGGGCGCAGGCGGTTGGTGTTGCTGGCTTTGTAGCCTTTGAGCGGGTCGACCCCCATGGGGCGGATGAAGCCGTTGTTGGCCTCCATCTGGTCGCAGGCGTAGTAGAAGAAATCGGCGGCCTCAGACACATCGCCAAGGGCTTCCATGCGGTTCTTGCCGACTTCGATGGAGACGACCGCGGCGAGATCGAAGATGCGCTCGGTGATGAGGTCAGCCGCTTTGCGCACCAGGGCGACGCGCTCCTGCCAGGGGCGGCGGCCCCAATCTTTGGCGGCGGCGTAGGCGGCTTCCATGGCGGGGGCGACTTCGGCGGCGATGGCCTGCTGGAAGGTGCCGAGGAGCCAATCGGTATTGATGGGCGAGCGGTCTTCGAACTTGGCGGCGGCGCGCACATCCTTGCCGTTGATGAACATGGGGTGTTCCTGGCCAAGGTTGGCCTTGACTTTGGCAATGGCGGCTTCGAAGCGGGTGTGTAGATCCTCCGGGGGGTCATACATGGTGGCGTAAGTGAGTCTGAATTTGCCCGGGTCTGACATTGTGTTTTGCTCCTTGATGCGTACTTGGGGGATACTTCGGTCAGGCGAAGTATAGCCCAGCTGCTTGACCCTCCCCTGAAAGTTATTAGTTTTGAGGAGGGTGGGGGTCCTCACTAACAACTCCTAATAACTAACAACTTTGGGTTCATCAGTATCAGGCAGGTGCTCTAGTGGCCTAAAGGATTCCTCGGCTTTTGCGTCGCTGCGCGGCGCGGGAGTTGTGCACCTGCGGCATACGCCTTGGCGCGACAACTCTAGGTAAGGGGCAAAGATGTTGTTCGTTTTTGGTGTGGGAGTGGGGGGTGCAACTAAAAAGATATCTGGAGATTTCATCTTTGTGCCTTTCTGCCCTCACCCCGCGCAGCGCAGCTGCGCACCCCTCTCCCTGTAAGGGAGAGGGGTGGCTGAGTGACCGGTGGGTTGCTTTGCTTGGCCGAATTTACAGCGTTCTGCCGCGATATCTGGATTTTGCGTCTATCTGTCAATGAAATGGAGGTTTGATTGCGGAAAGATGCACAAACGGTGCACTTGTGTTACAATGCGGTTTATCTGTAAATCTGCCGCACGTTGAGACTTTTTTGCGGTAATCAGGACGAAGAGACCCAATACGCATGGAACAAAACTGGCTTTTTATTGGCGTGTTCGTGGCAATTGCGGGAGTTTTCCCACTTTTGCCGATCATGATTGCGCGGATCCTTGCCCCTCGCAAACCCAACCACATCAAGCTTGAGACCTATGAGTGCGGTATGGAGACGGTGGGCGACACATGGGTGCAGTTCAAGGTGCAGTACTACATTTACGGCCTGGTGTTCCTGATCTTTGATATTGAGACTGCCTTCCTGTACCCATGGGCGGTGGCCTACGGTGTGCTGCCGATGTTCGCGGTCATCGAAGGCGTGATCTTCATCCTTATCCTTGCGGGCGGTCTTTTCTACGCCTGGCGCAAGGGCGCCCTGGAATGGTCATAGAGGCTGCTGCAGTTAACACTGTGCGGCCTTTTTATTTGGACACATAGAGGATAGCGAATGTCTTTTTGGACTGACCCGATCTTAGTAGCAAACGAGTGGTTCACAGGCCTGCTGGCGGACCTGCTGCCCGAGGCGTGGGCGACCCTGATCAGCACGATCGTGGGCGTGGTGTTGGTGTCTTCGTTCGGCTTGATCCTGGTGATCTTCCTGATCTGGCTGGAGCGCAAAGTGGCGGCCCGCTTTCAGGACCGCATCGGCCCCAACCGGGCCGGCCCGTACGGCTTGCTTCAGACCATTGCTGACATTGTGAAGCTCCTTACTAAGGAAGACAGCATCCCTGAGAAGGCGGACAAGCTGACCTTCAACCTGGCGCCGATCGTCTCGATGATCGCGGTGCTGCTGATCTGGGCGGTGATCCCCTTCGCACCGGGCTGGATCGGCACGGACCTGAACGTAGGCGTGCTGTACATCGCGGCGGTGGGGTCGTTCGGCATTCTCTCGATCCTGATGGCCGGCTGGGCTTCCAACAACAAGTACGCGCTGCTGGGCGCCTTCCGCGCCGTGGCGCAGCTGATCTCTTATGAAGTGCCGATGCTGCTGACCCTGCTGGTGCCGGTGCTGCTGGCGCGCAGCATGGGCATGATGCACATGGTGGAAGTGCAGAGCACCTGGTTCATTGTGCTGGCGCCGGTGGCGGGCTTCATCTTCCTGGTCTCCTCGATCGCTGAGGTGGGCCGCACCCCTTTTGACCTTATTGAAGCTGAATCTGAAATTGTGGCCGGTTACCACACCGAGTACACCGGCATGAAGTTCGGCTTGTTCTTTGCGGCTGAATTTTTGCATGCGTTCACGGTGGGTGTGTTGTTCGCCATCCTGTACTTGGGTGGTTGGCGCGGCCCCGGCGCGGTGGAATACCCGATCTTGGGTGTGGTGTACCTGATGGCGAAGGCCAGCATTGGCTACTTCATTGTGATGTGGGTGCGCAGCACACTGCCGCGTATCCGCATTGACCACATGCTGGACCTGAACTGGAAGGTTCTGACCCCGATCTCGCTGGCTTTGCTGATCGCCACGGCGGTGCTGGACAAGGTGTTTGCCGAGACGGCCCTGCGGGCGCCGGCCTTGCTGGCCGGTAATGTGGTGGTGCTGCTGCTGAGCTGGGCGCTGCTGCGGGGGATGTCTCGCAAGGCGCGCCGCGAGCGCCAAGTCTTCAAGAAACGCCCGGAGGCACGTGCGGTTCAGCCGTAACGCGCCTCTTGTGATGGAGCCAAACGCATGACTGCAATGCAAGGTGTCTTTCTTTTTACGGCCGGCCTGATCCTGTGGGCGGCTTTTATGATGGTGACGCGCCAGAACCTGGTGCATGCCGCCTTCTATCTGATCCTGGCGCTGTTCGGCGTCTCGATCATCTTTGTGCTGCTGGACGCAGGCTTCCTGGCGGTGGTGCAGGTGCTGGTGTACATCGGCGCGATCTCGATCATCATGATCTTTGCGGTGATGCTGACGCGCGGCGATGTAATTGAAGAGGCGCCGGTCAACAAGAACTTTGGCTGGGCGCTGCTGCTGGCGGCGCTGTTTGCGTTTGGCTTGATCATCCTGATCGGCCAATGGCCGGCGGTGGCCAGCCTGGCCGGCGAGATCGACACCAGCCGCGACCTGGCGGCTGAGCTGGGTGTGGCGCTGGTGTCACCTGAAGGCTTTGTGATCCCGTTTGAAGTGGCTTCGGTATTGCTGTTGGCGGCCCTGGTGGGTGCGCTGATGGTGGCCCGCCCGCAGAAGAAAGGCAAGTAAGCGACGCTATGATCCCGCTTTCCTGGTACCTGGTGCTGGCCGCCCTGCTGTTCTGCATTGGCCTGTATGGCGTGCTGGCCCGCAAGAACGCCGTAGCCATTCTGATGGGTGTGGAGCTGATGCTCAACGCCGTCAACATCAATCTGGTGGCTTTTTGGCGCTATTTCACGCCTGACTTGATCGCTGCGCATGCGTTTGTCGTGATCGTCTTCGCGATCGCGGCCGCTGAAGTGGCGGTGGGCCTGGCTTTGATCATTTCCATCTACCGCCGCCGCAAGACCGTGGCCGCGGACGAAATCAACTTGATGAAGTGGTAAGTGATGCCGACTGAAACTTTGATCTGGCTTATTCCGCTCCCGCCGCTGCTGGCGTTCTTTCTGATCCTGCTGTTCACCCGCAAGAACAACGCCCTGAGCCATACCGTGGGCGTTGTTGCCGCAGCCACCTCATGGTTGCTTGGCATGCTGGTGTTCTTCGCCGCGGTGGGTATTGACCACTTTGGCGAGCACCCGTTCCATTCGGCGATCGCCTGGCTACCCACGGGCACCAGCACTTTCAACATTGGCGTCATGATCGACCCGCTGAGCGCGGCCGTGCTGTTCTTCGTAGCGTGGACCGTGCTGATGATCTTCATCTATAGCATCGGCTATCACAACTTCGGCGCCCCCAAGGGCGATCATGACAAGCCGGGCCTGCCGCCGCACGGCGCTGAGGACCACGGACACCATGTGCCCTCGGTGGAGCCGATGTACTCGCGCTTCTTTGCCTTTATTGCCCTTTTCGCCTTCGGCATGTATACCCTAGTGGTCTCGGACAACCTGCTGACCCTGTTCGTGGGCTGGGAGATCATGGGCTTGTGCTCGTACCTGTTGATCGGCTTTTGGTACGCCAAGCCTTCGGCACGTGATGCGGCCAAGAAAGCGTTCCTGACCACTCGTATCGGTGATGTGTTCATGCTGCTGGGCATTGTGGCGCTGTACTCGGCCACCGGCACGCTGAACTTCCAGGAAATTTTGCGCAACGAGAACATTCTGCACATGCTGGCCAGCACTCCGAGCGGCGTGCTGGGCCTCTCGGCAGCCGGCCTGATCGGCCTGCTGCTGTTCATTGGCACGGTGGGCAAGTCTGCCCAGTGGCCGCTGCATGTGTGGCTGCCGGACGCGATGGAAGGCCCGACCCCGGTCTCGGCCATGATCCATGCGGCCACGATGGTGTCAGCCGGTGTGTACATGGTGCTGCGCATGTTCCCGCTGCTTTCGGCGGGCTGGCACCACGGCGACCCGCTGACCACCACCATGACGGTGATGGCGTTCATCGGCGCTTTCACGGCCATTTTTGCGGCCACGATCGCGGTGGCGCAGAAGGACATCAAGCGCGTGCTGGCCTATTCGACCATCAGCCAGCTGGGCTTCATGATCGCGGCGCTGGGCATTGGCGCGTATGTGGCCGCCGCCTTCCATCTGGTGACGCACGCCTTCTTCAAGGCGCTGCTGTTTTTAGGATCCGGCTCGGTCATTCACGGTATGGAGCACGGCGTGCTGCATACCGGCGAGCATGTGGACCCGCAGGACATGTTCAACATGGGCGGTTTGAAGAAGAAGATGCCGATTACGTTCTGGACCTTCCTGATCGGCGGCTTTGCGCTGTCCGGCTTCCCGCTGATCACCTCGGGTTTCTGGTCCAAAGATGAGATATTGGCGGATGCATTCGCCAACCATCACTATGCATTGCTGATCACGCTGTCGGTAGCGGCGCTGCTGACGGCTTTCTACACCATGCGCCAGATCACGCTGACCTTCTTCGGCGAACCGCGCACCAAGGCGGCTGACCATGCCAGCGAGAACAAGCTGGTGATGACCGGCCCGCTGATGGTGCTGTCTGTGTTCGCCATCATTGCCGGCTGGGTCGGCATTCCGGAGCACTTTCCGGTGATCGGCGGGCTGCTGCCCAACTGGTTCCACGATTTTGTGGGCAGCACGCTGCTGGAGCACCCGCACGCGCCGGACTTTAGCTGGATTCCACTGGGCATCTCGCTGGGCGTGGCGCTGGGCGGCTTGGCGCTGGGGTATCTGGTGTACCGCAAGGCCGGCGCCGAGGATCCGCTGCGCAAGCCGCTTGGCCCGCTGTATACCCTGCTGGAGAACAAGTACTACTTTGATGAGCTGTATACAAAGGTCTTCATCCGCCCGGCGGGTGTGATCGCCGAGAAGTTCTCGTACTGGTTCCTGGACCGCAAGGTGATCGATGGTGTGCTGCACTGGATCGCGCAGAACTCCGTCAATCTTGGCCTGGTGTTCCGCGACCGCTTCGAGAACCCGGTTATTTCGGGTGTGGCCGACTGGGCGGCCAACAGCACGGCGGCGGTTGGCCGCGTGCTGCGCAAGGTGCAAACCGGCCTGGTGCAGCAGTACCTGCTGCTGGTTGCCCTGGTTGCTTTCGGCGGGCTCTTCTACTATCTATTCACTGTACTGCGCTAACGGGAACTCATGGACTTTTTGAATTCGCATCTTCTCTCGTTGATCTTGTTCAGCCCGCTGGCGGCGGCGTTGATCGTGCTGCTGCTGCCCGGCCAGAACAAGACCCTTGCCCGCTGGGTGGCCTTTGTGCTGAGCCTGGTTCCGCTGGCGTTGACGCTGCTGGCCTGGTTTGGCTTTGAAGCCGCGCCGGTGGTGGACGGCTTCCGCTTCCAGGAACAGACGGTGTGGTACAGCGCGATCAACTCCAACTACCACCTGGGCATTGACGGCCTCTCACTCAGCATGGTGCTGCTGACCACGATCCTGACCCCGATCGCCATTCTGGCTTCGTTTAGCGTTGAGGAAAAGGTCAAGACGTATATGGCCCTGTTCCTGGCGCTGGAAACCGGCATGCTCGGCGTGTTCCTCTCGCTGGACCTGCTGTTGTTCTTTGTGTTCTGGGAGATCGGCCTGGTGCCGATGTTCTTCCTGATCGACCAGTGGGGCAGCGCCAAGGGCGAGCGTGAGCTGTGGAACGGCATGAAAGTGCCGGCCCGCCGCTATGCCTCGTTCAAGTTCATGATCTACACGATGGCTGGCTCGCTGGGCTTGCTGCTGGCCATCCAGATGATCGGCGTCGTTTCGGGCACCTTTGACCTGATCGCTATTTTCCAGAGCTGGCCTGCGTTGCAGGGCAGCCTGTTCGGCCTGCCGGTGGCGACCGTCAAGAGCATCGCTTTCTGGGCGTTCGCGGTGGCGTTCGCCATCAAGGTGCCGGTGTGGCCGTTCCACACCTGGCTGCCGGATGCGCACACTGAGGCGCCCACGGCTGGCTCCATGATCCTGGCCGGTGTGCTGCTGAAGCTGGGCGCGTATGGCTTCCTGCGCCTGGTGCTGCCGCTGTATCCAGAGCAGGCCCAGCAGTATGCGGGCGTGCTGGCGCTGCTGGCCACGGCGGCGATCGTGTTCGGCGCCCTCTCTGCGTGGGCGCAGACAGACTTCAAGCGCCTGGTGGCTTACTCCTCTGTGAACCATATGGGCTTCGTGGTGCTGGGTATTGCCGCGGCGGCGTACGCGGCTGGCACCGAGAGCGCCACGATCGCCATGAACGGCGCGGTGCTGCAGATGTTCAATCACGGCATTTCGGCGGCGGCGATGTTCTTTTTGGTGGGCGTGATCTACGAGCGCACGCATACGCGTGACCTCGAGCAGTTTGGCGGCCTGTTTCCGCTGGTGCCGCTGTACGGCGCCCTGCTGATCCTGAGCTCGATGGCATCGCTGGGCCTGCCGGGCTTGAACGGCTTTGTGTCTGAGTTCCTGGTGGTGCGCGGCGCGTGGCCGATCTTTACGGCGTACACGGCCATCAGCATGATCGGCCTGTTCTTTACCGGCGCGTACATTCTCAAGGGGATCGCCAAGACGCTGCACGGCCCGCTGAACGAGCACTGGAAGGGCCATATCTCGGAGATCAACGGCCGCGAGCTGTTGGTGATGGCGCCGCTGGTGGTGCTGATGCTGTGGCTGGGCTTCTGGCCGGCCTGGCTGCTCAACGTAATCAATCAAGCCGTTGTGGCATTGTTCGGCTAAAGGTGAATTGATGGCCTTTCCTTTTCTAAGCGCAATTGTTTTACTGCCCATCCTGGCCGGTGTGGTTTTGCTGTTCCTGCCGCCCAAGAACCACAAGCTGATCTACAGCTTCGCCCTGGCGATTGCCTTGGTGACCTTCCTGCTGTCGATCGTGGTGTATGTGGGATTTGACGTCAACGGGCCTACCTTCCAGTTCATTGAGAAGTACGACTGGCTGCCGCAGTTGGGCATCAGCTATCACGTGGGCGTTGACGGCATTGCCGCCCCGCTGGTGCTGCTGACCGGTGTGGTGATCTTCACTGGCGTCATCATTTCGCAGCGTATTGATGACCGCCCGCGCGAGTTCTTCGCCTTCTTGTTCCTGCTGGCCAGCGGTGTGTTTGGTGTGTTTGTTGCGCTGGACCTGTTTGCGCTGTTCTTCTTCTACGAGATCGCCGTGTTCCCGATGTACCTGCTGATCGCCATTTGGGGATGGAAGCAGTCACGCGAATACGCGGCGATGAAGTTGACCCTGTACCTATTCATTGGCTCAGTGATCGCTCTGGTGGGCGTGCTGGCAATGTACTTCAACTCGGGGCTCAACACGTTTGACTTCCTGGCGTTGCAGAATGCCAACTTCTCGCCTCAGTTCCAGAAGCTGTGGTTCCCGTTCGTGTTCTTTGGCTTTGCGGTGCTGGGCGGTATCTTCCCCTTCCATAACTGGAGCCCGGTGGGCCACGTGGCTGCCCCGACGGCTGTATCCATGTTCCACGCCGGCGTGCTGATGAAGCTGGGCGCGTTCGCGGCGCTGCGGGTAGGCATCATGCTGATGCCCGAGGGCGCCCAGTTCCACATGTGGTGGATCCTGCTGCTGACGCTGGTGAACGTGGTGTATGGCGCCTTCATCGCCATGACGCAGACTGACTTCAAGTACATGATCGGCTATTCGTCCGTTTCGCACATGGGTCTGGTGGCGATGGGTCTGGCGACCCTGAACCATGACGGCCTGGTGGGTGCCAGCGTGCAGATGGTATCGCACGGTGTGATGACGGCGCTGTTCTTCGCGGTGGTCGGCATGATCTATGACCAGGCGCACACCCGCCAGATCCCCGAGCTGGGCGGGATGATGAAGATCATGCCGTTCGCCGGCATTGCTTTCATCATTGGCGGCCTGGTTTCGATGGGCATGCCTGGTTTCTCCGGCTTTGTGGCCGAGTTCCCGATCTTTATGGGCGTGTGGGCTGATACGCCGTGGGTGGCGATCGTGGCGGCGATCTCGATCGCGGTGACGGCGGCGTACATCCTGCGGGCGGTGGGCAAGGTGTTCTTTGGTGAGCTGCCGGCTGCGCTGGAAGGCCACATGCACGACATCAAGATCTCTGAGAAGCTGGCGCTGGGCATTCTGTGCGTCATCATGATCGCGATCGGTATCTTCCCCAGTGTGGTTGTTCCCATGGTTGAGCACGGCGTTGAGGCGGTGCTGGCCCTGGTAGGAGGCGCGTAACTGTGTTTGGCACCATTACCCCCGACATGATTTTGGCCATTCTGCCGGAGATCTCTCTCCTGGTGGTTTTGGCGATCGTCTTTATTGTTGATCTGGTGCTGGCGGAGACGCGCCGTGGCATTCTGGCAGTGATCACTGCCGTGGGCCTGGCGGCGACCTTTGCGCTGACGCTGCTGTACGCCAACCCCGGCAACAGCGCCGAGCTGGTGTGGGGCGGCATGCTGCGCCACGACATGCTGGGCTATGTTGCGAAGCTGCTGTTCATCTTCGCGTCGTTCATCACGGTGCTGCTGAGCGTCAAGCTGGAGAATGTGTGGCTGAAGGGCGAGTACTACCTGCTGGTGCTGACCTCCACGATCGGCATGACCTTGATGGCGGCCTCGGCTGATCTGGTGATGCTGTTCCTGGCGATCGAGACCACCTCAATTCCCTTGTACATTCTGGCCGGCTTTATGACCGGCGATAACAAGTCCACTGAAGCGGGCTTCAAGTACCTGCTGTTTGGAGCCATGACCACGGCGGTGATGCTGTACGGCTTCAGCCTGCTGTTCGGCTTTGCCGGCAGCAGCAATCTGTATGTAATGGCTGACGCAATCAGCGCGGGTGCGGTGCCTGGCCCGGTGCTGGTGGGCACGCTGGTGCTGGTGCTGCTGGGCCTGGGCTTCAAAGTTGCGATTGTGCCGATGCACTTCTGGGCGCCGGATGTGTACGAAGGCGCCCCGACGCCGGTGACGGCGTTCCTGTCGACCGCCTCCAAGGCGGCGGGCTTCATGGTGCTGGTGCGGGTGATGCTGGCCAGCTTCCCGAACATTCTGGCGGACTGGCAGCTGATGCTGGGCATCCTGGCGGTGGCATCCATGTTCATTGGCAATGTGGTGGCGCTGACGCAGAAGAACATCAAACGCCTGCTGGCGTACTCTGGTATTGCGCATGCAGGCTATGCCCTGTTGGGTGTGGTGGCGGCTTCTGAGCTGGGCGTGGCCAGTGTGGTGTATTACCTGCTGGTGTATGTGGTGACGAATATGGCCGCATTTGGCGTGGTGCTGATCGTGGCGCGGGCCACGGGCAGCGACGAGGTGGAAGATTTTGCCGGCCTGCACCGCCGCTCGCCCATGCTGGCGCTGGTGCTGCTGCTGGCCTTCCTCTCGCTGGCGGGCATTCCGCCCCTGGGTGGCTTCATTGCCAAGGTGCTGGTGTTTGCGGCGGCGGTGGAAGCCGGCTTTGTGTGGCTGGCGGTTCTGGGTGTGCTGGCTTCGATCATTGGTTTGTACTACTACCTGATCGTGCTGAAGGTGGCGTATCTGGACCAACCCAAGAGCGAAGAGGCTCTGCCGGTGGTGCGTGCCCATGGGGTGGCGATCGTGGCCAGCGTGCTGCTGGTGCTCATTCTGGGCGTGATCATTGCGCCCGGGTATGAGTGGGCCCTTTCCGCGGCGGCCTCGCTGTTTTAGGTTTGGTTTTACAGCCTAGATTGTGATATAATTCTCTAACGATGGGCAGCCCCCTCAAAAAGAATCCGCGGCGATATGCCGCCAACATGGCGTTGGTTGGCGCGGCTTCTTTGGCTGGCTTCCTGACAGTTGCCATTCTGTTCGTAGCCTTGTTCGCCGGTTTTTGGCTGGACAACTACTTTGCAACTGGAAGCCATGTGTGGAAGATGGGGCTGCTCTGCGCGAGTGTGCCTGTAACACTGCTGGCGATGCTGTGGGTGGTGAACTTCACCACCTCGCGCATAACGCCAGTGGATTCACCGAAAGATGAGGAGGACGCGGCTAGTGGCTAAACAAGAAGCTACCCGCAAATGGAAGTACGGTGTAAATCGCTGGATCGCTCTGGCGATCATCATCGCGGGTGTGATCGCGGCGGGCATGTACCCGCCCCTGCGCCCATACATTTCGCTTCCGGCGGAACATCTTACCGATACGCTGTTTTACTTCCCCCTAACTGGTGAGAAGTTCTTCCTCACCAACACCATGGTGGCCGTACTGATCGCCGATGTGTTCCTGATCGCCCTGGCGCTGTTCGTCATTCGCCCGGCGCTGAAATCAGGCAAGCAGGTGTTCAAGGGCATTGTGGGCGTGGTGGAAGCGCTGGTTGAGGTGATCTACAACCTGACGGCGGGCACGGCTGGCAAGTGGACCAAGACGATCGTGCCGATCTTCGCCACCATCACGTTCCTGGTGCTGACGGTTAACTGGATGGAGCTGATCCCGGGTGTTGACAGCATTGGCGTCATCAATGAAATCAGCCTGGAGCACGCCCACCATGTGAACCCTGACCTGCACGTGGAAACGGACTGTGACATTGACCCGCTGTTCACCATTGGCAACACGAACGTGGTGTCTATTGGCGGTCAGCCTGACTGCGCGGCGGCGATCGCACCGTTTGTGCGTGCTGCGGCGACTGATCTGAACTTTACCCTAGGCCTGGCGTTCGTATCCTTTATGGCCATTCAGATCATTGGTGTGCGGGCACAAGGCCTGCGCTATTTTGAGAAGTTCATCAACATCCGTGCCCTGGGCAAGCCCGGCATGGGCAAGATCGATTTCATCGTAGGTATCTTTGAGATCGTCTCTGAGTTTTCCAAGATCATCTCGTTCTCGTTCCGTCTGTTCGGCAACATCTTTGCGGGCATGATCTTGTTGTTGGTGATCGGTACGCTCATTCCGGTGGCTGCACAAACCGGCGTGTTGATGCTGGAGTTTGCCGTGGGCCTGATCCAGGCTCTGGTGTTCGGCATGCTCACCATGATCTTTATGGCCCAGGCAACACAGTCGCATCACGGCGACGAAGAACACCACTAAAAATTTGACATCATTTTGATGGAGGTTGAGGAAACATGGAAGCTGAAGCCGCAAAGATGATTGGTGCTGGGATTGCTATGATCGGTGCGATGGGCGCCGGTCTGGGCGTAGGCCTCGCCGCCCTGGGTGGCGTGCAGGGTATTGCCCGCAACCCGGATGCTGCAGGCACTATCCAGACCAGCATGATCCTGGGTATCGTGTTCACTGAAGCTATCGCCATTTACTGTTTGGTGGTAGCCATGCTCATTCTGTTCATCTAAGAACAGACGCTAATAGGACACGATAGAAAGGAGACCCGACATTGGAAGCTTTAGGTATTAACCTGGGTTTTCTGCTCGTTCAGGTATTCAACTTTCTGCTGCTGTTGATCCTGCTGCGCAAGTTTGTGTTCACGCCAATTGTGAACATGCTGGAGAAGCGCCGCGAAACGATCAGCAAGGGCCTCGAGGACGCCAGCATTGCTGCTGAAGCCCGCGAGAATGCCGAGAAGGAAGCCGAGAAACTGCTGAGCGAAGCCCGTTCGAAGGCCGCTACTGAGGCGCGCGAGCTGACCGCCCGTGCTGAGGCGCAGGCCAAGGAGATCATCAAGGACGCTGAAGCCAAGGCTGGCAAGGCGCGTGAAGCTGCTCTGGCCGAAGTGGACCAGGAGCGCGTGCGTGTGCTGGGTGAAGTGCGCGGCCAGGTAGGTGCATTGGCTGTGGCCGCCGCCCAGAAGCTGATCGGTGAGGCGTTGGACGCCAAGAAGCAGCAGACCTTGATCGACGAGTTCTTCTCCGGCGTGAAGGCTGGCAAAGTGACTGTGCTGGAAGGCGCGGACGCTGCCGGCAGCGCGGCGGTAGTGACCAGCGCCCTGCCGCTGAGCGCGGCGGAGCAATCCTCAGTGCAGGAGCAGGTGCTGAAGACGCTGGGCGGCAAGGGTGAGGTCACCTTCAAGGTGGACCCGAACATCCTGGGCGGCCTGGTGGTGCGTGTGGGCGACAAAGTGCTGGACGGCTCTGTATCCGGCCAGCTGGGCGCCTTGCGCCAGAGCATTCGATAAGCTGCGCAGGTGCGCAGCTTGGGAGAAGGCGGAGCCTTCTCCTGTTGACTTGCGATCAAGAGACGCCCGGCAACGGGCGTCTCTTTTTTGCAATACAATGAGCCGCCATGAAACTTAGCCAGCTGTTGAGCACGTTGAACCTGGGCGCGGGTGTGCCGGATGTTGAAGTGACCGGTATCTCGCTCGACTCGCGTCTGGTGCAGCCCGGGGACGTGTACTTTGCGATCGTGCGCGGTGTGGACCGCTACCAGTATTTGGAACAGGTGGCAGCCCGCGGCGCAGTGGCTGTGGTGGGCGAGCGCAGCGATGTGCAAGCACCCCTGCCGCATGTCACCGTGCCGGATGCGCGCCTGGCGTTGGCTGAGGTGGCAGCGGCGTTCTACGGCTACCCAGCGCGTGATCTGACCCTGCTGGGAATCACCGGCACGGATGGCAAGACCACTACGTCCAATTTCATGTACCAGATCTTGCGGGCGGCGGGCTTGCAGACCGGCATGGTGAGCACGGTCAATGCCCAGATCGGCGATGAGGTGTTGGATACTGGTTTCCATGTGACGACGCCGGAAGCGTTTGATACCCAGCGTTACCTGCGCCAGATGGTGGATGGTGGCCTGACGCATGCGATCCTGGAAATGACTTCGATCGGCTTGGTGCAGCAGCGCGGGGCGCGGCCGCGTGAGTTTGATATCGCCATCGTCACCAACATCACCCATGAGCACCTGAACGACCATGGCACCTATGAAGCCTATTTTGACGCCAAGGCGCTGCTGTTTGAAGGGCTGAACCAGCCGTTCGAGAAGGCGCGGCCGGTGGAGCGCCTGGCGGTTTTGAACCGGGACGACAAATCGTACGAAGGGCTGGCGCGACGCACCAAAGCCAAACAGATCTCGTATGGCTTGCATCCGGATGCGGATCTGCGGGCCACTGAGATCCGCAATGAGCCCGGCAGGCTGAGCTTTGTGGCGCACGGGCCGGGCTTCAGCTTCCCGGTGGAAACGAAGATGTTCGGCGCCTACAACGTGTCCAACTCGCTGGCCGCGATCGGCGCCAGCGTGGTGGGCCTGAGGCTGCCTATTGAGGCAGCCCAGGCCGGGATCGCGGCGCTCGAAGGCGTGCCCGGGCGCATGGAGCGGATCGAGATGGGGCAGGACTTTACGGCGATCGTGGATTTTGCCCATACGCCGAATGCGCTCAAAGTGGCGCTGGAGTCGGCGCGCCAGTTCACGAGCGGCAGGGTGATCACCGTGTTCGGTTCGGCCGGGCTGCGCGACAAAGCCAAGCGGCGCATGATGCCGGAACACGCGGCTGAGCTGGCCGACGTCAGCGTGCTGACAGCCGAGGACCCGCGCACGGAGAGCCTGGACGAGATATTGGCAGAGATGGCGCGAGCGGCCGAAAGCCGCGGCGGCGTGGAGGGCAAGAGCTTCTTCCGCGTGCCGGACCGCGGGGCGGCGATCTCGTTCGCGGTGCTGCAGGCCAAGCCGGGCGATGTGGTCATCGTGCTGGGCAAGGGGCACGAGCAGTCGATGTGCTTCGGCGAGACCGAGTACCCGTGGGACGACCGGGTGGCAACCCGGGCGGCGCTGGCGGAGCTGCTGGGCGTGCCTGGGCCAGAGATGCCGCGCCTGCCGACGGCAGGGTAGACCGTCGACGAGCGGGTAGCGTCGACCCGCATCCAAGCTGCTGGAGAGATGAACCTGTTGTAGATTGTGTCACCTTGGTCGGTTGTGTAAGACTTGTCGCTGTTGTCGCTGTTGTCGCTGTTGTCGCTGTTGTCGCTGTTGTCGCTGTTGTCGCTGTTGTCGCTGTTGTCGCTGTTG
>JAJTXV010000019.1 GCA_021463845.1 Anaerolineales bacterium | reverse complement strand
ATGCGAGCCAGGTCCAGCAGGCGTTGAACGGCAGCCTTGTCCAGCTTGGAGGGCTGGGTCTTATTCTTCTTCTGAGCTGCCATGCGCTTTCCCTCCCTTGGCACTGGCCTCCAGCAAGGCATTGAATTTATGGCCGCGCTTCCTTCTACCGGACACCACAAAGGCTTCAATCGCCTGGCTGCCAACTACATCTGCTAAAACGCTCAATGTTGGCGACACCTGGTTGTCCACCCAGGCCAGCATGCGGTTGAGCTCGATGGTGCGGGCATCCGAGACGGTCTTCATCGCTCTGGCTTGGTTGTTTACAAAGGCGTTCCACCAAGGCAGAAGCTTCTCCGTCTCTTGCTCGATGAAATCTACATAATCTCGCAGATGAGATATAGCCCTGTCCACCCACAACTGAGGCAGTTTGACCAGCACATCCCTGGCGATCATGTCTGCCCGTTCTGCACGGGTCTGCATTTCCAGCCTCACAGGCCCATGCTTGTCATAAACGCGCAGCATCCTGGTGGATTGGCTGGAGCCCAACCGCAGGGAGCTGGTGCCGATTTGACCGTCTTCACGCTTCTCATACGGGGAGATGGAGTACAGCATCTTTTCGCGCCGCAGATAGGAGCGCATCTGCTCCAGCTCAACGGCTTCTTTGACCTGCTCTGGCGTGAAGGGAGTACCATCCCAGGCCAAGTCCAACCTGGTGATCCTGGCTTTCTCCCAGCGCTCTAATACGATGACAAATTCTTGCAGCAGCTTATCCGGCACGGCATCACAGGCCGAGCCTGGTAATTCAAGGCCAAAATATGGGTTCCCCTCATTTCCTGCCTGGGCGATGGGGTCTGCGTACAACTTCGCTTCCAGGAGAGCTTTGAACAAGCTCTTAAATCCTCTCCCTCCGTGTCCTACTGCCTGCATTGGCCCCAATACCCCCTCGAACCATTCCTGCCACATTTTGAGGCCATACTCTTTGGTGCCCCAGATCGTGACTGAGAGCCAATGCACGCGGAACAATACTGCCATTTTCCTCCTTGGT
>JAJTXV010000018.1 GCA_021463845.1 Anaerolineales bacterium | reverse complement strand
CAGGCGCATGCACCTGCGCTACCTTGTATCGAATGCAGAAAGCATCTGGACGGATGAACCAGGCTCCATGACCGTCCGAGACGAGCGTTTCCTGGACTCAGTGGTCATCGTGGACGAAGCGGGGTTGTTCATCAAGGGCGGGCCGGATGCCGATGAGTATCTGGCCTTCACCCGCAAGATGAACCTGATTCTGATGTTCCCTTCGGCCAACGACATGACCCGCAAAATCACCAAGCTCGCAGTCTCGCGGGTCTACAACCTCCAGCTGATTGGCTTGCCTATGTGGATTTATGAATGGTCGCTGCGTACGAAGTCGGGGCGCGAGAAAGGCAAGTTCGGCTGGTGGCAACCTTCCGAGATCTGGGGCGTTTTCAACACGGAGCATATGCCCTATGACGATGCAGGCATTTCTATCTGGCTTCAAAAACATATTGAGCAGATCATCGAAAACCAACCCGCCACACTCCGCTACGCCGAAGGAACCGCAACCCAGTCCATCGGTGGCCGCAAGCAAATACCTGGCCTGGAAGGCGGCGAAGGGGTCATTGAGGATTTCGCTCAGGCAGCGGGTGAGCTATCCGACGCTCTTTCCCTATCTGCTCAACAATCAGGGAAGAGAAGGCGTTAACTGGTCAATCTTGCTGACCACGATTGCAGGACTGGCGGTGGTGGCTTACTACTTTTACTACCTGCTCTTTACTTGGGGCGGGCAGTCAGTTAAAGGCGGCCTGGAAGTGGATGCAGCCGCGCTCACTCCGCAAGCATTCCACACTGCACCTGCGGACGCCATGAGCTTTGCAGGCATTGACGTAACCTCTACGCCATTCCAGCCTGCCACAGCTACACCAGAGCCCAGCGCAACCGCGACGCTGGAGCCAACCAATACTCCCGCGGAAACTGAATTCGCTTTTCTGCCTATACCGGAGGCACAGCCAGGCTTCTACATCTCTCCGGCTGATTTTTGTTTCAACTGCACGGTCTACGATATTCCGGTGCGCTTCACCCACTACCGGCCCTGGGAGGGCGGCATTAACTGCTTCACCTTCCTAGATGGATACTGCGAGTCGGCCATGTCTTCTCAACTGCGCTGGGAGAACTTCATCGGCCTGGCAGCTGCCTGCCCTCCCGAATGGCCGTTGGGTTCCTGGGTGGAAGCACCGGGCATTGGCTCGTGGGTCTGCCTGGATCGAGGCGGCATGGTGCAGTGTCAGGATGGGGTTTGTGTTGTGGACATCCTGGCAAAGGGGATTGGCGCTCTCGACGGCCAGGTACTTAACGCCAGGGTCTTTATCACCTGGAAGTAGCAAGGGTTTTTGAAACCGGCGAGGGAGTGCGGCAGGGCTTCTGCTCCTTCCTGCTGCACGACGAGACGGGCACGCCGCGCTTCCCAGCGGCGTAACTGGCGGCCAGCCAGTTCTTCTACAAGCTCAGCAGGGCGGCCAAATGCGCCGTCATGGTCTGCTTCTGATTATTAGACGATGACGGTCATCCGCCCCAGAAAAAAACAACCCATGAAGGGTATCGGAAATGGCAAAGAGCAAAGTCCTATTTTTGAGTGTGGCGTTTGGGAGGGGACCCGCCGCCAGGGCGGGGAGGGTGCCCAAACGCTCAC
>JAJTXV010000017.1 GCA_021463845.1 Anaerolineales bacterium | reverse complement strand
CAGGCGCATGCACCTGCGCTACCTTGTATCGAATGCAGAAAGCATCTGGACGGATGAACCAGGCTCCATGACCGTCCGAGACGAGCGTTTCCTGGACTCTGTGGTCATCGTGGACGAAGCGGGGCTGTTCATCAAGGGTGGGCCGGATGCCGATGAGTATCTGGCCTTCACCCGCAAGCTGAACCTGGTTCTGATGTTCCCTTCGGCCAACGACATGACCCGCAAAATAACCAAGCTCGCAGTCTCGCGGGTCTACAACCTCCAGCTGATTGGCTTGCCTATGTGGATTTATGAATGGTCGCTGCGCACCAAGTCGGGGCGCGAGAAGGGCAAGTTCGGCTGGTGGCAACCCTCCGAGATCTGGGGCGTTTTCAACACGGAGCACATGCCCTATGACGATGCAGGCATTTCTATCTGGCTTCAAAAGCATATTGAGCAGATCATCGAAAGCCAACCCGCAACCCTCAGATACGCTGAAGGAACCGCAACCCAGTCCATCGGGGGCCGCAAGCAAATACCTGGCCTGGAAGGCGGCGAAGGGGTCATTGAGGATTTCGCTCAGGCAGCGGGCGAGTTATCCGACGCTCTTTCCCTATCTGCTCAACAATCAGGGAAGAGAAGGCGTTAACTGGTCAATCCTCCTGACCACGATTGCCGGCCTGGCGGTGGTGGCCTACTACTTCTACTACCTGCTCTTCACCTGGGGCGGGCAGTCGGCCAAAGGTGGCCTGGAGGTAGATGCAGCTGCGCTCACTCCGCAGGCGTTCCACACTGCGCCAGCAGATGCTATGAGCTTTGCAGGTATTGACGGCCCAACCACTACGCCGTTCTCTCCCGCTACAACCACACCAGAGCCCAGCGCAACCGCGACACTGGAGCCAACCAATACTCCCGCGGAAACTGAGTTGGCTTTTCTGCCTATACCGGAGGCGCAGCCAGGTTTGTATTTCTCTCCGGCTGAGTTCTGCTTCAATTGCACCGTCTACGACATTCCGGTGCGCTTCACCCACTACCGGCCCTGGGAGGGCGGCATTAACTGCTTCACCTTCCAGGACGGATACTGCGAGTCAGCCATGTCTTCTGAGTTGCGTTGGGAGAACTTCATCGGCCTGGCAGCCGCCTGCCCTCCCGAATGGCCGTTGGGTTCCTGGGTGGAAGCACCGGGGATTGGTTCGTGGGTCTGCCTGGATCGAGGCGGCATGGTGCAGTGCCAGGATGGGGTTTGTGTTGTGGACATCCTGGCAAAGGGAATTGGCGCCCTCGATGGTCAAGTGTTAAACGCCAAGGTCTATATCACCTGGAAGTAGCAAGGGGTTTCTGAAACCGGCGAGGGAGTGCGGCAGGGCTTTTGCTTTTTCCTGCTGCACGAATGAGACGGGCACGCCGCGCTTCCCAGCGGCGCAACTGACTGGCGGCCAGCCAGTTCTCCTGCAAGCTCAGCAGGGGCGGCCAAATGCGCCGTCATGGTCTGCTTCTGGTTCTTAGACGATGGCGGTCATACGCCCCAGAAAAACAACCCAAGAAGGGTATCGGAAATGGCAAAGAGCAAAGTCCTATTTTTGAGTGTGGCGTTTGGGAGGGGACCCGCCGCCAGGGCGGGGAGGGTGCCCAAACGCTCAC
>JAJTXV010000016.1 GCA_021463845.1 Anaerolineales bacterium | reverse complement strand
TCTCTTGAGGGCGGCGAGATCAGCGATGGGCAGCTATTGACCCTCACGGCTGAACCAGGGGCGGAGATCTATTTCACCCTGGATGGGTCAACACCGACATTCTCAGATCATCTATATGTTCAACCCTTTGAAATAGACAAAACCATGACGGTTCGAGCGATCGCAGCCGTCGCCGGACAACTGCCCTCAACCGTTGCAACGCACACCTACATCGTGGGCGTTGAACACGATCTGCCTATCATTGCTTTGTCGACTGACCCGGAGCACCTGTTTGGATATGATGGAATTTATTCAAACTGGGGCTGGGAAGTTGAGCGGCCTGTGCATGTGGCCTTTTATGAAACCGATGGACTGGCCTTTTCTTTTGATGCTGGCTTTGAAATTGCCGGGGGCTTTAGCCAGGAGCTTCCACAAAAATCATTTGCCATCCACTTGAGAAAAGACTATGGCACGGAGGAACTCAACTATCCACTTTTTGCTGGCAATGAAGTCACTTCTTTCCGGCACCTCTTGCTCCGCACCTCTGGGCAAGATCAAAACATGACAAAACTTAAGGATGCCTTTATTCACCGGGCGATCAAGGATGTGATCGATCTGGATGTGATGGATTCAAGGCCTTGCGTGGTGTATCTGAACGGGGAGTATTGGGGAGTGTATAACATCCGCGAGAGACTTAACGAAGACTATTTGGCCAGTCATCATGGTGTGGATCCGGATAAAGTGGATCTGCTTGCATACAATGGTACAGTGAGAGCTGGCAGCAATGAAGACTACAAAGCCTTGATGGAGTATGTTGAAACCCACGACATGCAAGTTCAAGAGCATTATGAATATGTCGCTTCCCAGGTTGATATTTACAATCTAATGGATTACCTCATTGTTCAAAGCTATTTTGGAAATTCGGACAACGGCAATATCAAGTTTTGGCGCGACCAGAACGGTGGAAAGTGGCGCTGGCTTCTATACGATATGGACTGGGCGCTATTTATGGGGACGCATATTGGTAACAATCTCAGAGCAGTCTTTAACCCCGAGGGTATGGGGGCTCAAAACTGGATAGATACAACTTTGCATGTGGAGTTATTGAAGAATGAACACTTTAGGGAGGAGTTTATACGACGTTACGCGCTTTACACCAACACCTATTTCAGTACCGAACGACTGCTTCCGATGTTCAACGAAATGGTTGCGGAGATCGAATCAGAAATGCCGAGGAACGAGCAGCGCTGGCCCAACAACTGGGGAGGATGGGCACTGCATGTGTCGTTTGTCCGGCAAATCCTCCAGGAGAAACCAGAGATCGAGAGGAACAATCTACAGAGCTTCTTCAGGTTGAGTGATGAGGAAATGCACGAGTTGTTTCCGTCCGACTGATTTCGTCGAAGGATTTAGGCGGCCTGTCTCCTAAACCTGGCCGCCTACTGATGATGCCCGCCACAAAGCCGTAGCCGACCTTCATACCAGCCGCTTCACAGCATCACGCTGTTGGTGTAGCATAAGGACTGGACCAGTTATTGGTGGCAACCCCTAAGTGAATAAGCCCATATCGCCTTCGGCGAGGATACGTGTTGTACTTATAGGCATTGGGTTGGTCGCTGCATTCGTGCTGGCGATGATCGCGGTTGAGAACAGTATTGCTGCCGAGATAGATCGCAGACACCTTCAGCCTGAAAACCGAGATCTATCCTTCCAGAAACAGGCAAGTGTTTC
>JAJTXV010000015.1 GCA_021463845.1 Anaerolineales bacterium | reverse complement strand
GCCATCGTGGGTCTGGCCGCATACGTACTGCGGCGCGTCAAGTCCGCCTCGCGTTAGGCGGCTAAAAAGCTGGCTGGGAGGGGAGCAATCCCTTCCCAGCCACATGCCCTATTTCTGAATATGAACATAGACATCGCGGGCGCAATTGCGCTCATCCAACAAGCCATCGAATTCCTGCAGACCACAGGCTTATATGGCTTCATGCAGGCAACGCTGGTCGTCATGGTGGCCAGCGCCGCTCTGTGGCTCCTGGTCGCAAGGAGGGACTAGGTATGCAAATCGGTGAAATCCTGGGCTGGGTCGGCACCACTCTGGACATGCTCGGCATCCGCAATTTCATTGCGGCCTTTGTCGTCGTGCTGCTTGTGGCCGCCACCATCCGGCAGCTATTCAACAGGAGCTAGAGAATGGACACAACTTTGCTCCTGGCTGGCACCTTCATCGTCGGCGCGCTGTATGCGGAATTCTCGCGTTCAGCGGCCATCCCTGTCTTGTATGGCCTCCTGGCCACAGAAACTTCGAGCTGGGAGTCCTGGTGGGTAATCACCTTCCTGCTTCTGCTGGCGACTTTGTTCACACGCTTCATGCGGGCGGCTTCAGCATGAGACAGTTCCTGTTTCTTAGTGCCATCCTGGCCTTCCTGCCCGCACTGTTCCTGGTGCAGGTGGGGACTGCGCTGGCGCAGCAACCAGCGCAAACGCCGCTGGGCACTTTTGCTTTCAACACCTCAACGCTTGTGCCGTCCACAGCCACGCGTACCCCCTTGCCGCCCTGCGCATCCGGCATCTCAAACCTGAGCGGGCTGGACCCAAACTGGCTGGCGAGTTGCGGCCACTGTGTGAGCACGGCAACGCCTACCAGCCAGTATGTGATTGGCACACCTTCGCCAACCTGGAGCGGCACCGAAGCCAGCCCAACGGCTGAACTGACCATAACTCCAACCGGCTCACCTACGCCAGGCATGGTCATCCAGCCACTGGATGACATCACCCTGCGCGTATACGGCGGTGGGAACTGGCCGAACGGCATTCCCTGGAACCAGGACAGCATTAACCTTGCGGTTTCCGCCATCGGGCCGCGCGTTGGTTTGGTGGTGCGCGTGGATGGCCTCAACGGCTGCAACGAACGCAGCAGCGGAGGCGACTTCGCTCCGTTTGGTGGCGGCGTTCAAGATTTAGACCCAGGCAGTACCTACCTTCTGATTCCTTCGCGCAATTCGCTTCCGGCTGGCTGGAACAGCTATCCCACCCTGGCGGCCGCCTTCCCCAACGACCAGGCATTGGCAGACTGGCGCAGCACAGCGGTGCCCCAGGCAACCATCATCAGCTACGGCCTGGGAATTGTGCCGCCAGAGAACACGAACCCATCCATCCAATACATGATGGGCTACTACTGCTCTTCCTCGATCTATGCTGACTTCATCCATGAAGGCGTAGTCGTCTACGGCGAACTGGTGGAGACACCCACGCCAGGTGGTCCTTCGATGGACTGCATGCAGGCTGCCTACCGCAACGAAACGCCCATCGTGAGCTATGGCGGCTTCCAGCAGTTGGGCGGCACCTGCTACACGCTCATCCCTGGCTTCTCGTTCACCATCCCGTCCATCTTCGGGCTCACGGAAGAGTTCACCCTGGGCGCGGACACATACCAGCTCTGTGTGCAGTGGTATTCGTTTCCAGAGCTGGCCATCCTGACCCTACAAATCCCGCTGGATCTGGTCATCCTGCCTGCTGCAGTGTGGCTATTCCGGCGCTTTATGGAGCTTTAGCCAATGACACACACCATCACCATCTACTTGTTCGATAGCCTGGTGATCAACGCCGTTCTGGCGGGGCTGGGCCTGCTCATGCTGGCCAAACTTGGCTCCTGGGTGCTGCAGAGCATCCTGCCTTAGGAGCACCCATGCCGTTCATCGGGCACGAAGTCTTCT
>JAJTXV010000014.1 GCA_021463845.1 Anaerolineales bacterium | reverse complement strand
AGAAGACTTCGTGCCCGATGAACGGCATGGGTGCTCCTAAGGCAGGATGCTCTGCAGCACCCAGGAGCCAAGTTTGGCCAGCATGAGCAGGCCCAGCCCTGCCAGTACGGCGTTGATCACCAGGCTATCGAACAAGTAAATGGTGATGGTATGTGTCATTGCTAAAGCTCCATAAAGCGCCGGAACAGCCACACTGCGGCTGGCAGGATGACCAGGTCCAGCGGGATTTGAAGGGTCAGGATGGCCAGCTCCGGAAACGAATACCACTGCACACAGAGCTGATATGTGTCCGCGCCCAGGCTGAACTCTTCGGTCAACCCAAAGATGGATGGGATGGTGAACGAGAAGCCAGGGATGAGCGTGTAGCAGGTGCCACCCAACTGCTGGAAGCCGCCATAGCTCACGATGGGTGTTTCATTCCGATAGGCAGCCTGCATGCAATCCATTGAAGGGCCGCCTGGCGTGGGTGTCTCCACCAGTTCACCATAAACAACTACCCCTTTGTGGATGAAGTCTGCGTAGATAGCGGAAGAGCAGTAGTAGCCCATCATGTATTCGATGGATGGGTTCGTGTTCTCCGGTGGCACGATTCCCAGTCCGTAGCTGATGATGGTGGCCTGAGGCACTGCTGTGCTGCGCCAGTTCGCCAGCGACTGGTCATCAGGAAATTCAGCTGCCAAGGTGGGATAGTTATTCCAGCCCGCCGGAAGCGAGATGCGCGACGGCATCAGCAGGTAGGTATGGCCTGGGTCTAAGTCCTGAACGCCGCCACCAAACGGGGCAAAGTCGCCTCCGCTGCTGCGTTCGTTGCAGCCGTTGATGCCGTCCACGCGCACCACCAGACCGACGCGCGGCCCGATGGCCGAAACCGGAAGGCTGATGCCTGCCTGGCCCCAAGGAATGCCGTTCGGCCAGCTCCCGCCGCCGTATACGCGCAGCGTGATGTCATCCAGTGGCTGGATGACCATACCTGGCGTGGGTGAGCCGGTTGGAGTGCTGGTCAGTTCAGCCGTTGGGCTGGCTTCAGTGCCGCTCCAGGTTGGCGAAGGTGTCCCAATCACGTATTGGCTGGTTGGTGTAGCACTGCTCACGCAATGGCCGCAACTCGCCAGCCAGTTCGGGTCCAGCGCGCTAATGTTGGAGATGCCGGATGCGCAGGGAGGCAAAGGTGTGTGCGTGGCTGTAGAGGGTACAGGTGTCGAAGTGTTGAAAGCGAAAGTGCCCAGCGGCGTTTGGGCAGCTTGCGCGAAGGTGCTGCCCGTCCCTATCAGGAGCAACGCGGGCAAGAAAGCCGCGATGACGCCAAGAAATACGACTTGTTTCATGCCGATGCCGCCCGCATAAAGCGTGTGAACAGAGTGGCCAGCAACAGGAGGAAGGTGATTACCCACCAGGACTCCCAGCTTGAAGTTTCTGTAGCCAGCAGGCCATACAGCACAGGGATGGCTGCTGAACGCGAGAATTCCGCATACAGCGCGCCCACGATAAAAGTGCCAGCTAGGAGCAAAGTCGTGTCCATACTCTAGCCCCTGTTGAACAACTGCCGGATGGTGGCGGCCACGAGCAGCACGACGACAAAGGCCGCAATGAAATTGCGGATGCCGAGCATGTCCAGCGTGGTGCCGACCCAACCCAGGATTTCACCGATTTGCATAACCTATTCCCTCCTTCCGGCCAGGAGCCACAAAGCAGCACTGGCCACCATGACGACCAGCGTGGCCTGCAGGAAGCCATACAAACCTGTACTCTGCAGGAACTCGATGGCTTGTTGGATGAGCGCAATTGCGCCCGCGATGTCTATGTTCATATTCGATAGGGCATGTGGCTGGGAAGGGATTGCTCCCCTCCCAGCCAGCTCAGCCGCCTAACGCGAGGCGGACTTGACGCGCCGCAGTACGTATGCGGCCAGACCCACGATGGCACCAGCGATGAACACGATGGTCAGCCCGAGGTCCGT
>JAJTXV010000013.1 GCA_021463845.1 Anaerolineales bacterium | reverse complement strand
AATACCCCCTCGAACCATTCCTGCCACATTTTGAGGCCATATTCCTTTACACCCCAAATCGTGACCGAGAGCCAATGCACGCGGAACAATACTGCCATTTTCCTCCTTGGTTACCTTATTTTGAAACTTTCACCCCCCTGCTAGTATCGGGGGGTTCTTGCATTTCAAAAAGCGAAACGCATTTTGAGAGTGTGGCGTTTGGGCACCCTCCCCGCCCTGGCGGCGGGTCCCCTCCCAAACGCCACACTCAAAAATGAGCTGATGGCTCTATGCTGTGTTCAGTACCCTCTTGGGAGATTTCTCTGGGGGCGGATGCCCCTCATCGTCTCAGAACCAGAAGCAGACATGATGGCCATTGTGCCCGCCTCTGAACTTGCAGAAAAACCGGTTCCCGCTGGACACTAATTTTCAAAAGTGGAATTAGCAACCATCTGATTTTAGCACATTTGTTCTAGAAAAGGGTGCAGACTTGTAAGTCCTCATCGGGAATTCTCGAAGATTACCTACGCCTAACAAGTTACTTGAATAAATAATAAAAACAGGGCTATCAAATGATTGTTTGAGTTTATCCTTGTGCACTTGCTTTACCCTGAACAATGCGATAGTTAAGAAAAAGCACAGTTATAATTAAATCGTTTCCAACCTACAGGGTCAAATAGAAACGTGTCTAAACGAGTGGCGATATTACAATCGAGCTATATTCCTTGGAAGGGTTATTTTGACATCATTAAGATGGTGGATGAATTCATACTGTACGAGGATGCTCAATATACCAAGCGAGATTGGCGCAATCGCAATAAGATCAAGACCACTCAAGGACCAGCCTGGTTAACCATACCGGTGAAGAGCAAGGGGAAGTTTTTACAATCAATCAAAGAAACAGAGGTTGAAGGAACCGATTGGCGTCAGAAGCATTGGAGAGCTATTGAGGTTAGCTACGCGAAGGCGGCTCATTTCAAAGAATATGCGGCGGTATTTTCATCAGAGTACGAACGTACAGAGACCAACCTAAGTAGAATCAACATTGGGTTCATAACATTGATTTGCCAGATCCTTGGTATCCAAACAAGGATACGAGTATCAACAGATTTCACGCTCACCGGGGATCGTACAGAAAGACTGATTTCCATATGCACACAGTCCGGGGCAACAGAATACCTATCCGGGCCATCCGCACAAAGCTACATAGAGCCCCAGTTTTTTCGAAAAGCCGGGATAAAGCTGGAGTACATGGATTACGGGGGCTACCCGGAGTATACACAATTATTCCCACCATTTGAACACGGAGTAAGCATTATCGACCTAATTTTTAATACAGGCAAAAGCGGACCTCAATTTATGAAGGGATTTAGATGAAAGTCTCGGTTGTAACTACCTTGTATCTTTCGGAGGCCTACATCAAGGCCTTTTACTCGCGCATTAAACAGGCTGTCACCCAGGTTAGCAATGAATACGAGGTCATCTTTGTTAACGACGGCTCGCCGGACGGTTCAAAGGAGAAAGTCCTTCAATTGTTGGGCGATGAGCCTGCAATCCGCTTGGTTGATCTCTCTCGCAATTTTGGGCATCACAAAGCCATCATGGCGGGTCTGATGTACGCAACAGGGGACCTGATATTTCAAATAGACGTGGATCTTGAGGAAGAGCCTGAGATCCTGCTGCCGTTCTACAAAAAAATGAGGGAAACTGACGCCGATGTTGTTTATGGTGTACAGGGGAAACGAAAAGGTAGCTGGCTGGAGAGGGTGCTGGGCGGTCTTTACTACCATATATTCAATTTCCTCTCCGATGTAAGAATGCCCCCCAATTTGCTTATTGCGCGCCTGATGACGCGCCAGTATGTAGACGCGCTGTTGGAGCATAAGGAATACGAGCTGGATCTAGGCGGATTGTGGTCCATCACGGGCTTCACGCAAGTGCCTGTCGTTGTGCGCAAGCTGAGCAAGGGCACCACCTCATACACTCCCCGGAAGCGCGTTGCGCTTGCGGTTCGGTCAATTGCTGCATTCAGCAACCGACCGCTTATCCTGATTGCGACGATAGGGTTAGCGGTGCTGGTTCTAGCCTTCTTGTATTTTGTGTATATTTCCTGGGTATACTTTATTGTGGGCAAGCCGCCGGATGGATTCACGACCCTCATCCTTTCGGTATGGTTCTTAGGTGGAATGATCCTGCTATCTCTGGGCGTAATAGCAGTCTACCTGTCAATAATCTTCATTGAAACAAAGAAGCGTCCCTATGTTATTGTCCGAAGAGTTTATGGAGGTGAGTAAGCGTGGATCCCACTAAAAAGCACGCCGAGAAGCTTGCTGAAGTCGTTTCTTATTTCGACGGCAAGCTGAAAAAACACGGAGTCAACGCCAAAGGGCTAGACTACAACTCGGCCGGAGCTCAGGAAATTCGATTTGAGCAGTTGTGCAAAGTCATTCATTCTACGAGACCTTTCTCTGTGAATGACTATGGCTGTGGTTATGGATCCCTGGCAGATTATTTGAAGGGGCTAGGCCATAGATTCAGCTACACAGGTTTTGATGTAAGCAAAACCATGATCGACGCGGCAAAGGCGCGCCCGGGCGCAGACGTCGACTGGAAATTTACCGCAGAGCTAACAGAGATGAACCCGGCAGACTACACAATCGCCTGCGGAGTCTTTAACCTGCGCATCAATACACCTGAGGAGGAGTGGCTTGCCTATGTGCTTGAATCCATTGAGAATATTGCCCAACTGAGCACCAAAGGCTTCTCCTTCAACATGCTTACAAAATACTCGGACAAAGATAAAATGCGAGCCGACTTGTTTTATGGCGATCCGACCTTGTTCTTTGATCACTGCAAACGCAAGTATTCCCGTAATGTAGCTTTGTTACACGATTATGAACTGTATGACTTCACCGTCCTGGTCAGGCTGTAAATTGGCGCATGCTGTAAGGATCGGAAAATTCATGGGATTTGTTCTCCTTGCCGCAACTATCGTGTTCACCGTCGGAGGGCAACTGCTGTTCAAGTGGCAAGTTGATTCTCTGCCTGATTTCCCCCTTGATTGGCTAGGCCGCGTCGTAACGCTAGCAAAATTCATACTGCGCCCCTGGATGATTATTGCCTTAGCAATGGCTTTTGTGGCGTCTATTGCGTGGATCGGGGTTCTGGGTCAGTTTGAACTAAGCTATGCCTACCCTTTCACCAGCCTGTCTTTTGTCTTTGTCCTAGCCCTTAGTGCAGTCCTTTTTCAAGAAGTTATTACCCCACAAAAGGTAATTGGCATCCTACTAATCGCCCTCGGCGTCCTTTTTTCAAGTCGCTAGCTCGACGAGCGTTCTCTCTAGATAACTCCGGTAGGTGTTATTACCCATCTTGTCAATCAATACGGCCAGCTGTTCTCGACTGATAAAACCTGACCGCAAAGCAATTTCCTCCGGGCAAGAGATCATGAAGCCCTGCCGCTCCTGAATAGTCTGGATAAACATTGAGGCCTGTAACAAGGACTCGGGCATGCCTGCATCCAACCAGGCGACGCCGCGTCCAAGGATCTCTACGTTTAACTGCCCTCGTTCCATATACACTCGATTGACATCAGTAATTTCCAGCTCGCCACGCATTGAAGGCCGGATCGTTTTGGCAACTTCAACTCCCTCATTGTCATAGAAGTATAAGCCGGGGACGGCGAAGTTGGACTTGGCTTGGGTAGGTTTTTCCTCGATAAAAAGAACACGTCCGGAACTTTCCTCTGGCCCGGATTCAAAAGTGACCACAGCATAGTGGCTGGGATTGGCTACTTGATAGGCAAAAACAATGGCCCCACTTTGAAGTTGGCTTGCGCGCTTTAAACGTTCGGGCAAAGTAGCGCCGTAGAAAATGTTGTCACCCAACACCAAACAACAAGATTCGCCGGCCAAAAAACGCTCTCCGATCACAAGGGCTTCGGCAATCCCGTTCGGCTCTGCTTGTTCTTCATATGAAATAGAGAGCCCCCACTGCTCTCCCGTCTTAAGTAGCTTCTTGAACAAAGGGAGATCTTCAGGTGCGCTGATCACTAAAATCTCACGGATGCCCGCCAACATAAGCGTTGAAAGCGGGTAATAAATCATAGGTTTGTCATATACAGGCAACAATTGTTTGCTAACCACAAAGGTAAGTGGATGCAGTCGAGTCCCTTTCCCTCCCGAAAGAATAATGCCCTTCATCCATCACCTCTATGCGAGTAATTAATGTCCAGCCAATTTGAGAAGCTTGGATTTTTTCGTACAGCTTCCACCCAACTTGGGTTTTTGATATACCACTCCACCGTCAGCCGCAGTCCTTCCGCCAAAGAATACTTTGGCTGCCATCCTAAGCGCGTTTGCACCTTTGTCGTATCCATCGCATAACGCAGGTCATGTCCCGGGCGGTCTGGCACAAAGTGGATGAGCTTCTCGTGCGGGTGGTGCCTTGAACCCGGCAAGAACTCATCCAGGATTGTACAAAGCTGCAGAACCAACTCCAAGTTAGTTAGTTGAACACCGCCGCCTATGTTATAGGTTTCTCCCAATTCTCCCGAGTGCAGGATTCGCTCTATGGCTTCACAGTGGTCTTGGACATGGAGCCAATCCCGTACCTGCCTACCGTCTCCATATATTGGCAGGGGTTTACCTCCCAAAGCGTTTAAGATAACCAGCGGAATCAATTTCTCTGGATACTGGTAAGGTCCGTAGTTATTCGAGCAGTTGGAGACAACAAAAGGCAATCCATAGGTATGGCCGTATGAACGTACTAAATGATCGCTTGCCGCTTTGGAGGCAGCATAAGGCGAATTAGGCGCGTAAGGAGTTGTTTCACTAAACGCTGGCTCAGATGGGTTCAGAGAGCCAAATACCTCGTCGGTAGAGATATGGTGAAAGCGGAAAGCACGATCGCAGATCTTGTTTTGCAACCAAACCTTGCGCGCCGCCTCTAAGAGCTGGAAAGTACCTATCACATTAGTATGAAGGAATTCTCCAGGGGAGTGGATCGAGCGATCCACATGGCTTTCGGCCGCGAAGTGCACAATCGTATCTATCTCATGCTGCAGCAGCAGACTACAGACCAACTCAAAGTCTGCAATATCCCCTTCAACAAAAATATGATTTGCATCGGGAACGCGGCGCAAATTCTCGCGGCTGCCAGCGTATGTCAGCGCATCCAGGTTAACAACACAGAGTTCAGGCAGCGCGGCCAGAATATGGCGAACAAAATTCGACCCGATGAAACCTGCGCCACCCGTGACCAAGATATTTTTCACCGCGAAATAGCTCTCAAAAGCTTACAACTGCCTGTATGATTTTCTCGTGTGTCTCTCGAGCCAAGGAATTGAAAAAGGGCAGGCGCACTAGGCAATCAGAGGCACGTTCGGCATTTGGGCAATCGCCGACTCGGCCACCAAACTGCATACCCACATCGGAAAGATGCAGAGATTGGTAGTGAAAGGCAGCTTGAATGCCCCGATCCTTCAAGTGCGCTATGAATTCCTGGCGCGCTTCCAATGAAGGCATAACTAGATAGTACATGTGATAAGCGGATTGGCAATGCTCTGGCACAAAAGGTGTCCCAATTGAATTCCCGGACGCCCAGTTTTGGATCGAAAAATCATACAATTCCCAAATCTCTCGGCGGCGTGCCTGAATAGCGTCTGCAACCTCTAGTTGGGCCCAAAGATAGGCAGCCAATAACTCAGAGGGCAGATAGCTTGAACCAACGTCCACCCAGGTGTATTTGTCAACCTGGCCACGGAAGAAGCGGCTGCGGTTTGTTCCCTTTTCCCGAATTATTTCAGCGCGCTCTACGTAAGCAGGGTCGTTGATAACTAGCGCGCCACCCTCTCCGCAGTGGACGTTTTTGGTTTCGTGAAAGCTCTGGGTGGCGAAGATACCAAGACTGCCAAGCGGCCGACCTTTATAATAGCCGAAGAGGCCCTGAGCATTGTCTTCGACCACGGAAAGCCCATGACGCTTCGCTACCGCAAGAATATAATCCATCTCACAGCCTACCCCGCCATAGTGCACCACAACGATGGCTTTGGTCTTGGGAGTAATTTTCTCTTCAATCAAGCGCTCGTCAATGTTTAGCGTATCAGGGCGGCTGTCAATAAATACTGGTACCGATCCACGCAACACAAAAGCATTTACGGTGGAAACAAAAGTGAACGACGGAAGGATGATCTCGTCACCTGGCTTCACATCGAGCAACAAGGCGCTCATTTCTAAAGCGTGTGTGCAAGAAGTGGTCAGCATGACCTTTTTCGATCCAAGCATACGCTCAAGATAAGCATTGCATCTTTTGGTGAATTCACCATCTCCTGAGAGATGCCCACTTTTAGCGGCCTC
This sequence comes from Anaerolineales bacterium, assembly GCA_021463845.1. Classification (GTDB taxonomy): domain Bacteria; phylum Chloroflexota; class Anaerolineae; order Anaerolineales; family UBA11579; genus JAMCZK01. Next base: position 251 of record JAJTXV010000013.1, on the reverse strand, counting down.
TTGCATGTAATCGAATTCCCGCCCACTCAAGTACGGGAAATTAAAAGGCACTGACATTGCAATCTCATTTCACCATATTTACTTAACGACTTAGACATTCACAAGAAAGCTAGAGGCAACTTCCTTCTCGTGGAAAGCTCAATTATAGTCTACGAACTAATCAAAGCAATCACTATCCAGATTGAGATATATCTTCCCATACTGAGTGTCAGCGATTGGCATAAGATTTGCGCCTGTCAAGGGTCTGTCAA
>JAJTXV010000012.1 GCA_021463845.1 Anaerolineales bacterium | reverse complement strand
TCCAGGGCACAGAATAGACAAAGGGGCTAAAATGCAGACAGCCGCCAACCAGTTTGCCCTGGAAGGATGGTCAGGGACTGTTTGCTGTTCGCGCAGCGGCAGTCCCGTCTTTTAGTTGAATACTGGTAATCCCTCGCATCACCTCCCTTATGGGAACATATTTTGATATGTCAATATAATAGCACTTATGTTCTAGGTGGTCAATAATCGATAGATGAGTTGAACTTGACAACCATATATCCGAAGGTATCATTAAGTACAAATATGATGATAGGTGAGAGTTATGATAATTGCTAAGGCAGAAGGAATAGGTCTTAAATCAAAGCTATTTTATGGTTTTTCCGATCCCTCCAGGCTTTCCATTTTAGAAGCTCTACGTAATGGGCCTCTGAATGTAACTGAACTTACCCACGCTACTGGACTTAGCCAGTCCAATGTTTCCAACCATCTCGGCTGTTTACGTGACTGTGGCTTAGTAACGAGAGAGCAACAGGGCAAGTATGCGCTTTATCAGTTAAGCGATCTTCGAGTCAACTCTTTATTGGAATTGGCAGATGAGCTATTGGCGGATGTGGCTAAGGGTGTATACGAGTGCACTCGATATGAAGTCCCGAAAGGTAATAAATGATTACTGCGAGTAAACAAAGTTTAGAAATTCCAATCAAGGGTATGGATTGCGCCGATTGTGTTTCGACCGTTCAGAAATCAATCGCCAAGCTTCCTGGCGTCGAAAGCGTTGAAGTTCTATTGGCCTCAGAAAAAGCTCTTGTGAAACTAAACCGCACTCAGGTCAATATTGAGGAAATTCGCAAAGCCGTGGAGGATGCCGGATATTCTGTGCCAGATACCATCCAGAATCTTGAAATACCCATCCAGGGAATGGATTGTGCTGATTGCACCTCTACCGTTAAGAAAGCAATTTCAAGTCTGCCTGGAGTTCAGTCGGTTAATGTTTTTCTGAGCTCAGAGAAAGCAATAGTCCAAATCGACCAAACCCAAGTTAATCTTGCAACTATCCGCCAAGCCGTAAGCAAAGTCGGCTATTCGGTTCCAGAAATTCAGGTACAAAGCACTGTCGAAAGCAACAGTAGTGACTTTAGCAAAGCTGCTATAAATCTCTTTGGAATTGTTTTTGGGGTTGTACTACTCATTGTAGTTGCTGGAGAAGGACTAGGCTTATTCGAAACTATCACTGACAGCATTCCGCCAATCATCGGATATACCTTAGTTTTCGTTGCCGCATTTCCTACTTTTCAAAGTGTGATTCGCGCTGCACTAAGGAAACAGATACTTTCGCACACGCTAATGTCCGTAGGCGTAATCGCCGCTCTTGCAATTGGACAATGGGTAACAGCTGCCATCATAGTTCTGTTCATCCGAGTTGGTAATTATGCTGAAAGATTCACAACGGAGCGCAGCCGCCATGCCTTGAGAAATCTAACGGCAATGGCACCACAGCTTGCTAATGTTGAACGAGATGGCCAGGAATTAGAGCTGCCAATTGACCAAGTCCGCTTGGGAGATGTTGTAATCGTTCGTCCGGGTGAAAAGATTCCCGTTGATGGAACCGTAGTAAGTGGTCAGGCGACTATTAACCAGGCAGCCATTACTGGGGAGTCTATGCCAACTGAGGCTGGTCCTGGCAGCAAAGTTTTCTCAGCAAGTATTGCCCAGCTGGGTAGTCTCCGAATTCGCGCAGAACGCGTAGGTTCGGATACGACTTTTGGCCGCATTATTCGTCTTGTTGAGGAAGCGGAAAGCCAACGTGCAGATGTGCAACGTGTTGCTGATCGCTTCTCGGCTTACTTCCTTCCCGTGGTGGCCGGCATCGCAGGTCTCACGTTTTTAATCAGCCGCAATCCAATTTCAACGGCGGCCGTGCTTGTTGTAGCCTGTTCTTGCTCCTTTGCTCTTGCAACGCCAATTGCCATGCTAGCCTCTGTTGGAGCAGCTGCCAAAAACGGATTGCTCATAAAGGGTGGCAAGTATATTGAGTCGCTCGCCCGCGCAGATGTGTTGCTACTAGATAAAACAGGGACTCTAACTCTTGGTCTACCAAAGGTTACTAATGTAATTCCCCTGAACGGAACGCCCGAAGCTGATTTGCTTATGATGGCCGCGTCGGTTGAACGGTTTTCTGAGCATCCCCTCGCCAAGGCTGTGCAAACTGCGGCCGAGGAAAAGGGTTTGAAGCTTGTTGAGCCACAGAATTTCGAAGCTATTCCTGGCCACGGAGTAAGGGCGCGAGTAAACGGTTCTGAAGTAGCTGTTGGCAGCCACAGAATGATCTCAGGTGAGCCTATTAGCGAAGCAACTAGCCTTGAGGCAAGTGGCAAGAGTGCAATTTATGTAACTCTTGATGGCGAGACGATAGGAATTCTTGGGCTTGCCGATTCGGTAAGACAGGAAATTCCAGAGGCAATTAAAGAATTGCGCTCCATGGGTATCAAGGAAATCGTGATGCTTACAGGCGATAACGAATTGGTAGCAAAATCTATTGCAATTCCACTGGGAATAAAGTTCCAAGCCAACCTTTTACCCGAGGATAAGATCAAGGTTGTTAAGCAATACCAAGCCAACAATCATATTGTGGTGATGGTCGGTGACGGTGTTAATGATGCCCCCGCCCTTGCCCAATCGGATGTTGGAATTGCAATGGGGGCAGCGGGCACCGACGTTGCGATAGAAGCCGCTCATATCGCTCTTATGCGGGAGGACTGGTCGCTGGTACCTGAGGTGTTTAAGATTGCCCGCAGAACGATGGGCATTGTGAAAATGAATATCGCGTTTACAGCAATTTTTAACTTTTTTGGCTTAGCACTGGCCGCTTTTGGAATTCTGTCCCCTATGCTTGCCGCTGCTGCTCAGTCTTTGCCAGATATTGGAATCTTAGCAAACTCCTCGCGCTTGTTGAGATATGACCGAAAGAACCGTGCGCGTTCTCATCTCCTCAAGGGTATCTAAAAATCTTACCTCATCTTGCAGGCAGGTCAGTTGCCTTCTCCCGGTGAGTAAAACCCAACTCTGAATAAAACAAACCAGTTTGAGTCGCATCTGGTTCGGGTTGGGTCTTGTAAGGTGCCCCCACGGGGAGTCGAACCCCGGTTTTGGCCTTGAGAGGGCCACGTCCTAGGCCACTAGACGATGAGGGCGTCGCAAGCGCTTCGCGCTTGCTCTTGGCGTTGCTACTCGGCTACGCCGAGTAACGCAACGACCAGGTTAAATCTGAGCCGGAATTTTACCAGCTATCCTCGGGGAAATCAGTCTGACTTCTGTGGCCACGGGATGAAGGCGGGGGTGCGCTTCATGTAGGCGGCGTAGCCCGGCTTGCGTTTGGCGAGAGCACGATCAAGCATATCTACGCCGGAGACGTAGCGCAGCAGCCAGGTCATGATGAGCGGGCTGAACACGGTCCACCAGCCGAGGCCGCTGGCGACCGCCAGCAGCCAGAAGGCCCACCATTGCAACGCATCGCCAAAGTAGTTGGGGTGGCGGGTGAGCGCCCAGAGGCCGGTATCCAGCACTTTGCCTTTGTTGGCGGGGTTAGCTTTGAAGCGCACCAGCTGCCAGTCGCCTACGGCTTCAAAGTAGAAGCCGACCAGCCAGGCGAGCACGGCGAGGGCATCCAGCCAGCCGAGGGGTTGGCGGCCGAGGACGGTGGCCAAGAGCGGGGCGCTGATGCCCCACAGCAGGACTCCCTGAAGCAAGAAGACTTTGAAGAAGCTGCGCCACCACCAGCTGGCGCCGGCTTCACGACGCCATTCGGCGTAGCGGAAGTCCTCGCCTTTGCCGTGGTTGCGCCTGGCAATGTGAATTGCCAGGCGGAAGCCCCAGATGGTGACGAGCGCCAGCAGGAGCGAGCGGCGGGCCGGGTCGCCGGCGCCCTCGCTGAGGCTGGCGTACAGCCAGGCTAGCGTGACGAAGCCCGTGCCCCAGAACATATCCACAATGCTGGAATCTTTGATGGGCAGGCTGAGCAGCCACCAAAGGATGGCCATCAACAGGGTGGCGATGGCGCCAACGGCGATCAGGGAAATGAATTCCATGTCAAAACCTCTTCTGTATGAATAAGTTGCTCTGCAAAGGGAAACGAATGCAACTGCTATAATTGTACAATTCCGTCCCCTCTGGAGGCTGCTGGATGTACGATCGCGACAAGATTGAGCAAATCCGCGAAGAAAAAGAGAAATGGGAGGAAGTTACCCTGCAGCAAGGCAGCAGCCGCCTACCTGAACGCAAAAAGCAATTCATCACCACCTCCTCAGAACCCATAAACCGCCTGTATACGCCGCTGGATGTGGCCGGACTGGACTACAGCCAGGACCTGGGCATGCCGGGCGAGTATCCCTTTACGCGGGGCGTGCACCCCACCCTGCACCGCAGCAAGCTGTGGACCATGCGCATGTTCGCCGGGTTTGGCTCGGCGGAAGAGACCAACAAGCGCTTCAAATACCTGCTGGAACAGGGGCAGACGGGGCTCTCGACGGCGTTCGATCTGGCCACACTGATGGGCTACGACACCGACCAGCCGGAGGCCGAGGGCGAGTTCGGCGTGTGTGGCGTGGCGGTGTCCTCCTTGAAGGATATGGAGATCCTGTTCGACGGGATCCCGCTCGACAAGGTTTCGACCAGCATGACGATCAATTCGCCGGCCTCGATCATTTGGGCGATGTACATCGCCGCGGCCGAGAAACAGGGCGTGCGCCCGGACCAGCTGCGCGGCACGCTGCAGAACGATATTTTGAAAGAATACATTGCGCAGAAGGAGTACATATTTCCGCCGGAGCCTTCGATGCGGTTGGTGACGGACACGGTGGAGTATGCGGCGCAGCATTTGCCGCAATGGAACCCGATCAGTATCTCGGGCTATCACATCCGCGAAGCAGGCAGCACGGCGGTGCAGGAGCTGGCCTTCACGCTGGCGGATGGCTTGGAATACGTGCGCTGGGGCATTGCCCGCGGACTGGATATTGACGATTTTGCGCCGCGGCTGAGTTTCTTCTTCAATGCGCACAATGACTTCTTTGAAGAGATCGCCAAATACCGCGCCGCCCGCCGCATTTGGGCGCGCGAGATGCGCGAGACCTTTGGCGCCAAGAACCCGCGCAGCTGGCTGATGCGCTTCCACACGCAGACGGCGGGCGTCTCGCTGACGGCGCAGCAGCCGGAGAACAACGTGGTGCGGGTGGCGATCCAGGCTTTGGCGGCGGTGCTGGGCGGAACGCAGAGCCTGCACACGAACAGCATGGACGAGGCGCTGGCGCTGCCGAGCGAGCACGCGGTGAAAGTGGCGCTGCGCACGCAGCAGATCATTGCCGAGGAGAGCGGGGTGACCAATACGGTGGACCCACTGGGCGGCAGCTTCTTTGTGGAGGCGATGACCAACCAGATGGAGCAGCAGGCGCTGGCCTACTTCCGCCAGATCGAGGACCTGGGCGGAGTGCTGCCGGCGATCGAGCGCGGCTTCTTCCAGAGCGAGATCGCCGAGGCGGCCTACCAGTACCAGCGCGAGATCGACGCCAACGAGCGCCTGATCGTGGGCGTGAACGCGTACAGCGACGAGGCCGGCTACAACATCCCGATCCTGGAGATGGACCCGGAGGGCGAGCGGCGCCAGGTGGCGCGGCTGCAGGCGCTGCGCAAGGAGCGGGATGCGGGGGCGCTGGGCCAGGCGCTGGACCGGCTGCGGATCGCCTGCCAGGGAACGGAGAACACGATGCCTGCGTTGCTTGCTGCTGTTCGCAGCTACGCAACGCTTGGCGAGATCATGAGCCTGATGAAGGTGGAGTTTGGGGTGTACGAGGAGTCGACGGAAATCTAAACCTATCCACAGATGAACACAGATAGACACGGATAGAAGATGTTGTTCGTTTTTGGTGTGGGGGGTATACCGTGCAACTTAAAAGATATCTGGACAGGCTTAGAGCTTGGTTACCTTTAATCATCATCATTGCCGAAAGAGAGGCGGGGGTCAGGCCGTTAATGGTTAATAGTTCAAGGACCTTGACAGGATGCCGGCAGGCATGCAAAAGGAACTTGCGGAATGAGTTCATGTTTAGCTGATACCACGAACCTGAGGTGTCAGACGTTTTTGGAGGGCAGTTGTCAAGCATTTTGGCTTTAGCTCAAGAATTGCCAAAGCTAACAAAGAGAGCGCAGCGGGGACCCGCTGCGCTCTCTTGATTCTGATTACTGGGAACAGCTAGCTACTTGCTGAGATTGCCGACCACATCTAGCAGGGTTTTGAGGACCAGCTCGCTGGATTGAGCGCGGTGGGGTGTGGGGGCCATGGCGCTGTCAGCGACGAGGGCCTTGATCAGGGCTTCGCCGGTGCTGGCGCCAGCGTTCTTGGCGTTCATGTAGACGAGGCCAGCGTTGAGGATGTCTTGCATATTGATCTTGTCGTCATCGGCGCTGGAGGCGGACTGGCCGCCGGCGAGCTGCGTTAGCAGGTCGCCAAGGGCGCCTGCCCCACCGGAAGCGGGTGCGGCGGGCTGGGCAGCCTGGCCGCCGCCCATGAGGAGCTGGATGAGCTGCAGGATGTTGCCAGCGTCGATGTTCTGGCCTTTGAACTGCTGGGCGGCCTGCTGCAGGCCCTTGGCGTAGAGCTGGGCGGAGCCGCTGTTCTGCTGCGAGAGCAGCTGGGCAGCGTAGTCAAGCTGGGTGGCCTGCGGGCTGCCCTGCTTCTGCTGAACGGCCTGGGTGATGGTGTTGAACACCTGGACCATGTTGTCACCATGGTCGTGGTTCTGCGTGTCAGCCTTGTTGAGCTGGGTTTGTTGGTTGGCGAGGGTTTTGACCACCTGCGAGAACAAGGGGCCGAGATCAATCTGGTTGTTGGACATTTGTACGTTTCCTTCCACTAAAGTGTGCGAATGGTAACGCAGGGCAAGGGAGATTACAAGCTTGGGGATTGCTTCGTCTGCTCAACAGTGCATGAACATGCACTGTTGAGCATTCCTCGCAATGACGGGATGGAAATCAGATTGCCACGTCGCTCAGCGGCTTTGCGTGGGCAAAAACCGCCCACGCGTTGGAGTTGCTACTCGGCTTTGCCGAGTACGCAACATCCCCTAGAAGGCAAGCATCTTAGCCATCTCGTAATAGTCGAGGTTGGCTTCGCGTTGGCGGGTGATGACATCTTTGAGGGGCACGGGCTCGACTTCGCGGCCGCGCAGGCCCATCATTACGTCGGTCTGGCCGGCGAGCAGGGCATCGACGGCTTTGACGCCCATGCGGCTGGCGAGCAGGCGGTCAAAGGCGGTGGGCCGCCCGCCGCGCTGGATGTGGCCGAGGATGGTGATGCGCGTGCTGAAGCCAACATCCATCTTGTCGAGCGCGCTGGCCAACTCCGTAGTGAGAATGTTGGCGCCTTCAGAGACGATGACGATGGAGTGGGTCTTGCCGCGCTTGTAGGCGTCTTCAACCTTGGCGGCGACTTCCTCGATGGTGACGGGGGCTTCGGGGATGAGGACGACTTCGGCGCCGCCGATGACGCCAGCCATGACCGCCAGGTAACCGCAGTTGCGGCCCATGGTTTCAATAAGGAAGGCACGCCGGTGCGATGAAGCTGTATCGCGCAGTTTGTCGATGGCGTCACTGATGGTGTTGAGGGCAGTGTCCACCCCGATGGCCATGTTGGTGCCCCACATATCGTTATCAATAGTGGCGGGGACGCCGACGACGGGCAAGCCGCGGGCGGCCAGGGCACGGGCGCCGCGCATGGAGCCATCACCACCGATGACGACAAGGGCGTCCACGCCGTGCTGTTTGAGGATTTCCATCGCCTTGAGCTGGCCGGCTTCGGTGCGGAACTCTTCGCTGCGGGCGGTGCCGAGGATGGTGCCGCCGCGCTGGATGATGCCGCCGACCTCGCGGGCGTCCAGCGGGCCCATATCGCCGCGCAGCAAGCCCTCGTAGCCGTCACGGATGCCGATGACATCGCAGCCGTTGTAAAGTGCGCAGCGCGCAACAGCGCGGATGCAGGTGTTCATGCCGGGGGCGTCTCCACCGGAGGTGAGGACGGCGATGCGTTTGATGGTAGTCATACTGAATCTTTCGCTGGGATTTTATCAGTGAGTCAGGCAAGCTTTGAAGATTGTTTGGGGCTGATGGGTCTAGAGTCAGGCAGCCTTCAGCAACCCTCGCAATGACAGTGAGCCTAGTGGAGATTGCTTGGCGCCAATGGGTATTTGGAAGACGAGGCACTAAGGATTCCTCGGCTGCCGGGTTCGGCGGTCAGATGTGGATTTTTAGTGCCGCTCTCGGAATGACACAGGGAATTAGTGAATCTTCAGGTCTTCGACGCGGACGTTGTTGGGGCCGAGGAGGGCCTCGAGGCGGGCTATCAGTTCGTCATTGAGATCGGTGGTTTCGTTGGGGAACTCGATGAGGTAACTGCTGCGGCCTTCGAAGACGTAGAAGTTGAAACGGTCATTGCCCGGGTAGCTGATGATGGCGCCGTGGACCCGGCGGATGTGCAGAATGTCGCGCATTTTGTCACCCAGGCTGCGCAGGTAAATGGTTGCGATGCGCGGGGCGTGCTCACTGGAGGTGGCGGAGCGCTCGGGCGGCTTGGGCAGCGGCAGCGGGGGCACAGCCGCCGGGGTAGGTTTGGCGGGCGCAGGCTGCGGGGCCGCGGCGGAGACTGGGCTGACGCTGGCGCCGAGCTCAGAGGCGGCGGCGCTGGCGGCCGGCGTGCTGGGGGTCGTATCCAGCGGAGGTTCGGGCTCGACCTCGGCGGTGTAGACCGGCTCGCTGAGATCCATCTCGATGGTGTGCTCGTCTACAGCTTCGACGGGCACCTTGACCATGGGAGCATGGTCCTGGGCTTGTACGTCCCACCAGTCGTCGGCGAAGGTTTCGGGCTCGGCCGGCATGTCTATAGGCATGGCGTCAAAGTCAGGCTCGTCTGGGCCGGCGGCGTAGGCTGGCTGCGGGATGGCCGCGGGCGGCTCGGCGACGGCGGGCATGGGAGCGGCGGCGGGCATGGGAGCGGCGGCGGGTTTGTGCGCCTGTGGCGGTGCCGCCTGCGGCTGGCCGGCGGGCTGCGGAGCAGCAGCAGGCACCGGAGCCTTGAGCGGCTCGACAATGTTGAAGTTGGTGTCGAACTTATCGGCCAATACCTTAGGCTCGGCGTTCTGGGCGTCGATCTTGCCCTCAACAAGAACCAGGTTATCGAGCTGGATGAGAGCCGCAAAGCGCTTCCAGGTTTCGGGGAAGACGACCAGCTCGATAAGGCCGAAGCCATCATCAAGAGTAACGAAGGCCATGTCTTTGCCGCGCTTGGTCTGGAAGCTGCGGAAGGTCTTGACCTGGCCGGCGACGCGGACACGCTCCTCGTGCTGGGCTTCGGTAAGCTCGGTGGATTTATGGGTGACCACCTCAGCAATGGTGCTCATCATGTGGCTGAGTGGATGATCGGATACATACAGGCCGATCACCTCGCGCTCCCAGCTGAGGCGCTCACGGCGGGCGAACTCGGTGTCGGCATGGTTGGCGGGGCCGAGGGTGATGGGCTGCTCCATGCCGCTGCCGGCGGCGAACATGCTGAGCTGGCCAGCCTCTTTGGCGGCGAAGTGGGCGGCGCTGGTGGCGACGATCTGGTCAACCGCGGTGAGCAGACCGTGGCGGTCGCCAAAGGCATCCAGGGCGCCAGCCTTCACCAGGCTTTCCAGCGGACGCTTGCCAACGTGGCGAAGGTCTACGCGGTGGGCAAAGTCACCCAGGTTCTCGAAGGGCTTGGCGCCGCGGCCAGCGATGATGGCTTCGATGGCGCCGCGGCCGACATTCTTGACTGCGCCGAGGCCGAAGCGGATGACGCCGGGGGACTCAGGGCGGTCTTCGACAGCAAAGTCCCAGACGCTGGAATTCAAGTCAGGCGGGAGCACATCAATGCCCATGCGCTGGCAATCGGTGATGTAGGCGGCTACCTTATCGGTATCGCCTTGCGAGACCGAGAGCAGCGCGGTCATGTACTCGACGGGATAGTGGGCCTTGAGATAGGCGGTCTGGACAGCGATGAGGCCGTAGTCTGCGGCGTGGGCTTTGTTGAAGCCGTAGCGGGCAAAGTTTTCCCAATCGGCGAAGATGCCTGAGGCGGTCTTCTCGGCAATGCCCTGCTTGACGGCGCCTTCAATGAATTTAATGCGGTGCTTGTGCAGCTTGGATTCGATCTTTTTGGCGATGGCCTTGCGCAGGTCATCGGCTTCGGATGGACTGTAGCCGGCTACTTCCATCACGGCGAACATCAATTGTTCCTGGTAGACCGGGATGCCGTAGGTCTCGGCAAAGATGCTCTCGAGTTTCGGATGAGCATACTTGACCTGCTCTTTGCCATGCATGCGGGCAATGTAGGTGGGAATGAAATCCATTGGCCCGGGGCGGAAGAGAGCAACCATCGCCACTGCGTTATCAAGGACCTTGGGCTTCATGGCCACCATCCAGCGGCGCATGCCCGAACCTTCAAACTGAAAGACGCCCGCGGTCTCGCCCCGGCCGAGCAACTCGAAAGTCTCGGGGTCATCCAGCGGGATGTTGTAGAGATTGAGGTCTACGCCGCGGCGCTCTTTGATGAGAGCGCAGGCGCGCTGCATGATGGTGAGGGTGGCGAGGCCAAGGAAATCGACCTTGAGCAGGCCGAGCGATTCCAACGTGGCCATCTCGAACTGGGTCAGTTTCTTGATGGGCGTGTCTTCGGTGGCGTTGCCGGTTGGGCGGTGGAGCGGCACGTATTCAACGATGGGCTTGTCGGCGATCACCACGCCGGCAGCATGAGTGCCAGCGCCGCGGATGACACCTTCCATCTGAATGGCTGTGTTGATGAGCTCTTTGGTGGTGGGATTGCTGTTGTATTCGGTCTTGAGGTCGCGGATCTCTTCCAGCGCCTCGGTGATGGTGACAGGCTTGCCGGGGATGTTGGGGATCATCTTGGCGACGCGGTCGACATCGCTCAGAGGCACATTCATCACGCGGCCGACATCACGAACCGCAGCGCGGGCCTTGAGCTTGTTGAAGGTAATGATGGCGGCGACGCGGTCATTACCGTAGCGGCGGGCGGCGTACTCCAGCATGCGCGAACGCTTGTCGTCCTGAAAATCCAGATCGATGTCTGGCATGCTGATGCGATCAACGTTGAGGAAGCGCTCGAAGATGAGGCCGTGGGCCAGGGGATCTACGAGGGTGATGCCGAGCAGGTAGGCGACGATGGAGCCGGCGGCGGAGCCGCGGGCGTTGTACCAGATGCCCTGCTCGCTGGCGAACTTGCACAGATCCCACACGATGAGGAAGTAGGCCGCAAAGCCCATCTGGTTGATGGTGTTGATCTCGTGGTCGAGGCGGGCGCGGACGTCCGGGTCTTGCTCGCGGCCGGGGTAGAGACGCGGCAGGCCAGTCTCGCACAGCTCGCGCAGGTAAGTGGCGGTGGTGTGGCCGGGCGGCACGTCAAACTCAGGCAGGCGGTAGCCCTGGGTGCTGAGGTCTACATTGCAACGCTCGGCGATGAGCAGGGTATTGCTGAGCGCCTCGGGCACCTCGGAGAAGAGGTTGGCCATCTCCTGCGGGGTGCGCAGGTAGTACGAGTCGCCAGTCATCTTCATGCGGCGCGAATCATTGAGCAGCGCGCCGGTCTGCACGCACAGCAGCACGTCTTGCAGGCGGGCGTCGCCGGGATTGACGTAGTGGACGTCATTCGTGGCGACGAAGCGGCCCTGGTAACGGGAGCCGAGCTCCATGAGTGTTGTATTTACGCGCTGGAGCTCAGGAATGTCGTGGTGCTGGAGTTCAAGGAAGAAGCGGTCTGGGCCAAAGACCTCGTAGTACCAGTCCAGCTTCTTGCGGGCCTCGGCGAGTTGTTCATTCTGGATGGCACGCGGCACCTCAGCCGAGAGGCAGCCGGAGGTGGCGATGAGCCCCTCGGAATGGGCGGCCAGGAACTCGCGGTCAATACGGGGGAAGTAATAGAAGCCATCCAGCTGGGAAGCGGAAGCTATTTTGAGCAGGTTTTGGTAGCCGGTGGCGTTCTCGGCCAGTAGCAGCATGTGGAAGGACTTCTTGTCCTCCTCCGGGTCACGATGCTGCATGGTGCGCGAGGCGAGGTAGGTCTCGATGCCGATGAGGGGCTTGACGTCTCGCTCGCGGGCGGTGTTGAAGAAGTCAATTACGCCATAGAGTGCGCCGTGGTCCGTGATGGCCAGGGCGGGCATCTCCAGCTCTTTGGCCCGGTCCACCAGTTTAGGAATCTTGCTGAACCCGTCCAACAGGGAGTATTCAGTGTGGACGTGGAGGTGGACGAAGGAAGAGGACATTTGAGATTTTAGATTGCCGATTGCTGATTTTGGTTGGGTCATCCAGGCAGCAAACAGCAAGATGATTCTAGCATTCTGAGGACAGCGATACTACCCATCAAGCTTAAAGTTGCGGGATTTTAAGATTGGAGTGCTACTAGCGTTCAGTTGGTGGACAGAATCCCACCCCATTCGGCAGGGTCGGAGTCGCGCAGGGTCTCGGAGAAGGTCCAGACATGGCCGGCGAGGTCAGCCGCGCTGTACTGGCGCTCGCCGTAGGGGAAATCCTGCGGGCTGGCGAGAATTTTGGCGCCAGCAGCCTTGGCCTGGGCGTGGTGGGCGTTGACATCAGCCACGCGCACCATGATGCTGTGGTCTGCGCCGCCCGGCTCGCCGCGGGTTACAACGATGCAGCCGCCATCGCCCACGTTGAGCTGGATGCGGTGGCCGCCGATGCGCAGACGCGGCGTGAAGCCAAAGGCGGCGCACAGCCAGACAGCCGCGGCGGGCACATCCGGATAGGCCAGGGTGGGAATGACGACACTGTTGGGCATGGAACGATTGGTGCGCATATAAGGAAGTATAAGACCTTGATATGAACTTTCAGCGGCCAACGAGCGTAAAGTAGGCAGGGTTATAATCACTTTTTGACGGAGTAATAGCCCCATTATGTTCAAAAACATAGCCAAGATCATTGGGGGTGACCCCAACAAACAGGCTGTAGAAGCCTACGCCAAGAATGTTGAGAAGATCAATTCGCTGGAGGCGGAGTACGAGGCGCTTTCAGAGGAAGCCCTGCGCGGCAAGACTGCCGAGTTCCGGCAGAGGCTGGCGGCCGGCGAAAGCCTGGACGCCCTGCTGCCCGAAGCCTTCGCAGCGGTGCGCGAGGCGGGCAAGCGCACCCTGGGGCTGCGCGCCTATGATGTGCAGATGATGGGCGGCATGGCCCTGCACGAGGGCCGCATCGCCGAAATGCGTACCGGCGAGGGTAAGACCCTGGTAGCGACCGCCCCCTTGTATCTGAACTCTTTGAGCGGCGAGGGCGCCCACCTGATCACGGTGAACGATTACCTGGCGCGGCGTGACGCCCGCTGGATGGCTCCCATCTTCACCCTGCTGGGAGTAAGCGTTGGCGTGCTGCAAATGGGCACGCGCACCGACAGCGGGCGCTGGGCCTATATAGTGGACCTGGGCAAGGAATCGACCCAGGAGGACCAGCACCAGATGCGCCAGGTGGAACGCGCCGAAGCCTACCAGGCGGATGTCACCTACGGCACGAACAGCGAATTTGGCTTTGACTATCTGCGCGACAACATGCGCATGACCCAGGCCGAGAAGGTGCAGCGCGGCCACAACTACGCCATCATCGACGAAGTCGACAACGTGCTGATCGATGAGGCACGCACGCCGCTGATCATCTCAGGCCCGGCCCACGACGAGGCCGAGCACTACATGCGCATGGCTGATGTGGTCAAGCGCCTGAACCCTGAAGACTACGAGATCAACGAGAAAGACCGCACGGTCACCCTAACCGAGGTGGGCACTGTGCACATGGAGCAGCTGCTGGGCACGCCGCTGAGCGACCCGGAGCGACCCGAAGACGTGACCCCGGAGCAAGCACGCACGATGGGTTTTGTGGAGCAGGCGCTGCGAGCGCAGTTCCTGTTCAAGCGCAACAAGGACTATTTGGTGCAGGGCGGCCAGGTGGTGATCATCGACGAGTTCACCGGGCGCCTGATGCCCGGCCGGCGCTGGTCAGACGGCTTGCACCAGGCGGTGGAAGCCAAAGAGAAGGTGAAGGTGGAGAGCGAGAATGTGACTTACGCCACCATCACGATCCAGAACTACTTCCGCATGTACAAGAAGCTGGCCGGCATGACCGGCACGGCGCTGACCGAGGCCGAAGAGTTCAGCAAGATCTACAAGCTGGAAGTGGTGGCGCTGCCGCCGCAAGTGGAATATGCGGCCTCGCGCAAAGACTCGACCCTGGAAGAAGTAGAAGCCAAGGACGAGCAAGGCTATCGCTACAGCTATTTCTCGCGCCGGGATGACCCGCAGAAGGCGCCCGCCCTGTGGCGGCGCAAGGATTATCCGGACGTGGTGTACCGCACCGAGGAAGCCAAGCTGCGTTCCATCGTGCAGGAGATCATTAGCATCCATGTCATTGGCCGCCCGATCTTGGTGGGCACCACCTCGGTGGAGCGCTCAGACCAGCTCTCCAGCCGCCTGCGGGCGGAGCCGGTCCAGCGCATGCTGCAAACCATGCTGCTGCGCCAGGTGTGGCTACAGAAGAACAACAAGAGCGATGAAGGCTTCATTATTCCTGAGCTGCAGTTTTTATATGAACCGCTGGAGAAACTCAACGTAGCGCAACTGCGCCAGTTTGGGCGCGATCTGGGTGTGCAGCTTAACTTACAGAACGAAGAGAACCTCCCCACCCTACTGAGCGCTCTGGGCCTGCAAGCCGAGGACGGCCCGCGGCTGGTGAATGTGATCCAGGGCGGCGTGCCGCACCAGGTGTTGAACGCCCGCAAGCATACTGAAGAGAGCCAGATCATTGCCGGGGCGGGCGCGTTCGGCGCGGTGACAATCGCCACCAACATGGCCGGCCGCGGCGTGGACATCAAGCTGGGCGGCGAGATCGCCGAAGAAGTCACCAGCGCGGTCAACCGCGTGCTGCGCAAGGCCGGGCACGCCCAGGCGTATGCGCTGAACTACGACGAGCAGCGCAAGCTGCTGCTGGAGATGAACCCGGAAGAGTTCGGCATTTACCGGTCTGAGGTTGAGTATTTCATGCAGTCAGTGGAGGAAATGGCCAAGGTTAAGACGCTGGGCGGCCTGCATGTCATCGGCAGCGAGCGACACGACGCGCGCCGCATCGACAACCAGCTGCGCGGCCGCGCCGCCCGCCAGGGCGACCCGGGCTCCTCGCGCTTTTACCTTTCCCTGCAGGACGACTTGATGCGCTTGTTCGGCGGGCAGCAGGTGGAGAGCGCCATGCTGCGCATGCGCATGGACGACGCCCTGCCGCTGGAATATGGCCTGGTGAGCCGCATCATTGAGCAGTCGCAAACGCGGGTGGAGGGCGCCAACTTCGACGCCCGCAAGCACCTGTTGGAATATGACGATGTGTTGAACTCGCAGCGCGCCACAGTGTACGCGCAGCGCGACCGGATCATGTCCAAAGATGACCTGACCGACGATGTGCTGCAAATGCTGGAAGAGGAAGTGGGTCTGCGCGTACCGGCCGCGATGGCGGACAGCGACGGCGCCTGGAAGCTGCTGGCCTGGCTGGAGCAGATCCAGCCCACGCTGATCATCAACGGCGTGCCGGTACCCTCGTTCACCTTCCAGTTGCTGCTGGACGAACTGAAGGACAAAAACCTAAAAAACGCCGATGAGGCCAAGGCAGCGCTGAACGAAGTAGCCACGCGCGCCTTGCAGGCGGAGCAAGCTCATTTGCTGAGCAGCCTGGCCGGGCTGGTGGAAAGCAACCAGACGCGGCTGGACCAGGTGCTGGATGAACGCCTGGAGACGATCGAGACCTTTAAACAAGGCTTGCGCATGGAGGATGAAGGCCAGGGCCGCAACGCCGCTGAGATAACCACTGAGCTGAGCAATGCTCTGCACATGCCGCTGAAGCTGGATGGCGGGCTGCAGAAACTACTGCGCGAGAATCCCGAAGCAGCGGCCGACCAGATCTATGAGCAGGTGGCCACGGCGCTGACCGAGCAAGCGGTTGCGCGTGTGCTGGGCGCAGTGGAGCGCCGCCTCGAGAGCGAGCTTGGCCTCAAACCGGCCGAACTGGCCAACCAGGACTGGCCGCAGATCAGCGAGCGGCTGAACGCGGCGGTCAACGCTGAGTTTGCCGCCCGCCAGGAGCGCCTGATCGGCAACGGTGAGGGCCAACTGGCCAAAGACGTGGTCCAGGTGCTGGGCGACGGGGAAGTCAACGAAGCCAAGCTGCTTGCCGCGTTGCTGGCGATGCCAGAGAGCCGGGTGACCAGCTTTGACAAGCGCAGCCACCAGCAGGTGGTGCAGCGCCGCCGCCGTTTGAGCCTGACCTACTATGCGGCCAACTTTATTGAAGGATTGGATGAACAGAAGGCGGGCGACCGCATTCTGAGCCATCTCAAAAACGCGCGGCGCGCCACCGAAGCGGTATGGGGCGCGGGCGCGTGGGAAGCGGTAGCCGGGCGTGCGGTGAGCGAGCTTTCGCCGCAAGCCAGCGAGTCGGTGCGCAGCGCAATCGGCGACGAAGCGTATGCGGCTCTGGGCAGCCAGCCGCTGAGCAGCCTGCCCGAGGAGGCGCGTATAAAGATGGTGGCCGAACTGGGCCGCCGCGCCCTGAACGAGAGCTATCGCCAGGTGCTGCTGCGCGTGATCTCCGAGTTGTGGGTGGACTATTTGACCCGCATGGAAGCGCTGCGCATCTCGGTGCGCCTGGAAGCCTATGCCCAGCGTGACCCGCTGGTGGAGTACAAGGCGCAAGCCTTTAAGATGTTCCAAACTCTGTTCGCAGATATGCGCAGCAGTTTGGTGAACCGCATGTTCACCTTTGGCCCGGGCGCGGTGCAAAACATCGCGCGCAGCGCCAGCCCGGCTGCCAGCAGCCCTGCGGCTGCCGGCAGCAACGGCAGCCAGGAAGCTGCGGCCAGCGAAGCTGCCGCCGAAGGCGGCGACGCGGGCAGCAAGGGCAAACGCCGCCGCCGCAAGAAAAAGTAAGGAGCCGCATGGCCTCAGAATGGCATCTCATACCCACTGGCCGCGTCTGGGTTGACCCCGGCGGCCCGTTCGGCCTGGTGCCGCGCGCGTTGTGGAGCCGCAGCCAGCAGACCAATGAGCACGGCCTGGTGGCAATGGACCTGACCTGCCTGCTGATCATCTCTGAGGGCAAGACCATCCTGGTGGATACGGGTCTGGGCGACAAGCTGAACGAGAAGGGCGTGCGCCAGTGGAACCTGGAGCATCCGCAGGGCACGATGCTGGACAACCTGGCCGCCCACGGCGTGCGCCCGCAGGATGTCGACATCGTGCTGGACACGCATCTACACGGCGACCATTGCAGCGGCAACACCACACTGGCCGACGGCGCGCTGGTGGCCACCTTCCCCAATGCCGAATATTGGGTGCAGCGCCTGGAGTTCGCTGACGCCATGCACACCAACGAGCGCACGCGCGCCACCTACCTGCCGGAGAACTTTGTGCCACTATGGGAGCAGGGCAAGCTGCGCCTGCTGCACGGGGACACCCAAGTGACCAAGGATGTGCGCTGCGTGGTGACCCCCGGGCACACCCGGGCCATGCAGTGCGTGCTGTACGAAGGCGACAGCACGCCGCTGCTGTACGTGGCGGATCTGGCCAGCTATGCCGCGCACATGGAGCGGCGCGCCTGGGTGACGGCGTACGATGTGGAGCCGCTGGAAACGATCCGCACCAAGGGTTATTGGCAGGACTGGGCGATGGAGACCCAGGCGCGCCTGGTGTTCGAGCACGACACGACGATGCCGGTGGGCACGCTGATCCAGGACGCGGACGGCAAGCTGAAGGTGAAGGCGGTAAACGATAACTGACAGAGTGTGACAAGCGAGGTGACGATGGGTGCAGATTTTTCTCGTTTGAAGCGTGAGCGCCACCCAATTCCCGCGGATGTGCGTACCGCATTGGAGCAAGGCGGGCTGATGGCGGCTTACAAGCTGCGACCTGCCTACCAACAGAATGATTACATCGGCTGGATCATGGGGGCCGTGCGGCCAGCCACCCGCCAGAAACGCTTGAAGCAAATGCTGGATGAACTGAAACGCGGCGGCGTTTATATGAACATGAAGTGGACACCACGCTGAGCAAGATCAAACTCAGGCGAGTGTATGAACCGGCGCAGCGCGGCGATGGATACCGCGTGCTGGTGGACCGCTTGTGGCCGCGAGGGCTAAAGAAGGAAAATGCGGCGATCGATATGTGGCTGAAGGATGTTGCCCCATCTGGCGAGCTGCGCAAGTGGTTCGGGCACAAGCCGGAGCGGTTCGCAGAGTTCAGCAAGAAGTATCGGGCGGAGTTGAAAACCAACCCTGCGGTGGACGAGCTGCGGGCGTTGGCCCGCGAGCACAAGACGGTGACCCTGCTGTACGGGGCGCGGGACACTGAGCACAATCATGCGCTGGTGCTGGCGGAGTATTTGCAGGAAACGGATTAATCTGTTTCAGATGAGTTGATGTATCAATAGGCCGAACACGGATTCCTCGCTTCGCTCGGAATGACACTAAAACTGAGATTGCTTCGTCGTTCAGCGGCTACGCCGCCTCACGTCCTCGCAATGACTTTATATACGCTGGCAGTTGGGGCAATAGTGCGTGCTGCGCTGGCCCACAACGATGCGGCTGATGGGGGTGCCGCAACGGGGGCACGGCTCGCCGGTCTGCTGATAGGCCTTGAAGTAATTCTGGAATTCACCGCCCCGATAGACCCAATCGATGCTGGCGCCGTTGCGCTTGATACCCTCGGCCAGCACTTTGCGGATGGCGCGCAGCAGCTTGCCGGCGGCGTCTTTGCTGACCGATTGGCTGGCCTGCAGCGGGTGCAGCTGCGCGGTCCACAGGGCTTCGTCGGCGTAGATATTGCCCAGACCGGCAATGAAAGCCTGGTCGAGCAGGAGTGGTTTGAGCTGGCGGTTGCGCTCGGCCAGCATGCGGTGGAAGCGGGCGGGCGTGAGCGCTTCGTCAAAAGGTTCCGGGCCGAGCGTACCGAGCACCAGCTCGGGCTCATCCAGCAGCCAGAGACGCCCGAACTTGCGGGCATCATCAAAACTGAGCTGGACACCATCATCGAAGAACATCTGCACGCGAGCGAAACGCCCCAGCGGGCCGTCGCCGCGGCCCAGCAGCAGGTCACCGCTCATGCGCAGGTGCACCAGCAGGCTGCCCTGCGAAAGGTCAATGCGGATGAACTTGCCGCGCCGCCCCACCCCGGTGACCCGGCGGCCCGCCAGCTGCCGGCCAAAGCTGCGGGCGCCCGGCACGGCGATGCTGCGCGGCCAGCGCACGCTGGCCCGCGCAAAACGCCGGCCGATGACATTGAGGCCGAGGCCCTGCCCGCTCACGAGTGAGCGGGCTACGGTTTCTACTTCGGGGAGTTCGGGCATTTGCTTTTTTGCGCTGCTACGCAGCGCTGCAACGCGGGGCAAACCTACTCGCCTTACGGCGAGTAACAGTTTGCCGCGCTGTTTTACTCGTTGAACATTTGGCCGACGCTGACGCCGCGGTGAGCACGCGAGATGACCTCGCCCAACAGCTCGTCCACCGAGAGGATGGTGAGGCGGTCTCCCAGCTTGGCCTTGGCCTCGTCGGTGATTGGCACAGTGTCAGTGGTGATGATGCCGGCCAGGGGCTG
Source organism: Anaerolineales bacterium (assembly GCA_021463845.1). GTDB lineage: Bacteria > Chloroflexota > Anaerolineae > Anaerolineales > UBA11579 > JAMCZK01. The sequence goes on along the minus strand of JAJTXV010000012.1, from coordinate 10,079 downwards.
GGCGGCCAGGCGCTCCAAGGCCGGGCCGGAGAGCACGGCGTGCACGAAGACCAGATAGACGTTACGGGCGCCAGTCTTCTTGAGGAGTTGGATGGCATTGGATACCGAGCCAGCTGTATCTACTTCATCGTCGAGCAGGATGACGTCTTTGTCGACCACGTCGCCGACCACGCTCATCGCTTCGGTGCGGGCGTCGTGGGGGGTACGCCGTTTTTCGATCAGCGCCAGAGGCACATCAATGCGCTCAGCAAAATTGCGGGCACGCTTGGCGAAGCCCAGATCGGTGCTGACCACCACGGGGTCTTTGAGCGTCTTGCACAGTGTGGCCACATGCTTCGAGAGGATATGGAAAGCCGTGAGCACATCACCTGGGATGGAGAAGAAGCCCTGGATCTGGCCAGCATGCAGGTCCAGCGTCATGTAGCGGTCCGCGCCGGCCACCTCGACCATATCGGCCAGCAGGCGGGCGACGATGGGCACACGCGGCTGGTCCTTCTTGTCCGAACGGGCATAGCTCATATAGGGGATGACGGCGGTGATGCGGGCGGCTGAATCGAGCCGCAGGGTCTGCAGCATGATGAGCAGCTCCATCCAGTTGCGTTGGACGGGGCGGCTGGTGGACTGGATCACATAGACGTCCTGGCCGCGCACGCTGCCATGCAGGCGCACCAGGATGTTCTCATTTGAAAATTCAATGATGTCACGCCCACTCAGGGGGACTTTAAGATACTTGGCGATCTTCTCAGCCAGCTCAGGGTTGCCGCTGCCGCTGAACAGCTTAATGTCACCATACAAGCCTTTGGTGCTGCGGGCAGCGGGGCTCATTTCGGGCTCCCTTGCAGAGCGTCATATTCGGGGCGGAGGATGCTCATCATCAGTACGTCAGAGTATACGCCCTCATCATAGTGGGCGTGGCGCTGGCGGCCTTCGAGCTGGAAACCGGCCTTCTCATAGGCGCGGATGCCAGCCTGGTTGCGCTCATAGGCTCGTAGATACAAACGATGCAAGTTGAGGGTTTCAAAACCAATTTGCTGTAGCAACTGCATGGCCTCCGTGCCGTAGCCTTGGTTCCAGTGAGATTTGACGCCAATCATAATCCCTAGCTCAGCACTGCGGTGGACCCAGTCGATCTGATGGAAGCCACAGTTGCCAATGGGCGTCCACGCGTCGCCTTCCTGAATTTCGATGACCAGAGGCTGCTCGTGAACCGGGCGGTTGGCCAGATCGGCAAACCAGCGCTCTTCGCGCGCCATAGACATGGGCCAGTAGGCAGCCAGGTTGTGGCGAACTTCAGGGTCATTGAGCCAGGCGACGAAAAGCGGCAGGTCGGCCTGCTCCGGGCCGCGCAGGCGTATGCGTGCGCCGTAGATCATGGTCGCACTCCATTCAGGCGCGGCACAGCGTTCATAGTGCTCACATGATACTGTGAATTTTCGGAGTGGTACTCAGGGGAGCAGGGCTTGCAGCGCCTGGCGCGGCGAGAGCTTGCGCTCCACGAGTTGGTCCAGTGCGTCTGCATACTGGGCATCGGTGACGTTGCTGCGCCAGCCGGCCATCAAGGTCTGCTTGACCAGGTCCTGCAGCTGGGTGTGCAGACGAGAGCGCTCACGGCGCTGCCAGTCTCCGCTATTTTGCAAATGGGCTTTGTGGGCGGCCAGCACTTCGAGCAGCTCCGGCAGGCCCTCGCCCTCGGTGGCCACCGTGCGGCGAATGGGGATCAGCCAATCATCCACATGGGCATCAACCGGGGCGAGCACTTCCTCCAGATGGTTGTGGTGCTGCACCAGATGCTTGGTGGGATGGCCGAGCTTGAGCATGCCCAGCAGGGCGCGCTCGGCAGCTTCCACGCCGGGGCGGTCAGCTTTGTTGAGCACGAGAATATCGGCGATCTCGAGGATGCCGGCCTTGATGGCCTGCACATCGTCGCCCAGGCCAGGTACGTCTACGACCAGCACGCTGTGGGCCAGCTTGGCGATCTCGACTTCGGATTGGCCAGCCCCCACAGTCTCGATGAGGATGACGTCAAAGCCAGCGGCGTCCAGCACCTGGGTCATGCCGGCGGTGGCGAGGGCCAGGCCACCCAGTGAGCCGCGGGTGGCCATGGAGCGGATGAAGACGCCGCTGTCGCCCGAGAGCTCACGCATGCGCACGCGGTCACCCAGCACCGCCCCGCCGGTGAATGGGCTGCTGGGGTCGACCGCGACGATGGCGACTTTGAGCGGCTGAGGCGCCTTGCGGTAGTGCAGGGCGAGCTGGTTTACGAGAGAAGATTTGCCGGTGCCGGGGGCCCCGGTGATGCCGACCAGGTGGGCCCTGCCGGTATGGGTGAAGAGTTCATTGAGGGCGGCCTGACCGGCAGTGGTGTCATTTTCCACCTCGGTGAGGAGGCGCGAAATAGCCAGCCGGTCGCCTCTGAGGACGGAGTCTTGCAGGCTCACGCGTCCCCGTCAGGCTGCGTCGTTGACTAGCTTGCGGATGTCGTCAATGATGGCGTGGGTGGGAGAGCCGGGGCCATACACACCATCCACCCCCATCTCTTTGAGCTTGGGTACATCTTCATCCGGAATGATGCCGCCGACGAAAATGCGCACATCATCCTGCCCATTGGCGCGGATCAGCTGGGTGATCCGCGGGACGAGGGTGAGATGCGCGCCAGAAAGAATGGACAGGCCGACCGCGTCCACATCCTCCTGCAGGGCGGCTTCGGCGATCATTTCAGGGGTTTGGCGCAGCCCGGTATAGATAACTTCCATGCCGGAGTCTCGCAGGGCGCGGGCGATCACTTTTGCGCCGCGATCATGCCCGTCAAGGCCGGGTTTGGCTACCAGAACACGAATCTTTTTGTCTGTCATGGCTCTCCGATTTCTTAAGGGAATTATACAGTGCGCACTCTACTGAAAATTGGAGTAGCATGGCCAGGGAAGAGAAGAGGGAATATGTTCAGAAAACTATTGTTCGTAACTGCCATTGCAACGTTACTAGCCGCCTGCGGCCCATCCGAGGCTGCCCTGGCCACCGGGCAGGCCGAGACCGAGACAGCGCGGCCCACAGCCACCGCGACGGCGACGCCCACTCCGGAACCGACCCCCACGCCTACCTATACGCCCGTCCCCACCACGGCAGCTGACGTTGTAGCCCAAAACTTCGCTGGCCTTCAGATCCTATTCGAGGAAAACTTCAATGCAGCCGCGCTGCCGGAAGGCTGGACGGCGCATTCATCTGTGGAGGGAGTGGCGCGCCGCGGCTCGCTAGACCCTTCGGGCAGCGGTGAGCTGATGATCACCGGCCCCGCCAAGGCGGTCTATAACGAGATCCTGCTGGGTCTGAACCAGGGTTTCTTTGCACGCATAATGTCCAACCCCTTGGCTGACTTCCATATTGGCCTGGAGAGCGCGCCAAACGGGGAGATCATCCAGCGCTACCGCGCCAACTCTTCTGCCTATATGTTTGATATGGAAACGCCGCGCGGCGTCAGCAGCCAAATCTGGCGTGAGGACGACTTTGGCTTCATCCCCTGGGGCTCTTCACTCGCAGAAGGAGAGTGGTATTACATCGCCATGGGTGTGGATGGCAACAAGAACCTGCTAATCAGGGTGTGGAACGACCAGGAGCTGTTTGACTTCCGCCACCCGATCGAGGCGCACGGCTTTCCGCTGGAAGACCTGGCAGATGCTTATCGCTTTGTCATTACCGTGCGCAATAACGGCGTGTTTTACCTGGATGACTTGCAGTTCTTCGAGTTCGAGGGCTTCTAATGTCCCAGAGTGCAACAGGCAACAAAAAAACAGCCCCGAACGGGGCTGTTCTTTAGTCTCTTTGTGGGAAGCTTAGTCAGACGACTGGTCGGTGTAGGACAGCAGCGCCAGGTGGCGGGCACGCTTGATGGCGCGGGCCAGCTTGCGCTGGTTGCGGGCGATCACACCGGTCTGGCGGCGAGGGCGGATCTTGCCCTCGGGCGTCAGAAAGCGCTTGAGCAAGTCGACATCCTTGTAGTCGATCTTCAAGGTCTTGTCGGCCTCAAACGGGTCGGTCTTGGGTTTGCGGAAGAAACGGCCACCGCCGCGCCCGCCGCGCTCTTCGCCGCTGTCTTCGCCTTCTACACGTTCTTCACGATTGTCACGATATGCCATGCTTAACTTCTCTTCCTAAGGATAAATTTCTTTTAGTACAGGTTCGTAATTGCAGATGCAGCCACCCTCGCGGGAACAGCCTTCAACAGGCAATACGGGAACTTCAAACTTGCTATAGACGCCCTGCACGGTTTGGGCCGTGCTGCATTCCTCCGGCCCAGCCACACGCACCAGCTCCACACGCTCATTGGCTTGGAGCTGCTGCAGCGCCTTGCTTTGCTGCAGGGTCTTGTATGCGACGTGTTCGCTAACCGACATGGGGTTGCCTACGCTTAGCTGACGTCAGCCAGGGTCTTGCCGTTGGAACGCAAGTAGGCCATCAGGCCGTGGGCGTCAATGCTGCGCAAATCACGCGTGCTCAAGCGCAGCTTGATGAAGCGGTTCAATTCCGGCACCCAGACGCGGCGCTCTTGCAGGTTAACTTCCCAGCGGCGGCGGCTGCGCTTCTTGGAAAAGGGCACATTATTGCCGTAGCCAGGGCCCTTACCGGTGATGGATGATCTTTTGGACATGAAAAAACTCCTTAACAGCGGGCGATTATACCAGTGAACAGGCCGAGGGTGAAGTGCGGGTTTGGCACCGAGCCTAGCGGGCAACTTCCCAGGCCAGATGCTCGATCTCAGGCTGGATGAGCTTCTCCCAGGCCAACTGGACGGCCGCCGGGCTGCCCGGAGTGGAAATGACGACCTTGCCGCGGTAGACCCCGGCCGTGGCGCGTGAGAGCATGGCGGCCGCCCCCACCTGCTCATAGCTGAGCATGCGGAACAGCTCACCGAAGCCTGGCAGAGTCTTCTCCAGGCTGCGGCTGAGCACATCGTAGGTAGTATCGCGGGGCGAGATGCCGGTACCGCCGTTGAAAAGGATGATCTGGGCAGGACCGGCAGCAAGCTCCTCAAGGGTGGCAAGGATCTGGGCGGGCTCGTCTTTCACCAGGCGGTAATCGGCCACGCGGTGCCCCAGCGCCTCGATCTGCGGGCGCAGGTAGTGCGCATTGGTATCCGTTTCGGCGGTGCGCGAATCGCTCACGGTGACGATGGCAAGCGCCACCGGGCCGCGCTGGGCGGCCAGCTGTCGGTGACTGGCGCTGGAGTCTGAAGGAGACATGACCTGATTTTATCCGAGGTGGCGGGCACTCTCGTTTATACTGCCCCGCTATGACTGACCACTTTCCAGATGGCTTCTTATGGGGAGCCGCCACCGCTGCATATCAAATTGAAGGGGCGCACGACGAAGACGGGCGCGGCGAAAGCATCTGGGACCGTTTCTCACACACCCCCGGCAAAGTGTTTGAGGGCCACACGGGTGACCGGGCCTGCGATCACTACCACCGCTGGCAAGACGACATCCGCCTGATGCAGGAGCTGGGACTGCAGGCATACCGCTTCTCGATCGCCTGGGCGCGGGTGTTGCCACAGGGCCACGGCAAGGTGAACCAAAAGGGCCTGGATTTCTACAGCCGCCTGGTGGACGGGCTGCTGGATGCGGGCATCGTGCCGTATGCCACCCTATATCACTGGGACCTGCCGCAGGCGCTGCAGGACCGCGGCGGCTGGCCGGTGCGCAGCACGGCCGAAGCCTTTGCCGAATATGCGGATGTGGCCAGCCGCCACCTGGGTGACCGTGTGGCGAGCTGGGCTACGCTCAACGAGCCGCAAGTGAGCGCAGACGCGGGCTATCTGCAGGGCCGCCACGCGCCCGGGCACACCAGTCTGGCGGAGATGGTGGCCACCACGCATCATCTGCTGCTGGCGCATGGCCTGGCCGTGCCAGTGCTGCGGCGCAACGCGCCGCAGGCACAGGTAGGCATTGTGCTCAACCTCCAGCCTCATGTGCCGGCTTCGGCACGTGAGGCGGATGTGAGGGCGGCACGGATCGGCGACGGCATGCAGAACCGCCGCTTCCTGGATCCGCTGGCCGGGCGCGGCTACCCAGAGGAAGTGCTGGCCATGTACGACGGCCCGCGCGATTTCGTGCAGGCCGGCGACATGGAGCTGATGGCGGCGCCAATCGATTATTTGGGGGTCAACCACTACTTCCGCACAGTGCACCGCAGCGCAGACACGCCGGACGAGGAAGTGACGGTGCCGGTGGGCAGCCACAAGACCGAAATGGGCTGGGAAGTGCACGCCCCGGCTATTGAAGAGATATTGGTGCGTCTGCACAAGGACTATAACTTCCCAGCCTATTACATCACCGAGAACGGCGCAGCCTTTGCCGACACGGTGAGCGAGGACGGCAAGGTGCACGACCCACAGCGCATGGACTACCTTCAGAGCTATTTGCACCACGCCCAGGAGGCTATCAAGGCGGGTGTGCCGCTAAAGGGCTACTTCGTCTGGAGCTTGATGGACAATTTTGAATGGGCCTGGGGCTACAGCCGGCGGTTTGGGATCGTGTACGTGGATTACGAGACGCAAACCCGCATCATCAAAGACAGTGGGCGTTTGTTTACCAAAATAATCAAGGAAAACAGGGTGGTTAGTACTTAGTAGTTAGAGAGTAGAGATTGGAGATTTGTTTCCGACTGCTTTACTAGCTGATTAGTGCATACCAAAGAGACTTTACTAAGTTCCAGACGCTGGGCTTGGCCTGGTAACGCGTGTCCTGCCGGAAGTAGAGATAGCTGCGCTTGGAATGGGCGTGATATGGGTCAGGCACGGAGACGAAGGGCGCACGCACTACAGACTTGAGCGGGCGGTCAAACATAAGCGGATTGTTGATGAAGCCCACGCCAGATTGGATATCAAACATATCGTGCCCGGGCGCGGCGCCCCAGGGCGTAATGCACATGTAGTAACCCAACGCGCCCCAGTGGTTCACTACCACGGTGCCGTAGTTCAGATCATCCACGGCCTGCTCGACTGCGGCGGCCACCAAGGGGTCCTGCATGCTCTTGGGATGCACGATGATGGAGGCGCATAGGCTGCCCCACAACTGCTCATTGGCGAACTTGACCGCGCGGGCAATGTAGTCCAGCGTATCGGCCGCATCCAGCGCGGTTTCGGAGAACAGACCCATGAATGGCTCTTCGCAGAACGCCAGCTGATTGGCGTCGTCAGGGTCGAGACCGGGAACGTAGGTCCACGGCAGCTGGCCAGCTGAAGGCTGGCCCAGCTGTTGGGCCTGCGGGTAGGCCTGCAGGAACTGGGCATGCTGGCGTTCGGCGCCGGGGTAATAGGCCTTGCGGGTTGGCATATCTGCCAGATAGTTGGCGATGGCCTGGCTAAGCGGCTGGCGCTGCGGCCAGGCGGCATGCTGGATGACCATACGCGGCGTGATGCAGTTGAAGCCGGCGTTGCGCACCAGCCAGCCGCCGATCTTGGCGGCCTGCTTGCGCACATCGGCATCGCTCCACGGGCCGGGCACCACGATGACCGGCGAGATGTTGCCGAGCTCGGCAGTGAAAGGCTTGGTGACCAAAGGCTGCTTGCTGCGCTTGCGCTGGCGGCCTTCTTCGCCCGGGCCGAAGACGATGGCCTCGTAGGTGCGGTCTGAGCCAGTGAGATGCAACTCGTCAATGGCGGGGTGCTGGACCAGATAGCTGGCCACCTCCACCCCACCCTCGGCCACCTGCATGTAGCCGGGTTCGATCAGGGCACGGAAGCCCTCCTCGATCAGCGGAGCGAGGTAGGCATTGACTGGGTTCATCTTGAGGAAAACGGCTTGACCTTCCACGAAGAGCTTGTGTAAAAAGTCGTAATTGACCGTGGAAGCAATGTTGCCGGCCGCCAGCACCAGGCAGAGCCTGCCTTCTGGCTGGGCCTGGCGGTAGAAAGCAGCCCGCGGCGGCTCGTCGCCCTGCATGCTGTCATACACGCGCACCTCGGCCTGCACGAAAGGCAGCGCCAGGAAATCTTTGACCGATTGCGGGTACACATCCAGCCGCCACTCGCCGGCGTGCTTCCAACACACCTTGCCGGGCAGGCGTGGCTGGCCGTGCTTCTCGATTTCAACCAGGGCCTTGCGCAGATAGCGCAGCAGGCGGTAGGTGACGGTGAGGGTGAAGCGCTCCTCGCCTTCGGCGAGGCTGCGCAACTGGCCGCCCTTGGCGGCCAGGCTGGCGGCGACCCAGCGCTCCTCGATGGCGGACAGGTCAGCCACGATCTGGTCCAGCACGGCGATGCGGCCGGCGACGGACAACTGCGCCCAGGCCAGCTTGCCGGCCTGCAAGCGGGCAAGCTGGGCATCGAGCGCGGGTTGGGCGGCGAGAGGGGGCGCGGGGGCCAAGGCTTCAGCCATAGGTAGCAATTCTACGCCAGGACGCGAGGGCTGCCGGGAATAAAAGGATGGCCAGCCGTCCCTGGAGCCACCACCTTACGCAAGCCGTGGGGCAGGGAGCGGATAGGACGGTCTTCCTGCTGCAGGGATAGTTGACCCGTTTTCAGGGCTTATAGAAAAAGCTTATACTAGCCGCATGTATCGAAACGAACTAAAGTTCTTTGTTAATACATACCAAAAAAATTTAATGGCAAATAAATTGGCCAACATATGTCAGCGGGATTCTTTTAGCGATGCTGATGGCGGCTACTTGGTCTCAAGCTTATATTTTGATGACTATAGCAATAGCGCTTTTTATGACAAGTTAAACGGAGTAAAAGACCGAAAGAAGTTCAGGCTGCGTGTATACAATCGTCAGCCTGATGTCATTAAACTAGAAAGAAAAGTCAAAAGAGCGTATGCATCTGAAAAGTCACACCTTCAGGTCTCAAAATCAGAGTATGAGGCTCTGATCAGGGGCGATGTAAGTTTTTTGAGACAAAAAGATGACCCCGTTGCCAATGATTTTTTTCTAACCTATCGCACAAAGAACCTGCACCCAACCGTAACAAGTGAATATCGCCGCGAAGCGTTCATTTATAAGTATGGTGATGTTCGCATTTGTTTTGACTATTTTCTAAAGGCAGGGGCATTTCGAAAAGGCTTGTTTTCAAACGAGCACATGATCTCGGCGATCCCACACGATCAAATTATCCTTGAAGTGAAATATACTGGTTATTTCCCCGATGTGATTCGAAGTATTATTCAAGTTCACAACCTTCAATGGCAATCTAACTCAAAGTACGCCAAGTGCTTTGTTGTTGGGAGGTAATTCAACATGACTTGGGCAGATTTTCTAAACAACGCCAACATTGTTTCGGCAGAGTTATCTGTTACATCGATCACAGTTACGATGCTTTTGTCTTTTGCTTTAGGCTTGTTCATTTTCATGGTCTATCGCTTTAGCTACAAGGGCGTGATGTATTCGAAGTCTTTTAATCTGACTTTGATCGCAAACGCGATGATCACATCAGTGATTATCCTTGCAATTTCGAGCAACATCATTTTGTCTCTGGGCATGGTCGGTGCTTTATCCATTGTAAGATTCCGCTCTGCGATCAAAGATCCAATTGATGTTGCTTATTTATTTTGGGCGATTGGCATGGGCATCGTAAGCGGCGCCGGCCTTTGGATGTTGGCAGTGGTCTCCTCTGTACTTATTGGAGCAATAATGTTTCTATTCTCCAATGTATCTGATGTGAAAACCCCATATTTGCTAGTGGTTTCTTTTCAATCAGAAGAAACGAACAGTCTGGTTCTCGAGCTGATCGAGAATGAGGCAATAAACTACCGTTTAAAATCCAAAGTTTTTAACGGTGGAAACTACGATGTGACATTCGAGATCAAGGAGGGAAAAGAATCCGCGTACCTCGTCGATAAAATTGGGAATATTAAGAATGTAACTTCGGTTGCGCTGCTTAGTTATGACGGTGATTTTGCCGTTTAGACTTAAGTGAATAAGCCCATATCGCCTTCGGCGAGGATACGTGTTGTACTTATAGGCATTGGGTTGGTCGCTGCATTCGTGCTGGTGATGATCGCGGTTGAGAACAGTATTGCTGCCGAGATAGATCGCAGACACCTTCAGCCTGAAAACCGAGATCTATCCTTCCAGAAACAGGCAAGTGTTTC
>JAJTXV010000011.1 GCA_021463845.1 Anaerolineales bacterium | reverse complement strand
TCCAGGGCACAGAATAGACAAAGGGGCTAAAATGCAGACAGCCGCCAACCAGTTTGCCCTGGAAGGATGGTCAGGGACTGTTTGCTGTTCGCGCAGCGGGCAGTCCCGTCCTTTTTTAGTTGTATTGGCTAATCCCTCGCATCACCTCCCTTTGTGGAGAAATTTTGATGGTCCACTCAACATTAGCACGTTTGTTCCAGTAAATCAAGCAATGTACATGAGTGCACCTTGACAAGCCTATGAAGAACAGATAGTCTAGGAACTGATGTTCCAATGCACAGGAGGTTCAATGGCAGGCAAAGACAGGATTGTCTACCGAAATGCAGACAAGGATTGGGTAAACAAAGGAATTGGGGCAGACCGTACTTCTTCCAAACACGATACACACAAAGCAAGCCGAGAAAGCCGCTGAGGTATGCTAAAAGCAGCTGGTGGAGGCGAACTAACAACCAAGTGAGTGAATAGGAGAATACGAAGCAAGGGATACTATCCCCCTGGAAACGATCCTAACCCTCCGAAAGACAAGGAATATTAGCAGGAGAAACAAAAATGGCTCAATATAAATACGGGGCTTATCTTAATCAATCCGATCACCAAGCTTACGACACACTTCATAAACCCGGAGAGACTTGCCTGGACTCGGGTATCTATCGTTGTGAAGCTTGCGGAGATGAAATTGCTTCAAATAAAGGAAATCCCTTTCCCCCGCAGAATCATCACCAGCATAGTTCCGGTCTAGGCACAATTAGGTGGAAATTGATCGTGTTTGCTCAGCAGAAAAAATAGGCTTCCTTACAGGATATAGTGCAAGTACATAACTTATAATTCTTTCGAGGATTGTATGCGAAAAATAATCGCGTTTGGTTGGTATGGAGGGAAGTACAGTCACTTAGATTGGCTGCTACCCTTGCTTCCTTACGGAACTCATTTTTGCGAACCATTTGGAGGTTCCTCAGCAGTTCTGATAAATCGCGAGCCGTCACCTGTTGAAACTTACAATGACATTGATGGAGAGGTCGTAAACTTCTTTAAAGTGCTACGCGAAGAAAAAGATGAGCTCATCGAAGCTATTGGCTTAACACCCTTTTCCAGAAAAGAATTCGAAGTAGCAATACACTCCTCGGACGAGGTCTCAGATCTTGAGCGTGCCAGACGGTTTTACGTTAGAGCCAGGCAAGTAAGAACAGGCTTGGCGCAGACCGCAAGCATCGGCAGGTGGGCACACTGTACTCTTACTAGCCGCGCCGGAATGGCCGGAGCTGTCTCTAGATGGCTAGGAGCGGTAGAAGATCTTTCTCTTATTGCTCAAAGGTTATTGCGTGTTCAAATCGAGAATGACAATGCTCTCAGTGTCATTAGGCGTTACGATACGACCGAAACAGTTTTTTACTGTGATCCACCTTATCCCCACGAATCTCGTGGTGATAGCAAGGCTTATGCATACGAGATGACGGATGAAGAGCATTCGGATCTCTCGCTGGTTTTACATAAGGTCAAGGGCAAAGTGGCCATTTCAAGCTATGACTGTGCACTGATGAACGAGTTGTATGGTGATTGGACGCGGATTGAGGGGCCAACAAAGCTTGTACACTCCGTAAAATCACCAAGAACCGAGGTCTTGTGGGTAAATTACGAACTTCCTGCCAAGGTCGGGTTCCAGGAGACTGAATCGTGGAAGACCAAACCCGCAATCCAGCAGCCATCCTTGATGAAGGATTTCGTCGAGCTTCAGAACAGCTTGAAGAACCATTAATCACATCAAAGGACATTCTTGATCGAGTAGAAACGGTTGCTCGGAACCTGCAGAACCGAGCAGGTGTGCGGGCTCTTCTTGCTTGTTTACTTGCCAAGGTTCATAACCCTGGAATTGACATTCGAGAACCGTATACTGAAATTGGAAGTGATAGTTCTTACTCCGGCAGAACTTATGACGAGAGGTATATAACAGAATTCGTACTAAAGAATAGGTTGCCGTGTAATCCAACTACTGCATTCTTGACACCTGCATTTAGAAACAGGAATATCCGCCTTACTTCAGAGGTTAATCTCGTAGGGAGACCCCCTGCAGTTTACGCAGCTTTCCTGCAATTATTGACCGACGTTTATCAAAACACGGTCACTGCAGAGGATTTGCTGGTTGAAACGATACGAAACCTTATTTTATATAGAGACGAACGCGAAAAGCGAATCAATGAATTAAGAGAGGGACTAAAGACAGAAGGGGATGCCTCCCTGTTATCTTCGGAGGGCATCGTTGCTCTAATTGAGCAGCACTTAAAATTTCACCGACACGGGGTTAGAGGCTCAAGTAGACTCCCTGTATTAGTAGTCGCGGCTGCCTACCAAGCTGCATCAAGCAAGTTAGGCGAGCAAGTCCTACCTCTTGAATCGCACAATGCAGCAGACTTGCAAACCGGATCGCTTGGCGATTTAGAAATAACATTGCTCAGTGAGGATCGGGTTGTAACAAGCTATGAAATGAAAACAAGACGAATAACCAAGGGAGATATCGACCTTGCAGTTCAAAAAATTGCACAAACAGGCAAACACCCAGATAACTATATTTTTATAACCACGGATGCTATTGATCCCGACGTCCAAGAACATGCAAACGAGCAGTTTGCTGAAGTGGGAATTGAATTTGTAATCCTTGATTGCTTAGGGTTTTTGCGGCATTTCCTTCACCTGTTTTATAGAATAAAACTTCATTTTCTTGACGCCTATCAAGAATTTCTTTTAGCTGAACCAGACAGTGCCATTAGCCAACCAATAAAAGAGGCTTTCTTGGCAATGAGACAAGCAGTTGAGAGCGGGGAATAGCATCTGCTGGTGGACGTATGAGAGTCGGTGTTTTTTCCGACCCCCTTATCAAAACTACTGGTTTTGGTAGAACATGTAATGAAATTAGTAGAGGAGTGCATCTGGCAGACACCAAGTGATTTATCGGACAGGTGCCGTTTTGGCGAGACGCTTGATCGCTACGAGCGTACTGGGGTTATACGATTCATTAAACGAGATGTTGCGACGGATAATAAGACAAGCAATTGAAGTGGATGTAATAAAAATGTTACATCTTTCTAGCGAGGCGGAAATTAAACCATGAAAATCTATTTTGTTATTTGTACGCGCGATCGAACTGAACCCATGACCCGCTGCATTGGGAGTATTTTAATTACGCTTGATAAGCTTAATCTTACAAAGGAAGGCGAGATCGTCGTTTTTGACGATTCAACATCCCAATCCATACGTCAGAATAATGCTAAAGCTATCAGCCGATTTGCAAAAAAAATAAGCATTCAAATCGTAGACAGTGAAGCCCAAAGCATGGTCTTCAAAGAAGTCTGCAAACAATTAAATTTCACTGCAACTGAGTTACACAGATTTATTAGACAATTTGGACAAAGTGATTGGGACTTAGCCAGGGTCAGAAATTTTGCGTTTTTTATCTTGTCTAAGTATCTAAGGAATGACGAATTCGCTCTTTTTGTTGATGATGATATTTGTTTTACGGATATGAACTACGAAGGAACCATATACAATGTTAAAGGAGAGGATTTTCTCGTTAACTTAATTTCCAACTTCAAAGATTCGGCTTTGGCCGGCAGAGCTTTAGCGATTGGGTCTGATTATGTGGGCCGAATAGACGCTTCAATTGTGGAACACCTCTCAGCTTATTTTCAGAGTGTTTCTAATTTGCGACCAAAAGAAATCGACGGTTCTAGCAAAAAAGCGGATTTTTCTGCAGTTATAAATTTTCCGAATACTCTTCCTGTAAACAATGCCGTTCAAGGATACTCCAACACCGAAAATATCGGACCGTCTATAAGCGGAGGTATTTTGGCGATAAACCGGCTGGCGATGGCCTCTTTGCATCTTCCCAATTTTTATAACGAAGATTGGATTTGGCTAATTATTCTGCGCGGCAGGGGAGGGTTTTTAAAAAATCTTCATATACCCTTATTGCATGCGGCGCCAATCCCTGGAGCGATAACAGGCCGCTTTCTATCCTATCAATCAAAAGGAGAAGTGATATACCGAGCATTATATTCATCAATTAATGACCTTCCGATAAACACAGATCCAATTGACTGGTTTAAGGGAACACCATTAGTGGATTTCTTGAAATCCTCCCGTGACGTAGAGGTAAAAAAACTAAACCAATGTCTTCAAATGGTCTTAGATTCACCCCTTTGGAGCGCCAGCCAAAACTTATACAATCCCGGTTTAAACAGAATTACAGCTTTTTTACAAAGCGCAATTGATTATCTGAATTCAGCTCGGTTCATAGAGAATACAAATGAGGAGATCTTGTGCTACCTTGAAGATGTAGGTGCTTGGAAGGAAATTGTTGCGTGCTCAATACAGTTTCATTATTTGCTACGCTAGTTTACTGAAAGAGCCAATGGTAAAATTTTTGAGGGATCGATCTCTGGGCAGACTACCCTACCTGCAACAATATCAACCGAAAAAAAACACTCGAAAGCCAAATGCTCCATACGGCTTGTCTTGGCAAACTCAACTAGCTTACTAATATTAGGTTGTGCCAAGGGGTGCTCCGAAAAAGCGAGTGCGGACCCAGTAACTCCATAGGTGTGAATTCCATTTATCAGAACGATTGATGTCGTGCTATTAAGGGGATTGGGGCATCGAGCAAAATACCCGTAATCGCGTATTAGATAACCCTTCTTGTCGTATTCAGCTACAAACTCCTCGCCTTTATAAATCAGAGCCTCGCAGTCATCTCTATACCTAACAGAAGCGTTTATTCTCCTCATCATTTGATCGCAAATAACATTGCCTTCGCCTTCTGGTTCGCCCGGACCACCAATAATAACTAAATTGCTTTCTACATGGGCAACGGGGAATTTGGAAGCCTCGTATATGGGGATATCTGCGCGCGAGTAATTTCGAGATAAGAAAATCATTAAATCCAAGAGTGCGTCTCTATCTCCCAAATTATCAATAAAACTGTAGTTCGGCGACATTGCGTCAGCAAACGAAGTCTTTTCTGATTCCGTAGGACAAACCACATGAACCAGTCGTGTACTCGCTGGAAACCATAGATTTGTCAAGAAGCCGCTATCGGGATTCCGCTCGCGTAGAAGGTCTTTAAGAATCCGGGTCACATCATCCGTAAGGCTTGTTTCAATTTCGGCGATTTCATCGTACATAAATAAAAACTTATCGGTAATATCCGATGGTATCGGATATTCGCTCAGCGACTTTTTTGATTTCATTACAACGTGCGGGATTCCCCTGGCTGTTAGTTGGCCGAATTCAAAAAAAACATTCGGGTTATGGTCAGAAATATCAATTATGCCGAAATGACAACTATTTAACTGCCGCGATATTTGGGCTGGAAGGGTTTTATCGAATTCTGCCATTTCTAGAACAATGCTGAGGTTTACATCGCTAATTTCAGAGGTTATTTTTCGCTTTGCCTTGTCAAGCATTTTTTTTATACTTGAACGGAAAGCCGCTAGGGTGTATGCGCCACTCTTTGGATTAAATGCATATGAAACAAAGACTCTAATCTCTCGACTATTGTATTGCATCATTTGGACCTGGCCTTAATTACTCCACGCCAGTCCTCTATTTTGCTAATTTCTCCTTTATAGAGTACTGAATTTGGAGGTATATCGAATCGGGCAATTTCACCAGCAGCAACGTATGCGCCTGGCCCCACACTAATTCCACCAAGCAATATGGCGTCAACCCCAATTACGCTCCCATGTTTAATAACTGGAGAGGGTTCTTCGGTTTCATCCCAATCACCATTAGGATTTCTATGACTGTGAGCAATCTTCCCAAGAAACGTGACTTCATCTTCAACAATAGTTCGGTCAGAAAGGTCACTTCCGATTATGCACCGCTCCCCCACTCTTACGCTGTCAAATAACTTTGCTCCATATAAAACTCTAGTTTTGTTCCCGATCTTGGTTCCATGGGAAACTAGGCAGTAGTCACCAATAGTCACGTTACTATCTATTGTGACATTTCCGTAAAGTATACAAAATGATCCGATCTTCACGTTATCGCCTATGCGCGTTGGAGTTAAACGAGTTGCCCCTACACCTATACAAGTGTAAAAACCGATTTCTACGTTCTCACCAAATTGAACGTGGTCACTAGAACCACGTTCAATTTGCTTGCTATATCTCTTTCCCATTTAGCCTTCCGCCCTTCATAACACCGACCATCGTTTTGTAAATCTTTCTATGGTTTTCTTTTGTTGTTGGATGGGTAAGGTCTTCATCCCCGGGTATACCAAATCCGTGTTCTGTACCAGGAACAACAATAAGGCGAACGTCAGAAGAGACGTATTTTTTCGATGAACTAATTGGAACATCAGCATCTAGATCTCCGTGAAAAATTATCACTTTACAAGGCGGATTTTGCAGTGGCCGAATCCCATTGATTGTTGGCAACTCCTCGATTAGTGCTTTGCCAAATCGAAATCCAGAAGTTTCTACAAAGCCCATTTTGGCAATCATCTCTTGGCCCAGGAGATTAACTCCAGCCGATTCCAGCAAACCTGGACGCTTGAGGATCTCATCCTCATAGTCCAAAAGGGGAGCATTCAAAAAGATGGTTTCTACTAATCCGGGATTTTGACTCGCCCAGAATGCTGACAATCCACCACCAAAGCTAGTACCAACTAAATAAATTGGCACTTTTTCCCCAAGTTTTGATTGTAGAAATCGAAAAGCTGCATCAATATCATTCAGAATTCCGCTCAATGTCATTTCCGGTTGAGGTGTCTTGTCCACACCATTACAGCGGTAATCAAAACGTAAGCTTGAAAATCCTTCTAACGAAAGGAAGTTGGCCATGTCCGTGTAAAAACCTAACTCTTCACGATCCGAGACAGTACCATGGACGAGCAACGCAGCGCCAACTACTTCCGACTTGCCTGCCAAAAATGTTCCGTAAAGAGGTAATCCATCGTAACTTCTAAACACAACCGTTTCAGCCATTTTTTTCTCCGTTCCGGTGAAGAAGATAAAAATCTTCAATCGCTTTCAGTGTCGTAAACTTCGAAATAGCTTCGTCAGTAATCTCAATGCCGTAATTATCTTCTAGCGATAGAATAATTTTTACGTGAGCCAAACTATCCCATTTCGGGTGCACGTTTAATCCCGACAAGGCGCCAAGCGTTGATTTGTCGCAACCTAGTGCCTCCGCAACCAAATCTTTTGGGTCAATCAACTTGGCTCCTTTCAGACTTCCCCCTCGAGGATTTTTTCTAGCGCAGTTGCATCGATTTTATCATTGTGATTGCGAGGAAGAACTTTCAACAGGTGAAAGCGGCTTGGAATTGAATATGACGGTAATTTGTCATACAAGAATTCTGTCAAACTGCTCTCGTCTAGCTGTTGGTCTGTTTCAATAAAGGTATGTAGTTTATTGTCTTTAACCAGACTGAACGAATTACTTATTCCAAACTTTTGCAGGAAGAAGTCAACCTCCTCCAGCTCAATTCGATTCCCGTAGATTTTAGCCTGCCGGTCAATTCTGTATTTAAAAAACAGATGGTCGTCACGCCATTCCGCCCAATCGCGTGTCCTGTACAGCTTAGGTAGACCATTTTGGGTGTCAAACTCTCCAAAACTGATATTCGTCCGGCTTTCGTCATTCCAATAACCGGCGGCC
Source organism: Anaerolineales bacterium (assembly GCA_021463845.1). Taxonomy (GTDB): domain Bacteria; phylum Chloroflexota; class Anaerolineae; order Anaerolineales; family UBA11579; genus JAMCZK01. The sequence goes on along the minus strand of JAJTXV010000011.1, from coordinate 24,110 downwards.
AAATGCTCACCTCTAACTATTATTTCGCCTTCTTGGGGTGAATCTCCTCCTGCTAACTGAATATCCCATCCACTCACTATATTTCCATTCTTACCAATAATTGCGACGTTAGTACCGCTAACCCCTTTATACATTTCTTTGCTCAAAGGGAACCATGTGCAAAATATAGTGATCTCGGTTGGCCCATATATATTTACAATCTTCACTTCTGGCTTGGCCGCAAATAAATTCTCCAATTGTTTGGGCCTTAGAGGCTCGCCGCCAAATATCATTAACCGAAGTGATGAAAGCAATTCCTGAGAAATCTGGCCTGCTTGATCCATTAGGTCTATAACGCTTGGAACGGAATTCCAAACAGTAACCCCAAATTTATGTATGTAGCGGGCCGGGAAGGCCCGCGATAAAGGGGAGCGGAACGGGATAAGCGAAGCTCCTCCGCATAGGCTAACAAAAATATCAATTGCACTCATGTCGAATCCAAGGTTTGAGAATTGTCCCCAACGGTCTCTATACGTTAGTTCGGTTGCCCTAATGGTCCAATCAACCAAATGTGATAATGCACTACGTCGAATCATCACACCCTTGGGAATACCGGTTGAACCAGATGTAAAAATGAGGTAGGCTAATTTTCCCACGTGTACCTTGCCCTCATATTTCGAGCCTGGTAGTGAGGTAACGTCTAAAAAGGCCGGGGGGAAATTCAGGCTATCTGTCGAAAATGGCAACTGTTTTTCAAAGACAATGCAATCAGGTGAAAACACTTCTAAGATATTTATTTTTCGCTCAACAGGTAAGTTCTCATTCAGAGCGCAATAGACACCACCAACCATGAGGGTCGCAAATATCGTTGCGTAGGCATAGGCTCCCTGCGGTAAAGCAATTAACACCTTCGGCTCACGTCCGAGCGAAAATATCTTCGCGGCTATTCGCCTGGTCAATTGCTCGAGTTCAGCATAGGAAGTAACCTTATCGTCCTCAATTATCGCCGGCGCGTCTGGCTGGCTTTTGCATTTCTCTAAAAACATTTCAACGAAATCAGCCATTTTCAGGTGTCAGGTTAGCTGTTTTCGCGATCTAATGATGCCGAATAAAATGCATATCCAAAGAAGAAAATCAATGTTGGTATGCCGACTAACAAATCAACGGCAACAAGGCTATAGATTTGGCTAGAAAAATCTAGCACAACTTTCCCGACTATAAACGACGTCAATAGAGTTCCAAGAAGAAAAATATAGAACCACTTAACACTGCCAAGAAGTTTTGGCCTCGTTCTCCAATAAAAAGAACTTTCTCGTGAAAATGAAATTGATTTATCGCTCGACTTTAGTGAACTGCGGATTTCCTTTTCAAGCAAACCTAAATACATATATGTGTTTAGAACAAAAACTGATCGATGGAATAAATTAACCATCAAATAGAAGATGGACAACAGTAATACGCTTTGGACTAAGGCAAATGGAAGACTCTCTTGGAGGGATCGCATGTCTCCTTCAATTCCTATTAGTTTGCTCATCAGAATTGCAAGAAGTGGAAACGTTTCGTTTGGAGCGTATGTAAGTAAAACGCCGAATACGATTATTGCCAAAAGTATCAAAAACAGTCTATTGCGCTCATCCCAAAAACGTAGGACTAGCTGATAAGTATTTTCATAATGGTCAACTAAGATTTGAGTGATCGCGATCGGTGCATCAGATCTTCGTGCCATTTTGTTTTTTCCGTTAATCAGAATGGAAAAGTAATCCAACCCACCACGTTGGGATTGTATCACGCAAGTATCTGCTAAAAATGCCTCTACTGAGTTCCATGTTCTGTATTCGCAATTCGCATGGTAAATCGTCTGCACGCCCGAATCATGCAGCTTCTATGGCAGAATAATTGAACCGCCTTTCCTATCTGGTGCAACGCGGGTGCAACCGGAATTGATTCAGTACTCGAAAATTGACTGTATTGACGGATTCCCCCCCTCGATTTACGGGTAAATTGGCTCTGTTACTCGCTGTGGACACTATTTACAACCCTTTGAAGTTTCGCTAGGTTGTAGGTTCGAGTCCTACCCGAGGAGCTGAGCATGCTCTGGTCTTGTAGACCAGAGCATTTTTGTTTGTATCGGCCTACATTTGGGCGCAGAGTGAGCGGGCGGCTGTTAACCGCATGGTTGTAGGTTCGAGTCCCTTCCGCTTTTCTTTGTTGGTTTACCTCAAACTCCCTCGTGACAAAGCGCACATACAAATGAGTGTCGTGCCTCCTCTTGAAACTTTAGACGAAAATTAGTGTTACTATCTTTAGGTATATGTGCAACGTGTGCAATTTTGTGCAAGCGCTGGCAGCATATATCTTGTCGGGGGGCCTCGGCGAGAGCCGAGGGGTTTCCACAGCCGGGGCGGTGCGCTAAGTGCAAGACTACGAGCGCCAGGCCCTGCTGGCACAGATTGCAGAGCTGTATTACATGCAAAACATGAGCCAAGCCGACATTGCACAGCGTTTTGGGTTCTCGCGCTCCAAGGTTTCGCGCCTGATCACTGAATCGCGCGACAGCGGCACCGTCCAGATCCGTATAAACCATCCCGTACGCCGAGACTCCGCGCTTGAAGCGCGCCTGGCCAAAGCTTTCCGCCTGCAGGAAGTGCATGTCCTTCAGACCAGCCTCCACAACGAAGTCCAGAGCCTTCGCTCCCTTGGCCGCCTGGGCGCCTACTACCTTAATGAGCACCTTACCGCCAATAGCACCCTCGGCATATCGTGGGGCACGGCGATCTACGAAGTTGCCCAGGCGCTCCGCCAGCGCAACTACCCAGACTTTCGCATCGTGCAGATCATTGGCTCCATTGGCTACGGTGACCCGGCCGTAGATGGCCCCGAGCTCGCCCGCAATATCGCTTCTGTTTTCTCCGGCAAATATTTCACCCTCAATTCCCCCGTGATCGTCAAAGACAAGCAAGCCCGTGACACCCTGATCGGCGAGCGCCATATCAGTGATGTGCTCGCGCTGGGCTTGCAGGCTGACCACTACCTGGTCGGCATCGGCTCCACCACGCCGGAGCATTCGGCCCTGGTGCGCGCCGGCAGCGTGCTCGCCAAGGAAATGCAGAGCATCAACAAGCTCACCGGCGCGGTCGGTGACATCTGCGCCCGTTTGTATGACGAGAATGGCAGCTTCGAAGACATTGACTTTAACCAGCGCGTCGTGGGCATCTCGCTGCAGCAGCTGCGGGATGCCAAGGGTACTGTCGTTGGCATCGCCGGCGGCGAAGCCAAGGCGCCCGCCATCCTGGGCGCAGTGCGCGGCGGCTTGATCGACGTGCTGATCACCGATGACAAGGCCGCTGCCAAAGTGCTGGAGCTGGATCAAAAATGACCATCGCAACCATCAAGACCACCATTCAACATGAGGCCGGCCTGCACGCCCGGCCCTTGGCTCAGTTCGTGAAAACTGTGAAGGAGTACGACGCCGAAGTGCAGGTGACCAACCTGACCCGCGGCAAGGGGCCGGTCTCCGGCGCCAGCCCGGTCAAGCTGCTGCTGCTGGCGGTGCTTAAGGATCACGAGATCGAGATCGAGGCCAGCGGCAGCCAGGCTGGCGAAGTGCTGCAAGCGCTGCAAGCCCTTATTGACGACAATTTTGGAGAACATTAATGTTTGATCTTCTTTCAGAAAACATTGGCGTGCTGGCCCTTCTGCTCCTCATCATGTGGGGCCTGCAGTTTGCCTTCACCTATGTCCAGATGCGCAAGTTCTACGCCCGCCTCAAAGTGGTACGCCAGGCTGGTCTCACCGCAGTGGGCAAGGGTGGCGGCCAGTACCGCGGCCGTGTGTACGGCGTGCTTACGGTCGACAGCAATGACAAGATCATCCACGCCGAAAAAATGTCCGGCTGGTCCAACTTCTCTGGCCTTAAAACCGTGCCTGAAATGATCGGCCTTTCCCTGCAAGACATTCTGGATGAGACCCGTGAATTGCCCGTGTCTCGCAAACTTTCCGAAGCTTTCCGCGATGCCGCGGCGTATCTGCTTGATGCGAAAACAAAGCAGACCCTCCCCGAAGCAGACCCCGGCAAATAAAACAAAGGACAGGAGGTACCCCAACCAGCGATTGCCGAAATGTCTCATCACCTTAATCGACTACTAGAGGAGAGTTTCTGACTATGGATGCTTTAGTTCATGCAGCAGAATGGTTCATCGGCCTGTTCCAAACAGGCGGCGGAGTGTTCCTTTCCCTCGTCGGCGGCATTGTCCCGCTGCTGATCGTTCTGCTGACCGGCGTTAATGCTCTCGTGGCCCTTATTGGCCCCGAGAAGATCGACAAGGTGGGCGAGTGGGCTGCCCGCGACGGGATCATCTACTACCCCGTTCGCTACATCCTGCTGCCTTTCCTGGCTGTGTTCTTCCTGACCAACCCCATGGCCTACACCATGGGTCGCTTCCTCCCGGAGCGCTTCAAGCCGGCTTTCTATGATGCCGCCGTCTCTTACGTTCATCCTCCGCTGGGTATCTTCCCTCACATCAACCCGGGTGAGCTGTTCGTATGGCTGGGCATTGCTGCCGGCATTGAGTCCCTCGGCCTGTCCACCGTGCCCCTGGCTGTGTGGTACCTGGTCGTGGGTCTGATCGTCATCTTCATCCGCGGTATCGTGACCGAGCGCATCACAGCCATCATGTGGGCTCGCCGCACCGCGAAGTAATCAAGGAGATCTAAACGATGAATGCGTTCCTCGTAAAAGTTGGCCGTGGTGTGGGTGGCGTCGTTGGCGCCCTCTACCAAGCCGGCCGTGACGCTGTAGATCAGGTTGTCGTCAACATTCTGCCCTTCATGGCTTTCATCAGTCTGGTGATCGGTATCATCCTTGCCACTGGCATCGGTGACTGGATCGCCAACCTGCTGGCCCCGCTGGCCGGCAGTCTGTTCGGCCTGTTGGCTCTCTCCGTGATCATCGCCATCCCCGTGCTCTCGCCCCTGCTGGGCCCCGGCGCGGTGATCGCTCAGATCATCGGTACTCTGTTGGGCAGCACCTTGCTGGCCAACGGCAGCATTCCCCCTTCCTACGCTCTGCCGGCTTTGTTCGCCATCAACCCCCAAGTGGGTTGTGACTTCATCCCGGTCGGTCTGGCCCTGGGCGAAGCTGAACCCGAGACTGTGGAAGTTGGCGTTCCGGCGGTGCTGTTCTCCCGCCTGATCACCGGCCCCGTGGCTGTGTTGATCGCCTTCCTGTTCATGCCCCTGCTTCCTTACTAAGCACTTGCTTTTGAGTAATGGGAGGGGAACAATAGTTCCCCTCCCATCTCACAACAAGTGAAACGGAACTTAGGACAAGAGAGGATTCAAAAAGACGATGAGCAAGAAATACAAGAAAGTAAAGATCACCGCCGGCCCGCGTGGCTGGGGCGGCCCCTTGGTGATTGAACCCAAGCCCGGCAAGGATCTGATCTATTGTGTGACCGGCGGCGGCATTCACCCGCTGGCCCAGCACATTGCTGATCTGACCGGCGGCACCCCCTTTGACGGGTTCAAGTCCAAGGCTGGCTTTGATGAAATTGCCGTCGCCATTATCGATTGTGGCGGCACTGCCCGCGTGGGCGTCTACCCCATGAAGGGTGTGATGACCGTGGACGTGTACGCCACCAAGCCGTCTGGCCCCCTGTTCCGCTTCATCAAAGAGAACGTTTTTGTTTCCGGCGTCACTGAAGCCCAGGTGGAGCTGCTCGAAGACTAAGCAGCACCTGGACAGAAAGATCCAAGAACTAATCATGGTTAAGTATCAGGCTCGCATCACCCACATCGGCCCGTACGTCTCCGAGTTTGTGCAGGAGAACGTGCTGGTCTTCTTCGGCAGCGAAGCGCCGGAGGAACTGGCCGAGTTTGCCATTTTGCATGATGGCAAAGCCCTCGAGGGCCAGCTGGTGCCGGGTGACAAGATCTTCCTTGGCGATGACGACTACGGCGTGTTGGCCGTAGGCGAAGTGGCCAATTCCAACCTGGCCAACCTTGGCCACCTAGTGGTCAAGGTTAATGGGCAGAGTGAGCCTGAAATGCCTGGCGACGTGTGCGTGGAAGCCAAGCCGCTGCCGCCGATCGAAGTAGGCATGCTCGTGAGAATTGAGGATTCCAAGTAAGTATGAAGACGCTGCGTGAACGATTGCAAGAGTACGAGGCTCAGCAGGGCCACCCCATCCGCGTAGGCTTGGTGGGTGCGGGTCAAATGGGCACGGGCCTGATCGGCCAGATGGAATTGATGGATGGCATGAAGGCGGTGGCCGTCACCGATGTGCTGCCCCGCCGCGCCTTCGATGCGTTCCACGAAGCCGAGGTGGACCCGGCCCTGATCGGCGAGGCCGCCACCGCGGCCGAGGCCGATGCGCTGATCGCCGCGGGCAAGCGCGCTGCCTTGCAGTCCACGCAAGAGCTGCTCAAGCTATCCAACCTGGATGTGATCGTTGAATCCACCGGTATCCCTGAAATAGGCGCCGAGGTGTGCCTCGGCGCCATTCAGGCTGGCAAGCACATCGTCAACATGAATGTGGAAGCTGACGCCACCATCGGCTACTACCTCGGCCAGCAGGCCAAGGCGGCCGGCGTGGTGTATACCCTGGCCGCCGGCGATGAGCCCGGCGCCATCAAAGAGATCTACGACTTTGCCGACGCGCTGGGTTTCAAGATCGTGGCGGTGGGCAAAGGCAAGAACAATCCGCTCAACCGCGCCTCCAACCCTGATAGCGTGGCTGAGAAGGCCCGCACCCGCAAGATGAGCCCCAAGATGCTGGCCTCGTTCGAAGACGGCACCAAGACCATGGTTGAGATGACCAGCATCGCCAACGCCATCGGCTTCGTGCCGCAGGTGCGCGGCGCCCACGGGCCGGATGTCAATGTCAAGGACCTGGCCAAGGTCTTTTCTCCCAAGGCGGCCGGCGGCATTCTGGAGAGCGAGAACATTGTTGAATACGCTGTTGGCCCGGCGCCCGGCGTGTTCGTCATCATCACCACCGACCGCGAGAAGATCATCCGCGATCTGAATTATCTGGGCCTCTCCAGCGGCGGCAATGGCTACTGGAGCCTGTACCGCCCCTACCACCTGGCCAACCTGGAGACCCCCATCTCGATCGCTCACGCCGCCATGGAGGGTCTGTCCACGCTGGTGCCGCTGCGCCCGCCCACGGCCGAGACCATCACCACCGCCAAGCGTGATCTCAAAGCAGGCGAGCGTATTGACGCCCTGGGTGGCTTCACGGTGTACGGCATGATCGAAAAAGCCAGCGTGGCCGCAGAACAAAATCTGCTGCCGCTCGGCCTCGCCGTCGGCGCTACCTTGGTGAACGATGTCCCCATGGGCCAGGCGCTGCGCTATGACGATGTGCAGCTGGACGAGAGCCAGCTGATCGTCAAGCTGCGCCGCGCGCAGGACCAGATGCCCGGAACCTACCAGGCGGAGTATGCGAAAGCGAGCGTCTGACCCAGCCTCCAAGAACGGAGGCGTGGTGGACCGCCTGGCGACCACCTACGGCCATCTGTGGGGCAAAAAGCCCCAGGCCGTAGCCGCACCCCGCGCCCTCGGCTCAGATGTGCGTGACCTGTTCGCTGCGGACGCGGTGCGCGCTGCAATGATCGAAGCAGCGGCCCAGGCCGCCCAGTTGGGTCTGGTGGCTGGCCAGCTCAGCGAGGCCAGCCTGCGTCTGGCCGGCGATAAATTTCTGGTGACCGCCGCCGGCAGCTGGCTCTACCAGCTGCAGGATGGCGACTTGCTGCTGGCTTCAGAAGCAGACAAGGGCTTCGCCGAGCAAGCGCTGCCCGCTCACTGGCCGCTGCACCTGGCGGGCTACCGCCGGGCGCCCCAGGCGGGCGCGGCCCTGCTGGGCCACCCGGCCGCGGCCCTGGCACTGATGGCCCAGGGCAAGCTGCCCGACCTGGGCGTGCTGGCCAGCGCCGAGGCGCCGGGCAAAATTGTGATCTGCGCGGGAGAGCCGGAGCAAGTGCAGCAAGCACTCGGCGAGAGCCGCGTGCTATTTGTAAAGGGCGTTGGCGTGCTTGTGTTCGCCGCCACCTTACAGCAGGCCATCATGGACCTGCAATTACTGAACCGCCTGTCTGAGATCAGCTTGTATCAGACCCGCGGCATGTGAACTGAGGTTCATAAGGACTATGGCAAAAAGCAAGAACGCACAAACATCGCAGGCAGCTGCCAAGCGCAAGCTCAGCGAAAAACAGCTTCATGACATGCTCTACACCATGATGCTGATTCGCCGCTTTGAAGAGAAGGCGCTCGATCTATATTCGCTGGGCAAGGTGCACGGCACCATGCACCTCTCCATCGGGCAGGAGGCCACCGCGGTTGGCGCCTCCGGTGCGCTGACCCAGCAGGACTATCTGCTCAACACCCATCGCGGCCACGGCCACTGCCTGGCCTGGGGCAGCCAGGCTGACCTGATGATGGCTGAGTTCATGGGCAAAGAGACTGGCTACTGCCGCGGCCGCGGCGGTTCCATGCACATCGCCAATGTGGACGCCAACAACCTCGGCGCCAACGGCATCGTCGCTGGCGGCCTGCCGATCTCGGTCGGCGTGGGCCTCAGCATCCGCGCCCGCAACACCGAGCAAGTGGTCATGGTGGTGTTCGGTGATGGCGCTTCGAACGAAGGCGCCTTCCATGAGTCGATCAACATGGCCAGCATCTGGAACCTGCCGGTCATCTTCCTGTGCGAGAACAACCAGTACGCCATGTCCATGCCGGTCGAAAAGAGCATGAACATTGACCGCATCAGTGACCGCGCCGCCGCCTACGGCATTGAAGGCGTCACCGTGGATGGCAATGATGTCGAGGCGGTCTACGAGGCCGTCCACAACGCCCGCCAGCGGGCTGTAGCTGGCAAAGGCCCAACCCTGATCGAATGCAATACCTACCGCTACATGGGTCACTCCAAGAGTGACCGCCAGGCCTATCGCACTCGTGATGAAGTGAAAACCTGGATGGATAAAGACCCCATTGAGCGCCTGGCTGGCAATTTGGGCATGAGCAAAGATGACAAAGACAGCCTGTTCAAGAAGGCCGAGGCTGAAATTGAAAAGGCTGTGGAATTCGCCGAAGCCAGCCCTGAACCAGATGTCGCTGACATCATGGAGGGCGTGTATGCCTAGCGCCAACGGCACGCGTGAGATCACGTACGTCGAAGCCGTGCGTGAAGCCCTCACTCAGTCCATGCAGGCGGATGAGCGCGTCTTCCTGATCGGCGAGGATATTGGCGTGTACGGCGGCGCATTTGGCGTCTCGGCCGGTATGCATGCTCAATTCGGCGGCGAGCGCGTCATTGATACGCCCATCTCCGAGGCCGCCATCGTCGGCGCCTGCGTAGGCGCCGCCCTCACCGGTATGCGCCCGGTGGGCGAGATCCAGTTCATGGATTTCATCACCCTCGGCATGGAGCAGCTCGTGCTGCAGGCTGCCAAGGTGCGCTTCATGTTTGGCGGCAAGGCCACCGTGCCCATGGTGCTGCGCACCCCCGGCGGTTCCGGCACCGGCGCGGCCGCCCAGCACTCGGAGAGCCTCGAGACTTGGTTCACCCATGTGCCCGGCCTCAAAGTCGTCATGCCCAGCTCCCCGTATGACGCCAAGGGCTTGCTGATGGCCGCCATTCAAGACGAGAACCCCGTCATTTTCGTTGAGCACAAGCTGCTCTATAAGGTCAGCGGCCCGGTGCCTGAGGAACCCTATACTATTCCCCTGGGCGAGCCAAACATTGTGCGCGAGGGCAAGCACCTCACCGTGGTGGCCACGTCCATTATGGTGCAGCGCGCCAAGCAGGCCGCCGAAGAGCTGGCCAAAGAGGGCGTCGAGATCGAGATCGTTGACCCGCGTACCCTCAACCCCTTTGACGATGCGCTCATGATCCAGTCCGTGGTCAAGACCGGCAAAGCCCTCGTGGTCCACGAAGCCGTCAAGACCAGCGGTTACGGCGCCGAGCTCGTCTCGCGCATTGTCGAGAGCGAAGCCTTCGATTACCTCGAAGCCCCGGTGCGCCGCCTGGCAGGCTTGGATATTCCCATTCCCTACAATCGCAACCTGGAATATCACGCCGTCCCGCAGGTCGAGAACATCGTGGCCGAAGCGCGCAAGCTTGTGCGCGGGGATTACTAATGGCCAAAGAAGTCATCATGCCTGTCTTTGGCTTTAACCAGGAGACCAGCCAGATCGTCTCCTGGCTGGTCAAGGATGGCCAAACGGTGGAGCAGGGCGACCCCATCGCCGAGGTCACCACCGACAAGATCAATATGGAGATCGAAGCACCCACCGCTGGCGTGTTCAGCGGGGTGGGCTATGCCGCCGGCGAAACCGTGCCGGTCACCACCGTCATCGCCTACATCCTGGAGCCGGGGGAGACAGCGCCCGAGGCTCCTGTCAAGGCGCCTGCTGCGCCCCAGCCAGCCGCCGCTGCCCCTGAGGAGCCGCAAAGATCAAGTAGTATCGACCAGCCCCTCACCCAAACCGCGCAACAACCTGTTCCCTCGGCTCCCACCTACCAGCCGCCCGTTGCCGACGGCCGCGTGGCGCCCGTGTCTGACCTGGCCGCCAAAGTCGCCAGCGAGCACGGCGTAGACCTGGCAGATGTACGCGGCAGTGGGGTGGGCGGCCGCATCACCCGCAAAGATGTCGAAAGTTACCTGGGCGCCGGGCAGCCAGCTGCCCAAACCGCCCGCGGCGCTAAAGTGCGCGCCACGCCGGCCGCCCGTCATGTGGCCCGCCAGCGCGGGGTTGCGCTGGATACGCTGCGCGGCAGCGGCCCTCGCGGCCGCGTCCAGGCCGCCGATGTGACCGCTGCCAAAGCGGCTCCGCCAGCCCGCTCGCAAGCCGCGCCGGCTCAGCCGGGCGGAGTGCAACGCATCCCCTTCACGCAGATGCGCCGCACCATTGCTGACAATCTGCAGCGCAGCATGCAAGACGCGCCCCACATCTACTTCCAGGTGGATGCTGACATGAGCGCGCTCAACGACATGGTCGCCGAAGCCAACCGCCAGGCGGCCGGTGGTGACGCCAAGGTCACCCTGACCGCCGTGCTGGCCAAGGCCGTCGCCTGGGCCCTGCTGCGCAACCCTAAGCTCAACAGCCATCTGGGCCAGGGCGAGGTCCTCCAATATCAGGACATCAACCTCGGTCTTGCCGTGGCGCTGGACGAGGGTCTCATCGTTCCCGTTATTCACCACGCCGACCATAAGAGCGTGCGCCAGCTGGCCGCAGAGGTCAATGAGTTGGCAAGCCGCGCCCGTAGTGGTAAGCTCAAGCCTGCTGATCTGCAATCAGCTACGTTCACGATCTCCAACCTCGGCATGTTCCGGGTCGATCGCTTCACCGCGATCATCAACCCGCCGCAGGTTGGTATCCTGGCCATCGGGCGCGCCTCGCGCCGCTTGGTGCCGGATGCGCAAGGGCAAGCCACGGTTCGGCCCATCGCCACCCTCACCCTCTCGGTAGACCACCGGGTGATCGATGGCGCGGTGGCCGCCGCCTTTTTGGATGACCTGAGCGCGGTATGCGAGCGGCCGCATCTTATGGCTTTGTGAGTGATGAATGGAAACCACGCTTGAAAACCTGATGTTCAAAGGGGTCCCTGCGGCCAGCGGCATTGCCATCGGCAGGCCGTGGGTCTATCACCCCCAAAAGGTGCACATCGTGCGCCGCACGGTTTCAGACGTGGAGACAGAGCTGGCCCGCTTCGAAGCGGCCAAGCAAACTGCCATGCAGCAGCTGGTTGGCCTGCAAGAGAAAGCCCATGCTGAAATTGGCCATCACGAAGCCGCCATTTTTGAAGCCCACCAGATGTTTCTGGATGACCCCGAGCTCATCAAAGCCATCACCAGCCGCGTGAGCCAGCAGCGGATTTGTGCCGAAGCCGCGGTGGACGAGGCTGTGCAGGAAGCTGCTGCCGAGCTGGCCGCCGTCGAGGACGAGTATTTTCAGGCCCGCGCCATTGACTTGCAGGATGTGGGCCGCCGCCTGGTGCACCTGCTGCTGGGCATAGACACTGAGGTCAAAGACTTCCCTGACGAGCCGGTGATCGTGTTCGCCGAAGACTTGACCCCCTCAGACACCGTGCAGTTTGACCGTAGCAAGCTGTTGGCCCTGGTCACCGTGCAGGGCGGGCCGACCTCCCACACCGCCATCCTTGCCAACAGCATGGGCATCCCCGCCATCGTCAGTGCGCCGGTGGATCTGAGCGCGGTCGAGCATTCCGAATTGGGCGTAGTGGACGGCCGCACGGGTGAAGTCCTGCTTGACCCCTCGGCTGACCGGCTGAAGGCGCTACAGGCTGAGCAAACTCGCCTGCAGGCCAAGCGGGCAGCCGCCAAAGCCCGCAGCCAGGAAACCGCCACCACCACTGACGGCCACCAGGTCGAGGTAGTCGCCAATATCGGCAACGCCCAAGACGCGCTGCAGGCGCTGGAGTATGGCGCCGAAGGCGTCGGCTTGTTCCGCACCGAGTTCCTGTTCCTTGACCGGCATGCCATGCCCACCGAGTTCGAGCAAACCAATGCCTACCGCGAGATCTTCGACGTGATGCGCGGCAAGCCCGTGGTGGTGCGCACGCTCGACATCGGCGGTGATAAATCCGTGGACTATTTGGGCTTCAAGACCGAAGCCAACCCCTTCCTCGGCTGGCGCGCCATCCGCATGATGAGCGAACGGCCGGACTTGCTGCTGTCCCAGTTCCGCGCCCTGCTCAAAGCCGGCGTGGAGACTGACCTGCGCATCATGGTGCCCATGGTCTCGCGCCTCACCGAGGTGGAGCAGGCCCGCGCCTTGCTGCGCGTGGCGCAGGAAGAGCTGGCCGCCGAGGGCGTACCCTTCTGCCAAACGCTGCAGTTCGGCATCATGATCGAGGTGCCATCGGCTGTTTTGGTGGCTGATCATATCGCCCCGCTGGTGGATTTCTTTAGCATCGGCACCAACGACCTGACCCAGTACACAATGGCGGTCGACCGCACCAATGAGCGCGTGGTCAATATCGCCAGCCCATTTCACCCCAGCGTTCTGCGCCTGATCAAGCTCACCATCGACGCCGCCCACGCCCAGGGCAAATGGGTGGGCGTGTGCGGCGAATTCGCTGGCGACCCGCTGGCGGTACCCCTGCTGCTCGGCATGGGCTTGGACGAGTTCAGCATGTCCCCGGTCAGCGTGCCCGAAGTCAAAGACCTGATCCGCCGCTTCTCTATCGAGGAGTGCGAGGATGTGGCCAGCCGCGCCCTGCGCCTCCCCAAAACCGAGGCAGTGCGCGCCTATCTGCAATCCATCGTCAGCGCCAAACAATAAGCAGAGGTTGTGTGCCAGTGAACGAAACTCCTGAACAGTTGGAGCAGTATTTAGCGTTGGGGGTTGGCTGCGCCAAAGAGGCCGGTGCGCTGCTGCTCGAAGGCTTCGACAAGCAGAAGACCATTGACCACAAAAGCTCCGCGGTGGATTGGGTTACCGAGTACGACCGCGCCTCTGAGGAGCTGATCGTTGCCCGGCTGACGGCTGCATTCCCGGAGCACGGCTTGGTGGGCGAGGAAGGCAGCCGCCGCAAAGGGAAGGACGGCTACGCCTGGTATGTAGACCCTCTGGACGGCACTACCAACTATGCCCACCAGTTCCCCATGTTCGCGGTCTCCATTGCGTTGTACAAAGACGCCCAGCCCCTGATCGGCGTGGTGTATGACCCGCTGCGCAATGAGCTGTTCACTGCCAAGGCCGGCCAGGGTGCCTTTCTAACCAAGGCCAATGGCACCCAGCGGCTGCAGGTCAGCCAGGCCGATGTGCTGGCCACCAGCCTGCTGGCCACCGGCTTCCCCTATGACAGCCACACCAGCCCGCACAACAATTCCACCGAGTTGAGCTTCTTTGTGCGCAAGGCGCAAGGCATCCGCCGGGCAGGCTCCGCTGCGCTGGATATGGCCTACGTAGCCGCCGGCCGCCTGGATGGCTATTGGGAGTTCAAGCTGTTCGCCTGGGACATGGCTGCTGCCCGCCTCATCGTCGAAGAAGCCGGCGGCCGCTTCACCCAGCCTGACGGGCAGCCGGTCACCATGGATGTCCAGCAGTCTGCCTGTGTGAGCAACACGCGCATTCACGCCGAGATGCTGGCCGTGCTGGCTGAGGCGGCCCAGCAGCGCACTACTGCGTGAACACCTTGACAAAAGTTATTAGTAATATATTTTGACCCCCACCCCTGTTTTCAACTAATAACTTTTACGGGGCTGAATGCATGGCCAGTATATAATCTGCGCATGCATTCAGCCCCGCATGCCTGCCCCGTCTGCCAGGGTGAGCTCACGCTCACCCGCTTGGTCTGCCGTGAATGTGAGACGGTGATCGAAGGCCGCTTTGAATCCGGCCCGTTCTCGCGCCTCAGCGCCCAACAGCTCCACTTCGTGGAAGCTTTTGTGCGCAATGAAGGCAAGATCACCCGCATGGAAGAGGAATTCAAGCTCTCCTATCCCACCATTCGCAGCCGCCTGCACGAAGTCATCCGTGCCCTGGGTTACGAGCCCGGCAAGGACAGCTCAGCCACCCTGACCGAGGAAGAGCGCCGCAAGATCCTGGAAGACCTTGACAGCGGCAAGATCACCTCCGAAGAAGCCATGCGCATGCTTGAATAATGCGCTGCTTCCTTGGTTGCATACAACAAAAAAAGAGCGCTGCATCGCAGCGCTCTTTTGATTAGTTGGCTAATCGTCAGCTTTGGGCTTGGCGGCGGGTTTGTCGCTCTTGGCTTCAGTAGTAGTGGTTGTCTTCGTCTCAGTGCTTTCCTTGGTCTTCTTGCCGTTGGTGGGCGCCGGGCTGGCGGATTTGCGGCTCTTGTCAGTAACGTAGAAGCCAGAGCCTTTGAAGACCACGCCAGCGGCGCGGTACACCTTGTGCAGCGTGTGTTTGCGGCACTCTGGGCATACCTTCAGTGGGCTGTCTTCGAAACTTTGTTGGCGGTCAAATTCGTGGCCGCAGTTTTCGCAGCGATATGTATAAACAGGCATCTTCGTTTTTTAAACCTTAACGGGCGAGATTATAGCCCTGCGTATGGGGCTTTGCAAGACAGCAGGCTTTATGGGTTGGTGCGCTCTTGCGCCAGCTGGCGCCACTCGGCGGGCATGGCGCTGGCCGGCAGGTTGAGCAAGCTTTGCCAGTCGGGCAGGGCGTTCTCGCGCTGGTTGAGCGCCTCAAGAGTGGTGGCGCGCCAGTAAAACAGCTGGGCGCGTTGGCTGTCAGACTTGGCCAGCGGGGCGCCGGCGTTGACCTCGAAAAAGGCGCTGCTCGGGTTGCCCGTGAGCAGCAAGGCGCGGGCCAGATATACGCGTGCCTCGAACCAATCAGCTGCCCCTGCTACCGCGACCCGGAAGTTGCTCAGGGCGGCTTCGTTTTGCCCAGCCTCCAGCTGTTGGATGCCGCGATAGTAGGCAGCCGAGGGCAGGTTGGGGTCAAACTCTAGGGCGCGCTCAAACGCTTCGCGAGCGAAGGATTCATTGCCGTTGAGTTGGTGGGCCAGCCCCAGCAGCTCCCAGCCGCGCCCGTCTTCGCCCTCAAAGCCCAGGTACAGCTGCAATGTTTGCACGGACTCTGAATACAGGCCCAGGCCCTGTTGTGCGTTGGCGATCGTCAGATAGCTGGGCAGCAGGGTCAGGTCAATTTCCTGGGCGCGCAGGGCAGTTTGCAGCGCGTTCTCATATTCGCCGCGCACCAGATATATCTGGGCCTTATGGTTGAGTACCAGCGCGTTGTTGGGGGCGATCGCCTCGGCGGCGATCGCATCTTCCAAGGCGCGGTTGGGGTTGGCGCGGCTGAGATTGTAGGCCGAGCGCTCCAAGTACCCTTCAACCAGATTGGCGTCCAGCAGCAGAGCCGTGTTGAGGTCAGTCAAGATGCTGGCGGTGCTGGCATCTTGAGCGATCAAAGCGCGGGCGCGGCCCAGGTATCCGTAGGCGAAAGATGCATTGCTGGCGATCGCCTGCTCAAATGCCGCCATAGCCGCGCCGATTTCACCGCTTTGCAGGCGGCATTGCCCCAGGTAATAGGCCGCATCGGCGGCCTGCGGATTAGTGGCCAGGTAGCTTTCGAACCGGCTGGCCGCCTCAGCCCATTGCTGGGCATCGTAGGCCGCCAGCGCATCAGCGAAGACCGCGCTCTCAGCGTGCGGGGTGGCAAGGTAACGCGGCGTGGCGGTGTACGTCGCCTGCAGCAGCTCCTCGGGGTCGCGCGGGGCTACTACGATCTGGCGGGTGGCGGTGGGTTGAGGTGTGCCCGCCGCGCCCAGGCTGCCAGTGGCGGCCGGTGAGCCGCCGGGCGTGGCCGTATTGACGAAATTGGGAATGATGCCTTGCTGGGTAGCAAAGAACACAGCCGTGATCAGCACAATACCACCCAAGAGGATCCCAAAGATCCAGCCGGTCGACCAGGCCTGGTCCACGCGGCGTTTACGGCGTTTGCGCACCTTGGGCGCAGCGATCTCGCTGGTTTGCCATTCGCCCTCATCTTCAGGGAAGAAGGCGGGCGCGCCTTGCTCCGGGATATCTGCACCGAGCAGTTCCAGGTCGTGGCGGGCGGCGCTGTTATCAGGATCCAGGAACAGAACGTTGTGCAGGCAGTAAATGCGTTCTTTACGCGATTCGACTGCCGTACTCATCAACAGCCAGTACAGCGGTTCGCGGTTGTCTGTGCGCAGCAGGGCCAGCAGCAGCTCACGCGCCCGTGCGGAATCCCCCGCCTGGCCGGCTTGCACGGCCTCTTGCAGCATCTGGTCCTTGGTGAGCGCCATTGCGCGTGAGTCTAGCACACGGCCTCACAGCGGACAAGAAAGCCCGATTGATATAATTTTCGCCGTGCTAAGCCAATACTCGGCCGCGTTGATGCTGGTTTTTGCTGCGTTATTGGCAGCTTGCGGCACTGCGACGCAAGACATTACCCCTCAACCCTCGGCTGAGATCACTGAATATGCGCTGGCAACCGCCACCGCAACCCTGGCGACAGATGCCACGCCAGCATTTGAGCTGCCGACCCCCACACCGCACCTGTATACCGTGGTGCAGAACGATACCTTGTTTGCCATTGCAGCCCGTTTTAACATCACTCTGGATGCGTTGTTGGCTGCAAATCCTGGCCTAAACCCGCTCGCGCTGGCGCCCGGCGCCCAACTGCTGGTGCCCACTGGCGCTGGTGCGGCCACCACCCCTTTGCCGCAGATAACGCCGGTGGCCGCCAACATTCGCCCGCCGCTGTGCTACAGCAGTGCCGCAGGTGAACTATGGTGCCTGGTGCTGGTGGTGAATGATGGTACTCAACCCATGGAGAATGTGACCGGGTTTGTGCGCTTGTTGAGTGCAGCAGGGGAGCAATTGCAAACCCTTGAAGCGGTGCCGCCACTCAACTTGCTGCCAGTGGGCGCCGCCATGCCTTTGGTGGCCTATGCTGCCAATCCGCCAGCCAACTGGGCCAGCGCCCAGGCCGAGATCGCATCTGCGTTTTGGGTGCAGGGCGATGATGACTTATATGTCAGCGTAGACCGGATTGACTTTGGCTGGGGCACTGCGGCTGACGACCCGGCCGCGGCGCGGGTGCAAGGTCAGGTGAGCCTCGCGGGCCAGGCCAGCAGCCTATGGGTGATGGCGGTGGCGTATGATGCCGCTGGCCAGCCTGTTGGCGTGCGCCGCTGGGAGAGCAATGGCGAAACGGGCTTTGACTTTTGGGTCTATAGCTTGGGTGCTGACATTGCGGATGTGCAGGTAGTGGCGGAAGCGCGACCCTAAGGTCCGCCGAACGGCCCCTGGATCAAACGCAGGGGGATGGGCGTGAAGACCAGTAGCATCACCACGATGCCAAACAATGCCAGTAGCTTGCGCCCCGTGTCTAGCGGGGTGATCTGATCGCGGGGCTCCGCATTGGTTCGGCCCATATAGAAGATCAGGAACACCCAGATCCACCAGCCGGAATAAAAGAAACCCAGCACCGCCAGGCCAGCCACAATAAAAGGCCACAGCGCGCGCACCCGTTTGCCCATCAGCGCGTATAGGATGTGCCCGCCATCCAGCTGGCCGGCGGGCACCAGATTGAACGAAGTCACCAGCAGGCCAGCCCAGCCTGCCCAGGCCACTGGATGCAAAAATACATCCATGCCGCCGAGCGGTGTAGGCTGGCCGGTGAAGATGTAGCGCAGCCAGTACAGCACGGGGTGCAGGCCGCCGTAGCTTTCTGGCGCCGGCAGCCACTGCCCAAAGATCATGTACTTGGAGATCAGGTAGAGGATCGAGTTGCCCTCCAGGCTGATGGCGTCGCCTGCGGGGATGAATGCAGGCAACTGGTCAAGCTCGGAGAGGCGTAGGCCGATCAGCAGGACTGGGATGGCAACTGCCAGGCCAGCCAGAGGGCCGGCGATGCCGATATCAAACAACACCTTTTTATTGAGAGGCTGCTCTTTCAAGCGAATGAATGCGCCCAGAGTGCCGAAAGGGCTGAAAGGCAGTGGCAGAAAATACGGCAGGGTCACCTCGGTGCCGTGATAGCGGGCAGCAAGGTAATGACCGAACTCATGCGCAAGCAAGATGCTGAGCAGCGCAGCGGCGAACGGCAAGCCACTGGGCAGCACGGCCAGCCATTCATTCAGGGATGCGGGGGTGTGTTCGCCCAGCTCATACAAGACCCCGGTGAACACCACGCTGGCGACGGTAAGCAGGAAGAAGGCCAGATTTATCCACGGGTTGGAGCGTCGCGGCTGCGGAGCGGCAGGCACCAGCACGATCTCGTGCAGTCCCTTGTCTTCTCTCAGGAACAGGGTTAATTTTTGCGCCCTCAGTGCGGCGCTAAGCTCGCGGTGGGCGCGCTCAGAATTCACGCGCAGCTTGCCGCTGTAGCGCATGGTGTAAGGCAGCTTGCCGCCGCCCTGGGTCACCTGCTCAATGTCCAGGTAGCGCGCGATCAGCGGGGTAGTGGTGTCAGTGTATTGTTCGCTCATGATTAGAAGAGCAGGGAGGCCAGCTCTTTGCGGTAGGTTTGTGCCTGCGGGCCTTCGGCCATCAGAGCCAACAGACCCAGAGCGCAACGGTGCGCAAGCCCCTTGGCGTAGCGTTTGTCCTGCCGCAGCAGCTCCAGCAGGCCGTCCATGGCGGCTTCCAGCTGGCCGCGGCCGGCCAGACGCAGGCTGTTGGCGAACAGTGCGCTCAAGTCATCGTCGGCCAGATCGCCGTTGGCGTCGTCGGCCATCGCCTGCGCCAGCGGGACCAGCTGCTCGGCCTGCCCGTACAGTTTGCTGACCGGGAAGTTGCGCAGGATGGGCAGCGCGCCGGCGAAATCGCCCTGCACCAGCAGAGCTTTCGCTAAGCCCAATAGGGCTTGCGGGTGGTCTGGGTTGCTATCCAGAATTTGGCGGAATGCCTCTTCAGCACCCACCCAGTCTTGCATTGATAGCAAGTGCTCAGCGCGGCCGGTCTGCAGGTTGTAGCTGCTTTGCACCAGCGCCTGCAAAAATTCGCGCACTTTCGCTTCGGGTTGGATGCCAGTGAACTCCGCCACCAGCTGGCCGTTGCGGAATGCCTTGACGGCTGGGATGTCTTTGACAGCCAGCTGCGCCGCCAGACGCTGATTCGTATCCACATCCAGCTTGGCCAGGCGGAAGGCGCCGCCGGCTTCCTCTGTCAACCGCTCGAGGATACGATCCTGGGCGCGGCACGGGATGCACCACTCGGCCCAGAAATCCACCACTACCGTTTGCTGGATGGAATGCTCCAGCACTTGGGCGTGAAAATCTGCCTCGCTTATGTGGATGATGTTGTCAGAGGCCATAATGCTTAGATGGGCTGTATCCTACCAAAATTCCCTCAGAGGATTCTTAAATCAGGCTCGGCAGGCTGATTTGACATGGCTCCGCGCGGCGTGCTAATATACATAGGCTGTTTCATTTTTTCGATTGATTTTCGCACTTATTTTGCCTCGGGCCTGACCCTTGGCCGGCATCTGCACTCATTTGGTTTTACCGAAACAGCACATGAGCAACAGTAACTGAACAACCGCCGGCGGCTGAGTTTTTGCCTTGGGTTTGGGCATGAGCGCTCCTGAGAGCGCTGTTTGCATTAGGCAAAGAACTGGAGCCGAATGACCATTAGTTTCGTTTTGCGATTGATAGGCATGCTGGCGTTCGGGGCGCTGGGCGTGTACGGGGGCGTGGAGTTTGCCAATCTCTCCGGCGAGGATGCGCAGCAGTTTGGGCGCATTTTTGGCATGGTGGGGGCGCTGGTGGGCCTTGTGCTTACTCCCTACATTACAGTACATCCTTTCCGCGCTGTGCGGCGCATGTTGGCGCAGATCTCCTCACGGGCCTTGCTGGCCGGCCTGTTCGGCCTGATCATCAGCCTGGTGATCGCCGGCTTGCTGGCCTTCCCGCTTTCGCTGCTGCCGCGCCCCTTCAGCCAGATCCTGCCGCTTGTGTTCGCGGTGCTGATCAGCTACTTCGGCGTGACCGTTTTCATCTCGCGCCAGAACGATATCCTTTCGTTCCTCAATTTGCCCAGCCGAGGTGCGACCCCTGAGGGGCGCACCCGCAGCGGCAACGAAAACGGCGCCAGCATTTTGATGGATACCAGCGTGATCATTGACGGACGCATTGTGGATATTGCCCGCACGGGTTTTGTGCCGGGCGCGTTGGTGATCCCGCGCTTCGTGCTCAATGAGCTGCAGCACATTGCCGACTCGGGTGACAAGCTGCGCCGCCAGCGCGGCCGCCGCGGCCTGGAGGTGGTGGCGTCTCTGCAAAAGGATGCCCGCCTGGGCGTACGCATCAGCGACGTGGATGTGGAAGGCACGCGCAATGTGGATGACAAGCTGGTCATCCTGGCCCGCCAGATGCACGCCCCCGTGCTCACCAATGATTTCAACCTCAACCGCGTGGCTGAGCTGCAAGGTGTGACGATCCTGAACATCAACGAGCTGGCCAACGCGGTCAAGACCATTTTTCTGCCAGGCGAGGAGCTGGCCGTCAAAGTCATCCAAACCGGCCGCGAGCCGCGCCAAGGTGTTGGCTACTTGGATGACGGCACCATGGTAGTGATCCAGGACGGCAGTGATTTCATTGGCCAAACCGTGCAGGCCTCGGTGACCAAGGTCTTGCAGACCGCGGCGGGCCGCATGGTGTTCGCCAAGCCAGAGAACGGGCGCAACCGCCGCAATACCAAACCCTCAAAGAACTAAAACATGACCCTACGCATTTACAACACACTCACTCGTCAAAGCGAATCGTTCGAGCCTCTGACGCCGGGGCAGGTCAGCATGTACGTGTGCGGCCCCACGGTGTATGACAACGCTCATATCGGGCACGCCATGTCCAGCCTGGTGTTTGACATCGTGCGCCGCTATCTTGAGTACCGTGGCTATCAGGTGCGCCATGCCATGAATTACACCGATGTGGACGACAAGATCATTGTGCGCGCAAACGATGCCGGCGAGGAGCCTCTGCACCTGGCTGAGCGCTATATCGAGCAGTACGCACAGCATCTGCGTGAACTGAACGTACTGCCCGCGACTGTGTACCCGCGCGCTACTGAGGAGATCCCTGCCATCATCGAGATGGTTGGCGGTCTGATCGACTCTGGCAACGCCTATGCGGCCGAAGGCGATGTGTATTACCGGGTAGAGAGCGATGACGACTACGGCAAGCTCTCCCACCGCAAGCTGGAAGACATGAATGCCGGGGCGCGCATCAATGTGGATGAGCGCAAAGAGCACCCGATGGACTTTGCGCTGTGGAAGGCCGCCAAGCCAGGCGAGCCCGCCTGGG
This sequence comes from Anaerolineales bacterium, assembly GCA_021463845.1. GTDB lineage: Bacteria > Chloroflexota > Anaerolineae > Anaerolineales > UBA11579 > JAMCZK01. The sequence goes on along the minus strand of JAJTXV010000011.1, from coordinate 2,349 downwards.
ATAGCCCGTGGGGGCCAGGCCGCCCGGGTTGGCACATTGAATGCTCGGCGATGGTGTTCCGCCATCTGGGCGAGCAGATCGATATTCACGGCGGCGGCAATGACCTTATCTTTCCCCACCATGAGAACGAGATCGCCCAGAGCGAAAGCCTGAGCCACAAGCCATTTGCGCGCTACTGGATGCACAACGGCATGATGCAGCTCTCCGGCGAGAAGATGTCCAAGTCCCTGGGCAACCTCATCACCATCACAGATTTTGTTGCCAGCCACGAACCGGATGTGCTGCGCATGATGATTCTCAACACCAGCTACCGCCGCCCGCTGACCTACAGCGATGAGGTTGTGGAAGCCGCCGGGCGCGGGCTGGAGCGCCTGCGCAGCGGGCTCAACCCGGCGCTGCCTGGCGCCAGCGGCGCGGCCACCGGTGTGCTGGCCAGCTTGCAGGCCGAGGCAGACGCCGCGGCGGGCAAGTTCACGGCGGCGATGGATGACGACTTCAATTCAGCCGCCGCGCTGGCGGTGTTGTTTGATCTGGTGCGCCTGATCAACCAAACCCGTGATGCTGGCGCCACCGACGCCGAGCTCAAACCAGCTCAGGATGTGCTGCGCGAGCTGGGCGGTGTGTTGGGCCTGCGTCTGGAGCGCGCCCAGAAGGACGCGGACGCCGCGCCTTTCGCCGCGCTGGCCAGCAGCCTGCAAGCGGAGATCAGCGATGCCGCCATTGCGGCTGCGCTGAGTGCCGCGACGAGCCTGGATGCTGCCGGCATCATCGCCGCGTTGTTGGATGCGCGCGTGCAGTTGCGTGCCCAAAAGCAATGGCAGCTGTCTGACACGATACGCGATCGCCTGGCTGTCCTGGGCGTAGTGGTGGAAGATAGCGCTGGCGGTTCCTCCTGGCGCTGGGGCTAATGTGAGAGAGTGGGTCTACGGCCGCAATGCAGTCTATGAGACGCTGCGCGCCGGCCGGCGGCGGTTGTACAGCCTGAAAATTGCCGAAGGTGTGCAGCCCAGCCCGCGCCTGCAAGAGATCCAACGCTTGGCGCGTGCCGCCAATCTGCAAGTGCAGCCGGCGCGCCGCGGCGAGCTGGACGGATTTATTGAGGGCCATCATCAAGGTGTTGCCCTGCAGGTGGAGGAATACGCATACGCTCACATGGGCCAGCTGCTCGAAAAGGCAAAAGCCTCCAGCCATCCGCCCTTTTTTCTTGTACTCGACACTTTGCAAGACCCGCAGAATTTCGGCACCCTATTGCGCACCGCCGAAGCGGTAGGCGTGCACGGCGTCATCATCCCGCAGCGGCGCACTGCCACGGTCACGCCCGCTGTGGTGAATGCGTCCTCAGGCGCCTGCGAGCACCTGTTGATCGCGCAGCACAACCTGGCCCAGGCCATCGACGAGCTCAAGCGGGGACAGGTGTGGGTGATCGGGCTGGACGGCGGCCCGCAGGCGCAGCCGCTGGGCCGCCTCAAGCTGGATATGCCGATCGCCCTGGTGGTGGGCAGCGAGGGTGAGGGTATGCGCCGGCTGGTGCGCGAATCGTGTGATGCGCTGCTGCGCCTGCCCATGAGCGGCCAGGTCGAATCGCTCAATGCGGCGGTGGCCGGCTCGGTGGCACTGTATATGGTCTGGCAGGCACGTGGCTTTGCCGAGTAGGGCGGCAGTCCCCAAATGGGCCGCCGGCCGCTTAAAACCCTGAAAATGCCGCCCAAGGCATTGACTCTCCCAGCCAATACGGATAAACTTACGCCCTTGCCAAGCACTCTCGGGCACCATGAGGGTGGCCTTTGGTAAGCTCTACGCGCCTGCGCGTGGTTAAGTTTAACAACACAATACACGCGCCGACGTAGCTCAACGGCAGAGCAACCGCCTTGTAAGCGGTAGGTTATGGGTTCGATTCCCGTCGTCGGCTTCCGCGCAACGCAAGCATATCGCCATGCCATGTGCATGCTTTGCGCGGAAACATGGGCAGATACCCAAGTGGCCAACGGGGTCTGACTGTAAATCAGATGGCGTACGCCTTCGGGGGTTCGAATCCCTCTCTGCCCACTACGTGGCGTTTGCGGTTCTTTGCAAACGCCAAGAACTGCGTCATTCATTTGCGCAGCAAATGAATGACGCAGTGACGCCCTCATAGCTCAGTGGTAGAGCGCATTCTTGGTAAGAATGAGGTCATGGGTTCAATCCCCATTGAGGGCTCTGGAAGTAAAAGAAGAAATAATTTGAAGGCCAGGTAATTAAGGAGACAGTAAGAATGGCGAAGTCAAAGTTTGATCGCAGCAAGTCGCACTTGAACGTGGGCACGATGGGACACATCGACCACGGCAAGACGACCCTGACTGCGGCGATCAC
>JAJTXV010000010.1 GCA_021463845.1 Anaerolineales bacterium | reverse complement strand
TCGGAGGATTTTAAGTCCCCTGCGTCTGCCAGTTCCGCCACCGAGCCGTGTGCGCACTCACGCAGCGGGCTATTTTAGCAGACTGCCAACCCCAAAGGGCTGCTAGCGCAGCTTATTGAGGATCGCCGCATAGCGCGAGGCCAGGCGGATCAGCGGCCCGCTGGCCCGCTTGGTGTACTGCGCCTGCGGCATGGCTGCCCGCAGGCTGGCCGCATCCTTGAAGGCCGGCAGCCGCATGCCGGCCCGCCCCACCTCGATCAAGGTATGGGCGTCGGAGCCGGCCGTGCCGCCCAGCTGAAAGCGGGCGGCAAAGCGCTCAGCGGCCTCGTTGTAGACGGGCAGAATGTTGCGCGCATTGAAGATCTCCACCGCGTCCACATGCGGGGCGATGGCTTCCAGCGCCCGCAGCTCCCAGCCGCGGCGCGGGTCAAACGGGTGCGAGACGCTGATGTAGGCGTCCTGCGCACGCAGCAGGCGGATCGCCTCCATCGGCGGCAGGTCGCGCGGCACCTCCTCGCTGACGAAGAAGGCCAGCAGCTCGCCCTGCTCGGTCATGATCTCCTGCCCTACGATGATGAGCTCCGGGTCCATCTGCTGGGCGCGCACCGCCCCGCTGATGGTGTTGTGGTCGGTCACCACCAGGCGGTCCAGCCCGCGCCGGCGGGCGGTCTTGACGAGGTCTTCGACCCGCACGCGGCAATCGTGGCTGGCGTCGGTGTGGCAGTGGGTCTCAATATTGAGCATGGTGGGATTGTAACTGGCCATCACCCGCCACACGTAGGGGGCGTAGCATGCTACGCCCCCTACACCACATTCACCGTGCATCCCGAGCGCAGCGAGGGATCCTCACTACGCGTAGGAATAACTCAAGCCATATACAGAAGACCTGCCAGCAAGGATTCTTCCCTGGACCGGGTTCGGCGATCTGGTGTCCATATCAAGACCCGGTCAGAATGACACAGGAGGATACATGCTTTAGAATCCCCAGCGGTGAAACTATGAAACTACCCGGAATGTTCAGACTCTCGCTCGAAGTAAGCCAGGCCATCCTCAACGGCCAGCCCGTGGTCGCCCTTGAATCAACCGTGATCACGCACGGCCTGCCTCGCCCGCAGAACCTGGAGCTGGCCCAGGCCCTCGAAGCCATTGTGCGGGCCGAGGGCGCCATCCCCGCCACCATCGCCGTCATTGACGGCCAGCTGTGCGTGGGGCTGGATGCGGCTCAGCTGGAAGCGTTGGCCAACGCGCCTGACGTGCGCAAGCTCAGCAGCCGTGACCTCGCCGCCGCTGTAGCCCAAAAGGCCAGCGGCGGCACCACCGTAGCGGCCACGCTGCGCATCGCCGCCAGCGCCCGCATTCGCGTCTTCGCCACCGGCGGCATCGGCGGTGTGCACCGCGGCAGCCACTGGGACGTCTCGGCCGACCTGCCCGAGCTGGCCCGCCAACCGCTGGTGCTGGTGTGCGCCGGGGCCAAAGCCATTCTGGATCTGCCCGCCACTCTGGAGCAGTTCGAGACCCTCGGCGTGCCCGTGGTGGGCTACGGCACCAACGCCTACCCAGCCTTCTATTCGGTGGAGAGCGGCCTGCCCACCAGCGACCGCGTGGAGGACGCCGCCGGGGCTGCTGCCCTGGCGCGCACCCACTGGCAGCTGGGCGGCGGCGGCGTGCTGCTGGCCGCGCCCCCGCCAACCGAGACCGCCATCCCGCGCGACGAAGTGGAAGCCTGGATCGCGCAAGCCCAGGCCGAGGCCGACGCGCAGGGCGTGCGCGGCCAGGCGGTTTCGCCGTTCCTGCTGGCCCGCGTGGCCCAGCTCAGCGGCGGGCGCAGCCTGCAGGCCAACCTGGCGCTGCTCAAGAACAATGCCCGCATCGCGGCGGGCGTGGCGAAAGAATTGGCTGCAGAGAGAACAAGCCAGATATAAGTCAGTCGGCTAGTTAACTGGTCGACTAGTCAACTGCAAACAGCTTAACCACAAAGACACAAAGAACACAAAGTTTTTTTGATATTTTCTTTGTGTCTTTGTGGTTCGTACTGAAAATCTAGTTGGATGGCGCGGTCGCCGTTGGCTGGCGCGTATGAGTTGGGCTGGGTAGTGGTGTCGGCGTGCGCGTCGGGCTGGGCGTAAAGGTCGGCGTGACCGATGGCGTCGGCGTGCTGGTCGAGGGCTGGCCGACCACATCAAAGTTGCCCACCAGTTTCACATCCATGCCCACATACATCTCCACCTGGTAGCGGCCCGGCAGCCAGTCCTCGGCCGGGGCCAGCCACTCGGTGTAGCCGTAGCCGCCGGTGCCGCCGTCCCACGGCTTGCTTTCGTAGTGCACCAGTTGGCCGTCGCGGTACCACAGCGCGGTCCACTGCACATCCGGCTGCATCTGGTCATAACTGAACAATGCGTAGATGCCCGTCACCGGGTTCTCGAACACCACCGCCGCCCCCACCGGAGCGTAGGTGCTGAGGTTGATATTGCGGGCGAACACGAAGGGGCTGAACACTGCCGCGCCGCTGGGCGTGACCTGGGAAGTGAACTCAGCGGCGATCTCGCCCGGCATGATTGGGATGGCCGAGGGCGACGGGGTCAGCGAGAACTGCAGGGTCGGCGTCTCGCTGGGCGTCAGCGTTTCGGATGGTGTCAGCGAGGGGGTGAAGGTGAGCGAAGGCGTTGGGCTCAGCGTGGGCGTGGCGGTGACGGGGAAGACGGCATACGCAGTGCGCTCGCCATTGAAACCCACCCAGGCCGCGGCCGCCAGCAGCAGCCCGCCGAACAGGATGCTACGCCAGCCGGCGAAGACGCGCTGCTGGCGCACCCGGTAGAACGGCACATCATGCGAAGATTGGATGGAGCCGCGCCCAGCCCACAGAGCATACACGCCAAAGAACAGCAGCACGAGGGTGGCGGCGCGAACAAAACTCTGTATATCCAGCGTGAATGCAGGCACGGCGAGATTATACGCGGCCGACTGCACGGCTGCGTATACCATTCTCATATCCTGCTCAGGAGTCGCAGTGGGGCTGCCTTGTTAGAATAGTTACATGACTGACCAGCTCTCCCGCAAGGAATTCTTGCAGCTGGGCGGCCTGGCCCTCGGCGGCCTGGCGCTGCAGCCGTTTTCGGCTGCCGGCGCCCACGCCGCCAGCAAGCCTAACGAAGCCACCGGCCTGGTGCGCGTGGCGGTCAAGGAGCTGCGCCTGTACAGCGAGCCGTCCTATCAGAGCGATGTCGTCGCCACCCGCTCGCGTGACCAACTGCTCTACACCTTCGAAGAATTCGAATCAGACCTGGGGCCGGATTTCAACCCGCGCTGGTACCGCGTAGACGAGGGCTTCGCCCACACCGCCTACCTGCAACCGGTCGAGACCAAGCTCAACACGCCGCAAGTGCAGATCAACCCGGCCGGCGAGCTGTTCGAGATCACTGTGCCGCTCACCCAGTCGTACCGCTTCACCCGCGCCCGCGGTTGGGAGAAGCTGTACCGCCTGTACTATCTCTCCACCCACTGGGTGACCGCCATCACCGAAGGGCCGGATGGCGGGCTTTGGTACGAGATCACCGATGAGCTGCTCAAGATCACGTACCATGTATTGGCCGAGCACATGCGCAAAGTGCCGGCCAGCGAGCTAACCCCGGTCAACGCCCACATCCCCTTGCACCAGAAGCATGTCGAGGTCAGCATCCCCGAGCAGCGTCTATGGGCCTATGAAGAAGGCGCGCTGCTGATGGACACCAAGATCTCCACCGGGATTCCGTATCTGGTGAGCACCAACGGTATCCCCACGGCAACGCCGACTGGCAGCTTCACCGTGTTCTCCAAGATGCCAGTGCGCCACATGGGCGACGGCTATATCACCGCCGACGTGGAAGCCTACGAGCTGCCGGGAGTGCCGTGGGTATCGTACTTCCACGAGTGGGGCGTGGCCTTCCACGGCACCTACTGGCACGACAACTACGGCAACGAAATGAGCCACGGCTGCGTCAACATGAAGCCGCACGAGGCCAAGTGGCTGTTCCGCTGGCTGATGCCTGAGAGCCGCTACGGCCAGGTGCAGAGCGTAGGCAACGGCACCCGCGTCGTCGTCCGCTAGCGGGCGTATACTTAACTCACTCATTCACTAGTTTGCAAAAGAGGATCGTTTTGAAGAAGCATAGTATTGCTGTTCTTGTTGTGCTTGCCGCGGCTCTGGCCGCGTGCAGCAATGCCGGCGGCCAGTGGCACACCCACGAAGCCTTCAGCCGCCCTGCCCTGGCGGGCAGCACCGGGGCGGCCTACTTCCTGCTGCACAACGCCACCGAGACCGATGACGCCCTTATCGGCGCGTCGTCGGATGTGGCCGAAACCGTCGAGATGCACCTGAGCGGCATGGTGGCCGCAGGCGAAGCCGCCAGCGGCCAGGAGGCCGACCACGGGCACGGAGGCGAAGGCGGACACGGTGAGGGCGGGCACGCTGAAGGTGAGCACCCGATGGGCGAAGCCGAAATGCACGACATGGGCAGCATCGGCACGATGGTGAAGGTGGAGCGGGTGGAGCTGGCCGCCGGGCACGAGATCGCCTTTGAGCCGGGCGGCTATCACATCATGCTGATCAACCTGCAGGGCGAGCTGGTGGCCGGCGATACGTTCGAGTTGACCCTGCACTTTGAGCATGCCGAGGACCTGACGATGGAAGTCAAGGTGGTCGCTCCGTAGCCTATCCTGGGGATTGCTTCGCTCGTTTCACTCGCTCGCAAAGACAGCTTAGGATGCATCAGTAAACACCGTCATTGCGAGGAGTAGCCGCTGCGTAGCAAGCGGCAACGGACGAAGCAATCTCGCCTTACGCTTCAAACTTAAACCCAGATTGCTTCGTCGGCTGAAAGTTGCATGAACATGCAACTTTCAGCACTCCTCGCAATGACGTCAAAAATAAAACGGGCGCACAATGTGCGCCCGTTTTTTGTTTGCAGCGTAAGCTAGCTGGGATCACACCAGTGCGTCGACCACCAGGGCCACGAACAGGAAGGCCAGGTACATGCTGGAGTAGCGGTACATGCTCCAGGCGATCTTGTTGCTGCCCACCTTCCACACTTTCCAGGCCCAGTAGATGAGCCAGGCGCCCAATAGCACGGCGCACACCGCATACACACCGCCGGCCATACCGAGAATAGGCATCAGAAGGGTAAGCGCCACCAGCTGCAGGGTGTACAACCAGATCTGCCAGCGGGTGTTCTTCTCGCCGCGCACCACGGGCAGCATGGGCACACCGGCGCGGGCATAGTCGTTCTGCTTGACCAGGGCCAGCGCCCAGAAATGCGGCGGAGTCCACATGAAGACGATCGCGAACAGGAACAGGGCCGGGATGCTCAGGTCGCCGGTGACGGCGGCCCAGCCGACCAGCGGCGGGATGGCCCCCGCCCCGCCGCCGATGACGATGTTCTGTACGGTGGCGTGCTTGAGCCACAGGCTGTACAGCACGATGTAGTACAGCATGCCTGCCAGGGTCAGCAGCGCGGCCAACAGGTTGACGAAGCCAGCCATGATGTAGAACGACACCACCAGCGCGCCCAGGCCAAAGGCATAGCCCTCGGCGGGGGTCAAGCGGCCGGCGGCGATGGGCCGGCGGGCCGTACGGGTCATGTGCTGGTCGATCTCGCGGTCAATGTATTGGTTGATGGCGCCGCTGCCGCCGGCCGCCAGCGCACCGCCCAGCAGGGTCCAGAAGGTGAGCGAGAGCGAGGGCAGGGCCTTGCCCGCCACCACCATGCCCGCATAGGTGGTCACCAGCAGTAAGGCTACGATGATGGGCTTGGTGAGCAAGAGAAAATCGGTCAGGCGCTGTTTGCGATTGACCGGCTTGGCGGCCTCACGCTCCTCGTCCTGGGTCGTGCGGCCGGCCAGGCCGACCAAGACCACCAGCACGACCATCATGGCCCACACCGCCGCGGCGGTGGCCACATGCAGGCCGAGCAGATAAATGGGGAACTGCATGCTGACCTTGAGGGCGCCCACCAACACCTGGGCGAAGTACAGCACCACGGTCAGCGTGGCGGCCGACAGGATGCCGCGCTCGGAGCGCTGCGTGCGCCAAGCGGCGCGCAGCAGCATGACGATATGCACGGTCAGCAGGGCCACCATCAAACGGTGGAACATATGCAGCCAGCCGAGCGGGTGGCTGGGGATCAGCTCCCCGTTGCACAACGGCCAGCCGGAGCAGGCATAGGTGGCGCCTTCGGCGGCGGTGAATGCGCCGCTGACCAGCACGATGAACAGGCCGATCAGGCCGCCGCGCGCCAAGCGCGCAAAGCGGCTGCGGTATACCAACGCGTCGGTCTGCTTGGGGTTCTGGTGCAAACGGAACGAGGTGACCGTCGCAAGAATGAGCAGGGCCAGCAGCAGGAAGGCGGTGCCGAGGTGGACGGCTACGATATACGGCGGCAGCTCCTGCAAAACGACGATGGCGCCCAAGGCGCCCTGAATGGCCAGGATGGGCAGCGACCAGAACAGCGGCTGCCAAATGAGACGCACGCTGCGGAAACGGCGCCAAGCGAAAAAGGCCGAGAGCAGAATGAGCGGCGAGGTGATGGCCGAGGCCCAGAAGCGGTGGCTGAACTCGATCTGCGCTTCGATCTGCGGAGGCGGCAGGATACGGCCAAAGCAGGTGGGCCAGTCAGGGCAGCCCAGGCCGGAGCCGGTGACGCGCACGATGCCGCCGATCACGATCAGCAGGAAGGTGGAGACGGCCGCGGCCAGCACCAGGTAGCGGAAGTTGCCGACCGCCAGCTTGGGGGCAGCCTTGCGGACAGCTGTTTTCTTTGTTGCTTTCTTTTTGGTTGGGCTCATTTCTCGTTTCTCAGATCCTGGCGGCGGGCAAAGAAGGGATAGCCCGCCAGCAAAATAGTGGCAAAGGTGAACCATTGCACCGCGTAGCCAAAGTGCGACCCCTCGCTCAGGTCAAGCTCAGGCGGGTTGGCGAACGGCGGCTGGGTCTGCTCACCCTGCGGCACGATCTGCACGTAGCCGCTGGTGAGCAGCGGGGTCTGCATCTGCTGCGCCAAGCGCGGCAGGTCCAGATAGTTCCACAGCTCCAAACGCTGCTCGCCGGGCTGCAGCGTGGGGTCAGCATTGAAGGCCAGCTGCACGTCGATCTCGGCACGGCGCAGCTGGCCGGTGATGGTGACCGGGCCGGGCTCGGCGTACTGCGCCAGGTCCAGCGGCTGCTCGGCCGGGATCCAGCCGCGGTCGACCAGAATGGCCGTGTCGCTGCCCTCAATGCGCAGCGGCATGAGCAGCTTGTAGCCAAGCTGGTTGCCGTAGACGGTCACCCAGACCTGATTGCGCAGGGCAACTGCATCGTTTGCAAGGTACTCACCAGTGATTTGCACCTGGCGATATTCCATTGAGTATAAATCCAAATTGGTGTCGGCCGCCCCCAGCTGCATGGGCGCCAGGTTGGCCTGCTCGATCACGCGGGCGTTGAAGGCGCGGCGCCACTCCAGGCGGTCCAGCTGCCAGACACCCAGGCGAACCATGACCGCAGCGGCGGCCAGCACCAGAACGGTAGCCAGCAGCCAGCGGCGGCTGAACAAACGGGCCAGCATGGGTCAGGCGGCCTTGGGTTTGACCGGGAAGACGGCCAGGCTGTAGACGAACAGCATGGCGGCGGTGGGGATGGCAGCGAAGGCGATGCCCACCAGGCGGGTGCGCAGGGTTGTGGGCGGGCGCACGGTGAGGCCCATATAGCTGCTGGCGTTGAAGCTGCAGGTCATGGAGAAGTTGTCTTCTTCGTTAAGGGGCAGGCTGGCGCTGGCGCCGGCCGGCACCAGCAGCGGGCCCAGGGTGTGGGTCTCGGAGTCCTCGTTGCGCACCACCAGCACATCGCCCAGCACGAAGGTCATTTCGTCGGGGATGCCGGGAGCCGGCTCGCCGGCGGCCACCTTGGCGGCGGTGCCGGCGGGGATGATCAGCTCGACCTGCTGCGGAGGGCGAGCGGTGTTGCGGTCCTGCTGCAGGAACAGGCCGGCCTCGCTGATGGCCCAGGCGGCCAGGATGGATACGGCCAGCACCAGCACGAAACGATTCATGTACAGAGGGGTTTTTACGGGGTCAATTTTCATTCTTCCGCCAACAACAATTGCAGATCATGGGCCATGTCTGCGGCCTGCATCTCGAAGGGGAAGGTCAGGCGCAGGTTGCCCTGCTTATCAATGACATAGGCGCGGGTGGAGTGCTGCACAGTGTAGGCCAGCGCGCTCTCCGGCATGGGCACGATCAGGCGGCCAACGTAGTAGGCCTGCCAGATGGGGGTCAGCTCGTCCTCGCTGCCGGAGAGGCCGATGAAAGCCGGGTTGAAATGGCGGGCATAGGTGTCGGCCACTTCGGCCGTGTCACGCTCAGGGTCAGCCGTGATGAAAACAAAGTCAACCTGGCTGGCAGCGTCGCCCATACGGGTGACGATCTGCTGGAACTTGGCCAGGGTACCTGGGCAATAATCCGGGCAGTGGGTGAAGCCAAAGTACAGCACGGCCACGCGGCCGCGCTGGGCGGCCAGGTCATAGGTGGAGCCATCCAGACGCTGCAGCGCAATGGGCGCAGCGGCCTGGGCCGGAACGATCTCCGAGCCGCGGAAGGCGTTCTGCTTCTCCCAGATCTGGAAAGCAGTCACGCCGAGAGCGGCCAGGGCTACGAGGCCAAGTGCGGTTGCAAGAATGCGTTTGTTCTTCATCTTCTCTTTCAAACACAAAAGCGGGTGGCTGACTGCTGCGCCAACTTCGGCGCTTGCAGGGCCAGCACAGCCCGCTTCTGTTATACCCGATAGCGTGCTAGAACGAATTTAGACGATCGGCGTTCCCAGCAGGTACAAACCTACATAGAAGAACATCCACACCACGTCTACAAAATGCCAGTAGATGGCACAGGCTTCAACGGCCCAGTGCTTCTCAGCGCTGTAGTGGCCGCGGCGGCCGTTGTTCCACACAATGAACAGGAAGATCACGCCGGTGAGCACATGGAAGGCGTGGAAGCCGGTCATGGCATAGAACACCGCGCCCTGCTGGCCGTCCGCCGGGCCGAAGTGGGCGATCTGCCACTCCACACCCACCACGCCAACCAGGAAGATGACACCCAGCGCCATGGTGATGAAGATGTTGCGCAGGAAGGCCGGGCGGTTGCCGTGAGCCATCTCGACTTCAGCGCGGTTCATGAAGAAGCTGCTGATGAGGAGCATGATGGTGACGCCGAGGCCCAGCCCCTGGTCCAGGTGCGGGCGGGTGTCGCCCAGCAGCACCATGCGGGCAATGAACAGGCCCACGAAGACGAAGGCGTCTGAGATGACGAAGAGCCACAACCCCATGCGGTTGCGGACGAGTTTGGTTGCGTAGCTTTCTACAGCAGACATTTAGTGCTCCTCATCCGAGGAGAACAGGCGCCCAATGTGCATGTACTCCGTGATCACGAAGAAGGCTTTGAAGGCGGCCACCACCAGCAGCAGGGTGCCCCAGGGCGGCGCAATGACGCCGACCAGGAACTCACCAAAGGTGAGCACGGCAAGCATGAGGGCCACCCACACTCCCCGGTTCAGTGCCGCTCGGCGGCTTTCCGTATTATCAGCCATTACAGTCCACTCCTAAAACCGTTTAGTGCGCGGACGGGCTTCCGCCCGCCGGGTTCATGTTCACGTAGCGCGAGTTGGGCAGGCCGTAGTCATACGGCTCGCCGACCACTTCGAAGGGCTGCTCATAGTTGTGCAGCGGCATGGGGTTGGGCTTCTGCCACTCAGGCGAGCGCGAATCCCACACGTTGCCTTCGGCAACCTCACCCTTGGTCCAGCTGCGGATGATGTTGTAGGCGAAGAGCAGCATGCCGAAGAAGACCATGAAACCGCCGATGGTGAGGGCCAGCTGCATAGTATCGAAGCCGAGGGCGGCGTCGAAATCCACAACGCGGCGGCGCATGCCCAACAAGCCCAGGATCAGCTGCAGGTTGCTCATCAGCATGAAGCCGATGAACATCAACCAGAACTGGATCTTGCCCTGCTTCTCGTTATACATGCGGCCGGACATCTTGGGGAACCAGTAGAAGATGGCCGCCACGAACGGGAAGATGAAGCCGCCGAACATGGTGTCATGGAAATGGCCAACCACGAACCAGGTGTCATGCAAATGCAGGTCGGTGGCAATGGTGGCCAGCGGGGGCCCCGTCACACCACCCAGCAGGAAGATGACCACCGCCCCCAAGGCGAACAGCATGGGGGTCTTGAAGATGGTCTTGCCTTGCCAAATGGTGGCGGCCCAACTGAAGAATTTGACGCCGGTGGGCACTGCCACAAGCAGGGTTGAGTACATGAAGGGAATACGCAGGAAGGGGCTCATGCCGGAGACGAACATGTGGTGCGCCCACACAAAGAAGCTGACCACGGCGATACCGAAGGAGGACAGCGCCACCCAGCGGTACCCGTAGAGCGGCTTGCGGCCGAAGACCGGCAGCAGCTCGCTGATGACGCCCAAGCCAGGCAGAATGAACACGTACACGGCCGGGTGCGAATAGAACCAGAACAAGTGCTGGTACAGAACGGGGTCGCCGCCCTGCAGCGAGTCGAAGAAGCTCATGCCCATCAAGCGCTCCAGCATGACCAGCTGGAAGGACAGACCGATCAGCTGCGTGGCGCTGAACTGCAGCAGCGCGGTGGCCAGGGCGGCCCAGCAGAAGATGGGCATGCGGAACAGGCTCATGCCCTTGGCACGCATGGTGAGCGTGGTGACGATGACGTTGATGGAGCCGGCGATGGAGGACAGACCCACCAGGTACACGCCGATCAGGAACATTTGCATGCCCAGGGGGGCGCGTAGGCTCAGCGGCGGGTAGCCCACCCAGCCGGTGTCAAAGCCGCCGAAGAACAGGCTGCTGAGCAGGATAGCCGCGCCGGGCACGTTGATCCAGAAGGCGAACGCGTTCAGGCGCGGGAAGGCCATATCGTTGGCGCCGATGAGCATGGGCACCAGGTAGTTGGACATGGCGCCAACGCCCAGCAGGATGCCGGCGATCATGACGATGCCGTGCAGCGACATGAGGGTGTTATAGAGGTGCGGGCCGTCATAGCCGAGCAGCACCTTGAAGATCTCACTGTTGAGGAAGGTGATGCCGGAGCCGGACAGCTCGATGCGGAACAGCATGGCGAATATGCCACCGAACAGCAGCAGCAACAGCGAGGTTACGCCATACTGCACGCCGATGACCTTGTGGTCAAAGTCGACGCTGAAATAGCGCATCCAGTTGGGTTTGCTGGGGTCAGGCGTGTGATCGTCTGAGGTTTCCTCACCGCGGGCCCACTTGAACCAGTCGGTGAAGACACCCGAGCCGACGAGGAAGGCGATGGCGCCGACCAGCACGCCAACCACCACGATCACCTCACGAATGTGGGCATCTTCAGCCTCGATGGGGCTGGAGAGCGGCAGGCCGAACACGACGCGCAACGCCATCGCCAGACCCATGCCCAGTACCGTGCCAGCTACCTGGGCGATCAAACCGCGGAACATACTAGTGGAAAAGAAACGCATCCTCTAACTCCTCAACTTGTCGGCAAGTTAGTTGCCCAGGCTCTCAATGAAGGCCACGATCTGGTTGATCTGCTCCTGGCTGAGGAGCTCATCAAAGTTCTGCGGCATGACATTGGGTTGGAAACCGGCCACGATCTGGGCATTCGGGTCCACGATAGCGGTCAGCAGATAGTTGGTGTCGGCGGTGACGGTGCTGCCATCGGTCAGCTCCACGGCGTGGCCGGCCAGGCCGAGCCAGGTGGGGCCGATCTTGACGGTGCCGTCCGTGGTGTGGCAGCCCAGGCAGCCGAAGGTCTCGGCCCAGCGCTGGCCGCACTCCACATCGCTCAAATTGCAGTCAGCGGCCTGCTCGGTGAGCCAGGCGGTGAACTCAGAGCCGTCCACCACTTGCACCTGTGCCAGCATGCTGTAGTGGCCCTGGCCACAGATCTCAGCGCACTGCACGGTGTAGGTGCCGTTGGTGTTGGGGGTGATGCGCAGCTCACGTACGTATTCTTCGCCGCCAGGCAAGATGTCTTGCTTGACGCGGAATTCAGGGACATAGAAGGAATGGATGACATCCTGCGAGTGCAGGCGCAGCAAGGCTTGCTGGTTGCGCGGCAACACGAGCACATCTGAGGCGACCGCGGTGCGGACGCCCTCCTCGGTGGTGACTTCATATTGGAAGCGCCAGCTCCACTGAGCGGCGAACACATCCACCGTGATGGCCTGGGGGTCACGGCGCTCTACGTCTGAGAGCGTCTGGCCACCAATGACGGCCATCCACAGCACGATGCCGATCGGCACCACAGTCCAGAGGATCTCCAGGCGCTGGTTGCCGTGCATGTACACGCCATCGCCCTTCTCGCCTGCTTTGCGGCGGAAGACGATGAGGCTGTACACGATCACAACACAGATCAGCGCAACGAAGAAAGCAATGAACCAGAAGTGAATGTTGAAGAGCCAGTCAATGGTGATGGCTTGTTGGCTTGCCTGCGCCGGCAAAATGCCGGTCTGGGTGAGCAGCAAACCCAAACCGAGGGTCGCCACCACCACAAGCACACCAACAATGAGGAGATGAATCATCCGTTGTCCTCCGAAAAAAGCCTTTCGTGTTGTTATTGTGCCGAAAGGTACGAAGTCAGTATATCACTGATTCGAGTTTGAACCTCAGGCTTGAAGCTCTTCAACCGCTTTGAGCACCTTCTCACTGTGCTTGGGCACGCTGACCTTGCTGTAGACCTCGGCGATCTTGCCGTCTGGCCCGATCAGGAAGGTGGAGCGCACCACGCCCATGTATTTCTTGCCAAACATGGTCTTCTCGGCCCAGACGCCGTATTGCTCGCAGACCTTGTGGCCCACATCCGCCAGCAGCGGGAAGGGCAGGTTGAACTTGGCCTTGAACTTCTCGTGAGACTGCTCGTCGTCAGGGCTGACGCCCAGAATGACGGCGCCGGCGGCCTTGTACTTTAGGTAGTCGTCACGGAAGTTGCAGGCCTCCAGGGTGCAGCCGGGGGTGTCATCGGCCGGGTAGAAGTACAGCACCACGGTCTTGCCCTTGTAGTCTGAAAGTTTGTGCAGCTTGCCGTTCTCGTCGGGCAGCTTGAAATCAGGGGCCTTTTGGCCAACTTTGAGTTCCATGGTTATCTCCTTGGGGGAATTATAGTGATTGAGAGTGGAGATTGGAGAGGAGAGATTAGAGATTACTTGCTACCAATCTCCACTCTCTAGTCTCTATGTTTTTCATCTCGTCCAGAACCCTTGCGCCAACAGATACGCGCTGAGGAAGGTGAAGGCCATGCCATTGAAGGTGACGGCCAGCC
Organism: Anaerolineales bacterium; assembly: GCA_021463845.1. Classification (GTDB taxonomy): domain Bacteria; phylum Chloroflexota; class Anaerolineae; order Anaerolineales; family UBA11579; genus JAMCZK01. The sequence continues at coordinate 26,138 of JAJTXV010000010.1, read as the reverse complement.
AGTTGGGCTTGAGCCCCTGGCCGATGCGTTGCATGTACCAGACCTGCAGCCCGGCCAGCGGCAGGCTGAACAGCGGCGGGACGCCGATGGCGGCCGGCAGCCCGGCGGCCAGGGCGCCCAGCATGAGCGCGTACCCGGCCGTCACCAGGATGTGATGCAGGCGCAGCGCCTGCTCCCAGCCCACGCGTACGAACAGGGTCAGCTTGCGGGTGCGCAGGTCCTGCGCATAGTCGGCAAACTCCAGCGAGAGCATTGAGGCCATGGTGAGCACGACCAGCGGGAAGGTGCTCATGGCCAGCAGACGGTGCATGGCACTGCTCTGCAGGCTGAAGCCGAGGGCCGGCACCAGGGCGGCCAGCACAATGGCGGTGCTCAACTCGCCGTAGCCGCTGGTGGCCAGGCGCACGGGCGGCACAGAGTAAAAGAAGGCGCCGAAGAAGATGAGGGCCATGATCAGCAGCACCATACTGTTGAGGCTGCCGGCGCGGGCCAGCACATTGGTAGCGGCCGCCACCAGGGCCAGCGCGGTGCCGGCCGCCACCAGGGCCACCTGCGGGCGCAGCTGGCCCTCGCCCTGCCCCAGCGCGCCGCTGCCGCCGCTGAACAGCGTGCGGCTGACGTGGTTGGCATCGTTGGGGTGGTCAAAGTATTCGTTGAGATAGTGCACGCACAGCTGCATGGCGCTGACCCAGATCTGGCCGGCCAGCACCACGTTCCAATCCAATTCGTGCCCAAGGTAGCGGGCAATGCCGGCACCGAGAAAATAAAAGAGAAAGCCGCCCAGGAGAAACCAGGGGCGGGAGAGGCGCAGGAATAAGAGCAGTGGGTTCTTGTTCACGAGCTCAGCTGGCGGCGAACTGGGCAAGTTCGTCTGGCGTGGCGTCACGATCGCCGGCGTGGGCGGCGCTGTGCGTGCTGAGCCACAGCACGCGGGCCGCGTCTGTGGCGGCCAGGCTGCAGGCCACGCCGAAGGGCACCAACATGGCCTGCGCATTGGCGCTGAGGCTGATGCGGGCGTGCACGCCGTGGCTGGGCGACTGCGGGCGCAGGTCTAGCAATCGCGCTTCAACTGCACCGTCGATCACGAACAGCACGCGGTCCGCTTCGGCGCGCAGGCTGTAGGCGCTCTGGCTGCCGGCCGCCAGGCTGTGCAGGCCCAGTTCGCCAAAGCGGCGCAGCACATGGTCACTCTCGCGCAGCAGCACCACGCCGTCGGGCGCGGCCTGCAGCGGCAGCAGGTGCATATCCGAGATGGGCGGCTGGCTGCTCATGACAGGTCGAGGGCGCGCTTGATATCGCGCTGGTGGCCGAGCAAGTGGATATAGAGCAGTTTGAGCATATGCTTGATCTCGGTCTCACCCAGGGCCGGGTGGCGGCCGCGGCGCTCGAGCTCTTCATCGCTCAGGCTGCGCGCCCACTCGGCGTTGGCGCCGCGGCGGCGGGCGAATTCGTCCAGCAGCCAGGCGTCATCGTGCTGCTCACTCATCTCGGTGGCATGGCGGGCGTTCCAGCGGTTGATGTCAAAGTCAGCCGGCACTCCCTCCCCCGTTTCGGCGATGCGGCGGATGATGCGGCCGAGTGAGCCCTCGACCTCCACAAAGTGGGCCAGCAGGTCATGCGTGTTCCAGGCCAGACCATCTTCGTAGATGCGGGTCTGCATTTGCTCAGGCGAAAGCTGGCGGAAGAAAGCGACGGTCTTCTCGCCTTCCTTGCGCAGCGAGGTTGCCAGTTCGTGGGCAAGTTCAGACATCAGCGTCTCACCAAATTCGTCAGGAAGAACCACAGATTGGCCGGGCGCTCGGCCAGGCGGCGCATGAAGTAGGGATACCACTCGCGGCCATACGGTACGTAGATGCGCACTGGGTACCCCTCGGCGGCCAGGGACTGCTGCAGGTCACGGCGAATGCCGAACAGCATCTGGAACTCGACCTGCTCCTTGGGGATGCCGAGCTCGGCAGCATGGCGCTTGGCGAACTCAATGCGCTCGGCGTCCTGGCTGGCTACGGCCAGCATGGGCGGCCAGGGGCCGCCTGCTCCCTCGGCGGCAGGCAGGCTGTGGCCGGTGTGCAAGAGTAAATCAGCCAGGCGGTCGTAGGCCGCATCCACATCGGCCTTATCGGGGAAGGCGCGGTCGGGCGGCTCCATGTAGGCGCCTTTGACGACCCGGATGCGGGCGCCTTCGGCGATCAGGCCGAGTACATCCGCCTCGCTTCTATATAAGTAAGACTGGATCACCACGCCGACATTATCAAACCCCTCGGCGCGCATTTTGCGATACAGCGCCAGGGTGGTATCCACCCAGGGCGAATCTTCCATATCAATGCGCACAAAGACCTGGCGCCCCTTGGCGGCCTGCAAGATCTGGCGCAGGTTGCCTTCCACCAGGGCCAGATCGAGCTTGAGGCCCAGCTGGGTCAGCTTGATGGACACGCCGGAGCGCACGCCACTTTCAGCGATCTGCTGCACCGCCTCAATGATGCGGGCCGTGGAGGCGCTGGCGGCGGCCGCATCGGCGGTGTGCTCGCCGAGCAGGTCCAGCGTGGCGAGCATGCCGTCATTGTTGAGCTTGCGCACGGCATGCAGGGCGTCGGAGAGCTCGTCGCCGGCGACGAAGCGGCGCGCCATGCGCCGCGAGACACCCAGGCTCATGATGAGACGGCGGGCCCAATCAGCTTGTGAGAGATATATAAGGAAGCTACGTAGCATGAGTGTATGTGAGTTGTGTTTTTGGAGGGAGGGCTGCATTCATACAACCCTAATACGCGGGATTCTAACACGCACAGGTGGATGCGATATACTCGCCACGTCTTATGAGTTTCTACGTTCGCCCGCGCTCTTCATTCATGCGCCTGGCTGCCAGCTTTCTGCTGATCAGCACCCTCGTTCTCCTCATCGTTCAGCTCATCCTGTACAGCCGTGACCGCGCCAACTTCCCGGCCGGCCTGGTGGTGGCCGGCATCCCCATGGGCGGCATCAGCCGCCAGCAGGCGGCTGAGCGCCTGCTGCGCATCTACAACCTGCCGGTGGAGCTGCGCTACGGCGACAGCATCATTCACATGGACCCGGCCGTGGCCGAGTTCCGCCTGAACCTGGAAGGCATGATCGCCGCCGCCGACCAGCAGCGCACCAGCTCGCCGTTTTGGGGCGGCTTCTGGGATTATTTGTGGGGCAACGTGTCCAACCCCGTGGAAGTGCCGCTGGACGCCAGCTTTTCTGAAGGCTTGCTGCTGCGCTATTTGAACGAAGAGATCTCGGCGCGCTACGACAAGGCGCCCAGCCCGGCCCAGCCGATCGCCGGCACCACCCAATTCCGCCTGGGCGAACCGGGCACCAGCATCAACGTGGACAGCGCGGTCAGCCAGATCGAGACCGCCCTGTTTTCCCCCACCCGGCGGACGGTCAACCTCACCATCCAGCAATCGGCCACCGCCCGCCCCAATCTGCAAAACCTGCAAGTGCAGCTGCAGCAGATCATGGAAGTGGCCGGGTACGACGGCATCGCTGACATCTACTTTCAAGACCTGGCCAGCGGCCAGGAGATGCATTTTATATATAGGCTGGGCAGCAACCTGCCCACCCAGCCGGACATTTCGTTCACGGCCGCCAGCCTGATGAAGATCCCGGTGATGGTCTCGACCTTCAAGGCGATGGACACCGAGCCCGACGCGCGGGTGCAGGAGCTGTTCCGCGAGATGATCGCCCAGTCGCTCAACGAGGCCACCGACGCCCTGATGAGCGAAGTGATCGGCGGGCCGCGCGCCCCCATCACGGTCACCGAGGACATGCGCCAGCTGGGGCTGCAAAACACCTTCCTGGCCGGCTACTTCTACCTGGGCGCCCCGCTGCTGGAGCGTTTCAGCACGCCAGCCAGCCAGCGCAGCGACATCAATACGGACCCTGACCCCTACAACCAGACCACGCCCACTGACATGGGCATGCTGCTTTCAGACATCTACCAGTGCGCCGACGAAGGCGGCGGGGCGCTGCGGGCCGTGTTCCCCGACCAGATCACCCAGGGCGAATGCCAGGACATGCTGGAGATCTTGAGCCAGAACCGCATCGGCATTCTGATCCAGGCCGGCGTGCCCGAAGGCACCCGCGTGGCCAACAAACACGGCTGGGTCACCAACCCCAATACGCAAGTCATCAACGTCATGAGTGATGCCGGCATTGTGTTCACCCCCAACGGCGACTATGTGCTGGTGATCACTTTCTACCAGCCGGTGCAGCTGGTCTTTGACCCCATCTCCGTCATATTCTCTGACATCAGCGAAGCGGTCTACAACTACTACACCCTGCCCTCGCGGGATGAGTAGCTCTGTGACCCCAGCCTGAATCCAGTTCTGTCCAGCAGCTTGACCTGCCCTTGTTGCGGAAGTGATTGACTAGGCCCCAGATTGCTTCGTCCGTTTCCAGCGCTGCGCGCTGGAATGCTACTCGCAATGACTGATTCTTAGCCAGCCAACCGCACCGGCAGGCACATGGGCTGGCCGGTGACCGGGTTGTGCATAATGTGACTTTCCACGCCAAAGACGCGCTGGACCACATCCGCCACTATGACTTCATGGGGCGTGCCCTGCGCCACCACCGCCCCATTGTGCAACGCCACGATGTGATCGGCGCAACGGGCGGCATGATTGAGGTCATGCAAGACCAGGATGATGGTCTTGCCCTGCTGGTTGAGATTATGAACTAAATCCAGCACTTCCAGCTGATGAGCCAGGTCAAGGAAGGTGGTCGGCTCGTCGAGCAGGATGGTGTTGGTCTCCTGCGCCAGGGTCATGGCGATCCAGGCCCGCTGGCGCTGGCCGCCGGAAAGCGTATCCACGCCGCGCTCGGCCAGCGGCTGCAGCTTGGTGAGCTGCAGCGCCTGCTGCAAGGCCTGCTCGTCCTCGGCGCTCCACTGCTGGAACCAGTGCTGGTGCGGGTAGCGGCCCTGGGCCACCAGCTCGCGCACCGCTAGACCCTCCGGCGCCACTGGAGACTGCGGCAGGATGCCAATCTCACGCGCCAGCTGTTTAGTGGGCAGGCTGTGGATGGCGGCGCCATCCAGCAGCACGCTGCCGCCCTGTGGCTTGAGCAAGCGCGCCAAGCCGCGCAACAGGGTGGACTTGCCGCAGCCATTGGGACCAACCAGGGCGGTCACCTGCCCCACCGGGATCTCCAAGTCGAGCGCATCAATGATGCGCTCGCTGGTGTAGGCCAGGCTGAGCTTTTCTGCCAGGAATGTGTTCATGCTAGAACCTCTCGCGGTTTTTCCAGATCAAGTAAAGGAAGAAAGGCGCCCCAATGAGGGCAATAATGATTCCGCACGGAATCTCAGCGGGGGCGATGACGGTGCGGCCCACCAGATCGGCGACGATGACCAGCATGCCGCCCACCAAGGCGGCGATGACCTGCGAACCCTCGTGCATGGGGCCAACCAGGCGGCGCGCTAAATGCGGGGCCACCAGGCCCACGAAGCCGATCGTGCCGGCCACGGTGACCGTAACGCCCGCCAAGGCCACCGCCACCAGCAGCAGGATGGCGCGCTGCAGCGTGACCGGCGCGCCCAAACCGGTGGCGACTTCTTCGCCCAGGTTGAGCGCATTCAGGTGGCGCGCCAGCAGTACGGCGATCAGCAGGCCCGTGCCGATCCACGGCAGCACAGCGTAGACCTCGGTCCAGGTGGTGGCGTAGACCGTGCCGGCCAGCCACATCATGGCCTGGGTCACCAGATCGATGCGGCCGAAGGTGAGCTCAAAGCCGATAAGGGCGCTGAGGGCGGCCTCGAGGCCGATGCCGACGAGGATGAAGCGCATGGGCGAATCGCCATTGCGCCAGGCGAGAATGTAGAGCAGCACTGCCACCGCCAGCGCTCCCAGAAAGGCGGCGATCGGCAGCAGGTTGCGCGGCAAGCCGGGCATCACAACAATAAAAAACACCGCCGCCAGGCTGGCGCCGGCAGTCACCCCGGTAAGGTCAGGCGAGGCGAGCGGATTGCGCGTAATGCCCTGCACGATGTTGCCCGACACGGCCAGGGCCGCACCCACCAGCCAGGCCAGCAGCATGCGCGGCAGGCGCAGATTGAGCACCACGAAGACATGCTGCGGGTTGCCAGTGTCGAAACCCAGCAAAGTGCGCAGCACATCCAGCGGGGCAATTTTGAATTCACCGATGCCCATGTTGAGCACCATAGCCGCCAGGGTCACCAGCAGCACACCGAGCGCCACCAGCGGCAGGCGGCCATCCAGGCGCAGCGAAAAGGGCCAGCGGCGCGAGCGCAGCACGATCCAAGGCGCCATCAGCGCTTCACCTTGGCACGCACTAAGTAGATGAAGATCGGCCCGCCGATGGCGGCGGTCATCAGCCCGACCGGCAGCTCCATCGGGCGTAGGATCACGCGGCCGACCACATCGGCGATGACCATGAAGATGGCGCCCAGCAGCGCCGCATACGGGATGACCCAGCGGTAATCCGGCCCGGTGAAGAAGCGCACCGCGTGCGGAGCGACAAGGCCCACAAAGCCAATTGGCCCGGCCAGCGCCACCGAAGTACCCGCCAGCACCACCACTGCCAGGGCGGAGGCCAGCTTGATCCAGATGACGCTAAGGCCCAGGCTGCGGGCAATATCGTCGCCCAGGGAGAGGGTGGTGATCTGGCGGCCCAGCAGGATGGCAAGGCTGAGGCCGAAGACGATGTACACCGCGGCCTGCGCGATGAGCTCCATCTCGCGGCCGGCCACGCTGCCCGCCATCCAAAAACGCACCTGGTCGTAGCTGAGCGGGTGCATGATGGCCAGCAGGCCAGTGAGCGAAGCCAGCGTGGCGCCCAAGGCCGCGCCGGCGATGGTGAGCTTGATCGGCGTTGGCCCGCCGCGCCCGACCGAACCGATGGCGTACACGACGGCCCCGCTGACGCCTGCGCCGACAAAGGCGAACAGGGCAAAGCCGGACAAAGATTGGATGCCAAGATACAGCACCGCCACCATCACTGCCAGGGCGGCGCCGGCCTCGATGCCCAGCAGGCCAGAGTCGGCCAGGGGGTTGCGGGTGAGGCCTTGCATGATGGCGCCGGCGGCGGCCAGCGAAGCGCCGACGAGGGCGGCGGTGATGGCGCGGGGCATACGCAGGCTGCGGATGACCAAGTGGCTGGTGTTGGTCTCGTCAAAGTCGGTGACAGATTGCGCCACCACGCGCGGCTCGATGTCAGCAGCGCCGAAGGCGGTGCTAGCCACCATGACCAGCAAGAGCAGCCCAGCCATGAGAGGAAAGGCCAGCAGGCGAAGTGTATTGGCGCGCTCGGCGGGCTGCACGAGGCGAGGGCGAGACAATGAGCTTGCCATTAGCTCGAACTGGTTTCGGCGGTTCGCGCGGCCTCAGCCGCAGCACGCTCACCCAGCCAGTTCTTGATGCGTTCAATGCGTTCTGGCATGGGGCGGTGCGGGCAGTTGGAGCAATAGTGCCCCTCGCCCGTCTTGTAGTACAGGCAGCACGATACGCGATCGATCAGATGGTAGCTAAGCCCGACATGCTCAATGTGCACAAAGTCGCGCTGGCGGGCCAGCTGGGTGGGCAGGGCCGCGGCGGCCCGCGCCTCTTGCAGCGCGCGGGCCTGATCGCCGAGCAGCTCGCCGATCCAGTTGAAGGCCGAGCCGTAATAGTCGCGCGCCAGCAGCCACAAGCCCGAGACGCCGATGCGCGAGTTCTGGCGCAGGCTGAGGATGATGGCTTCGCAATGCGCCTCAAGCTGGCGGGTGAGATGCAGGCGCAGCGCGTCTGCATCCGGCATGGGCGTGCAGTCCGGGTGTTGCGCGGCCGGGTCGCCTGCCAGGGCGGCGAACTGGCGCCCCTCCCAGGCGATGGCCTGCGGCTCGCCATCTTCGTCAAAGCGCAGAGCAACCGAGGCGGGGCGCAGGTCGGGCACGCGGCCGGCGGCCAGGTAGCAGCTGACCGCCACGGCCATGATATTGAATACGTAGTGGCCGAACCACAGAGCCGCCGGCGACTGCTGGTCGCTGGCCTTGTGGTGGGCGCCGTTGGCCTGCAGCAGCGACGCCAGGTGGGCAGACTCTTGCAGCTGGCTGGCGCTCAGCCAGCCAGGCTGCTCATCACGCGCAGCCAGCAGCTGCGAACGATAGTCTTCGTTCGCAGCTGCCAGGAAGGCGAGGGTCTGGGCGATGGGATGGTCAGACATTATTCAGTGACGGCTTCCACTACGCGGTCAATCAGAACGCCGGCCGAGAGCGGCCCGCCGAACAGCCAGGTGTCGCCGCCAATGGGGTGAGCTTTGCCAGACTGCACGAAGGGCAAGGTGTCCCACAGCTTCTGGAAGGAACCTGAAGTGTTGAGCCCATCATCTTCCTGAAGGACATAGAAGAAGTGCACATCGCCAAGCTCGGTCAGCGCTTCGGTGCCGACCTCAGTAAAGCCATACTGGGCAAACTCGGGTTGCCAGGCATTCTCCAAGCCTAGCTGCTCGATGATGTTGGTAGCCATGCCGTTATCGAGGAACAAGCGGGCCGTGGTCATGGTAAGCCACGAGTACATCTGCGAAAGTACAAAGCCTTCGCCGGCGTGGCCGCTGGCCGCAATGGCGGCGCGGCCATCAGCAATCCTGGCGTCGAGATCAGCCAGGATTTGCTCGGCCACATCGCTCCGCCCGGTGGCCTGGCCCAGCAGGCGGAAGCTGTCTTGCATCTCCTGGAAAGTGGAGATGGCCGGGTCATCAGGATATGGATTGAGTATCAGAGTTGGAGCAATTGCATTCAATTGCTCGTAGTACTCGGTAGCGGTGATTTGGGTATCGATGATGAGGTCAGGCTGCAGAGCGGCCAACGTTTCAAAATCGGGTTCGCCGCGCATGCCAACATCCACCACGTCGGCAGAAAGTTCAACGGGCACATTGACCCAGGTGTTGAAGCCCTCGATGTCGGCCACGCCGACGGGCTGGATGCCGAGGGCCAGCAGGTTCTCGACATAGGTCCATTCCAGCGCCACGACGCGCAGGGCCGGCCCGGGCAGGACGGCCTCGCCCATTTTGTGCGGGATGGTGATGGCGCCGGCCTGGTTGGGGTCAACCGGCTGGCGGGTGGATTGGATGCGGGGGGAACAAGCTGCCAGAACGGCAGCCACCATGATGAAAGTGAGAAATTTGCGCACAAGCACTCCTTGGTATCTAGCGAGTGTACGCAGCGCAAGGCATAATATCTAGGCGTTTGTATTAACCTTCACTTTCGCTTTGGTGAGCGAAATTTGCAATGTGGTTTAGGAAAGATTTCTCGTAAGTGGTAGATTTTTGAGATCGGTAGTGGTCTATTTGTGAAAAGTTGCCCAATTAAGTGAGGTTGAGCGTAGTGTCAGATGCCAAAGGTGTTTTGCTATTGAATCTTGGCTCGCCAGACGCGCCAGAAGAGGGCGCGCTGCGCGTGTATTTGGAAGAATTCTTGATGGACGAGCGCGTGCTGGACTATCCGCGCCCCATCCGCAGCATCGTGGTGAAGCAGTTCGTCCTGCCCAAGCGGCCGGCCAGCTCGGCGGAGGCGTATGGCTCGATCTGGTGGCCGGAGGGTTCGCCGCTGGTGGTGATCAGCCAGCGCACGCAGCAGGCGCTGCAGGCGCGCACCGGCCTGCCGGTGGAGCTGGGCATGCGCTACGGCAAGCCCAGCGCGCGGCAGGCGCTGCAAGCGCTGCTGGCAGCCGGGGTGCGCGACATTCTGGCAATTCCGCTGTTCCCTCATTACGCCATGTCCACTATTGAAAGCGCGGTAGTGAAAACGCAAGAGGAGCTGCACGCGCTGGATCCTGAGGCCAGGCTGCACATCCAGCCGCCCTACTACGACGAGCCGGGCTACATCAAGGCCCTGGTAGAGACCGCCCGCCCCTACCTGCAGGACTTTGAGCACCTGTTGTTCAGCAATCACGGCCTGCCGGAGCGCCAAATCCGCAAGAGCGACCCGACCGGGGCGCACTGCCTGCGCAGCGCGGATTGCTGCGATGTGCCCAGCGCGGCCCACGGCACCTGCTACCGCCACCAGGTGCTGCGCACGACTGAGGCGCTGGTGAACGAGTTCCACATCCCTGCCGAAAAATATTCGGTGGCGTACCAATCACGCCTGGGGCGCGACAAATGGCTGCAACCCTCCACCGAGGACAAGCTGGTGGAACTAGCCCAGCGTGGCGTGCGCAAGCTTACGGTGATCTGCCCGGCGTTTGTGGCTGACTGCGTGGAAACGCTGGAAGAGATCGGTATCCGCGGCAAAGAGGTGTTTTTGAAGGCGGGCGGCGAGGAGTTTGAACTGATCCCGTGCATCAACGATCATCCGGCCTGGATCGATGCGCTGGCAGGATGGGTGGAGGCGTTTGAGCAGAGCGGTGAAGTAGTCCTAGCAGGAATGTCACAATAAAGGACGTTAATTAATTTTTTCCTTTTCAGGGGCTCTGCCCCTGACCCCGCTTAGGGGGAACTGCTAGTTCCCCCTAAGAACCCCCTCAGACTGTATGCGTGAATATGCAACCATTACTTGGTTTCAGTGAAACCCACGTCGTTTGATTAAGAAACTGTGCAGAATAACTGATAGAACTTCGCTAGACCTCTAAACATTCAAGCTTTCTGATTACTCGCTGATCTAGAGCGTTCCTATTTGTACGCAGTGCGTCCAGTGTGCACTTGCATACGTCGGAATGACTTTGTGTTTGTTTGTCATCCCTAACGAGCCGCGGAGCGGCGAGGAGGGAACCTTTAGGTCACTGCAAGTCATAGAATGGATTGCACAAAAACTCTTCCAGCTCATTCGCCGGGGAAGCGCATGCCCCATTGCGCCCGCAGGGTGTCGAGCGTGTGCAGGATGGCGAGCGACTCGTCGAGCGGCATGGCTTCGCTTTCAAGTAAGCCAGCTTGCAGGCAACGGCGCACCTCGGCGGCCTGGTAGCCGTAGCCATTGCCCTTGTAGGGCGCGGTGAGCGTGCGCGTGCCCCCGCCTTGCTCGAGGTGCAGGCGGCGCATCTTCCAGCCGCCGCGATCCATCTCGATACGAATATTGCCTTCGCTGCCCAGCAGCATGATGTCGTGGCGCATGCGGCCGTCAAAGCCGGCGGCCAGCTGGGCCGTGGCGCCGCTGGCGTAGCCTAAGATGGCCGAAAAACGCTTGTCGACCCCGGTGGGCGCCAGCTGGGCCTTGGATACGATCTCTTGCGGCTGGGCGCCGAAGACCAGGCTGGCAAAGGAGATCGGGTAGATGCCGAGGTCGAGCAGCGCCCCGCCGCCGAGGGCCGGGTTATAGAAGCGATTGTCGTCGGCCAAGGGCGGCTGTGAGTGGAAGGCGGCGCTGAGATGCAGGGGTTGGCCGATGGCGCGGGAGGCGAGCAGCTGGCGCAGGCCGATGACCAGCGGGAGCCACCGCACCCACATCGCCTCCATCAAAAAGAGTTTGCGGCTGCGGGCGATCTCGATCAGCTCCGCCAGCTGGGCTGCGTTGAGGGTGAAGGTCTTCTCGCACAGCACGGGCTTGCCGGCCAGCAAGGCGGCTTTGGCCTGCTCGTAGTGCAGGTTGTTGGGCGAGGATACATAGACGACATCGATGCCTGGATCGGCCAACAGGGCCGCCAGGGAACCGTACGCCTGGCCGCCGAACTGGCGCACGAAGGCGGCGGCGGACTCAGGCGTGCGTGAGACCACGCCGCCAACGCGGTTGCCGGGTGCGTGGTGCGAACCTGCGGTTCGCAAGTCACGCGCCATGGCGGCGGCCATCTTGCCGGCGGCGACGAAGCCCCAGGTGGTGTGTTGGCTCATAGAGTTGTTCCCTAAAGTAGGATTGCCAGAAAATCAGTGACGGAAGTTTATGGACTATACCAATACAGCAAATTCAAGACAAGCGCACCCGAGTACAATTCAGCGCAGTATGAATATACAGGAACTAGAAGCTTACGCTGCAACCATCCCTTCAATGGGCGGAACCAAACTTGGCCCACGGTTGCGCAAGATCATTGCATCCCTGCCAGACCATACCTGTATAGTCGAAGTAGGCACATGGCTAGGAGCAGGAACTGCTCAATTGGCTTTAGGCGTGCTCGAAAGCAATAAGCAGATAAGTATTCACTGTTATGACAACTGGCGGGCAACTAAAGTTGAAACCCAGAAAGCGCACGAGAAGAGCAACGGCGCTTTGAATATTGAGGCAGGACAGGACACGCTGCCTATCGTAAAGCGTTACCTTGAGCCTTTTTCGGCTGTGCCTATTCATTTCCACAAAGGCAATATCATCAACGCCCGCTGGCCGGAGCAACAGCAGATCGGCCTGTACATCGATGATGCTGCCAAGAAAGCGCATACTTTTCGTCACATGCTGCACACGTTTGGCCCGCACTGGGTGCCGGGCGAAACGATCCTGGTGCTAATGGATTACTGGTATTTTCAAAAGAAAGATGACGCAAGCTTCCGGTTCCAGCACGATTGGATAACGCAGCGCCCCGAGCACTTCAGCTATGTAGAAGAGCGCATAGAAGGCGGGAGTACTGCCATTCTCAAATACACACAGGTCTACGATTTTGGAAAACCCAAAAACTGGATACGACGGCTATTGGGCTGATTGTCCCCTAAGTCCTGACGCTGCTGCGAGATACGCTGGACTGGTTGAAATCTGTCAGCAGGAGTAGAGCCAAGATTTGTTCGATGCAGTCAACTGGCATCGGATTGTTATAATAGACGTAAGCGCCCATAGCTCAACTGGATAGAGCGACTGACTTCGGATCAGTAGGTTGTGGGTTCGACTCCTGCTGGGCGCGCTAGCCTTTAACTACTCGCAATAAGCTTCTTGAATCCTCTGGTCCAACCGAATTGCATAGTTGCGCACTAGTGCCTGCTCTGAAGGCAACACAAGCAGTACAGCAATGTTGCAACGAACAAAGCTGGCTTTTGAAAAAACGGCACTAAGAAAGCTTTGGGAACCAATCCTAGCAAACTCACCGAAGTCGCTTGAGATTTCCGGTATTTCCTTTGAAAGAAGAACAAATGCAAGGCTAGCTTGTTCCGAAGTCTCATACGAGTACAAATAAATCTCGGCCTGATAAGTATCTCGTTGTCCATACCTAATATAAAAATTCTCTGGAGTTGGCAGTCCTTCCTCAAGATGCTGGATTGGAATTTCTACAAGCTCAACTCCTAGAACATAATTGCCAGGTAAATCGCCGTCTACAATCGCTATATCCTTCAGATGAATAGTCCTAGGCTCAGCGGTTTCAGTCGCAACAACTTCGGGTATTGCTTTACAAGCTGAAAGAACAATAGAGAGTAAAAGAAAAATTCCACATAGCTGCTTACTATTCATTTATTTCCTCCTAGCTTGCAACGATTATACAAGCTATCCCTACAACCCCATCACAGCCTTAGCAATGTACAGGTAAATAGCCAGCCCGGTCGCGTCAACCAGCGTGGTGATGAGCGGGGCGCTGACCGCGGCCGGGTCGATCTTGAGGCGCTGGGCCAGCAGCGGGATCAGCGAGCCGATGGTGTTGGCCCAGGTGCAGATGACCAGCACCGAGAGCGAGACGGTGAGGGCCAGCGCATCACTGGAGCCCCAGAACTTGGCGCGCATGTAAGAGACCGAGCCGAGCAGCAGGCCGATGAGCAGGCCGCTGAACAGCTCGCGGCCGATGACCTTGAAGCTGTCGCGCGGGGTCACCTCCCCCAGGGCCAGGCCGCGGATCAGGGTCGAGACGGTTTGGGCGCCGGTGTTGCCGCCGGTGCCGATGAGCAGCGGGATGAAGAACGAGAGCGCCACCACCGCGGCCAGCTCGCTCTCAAAATGGCGCAGCACTATGCCGGTCAGCGTCTCGGCCACAAAGAGCAGCAGCAGCCAGCCGATGCGCCGCGAGATGGCAGTGCGGATGGGGATGGTGAAGTAGGGCTGGTCCACCGGGCCGCTGTCCACACCACCGAAGCGCAGAATGTCCTCGGTGCTTTCAGCGGCCAGCACGTCGATCACATCATCGACCGGGATGATGCCGAGCATGCGCCCGGTCACATCCAACACCGGCATGGCCAGATAATCGTAGTGCGAGAGCAGGTTGGCCACTTCTTCACGGTCGGTTTCGGGGGTGACGCTGACGACCTGCGTGTTCATCAGCTCGCCCAGCTTCTTGCGGGCCGGGGCCACCACCACTTCGCGCAGCGAGACCACGCCTTCCAGACGGTCCTCGTCATCCACTACATAGAGATTGGTGAGGGTCTCGACGGCGGCGTTCATGCGGCGCAGGCGCACGAGAGTCTCTGCGGCGCGCCAGTCTTTGTGGACGCGTACGAACTTCTCGGTCATCATGCGGCCGGCGCTGTGGATGGGGTATTGCAGCAGGCGCTGGATGTCGAGGGCGTGCTGGGGATCCATCGCCTCGAGGATCACCGAGCGGCGGCGCGGGAACAGCGGCACCACCTGGGCGGCCTCGTCCATCGGCATCTGGTCCACGATGGCGGCGATCTGGCCCACCTTCAGCGGGCCGGCCACCTGGCGCACGAGGTTGGGCGGCAGCTCGCCGAGCACGTCGGCCTGGCGCTCGAGCTCCAGGGCGCCGAAGACGCGGCGGCGTTGGCCGGTGTTCAGGCGCTCCATCACATCCGCAATGTTGGCCTGGTGCTGGTGCTCCAGGGCCGCTTTGAGCGCCGTGTTCTGGCGGCGCTGCAGGGCCTCGCGAATGTTTTGCTCCAGCTGCTCGGTGTTGATGAGTGCGCTCTTGGCGCGTTTCTTTTCATTCATCTGACGTTTCATAGTGCCCTCGCAGCAGCGATTTTAATGCCAACGGGATTGCTGATACAATTTTTGGAGCTATCAACGACCCCGACCCCCCGAGGAGATTGAATGCCGGTCAAAAAGAAGTTGCAGCGCAAAGCCACCAGCAAGAAAACGACCACCAAGACCACAAAACGCAAACCCGCAGCCCGCACCAAGGCGGCTGCCCTGAGCCTGAAGAAGGCCTTTTACAACCTGACCACCGCCGAGAGCTACGAGCACGCCGTGCGCAATGGCGAGATCCAGCTCACCGCCGCCGGCCCGCTGAACGCGGTCACCACGCCGCACACCGGGCGCTCGCCCAAGGACCGCTTCGTGGTGCGCGAAGCCTACAGTGAGAACGATGTGCACTGGGGCAAGGTCAACACTGAGATTAGCGAGAAGCACTTCGACCGTCTGCACCAAAAGATGGTCGCCTACCTCAACAAACAAGACAAACTGTACGTGCGTGAGGTGTACGCCTGCGCCGACCCGGCCTACGAGATGCCGGTACGCTTTGTCTCCACTTCGGCCTGGCACATGCTTTTCGTCAAGAACATGTTCCGCCACAAGGCTGACCTGAGCAACTTCGAGGCCGAGTTCACGGTGCTGCATGCGCCCGAACTGCAAGCGAATCCCAAAACGGACGGCGTCAACTCCGGCACATTCATTGTGCTCAATCTGGCCAAGAAGATGGTGCTGATCGGCGGCACGCGCTATGCGGGCGAACTCAAGAAGTCGATCTTCTCCTCGCTCAACTACCTGCTGCCCAAGCAGGGCGTGCTCTCCATGCACTGCTCGGCCAATGTAGGCAGCGACCGGCGCACGGCGCTGTTCTTCGGCCTGTCGGGCACCGGCAAGACCACGCTGTCGGCTGACCCGTCGCGCGCCCTGATCGGCGACGACGAACACGGCTGGAGCGATAACGGCGTCTTCAACCTCGAGGGCGGCTGCTACGCCAAAGTCATCAAGCTCTCACAGGACGCCGAGCCGGACATCTGGGCGGCCTCGCACCGCTACGGCACTGTGCTCGAGAATGTGGTGCTGAATCCAGACCGCACGCTGAATCTGGATAGCGACGCCATCACCGAGAACACCCGCTCCGCCTACCCCCTCAACTTCAATTCAAACACTGACCCTGACGGCATGGCCGGCCACCCGAACCATATCGTGTTCCTCAGCGCGGATGCATGGGGCGTGCTGCCGCCCATCTCGAAGCTGAGCCTGGAGCAGGCCATGTACTATTTCCTCTCCGGCTACACGGCCAAGCTGGCCGGCACGGAGCGCGGCGTCACCGAGCCGCAGGCCACCTTCTCGGCCTGCTTCGGCGAGGTGTTCATGGTGTGGGACCCGACCGTGTACGCCGAGATGCTGGCGGGCAAGATGCGCAAGCACAACACGCAGGCCTGGCTGGTGAACACCGGCTGGACCGGCGGCCCGTATGGCGTGGGCAAGCGCATGAAGATCGGCTATACGCGCGCCATGGTGCGCGCTGCGGTGGAAGGCAAGCTGGACGGCGTGGCTACGCAGACCGACCCCGTGTTCGGCCTGGCGATCCCTACCAGCGCGCCCGAGGTGCCGAGTGAGGTGCTGAACCCCCGTGACACCTGGGCCGACAAAGCTGCCTACGACGCGCAAGCGGCCAAGCTTGCCGCCGAGTTCCACAAGAACTTCAAGCGCTTCGAGGGAAGCGCAAGCGCGGCGATCAAGGGCGCAGGGCCGATAAGCAAAGGATGAAGGATAAAGGCGGAAGGATGAATTCCTTCCGCCTTTTTCTTTACTCTAGCGTCGGGTCTTGACTCGCCTGACAATGGTAACGAAGATGGCAAGGAGTTCATTTGTTTCCTTGTTCAGAGCCGCAAGTGTCTCTGGATTGCTCAGTTTCATCTCGGTTAGCAAGTCTATCCAATACAGCACTTCCTCCAGCTCTTGAAGAGAGCCTTCGATTTTTGTAATCAAATCTTTATCGGATTTGGCGCGTTGAGCCTCTGCATATTGCGCCCCAACAGATGTTCCTGCTCTGAGTAGTTGCTTACCAAGCACCTGTGCTTCCGTATTTTTGGGCAAGCTCGCATACAATCTAATAATTCTGATAGCAAAAGTTCGCGTGCGTTGCTTAGGTCTGGCGGATTGCTATTCTCATCCCGCATTCTTATATACCTCTCCCTCTGAACCAGCTTATCGCCGGCTTCCTATCACTTTCATTTCATCCTTGCGTTATGCTCCTCATCCTTCCGCCTTCATCCTTGCCTCCTCCGCGCAGCCCCAGCTGAGCGTAAAGCCGGCCCCGCCGTGGCCGTAGTTGTGCACCACGGTGGCCTCGCCGATGCGCTCGGCCTCCAGGCGCACTTCGTGGCGCACGGGGCGCAGGCCCACGCCGGCCGAGAGCACCTGCACCTCGCCGAAAGCGGGGTGCAGGTTGGCGACCTTGCGCAGAATGTCGGCCTGGTCTGCGGCGCGCACGTTGGTGTCCGAGTCATTGGCCTGGGCCGTGCCGCCCAGCACAATGTCGGCGCTGCGCGGGATGATGTAACCCAGCCCGTTCGGCCCTTCGTCATCCAGGATGCTGTGCACCACCCCATTCGGGCGCACTTTCACCGTCTGGCCGCGCACCGGGTACAGGCTCTCGTCGCCGAACAGCTGGCGCGAGCCGAGGCCGGTGCAATTCACCACCAGCTTGCTTTCTAAGGTGGCCTCCTCGATGCTGGCTACCTCACGCTGCACGATGACGCCGCCGAGCTTGCGGAACCAATCCACTAGGTAATCCATGTACACGCTGGTATCGATCACGACCGACTCAGTCTCAAAGCCATCCACATAACCGGCGGGCAGCTCGCTGGCCGCCAGGCGACGGTAGCCGGCCACCGCGCCGGCCCACCAGGGCGTCTCGACTGGGTGAGTATACAGGTCCTGCACCAGGGTCGGGCGGCAGCCGCTGGCCGGGTCAGGCAGCAAGTGCTGGCTGAAATAGGCCAGCGTGCGGCTGGCCCACGGGCCAACCCGCTCGATGGGATGCGCCAGATACGGAAACCACAGCGCGGCGGCCTGGTTGGAGGTGGTGTGCGGCGGCAGCTCGCGGGCCCAGATGGTGACGGCGTGCCCGGCCTGCAGCAGCAGAATGCTGCTGCTCAGGCCGGAGACGCCACAGCCGAGGACGAGCACAGATCGTGAGGTCATGCGCTCATTCTAGACCCTCTTTGGTACCAGTTTGCACCAAAAGCTTGACTCGGCCATATTTTGCCTGTATATTGGGGCCTTATCACCCTCACCCGCCATGTATACGCCCACACCATAAGGACGCATGCACGGTTTCTACGCTCCCCAGGCCTGGAAACCACAAGGGGAGGAGTGTAAGCCACAGCCGAAATCACGTCCCATCATCCTGATGGGACGTTTGTTTTCTCATAATCTACGCCAAAGCTGAGGAGGTGACCCGAGAGCGAGTTCACCACCCTCAGCTTTTTGTCTTTTTGACCAACCTTTATTTGAGGAGAGACTGATGCATAAAAAAGCACTTTTATTTCTCGCCCTGGCCGCCCTGCTGCTGGCCGCCTGTGGCGGCAGCAGCGCCAGCGGTGAAGGCTTCACTTTTGGCATGATCCTGGTCGGCCCGCAGAATGACCACGGCTGGAGCCAGGCGCACTTCGAGGGCGGGCAGTATGTTGTGGAGCACCTGCCCGGCGCCGAAATGATCGTGTTCGATCTGCTCAATCCGGCTGACAAGCCGGAAGCCACGCTGGAAGGCGTGGTGGACGAGATGGTGGCGCAAGGCGCTACGCTCATCTTCACCACCTCCGATGAGTTCGAAGAAGATACCACCACTGTGGCCGCCAAGTACCCGGATGTGGTCTTCGTCAATATCTCCGGTGATGACGCCCTCACCGGAGAAGGCCCGGCCAACCTGAGCAACGTCATGGGCCGCATGGAAGAGATGAAGGCCGTGGCTGGTTGCGCCGCAGCGCTGACCACGCAGACCGGCCAGCTGGGCTATGTTGGCCCGCTGATCAACCACGAGACACTGCGCCTGACGGCTTCGGCCTACCTGGGCGCCCGCCACTGCTACGAGACCTACCGCGGCGAGAACCCGGATGACCTGGAATTCACGGTAAGCTGGATCGGCTTCTGGTTCAACATCCCCGGCGTCACCAGCGACCCGACCGAGGTGACCACCAACTTCCTCGACACCGGTGTTGACGTGGTGCTGAGCGGGATCGATACCACCGAAGCCATCAACGTGGCCGGCCAGCGCGCCGCAGCGGGTGACGCTGTGTGGGCCGTGCCGTACGACTACCTGGGCGCCTGCGACAATGCGCCGGAGATCTGCCTGGGTGTGCCCTTCTTCAACTGGGGCCCCGACTATCTGGCAGTCGCCACCGCCGTCATCGAAGGTGAGTGGAGCCAGAGCTGGTTGTGGAACGGCCCGAACTGGGATGACCTGAGCGATCTGGACAGCAGCTCGGTTGGTTGGCTGAACGGCCCCGGCCTCAGCGAGGAAGCCGCCGCCAACCTGGCCGACTACATCAGCAAGCTGGCCAGCGGCGAAGTGGCCGTGTGGGCTGGCCCCATCAACCTGCAGGATGGTTCGTCCTACATCGCCGCAGGCGCAGTAGGCACCGACGAAGAGATCTGGTACCTGCCCCAACTGCTCGAAGGCATGAACGGACCCAGCCAGTAAGCACAAGGACCACTGTGCTGGCTGCCGCGCATGCGGCAGCCAGCACAGATTTTTTTCTGGTCTACTTGGCGAACATCATCATGCAGGTACAACTTAACACGATCCACAAACAGTTTGGCAGCCTGGTTGCCAACGATGAAATTTCTGTGCTGTTCGAGCCCGGGCGCATTTACGGCCTGCTGGGCGAGAATGGCGCGGGCAAGAGCACGCTGATGAAGATCCTGTCTGGCTACCAGCGGCCGGACCGCGGCGAGATCCTGCTGGGCGGAGCACCCCAGCATTTCGCCTCGCCGCGCCAGGCGCTGGCGGCTGGCGTCGGCATGCTGTATCAGGAGCCGTTGGATGTGCCGGTCTTCACCGTGCTGGAGAATTACCTGCTAGGCCGCGCCGCCGGCGGCGAAAGCCCGCGGCAAGCGGCCCGAGCGCTGGAGGCGCTGGCACAGCGCTACGGCTTCGATATTGACCCCCACGAGCATACGAGTGAATTGAGCATGGGTGAGCGCCAGCAGCTGGAGCTGCTGCGCCTGTTGGCTGGCGGCGCCCAAGTGCTGATATTGGACGAGCCAACCACCGGCATCAGCGCTGAACAGAAGGACATCCTGTTCGCCTCCATGCGCACCCTGGCGCGCGAAGAAGGCAAAACGCTGATCCTCGTGTCGCACAAACTGGATGAAGTGCAAGAGCTGTGCGACTATGCCTTCGTATTGCGCAAGGGCCGCCTGGTGGGTGGCCTGCCGCTGCCCTGCCCCAACCAGCAACTGGTGAGCCTGATGTTTGACGAGCTGGCGCCGCGGCCCGCTCGCCGCCAGCTGGGCCAGCACGCGCCAGCACTCAGTTTGCAGTCGGTGCAGGTGCACACGGGCCGGCTTGAACTGGAGCCGGTCAGCTTGCAACTGCAAGCCGGGCAGGTGCTCGGCCTGGCCGGCCTGGAAGGCAGCGGGCAGGAGCTGCTGCTACGCGCCTGCGCCGGGCTGCTGCCGCTGAGCGGCGGCAGCCTGCTATTGGGCGGCGAAAGCCAGCCCGATTGGAACTACCCGCTGGCGCGCCAACACGGCGTGGCCTACCTGGCCGCCGGCCGCCTCGAAGAGGGCTTGGTGGCCGGCCTGACCCTGACCGAGCATATGGCGCTGGTAAGCCATACCCACGGGCTGCTGGTGGACTGGCCGCAGAACCGCAAACTGGCCGAGCAACACATCAGCACCTACCAAGTGGTCGGCCAGCCTGAGTCGTACATTGAGAATCTGTCCGGCGGCAACCAGCAGCGCTTTCTGTTCGCCATGCTGCCGCAGAACCTGAAACTGATCCTGATGGAGCACCCCACCCGTGGGCTGGATATTCGCTCGACGGATTGGATCTGGGAACAGCTGGACCAACGCCGCGCCCAGGGCACGGCGATCCTGTTCGTCTCGGCCGACCTGGACGAGATCGCGGCGCGCAGCGACCAGATCGCGGTGTTTTC
Source organism: Anaerolineales bacterium (assembly GCA_021463845.1). GTDB lineage: Bacteria > Chloroflexota > Anaerolineae > Anaerolineales > UBA11579 > JAMCZK01. The sequence goes on along the minus strand of JAJTXV010000010.1, from coordinate 5,267 downwards.
CGGCGGGCGGCTGCTGCGCAGCCTGCCCGCCGCCGAGACCAGCGCCGACGAGCTGGGCCACCTGATCGGCGGTGCACTGTGAGCCGGCTGGAGCGCATCTGGCCGCTGCTGCCTGGGCTGGCCGCCCTGCTGGTTACCACCCTGCTGTTGCTGGCGATGGGCACATCGCCCATTGATGCGTATGGCGCCATGTGGCAGGGCGCATTCGGCACCAGTGCGCGTGTTTATAGTGTGCTTGCCTTCCTAGTGCCGCTGCTGCTGGCGGCCAGCGGGCTGCTGCTCACCTTCAAAGCCGGGCTGTGGAACATTGGCATTGAGGGCCAGATCATCATGGGCGCCATCGCCGCCAGCTGGGTGGCACTGCGGGTCGAGCTGCCGGCCGGACTGCAAATTCCGATGGAGTTAGCGGCCGCCATGGCCGGCGGCGCCCTGTGGGCGGCGCTGGCTGGGTTATTGAAAACGCGCGGCGGCGTGCACGAGATCTTTGGCGGGCTGGCGCTCAATAATCTTGCGATCCTGTTCACCAATTATTTGATCGCCGGGCCCTGGCAGCCGCCCGAGGGCGGCAGCTTCCGCGGCACGCAGCCATTCGGCGCGCACGCCTTGCTGCCCCTGTTCGAGAACTCACGCCTCAGCCTGCTCTCGCTGGTGTTGGCAGTGTTGGCATTCGCGGGTGTGGCCTTGCTGCTGACCAACAGCCATTGGGGCTTACGCCTCAAGGCGCTGGGCCAGAATGCCCGCTCGGCTTTTCTACTCGGCGTCTCCAGCGATCGTGAATTGCTGCTGGCGATGGCGCTGTGCGGCGCGCTGGCCGGGCTGGGCGGCGGCGTGCGGGTGCTGAGCTGGTTCGACAGCCTGCGCCAGAGCATCTCCGGCGGCATCGGGTATCTGGCGCTGATGGTGGTGCTGCTGGCGGGCTTCCGCCTGGCGCTGACGCCGTTGGTGGCCTTTTTCTTCTCCGCCGTGCTCAATGGCAGTATTACATTGCAACTCCGCACCCAACTGCACTCGGCCCTGGGCGACATATTGACCGGCGTACTGGTGCTGCTGGTGCTGCTGTTCGGCAACTACGCCCGCGTGCGCCGTGCCTTCAGGCGAAACAGGAGCTCCGAAAATGGATAGCACCCAACTCATTGCCATTTTTGGCAGCATTCTGCTGCAGTCGGCCCCACTGATCATTGCCGTATGCGGCGAGACGATCAGCGAGCGGGCCGGCGTCATCAATCTTTCGATGGATGGCAGCCTGCTGCTCTCCGCGCTGGCCGGCTTCGTGGCGGCGCTGCTCAGCGGCAGCCTGCTGCTGGGCTTCGTGGCCGCCGCCGCCGTGGGCGCAGTGTTCGCGCTCATCGTCGCCTTCGGCAGCCTGCACCTGCGCCAGAACCAGGTGGCGATCGGCTTTGTGCTGGCCATGCTGGGCGATAGCCTGAGCGCCTTCCTGGGCCAGAGCTACACTCGCATGCCCGGCCCCAGCGTGCCGGCTTGGCACATCCCTGTACTCAAAGACATTCCGGTGCTCGGCCCGATCTTTTTCCGCCAGGATGCGGTGGTGTATTTCGCCCTGCTCCTGGTGGCGGTCACCTGGTGGTTCTTGTTCCGCACCCGGGCCGGACTGGAGCTGCGCAGCGCGGGTGAGCGGCCGGAGGCCGCCTTCACCCGCGGCGTGGCGGTGCGCAAGCTGCGCTACCTCTATGCGGTGCTGGGTGGCGCGCTGGTGGGCATCGCCGGCGCGGCCTATTCGCTGGATGTCAAGATCGGCTGGGCCGAAGGGCACACGCGTGGCATGGGCTGGATCGCATTGGCGATCGTGATCTTCGGCGGCTGGTCGCCCGTGCGCGGCGCCCTCGGCGCGGTGCTGTTCGGCGCCACCAAGGCGCTGGCCACGGTACTGCAGCGCAGCTTTCCGCAGGTGGCGCTGGTGGCCTTCAACGCCGTGCCGTGGCTGCTGATGATCGTCGTGCTGCTGCTGGTGAGCGGCAAGCTGGCCGCCCCACTGCTGGCGCGAGCGCCGGCCACTTGGCGGCGGGCGCCGGCGGCCTGGCGGCGCACACTGCGCGGCCTGTTGCAGGCCGCCCCACCCGCCGCGCTGGGCCAGCCGCTGGACGAGCAATAGCTATGCTGCGTCATTTGCTGGCCGTACTGCTGCTGCCCTTTGTGGTCACTGTGCTCGTGCCCGCACTTTTGCTAAGCCAGTTTGGTGCGGGCCAGCCCGCGCTGTGGCAGCAGGCCGCCGGCGTGCTGGTGTTCGCGGCCGGATTCGGCTTGTTCGCCTGGTGCGTAGCGCTGTTCGTGCGCGTGGGCCGCGGCACGCTGGCGCCGTGGGACCCGACCACCGCGCTGGTGGCGGTGAGGCCGTACCGCTATGTGCGCAATCCGATGATCAGTGGCGTGGCGGGCATTCTGCTGGCAGAAACACTGTACTTTGGCTCAGCCGCGTTGCTAGTCTGGCTGGTCGCCTTCGTGACCATTAACCATGTGTACTTTGTACTCTCAGAGGAGCCGGGGCTGGAGCAACGCTTCGGCCAGAGCTATCGTGAGTACAAGGCGGCCGTGCCGCGCTGGCTGCCGCGGCTCAGGCGCTAGCCTGCTGGCGTCGCCAAACCACGATCACATTCCCCAACAACACCAGGGCTACGCCGGCGAATTCGATCGCGCCCAACTGCAAGCCTTCGAACACCACCGAGAGCGCCAGGGCGATCATGGGAACCATGACGTTGACATACGCGGCCCGGTCGGCGCCAATGCGGCCCAGCAGGGTCAGGTAACTGCCGAAGGCAATCACCGAGCCAAAGATCGCCAGGTACAGAAGCGAGCCTACATAGCCTACAGATGGGTCAAAGGTGAACTCGGCCCCGCGCAGCCCTGCGAACAGAAATGTAACCAATGAGCCGTACAGCATGCCGTAGGCATTGGTCTGGATGACCGGCAGCTTGGCGCGCTGGTTGCGGGCCGACACAATATTGCCCAACGAAGCCGAGAGGGCCGCCAAAATGCCGAGGGTGATCCCAAGCAGGCGATCGCCCTCCATCTGCAGTCCGGCGACCTCCGGCCAGAAGATCAGGGCTACGCCGACCACGCCGACCAATGCGCCCAGCAAGACCTGGGCACGCACCGGAGTGCGCAGGAACAGCGCACCGAATAGGACATTCAAAATGATCAGAGCTGAAAACAGCACCGCCACCAAACCGCTGGTGACATACAGCTCAGAGAAATACACCATCACATAGTTGAGCGAGAACAGCAGCAGACCCTGCAAGGCCATGAAGGCATGCTCACGGCGGGCAAAGCGCAAGTTGAGCCCGCGCCACTTGGCATACACGAACAGGACCAGCGCACCGAGCAGAAAGCGATATGCCACTGAAAGCTCGGGCGGCACGATCCCCAGCTGAGATTTAATTGCCAGCCAGGTGGAACCCCAGATCACGACAGGAATTACATACAGAAGCGTGTTACCCACGTTTTTACTCCAGGAAAAAGAAGGGGGAAATGCTTAGGCGGCTTCGGCCGCGCAGCCATCTGGCTTGTAGACCCGCTGGGTGGAGGCTGGATACTTGGCAAGCTTCTCCGCCGGGCGCACTGGCCGGCGCACCAGCCCGCCGCCGCAGTTCGGGCACACAAGCTTCAGTTTGGCCTGCGCGCAGTCCGCGCAGAAGGTGCATTCAAACGAGCAGATGTAGGCGGCCGCGTCCGGCGCCAGGTCTGCATTGCAGCATTCACAGTTGGGGCGTAGTTGCAGCATTGCGGCTAGGCCTCGGGCGAGAATTCCATCGTGCCGCCATCGCCGCCCAGGTGCAGCTCCAGCACACCGTCGGCAGTGATGCTGTAGCTCTCCACCAGGCCCAGCTGGGCGTAGTAGTCGCCTTCGTTCGAGCCCTCGCAGAACATGCGCGTCGTGGCGATCAGCGGCATGCTGAGCTGGCGCTGCGGCCCTACCAGGAAGGCGCCGGTACCGGAATTGCAATCCGTGCCCATGCTGGCGTGACCCTGCGGGTTGAAAGTCAGGGTGAAGGCTTCGGCGGTGCTGGGCACGGTCACCTGGCCGTTGGCGGTGGTCTGCAGCCAGACCCAGGTGCCGATGAGCGGCGTGGTGGGATACAGCACCAGCCCGGCTGGGGCCATGCCGGTCAGGTCGTCTACCAGGGTCAGCGAGTCGTCATCGCCGCGGCCAAAGGTGAGCACCGCCCCGCCGTCAAAGGTCACATCCAGCGAGTCTTCGCTGCCCAGCCAGTTGCCTTCATCCGCGTACGGCAGAGGGCCATTGACATCCTGCATCAGTGCGGCGGCCCCATTGCGTTCAAGGGAGAGAATGACCGCAGGCTCATCTACAGGATTGGCCTGGTAGGTGCCAGGATAGCCGCCGTCCGGCGTGCTACAGGCCAACAGCAGAATGAAGGGCAAAAGGTGTTGTATTTTCATGACTCAAGTCCTTGTTAAGTCATTGTATCGCCATCATGCCACTTGCGCCGGGGATGGATAAATGCCCGCCAAAGAGCATATGCTCCCTATTTCACAATAGCAAAAAAGGTGCAACCTGCACACCTGTGCAGGGGTTGTATTAGGTGAGCGGCGGTTGTCGCAAACATCTATCTCAAGGAGAGAACAGATGGATACTGGAAACATCGGTAAGTGGCTTTGGATCGTTGGTCTCGCGCTTGGTCTCATTTGGGGCTTGGCCTCCGGGCTGGGAATGGCTCTGCCTGAAATTCTGGCGACCATTTCGGCTGTCGCTGCATTCCTGGGCGGCGTCCTGTACATTGGCACGATGAAGGATCGCACTGGCTTCTTTGTGGCCGCTCTGGCCCTGGTTGCGTTCTCCTCGGCCGGTGGTGACATGTTTGTGCCGATGCTGGGCGGCCTGGTGGCCGGCGTGTTGGGTGGTGCGGCCTGGGCTGCTGGTGCAGCCGCGGCTGGCGCTCTGCTCCGCGTCGTCTACGAGTGGGTGATGCCCTAACGTTTCATTGCTTCGCATTTATACAAAAGAGCGGGGCAAATGCCCCGCTCTTTTGGTTTCACCAAACGCCCACTTAGTTGGGCGTTTCTTTGTTCTCCTGGTCAGGCTCTTCCGTGCGGCGCTGTGCGCCTTCACGGGGATCGCGCTCGGGCGTGCGGTGGATGGCGCCATCCGGCAGGTTTTCATCCCCATCGATCGGCGGGCGCACCGACTGCTCCTCGTCGTGTCGCCCCTTGTCTTGCTCGTTCATCACAACCTCCTTATGGGATAGTGGATGTACTGCGGCCAACGCCACAGTGTCAGCCCTGTTACCTCGCGC
>JAJTXV010000001.1 GCA_021463845.1 Anaerolineales bacterium | reverse complement strand
GCTGGCCGCCCGCCGCATCCTGGCGCGCTTTAAGCCTGATGTGCTGTTCTTTACCGGCGGCTTCGTCGCCGCGCCCATTGCCATCGCCGGCAGCCGCGTGCCTACGCTCGCCTTCGTTCCGGACGCGCGCCCGGGTTTCACGCTGCGCTTCATCGCCCGCTTCGCGGATGTGATCGCCACCGTCGCCGCCGAGGTCAGCCAATACTTCGGCGCGCAGCGGGTCGAGGTCACCGGCTACCCGGTGCGCAGCCAGCTGGCTGCCTGGGCGCAGCCTGCCCGCCGCGCCGAAGCGCTGCGCCACTTTGGCTTCAGTGCGGATGTGCCGGTGCTGCTGATCTTTGGCGGCAGCAAGGGTGCACAAAACATTAACCGCGCTGCAGTGGCGGCATTGCCGGACTTATTGCAAGATATGCAAGTGATTCATATCAGCGGGCAGGCCAACTGGGACGAAGTCAACGATGCCCAAGCGCAGCTTGCGCCGGCCCAGGCGGCCCGCTACCGCGCATTCCCATATTTGCATGAGGACATGGGCGCCGCCTTCGCCGCGGCGGACCTGGCCGTGTGCCGCGCCGGCGCCTCCACTTTTGGTGAGCTGCCCCTGTTCCAGCTGCCCGCCGTGCTCGTGCCGATCCCGTTCACGCAGCATATCCAGCACGACAATGCCGCCCTGCTGGCGCAGCGCGGCGCGGCCGTCGTGCTGGCTGACGAAGACATGCCCAACCAGCTGGCCGCCACGGTGCGCGGCCTGCTGGCCGACGCGCCCCGCCTGCAGGCCATGCGCAACGCCATGGCCGCTTTGGCCGCGCCGGATGCCGCCGCTCGCCTGGCGGGCCTGCTGCGCCAGCTTGGCGCACAGGAGGCGCAGGCGTGATCTCGTTCAATGCACTGCTGTGGATGCTTGTCGTAATGTTCGCCATTGTTGGCGGCACGCGCGGCGTCAAGAAAGAAGTATTGGTCACCATCTCAATTGTGGCGGCGGTGTTCGCCATCGTGGTGATCGAGCAATACTTTCCATTTGCGGGAGCCGATGACCGGCAGTTCCTGGTGCGCGGCGGCATTGTCGCCTTTTGTGCCGTGATTGGCTATCAGGGCCAGCGCATCCAGCAGATATCAGATGCGCTGATCAAAAGCCATTGGCGCAACAAGATTTTTGGCCTGGTGCTGGGCGCGGCCAATGGTTACTTCCTGGTGACAACTTTGCTTTTCTATTTGGACAAGTACAACTATCCATTTTCGTTCATGACCCCTGCCGGCGCGGAGTTGGCGCAGTGGCTTGAGTACAGCATTCCGGTTTGGCTGGTGGGGCAGTGGGCCTATGTGGCTGTGCTGATCGGCATCTTGTTGATTCTGTTGGTGTTCGTATGAGCCAGAGCACGCATTTCATCGGCATTGGCGGCACTGGCTTGTCCGCCATCGCTCGCGTTCTGCTCGAGCGCGGCGAGCACATCAGCGGCTCCGACCGCGAGGCTTCGCCGCTGTCCGAGCTGTTGAGCCAGGCTGGCGTCAAGGTCAGCATTGGCCACGCCGCCGCCAACATCAACGGCGCTACGCGCGTCGTGCGCTCCTCCGCAGTGGGGGAGGACAACGTCGAAGTGCAGGCCGCCCGCGCCAAGGGGCTGCCAGTCTACAAGCGCGCCGAGTTCCTCGAGCAGCTGCTGGCTGACCAGCAGGTGATTGGTGTGGCCGGCTCGCACGGCAAGACCACCACCACCGCCATGCTGGCCTGGCTCCTCAGCGCTCTCAACCAGCGGCCCGGCTACATCATCGGCAGCCTGGCCGCCAACCTGGGCGCCAATGCCGCCGCGGGCGGCGGGCGCCTGTTTGTGATCGAGGCCGATGAGTACGACTACATGTTCCTCGGCCTGCGCCCGCGTTATGCGCTGGTCACCAACGTCGAGCACGACCATCCGGACATGTTCGCTACCCCGGCTGATTTCCAGGCCGCCTTTGAGCGCTTTGTCGACCGCCTGCAGCCGGACGGCGAGCTGATCGCCTGCGCCGACGATGCAGGCGCGGCCGCCTTGCTGGCTTATGCAGCACAAAACGGACATAAAATCAGCAGCTATGCGCATAGCCACGAAGGTGCTAACTATCGCATGCAGATCATTTCCACAGATGAGGCGGGCTACAGCTTCACCGCTCACTATGGTGAAGAAGAGCTGGCCCGCGTGCAGCTGCAAGTCCCCGGCTTGCACAACGCCCTCAACGCCCTCGGTGCGCTGGCCGTGGCCCACAAGCTGGGCCTGAACATGGGCGAGGCCGCCCTGGCCCTGGCCGATTTTCGCGGCACCAGCCGCCGCTTCGAGGTGCGCGGGGATGTGGCCGGTGTCACCGTCGTAGACGATTACGCCCACCATCCCAGCGAGATCCGCACCACGCTGGCCGCCGCCCGCGCCCGCTACGCCGGCCGCCGCGTGGTGGCCGTGTGGCAGCCGCACACCTACAGCCGCACGCAGACCCTGGCGGCGGACTACGCCAGCGCCTTTGTGGAGGCAGACCGCGTCCTGGTGCTCGACACCTATGCCGCTCGTGAGCAGCGCCCGGCGGATTTCTCGCTGGAGCCGCTCGTAGCACAACTACCCAATGCCGCGTTCACTCCCACGTTTGCGCAGGCCCAGCAAGCCCTGTTGGCTGAGTTGACCGCGGGCGACGTGCTGGTGGTGATGAGCGCCGGCGACGGTATTCAACTCAGCGCGGATGTATTCGCGGCTTTGCAGGAGAAGGAGAGCAAACATGCTTGAACAAAAAGAGAAGAAGGTCATGCCTTTCATCGTCGCCTATGGCGAAGACTATGACCTGACCAAGCTCAAGGTGGCCCCGGCCCCCAAGCGGCCCGGCAGCCACGTCACCAAGGATGAAGCCACGCGTGAGGTGCTTAACCGCATCGTTACGCGCGTCAAGAAGATCTGATGCACGTGAGCGAGCGCAACCTGCCCATCAGCGCCTTGAGCGCTGCCTTTGGTGACCGCCTGCGGCTGGACCAGCCGGTGGGGCGGCTCACCTCTGCGCGCATCGGCGGCAACGCCGATGCGCTGGTGGACGTGCGCTCGGCTGACGAGCTGGCCCAGACCTCCCAGACCCTCTGGCAGCTCGAGCTGCCCTTCGTGATCATGGGCGGCGGCTCCAACATGCTGGTCAGCGATGCGGGCATTCGCCAGGTGGTCGTGCTCAACCAGGCCAGCAAGGTGGAGTTCCACGCCGACGCGGTCTGGGCGGAATCGGGCGCCGGGCTTGGCTCCCTGGCCCGCCAGGCGGCCCGCAAGGGCCTGGGCGGGCTGGAATGGGCGGCGGGCGTGCCCGGCACCCTGGGCGGCGCGGTGGCCGGCAACGCCGGCGCTCACGGCGGCGACATGGCTGGCTGCTTGCAGCTGGCAACAATCTTGCATCGTGAGAAGGGCCGCCAGGACTGGACCCCGGCGGATCTGATATTTGGCTACCGCGAGAGCTGGCTCAAGCGCAACCCCGGCCAGGCCGTCGTGCTCAGCGCCCAGTTGGCGCTGGCGCCGCGGCCCGAAGCCGAGATCCGCGCCGAGATGGACACCTTCCAGGCCTACCGCCGGCTGACCCAGCCGCCGGGCGCCAGCATGGGCTCCATGTTCAAGAACCCGGCTGGCAACAGCGCCGGGCGGCTGATCGAAGAAGCCGGGCTGAAGGGCAAGCGCCTTGGCAACGCCCAGATCAGCCCGCTGCACGGCAACTTCTTCCTCAATTTGGGAGAGGCGCGGGCCGCGGATGTATATGCACTTATTCAGGAAGCACGCCAGGCGGTTTTGAAAACCGCAGGCATCGAGTTGGAGTTGGAAGTGCAGTTGGTGGGCGAGTGGCCCACGCAGGACTAAACGAGAAGATGGCAGATACCAAGACACACGTTGCAGTTATTTTCGGCGGCCGCTCTGGCGAGCACGCCGTTTCGCTCATGTCAGCCAAATTCGTGCTGCAGATGTTGAACCCTGCCCGCTACCAGGTCACCCAGATCGGCATTACCCGTGACGGCGCATGGTACTCCGGTGACGGAGTGCTGGCCGCCCTCGAGGCCGAGAACGTAAGCGGCCTGCAGGCCGCCACGCTGCTGGCTGACCCGACCCGCGCTGGCATCAAAAGCATCAGTTCCACCAACGATGGCGAGCTGTTGCAGGCTCTGGCCGATGTCGACGTGGTCTTTCCCGTGTTGCACGGCACCTATGGCGAGGATGGTACGCTGCAGGGTTTGCTGGAGATGGCGGGCGTAGCCTACGTGGGCGCGGGCGTGCTCGGCTCCTCGGTTGGCATGGATAAGGCCCTCTTCGCCGATGTGATGAAGGCCAACAACATCCCCGTCGCTGAAAGCATATTGTTGCTGCGCAGCGAGATCCAATCGGACATTGAAGCGGCCATGGCCAAAGCCGAAGCGGTCAATACATATCCCTTGTTCATCAAGCCTGCCAACCTCGGCTCCTCGGTTGGCGTCAGCAAGGCCAACAACCGCTCTGACATGGTTGAGGCGCTGATGTACGCCGCCCAGTACGACCGCCGCATCGTGGTGCAGCGCGGCTACAACGCCCGCGAGATCGAGGTCAGCGTGCTGGGCAACGACGCGCCCGAGGCTTCGGTGTGCGGCGAGGTGGCGCCCGAAGCTGAGTTCTACAGCTACGAAGCCAAGTATCACGATGACCGTTCCAAGACCTACATCCCGGCTGATATTCCTGTGGAGACCAGTGCGCGCATCCGTGAGCTGGCCGTCAAAGCCTACCTGGCCTGCGATCTGGCCGGACTGGCCCGTGTAGATTTTTTCCTTGACCGTGACACCGGTGAAGTAGTGCTCAACGAAGTCAACACGCTGCCCGGTTTCACTTCCATCAGCATGTACCCCCAGTTGTGGAAGGCCAGCGGCCTGGATGGGGAGGCGCTGGTGGACCGCTTGGTCAAGCTCGCGCTGGAGCGCCGCGCCGAGCGCGCCGCGACCGTGCACGAATACAGGAGAGGCGGCTAAATGGCCACTGGTGAAAGCAGTCTAACCCGCGCTGAGCAAGTCCGCGCCCGCCGTCTGGAACGGCGCGAGGGCAAGCCCATCGTCAACCGCCTGGCCAGCAGCGCCAGCAAAGCGGCCAGCATGCCGCGCATGGTGGCCCGCAACGCCCAGACCGAGCGCCGCCTGCAGCAGCTGGCCGAGCGCAAGGAGCGCCGCCCGCGCTACATCAAGCTGGCCGAAGCCGGCGCCGAGTTACGCCTGCCGGCCCTGCCCAGCGTGCAGGTTGGTTGGCGCGTGGTCTCCGCGTCGTTGGTCGGTCTGTGCCTGTTCATGCTCTACAGCATGTTCGCTTCCGGCAGCTTTACCGTGGCGCGGGTCGCCCTGCAGGGCGCCCAGCGTGTGGATGGCAACGCCATCAACAGCGCCCTCGGCATCAGCGGCCAGAGCATCTTCGCCATCGAGCCGGACAAGCTCTACGCGATCTTGCGCGATCAGTTCCCCGAGCTCGAGCGCGTCGCCGTCAGCGTTTCGCTGCCCGGCCGCGTCACCGTCACCGTCAAAGAGCGCGAGCCGCTCATCGTGTGGGAGCAGGCCGGGCTGGTTCTGTGGCTCGACGCGGCCGGTGTGGCCTTCACCCCCCAGGGTGATGCCACCGGCCTCATCCGCGTCACCGCCCTGGATGCGCCGCTGGCCCTGGCCAGCAACAATGTCACCAGCAGCCACCAGCTCATCCGCCCCGAGATGGTCTTCGCCATCCAGGCTCTTGACCGCATTGCGCCCGAGGATGCCCCGCTCATCTATGACTCGGAGCTGGGCTTCGGCTGGAGCGACCCCGGCGGCTGGCAGGCCTACTTCGGCCAGGACGGGCAGGATATTGATCAGCGCCTGGCTGTATATCTCAAAATGTTGGACGAATTGCGGGCGCGCCGCCTGGTGCCTACCATGATCAGCGTGGCCCAGCTGCACGCCCCGTACTACAGGATGGACTACTAATGGCCGCACCAATTGTCGTAGGTATTGATATTGGCACCACCAAGATCTGCACCATCGTCGCCCGCGTCGAGCAGGACGGCCGCGTGCGCGTGCTGGGGGTAGGGGTGGAGCCTTCGCAGGGCGTGCGCAAAGGCACCGTGGTGGATATCAACGCCGCCACCCGCGCCATCGGCCACTCGATCGACAAGGCCGAGCGCAGCTCGGGCTTGGAGATCGCTTCGGCCCTGGTCAGCCTGGCTGGCGCCCACGTCACCTCCAACAATAACATCGGCGCGGTCGGCATCGCCAACCGCGTCATCTCGCATGACGATGTCGGCCGCGCCCTGGAAGTGGCCCGCGCCGTGGCGATCCCGCACAACCGCGAGGTCATTCACGTCATCCAGCGCGGCTTCATCGTCGACGGGCAGGATGGCATCGCCATCCCGGTCGGCATGCACGGCTTCCGCCTCGAGGCCCAAGTCCACATCATCACTGCGGCCGCCTCCGTAGTGGACAACCTGCGCCAGTGCGTCGCCGAATCCAATGTCGGCGTCAGCCAGTTCGTACTCAACCCGCTGGCCTCGGCCGAGGCCGTGCTGACGCCCACCGAGCGTGAGATGGGTGTCGTGGTCTGCGACATCGGCGGCGGCACCACCGACATGGCGATTTTCGTCGAAGGTGATGTGCAGCACACCAGCGTGCTGGGGGTGGGCGGCAACCATGTCACCTCGGATATTGCCCACGGCCTGCGCTTGCCCTTCTCGCAAGCGGAGGAGATCAAGCTGCGCTACGGCCACGCCTTGCCAGGCGAGATCGACCCGGCCGAGACCTTCGCGGTCAAAGCCGTCGGCGCCGCCGAAGCGATCGACATCAACCGCCACGAGATGAGCGAGATCATCGAAGCCCGCATGGAGGAAGTCTTCACACTCCTGCAGGAAGAGATCGGCCGCACCGGCTACGGTGAGCTGTTGCCCGCGGGCGTAGTGCTCACAGGCGGCAGCAGCGCCATCAAGGGCCTGCCGGAGCTGGCCAGCCGCGTGCTGCGCATGCCCGTGCGCATCGGCCAGCCGGAGAAGCTGACCGGCATCGTAGACAAGCTGCAGTCGCCCGCCTATGCCACCAGTGTGGGCTTGCTGAAGTGGGCGGTGCTGATGAACGAGGTCAGCCCCATCACCGCTTCGCAGAACGGCCACGGCCCTGACAAGGGCGTGGACTGGAAGGAATTGATCCGCCGTTTCCTGCCCTAAATCGCAGGCACAAATCAGGCGGAGAGTCTATATTTCAATCTTAAGTGTCGCAGCATTGCACTTATGAGCATATCACTTAGCTTGGAGGAGCTATGATGGCACAAAACAAACACACTGAAGCACTGGCCCGCATCAAAGTTGTGGGCGTCGGCGGCGGCGGCTGCAATGCTGTCAACCGCATGATCGAGCAGGGCATGCCCGGTATTGAGTTCGTGGCGGTGAACACGGACGCGCAGGCCCTGCAGTTCTCCGATGCGCCCACCAAGGTGCGCATCGGCAACAAGCTCACCAAGGGCATGGGCTCGGGCGGCGACCCGGACACCGGGCGCAAGTCCGGCGAAGAGTCGGCCGAAGAGCTGTACGAGGTTCTGCGCGGCACTGACATGGTCTTCGTCACCGCCGGCATTGGCGGCGGCACCGGCACCGGCGCCGCGCCCATCGTGGCCCAGGTAGCCCGTGAAGTCGGCGCCCTCACCATTGGCGTCGTCACCAGCCCCTTTGAATTCGAAGGCAAGCGCCGCAAGCAGAACGCTGAAGCCGGCATTGCCCGCCTGAAAGAGCACGTAGACACCCTCATCGTCATCCCCAATGACCGCCTGCTGCAGTTAGTTGACAAGCGCGCTGGGCTGAACGATGCCTTCCGCGTAGCCGATGACGTGCTGCGCCAGGGCGTACAGGGCATCTCTGAACTTATCACCGTGCCGGGTCTCATCAACCTGGACTTTGCCGATGTGCGCACCATCATGTCTGAGGGTGGGGCGGCGCTGATGGCCGTCGGGGAGGCCGAGGGCGAGAACCGCGCCCAGCTGGCCGCCGAAGCCGCCATCAACAGCCAGCTGCTCGACATCACCATTGACGGCGCCCGCGGCATTCTGTTCAACATCACCGGCGGCCCCAACATGTCGCTGTTCGAGGTCAACACAGCCGCCGCCATAGTTAAGGAAACCGCCCATCCGGACGTCAATTTGATCTTCGGCGCGGTGATCGACGAAGACATGGGCGACAAGGTGCGCATCACCGTCATCGCCACCGGCTTTGACCGCAAGGGCATGCCGCGCCGCATGCTGCGCACGCAGCCCGGCGCCCAGCCGGCCCAGGGCCACGAAGGCCACATCCAGGCCGCCCCGCGCCAGCAAGAGAGCGAAATGGCCGCCAACATCAACCCCAAAGACTTGGATATCCCCACCTTCCTGCGCAACCGCGTAGGCCGGTAGTCTCTTTTCAGTTAGGTGTAACACCGGGCGTACGATCCGGCCCTCCACGGAGCCCGAAAAGACCACGCTGCCTCACCGGGCAGCGTGGTCTTTTGTTTAGTTTTGAGATGGCGCATAGCACATGCCCGCCATCTCAAAACACTACGCGCAGTCTGCGCGCGTCTTAAAGTTTTCTGCAAAAGCAAATTTCGTGCCAAAAATGCTTGCGTGCCTATAGGCCACATGCTAGAATGGCGAACTTTTCCCCCGAAATATAGCGGTACTTAGGTACTGTTCCCCATATATGGGGGCTTTGCAGGGTGGAAATTCGTCATAAAAGAGAGGTAGAGAGCACGCATTATGTTGTGCCCGCATTGCAAAGACGCCAACCAGGAAGGCAGCAAGGTGATCGACACCACGCATGACGCGCGCGGTGGCATTCGCCGCCGGCGTGAATGCAAGAACTGCGGCAAGCGCTACAGCACCTACGAGCGCCCGATCCTGGCCGCGCCCCTGATCATCAAGAGCGATGGCGGGCGCGAAGAGTTTGACCGCGAGAAGCTGATGCGCAGCGTGCAGCTTGCCTGCGTCAAGCTGCCCGTGGCCGCCGCCGAGATCGACCGCCTCGTCGGCGAGATCGAAACCAAGCTCATGCAGATGGAGAAGTCCGAAGTCTCGTCCCGCGTCGTCGGCGATATGGTCCTCGCCGGCTTGAAGGACCTCAGCGAAATTGCCTACATCCGTTTCGCCCTCGTATATCTCGGCCTGAATGACCTGCAGGCCATCCGCAAAGAAGTCGACAGCCTGATCGCAGCAAGTTGACGCAGCGCCACCCGCACCCAGCCGGGGGCGGAGTGTCGCTGCGTCGCCCCGCACTATGGAGGAAGCGATGTTGAAGGAAACAAAATCCACCAAAGCCCAGCAGGACAATCACGGTCTGCTGCCCACGCCGGCCATGCCCAAGGGGCTTGCCAAAGTCCATCTTGGCGATAACGCCATGCAAGTCTTCGAGCGCCGCTACATGCGCCGCGACAAAGAAGGCAAGCCCATCGAGAGCGCCGAGCAGACCTACTGGCGCGTGGCCTACCATGTAGGCAAGGTGGAGAAGGAATGGGGCGGCGATGACATGCAGACCGCCCGCGCTTTCTATGGCTTGCTGGCTGAGCAACGCTTCACCCCTAACTCGCCCACCTTCACCGGCGCTGGCACGCCCATCGGCCAGCTGGCCGCCTGCTTCGTGCTGCCCATCAGTGATGACATGGGCCGCGCTTCCTCCGGCATCTTCCAGACCCTGCGTGACGCGGCCCTAATCCAGCAGACCGGCGGCGGCAACGGCTTCGCCTTCAGCCGCCTGCGCCCCAAGAACGCCCACGTCAAGACCTCCGCCGGCCGGGCCACCGGCCCGGTCGGCTTCCTGCGCGTGTATGACCAAGCCTTCGGCGAGATCGCCCAGGGCGGCACCCGCCGCGGCGCCAACATGGCCGTGCTGCGCGTCGACCATCCGGATGTCGAAGAGTTCATCACCAGCAAGACCAGCGAGAACGCCATCACCAACTTCAACATCTCGGTCGGCATCACTGACGCCTTCATGCGCGCCGTGCAGGCCGACGCCGATTGGGATCTGCGCTTCCTCGATATCAGCGACCCGCGCAGCAAGGGCTTCGACGGCACCCTGGAGCAAGCCGAACTGGCTGGCCTGCCCATCAAGACCTACAAGACCCTGCGCGCCCGCGAGCTGTTCGACAAGATCGTGACCCAGGCCCACCACAACGGCGAGCCTGGCCTGCTGTTCCTGGATGCGGCCAACCGCAGCAACCCCGTTCCGCACCTGTACCCGCTCGAGGCCACCAACCCCTGCGGTGAGCAGTGGCTTGGCCCCTACGAGAACTGCTGCCTGGGCTCCATCAACCTGGCCCAGCACTTCGGCCCGGATGGCACTGTTGATTGGGCCAAGCTGCAGGAGAGCACTGAGCTGGCCACCCGCTTCCTCGATGATGTCGTCCAAGAGAATGCCTACGTGCCCCAGGTGCCCCAGCTGCGCGAAGCTGCGCTGAAGGCCCGCCGCATCGGCCTGGGCGTCATGGCCCTGGCTGATCTGCTGTACCACTGCGGCATCCGCTACGGCTCCTCCGAAGCGCAGGAGTTCGCCGCCCAGATCATGGAGTTCGTGCGCTATCACAGCATGAAGACCAGCATCGAGCTGGCCAAGGAGCGCGGGTCCTTCACCGCCATCGAAGGCAGCATCTACGACAAGAACGACATGACCTGGACGCCGCCCACGCCGCTGGAGCCTTACGTTGGCGACTTCGGCCGCCCGGCCGTGGATTGGGACGGCATCGTCGCCGGCATCAAGGAGCACGGCATCCGCAACGCCTGCCAGACCACCATCGCGCCCACCGGCACCATCGCCACCATCTCCGGCTGCGAAGGCTACGGCTGCGAGCCGGTCTTCGCCCTGGCCTACCTGCGCCACGTCAACGACAACGGCAAAGATCTCACCCTGACCTATACCAGCCCGCTGTTCCAGAGGGCGCTGGAAGCCTCCGGCCTGAGTGAGGAGGAGCGCGCCACTATCATCGAGCAAGTCGTGGCTCAGGGCACCTGCCAGAACGTGGCTGGCCTGCCTGACAGCTTGCGTAACACCTTCGTGGTCTCCGGCGACATCAGCGCCGAGGAGCACGTGCGCATGCAGGCCGCCATGCAAGCCTTTGTTGACAACAGCCTCTCCAAGACCGTCAACTTCCCGGCCGAAGCCACGGAGCAGGATGTGGCCACCGCTTACATGCTGGCCTGGGAGCTGGGCGCCAAGGGCATCACCGTCTATGTCACCGGCTCCCGCGACAAAGTCGTGCTCGAAACTCACGCCACGGCGAAGTCCAAGGAAGAGCCGAAGGCAATGCCAGTAGGGGAGGCATTGTGGAACGAGAGTCGCAAGCCACGCCCCGGTGTCATGCACGGGCACACCATGAAGGTCGAGACCCCGCTGGGCGCCGCCTTCGTCACCATCAACGAAAATGGTGAGGACCAGCCTTTCGAAGCCTTCATCAACAGCGCCAAGGCTGGCTCCGAAACCGCCGCCGTCTCCGAGGCCATCGGCCGCCTGGTGTCCTACATCCTGCGCCTGTCCTCGCCCGTCGCACCACTACAACGCTTGCACGAGATCCGCGCCCAGCTGGCCGGCCTCGGCGGCGACCGCCAGCTCGGCCTCGGCCCCCGCAAGGTGCGCTCGCTGCCCGACGGCGTCGCCCAGGCCATCGAGCAGTACCTGCACGAGCGTGAGGCCCGCGGCCCGGTGGGCGCAGCGCCCGGCAACGGGAATGGCAACGGCCACGCCCATGCGGCTGCGCCGGAGGCGCAACCGCATAGCGGGCCAAAGGGCGAGCTGTGCCCCGAGTGCGGCCACAGCACCCTCGTCAACGAAGAGGGTTGCAAGAAATGCCACTCGTGCGGGTTCAGTGAGTGCTAGAAGCCTGAGAATAGTAAATGAACATAGATAAGTTCATTACTGTTTCTGACCTCTTTACTTACTATGTTGCGGGGTTGGTTTGGTTAGCGAACCTCCTATTGAGCTATGCTCTTGGTAGGGATTTACTTTCGCTTGTATTAATTGTCAATCAACTGCCAGCTGTACTTACATTCGCACTTCTGTTTGTTCCCTATATATTGGGATTTGCTTTAACTCCACTCGCTGAGTGGGTTCGTAAGCAGATCGAGGGACCCGGTCGGAGGCGACACCCTGATCCGAAGAAATGGTTGATACAGAGTCAACGACCATTCAAGAATGACCTCCTTGAAGGCCAGCGACTTGATAAAAAGGAGGCTGTTGCCATCTTTAACAAGGCTGCACAGGTGCTTGGATATAGCTATGGGGCTGATAAGGAGCGCCTCTACTTTTCTCCTATTCGTTCATATGTGGCTCAGCGTGGTGGTGGAGCATCAATTTTGGCTGATCGTGCAAGGAACTTGATGAGTTTATGTGAGAGCATTCTTGTGCCACTGCCCGTACTAATTGTTTTGATTGCACTAAACCTATCACAGTCAAACTTTATAACTATTGTGTTATCGGCAATCCTAGCCTGCTGGATATTCACTCAAATTCTTGAAAGGTACTACCGCTTTGAGATTTACTGGACTAGACATGTTTATAGAGCGTTGCTTGTTATGGAGGAATAGACTTCGGAGATCGTGTTTCAGTAGTTTGCTTTTTTCAGCAAACTCTCCGCCTTCTCCCGAAGACCTACATAAAGCTTCTATAGCTAGATTCTTCTAAACTGAGATTAGTGAGGTTCCCTGATCTGCTTAGAGTGTACACTTACATAGCCCACGTGCATCCTGAGCCAGCCTAAGTGCCCGCTTTGCGGGCACTTAGCCGCCCGCGAAGGATCCTCGCTGCCTCAGCTAGCCCAGCCGCCAATCTTCGCTCAAATCCCTGAATGTCGGGTTCATTGTCCTGATCAGCTCCAGCTTCTTACTCCTGCGCCATCCCTTGATCATCCGCTCAGCTTTTAGCGCATCTACAGGGTGCTCAAACGCCTCGCAGAACAGAAGCCGAGCAATCCCATAGCGCTTCGAGAAACCATTCGCCGCTCCAGTCCTGTGTTGCTGCAGGCGCTGAGCTAAGTCGGAAGTAATTCCCGTATACAAGACCCCTGTTGTACTGCCAATAATATAGACGTAAGTCGTCTTCTTCCCCATTTTTTGCATTCCTGACCTGACTTTATACTAAGTCTACAAGGATCCCTCGCTGCGCTCGGGATGCACGATCTCCTCAGCCTACGTGCATCCTGAGCCAGCCTAAGTGCCCGCAAAGCGGACACTTAGCCGCCCGCGAAGGATCCTCGCTGCTCTGGCTATCCCAGCCGCCAATTCTTGCAAATCCCCTGCTGTGTATTTCCATCACCCCCGCCCATACCAATCCAGAACCCGCAAAGCGCGTAGGGTATTCCAGTAGCTGTCCGTCCCGCTGGCGCCTTCCATCTCCAGCGCCACTGGGTCATCGTGCACGTTCTCACGCGGCCAGCGCCCGTTTTCGCTCTGCTTCTCCAGCACCAGAGCGATCGCTTCCGCAACCCGCCCATCCGGCGTAACCCCGGCGCTGCGAATATAGTCCAGCCCGCGTAACACATCGTAGTGCTTTGAGGTCGGGTACGAGAACTGCGTCCAGGCTGTCGGCTCCTCGGTGGCGCGGTCCACTGCCGGCATATCGCCGGTCGAGAGCGAACGCAGCATGCCGCGCTCCAGGAAGTACGCCTCGCCTCGCTGCCGGGCCGCCGTCACCGCTGGCGAGCCGCCGGTTGCCTTCTCGTACTCCAGCAGCCCTTCCAGCACACAGATCGTCGAGTGAAAGGAGCCGCGCACCGAATTCTCTTCGCAGTTCCAGCCGCCATCGGCCTTCTGCTCGCCCAGCAGTCGCTCCACCAGCGGCTGCATGTCTTCACCAAAGTACGCCCCGACCTTCACAACCCGGCCGTTCATGCACGCCTCCACCTCGCCGTCAAAGAACGGCTTATGCCACCAGTGGATGTCCATGTCCTTTGGCAGTTCTTCCTCAGTGATATTCATCAGCCAGGTCACATTGGCGCGCACGCGGGCGATGGCGCTGCGAGCCTGCTCGCTCGCCGGGTCCAGCCCCATATCGCACAGCAGCATGAGGGTGCGCAGGGTAGGGTACTCAGGAATGCGCGCCTCGCCCGGCCAGGTGCCGTCCTCAACCTGTGCTGCCAGGATCGCCGCGCCCCAGCCTTCGCTAGCCACCTTGGCCCGCTCGGCCACAATAGCCGCGTCCGGCGCCCCGGTCAGGTCACGCATCACTTGCCAGCGGATGGACGGGTCTGCAGCCAGCAGCCAATCGATGACCGCTTTGCTTGGTTTCGGGATTTCTACTGTAGGGTCCATCTGCGTCTCCTCATACCAAGATTCGAACTCACGACCAAGGGCTTATGAGTCCCCTGCACTAGCTCCATTGTCGCCAGCCCTCCCGCGCAGCAGCGCTGCGCAACATACCCTGCCCGAGTTCACGCGGAGAAGCGTCGCTCGGCGCTAGCCGAGCAGCTTCTCCCGCGCAGCACCGCTGCGCATCTCATCCCGAGGCGGACTTCCTATCGATATCTAGAAGCTTGTGCCAGCCAGCCGAGGAATCCTTTAGGTCAAGCAAAGGCTTGCAATATGCTAAGAATCCTCCCGGCGCACTACCAATGCAAACACTACCGCCGCCGTCACAATCGCTCCCAATATCAGCGCCCACAGCGTCCCGGCGCTGGCCGCCACTCCAGCAAAGAACGGCGTATTGTGCCCCGGGCCGATGGCGAAACCCAACGCGGCCAGCGCCATGCGCCCGGCCGCCTGCTTGCTGCGGCCAACAAGTAGGCCCGCCAGCGCTCCAGCCACCGCCGACGTCACGAACAGGTCCACCGCAAAGCGCGAGAACACGATGCCCTCAAAGCCCGGCAGCACCCGGTTGCCGCCCCATAGATAGTCAATGATCGGGTGTTGCACGCTGCTCACCGCGTACGAGGCCACTTGGGTCAGGGTCAGCAGGCCAACGAAAGCCAGCACCGCCAGCCAGGTATTCTGGGGCAGGGCGGGGCGCAGCGCCGCGTAGGCCCACGCCACCAGCAGCCCAGCCAGCGCCGCCACCACCACGCCCAGCGGCGCAATGAACCAGATCGGCATGATCAACGCCTGGTGTATCAGCAGGAAGGCCAGAAACCCAGCCAGCCCGGCGAACACACCGGCCAAGGCATACCGTGAAGTCAGAAAGGGTTGTGTCTTGGTCATGCCTCATCCTAACACGCCATGCCCGCCTGCTGTCCAATAGCTTGATTTTTTCTAAAGCTCCCCCAAAATAGCCCCAACGCGTGTACAAGCGTGCCATGCTCACATTGATCCGCCTTCTGCAAAAGTTGTTAGTAATAAGTTTTGACCCCCACCCATATTCGCAGATAATAACTTTTGCTTGTGAGCGGAGTTTGTCGAGCTTTACCCGACAAACTCCAATGCATGGCGAAGCCATGCAAGCTGTCAAGCGCCCTTGAACTATTAACACTCCTCCCCGGCCCCCCTGATTCACTGTGATGATGATTAAAGGTTTTGTCAGCGTGCCGCACCTTTCAGCCCTGCAAATCGGTTCGGCCCAGGCACATCCGTGCGGGTAACGCTTGGCGGTGGATTACGTTCTCTCAGCGACAGCTGCATCTTCCTTATAAGGAGCTATATATGAGCAAAAAAGCATTCGTGGTCCTGGCCGTGCTGACCCTGGCCCTGGCCGCCTGCGGCCCCAGCGCCGAGTCGGTCATTGCCACCGGCATCGCCCAGACCCAGCAGATCAGCGAGCTGCAGACGGCCGCCGCCGGCAACAACGCCACCAGCACGCCGACCCCGCAGCAGACCCCAACCCCTGAGACCCCGCAGGCCACCACCAGCCGTGACGTCAACATGCGCTCCGGCGACTCGACCGCCTATGGCGTCATGGCCATCATCCCCGGCGGCCAAACGGTGGATGTGCTCGGCATCAACGCCGCCGGCACCTGGCTGCAGGTGCGCTTCGGCAGCGCCACCGGCTGGATCTCCATCAATTTCATCGAAGGTGATGTGCTTGCCGGTCTGCCCGTCGTTACGCCGCCTGCACCGCCCACGGGCGGCGGTGGCGGTGGCGGCGGTAACAACACTGGTGGCGGTGGAGGCGGAGGCGGGGGCGGAGGCAACAGCGGCAACACGCAAGACTTCTCGCTGGTGCTCTCAGCCAACAACACCGACAACAAGTCCATCAGCGGCGAGGTGCCGGCCAACACCACTCACCGCATCACCATCCGCGTGGATGACCTCACTGGCCAGACCGAAGTCGACATCGCCTTCCAGTGCGACACCAGCATGCCGGAGTATGTCGAGATCACGGCCCCTGGCGCAGACGACAACACCATCTGCAACAACAACTGGTCACACCAGGTATCGCCCGGCTCCAACAGCTTCACCATCTCGCTCAAGATCACGCAAGGCAATCCGGTCAAGTGGACTGTCATCGCCAACGTTAGTCCGTAGCCCGGTAATAAAAGAGCAGCCTGCATATGCAGGCCGCTCTTCTTTCTCGTCATTGCGAGGAGAGTAGTCTTCAGTTGGGGCGCACTGCGGTGCCCCAACCGCGGGTCTACGGGATCGAAACCGTCAGGGTGTAGTCCACGGTGCGGCCGCCCTGCGGCACCACTTCGATGATGTAGTACTGCGTCTGCGGCAGGTTCAGGCTGAAGTTGGTCACACCGTTCTGCGCCCTGGCATACGGCTCGCCGGTGTTGAAGCCCCAGATCGTCAGGGCCGCGTCGCTGGCGTTGGTGTTCACATTGACCTGCAGCTGCTTGCCGGCTTGGGCGTAGATCGTGTAGGTCACCGGGTTGCCGCCCACCGTGCGCCCGGTGTAACTGGCGCTGCTGGTGCCGCTGGCGAAGCTCACCGGCACCGCAAACGCCACTGACAGCGTGAAGTCCTGGGCGCTGCCGCCGCCCACCACGGTGAATTCGTAGTCCTGCGTCTTGGTCAGCAGGGTGCGGTAGGAGTTGTAGCGCAGCGATTCGGCCAACACCGTGCTGCCGTCGGCGCCCTTGATCTCCATCACGGCGTTACCGGCCTGGGTGAACAGGTTGGCAATGATCACCTGGTTGGCGGCCGCGCCGGCCACAAAGCTGACCCGCTGGTTGGCTTCCACTCGGCCGGTCACCACGCCGTTGGTGGCGCCGGTCGCCAGGTTGATGCGGCCTTCCTCCTGAGTTGGAGTCGGCTCGGGCGTGAAGGTGGCCGTCGCTTCCGGTTCCGGCGTAGCCGTCGGCGGCGCCTCGGTGGGCGGCACGGCTGCGGCCGTCTCCGTATTCACCGCCGAAAGCGTGCTGGCCACGCTGGTGAACAGCGCATTGGCATCCGGCGTGGCTGGCGCCGGGCTGCAGGCCGCCAGGGCCAACAGCAATAACAGGGAAAGGGTGATTTGCTTCATGTCTGCTCCTTCTACTACTGAAATAAGTATCCCACTAAAAATTAACACCTGGATTTGCAAATCGTCCCGCGCCGCTTTATGTATACTCCCTCAAATGGCTGCAAAACATCTTGTTCTCGTGGCTGGCAACATCGGCGCCGGCAAAACTTCGCTGGTCACCCAGCTGGGTGACCGCTTGGGTTGGCGCACTGGCTTCGAGACCGTCGAGACCAATCCTTATCTCGCTAAATTCTATGCTGATATGCGCAGTTGGGCCTTCCATCTCCAGGTGTTCCTGCTCGCTCAACGCTCGCAGCTCCACTTCGAAGCCTATCGTGACCCCAGCTCGGCCATCCTTGACCGCAGCATCTATGAGGACTATTACATCTTTGCCCGTGCTCTGCACTCGCTCGGCAACCTCAGCCCAGAGGACCTGGATACGTACTCACGCGTCTACGAGCTGGTCATCGCCTCGCTGCCCAAACCGGATCTGCTCATCATGCTGAAGGCGCCCGTGCCCGCGCTGCTGGGCCGCATCCAGGCCCGCGGCCGCGAGATGGAAGCTGGCATCACCGCCGAGTACCTGGGCCTGCTGGATGGGTATTACGACGAATGGCTGCGCAACTTTGATCTCTGCCCGGTGCTCACCATCTCATCCGGCGATCTGGACTATGTGAACGACCCCGCCCACCTGGATATTGTCATCCGCACCATCGAAGCCAAACTCTCCGGCCGCGATGAACTGGTCTTCGACGAATAGCGACTCCGTCACTGCGAGGACTGCTATAAGTTGCATGAATATGCAGCTTATAGCCTCGAAGTAATCTGGTTTTTGCTTGAAACTCGGCCTAATTCGCTACCAGAAACACTAGGGGCGCAGCATGCTGCGCCCCTACATAAAATCACTACTGATAATCTGAGAGATACAAGCCCATCTCGGGGATATCGGGCACGTCCGCCGCATACAACCAGGCGTCAAAGAACTCCTGCAAGCTTTGACCGCTGACCTGCTCGGCGATGGCTACAAAATCCGCCGTGGTGGCGTTGCTGTCACGGAAGTCGGCGTAGTAGCGCTGCAAGATGCCGAAGAAGACCTCATCGCCGACCCTCTCGCGCAGTGCATGCAGGGTCAGCGCCCCGCGGTAGTACACGCCAAAGTTGAACAGGTCATCCGGCCCTGGGTTGCCGGGCGGCGAGGCGAACGGCCCGCTCTGCGCCACCTGCCAGTAGTACCACTCCATCTCATCTATCAGGGCATCTTCGCCGTAGGCGTGCTCGTTCCATAGTACGCTCAAGTAGGTGGCGAAGCCTTCGTTCAGCCACAGGTCCTGCCAGCAGGTGAGGCCGACGCTGTTGCCGAACCACTGGTGCGCCAGCTCGTGCGCCACCACGTATTCGTCGGTGAAGCCGGAGCCGAAGACGCTCATCGTCTGCGTTTCCAGCGCAAACCCGAAGTCAATATCATGCACGATCACGCCCGTCACCTCGAACGGGTACGGGCCGACTAGCTCGTTGAACAGCTCCAGCATTTCGTCCGTGCGGGCAAAGTCAGCGCGCACATCCTGCGGAATGTCGCGTTCGAAGTAATCGCGGATCGGCAGCCCGTTCGGCCCAATGCTGGTCTCGATATCGAACTCGCCGATGCCCACCGTGGCCAGGTAACTGGCCATCGGGTAGGCCGAGTTCCATATGAAGGTGCGTGTGCCATCGCCAAGGCTGATCGTGTCTTGCAGCACGCCGTTGGCGGCCGCCACGTACGGCTCCGCCACGGTGATGGCGTAGCTGTATGTGGCCTTATCCGAGGGGTGCTCGTTCACCGGCATCCAGGTAGAGTTGCCGCTTGGCTCGGCGGCCACATAGGCGCCATCGCCATCCGGGTACCAGCCCCAGCCCACCTCGAACTCTTCCATCCCGCTGAAATCGATGCCCTCGCCGGGGCTGCCGCTGTATTCGATCGCTACTTCGAATGGTTGGCCGGCCTGGATGAACTGGGCCAGCTCAATGGTGAGCTCATTGCCCATGCGTGAGTGTTCAGCCGGGCTGTTTTGCACACTTACTGAGTGGATCTGCATGCCAGCCAACTCCAGATTGAAGCTGCTGAGGGTCTGGGTGGCGATGGCGTCAATACGCACCGCTCCGTCCAGGTGCTGGCTGGCCAGGTCGACATTGAGTTCGATGTGGTAGTGCTGCACATCGTAGCCGCCGTTGCCCAGGTGCGGATAATACGGGTCGCCCAGGCCTTCGGCACCGAGCTGCGGGTTGCTGCCTGCGCCAACACTGGGTAGCTGCACGGGGCAGGCTTGGAATGGGGGCGCCGGTTGCGTGCCGCCAAAGTTGCTGCTGCCGCCACTTGGTGTGCGCTGGGCTTCAGCCGTGGGAGTGCTGGGCGGCGGCGCACCGAAGCGGCAGGCCAGTGTTATCAGCAGGATCGGTAGCAGCAAAAGTGCAAGTTTCGGCTTTTTCATTCTGCTATTACTTTCCATCCGCAGGCAGAAGCTCCCAGCGCACATACGGCGAGTCTTCACGGAAGTAGTAAGGGATCCCATCGATGATGTATTTCTCGTAATTGACCAGATAGGGCGCGGCTTCCTCTTCTGTATCTTCCCAGATCTGGGCTACGACATCCGGCTGGAGCTGGCCTATCGAATAGGCATAGTCCCACTTATTATGCCCCGGGCGGAAATCGGCAGGGTGGAACAGGCTGGAATTGATACGCGCCGGCAAATGGGCGATGACCGGGTCATTCTTGCCCAGCAGGTCAACGCTGGTGCGCTCGGAGAAGTAGGGTAGGTTGCCTGCGGTGACAACGGCGATGACGGCCTCGGGTTCCGTGATCTGGCCGAGCAGGATCCCCATCCGGGCGTAGCGCTCTGAGCTTTCAGTGAAGATGGGGTTGGCCACCAGGGTCCAGCGGGCCAGGCCGTTTTCGGGCACAGAGTCGTTGAAGTTGAACAGGCTGACCGCGACCCATAGGGCCACTACGAGATTTGCGAGCGGCGCGGCCCAGGCTGGCCGGCGCGTGAAGCGTGAAAGCACTAGCCCCGCCAGCAAGGCCAGCGTATGCGCATACAGCACGAAGAACAGCGGCATCACCGCCGCAATGAAGCGGTTGGCTCCGCCCACATGCTCCCAGGCATCGCCGCCGACATAGACACTGTAAGCCACCTGGGCCAGGATGGCCGCATATAGCGGCAGCAAAGCTTTCGAGCGGTCAAGGATCGGGAGCAGCAGCACCAAGGCGAACAAGGTCCAATTGCCCAGCCATACGAAGTCCCAAAGGCGGCGCAGGCCAATGCTGATGCGCAGCACAGTGGAACCTGAGCCAAGCTTGAGGTAGTACGTGTTCGGCAGCAGCTCACCGTAATAGGCATAGCGCCAGGCGGTCAACGCCAGCAGCGTGCCGAAGATGGCCGCCGCGCCCCACAATAGATGCTTGCGGCGATGGTTCGGATCGATCCAGGCAAAGGCCATGGTCGCTGCCAGTGTGGGGGCGGCCGAATCCATGCGCAGCAGGATCAGCAGGCTGAACAGCACGTACATCCAGGGCTGGAAGCGGTTTTGCTGCAGGGCGCGCAGCCCCAGCAGCAACGCCGCGCTGAGTAGCAGCGCCTGCAGGCCGACTTCCATGCCTTGCAGGCTCCAAGTATTGAGCGAATAGTAAAAGCCGGTCAGGAAGATGGCGGCCAGCGGCACCAGGCGATTCTTTGAGAAGTGCTCTGCCAGACCCTTGACCATGAACAGGTTGGTGAACAGGCAGGCCAAGCTGATCAGCTTGACGTAGAAACTGGTTTCAGTGAGCTTGAGCGGGAACAGGTGCACGACGCTCATGATCAGCACCCACAGCGGGTTGCTGAACCCTTCCACACGGGCGCCGCCTGCATTCCACACCAGGCCCTCGCCGCGGGCAAAGTTCTTGGCGAACTGCATCGAGATCATTGCATCGTCGAACAGGGCGTGCATCACCTCGCCATCGACATCAATGCTTGTGCGCTGCAGGAAGGCCCAGCCGTAGTACAGGCAGGCCGCCAGCAGCAGCGTGGTGGCGATCGCATACCATGGCAGGCGTCTTAGAGTGGCCATCATCGCAGTATAAAACGAAAAAGCCGCCACGCTGTTTTGGCGTGGCGGCTTGTGTCAAGACAATTACACGGAGTATTTGAGCCCGATGATACTGGCGATCAGCAGCCCCAGGAACAGCAGCTTGGACGGGTTAATGGCTTCTTTGAAGAGGATGATGCCCAGCAGGCTGGCGCCTACCGTGCCGATACCGACCCACACCGCATAGGCTACGCTGAGCTCAAGCCTCCGGGTGGCTACCGAGAGCAGGTATACGCTCAACCCCAGGGTGATGGCGGCGAACAGGCTAGGCCATAGCTTGGTAAAGCCCTGGGTGTACTTCAGCGCTACCGCCCAGCACACCTCAAACAAGCCGGCCAACAATAAAACAATCCAGGTTCCAGACACAAGACACCTCCAAACAAAACAGAATTTTGTTTGCGTCGTCTTGTCGTGACCGGGTACGGCGCGTCTCGTCCGGGTGTTACTCCAAGATTACTGTGCTCAGCTTAACCGTACCTGAGCACTAGCGCATGCTGGTGCGCTACCGCACCAGCATGCGGCTCACTACCGTGGCCTCGGTGGGGGTGGCGCCGGCGATGTCCTTGCCGGCCATGCCCTGGTAGACCATGATCTTGCTGCCCTCTTTGGTGAATTTCTTGTTGACCAACGCCTGGCCGGTCAGCGTGCCTTCGCTGTCCAGCGAGCAGCTGGTCACTTCGCCGATGCGCTTGCCGTCGGCATCGGTCACCGGGTCGCCCTGGTGGGCGATGCGCACGCCCTGCGGCAGGCGGAAGCGCACTACTTCGCGCTTGCGCTCCTCCTCCTGGGCCAGGAAGGCGCTGCGCCCTATGAACCACGGCTTGGACGTCTTGACGAAGGCGCGGAAGCCGGAGTGGCCGATGCCCAGGTTGAGCGGCCCAGCCAGCTCATGACCGTACAGCGGCAGGCCGGCTTCGATGCGCAGCGAGTCACGCGCTGCCAGCCCGCACGGCTTGAGGCCATGCTTGGCTCCGGCAGCCAGCAGTACGTTCCACAGCGCCACGGCCTGGTCAGGGTGCACGAACAGCTCGAACGACACCGGCTCGCCGGTGTACCCCGTACGCGAAAGGATCAGGTCAAAGCCGCCCAGCTTCATCTTGGCTACGCCAAAGCGCTTGAGCTTGCGGATGGTGCGCTTGTCAGCTTCGCTAGCGCCCAGCGCCAGCAAAACTTTGCGAGACTTGGGGCCTTGCAGCGCAATGTCTACGCGCTGCTGCCTGCCGCTGCTGGCGGCGCGCAGGTTGCGCAGCCTTGCGCCGCGGCCGAAGGCCAGCGCACCGGGCTGCTGCGGGTCCACCAGCACCGCGCCGGCCTGCACGGCAGTGAGCCAGGCCCAGTTCTTGTCATCATTGGCGGCGTTGACCACCACCAGGTAGTGCTGCTCAGCCATGCGGTACACGATCAGGTCGTCGAGCACATTGGCGTCAGCATCCATGAAGTGAGTGTAGATGGACATGCCCACCGGCAAGCTGGTGATGTCGTTGCCGCACACCGAGTCGAGGAAGCTGGCCGCCTGCGGCCCGCTCACATCGTACACGCCCATGTGAGTGACATCGAACAGGCCCGCGGCCGTGCGCACGGCGGCGTGCTCCTCGCGCACGGAGCTGTAGCGCAGCGGCATATCCCAGCCGGCAAACGGCACCATCTTGGCGCCCAGGGCCACATGCGTATCGTAGAGCGCGGTGCGCTTGATGGCTGCCTCGCTGGGTTCATGCCAATCGAACTTGGGCAGCGCCTTGGCTTTGGAGCTGCCGATGCCGTAGTAGAACGGCTTCTCGGCTGCGGCGGCCTTGCCTGACGGCGCAGTCACTTTGAGTTTGGATTCGCGTACGGCCACCGGTCCCGGCGCCTTGCGCTGCGGGTCCGTAGCGTCGATGCTCACATAGCCATCCGAGAGGGCGCGCAGCCAGGTGGCCGCCAGCCCGAACTGGGCGCGCTTCACGCCCAGCAGGTAGCCGCCCTTGGGCAGGGCTTTGAGGCTGCCGTGCACGTCGCCCTTGGGCGTGTGCATGATGAAGCTGGAAGCCTTGCCAAGCGTCTCAATGTCGCTGGCGATGGCTATGTTCAGCAGGGCAGTGGCCTGCTCGCCGTGCACTTCGATCCCTACCCAGGCGCCTTTGGCCTTGGGCTTGTCAACTATATAGTAGAAGTGCGGATAGCCACTCACGGTGGGCTTGAAATCTATGCCGGCCTTCTCGGCCAGGGCACGGGTGCGAAGCTTGGCATCCTCCAGCACGGCAAAGTCCACCTTGGCGCGCTGGCTCAGGCTGGTCTCGCTGCGGTCACGGTAGGGCACACAGGTCAGCAGCACATCGGCGATGATGTCGGCCAGCTGGCGGCTCTCCTTCTCCTTGAAGCCGCGCTGCGTGATCCATGGCGTGCCCAGGCGCAGGCCAGACGGGTTCATGGCGCCGCGGTCACCGGGGATGGTATTGCGATTGACCACAATGCCGGCCATATCCAGAATACGGGCGGCCATATCGCCGGAGAGGGTGGTGCCGTCTGGCCCCACCACGACTTTGCAGTCCACATTGGTGAGATGGCTTTGCGTGCCGCCGAAGGGGATGCGGAAGCCGCGCTTCTGCAACTGCTCGGTCAGCGCCACGGCGTTCTTGACCACCTGGGCCTGCAGCTGCTTGAATTCCTTGCTCTGGGCGATCTTGAAAGTGAGCGCCAGCCCGCCAAACACGTTCACATGTGGGCCGCCTTGCTCGCCGGGGAACACAGCCCGGTCGATCAGCTCCGCCAGCTTCTTATCGGTGGTCATGATGATGGCGCCGCGCGGGCCATTCAGCGTCTTATGGGTGGTGGAGGTGATGACGTGCGCATGGCCCATGGGGGAGGGGTAGGCGCCGGCGGCCACCAGACCGGCCACATGGGCAATATCGGTCAGCAGGTACGCGTCTACCGCGTCGGCGATCTGGCGCAGGCGCGCCCAATCGGCCGGCCAAGGGTAGGACGAGAAGCCGCCGATGATCATCTTGGGCTTGTGCTCTTTGGCTAGCGCTTCCACCTGGTCATAGTCGATGCGCTCGGTCACTGGATCTACCGAATAATGGACGATGTTGTAGTACTTACCCGAGCGGTTGACCGGCGCGCCGTGCGAAAGGTGGCCGCCGTGCAGCAGGTTCATGCCCATCACGGTGTCACCCGGTTTGACCAGGGCGTGATACACGGCGTTGTTGGCCGGGCCGCCGGAGAGAGCCTGGATGTTGACGTAGATCTGGTCCGCCGTGACGCCGTTGGCGGCGAAGGCCTCGGCGCAGCGGCGACGGGCCAGCGCCTCGATGGCGTCGGCGTACTCCACGCCTTTGTAATAACGCGGGTCGGAGTTGCGGCGATAGTGCGCCAGGCGTGCCTCGTGGTCGAGGATCTCATCCTCGCTCATCCAGCGGCTGGCTTCGTCAGGGTAGCCCTCAGCGTACAGGTTGCCAAAGGCGGAAGACAGCGCCTCGCGCACCGCCAGCGGGGCGGTGCTCTCGCTGGCGATCAGGATCAGCTTACGGTACTGGCGCTCGGCCTCGAGCTGGTTGAGCTCGTGCACGGCCGGATCCAGCTGGGCCAGGCTGCCGCGAAACAAGAAGTCTTTGGGGGCAGATTTTGTCTTTTTGGTCGGCATATTCTTTGTCTTGGTGGGGGTTAGCAAACGAATTGTATCAGCGCTTGACGAAGGGCTTCCAAGTGCGATAGGCTGAGTAGATATCGAGCGGAGGGTTCATGGTCAGCAGCAAGGCAAAAACTGTCACAGAGTATCTAAAGGAGCTGCCTGAAGAGCGGCGCAAGGCTCTCAGCGCGGTGCGCAAGGTCATCAAGGCTAATCTGCCCAAAGGCTTTGAAGAGGGAATGACCTTCGGAATGATCACCTACTACATCCCGCTTAAGGACTTCCCGGAGACTTACAACGGCCAACCCTTGGGCATCGCCGCCTTGGCGTCACAGAAGAACTATATGGCGGTTTACCTGAACAATATCTACAGCGAACCTGCCACCACCAAGTGGTTCATGGACCGCTATAAAGCCACTGGCAAACGGATGGATATTGGCAAATCCTGCGTGCGTTTCAAGAAGCTGGAAGACTTGCCGCTGGAGCTGATCGGTGAAGCCGTGGCGATGAATTCCAAGGAACGGCTGCTCGAAATGTACGTGGATGCTCGCAAGTCTTCAGAGCGGGCCAAGAAGTAACGAAACAAAACCAGAGCGCTCTTTCGCTTCGTGGCTAGATATTAAAAGAAAACGCCGGAGCAATCAGGGCTAAGTCATTGCCTGACCAGTTCGCCTCTGGCCGAGCGTTTGACTTGCCTACCAGCTTCGCCTGTTCTGGTGACCGCACCGGCCACACTGTCAAACGGCTGCGGCCTTGTTTTCTGGCCGTCCCATTACCGTTAGTGTCGGCGATCTGCTGGAACCTGCTCCGACGTTTCTTTGACCCTAGAATACGGCAGGCGGGCAGGTGGGGCAGGTGTCGTTTGTCCCAATTTGGCGGTCAAAATGTCCCGTGAGGGGCTATTCGCTGTTGAGGGGGCGCTTGAGCACTACCGAGAATTCGCCGCTCAGTGAGCCGGAGCGGGTGACCAGCTGCCAGCCATCCGCGATCATGCTTTTGACGTAGTCGTAAGGGTCCGGGCTGTGCGGATCGGCAGGGGGCAGCAGTTCGCCGTCCACCAGCTCAACCGCGCCGTGGGTGATCTTGAGCTCAAGATACTCCCATTTCTCCATAAGACCCTGCTTGCCTGGGATTATACAATGAGGCTTGCTTTCGGGCTGGCTGGCGCCGGCCCGGAAAGCAAAACAGCGCCGCAGGCGCTGTTTTAGTGGGCGAGATAGGACTCGAACCTACGACATCCTCCTTGTAAGGGAGGCGCTCTAACCAACTGAGCTACTCGCCCAGGCTTAAAACCCCTTCATGGGCTGCAATCCAAATTGCAAAAATGATTATACCTGCAAAAAACTTTGTGCTATAGTCTGCCTTATGCCTCCAGGCACCTATGCTGACCGCATAAGAGAAGCGCGGCCGCGCCTTTCGAAAAGCTTTCAAAGGCTCGCAGATTATATATTAGATTCATACGTGCAGGCCGCCTTGCTGACCGCCTCTGAGCTTGCGCATGAGGTGGATGTGGATGCTGCCACCGTGGTGCGTTTCGCCCAGACCCTGAACTACTCCGGCTTCCCGGCCTTGCAGGACGAGATCAAGGCGCGTGTGCTGCAAGAGCTGCTGCTGCGTCAGAACATTGAGCCCAAAGCGGATAGCTTGCGCGGCCTGACCGACCGTGCCTACAAAGAGCTGGCTGACGCGATTGAGCGCGCCCGCCGCCTGCTGGATGCCGCGCCGCTGGAGAGTTTGCTTAGCGCGCTGGGCAAGGCCAAGCGCGTCTTCGTGATGAGCGATGCGGCCGCCGCCCCGCAGGCCAGCGATCTGCTGCGCCATCTGCAATCCATCGGTCTGCTGGCCTACAGCCTGCCGGTCGAGGAGCAGGGGCTGGCGGCCGGCCTGGCGCTGGCCAGCGAAGGCGACCTGCTGATGGCGCTGGATGCGTACAACAGCACACCACTGCTGCCGCTGGCCGTGGCCCAGGCCAAGGCCAGCGGGCTGCACACCACCGTGGTGGTGGGCGGCGCCTCGTACGACGCCGCCCGCAAGGCGGACGTGGTGCTGGAGGTGCCGCGCCCAGAGGGGAGTGACCAGGCGGTGAGCTTTGTGATGGCTGCTCTGGTGAACGCACTCGGCCAGGCGCTGCGTTGGCGTTTTGCCGAGCGCCACAAAGAAGTGCAAACCAAGACGGATAAACTGCTGCGCCGCCTGGCGCGGGCAAACTAGAGGAGACTGATGCGCATCATTCGATATCTGCAGCAAGACGGCACGGCCCGCTACGGCTGGGTGCTGGGCGATAAGGTTGGCCCGATCGAGGGTGACCCGTACGCAGCCTTCCAGCGGGCAGAGGCTACTATCCCCCTGGCCGACCTCAAGCTGCTGCCGCCGGCGCTGCCCAGCAAGATCATCTGCGTGGGCCGCAACTATGCGGACCACGCCAAAGAGTTGGGCAACGAGGTGCCAGAGGTGCCGATGCTGTTCCTCAAGCCGCCCTCATCATTAGTGGCGCACGGCGAAACCATCATCCTGCCGCCGCAGACCCAGCAGCCGGAGCACGAGGCCGAGCTGGCCATCGTGATCGGCAAGCGCGGCCGCTGGATCGAGCCGGATACGGTCAATGAATATATTCTGGGTTACACCATTGCCAATGACATCACCGCCCGCGACTTGCAGAAGCGTGACGGCCAGTGGACGCGTGGCAAGGGCTTCGATACCTTTTGTCCTTTTGGTCCCTGGATCGAGACTGACTTTGACCCGGCAGATGCGGTGGTGACTTGCTCCGTCAACGGCGAGCTGCGCCAGATGGGCTCTACGCGGGACATGATCTTCTCGGTACGCCAGCTATTGGCCTATATCTCCTCCGTCATGACCCTGGAGCCTGGCGATCTGATCCTCACCGGCACGCCTGCCGGGGTTGGCCCGCTGAAAGACGGCGACGAGCTCGTCACCAGCATTGAAGGGCTGGGCGAGCTGCGCAACCCGATCGCCGCTGAGCCTGTGCGCTAATAGACAACAAAAAAAGACGACCCATCGGGTCGTCTTTTTTTGTTGGTTCTGGTGCTTAGAAGCCCTTGACGGCGTTGCCAGCGGCCAGAAGCGCCCAGCCAGCGAAAGCCAGCCAGGTGGCGTAAGGAGCGGCGAAGGCGAGAACGCCCAGCGCGCCCAGCAAAGCAACAACAGCGAGGACGAGTGCAGCCCAGAATACCCATTGCTTGGGAGGAGTGAGTCTCATAATAAAAAGTAGCCTCCTTTCCTGTAGTCTCTGCCAAAATGAGCAGGTGATTAATGCTACTATAAACAAAAAGACCGGACAAGCGATTGCCCGGTCTTTTTTTCTTGACTAATTGCGCGATCTAGTCTAGCTCTTGTCTTCGATGGTGGCGCCACCGGCGACGCGCTTCACCGCGTCGATACCGCCCTTGCACTTGGCGGGCGAGGAGTACATCTCGCTGGTGCCAATGATGCGGTTGTTGGCGGCGCGCAGGTTGAAGTAGCTCTTGCCGTTCTTGGACTTGGCTTCGACGTAGTTGGCCAGCTTGCCGGCGTGTTTCTTGACTGACTTGATGCCGCGCTTGGCGCTGTCTTTGGTGTTGTAGCGCTCGCTGTGCAGGATCGGCTCACCATTGGTGCTGATGAGGTTGAAGCGGAAGCCGCCTTTGCCCTTCTCGATCACAAACTTTGCTGATGCCATATCTCTTCTCCTCCAACGTGCTGGATCTGCGTGAGCGCAGTTCGCTCACATCGCGCGTCATTGTACATTGCACGCCGGTTTAAATAAAGAGGCATCTGCGCTCAGCGCAGATGCCTCTTGTTGCTCGGTCAGCTTGCAAGCCTAGGGCTTGATGATGCGCGGCACGAACCAGAAGCCGTTCGCCTGTGCATAGTCAGTGTTGTTTGGCTTCACCGTCAGCACAAAGCGCACGGTCTTGCCCGCCAGGCTGGAGAGGTCGATGTTGATATCCTTGGCCAGGCCTTCCAACTTCTCGTCCCAGGTGCCTAGCACCGTCTCAGTGCCGTTGAGGATGTAGCTGAAGGTGAACAGCAGGCGACAGTTGGGGTTGTTCTTGAGGCAGCCGACCTGGGTGCGGAAACGATCGCCGCTTTGTACAGAGAAATCAGGATAGACGCCGCGGATGAATCCGTTGCTGGCGTGGTTGGGGCGTGGCCAGATGGCAGGCTCATCCTCGTCGCGGGTCTCGAGCTGGGGGTTTTGCAGCACCATCACGAAGCCTTGCGTGCCGCTGTTGGCGCCGGGGCAGGGCAGACTGCCGGCTTCATTGCTCGACCAGCTGGCCGAGCAATAGCTGGCCGCAAAGTCGTAGCGCACGCCGCTGCTCGCTGTGCCCACGCGGATCAGGGCAAAGAAGGGCACGCCGGCGCTGTTGGCATGGCCGTTGACGCCGAAGGTGTAACCGTTGGTGGCTTTGATCACCCAACTGCTGCGGTAGGTGCCATCGCTATTGGGGGCGGTCATGGCGATGGAAATATCCACCGTTTCGCCGGGCTTGACTTCCTTAGGGATGTCGATGCTGCTGCTGGAAGCCAGGTTGGTGCCGGAGGTGTAGACGATGTCAAAATCGCTGGACCAGGTGCAGGTGCCGTTGTTGCGGATGCGCCAGGTCTTGGTAAAGCTCTGGCCCTTGCTCATCTGCGTATTGTCGGGAACGGTGACGTCAGTCACGAAGTAGGCCTGGTAGCAACCCACGACGGGAACGCTGGTGGCGGCCACGGTGGTGGGCACAGGCGTGTTGGTGGCCACGGGCTGGAGCGGGGTTTCGGTGGGGGTGGCGGTGACCACGAAGGGGGTCTGGGTGGCGGCCGGCGTGTTGGTGGCAGCTGCCTGCTGCCCCTGGGCCACCAGGGTTCCGGCTACCTGGGTGTAGAGAGCATTGAGATCCAGCGTGGGGGCATGGCTCTCAGGCGAGGGGGCGCGGCAGGCGGCCAGCAGCAGGCCCGCGGCCAGCAGCAGGCCCAGAATACGAATGCGGGTGACGGTTTTGGACATAGCGGTTCTCCCTATCAAAATGACGCGCTACAGTGATTTTAGCACTCCCAGCGCTTCTGGGTACAACGGCGGACAGGGGTAAAAAGTTCCTGCGTTGCGGCGTAGCCGCAACGCACAACTCCACTAGTTGCGGCGCCAGCCGCAAGGCCACGATACTTGGCGCAGAAAGCCTGGAGTTGCGAAGCAACTCCACTAGTTGCGGCGTAGCCGCAACGTAAGAATCAAAAAGACCGCAATTCTGCGGTCTTTTTAGTCGGGGCGAGAGGATTCGAACCTCCGACCCCTTGCACCCCATGCAAGTGCGCTACCGGGCTGCGCCACGCCCCGAACAGGGCGAGATTATACCTGAAACAGCCGCAGTCCGCAGGCTTGCACATTCTGGCTTCAGACCGCAA
The DNA here is from genome assembly GCA_021463845.1 of Anaerolineales bacterium. Classification (GTDB taxonomy): domain Bacteria; phylum Chloroflexota; class Anaerolineae; order Anaerolineales; family UBA11579; genus JAMCZK01. The sequence continues at coordinate 761,845 of JAJTXV010000001.1, read as the reverse complement.
CACTTTTGGTGGTTTCTTCGTAGACTCTAGTATGCGCAAGTTCATTTGGATCCTGGCAGCCCTGGCGCTGGCTGCGCTGGCGTGTAACTTTGCCCAACCGGCCCAGCCCACAGCCACCATGCTGCCTTCGCCGGTGGTGCAGCCTGGACAGCCCGAGGACAGCCAGCCCCAGCCGGGGGACTATGAGCTGACGATCGTGAACGGCGCTGACCGGCGCGAGGTGCTGCTGCACTTGCCGCCGGCCTACGATGGAGAGACGCAGCTGCCGCTGCTGATCGTGCTGCACGGCGGGGGTGGCAGCGGGCAGCAGGTGCGCCGCTCGACTGGGATGGATGCGGACGCCGATGAGTACGGCTTCATTGTGGCCTACCCAAACGGCAGCGGCCGTTTGGGTAGCGCCTTGCTCACCTGGAATGCCGGCCACTGCTGCGGTTACGCCATGGAGAGCGCGGTGGATGATGTGGGTCTGCTGCGCGTCTTGATCGGCTCCATGGTGGCTCATTACGCCGTAGACCCGGCCCACATATACATCACCGGCATGTCAAACGGAGGCATGATGGCGCACCGCGCCGGCGCAGAGCTGGCTGACCTGGTGGCGGGCATTGCGCCTGTGGCCGCCAGCGTGGGTGGGCAGGCGTCAGCTGAGGCGGCGTTGTTCACGCCGCCTGCGCCCGCCAGCCCGGTGGCGGTCATCGCCTTCAACGGGATGGCCGACCAGCATGTGCTGTATGAGGGCGGCTTGAGCCCGATGGCGATCGAGCCTGGGCGGATCGACCTGTCCGTGGCGGACTCGCTGGCGTTTTGGGTTGCGGCCAACGGCTGCAACCCGCTGCCAAGCAGCACTACGCGCGCCCGCGGCAATGTGCTGATCGAGACATATGCCGATTGCGATGGCAGCGCGGCTGTGGTGCAGGTGACGATCATTGATGGCCAGCATGCCTGGCCGGGCGGGCGAGATGGTTTGATCGGTGATCCCCCTTCACAAGATGTTTCTGCCAATCAGATGATGTTGGAGTTTTTTCTCCAGCATCCTAAGCAATAAAAAGACGGCGCTCGAGCGCCGTCTTTTTTGTTTTGTTAGAAGATGCCCCAGTCTGCGCCGGCGCCCTCTTCCATGTAAGTCAGGTCCCATAGTTCGGTGCCCATCATGATGGTGGTGTCGCGCTGCAGGGCATCGGCGGCTTTCTTGCGGGTCATCTCCAGCAGGGCCGGGGCGTAGGGGCAGAACGGCGTGGTCATGATCATGGTGACCTTGCCCTGGTTGTCCTGCAGGGCCACGTTGCGCACCAGGCCCAGCTCGATGACGTTGAGGCCGATCTCAGGGTCTACGACTTCACGCAGGGCGGCTTCGACGGCGGGGACCAAGTCGGGATTGGTGCTTTCAATTTCCCAGATGGCTTGCTTGGCGGGGTCTTGTGAGGCTACAGGACTCATTGGGTGTGGCTCCGTTCTTACGATGTGATGGCCTGCTTGATGGCGGCCATCGGGATGGTGTAGGTGCAGTGGCTGTCTCCGCTGAGCAGGCAGGATGTGCGCTGCGGGTCAGCGGAGAGGGCCTTGGCGATGAGGGCTTTATCAATGCTGCAGACTTCGCCGTGGGTTTGGCCCACATAGAAGTAGGGGCAGCTGGTTTCCTTGATGATGAGTTCGTGTTCGTTGCGCTGCACCTGGACGCTGAAGCCTTCTTTGGTGAGCCAGGCTTTGAGCAGCTTGAGGCGCTCGTCAAGGCTCATCTGCTCCAGGTCGCCCTTGGCGGCCAGGTCATCGGCCGCCGAGGCGCCCATGCCGGCCAGCAACCCGGCGAACTGCTCGGCGGGCAGGGTTTCCTTCAGCTCGTCGAGCAGGCGGTTGGTGAAGCGAATGGTGCGGCCGGGGAAGTGCTCCATGCCGGCTTCGGTTAGGTAGTAGACGCGGCGCGGGCGGCCCACGCCGTGGCGCTCTTCCGTGGAGGCCACCAGGCCTTCATCTTCGAGGCGCGCGATGTGGTGGCGCACGGAGATAGGGCTGATCTTGACGGCTTTGGCCAGTTCGTTGATCGTGCTGCGCTGGTGGTTTAGCAAGTATTTGAGGACTGCGTTGCGTGTACTGCCCATGACTGAAGGCAGTATATCACCCGCATATCGCGCCGTCAATATTTTAGATTTTCCTCATAAAAATCAAGCCCCGTGAGGAGTGAGCAGTGATTGGTGATCCGGAGAGCTGAGATTGGAGATTCCTGATCACTTTCACTAATCACTGATCATTTTTCAAAACACACATGGCCTGGCGGATCTCGCCGAGGTGGTATGCGGAGTGGATGATGACGGTGAGGGCGCCGCCGATGGTGTCCTGGTTCCACATGGGGTTTTTGGCGAAGAGGCCCTTGATGCGCTCATAGGTGCTGCGCAGCTTGGCTTTGGAGGCCTCCCATTCTTCCGGGGTGACCTTCTCGACGGTGCGCCAGATGTGGCCCCAGTCGGGCGGGGTGTCGTCGCCCTGCAGGGCGTAGCGCTCGAAGGATTCGATGTAGAAAACGACATGCTCGACCTGGGCGGCCAGGGAGGCGCATTTGCCGCCGACGGGGATGGAGGCTTCTTCGGCGGTGATGGTGTCAAGGGTGGCGAGTAGCGAGCTGTTCTTGTCCAGGTAGATGCCCTGGCTGGTGTTGAAAGTTTCCTCAAAGAGCTGGACGAGCATGTTGCTAACTTCCTGGGGCTGGATCTCTACCGTGGCGTTCATACTTCCTCCGCAAAAGTTTTAATAATCATCATGGTGGGGGTGGGGTGCAGTTAATAGTTAAAACTTTTTGCCTCTAATGGCTAGTGTAACTATATTTTGGTGGGGATGGTGGGATGGGCGGCGTTTGTCAAGGTGTTGGGGTATTGGGGTACCCCGCCTTAGACGATGCCGACCATATCTGCAGCAGAGTAGACCAGCATGAGCGCAAGGATGATATTGACCGCCAGGCGAATGCGCGGATAGCCCAGGTAGCGCTTGATCAGCGTCCCAAACAGGGTCCAGGTAGAAATGGCGGCGAAGCAGCTCAGGGTAAGTGGCACCAGCACAAGCAGCAGCTGGATGGTGTCGTTGACAAGCCAGGCCAGGAATGTGGTGAAGAGGGTGAGGGCATAAATGATCACTTTGGGATTGAGGAACTGGAAAACAAACCCCTGCCAAAAGCTCATCGGCTTTGCTTCCTCGTCTTCAAAAACATAGGTAGCTTTCAGGATGTTGAAGGCCAGGTACAAGATGTAGGCCGCGCCAATGTAACGCAGCACAGGCTCAATGCCAGGGATGGCGGTCAGGAGAGTGTTGGACACCCGCGCGGCAATAAGCAGCACGACATAAAACCCCGTCGTATTCCCGAGCAGGAATGGCAGCGAGCGGCGGTAGCCGTACAGCACGCCCATGGCGGCGCTGGTGATATTGTTGGGCCCTGGAGTGAAGTTTGCCACCAGGGCGTATGTGATAGTGGGGAGCCAGTTGAACATGATGCCTCAGGCCAGCACGAGGCTGGCGTAGCGCCCTGGGGTTACGCCAAGAGTCTGGCGGAAGCGCCGCGTGAAGTGGCTTTGGCTGCTGAAGCCGACTTCGGCGGCCACCTGCGCCAGCGGCAGGCCGGTGGCCAAGAGGCGCTGGGCGGCAGCAATGCGGCAGTTTTCAATATATGTGTGCGGTGGCATGCCCAACTGGTTGCGGAAGGAGCGCAAGAAGTGATAGCGGCTGAGCGACTCTACGGCGGCCAGTTCGTCGAGCGTGATGGGGTGGGTGAAGTTTTCGTGAATATAGGCGAGCGCCTTTTGCACCGTGGCGGGCATGACGGCCGGCGGCCGGACGGCGCCAAAGAGGCGTAGCAGCTCTGCCATCGTGCCCACGAAGGCTGTCTCCGCCTCCAGCCCAGGCTCAGCGCACATCAGCAAGGCATGCATGCGGGAGAACATGCTTGCCAGGCCGGCATTGTTGCGGCGCGGCTGTGTGAACTGAGGCTGGCCGTCTCTGAGGCCCAGGTCCTGGGCGATACCTTGCAACTGCTCGACGGTGGGGTACATGGCACGGTAACGGAAACCGCGTACGGCGGCCGGCTCGCCGGTATGGCTCTCGCCGGGATTGATGAATATAAAACCACCTGGGGGCGTGATGAACTTTTGTGATCCCAGGCTGAATGACTGCAGCCCCTCTTCCACCAGGGCGATCACGTAGTAGTCGTGACTGTGGCGCGGATAACTGTGCTTGGAAAAATAGGCGTGCAGCAGGTCCACTTTCACGCTGCTGTGGTGCTTGTAGCTGGACCATTCTTGCATGTTTTGATTATATGTCCTGGGTTCCTGGCGCTCTATCACGATATTGCTCTTTTCCGAGGCCGGCGGAAACCCAGATTGCTTCGGCGGCCGCACCGCGTGCGGCCTTACACAGCAGCCGCATTTTTATGCGGCTGCCGTCTCGCAATGACGGTAGATGTGTTTGAGCACAAACTATCTGATACGGATTCTTTCCGCTGGAAGGCTCAGCGGCTCGGCCGCGGCCTCGTCGGAATGACAAAATAGCGGGCTTTTTTTTACCTAGCCTTGCGTAAAACTTGCTGAACCCAGATTGCTTCGGCGGCCCCACTGCGTGCGGCCGCCTCGCAATGACGATGCATTCAGCACAATATTTTAGATTTTCCTCATAAATATTGACCCTAGTCTATGAACCTGCTATAATCTCTGAAAATCACCCTGGTTGAACACTTGCGCCTTCGTTTGAGGCGGCGTTCACAATCATTCTCTAGGAGAAGTACGGTTCATGTCTCAATTGGATATACGCGATTTACGCGTCACTGTAGCTGGCAATGAGATCCTTAAAGGCCTCAACCTGACGATCGAGCAGGGCAAGGTGCACGCCCTGATGGGCCCCAACGGCAGCGGCAAGAGCACACTGGCTTACACCCTGATGGGCCACCCGAACTATGAAGTGACTGGCGGCGAAGTGTGGTTCAAGGGGCAGAACATCCTTGAGCTGGAGCCGGACCAGCGCTCTCATCTGGGCATTTTCCTGGCGTTCCAGTACCCGGTGGCGATCCCCGGCGTGAGCGTGGCCAACTTCCTGCGCACGGCGCTCAACTCGCACCGCAAGGCCAAGAACCCCGAGGATAAGGGCATGCCCATCCCCGAGTTCCGCACCCTCATGAAAGAGAAGATGGACCTGCTGAAGATGGACCACAGCTTCGCCGGCCGTTACCTCAACGATGGTTTCTCTGGCGGCGAGAAGAAGCGCGCCGAGATCCTGCAGATGGCCGCGCTCGACCCTGAGTTCGCCGTTTTGGACGAGACCGACTCCGGCCTGGATATTGACGCATTGCGCAATGTGGCCGAGGGCGTGCAGGCGCTGCGCGGGCCGAACTTCGGCGCCCTGGTGATCACGCACTACCAGCGCCTGCTGAACTACATCAACCCGGATGTGGTGCATGTGATGTTTGACGGGCGCATTGTGGAAACGGGTGGCCCGGAGCTGGCCCTGAAGCTGGAAGCGCAGGGCTACGACTGGGTGCGTGAAGCACACCAACTAGTGACGAGTGGGCAGTAATTCGTGATTAGAGATTGGAGATTCAAATCTCTAGTCTCCAATCTCCTGTTCACGGTTCACCACTCACTGTTCACTGAAATGAGGTAACCATGGCACTAAAAGACATTATTGAAAAACCCAAAGACGATGCCGAGCTGTTGGCCGGTATCGATGACTATAAGTATGGCTTTGTAGATGAGGTCCAGCCGGTATTCCGCACGCGCAAGGGTCTGGACGAAGACATCGTTCGCCAGATCAGCGCCAAGAAGGAAGAGCCGGAGTGGATGCTTGACTTCCGCCTGAAGGCGTACAAGCATTTTACGCAGCGCCCGATGCCAACCTGGGGCGGTGACCTGGACAAGCTGAACCTGGACGAGATCTACTTCTACAGCAAGCCGGCCGAAGCTGAAGGCAAGAGCTGGGACGATGTGCCCGAGAACATCAAGAAGACCTTTGAGCGTCTAGGCATCCCTGAGGCCGAGCAGAAGTTTCTTGCGGGCGTGGGCGCCCAGTACGAATCAGAGATGGTGTATCACAACATCCAGCAGCACCTGGCAGACCAGGGCGTGCTGTTCAAGAGCATCGAGCAGGGTTTGAAAGACCACCCTGAGATGTTCCGCGAGTATTTTGGCACTATCATCCCGATCGAGGACAACAAGTTCTCGGCGCTCAACTCGGCGGTGTGGTCGGGTGGCTCGTTCGTCTACATCCCCAAGGGTGTCAAGGTCGAGATGCCGCTGCAGGCCTACTTCCGCGTCAACCAGGCTGACCAGGGCCAGTTCGAGCGCACTCTGATCATTGTGGACGAGGGCGCTGAGGCGCACTATGTGGAAGGCTGCACGGCCCCGGTGTACACGACCGACTCGTTCCACAGTGGTGTGATCGAGATCATTGTCAAGAAGAACGCCCGCTTCCGCTATACGACCATTCAGAACTGGTCAAACAACATGTACAACCTGGTGACCCAGCGTGCGCATGTGCACGAGAACGCCACCATGGAGTGGGTGGACGCCAACCTGGGCAGCAAGCTGACGATGAAGTATCCCTCGTGCTACCTGCTGGGCGAGGGTGCGCATGGCGAGATCCTCTCGATGGCGTTCGCCAGCGGCCACCAGCACCAGGACACGGGCGGCAAGGTGATCCACTTTGTGCCCAACACCACCAGCAAGATCACGTCCAAGTCGATCAGCAAGAGTGGCGGGCGTGCTTCGTACCGCGGTCTGTTGAAGGTGCACCCCGGCGCTGAGGGCTCCAAGAGCAACGTGGTGTGTGATGCGCTGCTGCTGGACGACCAGTCGCGCTCGGACACCTACCCGTACATCGAGATCGACGCCGAAGACGTCACCATCGGCCACGAGGCTTCGGTATCCAAGGTGGGCGAGGAGCAGCTGTTCTACCTGATGAGCCGCGGCATGACCGAAGAGGAAGCCGCCACGATGGTGGTCTCCGGCTTCATTGAGCCGTTGGTGAAAGAGCTGCCGATGGAATATGCGATCGAGATGAATCGCTTGATCCAGTTGCAGATGGAAGGCTCGATCGGCTAGGCCGGTCGGGTTAAGTGAGAAGCAAAGAGAATATGGCTAAAAAGAAGACAAGCGCGCGCCCTAAAAAGGCCGTGGTACGTAAGAAGAAAGTTGCGACAAAGAAAGTGGCTGTAAAGAAGGCCAAGACGGTTGCCAAAAGCAAGCCGAAGGCTGTCGCCAAAAAGAAGGGCGCAGCCAAGAGCAAGGCGGTTGCCAAGAAGCGCGTCGTGACGCGCTCGGCGGCGCCCGAAGTGATCGGCGCCGGCCAGACCCCGCGGGTGATCACGCGCGGCGGGGCCGCGGCGGTGCAGACCAAGAGCGGCTTCCCGTTCAACGCGGAGCAGATCCCCAATGGTGTGAAGGAAGCTGCCTTTCTGCACAGCTACCGCAAGAGCGCCTGGAACCAGTTCGAGAAGCTGCCGCTGCCGAGCACCAATGACGAGGCTTGGCGGCGCACCGACATCCGCCAGCTGAAGCGCGGCAGCCTGCAAATTGTGGACGGGCTGGCCAAGGCGGCGCGCGACAAGCTGCCCAGCATCCCGGCCCGTTTGCTCAAGCCGCTGGTGGGCAAGGGGCACGGCGGGCAGATCGTGTTTGGCCCGGGCAAGACCAGCGTGCAGCTGAGCAAGGCGATCGCCAAGCAGGGCGTTGTGTTCACCGACTTTGCCACGGCGGCCGCCAAGCACCCTGAGCTGCTCAAGAAGGTGCTGGGCAAAGTGGTCAAGCCGGACGAAGGCAAGTTCGCCGCCATGGCGGGTGCGCTGGCCGGGCGCGGCGTGCTGCTGTATGTGCCCAAGGGCGTGCAGGTGGACGAACCGCTGCACTCACTGTTGTGGGGGCCGGGCGCCGGCCTGGCGTACTTCTCGCACGTGTTGGTGTGGGTGGAGGACGGTGCATCGGTGACCTATGTGCACGAGTCGGCTTCGCCCACTATTGGCGAGCAGAGCATGCACGCCGGCATCGTCGAGCTGCATGTGGGCTCGCGGGCCAACCTGCGCTTCGTAGAATTGCAATCGTGGGGCGAGCACATGTGGAACTTTACGCATGAGCGCGCCCGTGTAAAGAAAGACGGCAACCTGGATTGGATCTTTGGCGCTCTGGGCAGCCACCTGACCAAGAACTTCTCCGAGATCAACCTGGAGGGTGAGGGCAGTGTAGGGCGCATGTCAGGCTTCTATTTCACTGACGGCAACCAGCACCTGGACCACGACACCCAGCAGAACCACCTGGCGCCGCACACCAGCAGCGACCTGCTGTTCAAGGGCGCGCTGGAGGAGCAAAGCCGCTCGGTGTGGCAGGGGATGATCTATGTGGCCCCCGGCGCCCAGCGCACGGACGGCTACCAAGCCAACCGCAACCTGGTGCTGAGCAAGCAGGCCCGGGCGGACAGCATCCCCGGCTTGGAGATCCAGGCCGATGATGTGCGCTGCACGCACGGCGCCACCGTGGGCAAGATCGACCCTGACGAGTACTTTTACCTGTTGAGCCGTGGCATTCCGCCGGTTGAGGCGCGCCGCCTGATCGTGAAGGGCTTCTTCGACCCGATCATGGAGCGAATTCCCTTTGAGGGCGTGCGCCAGCGCTTCCAGCAGGCCATTGTTCAGAAGATGAAGTAGTTGTAAGATAGTAAATTGGACCTTGTGATAGTGAACGTGAGTAGTGAGCAGTGATCGGGAGAGCAGAGATTGGAGATTTGCATCTTGAATCTCTGGGTTCCTGATTACTACTCACTGTTCACTCCGCACTGATTTTTGGAGGTTGAATGGCAGAACTTCGTTTCACTACCGCCCCTGACCGGGATGATCTGTATAAAGTAGGCGACCGCGTGGAGGTGTACTGCGACCACGAAGACCCCAAGGGCAACCGCGTACGCGGCTGGCTGGAGGGCGTGGTGGTGCAGGTGGACCCCAAGATCGTGGCGGTGCAGTTTGCCGAGCCGGTGTACCTGACCGACGGCTGGATGGTGCCGGACCACGTGCTGTGGTGCCCGCCCAACTCGCAGCAGATCCGCATGGCGCGCAAGCGTACCCGCAGCAAGCCGCGGGCAGCCGCCCCGGCTACACGCGCCAAAGCCAAGGCCAAGACCAAAACCAAGGCCAAAGCGAAGGCCAGGAGCAAGTAGGGTATATGGCCGAGACGCATACGATGGACATCAAGCGCATCCGTGCCGATTTCCCGGTGCTGGATGTGGAGGTCAAGCCGGGCGTCAAGCTGGTGTACTTGGATTCAGGCGCCACCAGCCAGAAGCCGGTGCAGGTGATCGAGCGCATGAACCAGTACTACCGCGCTGAGAACGCCAATATTCACCGCGGCGTGCACAAGCTGGCCGAGCAGGCCACTGAGGATTACGAAGGGGCGCGTGGCAAGGTAGCCAAGTTCATCAATGCGGCCAAGGCCAAGGAGATCGTGTTCACCCGCAATGCCACCGAGGCGGTCAACCTGGTGGCGTTCACCTGGGGCCGCGCCAACCTGCAGGCCGGCGACGTGGTGGTGCTGACCGAGATGGAGCATCACGCCAACCTGGTGCCCTGGCAGATGCTGGCGGCTGAGCGCGGCATCCGTTTGGAATTCATTCCCGTGACCGAAGAAGGCGTGCTGGACATGAGCGCGCTGCCCGGCCTGATGGAGCTGAAGCCCAAGCTGGTGAGCTTCACCGCCATGAGCAACGTGCTCGGCACGATTACGCCGATCGCTGAGATCGTCAAGGCGGCCCACGCGGCCGGCGCGCTGGCCATGGTGGACGGCGCCCAGTCGGTGCCGCACCTGCCCACGGATGTACGTGCCCTCGACATCGACTTCCTGGTGTTCTCGAGCCACAAGATGCTCGGCCCCACGGGCCTGGGCGTGCTGTATGGCAAGGAAGCCTTGCTGGAGGCGATGCCGCCCTTCATGGGCGGCGGCGACATGATCAAGCGCGTCAAGCTGCGCGAGTTCAGCACGGCTGGCGTGCCGCACAAGTTCGAGGCGGGCACTCCGGCGATCGCCGAGGTGATCGGCCTGGGCGCGGCGGTGGACTATTTGAACGAGATCGGCATGGAAGCGATCGCCGCCCATGACCGCGAACTGACTGCGTATGCTCTCGAGCGGCTCGAGGAAGTGCCGGGCGTGTGGATCTTCGGCCCGGGCATCGAGCACAAGAGCTCCAACGCGTCCTTCACGCTGAAAGGCGCCCACCCGCACGACGTGGCGGAGATCTTGAACCGCCACGGCGTGGCGACGCGGGCCGGGCACCACTGCGCCATGCCGGTGCACGAGAAGTTCAGCGTGCCGGCCACGACGCGGGCCAGCTTTTACCTCTACAACACCAAGGAAGAGATCGATACCCTGGTGGAAGCCCTATATCAAGTAAAGGAGATCTTCAAATAAGATGGACGATCTCTATCGTGAACTGATCATTGACCGTTACCAGAACCCGCGCTTCAGCGGCACGCTGGACCCGCATACGCATTCATACGAGGACGACAATCCGGTATGCGGCGACCATATTCGGATTGACCTGCGCGTGGACGACAAAGACATCGTCACCGAAGCCAAGTTCACTGGCGAAGGCTGCTCGATCTCGCAGGCCTCAGCCGACTTGCTGATGGAAAAGATCACCGGCATGCCGGTGGCCGAAGTGCGCGCCCTGGCCAAGCAGGACATTCTGGACCTGTTGGGTATTGAGCTGGGGCCGGTGCGCCTGAAGTGCGCGCTGCTCTCGCTCAAGGTGCTCAAGGGCGGCGTGTATGGCCTCGACGAGGTCATGTCGCTCGACGAGTTGGCCGAGTCCTAGCCCCCATGCCTGACGTAGGAACCTTCGTATTCACCTCACTTGGCCCCAAGGAAGTTGATTTTGTGGCTGTGGCCAGCGAAGAGGAGCTGCCGAACGGCAAGCGCCTCTTCGTGACGGTGGATGAGTACAACCTGGTGGTGTTCAACATCGCCGGGGAGTATTTCGCCATCGCCGACCTGTGCTCGCACGACAATGGGCCGCTGGGGGAGGGCGAGATCGAAGAGTACGAGGTGGTGTGCCCGCGCCACGGCGCACGTTTTGACGTGCGCAGCGGGCGGGCCACGGCGCTGCCGGCGGTGGTGGACATTCCGGCGTATCCCACACGTGTGAGTGAGGGTATGGTTGAAGTGGGGCTGCCGCTGTAGGAGAGAGTTTGAACCTAAAGCAAAGCGGGCTGCGTAGCAGCCCGCTTTTTTATTTCGAGTTATCCGTCATTGCGAGCGAGTGGAGCGAACGAAGCAATCCCTACAACTTGATTTGTAATTCAGCTTGGGGATTGCTTCGTCAGCGCTGCTGCGCAGCGCAATCCTCGCAATGACAAGTAATACGCATATTGTCATTCCGAACGAAGTGAGGAATCCGTTTGACGCTTGTTTGTAGCCGTCTTGTCTGTTTGAACTGCGCGCAAAGTGAATTTGGAAGATATGCGAATACGGATTCCTCGCTGGTCGGGCTTCGGCGATCTGGTGGTGGCTTTAGTACCTGCTCGGAATGACACACAGAATTCGGTGTCATTCCGAACGAGCCGCGCAGCGGCGAGGAGGAATCCTTTAGGTCATAGGAATATTGGCCTCAGCTTATGTGCCCTAAAGGATTCCTCGCTACGCTCGGAATGACAAACAGCCGGTAGGCTAAACCTTGAATTTGGAGCCTATGCCAGCGAGGATCCCTCGCTGCGCTCGGGATGCACGATTTCTACTCCACTACGGGCCAGCCGCGCTCGAGGGCGATGGGCTTGAGGAACTCGTCGGGGAAGAAGGCGACCGGGTGGCCGGCCATCTCCAGCAGGCCGACATCCGTGCTGCCATCGGCGTAAGCCCAGCTGGCGGCAAAGTCCACATCGATCTTGTGGTCAGCCAGGGCGGCGCGGGCCAGGGAGGCTTTGTTCTCATCGATCGAGACCATGCCGTCCACTCCGCCGGTGTAGCGCCCCTTGTGCACGGCCGGCTTGGTGCCGACGGCCATGTCAGCGCCGAGCTCGCGGGCCCATGCGCTCGACCAGCGGCTGCGGCCCGGCCGAGACGAGCACCACCAGGTGGCCCTGGGCCTTGTGCTCCATGATCTTGTCCAACCCCTGGGCGCGCCACAGTCCTTGCATATATTCGGTGGTGACCCAATCCCATACCGGCTCGGCCTGCTCGGGCGTGTCGCCGCGCAAGAACCACATCAGGTGGGCGGCCCAGGGCGTGCGGAAGGCGCTCTGCGAGAGCAGGCCCACAGAGTGCAGCAGATACAGGGGCATGTGATAGACCCAGTACTGGAACAGGGTCCAAGTGCGCTTGCCCTTGGCTTTGTAATAGTCCAGCACGCCGCGCCACACGCGCTCGGTGGTCAGCGTGCCGTCCACATCGAAGAAGGCGACCGTTCGTTTGCTCATGATGCTTGCTCCTGATGCTTAGGCATGCTATGCATACGCACCAACTCGCGGCGCAGCAGCTTGCCGACGTTGGTGCGGGGCAGTTTGTCGATGAAGGTAAAACCCCGCGGAACCTTGTAAGGTGCGAGGTGCTGCTTGCACCAGGCGCGCAGCTCGTCAGGGGTCACGGTTTGGTCGCCGTACAGCAAGGGGCCTTCGTGCAGCACCACCCAGGCGTGGATGGCTTCGCCGCTCTCGGCATCCGGCAGGCCGGCCGCGCCCACTTCGCGCACGGCGGGGTGCTGCTGCAGCACCTCCTCGACCTCGCGCGGCCAGACTTGGTAGCCGCCCACCTTCACCAGTTCCTTCTTGCGGTCAATGATGTAAAAGTAGCCGTCGGCATCCATGCTGGCAATGTCCCCAGTGTAGAGCCAGCCCTCCTTGAGCACGTCCATCGTCTCGGTGGGCAGGTTGTGGTAGCCGCGCATCACCTGCGGGCCGTTGATGACCAGCTCGCCGATCTCGCCCTGCTTCAGCACGGTCACGGCGTCCTGCAGGCTGACGATGCGGCAGTCCACGCCGGGCAGCGGCATGCCGATCGAGCCGGTCTTATTGAGCCCGGTGAGCGGGTTGCAGTGGGTGGCCACCGGAGTCTCGGAGAGGCCGTAGCCTTCCAGCAGGTGGCCGCCGGTGAGCGCTTCAAAGCGCTCCTTGGTGTCGCGTAGCAGCGGGGCCGAACCGGAGATGCAGAAGCGGATCGAGCTCAGGTCGTACTTGCCAGCCTTCACGTCAGGGTGATTGTTGATGGCGTTGTACATGGCCGGCACGCCGGGGAAGGTGGTGGCTTTGTATTTTTGGATATTGGCAAGCACATCGCCCACATTGCGCGGGTCAGGGATCATGACCAGCGATCCGCCCTTCCACATGCCGTAGAGCATGCCCACCACCATGCCGTAGGCATGGTACATCGGGATGGCCAGCAGCACCATCTCGTTGCCTTGCTGGCCCTCGTGGTTCCAGGCGTCGATCTGGGCGGTGTTGGCCACCAGGCCGCGGTGCACCGCCACCACGCCCTTGGAGCGGCCGGTTGTGCCGCCGCTGTATTGGAGCAGGGCGGTGTCGTCTGGCTCCACGGTCACCTGCGGCCGCTGGCTGGGCGCGTGGGCGGCGATGAGGTCACCCATCCACACATCGTTGTCGCGCAGCTGCACGCGGAAGCCGGCCTTCTTTTCTTTCAGCAGTCCAAACAGCAGCTTTTTGACTGGCGGCAGATATTCTTTGATGTTGGTGGCGATCACCTGGCGGATGCGGGTGCGCGGCTGGACTTCTTTGACCTTCTCATAATTGTTGGTCATCACGACCATCAGCTCCACGCCAGCGTCGTTGACCTGGTATTCGAGCTCGCGCGGGGTATACAGCGGATCGGTAGCGACGACGACCGCGCCCAGTTTCAGGATGGCGAAGTAGGCGATGACGAATTGCGGCGTGTTAGGGATGAACAAGCCGACGCGCTGGCCCTTGCGCACGCCGAGGGCGGCCAGGCCCGCCGCCAGCCGGTCGCTCAACTCATCGACTTCTTTGTAGGTCAGCGTTGCGCCCTGGAAGATGGTGCAGGGCTTATTGGGATACTCGCGCACGGCTCGCTGCAAAATGTCCACCACAGTGAGGGCGGGGAAGTCGAGCGTGTGCGGAACGGGCGGGTCGTAGTGTTCGAGCCAGGGTTTGGTATGCATATCGTATTAGACCTTGTGTGTATCGAGAAAATTACGAATGGCAGTGTCTATAGCCTCCGGCGCACCAGCGGCGCCGAGGTCTACCCAGTGGATGGCAGGGTCGGCCGGTTTGAACCAGGCGTATTGGCGGCGCACGAAACTGCGCGTCAGGCGCTTGATCTCGGCCACGGCGTGTTCAAGCGTGAGTTCACCGCGCAAATGGGCGGCCAACTGCGCATAGCCAATGGCGCTGAGGCTGGGCAGCGAAGGCGAATAGCCTGCCGCCAGCAGGCGGCGGACTTCGTCCAGCCAGCCGGCGGCCAGCATGGCATCGATGCGGGCATCGATGCGGGCGTACAGCTCGGTCCGCGGGCAGGTGAGCCCGAGGCGGAGCACGCGGTAAGGCGAAGGCACCTGCCCGCGCTGGGCGCTGAAGCGCCGCCCAGTGGCGAAGACAACTTCCAGCGCACGCAGGGTGCGGCGCACATTGCGCGGATCGATATTGGCTGCCGCGGCCGGGTCGAGCACCGCCAGGCGGGCATGCAGCCCATCCCCGCCGATCTGCTCGGCCCAGCCTTCCAGCGCAGCGCGCAGGGCGGGCTGGGGCGGCAGGGCCGGCGGCACCCAGCCATCGAGAATGGCCTGGATGTATTGCCCCGTGCCTCCGACCAGCAACGGTAACTTTCCGCGCCCATGAATGCTGGCGATGGCCGCGGCAGCCTGCTGCTGGAAGACGGCCAGGCTCAGCGTCTCGTCTGGATTGGCAATATCAATGAGATGGTGCGGCACGCGGGCCAGCTCAGCGGCGGAGGGCTTGGCCGTCCCAATATCCATGCCGCGGTAGAGCAGGCGCGAATCGGCCGAGACGATCTCGCCATGCCAACGCTCGGCGATGGCGATGGCGGTCTCGGTCTTGCCCACCGCGGTGGGGCCGAGAATGGCGATGAGCGGGGGCTTGGGCTCAGCCACTGACCGCATTCTCGAAGTGGGTGATCTCAATTTCGCCGCTGGGCTGGCGGTAGACCGCGATGACATCAATACGCCAGTCGGTCTCGGCGGGCTGGCTTTGCATGTGGGCTTCAGCGGCGGCGATCAGATGGGCTTGCTTGGTGCGCGTGACCGATCCCTCCGGCGGCCCGAACTGAGTGCTGCGCCGGGTTTTGACTTCTACAAAGATAAGACTGCCGTCTTTGCTCATCAGCAGATCGATCTCGCCGTGGGGCGTGCGCAGGTTGTGGGCCAGCAGGGTGTAGCCGCGGGCTTGCAGGTAGCTGGCGGCGGCTTGCTCGCCCCAGCGGCCGAACTGCTGCCGCGGCGTGCTCATGGCTAGGCCAGGTATTGGCGCAGCCAGGCCAGCGTGCGCTGCCAGGCGTCTGCCGAGGCTTCGGGGTGGTAGACCTCGGGGCGGTCATTGTTGAAGAAGGCGTGTTCGGCCCCGGCGTAGGTGTGGATGTGGTGCGGCGTGCCGGCCTTCTCCAGCTCGGCGTCAAAAGCCTGCACCAGGCTTAGTGGGATGCCTGTGTCCAGCTCGCCATAGATGCCCAGGGTAGGGGTGCGCAGTTTGGCGGCGTCGCCGGCTTCGAGCGGGCGGCCGTAGAAGCACACCACCGCATCGAAGGCGCCGCTGTGGGCGGCCGCCGAGAGCGCCAGAGCGCCGCCCATGCACCAGCCCATGATGCCAACTTTCTTGGGTTCCACGCTGGTGAGATTGCGAAGGTAGTCTGCCGCGGCGGTGATCTCGGCGATGGCGCGGTGGCGGTCGAGCGCCATGGCCAGCTTGCGAGCCTCGTCGGGCTCGGTGGAGGAGGCCCCGTGGTACAGGTCGGGCGCCAGAACCACAAAGCCTTCGGCGGCCAGGCGGTCGGCTACGTCTTTGATGTGGCCGACGAGGCCCCACCATTCCTGGATAATGACCACGGCCGGGCCGCTGCCGCCAGGCGGCAGGCTGAGGTAGGCGGGCGCGTGCTTGTCTGTGCCAATGGGGAACATCATCATTTCGCCAGTCATGCGGTTGAGTATATCCGAGCTTGATGCGGCTCAACGCATGGCGGCAGAGTAGAATTTCTGCATGCTGTCTGCCGGCTTGTTGCCCAACCGCGAACGACTGAGCGCCGTGATGGCCGTGATCCTGTTGGCCTATGTGGCCGTGCGCTTTGTGCAGGTGCCGCCGATCACGCTAAATTGGGAATTCATCGGCGTGCTGCTGCCGATCCGGCTGGGCTTGAACACCCTGCTGGCGGTGCTGGTGGCCGGCCTGACCGCGGCCGGGGCTGACTGGCTGCTGCGCGATCATCCGGCCCTGGGCGAGCGCACCACCTACAGCCACTGGTTGCTGCCGGCCATGACCGCCTGGGTGCTGGCGCTGGTATTGAGCAATCTGCCTTTCACCACCAGCTGGTGGGTCGCTTTTCTGGTATGCGCTTTGCTGCTGCTAGCAATTCTGCTGGCCGAATACAACAGCGTGTCCGAAGAGGGCCGGCTGTACAGCGCGGTGAGCATGGCATTGAGCACCTTGTCGCTGATCCTGTTCCTGATGCTGGCCATTAGCGTGCGCGGGCTGGGCCTGCGCCTGTTCCTGGCGCTGCCGGCGGTGGGGCTGGGCGCGTTCCTGGCCGGCACGCGGCTGAACCTGCTGCGCAGTGTGGAGACCTGGCATTCGCTGCAACTGCTGGGCATGACCTTTGTGGTTGTGCAACTGGCAGCGGTGCTGCATTATTTGCCCGTCTCGCCGTTGGGCTATGGTTTGCTGCTGCTGGGCGCGCTGTTTGGGCTCAATAACTTCATGGCCAATTTGAACGCCGAGCAAGATTGGCGCACTGCGGCGCGTGAGCCCGCCGTGGCGCTGGCCGTATTCTTCGTACTGGCTGTCCTGGTGTAATGCAACGCCTGCTCATCGCGCCGCAGCATATGCAACAGATGGCGGCGCATGTGGCCGCCTGCAGCCCGCTGGAAGCGTGCGGCTTAGTAGCCGCGGGCCTGGAGACCGCGGACGGGGGCGAGAGCGTGCACGTCTTCCTGATCGAGAATGAGTTAGCCAGCCCGACCCATTACAGCCTGCAGCCGCGCCAGCAGCTGGAGGCGTTCATGGAGATCGAGCGGCGCGGCTGGCGACTGCTGGCCATCTTCCACTCGCATCCCAACGGGCCGCCGCATCCATCGCAAACGGATCTGGCCGAAGCGCGCTACCCAGGCGTGGCGCACCTGATCTGGGCGCCGGATTCAGCCAGCGAGTGGGCCTGCCGGGCTTTCATGCTTGATGATGGACAGGTGGCCGAGCTGGAACTGGCCACATAAAAAGACCCCATGCGCAGCATGGGTCTTTTGGTTAGTCGTCGGTTGCGGAGCCTTCGGGTAGCTTGCCGTAGAGTTGGTAGAACAGCGCAACCATGTTGCGCTGGTGCAGCTGCTCGGCCATGCCGGCGATCAGCACGCGGCTCTTGCCGCAATCCTCCACGTGCACTGTTTCGAGCACATCCAGCGGGTAACGGCGGCGGGCGGCGGCGCGTACGGCCTTGGTGATCTTGTTCAGGTAGTCCAGGTTGCCCTTTACGGCCGCGTCGATCTCGCCGCGCAGCACGATCTCGCCGTGGCCGGGCACCAGGTTCTCGAGGCCCAGCTTGGGCAGCTTCTTGAGTGAGGCCATCGTGTCATTGACGTCGCCATCCCACAGCACGGGCAGCGGCATGAAGGTGTCACCGCAGAACAGGATGCGGTCTTCCTCCACCAGTACGGCAATCGAGTCGGCGCTGTGGCCGGGGAAGGGAAACAGGCTGAGGTTCTTCTTCCCAACCTGCAGGTCCATCTGGCCTTCGTCAAAGGTCACGGAGGGCAGGGCGATCTCAACCTCGCGCAGGGCGGTGTTGTCCTTCTTCTCAGCCTCCAGCGAGGCGCGGCCGCGGGTGTTCAGGAACTCGTGGCACTTGGTGTGCCCGATGATCGTCGCTTCGGGAAACTGGCTGTTGCCCCAGCTGTGGTCAGCATGGTAGTGGGTGTTGATGACGTAGCGTACGGGTACGCGCAGCTCTCGTTCGATGAAACGGCGCATCTGGCGGGTCTCTTCGGGCAGGGCCAGGGTGTCGATGACCACGGCCATATCGGGGCCGGTGATGACGCCCGCGGTGACCTGGGCGTAGAGTTCACTTTGAAAGAAATAGACGTTTTCTGCGATGCGCTCGTGTTGCACTGCTGTGCCTCCGGTTTGTGATAGCGGGTGCAAGATAGCACACGGGCAGAGGCAAGTCAAGGAAAGTGGCGTATTTCACAATCTTGTCGGCCCGCGAAGGGTAAGCGCGTGTTGTATAATGCGTCTAGTTTCATACGCCTGCCGGGAAGAGTACGCGGCCACCGCTGACAGGAACAAAGGCGCATTGCTGAGAGCCTTTGCAGCAGGACCCGCAGAAGGTCGCCCGGCGACAGGTTGCTGAAGAACGAGCCGGACGGCTTTACTAGACCAGCACGGGTTCGCCCGATAACGCGAACAGAGAGCTGCGCGTGCAATGCAAGCGTGGAATCGAGGTGGTACCGCGGAGCGCCTTCCGTCCTCATATTCATGAGGGCGTTTTTGTTTAAGGAGAAGCATGGCAGCACAGTTACCCAAGACCTACGACTTCAAATCCACCGAGGAGCGCATCTACGCCTGGTGGGAAGAGCGCGGCTACTTCCAGCCAAGCAATGATCCGCGCAAGCCTAACTTTGACCCCACCAAGAAGCCCTTCGTGATCAGCATCCCGCCGCCCAACGTGACCGGCGAGCTGCACCTGGGCCATGCGCTGTTCGTGGCGATGGAAGACCTGATGATCCGTTATCACCGCATGAAAGGCGTGCCGGCTTTGTGGGTGCCGGGTACCGATCATGCCGGCATCGCCACGCAGCTCAAGGTGGAAGAGTCGATCCTGCGTACGGAGGAAGTAACCCGTGAAGAACTGGGGCGCGAGGAGTTCCTCAAGCGCACCTGGGCCTGGAAAGAAAAGTACGGCAGTCTGATCACG
Organism: Anaerolineales bacterium; assembly: GCA_021463845.1. GTDB lineage: Bacteria > Chloroflexota > Anaerolineae > Anaerolineales > UBA11579 > JAMCZK01. The sequence continues at coordinate 742,754 of JAJTXV010000001.1, read as the reverse complement.
CAGCAGATCCGCCGCCTGGGCGCCTCATGCGACTGGAGCCGCGAGCGCTTCACTTTGGATGAGGGACTCTCGGTGGCGGTGCGCGAAGCCTTCGTGCGCCTGTATGAAAAGGGCCTCATCTACCGCGGCCCGCGCCTTATCAACTGGTCGCCCGGGCTGCGCACGGCTGTGTCTGACCTGGAAGTGGAGTACAGCGAAGAGGAGGGCACGCTGTACTACTTCAAGTACCGCATCAAAGGGACAGATGATTTCATCCCTGTGGCCACCACGCGGCCGGAGACGATCCTGGCGGATACGGCCGTGGCCGTGCACCCGGACGACGAGCGCTACCAGAAATTCATCGGCGCTACGGCGCTGGTGCCCATGCTTGACCGCGAGATCCCGGTGATCGCCGATGACTATGTGGACCGCGAGTTCGGCACCGGTGCGCTCAAGATCACCCCGGGCCACGACCCGAACGACTATGCCATCGGCCAACGCCACAACCTGGCGGTGCTCTCCGTGCTGGATGAGGCCGCCCATGTCAACGCCAGCGGCGGCGCATACGCCGGACTCGAGCGCTTTGCAGCGCGCGAGAAGCTGTGGGCTGATATGCAAAAGGCCGGCCTGACGCTCAAGACGGAGAAGCGCATGCAGCGCGTGCCGCGCTCGCAGCGCGGCGGCGAGATCATCGAGCCGATGATCTCGACCCAGTGGTTCGTAACCATCAAGCCGTTGGCCGATGAAGCGCTCAAGGCCGTGGACGATGGCCGCGTGCAGATCGTGCCGGAGCACTTCACCAAGGTGTACCGCAACTGGCTGGAGAACATTCAGGATTGGTGCATCAGCCGCCAACTGTGGTGGGGCCATCGCATCCCGGTGTGGTATGCGCCCGACGGCAGCATGTTCTGCGCCCGCACGGAGGAGGATGCCTATGCGGCGGCCCGCGCCAAGCTGGGCGCGGAGGTGACCTTGACCCAGGATGAAGATGTGCTCGACACCTGGTTCTCGTCCGGGCTGTGGCCGTTCTCCACCTTAGGCTGGCCGGAGAAGACCGCCGACCTCGAATACTTCTATCCTACGGCGGTGCTCGAGACCGGCTACGACATCCTGTTCTTCTGGGTGGCGCGCATGATCATGATGGGCATCGAGTTCACCGGCGAGGCGCCATTCCACACCGTGTACCTGCACGGCCTGGTGCGCGACGAGCAGGGCCGCAAGATGAGCAAGACGCTGGGCAACGTGATCGACCCGCTGGAAGTGATGAACGAGTTCGGCACCGACGCGCTGCGCTTCACCCTGCTGGTGGGCAGCACGCCCGGGCAGGACATCAACCTGAGCCTGGAGAAAGTAGGCGCCAACCGCAACTTTGCCAACAAGCTGTGGAACGCGACCCGCTTTGTGATGGGGGTGCTGGAGACTGCACCCGCTAAGCAGCAAGCGGAGCTCGACTGGACCTTCGCCGACGGCTGGGTGTGGGCGCGCATGAAGCAAGTGATCGCCAACTGCGAGCGCTTGTTTGAAAGTTACCAATACGGCGAGGCTGGCCGCCAGGTGTATGAATTCTTCTGGAGCGAGTTCGCCGACTGGTACATCGAGATCGCCAAGCTGCAGTTGCAGCAGGGCGGCGACCGCGCCTACAAGACGGCTGACCTGCTGGCGCGTATTCTGGATATCTGCCTGCGCCTGCTGCACCCCTTCACGCCCTTCGTGACCGAAGAGCTGTGGGGGCACCTGCGCTCGGCGGCCGTGGCGCAGGGCAGCATCATCCCCGAGAGCGCCGCCTTTGGCAGCACGGAGTGGCCGGAGGCGCTGATCGTGGCGCAGTGGCCACAGCCGCTGCCGGATGTGGGCTGGGAGCCAGGCATTTTGGCCGAATTCGCCATCTTTCAGGACGTGGTGCGTAGCATCCGCAACCTGCGGGCTGAGAAGGGCGTGAAGCCCGGCCAGAAGCTGGCGGCCACTGTGGACGCTGGCCCGTATCACGAGATCTTCACTGGCGACCAGGGCGCCCAGCATGCGCTGGCGGCCTTGTCCGGCCTGGATGTTGAGACGCTGGTGGTGGCCAAGGGCGCCGAGCGCCCCGCGGACGCGGTGGCGCTGGTGGCCGGGCCGGTGCAGGTGTATCTCTCGCTGGCGGGCGCAGTGGATGCGGCCGCCGAGCGTGCCCGCTTGGAGAAGGAGCTGGCCGATGCACGCGGCCAGCACGCCCGCGTGGAAGCGTTGCTGGCCAGCGACTTTGGCAAGAAGGCCCCGCCGCCCGTGGTGGAGAAGGAGCGGGCGCGCTTGGCAGGCTTTGCGCAAGCGATCGAGCGGCTTGAGGAGCAGATCAAGGCGCTGGGATGAACGAGATAAAAGAGGCAGCCGATCGGCTGCCTCTTTTTGCTTAATTGGCTTGGGGATTGCTTCGCTACGCTCGCAATGACGGAAGGGTGGGCGCAGCATGCTGCGCCCCTACGTTTTTGTAGCACGACGTTGGTTGCCAGTTGAGTGCATGAGGATCCCTCGCTGCGCTCGGGATGCACGACTAATGGCTTGGGGATTGCTTCGCTGCGCTCGGGATGACGGAAAGGTGGGCGCACTGCGGTGCGCCCCTAACGTATTTGCAACATAGCATTGGTTGCCAGTTCAGTATATGAGGATCCCTCGCTGCGCTCGGGATGCACGGCTAATGGTTTGGGGATTGCTTCGCTGCGCTCGCAATGACGGGTGGTGGGCGCAGCATGCCTGGCTTAAGAGCATGCTATTTCTGCTGCTGGTCGTAGAGGTAAAAGACCAGGTCTTGCGGGCCGGTCTTCTCGCCTGCGTCGTGCAGGGCGCGCAGGATCTGGGCGCGGTGGTCTGTGCCGTGGTTGGCGACGTGCAGCAGCACTTGCCATACGGCCAGTCCGGCGTCTTCACCCTGCAGCGGTTTGCTCGCCAATATTTCCTCGGTAAGGCCGTTGATATACGTGCGCATCGCCTCTTCCACCTGATCCCAATAGGCGCGCAGGGCCGGGCGGTCTTTGCCGGGGTTCTTTTCGTCGATCTCTTCTTCGGGCATCGGCGCGCCGAGGTCGAGGAACCAGATGTGGTCAACCCGGATCAGGTGGGCGATCTGCGTGCGCAGCGAGCCCATGGAATAGTCCAGCGGCTGGGTCCAGACCTCTTCGGGCAGGTTGGCGAGGTGGCGCTCCCAGATCTTGCGGTTCTCGCTGATGTGATAGTCATACAAGGTGCGGAAGGCTTCAACGTTCACGTTTCTCTCCAAAGTTTTGTTCCAGGATCTTTTCGTGCGGCGGGTCAAATGGCAGCGGGGCGATGCACTCGGGCACATCGTTGACCGCGCTGCTGACGATGGGGGTGACCTGGTGATAGGTCATCTCGTCGGGCGGGTAGGGCTGCAGCAGGGCTTGCAGGGCTTTGGGGTCGGTGGCTTCACCGGGCTGCAGCCAGGCAGCGATGTGCTCGGCGGGCAGGATGACGCCCATGCGGTGGTGAATTTGCTTGACCAGCGCGTTGGGCTCGCAGGTGATGGTGGCGCAAGTCTTGATCTCAGAGCCGTCCATCGAGAGCCAGCTATCCCACACGCCGGCCAGCGCAAACGGGCGGCGTGATTTCATGTGCACCCAATAGGGCACCTTCTCACGTTTGCGGGGGAACTTGACCCATTCGAAGATGCCATCCGCCAGCACGATGCAGCGGCGGTAACGGAAGGGGCCGCGGAAGGCAGGCGTGCGGGTGATGCCTTCGGAGCGGGCGTTGATGAGCAGCGAGGTCATCTTGCCACCGCTGCTGAAGGAGGGGATGAGGCCCCAGTTGACGAAGTCTACTTGGTTGCTGCCATCGTTGAGGACGACGGCGACGGGTTGGGTGGGGGCGATGTTGTAGCGCGGGGCAAGCTGGGCTGGCACATTGAGCCAGGGGAAAGTGTCCCGGATGAGGTCTGGGCTGGCGGTGAGGGTGAAGCGGCCTGGCATAGTTGGTAATAGTAATTGGTAATTAGAGGATCAGAGATTTGAGATTAGAGACTTAATTACCAATTGCCAATTACGAATCCTCTTAGTCACTTGATTTTAATCAGCATCGCTAACCGGGGAAGCGCGGGCGCAGCTGCGGGGTGGGCTCGGCCATGTCCATCAAACGCGGCTGGAAGCTGGGCTGGCGGCCGTTGAGCAGCACGAACGGTGCGCTGCGCTTGGGCACGATGCCAAGCTGCTTGAGTTGCTCCAGGCTGGTGATGGCATGCAGGCGGCGGGCGCGCAGGATCGCATCCGCACTCTTGGGGCCGATGCCAGGCACCAGCAGCAGCTGCTCACGGCTGGCGGTATTGAGCTCGACCGGCTTGTGCAGCAAGGTCTGCTCGGCCCAGGCGGTTTTGGGGTCTTTGTTGAGTGGCAGGTTGCCGCTTTGGTTGAAGGGCAGTTCCTCCATGGCGAAGCCGTAGTCACGCAGCAGGAAGGAGGCCTGGTAGAGGCGGTGTTCGCGCCAGGGATTCTCCGGGCGGTGATTCTCCAGCGGGGTGTCGATGATCGGCGAGAAGGCTGAGTAGTAGGTGCGCTTGAGTTTGAGCTCGTGATACAGGTATTCGGAGGTCGAGACCAGCTCAACATCGGTCTCGTCTGCGCCGCCCACGACGAACTGGGTGACCGAGCTGGCCCAGCGCCCGTTCCAGGTGGAGCTGGGCGCCTCGTTGGCGCGGATCTCCTGCGCCCACTTGAGCGGAGTGAGCAGCTCGTCGGCGAACTTCTTCATGGGCGCCAGGGTGGCCAGACGCTGGGCGTTGGCGCCTTCGAGATTGACCGAGATGCGGTCGGCCAGCTGCATGGAGCGGCGCACCTGGTCACGGTCAGCCCCCGGCATGATCTTGAGGTGCAGGTAGCCGCGGAAGCTGAGCTTGTTGCGCAGAATTTCGGCCGTGTCGATCAGCTTGTCCTGGGTGGTGACGCCGCCCTTGATGATGCCGGAGCTGAGGAAGAGGCCCTCGACGAGACGCTGGCGGTAGGCCTGGTAGGAGACCTGGGCCATTTCGTCGGGCTTGATGGTGATGCGCTGCATTTTGCTGCGGCCGGCGCGGAATGGGCAGTAGTTGCAGTTGCGCTCGCAGGCGGTGGTGAGCATGCTCTTGACCACTTTCATCTTGCGGCCGCCAGGCAGGGCGACCTCGCTGATGGGGATGGTGGCGACGGGGCGGGCGGGTAGCTGGCGGCCGTCGACCACGGGGGCGCAGATCTGGTCATTCTCGCTGTCGGATTCGAGGTGCATATCGCGCCCGACGACGCGTATTTTTTGGAGCGTATCCATGAGGAGTATGTTCGCACATATGTTCTAGGGATGCAAGGGTTGTCAAGGTGGGCTCATTTTGGGCCTTACCTGCTCCGAGCCTTGCCCCGACCCGTCATTGCGAGCGAAGCGAAGCAATCTCCAAGCCCATTTTGCAAGGCCTGGGGATTGCTTCGTCGGGCGCAGCTCCGCTGCGCACTCCTCGCAAAGACGGAGGACGGCGCGCATTCTTTACTCCGCTGACAATGACGATGTTGGGGCGCACCGCAGTGCGCCCTTACGAGTGCAAGGGTCATGTCATTCCGAACGAGCCGCGTAGCGGCGAGGAGGAATCCTTTAGGACATGCTAAGTTGACTTTGTTTGCCCTAAAGGATTCCTCGCTTCGCTCGGAATGACGGGTGGGTTGCGGTGTAGTGCGCGATCCTCACCCGCTTGCTGCGCTCGCCGCGCTAACAGCGCACCTCTCCCTTAGGGAGAGGGCAGGAAGTAAACCAGATTGCTTCGCTGCGATCGGGATGCACATTGCACATAAAAAAAAGAGCGCACTTCGTGCGCTCTTTTTGCTTGGCTGATGGCTGAAAGCTGATGGCGGAAAGCTGACAGCTGATCGCTTCCTAGTGATGCAGGATCTGCGAGAGGAACAGCTTGGTGCGGGCTTCTTTGGGAGCCTTGAAGATCTCGTCGGGGGTGCCGCTTTCCACGATCTCACCCTTGTCGAAGAAAAACATGCGGTCGGCTACGGCGCGGGCGAAGCCCATCTCGTGGGTGACCACCAGCATGGTCATTCCGGTCTTGGCCAGCTCGATCATGGCGTCCAGCACTTCCTTGATCATTTCGGGGTCCAGGGCGCTGGTGGGCTCGTCGAAGAGCATGATCTTGGGCTCCATGGCCAGGGCGCGGGCGATGGCGACGCGCTGCTGTTGGCCGCCGGAGAGCTGGCCGGGGTACTTGTTGGCCTGCTCGGGGATGCCGACCCGTTTGAGAAGCTCCATAGCCTTGGCTTCAGCACGCGGCTTGTCCCACTTTTTGACCCAGATGGGGGCCAGGCTGATGTTCTGCAGCACGGTGAGGTGAGGAAACAGATTGAACTGCTGGAAGACCATACCGGTCTCCTCGCGAATTTTCTCGATGTTGCGCACATCGTGGCTCAGCTCGATGCCGTCCACCACGATGTCACCCTGCTGGTGCTCTTCGAGATGGTTGATGGTGCGGATGAAGGTGGACTTGCCCGAGCCGGACGGCCCGAAGATCACGATCACTTCACCTTGCTTCACTTCCATGCTCACGCCGCGCAGGGCGTGAAAGTCGCCAAACCATTTGTGCACATCCTTGGCGATGATGATCGGGGTTTTGTCAGCGGTCATGGTTCTCCTCGCAACTTATCGTTTGCCTACGCCCAGCGAATCTTCCAGGCGGATACTGACGTAGGACATGGCGTAGCTAAACACCCAGTACAGCAGTGAAATGAAAGCGTAGACCTCGCGGTGGGTGCCCAGGAAGGCCGGCTGGGCCAGCACTGTGCGGGCAATGCCCACCAGATCGAACAAGCCTACGATGGCCACCAGGGCCGTGTCCTTGAACAGGGCGATGAATTGGCCGACCAGGATGGGGATGATGAGGCGCAGGGCCTGGGGCAGGATGATGAGGCCCATGGACAGCGGGTTGCTGAGGCCCAGGGCGTAGGCGGCCTCGTATTGGCCTTTGGGGATGGCCTGGAGGCCGCCGCGCACATTTTCAGCCAGGTAGGCGGCACTGAACAGCGTGATGCCCACCATGGCGCGCAGCACACGATCGATGGTGAGGCCCGAGGGCAGGAACAGCGGCAGCATGAGCTGGGCCATGAACAGGATGGTGATGAGCGGCACGCCGCGCACCACCTCGATAAAGGTGATGCAGAACCAGCGCACGATGCGCAGGTCTGACTGGCGGCCGAGGGCCAGCAGCACACCGATGGGGAACGAGAACACGATGCCCACGATGGTGAGCATGAAGGTCAGCATCAGGCCGCCCCACAGGTTCGTGCCTACCAGAGGCAGGAAACCTTCATCGGGGGTGAAGCCGCGCAGTAGCAGGATGAAGATGGGCGGCCAGACCACCCAGCCAATTCCCACTACGTTGCGCATAGCCTTGCCTGCGCCGCGAGCCAGCCACCAGCCGGCGCCCAACACCGCGCCCATGGCCAGCAGCCAGGTGCGCGAGGGGCCGCTGACCACGAAGGCCAGGGCGAACAGCAAGCCCATCAGGCCGACGGTGAAGCGGGTGGAGGTCTTGCCCTTGCCCCAGATGGAGAGCGAGTTACCGATCAGGAAGGCTAGCAGCAGCATCGAAACCCAGATGCGCCAGACTTCGGCGATGGGGTACTGACCCAACAGGATCAGGCGCAGGTTGGTCTGGATCACGGTCCAGTCGGCTTCGGTGAAGACCCAGGTGAGCAAGCCGCGCAGGGTGACAAAGGTCAGCCAGCCGGCCGCCACAGTGAGGATGGCGTTGCCCCAGGAGTTGAACAGGTTCTTGCGCAGCCAGCCCAGCAGGGTCGGGCGTTCAGCCAGCGGCGGCTTGACGGTTGTATTGGCGGTCATTTAGCGCTCCACCAAACGCACGCGGGCGTTGTACCAGTTCATGAAGATCGAAGTGATCAGGCTGAACATCAAGTAGGTCAGCATCACCAGGGTGATCATCTCCACAGCGCGGCCACTCTGGTTCAGGATGGTGTTGGATACGTAGAACAGGTCTGGGTAGCCCACGGCGATCGCCAGCGAGGAGTTCTTGGTGAGGTTGAGGTACTGGCTGGTCAGCGGGGGGATGATGACTTGCAGAGCCTGGGGGAAGACCACCAGGCGCAGGGTTTGGAAGCTGGTCAGGCCGATGGCGCGGGCGGCTTCCACCTGGCCTTTGGAAACGGCCTGGATGCCGGCGCGCACTACCTCGCCGATGAAGGCGGCGGTGTACAGCACCAGGCCGGACACCAGCGCCATGAACTCGGGCGTAAAGATGCGGCCGCCGCGGATGTTGAGGCCCTGCACGGCGGGCAGATCGAGACTGAGGGGGGCGCTGGGCTGCAAGAACCAGCCGGCGGCGGCTACGGCCGCAAAGGCCAGCGGCGCCCACACGATGGCCAGCGGGGCCTTGCCGGTGCGCTTGCCCTGGAAGTGGAAGGCGACGATGATGAGAATTGCCAAGGCCAGGCCGCCGAACAGGAACAGCTTGAAAGCCGGCCAGGTTTCGGTGGGGATGCCCCAGGGAATGCCGATGCCGCGATTGGTCAGAATGATGTCGCCCGGCCAGATCACCGCGTCTTTTACGAGGGGTAGTTTGAGGAACACGCCCAGATACCAAAAGATGAGGAATACTAATAAAGACAGGTTGCGCATCAGCTCCAGGTAGGCAGTGGCCAGCCCGCGCACCAGCACATTGCTGGAGAGGCGCGCCACGCCCAGAATGATGCCGAGGATGGTGGACAAAACAATGCCAATTGCACTGACCAGCAGGGTGTTGTACAAGCCGGCCAGGAACGCGTGAAAGTATGGGGAGCTGCGCGTGTAGTTGTTGAGCGTTTCGGCCAGGTCAAAGCCGGCCGTGTTCTGCAGGAAGCCGATGCCCAGAGTGGTGCCCTGCTGGCGCAGGCCGTTCACCATGTTCTGGATCAGAAAGTAGCCAAAGATCAATACTGCGGCGCCAAAGGCGACCTGGGCCAGCAATCTGAGCACCCGCTCGTCTCTCCAGAAGGGCGGGTTGGCATGGGCTTTGGGGGCGTTTGCCATGCATTCCTCCTACTTACAAATACGGGGGCGGGCATGTGCCCGCCCCCGTATCGTGTTCGTGTTACAGGTAAGCCGGTCTAGCGGAAGGGCGGAGCGTAGAGCAGACCGCCTTCGGTGTAGAGGCTGTTCAGACCGCGGGGGATGTAGGTCGGAGTGTCCGGACCCAGGCTGCGGTTGTAGACCTCTTCGTAGTTGCCGACCTGGCTGATGACGTTGTACGCCCAGTCAGCGCTCAGGCCCAGGGCAGCGCCCAACTCACCCTCGGCGCCCAGCATACGCAGGACTTCGGGGTTGGAGCTGGTCATCATGCTGTCAACATTGGCGGAGGTGACGCCGAACTCCTCAGCGGAGATCAGAGCGAACACGGTCCACTGCGCAATGTCGAACCACTGGTCATCACCGTGGCGAACCATGGGGCCCAGGGGCTCCTTGGACATGGTGACATCCAGGATCACGTGAGCATCCGGGTCAGCCAGCACCGTGCGGCGGGAAACTAAGCCGGACTTGTCGGTGGTGACGGCGTCACAGCGGCCCTCAGCGTAAGCGGCGAAGGTGCCATCGGCATCTTCGAAGACGGCCGGGGTGTAGGACACGCCGGCGGCGGCGAAGACGTCAGCCAGGTTCAGCTCGGTGGTGGTACCGGTCTGCACGCAGATCGTACCGCCGTCGAGGCCGGCGATGTCAGTGATGCCGCTGTCTTCGCGGACCATGAGGCCCTGACCATCATAGAAGGTGGTGTGAACGAAGTTGCCGCCCAGCTCGGTGTCACGCAGGGTGCTCCAAGTGGTGTTGCGGCTCAGCACGTCAATTTCGCCGGACTGCAGAGCGGTGAAGCGCTCGGCAGCGGTGACGGGGCGGAACTCAACCGCGGTGGCATCGCCAAAGATGGCGGCGGCCAGCGCGCGGCAGTAGTCCACGTCCACACCGGAGAAGTTGCCGTCGGCATCAACGTAACCGAAACCAGGCACCTGCGAGTTAACACCGCAGATGAGGTTGCCGCGGGACTGCACGGCTTCCAGGGTTACACCGTAGCCAGAGGGGGTGGTGAAGATGATCTCGGCGGGAGCAGCGGTGGGCTGCTCGACGACCGGGGCTTCACCGGTGGCAGGGGCGGGGCTACCGCCACAGGCGGCGAGGAGCACCGCGGTGGCCAGCAGCAGACCCAAAACAGGGTACAGCTTCTTGGTCATAAATCTTTTCTCCTTACAAGATTTGGTATGACTGGCCTGGATAGGCCCATTTAGTAGTACGTCAGTACCTGCGTAGGTATTTCGTATACTAAACGCCAGAATGGAGAATGAAATTATAAGGGGTAAAGCGAAAATGAATCAACCCCAAAGATCAGAGTTGGTGACGCGTTTTACGGGCTTTTTGAGGCCAGTTTCAGGCTTTAAGGTCTGGCAGGCTTGGCAATTGGGTTTGTGAAGCCAGATTTTCCAGATTCAGCTTGGGCAGATCTTCGATCTTGCTCAGGCCAAAATGCTGCAGGAATTCGGAGGTGGTGGAGTACAGGATCGGGCGGCCGGGGCCATCGGCGCGACCGGCTTCTTCCACCAGGCCGTGGGTCAGCAGCGAGCGGATCGAGCTATCGCTGTTGACACCGCGCACTGAATCGATCTGCGGGCGGGTGATGGGCTGCTGGTAAGCCACGATGGCGAGGCACTCCAGGGCGGCGGCGCTGAGGCGGGTGGTGGCCTCGAGGTGCAGGAAGCGCTCGACCAGCGGCGCGGCTTCCGGCGCGCTGATGAGGCGCAGCTCGCCGCGGTAGCGCTGCAGGCGGATGCCGCGGGTGGCGAAGGCTTCTTCGACGGCAGGCAGAGCAGACTCAACTTGCTTGGCGGGCACATCCAGCGCGGTGGCCAATTGGTTCACGGCCACCAGGCCTGGGGCAACGAAGAGCAGCGCTTCAATGCGCGCTTCAAGGGAGAGTTTTTCTTCGCTTGCTGTTTCCGATGCTTTTTTTGCCGCCATGCTATATTTTCTCTACCTTTCATGAGCAAGCGCGCATTATACCAGCGGGCCTTATACGCCCCATTGTTGAGCCTGCTGTTGGCCTTGGCGGCCTGCAGCCCGGCCGCGTCCGCGGCTCAGATCACCGTGCAGGTCACGGCGGATGGCGAGAGCCGCGCCGTCAGCGTGGCAGCGGGCAGCCGCGTCACCGACGCGCTGCAGGCCGCCGGCGTCACGCTCGGGCCGCTGGACCGCAGCGACCCGCACAGCCTGGCGCAGCTGGCCGACGGCGACGAGGTGCGCGTGGTGCGGGTGGAAGAAGCCTACGAAGTGGAAGAGCGGCCGCTGCCGTTCGTCTCGCTCACCTTGCAGAACGAAGCCCTGGCGGTAGGCGAGCAGCGCCTGATCCAGAACGGCGTCAACGGGCTGGAAGAAGTCACCTATCGCTTGTTGTATGACGATGGCGAGCTGGTCTCGCGCACGGTGGTGCGCTCGCAAGTCATCACTGCGCCGGTCGAAGAGATCGTCATGATCGGGGCGCAGTCGCCATTCAGCTCGGTCAGTATCCCGGGCCGGCTGGCCTTCCTGGCAGGCGGCAACGCCTGGCTGCTGGAGGACAACACCGGCTCGCGCCAGCCGCTGGTCACCAGCGGTGACCTCGACGGGCGCATCTTTGAACTCTCGCCGGATGGGGATTGGCTGCTGTTCTCGCGGGCCAGCGAGGAGGAAGGCCAGATCAATAGCCTGTGGGTGGTCAGCCTGAATGACCTGCGGATGATCGAGCTTGGTGTAAGCAATGTGGTGCACTACGCGGGTTGGACCTCTGGCAGCGGCACGCAGATCGCCTATTCGACCGTGGAGCCCAGCCTTAACCCGCCGGGCTGGGCCGCCAACAATGACTTGCAGTTCATCAACTTTACGCCCGGCGGTGAAGTGACCGAGCCGCGTTCGGGGCTGCCGGTGCGGCGCACCGACAGCCTGTATAGCTGGTGGGGCAGCAGCTTCGCCTGGAGCGCGGACGGCGAGACGCTGGCCTTCACCCGGCCGGATGCAGTCGGCGGCGCAAACATTGACACGGACCGCCTGGAGACCTGGCTGTCGCTGACCCCATACCAGACCAACAGCGATTGGGCCTGGATGCCGACCCTGGCGTGGGGTGATGATGGCTGGCTGTATACGGTGGAGCATGCCGAGCAGAGCGGAGTGGAGACGCAGCAGCGCTCGCAATTATTTGACCTGGTGGCGCTGCAGCCGGGCGGCGAGCTGCGTCGCCTGGCGCAAAATGTGGGCATGTTTGCCAACCCGGCGCCGGAGCCCGGCGGCGGGCAGGTGGCGTACCTGCGGGCCTTCACGCCCACCCAGAGCGACATCAGCAGCTATGAGCTGATGGTGCTGGCGCCAGAGAGCGGAAACAGCATGGCGCTGTTTCCGCCGCAGGGCGCGGCCGGCCTGCAGCCGCAGCGTCTGGCCTGGTCGCCGAGCGCCGAGGCTGGCAGCATGCTGGCGTTCGTGTACCAGGGCAACCTGTGGATCGTGAACGTGCTGACGGGCGAGGCGCGCCAGCTGACCGGCGATGGCCTGGTGGGCGCGGTGGACTGGGAGTAGCTTTGCCGCAGATAAACGCAGATACACGCAGATGAAAATCAAACCCTAACCACAAGGCACGAAAACAAACAATATGCTGTGAGCTTTCGTTAATGGTCTCCTTTTTTTCGTAGTGATTTAGCGTGAAGTATCTGTGTTTCATCTGCGTTTATCTGCGGCAGATGTTCCCGTATCTGTGTTCATCTGTGGATGATTTCACAGCGTGTTAAAATGAGAAGCTGTTAGCAGCACTCCAAACTTAAAAGAGAGCGTACATGCGAATATTGGTAACTGGCGCTGCGGGCTTTTTGGGCTCGCATTTGTGTGACCGCCTGCTGGCTGAGGGGCACGAAGTGGTGGGCATGGACAATTTTGTCACCGGCAAGCCGGAGAACCTGGCTCACCTGAGCACTAATGAGCGCTTTCTCTTCATCAGGCACGATGTTTCGAACTATATCTCTGTGCCGGGCAAGCTGGACGCGGTCATGCACTTTGCTTCGCCGGCCAGCCCCAACCCCAATTCGCCCATCGGCTATCCCAATCTGCCCATTCAGACCATGAAGGCCGGCGCGCTCGGAACGCACAATACGCTGGGCGTGGCATTTGCCAACAAGGCCCGCTTTATGCTGGCTTCCACCAGCGAGATCTACGGTGACCCGCTTGAGCACCCGCAAAAAGAAAGCTACTGGGGCCACGTGGACCCGATCGGCGAGCGCTCGGTGTACGACGAGGCCAAGCGCTTCGCTGAGGCGCTGACGATGGCGTATCACCGCTTCCACAAGGTCAACACCTGCATCGTGCGCATCTTCAATACCTACGGCCCGCGTATGCATGTGGATGATGGCCGCGCCGTGGCCAACTTCATCCAGCAGGCCTTGCGCGGCGAGCAGCTCACCATCTACGGAGACGGGCAGCAGACGCGCAGCTTCTGCTATGTGGATGACCTGATCGAGGGCATCTACCGCTTGCTGATCTCGGATATTCACGAGCCGGTCAACATTGGCAACCCGGACGAGATCACCATCGAACAGTTCGCCAAAGAGATCGATGGCCTTGTCGGCAAGAAGGCCGGGCTGGTCTATCAGGAGAAGCAGTTCCTGGCGGGCGACCCGCTGCGCCGCCAGCCGGACATCACCCGGGCGCGCGAGTGGTTGCAGTGGGGGCCGACCATCTCGCTGCGGGACGGGCTTGGCAAGACCATCCAGTATTTTCGTGAAGAGCTGGGGTTGCAGTAATGGTGCGCAGCAAACGGCGTGAGATCAAGCGCTTCGCGCGCTTTTCCACTGTAGGCGCGATCGGCGCCTTGGTGGATTTTGCGGTCTTCAACGTAATGTTGAATGTGCTGCATGTGCTGCCGCTGCTGAGCCAGGCAGGCTCCTTCCTGGCGGCGGTCACCAGCAACTTCATTCTGAACCGCAAATGGACCTATAAAGATTCGCGCTCCAAGCCGTGGACCACGCAGCTGGCGCAGTACGGCCTGGTGAACCTGGCCGGCCTGCTGATCCGCACGCCGATCTTCAATGGCCTGGCGAACCTGTTCGATCGCCTGTTGGTTGGCCGCCAGATGCCGTTCGGGCTCAGCCTATACTCGGTGTCGCACAATCTGGCGTTGGGTGGGGCCATCGGCATTGTGCTGTTCTGGAATTTTTTTGTGAACCGCTTCTGGACCTATGGGGATGTGGAGTTGGGTAAGTAACTGGTCGCAGTTCGAGTAGACAAAAAGAGCACGGCGTTCGCCGTGCTCTTTTGTTAGCCTGCTTTTCCGACTTCCCGCTTCGCTTGTTTTCCTGCCTTCACAGCCATCAGAAAGTCGTCCAAGTTTACGATTGCCAGTGCACCGTGTCTCTCCACAGCCAGCGAGGCGGCGTACAGCACGGCGCTGAGGATGTCGCCGCCCGCTAGACCCTCGGTTGTGGCTACCAGCCGAGACCAGTCGCCTTCCGTAAGCTGCACTGGCAGCCGGTTGGGGATATGGCGCCGCCAAAGCCGCAGCCGCGCGGCTTCATCGGGCAGCGGCATGGCTATATGGCCAAGAATGCGGCGTGTGAAGGCGGCATCATAGTTGGAAGCCAGGTTGGTGGCGAAGACGACGACGCCGGAGAAATGATCCAGCTCCAACAGCATTACGGAGCGGCTTACATTGACCGCATGATCTGTGCTTTGAGTAATGCTGCTTAACCGTTTGCCTAGGATGGAATCAGCCTCATCGAAGAAGAGTACCGCGTTGGCGTCTTCTGCTTTGGCAAAAGCAGCCTTGATGTTCTTAGGCGTCTCGCCTACAAATTTCGACTCGATCTCGGCATAGTTGGCGCGGATGATGCCCATGCCGAGCTCACCCGCAATTGATTCGGCTGCCATGCTCTTGCCCGTGCCCGGCGGCCCGTAGAAGTTGATCGCGGTGCGTCCACCGTAGGGGTCGATCTCACGTAGGCCGAACTCTTCATACAGCAGCCGGTGGTGGCGGATCTTGGTGAGCAAGGCGCGGATATGCGCTAGGGTATCCTCATCCAGGACTAGATCGGCCAGCTTGCGCTGCGGAGTCTCCACTTCAAACAGCGCTTGACGGTGGACTGCGTCCGTCGCCGCGCCGGCGAGAGAGCTGTGGGGCTGGGTGGTGCTCATTCTTTGAGAATCCCTAACTCGCGCTCTAGCCACTCGGTTTCGAGTATGTCCACATAGTGATTAATCGCTTGCTGGAGAAATGCGGGCAGGTCTGGATGGATGGCGGTGAAGGTGGCCTTGAAATCCGCATGCTCGTTGTATGTGTCGCCCAGGCCGCGCAGGATATCGAAAGTTGGTTCGTAGAAGTTACGCAGGTGTTCGTGCCATTGCGCCAGGCTGGCTTGTATCTCTGGGCTGTGTGGGCCGAACTTCATCTGGTCAGCGATAGTCTGGTAGATCTTGCCACCCTCGGCCAGGATGCCCTCCTGCTGTTCTGTACTGTAACTGTTCCACAGCTTGATACTGTCTTTGGCGCCATCCCCCCAATTCTCAATGGCCTGCTTTTCGTATTCTTGCTGCTTCTCTGCATCAAAGCCTTCGAACATTTTCTCTTCGCTCATATTTACTTCTCCAACCAAGTGCATGATTGTGGCATCCACAGTGCGGATCAAGCGCTGCATATGCAACTGCTTGGCTTGCAGCCGGAAGCGATGGGTCTGTAACGCGCTCACCAGATCAAAATTGGGCTGGTCCAGAATGGCTTTGACCCTGTCCAGCTCGAATCCCAGTTCGCGGAAGAACAAGATCTGTTGCAGGCGCAGCACGCTGTGCTCGTCGTAGTGGCGATAGCTGTTCTCGCCTATGCTTGCTGGTTTCAGCAGGCCTATGCGGTCGTAGTGGCGCAAGGTGCGCGCGGTTACTCCGGCGAGTTCCGCCAGTTGCTTCACGGTGTACGTCTTGGCGTCCATGGCCGAAAGGATAAGCTATGACGTAACGTCAATGTCAAGAGGCAAAAAAAGAGCACGGCGTTCGCCGTGCTCTTTTTTGTGCGGCCTAGTCCTTAGGCAGCCTGGCGGCGGCTTTTGCAATCTCGTCCGGCGTCAGGCGGATCTCGAACGCGTTCAGCTGGTAAAAGCGCATCGCCTTGCCGTCTGCTGACACTTCCAACTCGCTGGATATCAGTCCAGCGTCCTCCAGCTTTTTTAGGTGCATGATCAGCAGGGGACGGCTGAGGTTGAGATCGCGCGCCAGCTGGCTGACATAGTTGTTCTTGCCGCGCAGGGCTGCGATGATGCGCAGGCGGTGCGGGTTATCCAGCGCGGCCAGAACGAGCGGCAGATCATGCTTGAGGTTCTGGGGGCTGCTCATTGCGTCAGTCTCTTGGCATGGGGCTGTGCGAGGCTATTCAACCTCGCGCAGCATCTTCTCGATCTCAGCCACTTTGCCGCGTAGCTCCTGAACGCCTTCGTTGATCTCGGTCAGAGTGGCCTGCACATCAGCCGAATTCTCGCGCGACTTTCCTCTGAGCACCGTGGAAATGAAAACGAAGGTGATGGCTACAACGGCAACGATCATTATGAACAGGTAGGGGGTGGTTTCGAACATTTTTCTCTCTCCAGTTGGGTATGTGTAATAAAAATATTACATGTGTATTGTTTATTTGTCAAGTGCTGATATCAAAAGAGCCGCCCATTGGGCGGCTCTTTTTTGAAGTTGAGTACAGCGCTTACAGACCCAGCAAACGGGCCAGCGAATCGCTCCAGAAGATGCCTGCTGCCATCAGCAGACCGGCGATGGCGTGCAGCTGAATGGTGGTGGCGTTGGCGCGCACCAGGCTGCGCTCGCGGTACTCACGCAGGATGATGCGGCTGGTCTGAATGGCAAGTGGGGCGGCGATGAGGATCAGCAGGGCGCCGATGGGGAACAGGCCGCTCACCAGGGTCCAGTAGATGGCCAAACCGAAGGCGGCTACCAGTAGCAGAATGTAGCCGTAGCGGGCGCGGTCTTTACCCAGCACCACCACCAGGTTCTCTTTGCCAGTCGCCTTGTCCGACTCTTCGTCGGGGAACTGGTTGATCCACAGGATGGCGATGGTCAGCAGGCCGATGGGCACGCCCACCAGGAAATCGGCCAGGGTGACGCGGCCGGTGAGGGCGTACACCGTGCCAGCCACGGCCAGCGGGCCGAAGCTCAGGCCCACGGCCAGCTCGCCCAGGCCCTTACGGGCGGCCAGGCGCAGCGGCGGCGCGGTGTAGAAGAAGGCGAAGAACGCGCCAACCAGGCCGAAGGCCAGCAGGCCCCAGCCGCTTTGCAGCGCCAGCAGCAGGCCCATCACGGAGGAGAGCAGCAGGGCGATGGTGCCCACGGTGAGCAGGGTCTTCTCGTTCACCAGGCCGAGCTCGATCGAGCGGCTGCCGCCGGAGTAGGGCAGGAAGTAATCATTGTTGGCGGGGTCGGTGCCGCTGGTCCAGTCAAAGTAATCGTTGAAGGTGTTGGCGGCCACGTGCAGGAAGATGCCTGCGAACAGAGCCAGGAAGAATTTGCCGGTGGGGAAGGGCGTAACGATGTTGTTGGTTGCCACCCAGGCCGCGCCGATCAGGATCGGCACGATCACCGCGGTGAGGAACGGAGCGCGGGTGATGACCAGCCAGGTGAAGATCTTGGTCATCAGGCTGATGTTGGGCATCGCCTCTTTGACCGGCACGTCGATCTCTTCGGTCACGCCGCAGAAGCCGTTTTGCACGCCGTCTTTGAAGGTGGGGGTGATGCGAATGTCAGCCGAGAACAGCTCACCGTTCTTGCGCACGAAGACCGTGCGGCCCACGTATTCGCCTTTGGTCGAGGCGGTGGCAAGCCAGGTGGGCACATGCTCCAGCACCACTTTGCCGGGCGAGAACAGCGACACGCGCTTCTTGCCGATGATCTCTTCTTTGGTGTAGCCGAACATCTTTTCGGAGCCGTCACCGAAGGTTTCGATGCGGCCTTCCATGTCACAGGTGATCACGGATTTTGCGAGGGTTTTTGCCATAACAGTCTCCTAGCGGTTAGCGAAAGAATCTGCTTGTGCGTTTCATCACAATTATAAGGACTTCTGTATGCTTGTCAACGCACAAAGTTGCCCGGAATTACGCAATTCCTGAAACCAAACCCAGGCCGAAGCGTATAACATGGTGCAAGCGAACAGTGAGGAGATCCATTGCAGCCTGATGAACAGAAATGGCTGCGCCTGGCCCAGCAGGGCGATGCGCAGGCCTTTTCACAACTGGTGGAGCTGTATGCAACACCAGTACACAACTTGTGCTACCGCATGCTGGGCAACACCCAGGATGCGGAGGACGCCGCGCAGGAAGCGTTCCTACGCGCCTTCCGGGCCATCGGCCGCTATGACCCCAAGCGCAAGTTCGCCAGCTGGCTGCTAAGCATCGCCGCCAACTACTGCATCGACCAGCACCGGCGGGCGCGGCTCAACACGATCTCGCTGGATGAGTCGCCCGAGGCCAGCCTGGGCGACAAGAGCGCCGGGCCAGCCGCGCGGTTGGTGCAGCGCGAAACGCAGGACGAAGTGCAGGCCTTGCTGGCTCGCCTGGACCCACGTGACCGGGCGGCCATCATCCTGTACTACTGGCATGAGCACTCGTATGAGGAGATCGCTGCGCAGCTTTCCCTCAGCGAGAGTGCGCTCAAGAGTCGCTTGCACCGCGCCCGCCGCAGCCTGGCGGATGCGTGGGAACGAAGCCAGCAGCACAAAGTAACAAGGAGTAAGCATGAACAAGCCGCCGTACGAAACTGAGACTTTGCCACCCAGCTGGGCCGCGCTCGAAGAGCGCCTGCGCTCAGCCGAGATGGTGGCGCCGCGGGCGGGCTTTGCCCGTCGCTGGCAGGCGCGCTGGCGCGCTGACGGGGCGCTGACGCCGCAGGTGTCACGCGCCCAGGCGGCCGGGCTGCTGGCAGCCTCGGCCCTGTTGACGTTCGCACTGTTCGTGCTGCTGCTGGCGCTGCTGCCGCCGCTGGGCGAGCTGCAGCCGGGCGGCCTGCTGGCGGATGCTGTGGGCTACCTTAGCGCGCTGGCCGTGGCCAGCCGCGTGCTGGTGACCACCCTGAGCAACTTCCTGGCTGAGGTGCCCAGCGTTGTATGGATCGTGATGAATACCAGCGCACTGGCAGCCCTGGTGCTGACCGTGCTGTTGCTGGATCGTACTATGCGTAAGGAGACAAAATGATGCGTTCTAAATGGTTTGCAGCCCTGTTGCTGGCTGCTGTGGCCGTGTTGGCGCTGCCGGGTGTGGCCTTTGCCGCCCCGGTGGACCTGCCGGCCTTTGATGAGATTGTGCTCGGGCGTGACTTCACCCTGCAGGCCGGCCGCACGCTGGATGGCGACCTGGTGGTGCTGGGCGGCAGCCTGACGATGGAGAAAGACTCCCAGGTGAGCGGCCAGGTGGCCGTGATCGGCGGCGATGCCGACATTGCTGGCAGCATTGACGGCGACCTGGTGGTGGTAGGTGGCGGAGCCACCCTGGCTGCTGGCGCAGTGGTGAACGGTGACCTGGTTGTGCCGACCGGCATGGCGCAGATCTCGCCCAGCGCCATCGTGCGCGGCAGCACCGTCAACGATGTCCAGTTCCCGTGGGGTGATGGCGAGTGGATGCGTGACAACGGCATGCGCGATTTTGGCAACACGACCATGCCGCAGCCGCAGACCATCATCCGTGAGGTCGGCCGCGGGGTATGGGCCGAGTTCGTGTGGATGCTGTTCCGCTCGGTGGCGATGGCCACAGTGGCCTTGCTGTTGGTGCTGTTCATGGAGCGCCACATGCGCAAGGTGGCGGATGTGCTGATCGCACAGCCGCCCATGGCGGCCGGCGTTGGCCTGCTGACCGTGCTGGCGGTGGCGGCGGCTATTGTGATGCTGAGCATCACGCTGATCTTCATCCCCGTGGCCGTGCTGCTGCCTTTTCTGCTGGTGACGGCCTGGGCCTTTGGCTGGATCAGCCTGGGCCTGGAAGTTGGCCGCCGCATGGCCGACGCCTTCAAGGCGGTCTGGTCGCCGGCGCTGCAGGCTCTGCTGGGCACTTTCACTCTGACCTTCGCCACTGGCGCGGTGGGCTGGGTGCCGTGCCTGGGTTGGCTGCTGGGCGTAGTGGTTGGCCTGGCTGGTTTGGGCGCTACGGTGCTGACCCGCTTCGGCGGGCAGGATTACCCTGGCACGCCTGCAGCCGTGGTTGCGCCACAGGCGCAACCGCCGGCGCTGGCGGCCCCGCGCAAGCGGGCTGCAGTGAAGAAGAGCACGCGCCGCTAGGCATACTGCAGACAAAAAAAGACCCGCCAACGGCGGGTCTTTTTTATTGCTAAAGTGCGCATGTTATACTGGCTTTATTCAGTACGTTTCCCACTTTGAAAGACATGCAACCTTCTGCAATCATCTGGGTTAATTTAATTGACGCTGCTCTGGAAAGGCGCACGCGTGGCTGAGTGGACTGACGAGAAGATCCTCGCCAAGGCCACCCAGGGCGATAGTGACGCGTTCGGCATGCTGTATGACAAATATGCCGGGCGGATCTACAACTACATCTACTATCGCACCGGCAGCACGCAGGACGCAGAGGATCTGACCTCGCGGGTCTTCTTCCGAGCCATGCGGCACATTACCAGCTATACCGATCGCGGCGTGCCGTTCTCGGCCTGGTTGTACCGCATTGCGCACAACCTGGTGGCCAACTGGCACCGCGACAGCAGCCGCCGGCAGGAAGTGGAGCTGGAGGACGGCTATCGGGCCAGCAAGAGCGAGGAGTACCCGGAAAGCGTGCTGATGGAGACTGAGGAGCAGAATGCGCTGATGAAGCTCATCCGCAATCTGCCCGAGGAGCGCCAACAGCTGCTGATCTTGAAATTCACTCAGCACATGTCCAACGCTGAGATCGGGCAGATCATGGATCGCACCGAAGGGGCGATCAAGAGCTTGTATCACCGCACGCTGCTTTCGCTGCGTGAGGAGATCCGTAAGGATACATCCGGCCAGTTCTCGCTGGAAGATTTTGGCCAGCTGCCGGACGAGGAATAGGCGATGAGTGGAATTATTTGGCCATGGGAACGCAAGAAGGTGCAGCGCGAACTGGATTCAGTCGAAGACATGCTGGAATCCGTCTTCAAGCCTGTGGATGCGCGCCCTTCGTTCACATCGGATCTGCGTAAGCGGCTGGTGCGCAAAGAAGGCCCGCTGGCCAAGGCCAGCCTGACCACGCTGGAGCTGGTGCTGCTGATCGGCGGGGCGATAGCGGGTGTGCTGGTGTTCTTCTTCACCGTGGTGCGCTCGGTGGCGAACCTGCTGACCGGGCGGCGCGGCCGCAAGGCGGGCGCCAACCCGGCGCCAGACAAGGCGGCGAGTAAACCGCAGGGTAAGCTGAAGACAAAAAAGAGAGCTGCGTAAGCAGCTCTATTTTTTTTGCGTGCAATTGTCATTGCGAATAAGCCGCAATGCGACGAGGAGGAATCCGTTGAGGATGAGTTTGGCGTGCTGCAGATGTGTGGGTGGATAAAGCTGCCCAGTACGGATTCCTAGCCTTCGGCTGCTGCGCTCGGAATGAAAATTGAATTGATGTAGGCGGCCGGGCGGAGAACAGCGTAGTCATTCCGAGGCGGAGTATATAGCTCAAGGTTGTTTTGAGGTTTGGCGAGCCGAGGAATCCTTTAGGGCAAGAGGAGTCTTGCTATGGCCTAAAGGATTCCTCCCTCGCTTCACTCGGTCGGAATGACGGGTGCTCGGTGGGGGCGAGGCATGCTATGCCCCGCCGTCATTACGAGCGTAGCGAAGCAATCTGTTTTTTGTATGAAAGCAAAACCAGATTGCTTCGTCCGTGCTGGGTATGGCATGAAATGCCATATCCAGCTACTCCCGCAATGACAGTAGGCATAGCCAGCCGGGAGTGCGCTAGCTGAAATTCTCGCTGGGGAATAGCAGCCGTATCACCTGGCGGGCGTCGGCGATCAGGTCAATGTCCTCGGGGAAGAAGGAGTCCTCGGCTAGGTTGGGGCGCAGTTTGGGCATGCGTAGGCGCACGATGAGGGCGCGCAGCTCGGGCTGGGTCTCGTCCTGGGCCAGCATGTGACGGAAATGCTCGATGACCGAGTTGGTGTCGAGGTTCATGCCGGCTTCACCCAGATGAGCCTTGATGGCCCAGCCAGCGGCGCGGCGGGCGCACACTCGCGCCATGCCTTCGTTGCCGCGGGCGCGGGCCGCCTCCGCCGTGTTGAGCTCGTGCTGGACGGACTCTTGCCAGCTCATTCAGCAAACTTGGTGACCACGCGGGCGATGTGCTGGGTGGCCTTGACGTACAGATCCTCGCGGATGTTCTCGTTGGGAGCGTGCACGAGGGCGCCCGGGTAGCCTAGGCCGGCGGTCACCACAGGCAACTTGAGGTAATGGAGGAAGGCATGGTTTGGCCCGGAACCGCCGCTCATCGGCACGCGGGTCATCGGCGCGCCATACACCTCAGCGGCGGTTTCCACCACCATGTTCAGGAACGGATCGCTGGGGTCGGTGCGGCCGGGCGGCTCGCTGCCCAGCTCCTTCACGTGTACATCGGTGAAGCCTTCGGCGTCGAGGAAGGCGCGCAGACCCTTCATCACATCTTCGGGCGTCTGGTCCGGCACCAGGCGGAAATCGATCTTGGCGCTGGCCTTGGCGGGCAGCACGGTTTTGGTGCCGGGGCCCTGGTAGCCAGCGGTCAGGCCGCTGATGGTCATGGTGGGCTCGAGGAATTCTTGCAGGGCCAGATCCGGGTTGCCCTCGGTGCCGCGCAGGAACTCCTTCACGCCGTAGCGCTCTTTATAGTCATCGCCTTCGTAGGGCAGGGCGGCGGCCAGCTGGCGGTCAAGCTCCGTGGGTGGCACGACCTTGTCGTAGTGGCCGGGGATGCGAATGCGGCCATCTGGCCCCTTGAGGCTGTTGAGTGCCCAGACCAGCCGCCAAGCGGCGTTGGGGAAGATGGAGCCGCCCAGGCCGGAGTGCACATCGGTCTTGAGCAGCTCGACCGTCATCTCGACATAGCAGATGCCGCGCATGCCCATGTACTGGATGGGCTTGTCGTTGGCGTCCACGTAGCCAAATTCCCAGATGCACGCGTCCGCCGCCAGCTTGCTGGCGTGCTTCTTGACGAAAGCGGGCATGTTGATGCTGCCGATCTCTTCCTCGCCTTCGACGACGAACTTGATATTGCAGGGCAGCTCGCCATCTTGCGCCAGCAGGCTGTCGAGCGCGAACAGGCGGCTGGCGAAATGGCCCTTGTCGTCGCTGACGCCGCGTGCGTACATCTTGCCGTCCTTGCGGGTCGCCTCGAAGGGCGGGGTGTGCCACAGCTCCAGCGGCTCGGCGGGCTGGACGTCGTAATGGTTGTAGAAGAGCAGCGTCTTGCTGGTATTGCGGCCTTTGCGCTCGGCATACACCACCGGCGCGCCGCCAGTCTGCATCACCTCAGTGGTGAAGCCACGCTTGGCCAGCATGGCCTGTACGACTTCAACGGCTTCGTCGATGCCGATGCCCTGGGCGGCGACGCTGGGCACGGCGCACAGCGCGGCGAGCTCGTCCAGGCTGGCGTCGAGATTGTCGTTCACATATTGGTCTGCCTGTTTGAAATCAACCATTGCTTGCTCCTTCTTTTTTAACCACAGATGAACGCAGATTTATCCGTGTTTATCTGTGTTCATCTGTGGTTACTCCGAAAAATACGGCAACCTAAACATACCCGCGCCCGCGGAAGCAAACACAAACATCTTAAGTACCTGGCCCAGCCAGCAGAAGAACAGGAAGCGCGGCAGCGGCATGCGCAGCGCGCCGGCGGCAATGCCGCTGAGGTCCACAACTGGGTTGGGCACGGCGGCCAGGGCGAACACGGTCAACGGGCCGTTGCGCTGCATCCAGCCCACCATACGTTGGTAGGCGGCGGTGTTCTCGATGGCGGCCTGGCCGCTAAAGCCGGCCAGGTACCCGGTCAGCTCACCCAGGGCGGCGCCGCTGCCGGCCGCCAGGGCTACGCCCAGCGGCGGCAGGTGGGCGCCCATGCTGAACACGATCAGCGCGGCCGGGGCGGGCAGGAACACGGTGGCATATGAGATGAGCGTAATAAGAAACAGGCCCGGGTAGCCCAGGGCCTGTAACTTGTCAGTGTATTCACTGGGCAGGAAGAAGATGGCCAGGCTAATGCCGACCACTGCCACCAACGCCAGGGCGCGCCACAGCTTCAGAGTGCCTGGGCGCGCCGCCATGTTAGCTCTCCTGGATGGTGATGGAGACCAGCTGGCCGGCCGGGCCGCCTCGGCTGGGGTCACGCTCGGGGATGGCCATCAGCACATCCTCGCCCTCGATCAGCTCACCGAAGACGGCATGGCGGTTGTCGAGGTGCGGGGTGGGGCCGTGAGTGATGAAGAACTGCGAGCCGTTGGTGTTCGGCCCGGCGTTGGCCATGGAGAGAATGCCGCGCTTGCTGTGGCGCAGGCTGGGGTGGAACTCGTCGGCGAACTTGTAGCCGGGGCCGCCCATACCGCTGCCGGTCGGGTCGCCGCCCTGGACCATGAAGTTGCCGATGACGCGGTGGAAAGTGGTGCCGTCGTAATAACCCTGGCGGGCCAGGAAGACGAAGTTGTTTACGGTGGCGGGCACCTCAGCGGCGAATAGCTTGATGACCATATCGCCCTTGTCAGTGGTGATAGTGGCGGTGTAGGTCTTGGCGGGGTCAATTTCCATCGCCGGGGCTTGGTTCCATTGCTTGGACATGTGCAAAGTTCCTTTCGGGCTAGTTGGCAAGTTCTTTCTTGTATTCGCGCAGGCGCGCTTCAATGCGGGCCAGCACAAATTCCAGGGCGACTTTGTTGAAGCCGCCATACGGAATGATAAGGTCGGCGTAGCGCTTGGAAGGCTCTACGAATTCCAGGTGCATGGGGCGCACCGTGGCGAAGTACTGCTGGATCACGCTCTCGGTGGAGCGGCCGCGCTCGCTGATGTCGCGCTGCAGGCGGCGGATGAAGCGCAGGTCGGCGTCAGTATCCACATACAGCTTGACGTCGCACATCTCGCGCAGATCGGGCTCAACATAGAGCAGGATGCCCTCCACCAAAACGATGGGACGGGGCTCCACCGTTTGAGTCTCCGTGCGGCGGGTGTGGTTGGTGAAGTCGTAGCTGGGCACTTCCACGCTGTGGCCGTCTTTGAGGGCGCGGATGTGCTCCACCATCAACTCGCTTTCCAGCGAGTTGGGGTGGTCAAAGTTGGTGGTCTTGCGCTGGGCAGGCTCCAGCCGGCTGAGGTCTTTGTAGTACGAGTCGTGCTGGATGTAGGCCACGCTGCCCGGGGTGGCGCGCTGCACGATGGCCTGGGCGACGGTAGTTTTGCCGGAGCCGGAGCCGCCGGCCACGCCGATTACAAGAGGAACGGGCATGAAGGTGATTATAAAGGATGGGCTGCGTGATTGTAGATTTCTGATTTGAGATTTTGGATTGACTGGTTGATAATCACCACAGCATGAAACCCTACGATCAGGATGTGTACCGCCAACTATTCGTGCGCCTGTTGGACCGCGCCATGCAGCAAGGCAAGACGCAGCCGGAGGCCGCGCTGCTATGGCTGGAGCGCAGGTACAAGCTGGGGTTGGCGATGCTATTCAGCCGCCACAAGCTGGAACTGGCCGACGCCTACATGGATGTGCGCCAGCACATCATTGCACGGATGGAAAACAAGATCGGAGATGCGCCAGCTGCTGGGGAAGAGTATTGAGAGCCACCGATGGGACTCGAACCCATGACCCGTCGCTTACGAAGCGACTGCTCTGCCAACTGAGCTACGGTGGCGTACCCAAGCATATGTTGTTTGCCGCAGGCAAACAACATATGCTTGGGTTTGGCCTTGCCAAAAGCAGGCAAGGCCATGCGCGCTTGGCGTATTCGGCTCAATCACTTCGATAACGCCAGCGATTTTTAAAGAACGAAAGCGCATTATAACTGCTCGACAATTGCTTGCAACCATGACTCCGATTAAAGCACACAAGCCGCTGCGCATTGCCATGCTGACCTATCACGCCAGCCCGCTGGCGTCTTTGGGCAGCGCCAAGAGCGGCGGCATGAACGTATATGTGGGCGAGCTCAGCCGCAGCCTGGCCGCCCGCGGCCACCTGGTGGATGTGTATACGCGCGGCCCACAGGATGTGCAGCCGCTGGGCGACGGGGCGCGCGTGATCTCGCTGCCGGCTGGGCCGCTGGATGATGCCCCAGTGCACGAACTGGCCGCCTACCTGCCGGAGTTCGAGAGCGGCTTGCGCAGCTTCGTACAAAAGGAAGGATTGCAATACGACATGCTGCATGCCCACTATTGGCTGTCTGGTCTGGTGGGCATGCACCTGAAGAAGAAATGGTACACGCCGCTGGTGCTGATGTTCCATACCCTGGGTCTGGTCAAGAACCGCATTGCTGCCCTGGGAGCGCAGGAGAGCGCGGCCCGCATCCGTGGCGAGCTGCGGGCTATGCACGCAGCCAACGCCGTGGTGGCCGCTACGCCCGCCGAGCGGGCGGAGCTGCAGTGGCTGTACGAGCTGCGCAGCGAGAAGGTGCGTGTGATCCCGCCCGGGGTGGATCTGACCCGCTTCCAGCCGCAAGACAAGGCCGCCGCCCGCAAACTGCTGGGCTGGACTGAAGGCCAGCACCATTTGCTGTTCGTGGGGCGCATCGAGGCGTTGAAAGGCATCGATACGCTGATCCGCAGCCTGCACTTCGTGCGAGATGAAAGGCCAGACCTGCCAGTGCAGGTGCATATCGTAGGCGGCGACCTGGAGGGCAGCCAGTATGCATTGGATACCGAACTGGCCCGCCTGCGGGCCGTGACGCGAGCGCTGGGTCTGCAAGATCAGGTGGAGTTCCTGGGCAGCCGCAGCCAGGACACGCTGCCGCTGTACTATGCGGCCGCGGATGCGCTGGTCATGCCCTCGTATTCGGAGTCCTTTGGCATGGTGGCGCTGGAGGCCATGTCGTGCGGGCGACCGGTGATCGCCTCCAGCGTGGGCGGGCTGCGCTACCTGGTGCAGGATGGGCTGACCGGCTACCACGTGCGCGAAGGCGATGCGCCCCAGCTGGCGGGGCGCATCATGGCCCTGCTGGGCGAGGCTGGCGCGCTGGAACGCATGGGCAGCGCTGCCCGTAGTGAGGCGGTGCGCTACTCGTGGAGCCGCACCGCGGCCGAGGTCGAGGGCGTGTATTGGCGCGTGCTGGCCGCGCAAGACTAGGCCGTCTATTTAGCCGAAGCTTGATACCAAGTGGTTGTGGATTGTGGCTGGAAGCCCACGGCTTGATAGAGAGCGCCAGCAATCTCCGTCTGATATGAAACTTTGATACGCTCGGCGCCTTTGGCGGCCAAGCGCCGGATACCTTCGCACAGCATGGCGCGCGCCAAGCCCTTACGCTGGAAGTTATCCTCCACTCTCATCGGCTCCACCAGCCCCACCTTGGTTACTGGGTCAAACCAATAAAGTGATACGCCAGCTATTTCGCCGCTGTGCGTCTCCACTGCCAGGTCAAGTGCAGGGTCGTAGAGTGAACACTGCGCCAGCCGCTCGGCAACCTGGTCTCCAGCGCGAGACTGCATGGGGTGTGGGCCGCTGGCTGTGGCGCGGTCAGTGAGCACGAAGTTGTCACGCAGCTGGCGCTGCTGCGGCAGCTGCGTAGCAGCCAGCCAGGCCGTGCTGTCGCTTTCGCCGGCGGTGAGCCCGGACTGCTGGGCCAACTGGCGCAGCACAGCGTCATCGTCACTCACTGGGATGGCAAAATTGGATGAGTGTTTTGCGGCGTACTCAAGGGCGCGCTGCCAAATGGTGGCTGGGTCAAGGCCCGTGCCTGGCACGATGACCGGGTCACATTGCCAGCTGCCGTCATTGGGGGTAGTCAACAGCACGCCAGCCGCCGGTCCGGCGTCATCAAGCCAGAATAACTTTTCTACATCGTCAGAGGGGCGCGGCCTGCGCCAAGCCCACTGCACATCGGCCGCTTCCCATACGCCGACCAGCGGGTCGGCCAGGCGGGCGCGTTGCAGCAGCGCGGTGGCTAACTGCAAGGCTTCGAGTCCGGATGCGGTGTACTCGCGCAGCATGTATCCCTCTTAACGAAAAATCACCCAGGCGGGTGATTTATGGTGGGCGCGGGGGGACTCGAACCCTCGACCTCACGGATGTGAACCGTGCGCTCTAACCAGCTGAGCTACGCGCCCGAAGAAGCGGCATTATAGCACTCCGCCAACCTCTCGGCAAGAAATCTCTCAATTTATGGGATGAACAGGAAGTCCCACGGGTTCACCTTGCCATACAGCGAGCTGGTCAGCTCAAAGTGCAAGTGAGCGCCGGAGGAGTTGCCCGTGTTGCCAACGCCGCCGATCATGGTGCCTTGCGACACGCTTTGGCCACAGCTGACCGAGTAGCTGAACATGTGGGCATAGGCAGACTGCCAGCCGGTGCCGTGGTCGATCACTACCAGATTGCCGTAGCCGTAGTTGGACCAACCCGCGTACACCACCACGCCGCCATCGGTGGCGTAGATGGCGTTGCCTTCGGCGCCAGCGATATCGATGCCGTTGTGGGTGGGCGGGTTCCAGTCAAAGCCGGAGAGATACGTAGCCACCGTGGGCCAGCGGAAGGTGCCGTTGCCGATGGCGCCTTCATAGATGGCGCCACACGCACCGGGGCCGTAGTAGGCCGCCACGGCGGCGTTCTGACGCGTGATGGCGGGCGGACCCCAGTCTCGCAATTCACGCGAGCCATTGGGGATGATGAGCTGGAAGCCA
The DNA here is from genome assembly GCA_021463845.1 of Anaerolineales bacterium. Taxonomy (GTDB): domain Bacteria; phylum Chloroflexota; class Anaerolineae; order Anaerolineales; family UBA11579; genus JAMCZK01. The sequence continues at coordinate 713,968 of JAJTXV010000001.1, read as the reverse complement.
TCCGGGATGTTGGGGTTGTTGGGGTCGGTCTCGTACGGGTCCAGATTGTTGCTGGGCCAGTTGATGATGTCGTCGATCGTGACGGTGGTGGTGTAGCTGGCATTCTCGGCGATGGCGTACAAGCTCTCGCCGGCGTGATAGGTCACCAGGATGCCGTCCACCGGCGGAATGTTGAGGATCAAGCCAGGCTGGATCTCGCTGGGGTTGTCTTCCAGCGTGTCAAAGTTGAACCACAGAATGCTCTCTGGCTTGAGGCCGTACAGGTCAGCGATGCCGAATAGCGTATCGCCGCGCTCCACCGTGTGGTGCATGATGTCTACGCGGGCGCGGCTGGGGATGACGGTATCCATCGAGGCCAGGCGGCTGATGCCCTGGCCGAAGTCGATGGCGCTGTCGTAGGATGGCATCAGCGCCCCTGCTTCGCCGCCGGTCACCGCGTCAATCGTGGTCTGGGCCATGGCCATGGCGGTGGAGCGCATCTCCTGTTGCTGGCCAGCCTGCATGCCGGAGGCGACCGTGTTCATCAGCAGCACCACGCCCAGCGCCACGATGGCGATCAGGCCGATCTTCCAGTAGCGCCGCAGGGGCGCGGGCAGCCGCTCCTGCAAAGAGCGGGCCGCGGGCTTGGCCTCGGCGGCTATGGGGCTCTCGATCTCAGGGGGGGCTTGGGTCTCTGGGTTTTGGTCGGGCGTGGACTTTGCTTTGCTAGGCATCAATACACCAAAGAGAATCTTATCACTGCTGTGCTAGGCAGAATTAACTAGGTATGAGAGCTTGCTGAGCGTGAGTTACTCAGTGAAAGCCGCGCTCACGCTCTCTGCAGCTTCGGCGGCGGTCATCTCTTGCTTCAGTACCGCCACCACGGCTTGCGAGAGCGCTGCCCCCCAACGCTCGGTGGTGGCCTGATCGGGCAGGGGCTGGGCGTTGTTGACCAGCTGGCTGGCGAGGGCCTGGTTGGCGCCCGGCGCCCAAGCGGCCAAGGAACTCGGCCGCGGTGGCAGCAGCCCAGCGGCGGCGCTGTACTGCGCCAGAAACTCCGGCGTGGAGAGGAACGCGATCAGCTCGCTGGCGAGCGCGGCCCGCTCAGTGTTTTCAGTAGCCACGCTCCACACCCAGCCGCGCACTAGCGTGAATGGCTGGCCGTTCTGGGTCGGTAGAGGGGCGCCGCTGATCTCCGTCTGGCGGTTGGCGAACACCTGGCTGGTCCAGGCGGTCACCATCGGCAGGCGGCCCTCGTTGAAGGCTTGCCAGGTCTGCTCGTTGCTTTGGTACTGGGTCAGCCAGAACGGGAATACGCTGCGAGCCTGCCCAGTGGCAAAGAAGTCAAACAGCTCCAATAAGTTCTGCTCAGGAACCGGATTGCCATCGCGGGGCGGCAGCGATAGCAGCTGCAGAAGCGGTAAGCGCGCCTGCGGGTCTGCGGCGGCGAAGCCCAGGGCGATGCGCGTATCCATCAGGCGCACCCAGGTGGGCGGCACCTGCGATATTGCCGTGCTGCGGTGGGCGGTCACCAGCCCGTCCGCCATGAAGGGCAGGCCGTAGCGGTCCTCACCGTCGCTGGCTAGCTGGACTGCGAAGGGATACCAATCGCTGTCATCCAGCTCGTTTGTTAGGGCGGTCTGCGGGTGCAGGACGCCAGCGGCCGCCGCCTGCGGCAGCAGCCCGGCTGGCATCAGCACCACGTCCGGCAGGGCCAGCGGGGCGGCTTGCTCAGCGCGCACCAGCGACTCGAGCAGGCCGCCTGCGCCGCCTTCATCCTTGATGCGGGTGTTGATCAGTACTTGCGGGTGCTGGCCGGTGAACTCGTCCAGGCGGGTTTGCAGCATGCCGGCTGCCAGGCTGCCGTTGCCGGGGTCAAACTGCGGCGGCAGCCACAGGGTCAGCGTGATTGCGCGCTCGCTGCTGGTGGTGGGCTGGGCGGTGCTGACCACGGCCACGTTGGGCGTGCCGGCAGTGGGGGTGGGAACCAGGCTGGCGGTCAGGCTGGCGCAGCCAGCCAGGCAGACCGCCAGCAGGGCGAGTAGCAACCTGCGGAGGAAATGATTCATTATTTAGATTGTATCCAGTTTAGGGGGTTGGCGTTTCGCTAGGTGTTGGCGTTTCAGTGGGCGGCACCGGCGTGTGTGACGGCGTGATGGTCGGCGTGATGGTAGAGGACGGCGTAAAGGTCTGCGTCCAAGTGGGGGTTTGGCTGGGCGTGACAGTGGTGGTGCTGGTCTCGGTAGCGGTAGTGGTGTAGGTCGCCGTCTGGCTGGGGCTGGGCGTCAGGCTGGGTTCGCCCGTGGCGGTGGCCGTGGGGCTGGGCGTCAGGCTCAGGCGGATATTGGCGGCCACATAGCCGGCCAGGTAGCACGGCAGGGTCAGCAACACAATGCCGGCCAATATGTAGCGCAGGCGCTGGCGTTTGACGGGGTCTTTCTGACTGAAGGCCATAACCGCCCGATAATAACACTCGCGGTACGTGGATGACTACTCCATCCTTAAGAGAACATTCGTTCTTGATAATTGGAAGTGGATATGCTATAGTCTTAAGGCTGTTGGCGAGCGTCTTGCTGGAAGAGAGCTTGCTTGCAGCAAATGTGTTTAAGGAAGACTTTTGTGGATCGCAGCTCAAAGTGATGCGACACAAACAAGCAAAAGGGAAAGATGTCTACTGAGTATTTGACCAAAGAAGGCTTCAAGAAGCTGCAGGATGAACTGGACACGTTGCGCAATGTGCGCCGCAAGGAAATTGCGGAGCGTTTGCGTGAAGCGGCCGAGAACAGCCTGGGTGAGTTTGTTGAGGACCCTGAATTCGAGGCCGCCAAGAATGAGCAGTCCTTTGTAGAGGGCCGCATCAAAGAGCTGGAGATCCTGCTGGCCAACGCGACCCTGATCGAGAACAAGGGCCGCAAGAAGGGCGGCGCGGTCGAGATCGGCAGCAAGGTCACCATCCAGCAGGGCCGCCGCAAGCCCGAGGAGTACATGATCGTGGGCGCGGCCGAGGCCAACCCGCGCGAGGGCAAGATCAGCCATGAGAGTCCCTTGGGCAGCGCTCTGTTGGGCAAGAAGGAAGGCGATAAGGCGGATATCAACGCGCCCTCTGGCTCCTTCTCGGTGAAGATCACCAAGGTTGTGTAAGCTAGCATACACACAAAGAGGCCCGAGGCGCACAGCCCCGGGCCTCTTTTTATGTTTTAATCGCGGAGCAATGATGAGTGAAGACCAACACTATTCTCAGATCGAACGCCTGCGCCTGGCCAAGCTGCAGGCCTTGCGCGGGCAGGGGCACGAGCCGTTCCCACCGCGGGTCGAGCGCACGCACACCACCGCCGAGGCCATCGCCGCCTTTGAAGGCGGTGGCGAGCAGGCGGTGGCGGCCACTGTGGTGGGGCGCATCCGCTCCATGCGCTTGATGGGCAAGCTGGCCTTCGCTCACATTGAGGACGGATACGGAACGCTGCAGCTGTTCCTACGCGCCGATGACTTCGGCGCCGAGGCGCTGCAACATTTTAAAGACCACTACGACCTGGGTGACTTTGTTGAAGCCCAGGGTGAAGTGTTCCGCACCAAGGCCGGCGAGGTGTCGCTGAATGTCAAAGCGCTGCGCATGATTGCCAAAGCGATCACGCCGCTGCCGGCCGCCAAGGACGAAGTGGTGGACGGCGAAGTGGTGCGCCATGCCACCCTGGCCGACCCGGAGACCCGGTACCGGCAGCGCTATGCTGACCTGGCGGTTAACCCGCAGGTGCGCGAGGTGTTCAAGACCCGCGCCGCGATCTTGAAGGCGCTGCGTGAGTTCCTGGACAAGCACGACTTCCTCGAAGTCGAGACGCCTGTGCTGCAGCCAGTGTACGGCGGCGCAGCGGCGCGGCCGTTCGTCACTCACCACAACCAGCTCAAGCAGGATCTGTACCTGCGTATCTCTTTCGAGCTGTATCTCAAGCGCCTGCTGGTGGGCGGGATCGAGCGTGTGTATGAGATCGGGCGCGACTTCCGCAACGAAGGCGTGGACCGCACCCATAATCCTGAGTTCACCATGCTGGAGTTTTACATGGCGTATGCCGACTACCAGCGTGTGATGGAATTTACGGAAGAGATGATGAACTTCGTCGGCAAGCAGGTGCTGGGCGGCAGCAAGTTCAGCTACCAGGGCCATGCGATCGACCTGGCGAATGCCTGGCCGCGCATCTCGATCGCGGATGCCGTGCAGGAGTTCGCCGGGATTGACCTGAGCAAGTATCCCGACGCGGCCAGCCTCTCCAAAGTGATGGCCGAGAAGAAATACAAAGTGCGCGCCGGCGGCAGCCGCGGCAAGCTGATCGAGGACCTGGTGGGCGACCATGTGGAGCCGCGCCTGATCCAGCCCAGCTTCCTGTACGACTACCCGCGCGAAGTCTCGCCGCTGGCCAAGAGCCAGCCGGGCGATGCCAGCACGGTGGAGCGCTTCGAAGGCTACATGGGCGGCTTTGAGATTTGCAACGCCTTCAGCGAACTCAACGACCCGCTGGATCAGCAGGCCCGCTTCGAAGAGATGGGCCGCAGCCTCAAGGCTGGCGACGAAGACCTGCACCCGATGGACGAAGACTATTTGCGGGCCATGCGCTATGGCATGCCGCCCAACGGCGGCTTTGGCATGGGCATTGACCGCATCACTATGCTGTTCACCGACCAACCCAATATCCGTGAAGTCATCCTGTTCCCGCACCTGCGTAAGCGCGAAGGGGAGTAGTGGCCGCGCAGAAAAAGCCCGCTAGCGCTTTTCTGGCGCAGCTGTCCAACCCGGCACGCAGCGCACTGGAGCACGCCGGCATCAACACACTTACCAAACTGGCTAAGTACACCGAGAAAGAGATTCTGGCGCTGCATGGGGTGGGGCCAGCTTCGATGCCCACCTTGCGAAAGGCGTTGAAGGACGCTGTGCTGGCGTTTAGGAAGTAACCCTCACCCGGCTGTTCCCGTCATTGCGAGCCACAGGCCGCTTGCGGCCTGTGTGCGTGGCAATCTGGGTTAGCTGCTGGAAAATAAACCCAGATTGCTTCGGTCGGCCGCATTGGCATGCGGCCTCTCTCACAATGACGGATTTATTGCTAGCTCCATTGCTCCATTCTTTCCGACCCAGTGAAGTCTTTTTCGTCATTGCGAGCCACAGGCCGCTTGCGGCCTGTGTGCGTGGCAATCTGGGTTAGCTTCTGGAACATAAACCTAGATTGCTTCGAGGCTGAAAGTTGCATCGCATGCAACTTTCAGCATTCTCGCAATGACGGACTTGTTGTTCAGTCATCCTCCTCGCTGCTACGCAGCTCGTTCGGAATGACAATGCGCGCAGCGTAGCTTCTCTGCTATAATCAATTATTCGCCTGCGGAACTACGCGAGCACACTCTCTCCCAGCAAGCTGCCGGACGATGCAAGGCAGCAGAGACCGCCCGCTTTCCACTCCGCCGCGCTGCGCAGCAGCGCAAAGGCAACGGGTTTCGCCCGATAACGCGAGCATCGAGGTGTGCGCCGAAAGCTGGCGGGCACGAATGCAGGTGGCACCACGGCGCCCCCGTCCTGCAAAGGAATGGGGCGTTTTTTGTTAAGGAGCGAACATGCTGGATATTAATCTCATTCGTGAAGAGCCTGAGCTGGTCAAGGCCAGCCTGGTCAAACGCAACATGGACCCGGCCCTGGTGGACCAGGCCGCCGGGCTGGACGCCCGCCGGCGTGACCTGCTCAAAGGGGTCGAAGCGCTGAAAGCCGAGCGCAACGTGGTCTCCAAAGAGATCAGCGCCATGCAGGACAAGGCCGCCAAAGACGCCCGCATTGCAGATATGCGTGTCGTTGGTGACAAGATCGCCGCGCTCGATGCGGAATTGGCTGCTGTGGATGCAGATTTTGACGCAGCCATCTCGGTCATCCCCAATCTCGTCGAGGATAAAGTGCCAGCCGGCGGTGAGGAGAACAACATCGTCGCCAAGGAGTGGGGTGGCAAGCCCGCCTTCGATTTTGAGCCCAAGCCGCACTGGGAGCTGGGCGAGCAGCTCGGCATCATTGATTTTGATGCCGGGGTGCGGGTCACCGGCAGCCGCTTCTACGTGCTCAGCGGGGCCGGCGCCCGCTTGCAGCGTGCACTGATCGCCTGGATGCTGGATTTGCACGCCCGCCAGGGCTATACCGAGAAATACACGCCCTTCATGGTCAAGGGTGAGACACTGTACGGCGCCGGTCAGCTGCCTAAGTTCAAGGACAACCTGTACAAGGATGCCGAAGAAGACCTGTACATGATCCCCACCGCCGAAGTTCCGCTGACCGGGCTGCACATGGACCAGATCCTGGCCGAGGAGCAACTGCCGCTGCGCTATACGGCCTATTCGCCGTGCTTCCGCCGCGAGAAGATGAGCGCCGGGCGGGATGTGCGCGGCATTAAGCGTGGTCATCAGTTCGATAAGGTAGAAATGTACAAGTTCACCACGCCCGAGCAATCCGAGGCCGAGTTCGAGCAGATGGTGGCGGATGCCGAGGCCACCTGCCAGGCGCTGGGCCTGCCGTACCGCCTGCTGCTGAAAGCAGCCGGCGACACCAGCGAGTCGGCCCATATCAGCTACGACATCGAGATATGGGCGGCTGGGTGCAACGAATGGCTCGAAGTTTCGTCTATATCTCGTGTAGGCGATTTTCAAGCCCGCCGGGCGGCCATCAAGTACCGCCCCAGCGGCGAGAAGGGCAGCCGCTTTTTGCACACCATCAACGGCTCCGGCCTGGGCCTGCCGCGGACGCTGATCGGCGTGCTGGAGAACTACCAGCAGGCTGACGGCTCGGTAATAGTGCCTGAAGTGCTGCGGCCCTGGATGGGTGGCATAGAAAGGATCACTGGCTAAGTGACTGAATTCTCTGAAGTGATGATGCGCTTGTTCCAGATCGGCCTGCCGTTCCTGCTGATGCTGGTGGGCCTGTTTGGCCTGATCATCCCCATCTTTCCGGGTGGGGTCATCATCTGGATCGGGGCGCTGTTGTATGGCATTGCCGTTGGCTTCAGCACCTGGGGCTGGATATTCTTCGCCATCATCACGCTGCTGATGGTGGCCTGCTCGCTGGTGGACAATGTGCTCATGGGCAAGGAAGCCCTGCGCAGCGGCGCCTCGTGGTGGAGCCTGTTCTGGGCCGCCACGGCCGGCGTGCTGGGCACGCTGTTCGTACCGCCGTTCGGCGGGCTGATCGGCGCGCCGGTTGGCCTGGCCCTCTCGGAGTGGTGGCGCCATCGCGACTGGAGCAGGGCCTTCAAGACCACCCGCGGTTTGGCCGTGGGCTGGGGCTGGTCCTTCCTGGCGCGTTTTGCCATCGGCGTGGTGATGATCTTCACGTGGGGTTTGTGGGTATGGAGCAACGCCGCCTAGGCAAGACCCTGCGCGTCTGGCTGCTGGCGCTGCTTGCCGCGCTGCTGGCGGCCTGCGCACCGGCTGCCCCCGAGGGCAACCCGGTGCAGACCGCCATCGCCGCCACGCTGACGGCGCGGCCGTTCAGCACGCCGCCAACCGCCACCGAGGTGCCGCCCATGCCGACCGCCACTTTTGAGCCCGGCGGGCGGCCGCGTGGCAAGATCGTCTACGTGTGCCAATACAGCAAGCGGTCTGGCCGCAACCAGATCTGCATCATGAACGCAGACGGCAGCGACCCGCGCGTGCTGACGCAGGGTGGGCAGTATGATGATTTCTTTCCCTCCATCACGCCGGATGGGCAGTTTGTGCTGTTCGTCTCCAACCGCACCGGGCGCTATCAGATCTACGAGTACGAACTGGCCACTGACCAGCTGACCCAGCTCACCGAGTTCAACAATATCAGCGCCTATGCGCCAGCAGCTTCACCGGATGGGCGCTGGGTGGTGTTCTACGCCGCGCTCGACGGCCAGCAGTACCCCGAGAGCCAGAATATTTGGGTGATGCGCCGGGATGGCACGGGCGCGCTGCAGCTCACCCAGCGCCGCGGCGGCGGCTGGGACCCGGTCTGGTCGCCGGATGGCGCCCGCATCCAGTTCGCCGGAGAAGTCAATGGCTTCCCGCAGCTGTTCGCCATGAATGCAGATGGCTCGCAGACTCGCCAGGTCACAGACTTGAGCGGCGTGCGCGGCCGCAATGACTGGTCAGTCGATGGCCTGCTGGCAACTTACCTGGGCAGCTCGTGGGACCGCGATATATATGTGTTCGACACGCAGGGCGAGAACGTGGTGCAGCTGACCGATGGCGGCAACAACCTGGCGCCCAGCTTCTCTCCGGATGGGCAGTGGCTCACTTTTATGTCGTACCGCGACAACCCGCGCCAGGACCTGGGCTGCGAAATTTACATCATGCGTGTGGATGGTAGCGATGCCCGGCGTCTGACCAGCAACGATATTTGTGATTGGCAGCCGCGCTGGGGGCCGTAGGGTCGGCTGGTTTATTCCGTCTCTTCAAAATGCATATGCAGCTCCCCGGCGGCGTTGTAGGTGTACAAGGCCCACAGCGGCGCGCCACCGGGCGGCACGGCCAGCACTTTTGGCAGCAGGGTGGGGATGTCTTCCACCATCGCCAGGTCGGCCAGCTCAGCCACTTTGACCCACTGCAGCGTGCCTTCGTCTGATTGGCGTAGTTCGCCGTCTTGAGGCGCCGGGCCGCAAAAGACGCTCATGTGGATGCCTACGTCAGGGTCGCCGGTGTCGATGGCCACATTTGCGCATAGCCACAGGCGCTGCGGCTTCAAGCCAGACTCTTCTTCGATCTCACGGAAGGCCGCCGCCAGCATGCTCTCGCTACGCTCCACGTGGCCGCCCAGGCCATTGTACAGGCCCGGGAAGACCGGGCGGTCATCGGCGCGGCGCATCAGCAGCACCTCGTCACCACGCGTGAGGAAGACCAGTACGCGCGGGATGAACTGGTAGCGAGTCTTGTTGAATTTTTGGGGATTATTGGTCATGTGGTGACTAGAGAATAGAGATTGGAGATTCAGTTTGCAATCTCCAATCTCTATTCTCGTTTTCTCTAGTCCGAAAGGTCCTTCACTTCTTCCTGCTCGGCTTCTTTGCCGAAGTAGAAGCTGCGTTGCGGGGCAACCTTGGCCGGGCTGACGGTTTGCTCAACATAGCGGCGCGTGCCAGCCAGGGCCAGTGAGTCAAACAGCGTGGCGAACTGCTGCTCCCACGCGGCAGTGATCTTGTCTCGGTCCTCGGCGGAAAGGTCCCACAGCGCTTCCTTGAACGGGCCAATGGCGCGCTTGCGGTTCTCATAAAGGAACTGCTCGTTGGTGTGGTTGGCCTTCCGGTCAACGCTGTAGTGCTTTTTGACGTAGGCATATACCGCGCTCAGGTAGGGCTTGGGCAGACGCTCGAAGACCATGTTCTGGAAGTTGGTGGCCAGGTGCACCTCGCAGGCTTCCGCTTCCACAAACTTGCTGAATGCGTCCTGCGGCAGGGTGCTGGCCCCGTGCTGCACGGCCCCGGCGTAGCCGTAGCTGCGCGCCACGCGGCTGAGGTGCAGCAGGGTGTCAAAGTCCACCTTGACCTGCGCCACGCTGCCATCCGGCAGCACTACGCCGCCGTGGGAGGTGCCGGTCTGGATGCTGATCTTACTCAACCCTTCGAGGCTGCCGTCTTTGGCTGACAGGGCTTCCTGGTAGCCATCCACATAGGCGCGCAGCTCTTCCTCGGTGGAGTTCTGGCTGCCCACCTCGCCAATTTCGCCGCCCACGGAGACAGTCACTCCGGCGGGCTCGTGCTGGCGGATGAATTGGGTAAAGTGCGCCGAAAGCTCGGCGTTCATGGCTTGCTGGGCGCGTTCACCATCCAGGTGAATATCCACCAGGGTCGAGGTGTCCACGTCAATGTTGAAGAAGCCGGCCTGCAGCGCCTCAGCGGTGAGTTCCTCCACTGCGGCGATCTCTTTGTCTGCATCTTGCTTGTAGCGGGAGGCGGAAATTTGAAAATGGTCGCCCTGGATGAAGACCGGGCCGCGGTAGCCCTCGGCAACGGCGGCGCCTAGGATGTTGGCGGCGTACTCGGCCGGGCGCTGGGCGGTGTAGCCGATCTCCGAGCGGGCGATCTCGAAAATAAAGGCCCCCGCATCCATGCGCTGGGCCACGCGGAAGACGGCGCGGGCGGCCTCGTAGGCCAGCACGCGCAGGTTCATGGCCGGCACGGTGAAGCTGGGCGGCACCTCGCCGCGGCCCCGCGCCATATACAGGTCGTGAACGCTGGCCGGGATGGCGCCAAGCTCCAGCGCGATCAGGCGCACCAGGTAGCGCGCCCAGGCCTGCTCGGTCTCGCTGCCGAGGCCGGCCAGGCGTACCAGCTGGCCGATGTTGCGGCGCACGGCGGCTTCATCTGAGATGTGAACGGCACCGTTCGTGTATTGGGCGGCGGCCGAACCGAGGGCGGAGAGGATGGAGGAGGGGGCTTCAGCAGTCATGATAGGCTGATTTTACTATAGGCGCCGCTGCTGATATTTATAAAACGTATATATCATCTGTCGTATAATCCGGTTGATGTACGTTAACCGTGCAGAGTGAGGCTAAACATGAGCGATTTGTTTGACCAAGTGACTGCAGACCAGGACCCATTTCGTAGGTTGGCAAGCAAGCTGCCCGGTTTCTCCGGCTATATTGAGCGGGAGAACCGCCGCGCGGCTGACAAGATCCTGCGTGAGAGCCTGGCTGACCGATTTGAGGCCATTCGCAAGCAACTCAGCAACGTACAGAAGGACCTGGCATCTGCCCAGGAGCTGAAATACATTGACGACCTGGAAGGGGCGGCTACCAAGCTGCAAACCTTTGTGGACAAAGTGCGCACCGCCGCCTACGGTAACAGCAGCTTCTTTGAGGCCATCAAGATCAATGAGGACGAGCTGGCCAGCCTGTACGAGTATGACCTGGCGCTGCTGACCCACGCCGATGACATTGAGCGCGGCGTGCAGAATGTGGCTGCTTCGGTGGGGACTGACGGCATGGAGGCGGCTGTGCGCCATGTGGTGACGCAGAGCCGTGACCTGGTGGCCGCCTTCGACCAGCGCAGTGAAGTGATCACGGCTCAGCCGGCTGAGTAACCGGCCTCAAGAGGAGACTAGACCATGGCTCGCATTTTTGACGTAATCGAATACCCCAATGAAATGAAGGAAGAGATCGTCCATCGCTTCCCTGAGAGCGGAGCGGGCGACTTCCGCATCGGCTCGCAGGTGATCGTGCGCGAATCGCAGAGCGCGGTCTTCTTCCGAGACGGCAAGGCGCTGGATGTGTTCAAGCCCGGCCGCCACACGATCGCCACTGCCAATATACCGTTTCTGATCGATCTGATCGGCAAGGCCTTCAATGACCGCAGCCCGTTCACGGCTGAGGTCTATTTCGTCTCCCGCCGCGAGTTCCTTGATCGCAAGTGGGGCACGCCCCAGCCTATCGTCATGCAGACCCCTGGCGTGGGCCTGGGCTGGCTGCTGCTGCAGGGCTTCGGCACCTACGCCTATTCGGTGGAGGATCCGCAGCAGTTCGTGACCCAGGTGGTCGGCACGCAGGGCGTGTACGACACCGTGGACATCGAGAACGATCTGCGCTCGCGCTTGCTGCGCTCCTTCTCTGACCTGTTGGGTGAGATGAAGGGCAAGTACACCACCGTGCAGGACATCATCGGCAATCAGGAAGAGATCAGCGCGGCCGTGCGCGCCAAGGCGCAGGATGACTTTGAAGCCCGCGGCCTGACCCTGAAAGCGTTCGTGATTGCCAACATGACGCCTTCGGCCACCACGGCTGAGGCGCTGCGCAGTATGGGCCTGCTCGACACCGCCACCTATACGCAGCTGCAGGCGGCTGACGCCATGCGTGAAGCGGCCAACAACCCCAGCGGCGGCGCCGGCCTGACGGCCGGCATCGGCGCCGGTGTGGGCATTGGCCAGGTGATGAGCGAGGCGCTCAAGGGCGCCGGCACCACCGCGGCCGCGGCGGCTGCCGCCATGCCGGATGTGATGACCGCCGCGGAAGCGGCCCAGGTCTTGAAAGTGACCGAAGCCGACATTGTGGCCGCCATCGAAGCCAAGGAACTGAGCGCCAAGAAGGTGGGCGGCAGCTACCGCATCACCAAGAAGGCCATGGAAAAGTTCCTCGGCGGGTAATACTGGCTTGTATGCAAGAATCTAAAAGGCCGCAGCTTTCGCTGCGGCCTTTTTTAAACCAAATGGATTTCCGGGCTATGGGCACTCAGGCAGGCTTAGTAGATTGTTTGAGGTTGCATTATCTGCTTCTGTCTTCAGATATTTGTTGCCGCTCGGTGAGACTGCGATAATCACTTTTACTTGCATTGCATCACGTTTGACATAAAAAGAATGTGTCCCAGTTTCAATCCAGTTAATCATCTTGGCAAGATCTGCTTTCCACCTAGAACCATCCGCGTTAAGACCACCAAAATTGTCGATAGCGTCATATGGGTCATGGCGATTTACCTTGTTGATGCAAGAAATTTGGACATTCATATTCCCTCCTAAATAGCTGATAAATAATCATGTCATATTCACCACTGACTTGTCAACCCTCTACTTCCGCTCCACAAATCTTGCTTCTTCCGCCGTCACCTCGCCGCGTTCGCGCCAGGTGAAGCGGTGGGCGTATTTGTTGGGCTTGCCTTCCACTACATCGGCGGTGACCTTGCCGATCAGCGGCGTGAACTTGAAGGCGTGCCCGCTGCCCCCGGCACTGACCACCAGGCCGGGCCGTTCGGGGTCACGGTCGATCCAGAAATCACCATCGAAGGTATCGCTGTAGAAGCACAGGCGCTCAAAGATGCGCGGGGTGTCTTTCAGACCGGGCAGGCTTTCGCCCAGGAACTTGCGGAACATCACCTCGGTCTCGGCGGGCATGATGCGCGGCAGGGTGGGGTCCATGGGCCAGCCCGGGCCGTGGTTGGCCAGCTTGAGCGTGCCGTCTGCCTGGGCGGGGAAGCCGTACCAGCCAGTCTTGCCCACATCCGCCGTCCACACCGGGAACAGCGGCGGCTGGTAGCGGGCCAGCTCGGCGGCGGGCACCTGGAAGTGCATCACCGGCTGGGCGGTGGACCAGATCACGTTCTGTAGCCAGGGCAGCAGCGTGCTGGTCCAGGTGCCGGCGCACACCACCACCGTATCGGCGTGATGCGCGCCGCCGTCGGCGGTGCGGGCGCCGATGACCTTGCTGCCATCCTGAATGAGTTCGGTGAAGCGAGCGCCTTCGATGATGCTGACGCCGGCGGAGCGGGCACGGGCCGCCAACAGCGTGACCACGCGCCCGCTGGGTGACCAGCCGCCCTGCGGATTGATGTAGCCATCCGGGTATTTATCCGCGTTCCAGGCGGGGTAGCGCTTGCGGATCTCATCAGAGTTCAAGCGCTCAATGGCGTGACCGCGCTTGAGCAGCAATTGGTAGCTCTCGTACTCAAAGTCACCCGGCCCCATGCCATCCAGCGTGAAGTACAGCACTCCGGTTTCGTGGAAGACGGTCTCGCCGAGTTCGGCGTTCCACTGGCGCCACAGCGCCAGCGACTCCTCCATCATCTCCATATAGAACTCATCGCGGCCATAGTCCATGCGGATGACTTTGCTGATGTCAGTGGAGGCCGCGTCAGGGTGGGGCACCGGGCCGGGCTCGAGTAACGTCACGGCGTGGCCGCGGCTGCGCAGCTCCAGGGCGGTGTTGATGCCAAAGGTGCCGCCGCCGACGATGAGGATTTTGGAAGTATTAGTCATTTCACAATTCTAAAGGCAGCTTTACCGCAGATAAACGCGGATGGACGCAGATAAAAGCCTTCTATCAGCGTTTATCTGCGTTCATCTGCGGTATTTTTTCGCCGGCGCGAATCGGCACGCTCAGCCGGTTCTCTGCCGGCGGGATGGGGCAGTTCCACATTTCGTTGTAGGCACAGTACGGGTTATACGCCAGGTTGAAATCGATCAGGAATCGACCATCCGGCAGCTGCTCGGGGTCCAGGTAGCGGCCGGCGCCATAGGTTTCGGCGCCTGCCAGCGAGTCGACGAACAACAGGAAGTAACCGTGCGGGCTTGAGAACAGGGTCAGCTCGGCGGTCTGGCCATCGACTTCGAAGCCAAAACGGCCATAGCGCTTGTAACTCTTCACATCGCCGGTGGAGGTGGGCATCTCAACCATCGTCTGCTCGGCAAACGGCTCGATCGCCACTTCCAGGCGCAGGGCCGGGTTCTCAGGGAAGTAGCTCAGCGCGGTGAAGTGCTCGCGCTGCTCCGGTGTGAGTGGGGATTGTGGGCTGCTGGCAAAGAATTCATCTTTGCCAGCACGGAAGTCTTGGAGGGTCATGCTTATTCCGCCTTTTGTGCTCTGATCAATAGCGAACCTGAAAATTCGCGGACGACAGGAAGCATCTCAAATATGGTGCCAATGCCTTCGACAAACTTGATCAAACTCGCAGGGATCGCGGGGTGCAGCCAATCAAATGGAGTGATCTGGATGTTTACAAAGCCGTGAGTACGTAGCATTTGAGCAAGTGGCCAGCGTATGAAAGCGGTCTCATCTGGTGAAACATATGTCAGAGCTTTGCGTAGAAAGGTTCGCTCGGCAAAGACCTGTGGGTTCAATATATTGGGTTCTGCAAACGCAAACCTGCCGCCCGGTTTCAGCAAACGGTAGCTTTTGGCGATGGCTTGTTCCACTTCAAGGTGATGAAGTACCGAGGAGCCAATCACCGCATCGTAGAGTTGGTTTTCTGGCAGATCTTCAAAGCGTGCACAAATGAATTCGACTTCGGGATTGTTGGCTTCAGCGATCTTGATCAGGTCAGGCGAAATGTCGTTGGCCGTGACCCTGGCGCCGCTCTCGCTGAACATTCGTGTGAACATGCCCGTTCCGCAGCCGAGCTCCAGCGCCGTCTTTCCGCTTGCTAGCTGGGCGGCACTGATGACTTTCTGGGCGCGCTTTTCCGAGCGCTTCTTGCCTGCAGGAGTGCCCCAGCCCCAAGAATCCTCAGCTCCCTGGCTGGCAAGGAACTTACCATGTTCGATCTCATGTAGTGAGCGTTGTGTTGTCATATGCGCCTACGTTTCTCGTGTAAGTGTAACAATTACAAACATGCCAAGCCACTTTCTAAGGGGGTATAAGAGTGCCTCAAACCAACGCCATGCGGTAAAGCTCCAGCCGGGCATCAAGCTGCGCAGCGAGATGCCTCCTGAAACAAGGTACCTGAACGGCATGTATGGCTCTACCCGTTCGATCTTAAGCTTGGGGAAGGCCTCTTCAAATTCACTTCGGTCTCTCCCGAAAAGGATCCAAGGCAGAGCAGAATTTGCTCGTGAAAGCGGACCATCACCATCTATTTTCCAGCTCGCGGTTGCATCATCAATGGGTTCGTGATGCAAGTTGCCATAGACAAAACGAGACCAGGGTGTCAGCCAGGGCTCTAGTAGCACCATCTTTCCGCCTCGGGCAATGCAGCGCTGGGCTTCACCGAATAGCAGCTCTGGATCAGGAATATGGTGGAGCACGTTTGTCATCACAATGCCCTTTAGAGCGCCCGGTTTAAATGGCAAGTATTGCGCGTCAAGCACGATCTTAATGCCTTGAAGATAAAAAACCTCGCTGGTGATCAGATTTGGAACATACTCGTCAAGAAACCCTGCACCTGAGCCTAGTTCCAGTACTGATAGATTATCCGGGCCTTCAGACAAGGCTTGCTGAATAATGGCGTACCATTCAGCATAGATCCTTTTTAGGAATGGCTTACTGTTGATGATCGTACGGCGTAGCGCCGTTGTTTCAGGACTATCAATGTCCTTGCCTTGGGTGAGTGGGTGGGCCAGCCACTGCTTGAGCTTGTGGCCGTTCATTTTGCCGCACTCAGCTCTGCAAGAATGATTGAGCCTTCATCGTCAAGAACTTCTACGTTGAAACCGGCGTCTGGCAGTAGCGATGACGGCCTGAAATCATATTGGGTGACTTCAGAGTCCAAGCCAACTTGCATACTGATGCCAGCCTGCCATGGCCAATATGTGTGCTGCTCACTGCCTACTCGCAAACCTGAAATGCGGAGTTGCGTGTTTGTAGAAAGCAAAATCTCGTCGGCTTCCACTGAAGTTGCAAGCTCAAGCCAGCCTTGGAAGCCTGCTGGAATGGTCACTGGCAAGGAGATGCTTTCATCTCCTTGCTGTAGGCGCACATCCAATCTGGCGTCTGCGTCAAGGCTAGTGATGTATATCTGAACAATATCTGCGATGATCTTGTTTGTACTTGGCGTCGAGATCCTAACTTCGCCTTCCATTGGGATGCCTTTTCGCTCAGGTACAGGAGACAGGGCAGCTAAGTAGCGAATGTCTTCTGCGTGCTCTGCCAACCAGTACTCCTCTTCAGGAGTGCCTTGTATAACTGGCAGGAAAATCGCACCATGTGCCAGGCCGCCATACGTGAGGTAATAGTAAAGCGGCAGCTCGTGCGAATACAGAACAAACTCTCCTGGCAGGATCCGCAGCGAAAATAGGTCTTGCGGTTGCTCCTGGCTAAAAGAGAAATCCTGGCGATCGATTTGATTGTGGAGAGTAAGCCCGTAGTGGCGAGCGTAGAATTGAGGGTAGGTGATGCTGGCTGCTGCAACCAAGGCCATGGTGGCTCCAGCAAGCAGAATGGGCTGGCGATACAGGGCTCTGAGATTTCGCTGCTTAAGATTTGCTAGAGCAGCAGGCAACTGGGTTATAGCGGCGTGAATACCCAGTGCCACGAAACCAGTCAGAAGGATAGCCAAGGGTACCCAGGCGCGTTCAAAAAATAAGGCGCCAAACCAGGGAACCACATAAAGCATGCTTACAGCTGCCAATAGCGTGAGTAAAGCGGCCATGTAAAGAGCTGCCCGTCTCTTCTGCTGCCACGCGCCATGTAAGCCAACCAGGAGTAGCAGCGCCCCAACAATTGGAAAGCTGAACGCCCAGAGCCATGTTGTCATGATATCAATTGGGTACGCACTGGCTGGGATGATCTCAGCCAGCAGGTCCCAATCAAAAGGGTAGAAGCTTGTCGGATCGAAATTTAGTTGTGGCTTGGTGAGCAGATAAGGCAATAGCAGCGAGACTCCAATTAGCAAACCTATCCCAGCCACAAAGAGTTGCTGCCGCCTCTCTTTCATTAGTGGGAGGTTAAGTAGGATATACAGGCCAAGCGCAACGCCAGCGTACAGTTTGCCTGCTTGGTGAAAAACAATCATGCTTAGAGAAAGCAGGATGAAAATTGCTTGAATATTGTGTTTACGCCTGATCACGAATGCCCAAAGCCATAAAGCAAGCGCCAATGCCATAGAGCTTGGAACGATGGTATGGATGCCTGTGCCTATGTACACCACGGGTATGAGCAGTAACACTGCTATCGCGCTGACCGAGTGTTTGAACAATGTGGAGAGCCAGTAGACGATCCCTACTGACAGAAAAAGCTTCGTAGTCACTGCTAAAAGCAAATATGCCGTCTCAAAACTAAAGCCCAGCCCGCCCAAAGCAAGCAGGAGGACTGAGTGCAACGGGTGATAGATAACAAAGAGGCGGTGATATTGCCGGATTTGCTGTGCGCTGACGCTTTCCTGGTCAGATGGTGCAAGCAACTGCTCTTGTAGGTTAGCCAGCGCTTCACAATCTTGGAGAAAGCAGGTGCGCATTTGCTCTGCCTTCTGAATGTAGGAGTATGCGTCGTCCGCTTCAACGGGTAGCTCTCTGACCAGGAAGGGAGCCAGTGTCAGGTATGTCTGGACAGTTAAGAACAAGGCTGCGGAGACTAATAGCAGCTTTGTATGCCACTTCGACTCTTTGGTATCAACGCGGATTGCGTTTTGTTTGGGTTTCATGCCACGAATTTCTGCGAGAGTGTTGCGGCGACCGTGATGCGCAGGAGCATTACGCCGTGCCGCCAGCGCTGAATGTTGGTCTGCCCATAGACGCGTTCGCGGTAACGGATGGGGAGGTCGACGATGCGCAAGTTGAGTTTGGTCGCTCCAAACAGCAAGTCAAAATCTCCAAACGGGTCCACTTTGCTGAACAGCGTGTATTCACGCTTGAGTAGTTCAAAGTCCTCGCGATACAGCACCTTGGTGCCGCACAAGGTGTCCTTGACCGTCTGGCCTAGCAGCCAGGAGAAGATCAGGCTGAAGGCTTTGTTGCCGATCAGGTTGCCGTGCGCATGGCGTTCTGCTCCATGGGGTAGACCAGGCGCGTGCCGTTGATGAATTCGCCCTTATTGGCAGCGATGGCGTCATAGAAGCGCTGCAGATCCTCGGGCGGTACCGAGAGATCAGAATCCAGGATCATCAACACATCGTTGCTGGCGGCCGCAAAACCCTGCCATGATGCGTTGGCTTTGCCGATCCCGGTTTGCTTCAGCAGTTGGGCCTTGATGTGCGGATGCCGCTTGATCTCCTGCTCGATCACTGCGTAGGTATCGTCCTTGGAGTGGCCTTCGACGAAGATGAGCTCGGTGTGGCTGCCCAGCGCCGGCACGCGCCGGAAGATCTCGGCGATGTTGCCCGCTTCATTGCGGGCCGGGATGATCACCGAAACGCTGGGTGGCGTGCTGGCGCCAACCCGCGGGCCTGCATCCAGCGGCCGGGCCACAATGTAGTTGGTGAGCGCAAACACGCTAAAAAAAGGGAGCTTCACCAGAAAGCTGTTCAAGAAGTCAGTGAGCAAAGGAATGTTCAGTGGCAGCAGAATTTCGCGGCTGCCTTTAACGGGTTGATAACTGGCCAGGTCCAGCAGATTGACAGCGTCTTCTGTAGTGAACCAGTTCTGTGTCAGCACTTTCTTTTTAAGGCCAAACGCTTCTGCTGCGGAGAGCGGCAGCTGCCACAGCCGGCTGTGCGAGTTGATGATGATGCGCGTGCGCGTATGGCAAAGAGCCCGCAGCCGCTCCAGCAAAAGCTGGGCATCCCACACATCGTTCAGCAGGTCAGACAGGATGATGACGTCAAAGCGCCCCTGCAGCGGCAGGCTGTGGACATCGGCCTGCACCCAATGCAGGTGCGGGTGCGCCTTGCGGGCGGCCTGCACCGCGGCGCTGCTGAAGTCTACGCCAACCCCGAAGCCTGGCTCCAGCGCGGCCAGTAGCTTGCCGTCGCCGCAGCCCAGCTCCAGCACGCGCTGGCCTTTGGGCACCAGGGCCTGGTAGTGCCGCGCAAGCTGCCTGTGATAATGCAAAGCTAGCCGGAAACTCCGGCTAGCTTTTGCATGCACTGCGTCCCAGAAACCTTGTCTGGTCTTGGTATACCTGAGCACGTCTTAGCTAAATAACCCCATCACGTACGGAGTAGCCAGATTCAGCAGCAGGCCCAGCGTAAAGAACTCGCCGGCCTTGCGGTTGAACAGCATGGCCCAGCTCACGTACCACAGCGGCCATACTGTCCAGCCCGCGGGGGGCTTGGCCGGCTTGGGCTCGGAGTAGGCCTTCCAGGTCTGGCGCAGGCGCGGGATCGCCAGGAAGGTCAGCAGTACCCAGGGGCCGGTGTATTTCAGCACCACCATGGCAATGATCAGGATATAGAAGATGATGAAGGTGACCTTGTTGAGCTGCAGGGAGCGCTTCTCGCCCAGCAGCACCGGCACCGAGTTCACGCCCACTTTCTTGTCGGGCTTGATCTTGTCGATGTGCTTGCCGATCAGCACCGAGGCCACGATGAGGCCGTAGGGCAGCGAGAGCACCCAGATGGCGGGGGAGATCACGCCCGAGGCAGCGAAAGCGGTGCCGCCGATCATCAGCGGACCCCATACCACCAGGGCGGTCAGCTCGCCCAGGCCGGCACGCTTCAGCACGCTGGTGTAGAGCAGGCTCAGCAGCAAGCCGGCCAGTGCAAAGCCAACGATCAGGACGCCGCGCTGGCTGTACAAGTACAGCATGATGGCGAGGTCCACCAGGTTCAGCAGGCCGGCGGCCAGCAGCAAACCCTTGGGGGTGGTGAGACCACCCAGGATGGGATGCACGCTGTACTGTGCACGCGGATAATCTTCAGTGTCAACACCTTGGCGCACGTCAAAATAATCGTTGAGCAGGTTGTTGGAGGCATGGGCGGCCACAATGCCGATCACGGCCAGGAAGCCCAGCAGCCAGTCCACATTGCCGATGCCCACCTGCTCGGCCGCAATTAGCAAGCCCAGCATGCCAGACGTGAACGACATCGAGAACACGCAAGCTCGTGAGATCACCAGCCAGCGGGTGAGGCCATCGGCAAGTTCAAGTTGGGGGATGTTGCAGCCATTTAGAACCATCTGCCAGCGCTTGACCAGCGGGATGGGGTGGGTCTTTGCGGTCTTGCGGGCCGCAGCTCGTGTTGCCATTGGAGCTCCTTGGGTAGTGATAGAACTTTTGTGAAGTTCGTAATTAGTTGAATTATATAGCAAAGTGCCGGGATGGGAACCTGCACGAGGGCAGCGGGGTAGTATCAGTGCTAGCGGTCTTCATGACCGCCTCGAGGCAATGTTTGGATGAAGCCAACGTCGTAGCCCTAGCCCGCCGCGGTGACCAGGCCGCCTGGGCCGAACTCGTGCGCCTGCACCAGGAGGCTGTGTTCCGCCTGGCGTATTTGCACCTGGGCGATGCGGCCGAGGCTCAGGACGCCGCGCAGGATTGCTTCGTGCGCGCCTACAAGCACCTCGGCCGCTTTGACGCCCAGCGGCCGCTGCGGCCTTGGCTACTGCGCATCGTATCCAACCTGGCGCGCAACCGCCAGCGTAGCGCCAGCCGCTATTGGGCCGCGCTGCAGCGGGCAGCCCGCCAGCAGCCGCAAGCGGCCGAGGGACCGCAGGCCGGCAGCGAAGCCGCGCAGCAGGCCCATGAGCTATGGAGCGCGGTGCGCACACTGCCGGCCCGCCTGCAGAGCGTGATCTATCTGCGTTACTTCATGCAGCTTTCGGTGGAGGAGACTGCCGAGGCGCTGGGCCAGGCCACCGGCACAGTGAAGTCGCAGACGCACCGAGCTCTGCAAAAATTGCACGAGATCATTCGTTCAGAGTTTCCGCAGTTGGAGGAGGACCGCCATGGATGACCGCAGGCTGGCTCATCTGGAAGTTTCACTGCAGCAGGCCGGGCGCGGCTTGCAATATCCAGCTACGCCGGATATTGCAGCGCAAATTTCGCCACAGCCCGCACCGCGTGCGGCATTGCGCCGCACGCACCCACTGCCGCGGCTGGCCTGGGCCGCCGCAGCCGTGCTGGCGCTGGCGGCCAGCCTGCTGGCCGTGCCGGATGTGCGCGCCCGTGTGCTGGCCGCGCTGCAGGTGGGCGGCGTGCACATCAACCTCCCGGCGGAGGGAGTTTCCAAATTGAGCACAACGAAACCCCTGGCCAAAGCGCTTGGGCAATATGGCGAGATCGTGCCGCTGGCTGATTTGAGCGGCGCGCTGACGCTGGCACAAGTGCGCCAGCAAGCCGGCTTTGAGATCACGCTGCCTCGTTACCCTGCAGGGTTGGGTGAACCGGACAAAGTCTACTTGCAGGGCGAAGTGGATGCGCGTTACGTGATCCTGGTGTGGCTGGACGACGAGAATGCCGATAAGGTTGAGACGGCACTCTACATCTTAGGCCCGAGCGTGCGCTTGCATAAGGATGAGCCTGAGGTGGTGGAACGGCTATGGGTGCACGACAGTTTGGGTGCGCTAGTGATTGGCGACCATTTCCTGAGTACGCACAACGAAACATACAGAGGCGTTTTAGTACAGGCTCCGGCTTTGATCTGGCAGATGGGTGAGCTGACCTATCGCATCGAGGCCAATCTGCCACTGCGCGAGCTCGTGCGCATTGCAGAGTCAATCGATTAAACTTAGAAACAAGCGAACAAAAAAGCGGCGCCTAGGCGCCGCTTTTGTTTCGCAGAGAGCTGTATAGCAGCCACGCACCGCCCGCGATCAGCATCAGCGGGCCGATATAGGACCACAGCGCTTCCGAGCCCAGCGCCAGCATAAGGCCGAACAGCAGCAGCGGGATGCCGGGGTACACGCCCCAGCCAAGGCGAAGATTGCCGACTTTGACCGTTGATAGCACAATGAAGGTGAGGCCCAGGCCAATGAAGAGCAGGCCAGCAGGATCAAAAGGCAGGTTGCCCGGCAGGCTTTCAAAATAAGCGACCGCAGCCAGCGAGAACATCACTCCGCCAGGGATCAGCGCCCACCACATTTCGCGATTCAAAGTGAATACCGAAAGGAAGCCCAAGCCCATAAAGCCCAGGAAGATCGGCCCACCGAGGGTTTCGCTCACTTCCGGCAGGAAGGTGCCCAGCAGGCTTATGAGGGCCAGGCCGGAAACGAAGCAGCCCACCATCACGGCCCACCAGCGGCTGCGGTCGGCCAGGAACAGCGAGAGCAGCGCGATCGCGGCGATGGCCAACAGCACGCCGAAGAATCCATCCCGCGCTGAGCCAGGGATCAGGTCAAACTGCTCGAGCGCCAGAAAGGCTCCGGCCAGGATAAGTACGATTCCAAGAATGTTGCGGCTGTCTTTGAACATGAAGCCTCCGTCTGACTGATTATACGCCTGGGCGGCAATTAGGTTTCAGCGCTACCGCACCCGCCCGAAGGCGTAGTAGGTGGGCACATGTAGCCTGCGCGTGCCCGCTGCCCAGGCCGCAGCGTCCTGCGCTAGCCATCGCTCCAGCTGCTCGGCGGGCACATGCCCGCTCAGGTCGACGCGCAGCGTGCTGGCTTCGCCTTCTGCGGCCGGGCTGCTGACTTGCAGCGGCCCGGCGTCGACGATGTGCAGCCCGGCCGCCGCAAACAACGCAGGCAGTTGGCCGCCCGCAGCGGGGTCAGCGCCGCGGGCGCGCAGGGCTTCGGTCTGCGCATGCCCCAGCGCGGCCAGTTCGGCTGGCTCGTCGCTGCGCTGGCTGTAGTCCGGCTCGGCCAATGCCAGCACCGCGCCGCCGGGCCGCACCACGCGGCGCATCTCAGCCAGACCGCGTTCTGGGTCTGCCAGCCATAGCAGCACAAAATGACAATAGGCAATGTCAAAGCTGGCGTGAGGGTAGGGCAGGGTATGCGCGTCGCCCGCCGCCAGGTGCGCCTGCGGCGCGTGCTGGCGGGCCAGCGTGAGGGCGGCGCGGTCTATGTCCAGCGCATGCAGACGGCCGCCCGGCGGCATGGCTACGCCGCGCAGGATGGCGCCTGTGCCGCAGCCCACCTCCAGTATGCGGCGCGCATTCGGCAGCCCGGCCGCCGCCAGCAGGTGGCGGCGGGCTGGGGCGGTCCAGGCGGCTTGCTGGGTATAGCGCTGGTGTGCGAGGGCAGGTTGCATCGTTCAGGGATTATATGGCTGACTAGTTGACTAGTCTGTTAGTCACTCCGTCGATTAATCATATATACTTTCATCTATGGCCCTCGATATCCGTTCTGCTTCCGTCAATAAATTGTGGCAGGGAGTGCGCAGCGACACGGCCAATTTCCTGGCGGCCTTTTCCCAGCCCGAAAAACCCCGCACCGGTTTGCATACCTATGACATCGCAATGGCCAATGGGCGCAGCATGCGTATTCACTTACGCATCGAGCCCAGCGGCAACGGCGTGATGTTCGTGGATGTGACCGATGTGGTCCACCTCAACCACACCGCCGCCCTGATGGCCAAGATGGCCCTCGACGGCGTGCCGCGGGCGCAAGCTCGCGCCCGCATCGGCGGCTGGCACCCTGAGGCGCCGCTGGCCCAGATCGAGCGCGAGCTGACCCAGATCTACGACATGGTCGAGGGCTTTGCCCACCCGGACGGTGACTGCCCGACCTGCGAGCTGAGCGATACGCTGGAAATGTCGCCTATGTTCAGCGTGGAAGTCAACGCGCCGTACAAAGTCGACATCGCCCTGACTTATGGCTGCAACAACGAGTGCCCGCACTGCTATAACGAGGCCGACCGCCTCAACATGCCCTCGCTGCCGCTGAATGAATGGTACGCGGTGCTCGACCGCCTGGCCGAGCTGGGCGTGCCGCACCTGATCCTCACTGGCGGTGAAGCCACTCTGCACCCGGACCTGCCGCAGGTCATTCGCTATGCCGATCAGCTCGGCATGGTCGTCGGCCTCAACACCAACGGCCGCCACATTGCCCACAATGAGTACATGCAAGAGCTGGCTGAGGCCGGCTTGAACCATGTGCAGTTCACGCTCGATTCCAACCGCCCGGATGTACACAACGCCATGATGGGCGCCAAGGCCTGGCACCAGACCGTGCAAGGTATCGAGAATGCCATCGCCAGCCGGGTGCATGTGATCACCAACACCACCCTGATGCGCGCCAACATGGGCCATGTCGAGGAGATCATTGAGTTCCTGTATTCGCTCGGCATCCGCACCTTCGCTATGAATGGCCTCATCTACTCCGGCGGTGGTTTTGCGCACTCCAACGCCATTGACGAGAAAGAGATGCCGGCCTTGCTGGTGCGCGTGCGTGACAAGGCCCGCGAGCTTGGCATGCGCTTCCTGTGGTACACGCCCACTGAGTATTGCCGCATGTCGCCGGTTGAGCTTGAGATTGGCGCCAAGCGCTGCAACGCCGGCGAGTATTCGCTGTGCATCGAGCCCAACGGCAACGTGCTGCCGTGCCAGTCGTACTACGTGTCGGCCGGCAACATCCTGCACGACCCATGGGAAAAGATCTGGGATGGCGAGCTGTTCCGCAGCTTCCGCTACCGCGAGCTGGACCCCAAGGGTTACGGCCTGCCCGAAAAATGCTGGACCTGCCCGGACCTGCCGCTGTGCGGCGGCGGCTGCCGCATCGAACGCGAAGCGCGTGACGGTGTGCGTGTGGCCGAGGGCAGCGGGGGCGGCTGCTCGGGCTGCAGCGGCAGCTGCGGCACTGGCAACTCAGCCCATCAGGTGAAGGGGCACTCGCACACCGCTGGGTATATTCCTGCTGGCGGCTTCACGCCGTCGCCCAGCACGACCCGCACCAAGACCCGCGCCAGCGGCAACTTTGACATGATCGGGCTGGACGAGATCGGTGTAATGAGCGGGCAATAAATACCGGGCCACAAAATCACAAAGAGCACAAAGGTATTTCTGATTTTCGATTTCTGATTGCAGATTTATACGCCCATCCTGTTATTGCCAGCCGCACAGAACTGCGCACGATTTCCAAACTTTGTGTTCTTCGTGTCTTTGTGGTGAAAGCTTTGCAGCTCGTATAATCGCTCCATGCTCGCCGCCCTTGAAGCCAACGCTATCCTGCGCATAGCCACAGCCGCCGTGTTCACGGCGTTGCTGTGGCTATTGTTCTTGCAGCTGGCCCGCGGACAGGGCCGGCTGCTCTTTGCCGCCCTAGCCGCCGGGCTGCTGGCGCTGTTCGCCGTTTGGCCGCTGGCGCAGCTGCTGGCCTTCGTGCCGTTGCTGGGCCTGCTGGGTTGGGCTGCCTGGCGCCGGGCACGGGCGGCGGGCTACCAGCCCGCCGTAGCCCGCATCGAGGGCGGCGGCGTCAAGCGCGGCCTCACGCCGCCCGAGGCGGCTGTGCTGCTTGGCCGGCCGATCAACATCACGCTGACTCTGCTGCTGTTCGAGCTGTTGCGTAAAGGCATCCTGCGCCAGACGCACGGCGAGCCGTTCACTGTCGAAGTCGAGGAAGCCTTCCGCACGCATGGTCTCGCGCTGACCGTCCAGCAGCGCGGCGAGCGCCGCCGCCTGGCCGCCCAGGCCATCAATGCGGCCCTCCACGCCTTTGAAGAGCCGTTCCTTGAGATCATCGAGACCCATCCTGGAGTTCCCGTGCGCCAGCTTGACCTAGGCGTGGCGGTGCAGCCGCTGGTGCGCTATGTGGCCGGGCGGGCGGGGGGCTACAGCCTCGACGAAACCCGCACCTACTACGACCTCATCATTGACCGCGCCCCCAAGGAAGCCCGCAGCGACGGCAAGCTGACCTTCGACCGTGAGCGGATATTCAACCGCAACCTAGGCTGGGTACTGCTGGGCGCCGACTTCGTCAGCGTGCTCGACCAGCCGGACTATTCCTATGTGCCGCAATGGCTGCGCAAGCAGCCGGTGCACCTCGGCGGCCACACCTTCGCCCGCTGGGTGCAGGCTGTCTACACCGAGCTCGACGGCATAGTAGACGAAGGCGACGTCAAGCTCGACTTGGGGGATGAGAGCGATGCAGTGACCGCCGCGCTGCTAAGCGATATTCGTAGAACTACGTTTTACGGGTGATCTCCCCGTCATTGCGAGGATGCTGAAAGTTGCATGAGCATGCAACTTTCAGCCCGAAGCAATCTGGCTTGTACTCTCTATGAAGGATGCTTAGCGGTTCAGTAGTTCCAAAAATTCGTCGACACTAAGCCCGATGTCTCTGATGATTGCTCGCAGCGTGCCTCTGCGTATGTCTGTACCTGCATGCATGGGAACAGTGACGCGTCTGCCATCCGCATGCTTGAGTTGAATATGGCTGCCGCGCTGGTGATGGACAACAAAGCCCATTCTTTGAAGCGCGTTCAATAGTTCCCTCGCTTTTACAACAGGCAGCTTTGGCATCTAGCTTGAGGAAAAATCCTTGCTGGAAAAGGTCTCAACCAACTCGAGCACCTTGCCTTCTTGAGGGATTTCTTCGCCATCCTTCAGAAGGCCTTCTACATGAACCAAAATTGCCTCGCGCAGATTTTGCTTAGTCTGTTCGACAGTATCCCCCACAGTGTGAACGCCGGGTAGCAATGGCACGAATCCATGAAACCCTTCCGGGTCATCCGGCTCGATCACTACTCGAAAAGAGAAATTTCGCTCTGCGCTCATGGGATAATTTTAGCGTAACTGGCCAGCAGTTGTTACGCTACTACCTCCAAATCCCACTCCACTCATCGCGCACAAAATTGCCTAGCACCTTCTTGCCGCCCTGGCCGGGCAGCACGTCGCCATCCGGCTCTACGTAGAGCCAGGCCTTGCCTGCCCCCTGCGGAGTATCCTGGCCGTGGGCGGCTGCCAGCTCCAAGCTGACCGGATTGAGCGCCGAATACGGCACGGGCAGGTCCCACACCAGCGGCAAGTTCAGCGCGCCGGCATGGTCGCGGGCGGCCTGCAGCGCCTCGTGCAGCGAGGTGTCCGCTTCGCTCAGCGAGAGGGCGCGGATGCCGCTGCCCGACAGCTTGTCGATCAGCGCATTGGCCTGGCTGGCGTTGTCCTTGGTCAGCGTCAGGTGGGCAGCGATGAAGATGTCATCGTTCAGCACTTCACGCCAATAGGCAAAGCTGGCCAGCGAGTCCCAGGTCTGCGTGCCGCTGGGCTGCAGCACGATCATGGCATGGTCCAGACCCGCGTCTAGCAGGGTCTTGAGGTAGCGCGTGTCGGTGAGCTTGTGGCCGTCGGTCACCAGGCCGGTTACCAGGCCGCGGGCTTCGGCGTGCTGCAGCAGCTCGGCCAGGTCTTCGCGCAGGGTCGGCTCGCCGCCCGTGAAGGTGATGTGCGGGATGCCGGCGTTGTAGGCCTTGTCGATCACCTGCTTCCACTCGTCCGTGCTCAGCTCGCGCTCAACGCGCTTGCTGGGCGCCGCCTCGGCAGGGGCGCCCTCCGGCAGGCGGTAGGTCAGTGCAATATCCAGCCGGTACGGCGCGCTCAGGTCCTCATAGGGTGTGGCGCGGTCGACATCCAGATACGTCACCGGGTCCAGGTCGGGCGTTTCGATCAGGGTCTGGATCGTCTTGGCAAATTCGGCGTAATCGTCGGCCGCCTGCTTCTTGTTGGTGCTATAGCGCTTGGATACCTGCTCGGCCACTTGCTCAGGCGGCGTCAGGCGGATGAAGTGCCAAGCCATCTCTGTGGCGGTTTGGTTGAGGTGCAATACCGTGCTGGCGTTGATGACCAGCAGGCCTTCGCCGCCCGGCTCAACCCGCAAGTGCAAACGGTAGTGGTTGGGGTGGCTGGCCGGCGAGGTGTAGGAGAACAGCCCGGGTTCCAGCGGCTGAGCCTTCTCGCCGCCGCGCAGTTTGTCCAGAAAGCCCATTAGCGGCCTCCTCCGGCGCATGCGCAGGCGCAGCCTGCGCATGCACACGCACACGACGAGCCGCCGCCGCTGAAGCCGCCACCGCCGCTGCTGGTAGAGGGCGGGGGCGGCGGGTTGGTGACCTTGGTCACGCCGCCGGTGAAGTCAGACAGGTTGCCCACCACGCTGCTGGCAAAGCTCTGCACGCCGCCCACCACCGAGGCGGCGAAGTCGCCGCCGGGCAGGGTGGGCAGCGAGGGGCTGCCGGTGCTGCGGGTGGGGCTGCCGCTGCTGCGGCCCACGCTGGGGGCGGATGAGGTCTTGCCCGCTGTGTTGTAGGCCGGGTTGTAGCCGCCATACCAGCGCGGCAGATACACCGGCCCATCTGAGAACACATCCCGCGTGCGGCGGTCGTAGTTCGGATCCAGCATGGTCCATTCCAGGTTCTCGTCGAACGCTTCGCTCTTCACCTTGGGCGTATCCGCGGCTTCCACTTCGGCCCAGGCATCAGCGGTGATCTTCTTGTAGAACTCAACCGTCTCGCGCTTGCTGAAGCCGCGCATCTTGTTGGCCACGCCGCGCACCATACGCACCATCATCTGCTGCAGCTCGCGCCGGCGCTTGGCTTTGTCGCTTTCGGCGAACGCGTTCAGGAAGTCGTTCTCGTATTCCTTCAAGCCGGTTGGCTGTTTGGTGACGCGCGCCACATCCAGCGGGTCACGGGTCACCACTTCCGCCGCGCCCTTTTTCACCACCGAGAACATGATCATTGAGAGGATCTTGTCCATCGGCTGTTCAAGCAGGATGGCGGCTTCCGGCGCGGTCAGGCCGCGCTTGATGCCGTGCCCTTCGACCGAGATCTTGGGCGGTAAATACTTGAGCTTGCGGCTGCGCTCAGCCCTCACTGCGATGATCACGATGAAAGCAAAGAAGCCGGCGAAGCACAGGCACACCAGGAGGCCGATGACCACGTCAGGATCGATGCCGTAGCGCTGCCAGAAAGTGGGCACGGTCACACTGCCGCTGGCGACATAGCGGGCCGGGAACGAGGCGCCGAACAAATAGTCTTCGCCGGCGTTGGCACTGGTGTTGCGCCAGGTGTAGGTGATGCGGCCGGAGTTATCCACGCCGGTGACAGGTGTATCGGGGAAGCCAGGGTGGCCGGCGGTGTGCCAGCGCGGCTCGCTGGGCTGTACGCCCGGCGGCAAGTGGAACACCACCGTGATGTCGCTGCTGCCGTTGACAAAGTCCGAGTCAAAATAGTTGGGCATGAACAGCGCGCTGGCATAGCTGCTGTCCTCGTTATCCTCATACAGCACGTTGCTGACGTTGGTGGCGGTCATGCGCACCGTGCCGGTCTGGCCGGGCTGGATCGCATACGCGCCCAACCCCAGTTCCACGCCAACATCAATGTAGGGCGAGTAGGCAATGTGGGTGATGGGGCGGCCGTCAATGGATGCGCTGACGTTGGAGACCGAATAGCTATTGTTGGGCAGACCCACGTCTACATAATCGATCGGGTCCGCGTAGCTCTCATTGCGAAAGGTGATCTCGTAGGTGACGCTCAGGGTGCCGTTGGGCTCCCAGTACACATCTACGCGCTGGGTTGGCACCTGGAAGGCATAGGTCTGTGCATAGGCCACGCTGAGCGGCACGCACACGACCAGCAGCAACAGAATAAGAGAGAGAATGCGGTGTCGTAGTTTCATCGGTCAGAACCTGTCCTGCTTGAAGTGAACGGCTGAGGGATGAAGTTGGTTACTGCGCTCAGGGCGCTTACCACTTGGGGGCTTCTTCGATCTGGTAGACCGCGCCGCAGTAGGGGCAGGTGACGTTGAGCGCGCCGCCCACTAGGGCCACGTTCTTGTCGCTCAGGGCGCCGCCGCACTGCTGGCACAGGAACTTCTCCAGCTTCACATCGCCGGTCAGGTCCACGTTGTAGGTCACCTTTTGTTCGCCGGGGGCGGCCAGCTTTTGGTTGGCGTACCACATCAGGCCAAAGCCCAGGCCCACGGTGATCAGGCCGGTGGCCAGGTTGCCCCAACTGGTCTGGGTGCCAAACGCAGCCCAGATGAAGAGCACGCCAAAGAAGATCAGGATCCAGGATGCAATTTTCGCGATTGATTTCATGTGTGCGCTCCTAGAATGCAAGTTTAGCCGATTTTAGGGCAAATAAAAAAGCCCCAGGCATATGCCTGAGGCTTTGGATTACTTAGGTGGCTAGCTGATGAGCCAGTCCATGCCCAGCAGCAGCACTGCGACCAGCGCCAATAGCAGCAGGTTCCACAGCTTGCGGCGAGCGGTCAGCGTGGCCTGGTAGCCGTCCTCCACCGTTTCCAGCTTGACCTGCACCACGGCGAAGAAGTTGATGATGGCCGCCAGCAGGATGCCCGCCAGCACCAGAATGCCGATCGGCAGCTCGGCGCCGGCGATGTTCAGATAGCCGCTCTCCATGGCCGCCATCAGGTGCGAGAGGCCCGGCGTGTTCATCACCGCCGCCATCGGCCGGCCAGACAGTACGTAGGCCACTGCAAAGCCTTCAACTAGCAGGGCGGGTACCAGCAGCAGCATCCCCGTGATGGCCGCCGTGCGGCCATTGTTCTTGCCAAACCAGTTTTCGCTAACCATGTTTCCGTTCACAAGTTGCCTCCGAGTGTGCGTGTTTTGCAATGCCAGCAGGGC
The DNA here is from genome assembly GCA_021463845.1 of Anaerolineales bacterium. Lineage (GTDB taxonomy): Bacteria > Chloroflexota > Anaerolineae > Anaerolineales > UBA11579 > JAMCZK01. The sequence continues at coordinate 683,431 of JAJTXV010000001.1, read as the reverse complement.
GAAGCCAGGCAGCGCCAGCAGCGCTTCTTTCCAATACCAGATGCGGGCCGCCAGCAAGCCGTCTTCGTGGGCCGCCTGCACGAAGGCTTCGTGCAGGTCGCCCAGAATGGCTTCGGCGCTCGGCTGTGGCAACACGCTGCGCAGCAGGCGGGTGGCCTGGGCGGGCGGCTGGATGGTGTTGTGCATCAAGCCAGCCCTCCCTCATCAGGCACCGCGGCCCACAGCGCTTCGTGCAGCCGCCGGGCCTCGTTGAGCGCCTTCAGCCCCTGCGGGGTCAGCGTGAAGAAGCGCTTGCTGCGCCCGCCGCGCTGCGGGGTCGGCTCGCCTTCATGCGCCGCCAACAGGCCGCGCGCCTCCAGGCGCTCCAGCGGGATGTAGATCGCGCCGACGGACCAGCGTTTGCCGGTCAGCTTGCGTAAGTGCTCGCCGATCGCCAGGCCGTAGGCGTTCGGCGCCAGCGCCCACACCGCCAGCAGCAGGGTCTCTTCTGTTCGTGAGAGTATTTTCTCCATTATTTTTCTATTTTATAAAACAAATAGGCTCAACGTCAAGCCTTTCAGATGAGTGTTTGCTGAAACCAGCCGCCCGGCCCAGCGTATATACTCGGATGCACAGCCGTGCGTTTGGGTTAAGCGCCTTGATGCAAAATACCAAGACGCTCCCCCGGTGAAGTGATCCTTATAGAAGTAGGAGAGTAAAAATGCCAAACGAGATTACGTACAAGATCCACGGTGATGACCTGCAGCTGCTCGAGATCGAGCTTGACCCCGGCGAGGCGGTGCGCGGCGAAGCCGGCACCATGACCTTCATGGAGAGCGGCGTCGAGATGCAGACCGGTGTCGGCGGCATCTTCAAGGGCCTGAAGCGTATGTTCACCGGCGAGAGCTTTTTCATCTCAACCTTTAGCAATACCAGCCAGGCCGTCTCGCATGTGGCCTTTGCTGCGCCGTACCCGGGCAGCATCCTGCCCATCAACCTGACCGCCGAGGGCGGCAAGTTCATCTGCCAGAAGGATTCGTTCCTGTGTGCGGACACCAGCGTCGAGATCGAGATCGCTTTCACCAGGCGGCTGGGTGCGGGCCTCTTCGGCGGCGAAGGCTTCATCCTGCAGCGCCTGGAAGGCAGCGGCATGGCCTGGGTGCACGCCGGCGGCACGCTGATCGAGAAGACCCTGGCCCCCGGCGAAACCCTGCGGGTGGATACCGGCTGCCTGGTGGCCTTTGCGCCCAGCGTGGATTACGACATCAAGATGATGAAGGGCTTCACCAATGCGCTGTTCGCCGGCGAGGGCCTGTTCCTGGCCCAGCTGACCGGGCCGGGCAAGGTGTATTTGCAGAGCCTGCCGCTCTCGCGCCTGGCCGACCGCATCCTGGCGGGGGCCAAGCGCTCCGGCGGCAAGAAGAGCGGCGGCGTGGCCGGCGATGTGATCGGCAGCCTGCTCGGCGGGTAAGGTAGAATCTTTCTTACGGAGCTGAGCCATGGCCAAAACCTTCAACCCGCGGATCTACAAGATCACCTTCGCCAGCGTGTACCCCATGTACGTGCAAAAGGCGGAGAAGAAGGGCCGCACCAAGGCTGAGGTCGACAAGATCATTCATTGGCTGACCGGCTACAACAAGAAGCAGATGGAATCGCAGATCAAACGCGAGACCACCTTCGAGACCTTCTTCGCCGAAGCGCCGGATATGAACCCGGCCCGCGAGCTGATCACCGGCGTGGTGTGCGGCGTGCGCCTCGAGGAGATCGAAGACCCGCTGATGAAAGAGATGCGCTACCTTGACAAGCTGGTGGATGAACTGGCCAAGGGCAAAGCGATGGAGAAGATATTGCGCCAACCCGTGAGTGCGTAACAAAGAAAGAGCCGCTGAAAGCGGCTCTTTCTTTTTCGTGTGGCAATTAGTGATTATAAACTTCAACCCTCACCCCGAGGATTTCCTGCCAGGGGTGACTTGTGGTTTCCCCTCTCCCTAAGGGAGAGGGTGTGCGGCGCAGCCGCACGGAGTGAGGGGTGCCCGTTCCGTCATTGCGAGCCGAGGGCCGTTTGCGGCCCTCGGAGAAGGCGCAGCATTGCTGCGCCGACGAAGCAATCTGGTTGCTCGTGGTTACCGTTGTTCCACCGACACCCACTTGCGATCATCCACGCCCGTGTACTCAGACTGCGGGCGGATGATGCGGCCCTCGGCGCGCTGCTCGAAGCAGTGCGCCAGCCAGCCGCCCACACGGCTGACGGCGAAAGTGGGCGTGAACAGCGGAATGGGGAAGTCCAGCCCGTGTAGCAGCAGGGCGGTGTAGAACTCCACGTTGGTCTGTAAATTTCGCCCGGGCTTGTACTCTTCCAGCAGGCGGATGGCGGTCTTCTCCACGTCCTGCACCAGGTTGTACAGCGCCATGTCGCCGTCGGCTTCGTAGAATTCGCGCGCCGCCTTGGAGAGCACATCGGCGCGCGGATCACGCACTTTGTAGACGCGGTGGCCGAAGCCCATCAGCAACTCGCCCGCGTCGAGCTTTTTGCGCAGCACGCCTTCGGCGTTCTCCGCTTTGCCAATTTCGAACACCATGTCGAGCGCCGGGCCGGGTGCGCCGCCGTGCAGCGGGCCTTTGAGGGCGCCGATGGCGCCGACGATGGCCGAGACGAAATCCGTATCCGTGGACATGATCACGCGGGCCGTGAAGGTGGACGCATTCGAGCCGTGATCGATCACAGTGTTCAGGTAGGTTTCCAGCCCGCGCACGCGGGCGGCGCTGGGTGCGGCGCCCTCCAGCATGTAGAGATAGTTGGCGGCATGGCCCAGGCTGGGGTCCGGAGCGATGGCGTCTTTGCCCTGCGAGAGGCGCCAGGCAGCGGCCACGATGGTGGGGAAGGTGGCCAGCAGACGCTTGGCCAGCCAATCGTCGGCGTCCGCCTCCGGCGCGTCGAGGCCCAGCGTGCCGGTGGCCATGCGCAGCGCGTCCATTAGATCCAGCTTGGGGCTGGCGCTGGCTTTCAGCAGCGCTAGCGTGGCATCCGGCAGGGCGCGCAACTGCGCCAGCGATTCGGTGAAGTCTTTGAGCTCGGCTGCGTTGGGCAACTTATCGAACCACAGCAGATAGACCATTTCTTCAAAGCTGGCTCGGCTGGCGATCTCTTCCAGCTTGAAACCTGCGATGACCAGCTCGCCGGCCTGGCCATCTACTTTGCTCTTGTTGGTCTGCACGGCAACGACGCCTTGCAGGCCAGGAATGTATGTGGACATTGGGGATGCTCCTGTGAATGTAAAGACCGGTAGTGTGAGCGTATTCTAACCGCAGGATCGTCCACATATGTACACAGATAAACACGGATGAAGCCTCCATCTGTGTTCATCTGTGTTTATCTGTGGATAAGTTAGATTTACAATCTTCGCCATGAATCCGCTGCCGCTGCTGCGCCTGCTGGCTATCGCATCGTTTGGTTTTGCGCTGACCCTGTTCAGCAACACGCTCGACCCGGCGCTGTATGGCTACAAGGTACTGCAGCTGGCCCCTGACAATCCCAACACGCTGCTGGGCTTCAGCACCGCGGCCGGCTCGCTGCTGGTGCTGCTAATGGGGCCGCTGGTGGGCCTGCTGTCAGACCGCACGCGCTCACCGCTGGGTCGCCGCCTGCCATACTTCCTCGTCGGCGTGCCGCTGATGATCGCAGGGCTGCTCATTGTGGGCATGGCGCCGGCGGTGTGGGTCTTCGTGCTGGGCGTGCTGCTATGGCGCTTTGGTGACAACATTATCTTCGCCCCCTGGGAGGCGCTGTACGCCGACCGCGTGCCGGCGACCCAGCGCGGCCTGGCGTCTGGCCTCAAATCGCTGACCGAGATCCTGGCTGTGCTGGTGGGCCGCCTGGCCGCCGGCGAGCTGCTGGCGCGCCAGCCCCAACTCGGCGATGCGGCGGTCTTCGCCGCCATGGCGGTGCCGGTGGCCGGGCTGCTGCTGGCGCTGCTGTTCACCTGGCTGGGCATGCGCGACGAACCATATGAGCAGGGCGAGCCGGTGCGCGAGCCGCTGCTCAAGACCTACATTGATAGCTTCCGTTTCGATTGGCGCGGCCAGCGCGCCTTCCGCTGGTGGTTTGCCAACCGCTTCCTGTTCTGGATCGGCTTTGTCACCCTGAGCCAGTTCCTGCTGCTGTTCGTGGTGGATGTGGTTGGCCTGCCCGAAGCCGATGCCCAGCGCTACCTGGCGCGCCTCTCCATCGTGCTGGGTGGCGCGATATTGGCGGTGGCGGTGCCCGCCGGCCGCCTGGCGGACCGCTATGGCCGCGCGCCCGTCGTCATCGTCGCTTGCCTGATGGCGGCGCTGGGCACACTGCTGGTGCTGTTTTTGCGTGACCTCAACTGGCTGACCCTGGCCGCTGGCCTGATCGGCTGCGGGGCGGGCACCTATCTCTCGGCCAACTTTGCCCAACTGACCGATATCGTGCCCAAGCTGGAGGCAGGGCGCTATATCGGTCTGGCGGGCATTGCTGGCGCGGCCGGCGGCACGGTGGCGCGTGTGCTGGGCGGCCTGCTGATCGACCCGCTCAATATGCTCACCCCAGCCGGCACGCTGGGCTATTTGACTTTGTACGGCTTGGCGGCGGCGCTGTTCGTCGCCGCCGCCTGGGTGGCCAGCCTGGACACTTAAAACAATAAAAGCCCTTCGTAAGAAGGGCTTTTTGTTTCAAGAGAGTTACCAGCCGGGCGTGTTGCAGCTGTCGATGTCGCCAGAGGCCAGACCATCCTGCAGCGCCTCCAGGCGCTGCTCAGACGAGCCGTGCGTCCATGCATCCGGAACGATGTAGCCTTGCGTTTGCTGCTGAATGCGGTCATCGCCTACGGAAACGGCCGCGTCGAGCGCCTGGATGATGTCCTCGCGGGTGAGGTTGGTGATGTAGCCGGTTTCGGTGGCGTGGTGCAGCCAGATGCCGGCCAGGCAGTCGGCCTGCAGCTCCGTGAAGACGATCTCACTGTCAGGCCCGGTGTCCCGGATCATGCCAGAGGTGTTGAGCACGCCGAAAAGATTCTGGATGTGATGCCCATATTCATGAGCAATGACATAGGCCATCGCCAACGGGCCGCCTCGTGCGCCCAGGCGGCTGACCAGCGTGTCGAAGAACGACAGATCCACATACACCATTTGATCGCGCGGGCAGTAGAAGGGACCGGACGCGCTGGAAGCGAAACCGCAGGCGGCTTCCGTAGAGCCGGAAAAGAGCACGGTTTGGGCCGGCACATAGTTCATGCCGTATTGCGGCAATTCGCTGGCCCAGAACGCCTGGATGCTGTTCACATACCCGACCAGCTGGCAGTCCTCGCGCTGGTTGGCGTCTGCGCCGGTCTGGCACTCAGAGGCCAGGTCGGCGGCGTCCTGATAGTAGCCATCCGAGCTTGAGGATGGATCGCCAAGCAAGACGGAAGGGTCAACGCCCAGGAACATGGAAACCAATAGCAGGATAAGACCCAGCCCACCTCCGCCTACCAACACCGTGCGGCCTGTGCTGCGCTCGCGGCGGTCTTGCACTTGTGATGGGTCTAGTCGTTTACGATCATTGAATGACATTGGTTTCTCCGTTAGGTCTATTGCCGCATTCTAGCTGACTTTGTTTTGGATGGGCTTAGGGATTTTTTATGTGCTAGTTTAGGGTGTTTCTACAATTGAGGTCAGATCATAGTAGCGCGCCACACACGAATTGACCCAGTGTTGTGGATTGCGTCGCAGGTCTTCCAATCCTGAAACGATCACAACATCCTGCACAGTAATGTTTTGCTCACCGTTCTGGTGCGCTTCAAGAATGAAGGCGTGACGGTTGTCCCAGCGAGCTGCGCGCCGCTGCAACCCCTGTACCTCTGTTAGAGGATAGTCCAGGGTAGTTGGAACATAGACAGCGGCTGCAAGCAGGGTTAGTGCAACTGTGATACGCCACAGCTTGGCTTCGGGACGCAGCACAGAGCGCAGCAGGCTTCCGGCCAGCAGCATGCCGCTGCCTAATCCCAGCAGCAGACCATAGAGCGCTACGGAGAGAGCCCGTTCGGCTGGGTACTGCAAACCTGCATAGGCGCTGGGCGCGATCGCGGCGGCAACAAGAACGAAGCCGGCAGCGAAGCCAAGCAGCATCCAGGCTGCCAGTTCGCGAGGCTTGGGCGTATGGCGCAGCTGGGTGTAAGCAATCGCGCCCAGGCTAAGGCTGGTGACACTAAAGACTGCGCTGGGCACCGGCAGGGAGCTTAGTGTGGCAATGTAGAAATCAACCGTGAAACGCAGCGTAAAGAGTATGAGTTCAAGCAGGCTGCTGGGCGGCGGCATCAGTTCCTGCCGCCATTCATTGGAAGGCGACAGGGCCATGAGCACGATCGCCGCAAGTGTTCCGATCAGCCCGGGGAGCAATATTGCCGCTAACGCACCTCTGCGCTGCCAAACGCTGAGCAGGATCGCTAGGCCAAGCGCACTGGCCTGGAAGGCAGCGTATGTTTCTGAGAACCCGGCCGCCAGGAAAGCGATGGGCGCCAGGGTGAGAGCGGTTACCCAGCGGAGATTGTTACTGGAACGGAGATGTGGCCAGAGCAGAATCAGCAGCCCAGCAAACAGCGTAAAAAGCAAAAGCGGCAACGTGTAGTGCAGCATGCCCATGCGCCAGTACAGCGACTCTTGCAGACTGGGAAACATGAGCACGCTAAAGAACACCAAAGTCAATCCGCCCAGTAAGCTCCATAATCCATTGGCGGCGACAAAAACGCGTTTGGCAATTTGATGCAGCAGTAGCCAGCTTGCCAGCACCCAGGCCAAGAGCACTAAGCTGGGCAGCCCTGCCACGATGTACGGGCCGAAGCGGTCGCTAGCTTCTACAGCCAGGATCGCGGAGAATCGATTGCCGCCATTCTGATACCAGAACCACGCACTATCGAGCACTTCGTGGTCTTGCGCCACCGCTGAATAGCAATAATCGTCAGCCCACATGCGTGCATAGGTTCCAGCCCATGCAAACACTCCAAGAGCGATGCTGATGGAAACTGCCAGTATAAGAAATGGAATAAAGGGGAATGCCTTGCTCTTTGCCACGTACAACGGAAGTATAGATGAAATCAGATGAGTATGCGTTAAGGCAGCGCCTGCAGATCCAACCGCCATACATTGCTGGTGATGGGATTGCCTTTTGGATATTCGTAGGCGCTGGTGCCGAGCAGCTCAAAGCCGGCTTTGCGACAGACCGCGTTGGATGGCAGGTTCTCGACAGTCGGGTAGGCGAAGAAATAGCGATGGCGCTGCTGCGCATGGGCCAGCGCCGCGGCGGCTAGCGTAGCCTGGGTGGCAATGCCCTGGCCCTGCCAGCCGGGCAGCACCGCCCAGCCAGTCTCCCAGGCAGGCTGGCCCTGGTAGTCATGTTCCCAGTAACCCACGGTGCCAGCGGGCTGTTGCTGCGGGCCAGCCAGGATCACGAACATGGCGTCGTGGCCGGTGTTCGGTAATGCAACATAGCGGGCGTGACGCGAGCGTAACTTCTCTTCGCTTTCAGGCCCGCCGAGATAGGCGGTCATCTCCGCCACGCCCAGCGTGGCCCGCAGAATTTCAAAGTCGTCTTCGCTGTAGGGGCGCAGGATGATCGGGGTGGGTGCCATTATTCTTTCAGGGCTTGCTCGGCTGCCAGCAGCCCGGGCAGGCCGGTGAGCCCGCCGCCGGGGTGGCCGCCCGCGCCGCAAATGTATATGCCGCGCGGGGCATGGCCGCCCAGGCGGTAGCCTACGTTGCCGGCAACCGGGCGCTGCAGCAGCAACTGGTCAAGCCCCATCTGGCCGTGCATCTCGCTGCCGCCGCTAAGCCCATACTCGCGTTCGTAATCGAGCGGGGTGATGACGCGGCGGTCTTCGACCAAGGTGCGCAGGTTGGGCGCGTATTCAGCCAGGGTTTCGAGCACCAGGTCGCCCAGGCGTTCGCGCTCGGCATCCCAGTGGCTTTCAGCCAGCGCGTAAGGCGCGTAACGCACCGTGACGGAGAGGGTGTGCTTGCGCGCCGGGGCCAGCGTACTGTCCAGCAGGCTGGGGATGCGCGCCATCAGCACCGGCGCGGCCGAGAGGCGGCCGTGTTTGGCGTCGTCATAGGCCTGTTCGGCGTAATCGGCGCTGGGGCTGATGATGATGTCGCCCTGCAGTTGGTCCTGGTGGCCAACCGCGCCGAGGAACTGCGGCGCGCCGCTGAGCGCAAAGTGCACGCTGGCGCTGCTGCCGCGCAGCTTAAGGCTGCGGAAGCGGCGGTAGACCCGCGGCTCCAGCTGGGCCGGGCCGAGCAGTTTCAGGAAAGTGGTGTGCGGGTCGGCATTCGAGAGCACCTGGCGGGCGGTGATGCGCTCGCCATCTTCCAGTTCCACGCCGCTCACGCGGCCATCTGTGGTCAGGATGCGCGCCACGCTGGCGCCGGTGCGAATCTCTGCTCCGGCCAGTTTGGCTTCTTTGGCCAGGCTCCCGCTCACCGCGCCAACCCCGCCTTGCACAACTCGCTGCAGCGCGCCGCCCATGTGCTGGTACAGCAGCATGAAGGCGGTGCCGCTGGCCCGCGGGCCTTGCATGATTCCGGTCGTGGCATAGGCCGCGTATAGGCCCTTGATCGCGTCGCTTTCAAAGTGTTCGTTCAACCAGGTGGCGGCGCCCATGGGCAGCACGCGCATGAAGTCCATCATGTCCTTGCCGCCCAGGCCGCGTACCTGCAATGCCAGGCGCGCCCAAGCAAAAAGCAGACGGGCCGGGTTTTGGGTCAGGCTGGGCGGGCGCAGCTGCGCCATCTTGGAGAGCACGCCAGCAAAGCGGTCGAGCTGGCGAGCGAACTCCCAGTAGGCTTTGGCATCGCTGGCCGAACGCTGCGCCAGTTCCATGGCGGTGCGCTCGCTGTCACGCCAGATGGTCACGCCAGTGCCATCTGGCTGCGGTGCGAAGGCGCGCACGGCGGGCATGATGAAGGCTGGCGAGTGCTGGCGGAACAGGGCAAAAACTTGCTCGGCCAGCAGGTTGGCGTTGGGCGCACCTGTGTTGAAACGAAAGCCGGGAATCAGCTCCTCAGTGCTGGCGGCGCCGCCCAGCTGCGTGCGGCGCTCCAGCACCAGCACGCTGCGCCCGGCGCGGGCCAGCTTGAGCGCGGCGACCAGGCCGTTGTGCCCGCCGCCGATGATGACTGCGTCGTAGTTGGCGTTCATTGCAGCTGCGTTCATTGCAGCACCTTGCCAGCGTCTTTGAGGATCTCGATGGCGGCCAAGCGTCCAGGGGCGCCGGTGATGCCGCCACCGGGATGGGTTCCGGAGCCGCACTGGTAATAGTTGGTGATCGGCGTGCGGTACTGGGCGTAGCCCGGCGCCGGGCGTAGGAAGAACAACTGCGACAAGCTCAACTCGCCCTGGAAGATGTTGCCGCCGCTCAAGCCAATGGTCTGCTCAATATCCCACGGCGAAAGCACCTGGCGGTGCAGGATCAGATTCTTCAAGTTGGGCATGTACTCGCTCAGGGTGTCCACCACCGCATCGCCAAAGGCTTCGCGCTGGCTGTTCCAGTCGCCCTCGGCCAGCGTGTAGGGCGCGTACTGCACGAAGCACGACATGACGTGCTTGCCGGGCGGCGCCATACCCGGATCGATCGCTGAGGGGAAGATGATGTCCACATACGGCTTCTTGGCAAAGCGGCCGTACTTGGCTTCGTCGTAGGCACGCTCGATGTAATTCACACTGGGGCTGATCGATATCGCGCCACGCATGTGCTCGCCGTAACCGGGCAGGCAGCTGAGATCGGGCATGCCGTCCAACGCCAGGTTGACCTTGCCAGAGGAGCCGTAGCTGTCAAATTTGCCCACGCGGGCTACCAGATCATCCGGCAGTTCGCTGCGGTCAACCAATTTCAGGAAGGTCAGCTTGGGGTCGAGGCTGGAGATGATGCGCTTGGCGTAGATCTCGTCGCCGTTCTCCAGCGCCACGCCCACGGCGCGGCCGTTGCGGGTGATGACATGCGCCACGCGCGCTTCGGTGCGCAGCTCGGCGCCCAGCGCACGCGCCGAGCTGGCGATGGCTTCGGCCACGCCGCCAGTGCCGCCGCGGGCAAAGCCCCAGGCGCGGAACACGCCATCGATCTCGCCCATGTAGTGGTGCAGCAGCACATACGCGCTGCCGGGCGAGCGCGGGCCGAGGAAGGTGCCGATGATGCCGCTGGCTGAGAGGGTGGCTATGAGCGGGTCGGTCTCGAACCACTCCTCCAGAAAATCAGCCGAGCTCATCGTCATCAGCTTGGCCAGAGTGTAGATGTTCTCCTCGCCCAGACTGAGAAAGTGCTTGCCCAGCTTGAGCAAAGCCAGCAGCTCACGCGGATCGAACGATGTCGGGTCGGGCGGGCGGATGCTTAGGATGTACTTGACCGCCTTGGCCATGTGATACATGGCGTAGCTGTATTCGCGGTACGCCTCGGCGTCGCGCGTCGAGAACTGGCTGATGTTGCGGAAGGTGGCCGCCGAGTCGGGGCCGCGGTAGATGTAACGCCCGTCGGGCAGGGGGGTGATAGTCGATTCCAGTGGCAGGATGGTGAGCCCGTGGCGCACCAGTTCCAGCTCGCGGATGATCTCAGGCCGCATCAGGCTGACCACGTACGAGAACACGCTGAACTTGAAGCCCGGGTAGATCTCCTCGCTCACCGTGGCGCCGCCCAACACATGGCGCTGCTCCAGCACCAGCGTCTTCAGGCCGGCGCGGGCCAGGTAGGCGGCGTTGACCAGCCCGTTGTGCCCGCCACCGATCACGATCGCGTCGTACTCTTGTTGCTTAGCCATTGGGCAGCGCTCGTTTCTGCGGCGGGTTGTAGAAGGGCATTTTGCCCACGGTGGCGCTGGCCCGCTGGCGCACATATTCAACGGTGATCTCGAATTCGAGTGGGGTGCCAGACGCCGCATATTCGCTGCGCACGGTGGCCAGGGCGATGTACTTTTTTAGGATTGGCGAGAACACCATGCTGGTGGCCTGGCCCACATGCTCGCCGTCGGCGTAGACCGGCACCGCCGTGCGGCTGGCTCGGCCTGCTACCTGGGGCGGCAGTTTGGCTTCGCCAAACAGACGCTCCAGGTCGTGCCAGTCCACTTCTAATCCCACCAGGCTACGCGGCGTGCCAGCCGCATGCTCGGCCTGCAGGGCTTGCTTCCCAATAAAATCCGGCTTGTCCAGGTCCACCGCCCAGCCGAGGCCGATCTCGTACGGGCTGCTCTGCTGCTCCGGGATGCGTGCGTGCAGCGTGCTGCTGTAGTCCACCTCGATCAGCAGCAGGCCGGCTTCCACCCGCAAGATGTCGAGCGCGGCCAGGCCCAACGGCATGATGCCGTAGCCTGCACCAGTCTCCATGATACGGTCCCACAGCGCCGGCGCCTGTTCAGGCGTGATCCAGAGCTCATAGCCGAGGTCGCCGGTGTAGCCAGTGCGGGTGATGGTGAGCGGAGAATCGTTGAATTCGGTTTGAAGCAGGTTGTAGTAGCGCAGTGTTGCCAATTTGGGATTGGAGAATAGAGATTGGAGAATGGCGTAGCTTTTCGGCCCTTGCAGGGCCAATGCGGCCAGCTGGGTCGAGACATCGCGCAGCTCCACGTCCAATCCATAGCCCACGTCCTGCAGCCAGCGCAGGCTGGGGTCGGCCGCGGTGAGGCGGAAGTGCTGCGGGCCGAGGCGGGCCAGCGTGCCGTCGTCGATGACTTTGCCGTCCTCGTCGCACCAGGGCGTGTACAGCACCTGGCCGACCCGGCTCTTGGCCACGTTGCGGGTCACCATGCGGTCGAGCAGGCGTTCGGCGTCCGGCCCGGTGATCTCGTATTTATATAGAGGAGAGGCATCCATCAGCCCGGCGGCGTTGCGCACAGCGTAGTACTCCACTTCGTGGCTGGGGCCGTAGGTGATGGCGGAGAAGTAGCCGGACCAGTCTCGCCACTCTTGGGTGGTGCACAAGGCAGCGGTGCGGCTGTAGAGTGGGGAAGGGATGGGCATGGGGCGGATTATAAACACAAGGCGAGCATCGCACCCTCAGGAACAAAAAAGCCGCTCCCGAAGAGCGGCTTTTTGCTGGCGGTCTCGACGGGATTTGAACCCGCGGTCTCTGCCTTGACAGGGCAGCGTGTTGAACCAGGCTACACCACGAGACCGTTAACGGCAGGAGTTTATCACATGGCCTCGGGCATAGTCAAGGTGATACCATTCCGGCGCATGGCGCAGCCCAACCGACTCTATTTCGCGGCCGTGTTGGCCCTGCTTTCCGTGGCGCTGTTCGCGGCGCTGTGGCTGCCCAACACCACCGCCTCCGAAGATCTCGGCATGGTGCTGGCCTTCGAAGCCGACGAGGCCATCCCGTTTCCGTACTTGCAAGACATGTTGGAGGCGAAGGGGAGCCTTAAGCACACGGTAGCCAACTTCCTCGCTTACGAATATTACTTCTACGGCTTTCCCCACTTTGCTTACTCAGCCCTGCTGCTGCTGCCGCTAAAGTGGCTGGGCCAGCTGGGCAACCTGCCGCTGGTGATGGGCGTGCTGCGCAACTTTGTCAGCGTGTTGCCCATGCTGGCCGCTATCTGGCTGCTGGTGTATTTGCACACGCGCTTCAATGACTACCGCGCCGTGGTGCTGTTCGCGTTCCTCGCTCTACTACCCGGTGTCATGTACAACAACTTCTGGTGGCATCCGGACAGCCTGGCGATCTTGTTCGCCGTGCTAACCCTGTTCTTCCTGATGCGGGATGACTTGCGTTTCGGGCGCAACTTCTATGTGGCAGCTGCCGCCTGCGGCCTGAGCGCCCAGACCAAGCTGATCGGCGTGTACTTCTTCCTGGCCGTGCTCGTGTATCTGTGGCATGGATACCGGGATGGCCGCGGGCTGCGCCAGCTGCTGCTGGCCGCGGCCGGTTTCGTGGCTGTCATGGTGTCGGCCTTCTTCGCCAGCAATCCTATTTTGCTTTACGCCGGGGCGCGCAGTACCTACTTCAATACACTTGGCGCCCAGTCCGGCCTGATGGCGCAGGGCTTTGAGCTGCAGTATGCGCGCGGCCTGCCGGAAGTGACGCGTATGCTCAACGACAACTTTGGCGGCTGGCTGCTGCTGGCCGCCAGCACGCTGGCCGCTGCCTACGCCGCCCTGCGCCGCCCGCAGCCGCTGCTGTACCGCCTTATCCTGGCCTGGGCTTTGCCCCTGGCCGTATACGTGTTTGGATTTTCTATTGTCAAGTTTCAGTACTGGCTGCCGGCGGCGCTGCCGCTGCTCTCTTGCCTCGTCGTTGCGCTGCCGTACAGCCGCGTGCAGGCGGTCGAGTGGTGGGATAAGCAACGCAATTGGGCGCTGCTGGCCGCAGCCGTGTTGGCGGTGTGGGTCTATGCGGCCGCCAGCATGCTGCCGCATACCCTGGCTATCTATCAGACCCAGCTGGCGCGGCAGGATAATCATCCCGCGCTGGCTTTCTACGCGGATGCCAGCGCGGCGCTGGCCCCGTTGCCGCCGGCCGCCTACAACATCTACGCCGATGTCAACATCTATATCCCGCAAGACGCCGGCTGGACGCGCAGCGCTCGCTTCGAAACCTTGGACTATGACTTCATCCGCTCAAACGCTTTCCAGGTCCTCTTCCTCAGCCAGTCACGCATTTGGGATTATTTGAACGAGGACGCGGTGGGTATCGACCCGCAACGTCTGGAGATCAGCCGCCTCTTCTACGCCGACGCTAATGCAGGCGAGATCGTGGGCTATGAGCTGGTCTATCGCGATGGGTTTGGGCTGGTTTTTGTGAACGAGGCCCTGTACGAAGAGTACTTTGCGCCTTGAAAGCGTGAAGGGCTACTTTGTCATTCCGAACGAGCGGCGTAGCCGCGAGGAGGAATCCGCTAAACGCAAATTTGAATTGCAGCATATATGTTGCCGCACAAATTATCTGAGTACGGATTCCTCGCTACGCTCGGAATGACAAGCCTCTGCCAGCCGAGAGGGTGATGCATGCTTCGCCCACAACACCCGTGTCATCCTGAGCGGGTTTCTACATCCCCATCAGACCGCCGAACTCAGGCCAGCGAAGGATCCTTGCTGGCACATTTCCACGCAAGGCATGTTTCATCTATATGCCAGCGAGGATCCCTCGCTACGCTCGGGATGCACGAAATACGGGCATGCTTCGCTCCATAGAGTCACCGTCATTGCGAGGAATACTGGAGCTTGCATGTAATGCAAGCTCCAGACGGAAGATGCAATCCCCAAAGAATTTCTATAAGAAGCAGATTGCTTCGCTGCGATCGCAATGACACCACCGAAATAATAGGCGGGTCTATGACCCGCCTATTATTGCTTCTAGCTGGCTTGCAGTTTCTCGAAATCTTCGGGGTTGCCGAGCGCCATGCCGACTGCTTCGGCATCGATGCGCTTGAGCAACCCGGCGAGCACGTTGCCCGTGCCCAATTCGATGAACGTCGTGACACCTGCCGCCCGCAGTGCTTGGATCGTCTCCGTCCAGCGCACGCGGCTGGTCAGCTGGGCTTGCAGGTCTGCCCGCAGGGCGGCTGCGTCCGCCAGCGGGGCGGCGCTCACATTGCCGATCAGCGGGGTGGTGGGGTCTACGATGTTGGCCGCCGCCACGGCATCATTGAAGCCCGCCTGTGCGGTACTCATCAGCGCCGAGTGGGCCGCGATGCTGACCGGTAGCGGCAATGCCCGCTTGGCGCCGGCCGCCTTGGCAGCCTCCATCGCGCGGGTCACCGCGCCGGCATGTCCGCTGATCACCACCTGGCCGGGACAGTTGTCGTTGGCCACTTGCACCACTTCGCCGTCGGTGCTGGCCTCTGCGCAGATCGCATCCAGCGCCGGGATGTCCAGGCCCAGGATGGCGGCCATGCCGCCCGGCTGCTGGGCGCCGGCCTCTTTCATCAGCTCGCCGCGACGACGCACCAGGCGCAGCGCAGAGGGGTAGTCCATGGCGCCGGCCGCCACGGCCGCGCTCAGCTCGCCCAGGCTGTGGCCGGCCACATAGGCAGGCGTGAAGCCGGGCTGCAGCTTCTGCAGCGCGCGTAGCGCCGCCACCGAATGCACCAGCAGGGCCGGCTGCGTGTTCACCGTATCGTTGAGTTCAGCCTCGGGGCCATCCCAGGCCAGCGTGGAGAGGCCGATGTCCAGCGTGGCGTCGGCCTCTTCGAACACCTGCCTGGCTTCGGGATGGGCGGCGGCAAGCTCCTTGCCCATGCCCACTTTTTGTGAGCCCTGGCCGGGGAAGAGGAAGGCGGTGGTCTTGGGGTCTAAAGTCATGCGTGAATTGTAGACTACAAATTGCCGCAGATAGACGCAGATGAACACAGATACATGATTTTCATCTGTATCTATCTGCGGCGTGGCGAAGCCACGCACATCTGCGGCTGATTGTCTTGAATTCGCAAAAAATGTCGAGTATCGCCACTTCCAGAATGCTATAGTGACAGCGTGTTAGCCCCGCTCCGCTCCGCCACAGCCAGCAAGTACAAGCAGAGTCTGCTGCCCGTGCTGGTGTACATCGAAGAGCACCTGGACGAGCCGCTGTCGCTCAACCACCTGGCCGCGCTGGCCGGGTTCTCGCCGCACCACTTTCACCGCATCTTCCAGCACATCACCGGCGAGGCGCCCAAGGAGTACTTACGCCGCCTGCGTATGGAGCGGGCCGTCTATCGCCTCAAGGTCAGCCCGGACAATGTGCTGCAGATCGCCCTCGATGCTGGCTTCAAGACCCACGAAACTTTCACGCGGGCCTTCGTGCGCCAGTTCGATATCCACCCGTCGCAGTTCCGTGATGTGGTCAAGGAGTACCGCGCCTGCGCCGAGGAAATATTCGGCCAGCATGTCAACCAAGGCTTTACTCCCGAGACTCCGCTGACCCTGCGCTTTGATATGCAAAAGGAGCCGGTGCATGTGGAGAACGTGCCCGGCCAGCATCTGCTCTTCATTCGCTACAAGGGTTACGAGAACCTGCTCGCCGGCTCGCAAGCCTTCTTTGATCTCTGGACGCCGCTGTTCGAGTTTGCCAACCGCCAGGGTCTTGAGTATTCGCACGAAACCCTGATCGGCATCACCCACGACGATCCCTACGTGACCAGCGAAGCCAACATCCGCTTTGACGCCTGCCTGCCCGTCAGCCGGCCGGTCGCGGCCAGCTATCCCGTCGGCTACCGGCAGCTGCAGCCGGGTTTGTGTGTAGCCCGCCGCCATTTGGGCGGCATGGAAGAGATCGCCAAGACCTTTGCTCACATTGGGGTTGATTGGCTGCCCGGCAGCGATTTCTGCCTGCGCGCCGCACCGCCTTTTGAGGTCTACACCTGCGAGCGTATCAACGGAAACTTGGAGCGGCTGCACACGGACGCGTATGTTCCGCTCGAACCCATCAAACGTAAAATCACGAGGAAGAAATGAACGGATTTGAATTCAACGAGCATATTGCCAAGCCGCCCAAGCAGGTCTTTGACACCCTCGCTGATCTAACCAATGCCAGCAAGTTCCTTGACAACATCAAGGAGAGCAAGAAGACCAGCGCTGGCCCGATCGGTGTTGGCACCACCTTCCGCGAGACCCGTATCATGGGCGGCAAGGAAGCCAGCACGGATCTGCTGGTGACCGCCTACGAACCGCATACCCATCTCGGCATCAGCACCGAGGTCGAGGGCATCAAGGTGGAGTACCACTACCACCTGTCGCCCGAAGCCGGTGGCACGCAGGTGCGTTGGGTCTGCGAGCTGGAAGCCAGCGGCCTGCGTAAGATGATGCTGCCCATGGTGGCCGGCATCATGAAGAAGGAAGACGGCGACCACCTGCAGAAGCTAAAAGCCTATTTGGACTCTAAATAGGCTATCCACAGATGAACACTGATAAAGGCGGATTTACACAGATGTGAAGTTATCTGCGTCTATCTCTTTGCATCCGTGTTTATCTGTGGTGAATTTCCCGCAAAACAAAAAAAGACCCGCCAAAAGGCGGGTCTTTTTTTTTTATGTGCAAACGAGCTTACTCGCGCTCGACCTTTACGACCTCGCGGCCCTTGTAGTAGCCGCAGTTAGCGCAGACCTGGTGGGGCAGGCGCATCTGGCCGCAGTTGGAGCAGGTGACCGTGTTGCGGGCCTGCAGCGCGTCATGGGCGCGGCGGCGGTCGCGGCGGCCCTTGGAATGCTTGCGTTTCGGAAGCGGTGTCATTTCAGCTGTTCTCTCTATATAGTCAATTCACAAAACCGCCTGCGGTTAGGCAGGCAGGTTGGATTATACAAGGGCTGGGGTGGGGTGTCAAGTTGGTTTTATACTTGCCTGGATGGTCAAACTAATTCTTGCTGACTTGTGGCAATCGATGGGCAAGAATCTGGGAATTGTTGTAGCTTCCCCGATATCTATTATATGCTCTGTCTTCTTAACAGTCGGCTGTGTTCATGCCTATCAAAAATATGAAGTACATGCTAAAGCACTTGCTGCGGTGCTTATATTTATTGTTGTGTTGCTAATACTGGCAATTATAAAACAGGGTCATATCAGTAGCCGGCTTCAATCCATGATCTTCCCTATATTTTTGTTGGTCTTTTGTGTTTTCTATATGTTTCAATTCTTGTTAAGCAGCTATGAGACGAGAAACTGTCTGATTAGCGATCAGTCGATCTCAGAAGGTCAATCCGTGACTGTTCAAGAGACTGGTGAGGCCACGGGCGGCAGCATGAATTCATCGTCAGCAATTGCTATTGTCGAGGTAATGTGCAACCCACGGTCACCTTCTTCTAATCCTCAGGATGCTATGCAAAATGAGTACATAGAGCTATTTAATTACGGAGATTCTGATTTTGATTTATCGAAGACTTGGATTGTTGCTAGCCGAGAGACATCTGGTGGGCAGCAATTGATAAGCTGGGATGAGCGCTCTGCCTTTACGATTACGGATGCGGATGTGATTTATGACACTACTGTAATTCCGGCAGGTGCAACTGCAATTATTATGGCTCCAAGCTATTTAGAAAATGGAAATTCTACTTATCACGGTGAGCTTGCTAAAAACACAATTATATTGACGGTTGCAGAGCCAGACACTAATTTG
This sequence comes from Anaerolineales bacterium, assembly GCA_021463845.1. Taxonomy (GTDB): domain Bacteria; phylum Chloroflexota; class Anaerolineae; order Anaerolineales; family UBA11579; genus JAMCZK01. The sequence goes on along the minus strand of JAJTXV010000001.1, from coordinate 665,390 downwards.
GGACAAGAAGGAGTTGGGCTTGTCTGCTATAAAGAGATAGAAACCGAGCAAAGTGTTTCATTTGCTGATGCTGTGATTTTGTATGAGGGTTCATCTGAGAGAATCGATGCGGTCATTTCTTCATATGGTGGCGAGTTTCAAATTCGGTCCTCAGTAGATTTTATTGAAGTTAATGAGACAGATGGGTTTCCCTACATCCTAGAAGAAGCTGGTGGAGTTGTGCGGTTGTGTCCAAGAGGAGATGATTACTCCTTGAATTGGCTTCCCTTTACTTGGGAGAATAGAAGCCTTGGAACTATTCTGCAATCAAATTCCTGCATTAAGTCTGACTAATCTCTATCCAGCCCCTCGTCCTCGTAGCTGGCCACATCGCCAATCGACTCCAGGTGCGTGAACACGGTGACGTCGCCGCTCAGCGCCGCCCGCACCGCGGCCTCCACCCGCTCCAGCAGGCGGTGGCCGCGTACCACGGTCCAGCCGCCCGGCACCAGCACATGCAGCGAAACGAAGCTGCGCGCTCCGCTCTGGCGCGTGCGCAGCGCATGGTACTGGGCGCCCTCGGGCAGGCTGCTCTCGATCGCGGCCCGCACCGCCGCCAGCTGCTCGGGCGGCAGGGCGGCGTCCAGCAGGCCGGCTGCCGATGTGCGCACGATCTTGATGCCGCTATAGGTGATGTTGGCCGCCACTACCAGCGCCACGATCGGGTCGAGCACCTGCCAGCCGCTCAGCGCCACCAGGCCCACTGCCGCCAGCACGCCCGCCGAGGTCCACACATCTGTCATTAGGTGCTGGGCATTGGCTTCCAGGCTGGCCGAGTTGTGCCGGCGGGCGGCCCGCCGCAGCACCTGCGCCACGCCCAGGTTGATGGCGGATGCCAGCACCGAGACCGCCAGACCCAGGCCGATGGCTTCGATAGGTTTCGGGTCGATCAGACCCTTGATGGCCGTGTACCCAATGCTGCCCGCCGCCAGCAGGATCAGCACGCCTTCGATCACGCTGGAGAAATATTCCGCCTTGGTGTGGCCGTAGGCGTGTTCTTCGTCGGGTGGGGCCGCGGCCAGGGTCAGCATGCCCAGCGCCATCACCGCGCCGGCCAGGTTCACCAGCGATTCGAGTGCGTCTGACAGCAAGCCTACCGAGCCGGTCACCCAGTATGCCGCGGCCTTGAGCCCGATGGTGACGATGGCCGCGCCGATCGAGAGCCAGGCATAGCGAGTTAGATTTGGGCGGGGTTCCATCAATAGATCCTATTGAAAACAGAGATTTGAGATTGGAGATTCACGCTTTCATCACGAATCTCCACTCCCGAATCTCTAGTAGTTACTTCTTCTCACCCACCTGACTTCTCAAATACGCCTCGATAAACCCATTCAGCCGGCCATCCAGCACAGCCTGGCTGTTGCCCTCTTCGTACTCGGTGCGGTGGTCCTTGACCAGCTGGTAGGGGTGCAGCACATACGAGCGGATCTGGCTGCCCCATTCCGCCTTCTGGTACTCGCCGCGCAGCTGGGCCAGCTCCTTGGCCTGCTCGGCCTCCAGCACTTCCAGCAGGCGCGCTTTCAGCACTCGCATGGCGTTCTCGCGGTTCTGGGCCTGCGAGCGTTCGTTCTGGCAGCTGGCCACAATGCCAGTGGGGATGTGGGTGATGCGCACGGCGGTGTCGTTCTTTTGCACGTTCTGGCCGCCCGCGCCGCCAGAGCGGAAGGTATCGATGCGGAGATCGTTTGGGTTGATGTCGAGGTCCACATCTTCCACCTGGGGCAGCACTTCCACCTGGGCAAACGAGGTGTGGCGGCGCCGAGCCGAGTCAAACGGCGACAGGCGCACCAGGCGGTGCACGCCCTTCTCGGGGCGCAGGTAGCCATAGGCGTATGGGCCGCTCACTTCGATGGTGACGCTTTTGATGCCAGCTTCCTCGCCCGCGGTCGAGTCGATGATCTCGGTCTTGTAGCCCTCTTCTTCCGCCCAGCGCAGGTACATGCGCTGCAGCATGGCGGCCCAATCCTGCGAGTCGGTGCCGCCTGCGCCGGCATTGATGCTCAGCAGGGCGTTGCCGCCGTCATGCTGGCCGGAGAGCAGGGTGCGCAGTTCGCGCTGGTCCACCTCGCGCTCCACCGCTTCGGCTTCGGTTTCCAGTTCGGCCCGCAGGCTCTCGTCGCCCAGCTCGGCCAGCTCGCGGCTCTCGCTGATGCGCTGCTCCAGCTTGCGCCAGCTCTCCACCTGCTCGCGCAGGGCCGAGACACCCTTCATCAGTTGTTGGGCTTGGCTGGGGTTGTCCCACAGGTCTGGGGCAGCGGCTTGCTGCTCAAGGCTGGCTAGTTCGGCTTCTTTTTGGGGCAGGTCAAAGACGCTCCAGGAGAGATTGGATCCGATCTTGGGCTTGCGTAAGGCGGTCGGCGATGTCTTGCATGAGCCTATTATAGCGATTAGGCATCAGCTTTCAGCGTTCAGCCAGCCGTCTTTTTGCTGAGCGCTGAAAGCTATAATGTCGCCATGGCTAAGCTTTCGCACGTGGATCAGAGTGGCAACGCCCGCATGGTGGACGTGGGCGGCAAGGATGTGACCCAGCGCACCGCCGTGGCGGCGGGCCAGGTGCGCATGCTGCCGGAGACGTTGGCCTTGGTGCGCGCCGGCCAGCTCAAAAAAGGGGATGTGCTCACCGTGGCACAGGTGGCAGGCATCCAGGCTGCCAAACGCACCGCCGAGTTGATCCCCTTCTGCCATCCGTTGCCGCTGGAGCACATCGCGCTCGAGTTTGAGCTCGATGATGCCCTGCCCGGCATCCGCATCCGCGCCACGGCCCGCACCAGCGGCAAGACCGGCGTGGAGATGGAAGCGCTCACCGCGGTCTCGGTGGCGGCCCTGACCATGTACGACATGGCCAAGGCCGCAGAGAAGAGCATGCGTATCGAAAACATCCGCCTGGTCAGCAAGACGGGTGGCGCGGGCGGCGACTACACCGAGGCGGGCTAGATGGCGGAAGCCAAATGGACCCGCCGCGAGGAAAAGCAGCGCAAGAAGAAGTACGGCATGCAAGTGAGCGGGCGCAGCGTGTTCACCTTGCAGGAAGTGCAGAAAAAGAAAGCCGACGCGGCCCGCAAAGCTAAACCCAAAACCAAGCCGCGTACCAAGAAGACTGCCACGCGCAGCCGGAAGACGGCCAAGTGAACACGGTAACTGTGCTGTTCTTCGCCACCTTGCGGGACAAAGCCGGCGTACCGCAGACCCAGCTTGAGTTGCCGGTCAGCGCCAACATCGCCACCTTCAAGCAGGCGCTGTTCGCCAAGTTTCCGCAGCTGGCTGCCTATGCCGGCGCGGTGCTGGTGGCGGTCAACAAGGAATACGCCTTCGACGCTGACCCAGTGCCGCCGGGCGCCGAGATCGCTCTGTTTCCGCCGGTAAGCGGCGGCTCTGGCTGGCCCACACACTTCACCGTCACCGAAGACACGCTCGACCTCAACGCCATGCTGGCCAGCATCACGCTGCCCAGCACCGGCGCGGCCTGCTTCTTCAGCGGTATGGTGCGCGCCGTCACTGGCCGCAGCGAGCCGCGTGCCACGCAGCAACTGGTCTACGAGGCCTATGTGCCGATGGCCGAAGCAAAGATGCAGCAGGTCGCCGATGAGATCCGCCAGCGCTGGCCGCAGGTGGAGGGCATCGCTATTGCCCAGCGCATTGGCAGGCTGCTGCCCGGCACGCCCACCGTGCTGATCGCCTGCACGGCGGGCCACCGCGACAGCGGCGTGTTCGAGGCGGCCCGCTACGGCATTGACCGCCTCAAAGAGATCGTGCCGATCTGGAAGAAAGAGATCGGCCCCCATGGCGAAGAATGGGTGGAAGGCGAATACCTGCCCACCCAGACTGACAAAGACTCGCGATGACTGCCTACGCCTGCACCAACTGCCGCCGCCCGTATCCTGACAGCGGAGCGCCGTTCCGCTGCCCGCATTGCGGCGGTGTCTTCAGCCTAAGTGGGGGCTTGGCCTACGCGCCAGATGAGATGCACAGCGGCCTGTGGCGTTACCGCGCTAGCTTTGGCCTGCCGGAAAATGCCGAAGCCATCACCCTGGGGGAGGGCAACACGCCGTTGGTCGAAGGCGCCGCTTTTGGCAAGCGCTTAGCTTTCAAGCTGGAATATCTCAACCCGACCAGTTCATACAAAGATCGCGGCAGCGCGCCGCTACTGAGTTTCCTAAAAGGGCGCGGCGTTGGTGAAGCGCTGGAAGATTCTTCCGGCAACGCGGGGGCCTCCTTCGCAGCCTATGCGGCCCGGGCGGGCGTGAAAGCGCGCGTCTTCGTTCCCGACTATGCCTCCGGCCCGAAGCGCGCCCAGATCGAAGCCTATGGCGCCGAGCTGGTCAGCATCCTCGGGCCGCGCTCGGAGGCCGCCAACGCGGTGCTGCGCGCCGCCGAGGGCGGCGCGGTCTACGCCAGCCACGCCTACATGCCCTTCGGGCTGCCAGGCATCGCCACCATCGCGTTTGAGCTCTATGAGCAGCTGGGCAACCGGGCGCCGGGCAGCGTCATCGCACCTGTTGGCCACGGCAGCTTGCTGCTGGGGATCGCTCTGGGTTTCGAGGCGCTCAAGGCTGCCGGGCGCATTGAGCGCTTGCCGGTTTTGATCGGCGTGCAGGCGCGTGCCTGTGCGCCGATGTGGGCGCTCACCACCCAAGGCCCGGCCGGCCTGGCCTGGGTGACCGAAGGCCAGACCTTGGCCGAGGGCGTGCGGGTGCGCCAGCCGGTGCGCGGTGATGAGCTGCTGCGGGCCGTGGAGGCCACCGGCGGTCGCTTCGTAGCCGTGGATGAGGAGGAGATAGTGCCAGCCCGCGACGCACTGGCTCGTGCAGGGTTATTTGTAGAGCCAACATCTGCCATTGTCTGGGCAGGCCTGGGGCAGTTATCCAACCAGCCTGATTTCGCCAGCCAGCTGCCTGAGCCGGTTGCACTCATTCTTACCGGGTCCGGGCTAAAGTCGCTTTAGAAAAGGAAACAGAGGTCTAGCATGGAAAAAGTTGTCATCACCGGCATGGGGACCGTTAACCCGCTTGGGAATTCTGTGGAGCAAACCTGGGAGAACGCCACCAAGGGTGTTTCCGGGATTGGTCCCATTACCTGCTTTGATCCTGAGAACTTCCTGGTCAAGATCGCCTGCGAAGTCAAGAATTTTGACATCACCGAATATATTGACGCCCGCGAGGCGCGCCGCCGTGATCGCTACCAGCTGTTCGGCACGGCGGCCTCGGCGCAGGCCATCAAGCACTCCGGCCTTGAGATCAACGAGGCCAATGCCGCCCGCGTCGGCAGCATCATCTCGGCCGCCATCGGCGGTCTCACCGCCATGGAGATCGGCATCGTGGATGTGCATACCGACAGCCCACGGCGTGCCAGCCCCTTCCTCATCCCCATGATGATGCCGAATGGCTCGGCGGGTCTGACCAGCATTGACCACGGCGCAAAAGGCCCGGCGCTTTCTGTGGCCTCAGCCTGCGCCTCTGGCCAGGACGGCATCGGCCTGGCTTGGACGCTGATCCGTGCCGGTGTCATCGACGCCGCATTTGCCGGCGCGGCCGAAGCTACCATCACCAAAGTAGCGGTAGCTGCCTTTGACCGCATGCAGGCCATGTCGCGCAAACCCCTGGGCGAGGCCACCCCGCGCCCCTTCGATAAGAACCGCGACGGCTTCCTGATGGGCGAGGGCTCCGCCGTCTTCATGCTCGAAAGTGAAAGCCACGCCAAGAAGCGCGGCGCCAACATCATTGCTGAGCTGGCGGGCTATGCCTCCTCGGCGGACGCCAGCCACATCACCGCTCCGTCGGAGACGGGGGCGGGCGGTGCCCAGGCCATCAGGCAAGCCCTGGCCTCGGCCGGCGTCAACCCCGACGAAGTCGGTTACATCAGCGCCCACGGCACGGGCACTCCGCTCAACGACGCGTCGGAAACCGCCGCCATCAAAGCCGCCTTCGGCCAGCAGGCTTACAACATCCCCATCTCATCCACCAAGTCCATGACCGGCCACATGATGGGCGCCACCGGCGCGCTAGAAGCCATGTTCTGCGCCCTGGCGATCCGTGACGGAATTCTGCCGCCCACCATCAACTACGAAGAGCCGGACCCGGATTGTGATCTGGACTACATTCCCAACAAGGCGCGCGAATCCAAGATCAACGTAGCCATCAGCAACGCGTTTGGCTTCGGCGGCCACAATGCCGTCCTCGTTTTGCGAAAATACGAATAAAATAGCCTTCTGGAACTAGCGGGTCGCCAGCCACCCACATCTTGTTGTGGGGTGGCTAGCGTTCCTTCAGTTCCCGGAAGGAGTTGCCTGGGTATGCACAATGACCCTGAGCTAACACAAGAACGGGAAGACCCCCAAAGTTTTGCCGCGCGCCTGGCGTTGCCTATCAAAGACTCTCGCTTGTTGCTGCGCGCCCTCACGCACCGCTCGTACCTTAACGAGAACCCCCAGGCGCTGGAAGACAACGAGCGCCTGGAGTTCCTCGGGGATGCGGTGCTGGATTTTGTCGTGGGCGCCTGGCTCTACCAGCATTTCCCAGAAATGAACGAAGGCGAGATGACCCGCCTGCGCGCCAGCCTGGTGAGTACGGAGCGCCTGGGGGAGTTTGGCCGCCAGATCCGCATCGACCGGGCTCTGCGCATGGGCCACGGCGAGGAGGAAGGCGGCGGCCGCACGCGCACCTCGATGCTTTGCAATGCTTTCGAGGCCCTGATCGGCGCGCTGTACCTGGACGGGGGCATCCCGGCGGTCGACCAGTTCCTGGCGCGGCTGCTGCCGGATGCGGTCAAGCGCATCATGGACAGCGAAAGTGACCGTGACCCCAAGAGCCTGCTGCAGGAGTGGGCGCAGGCCCGCGGGCAGGGCGCGCCGCACTATAAGATCGTGGCGGAGAGCGGCCCGGACCACAGCAAGACTTTCGTGGTGGAAGTGCAGGTGCAGGGCCGCGGCATTGCCCGCGGGGAAGGGCAGAGCAAGCAGTCGGCCAGCAAAGCGGCTGCCCGCGAAGCGCTAAGTTTGCTTGAAAAAGAAGAAATGGGTCGCTAACACGAGTGAAAACATTACGACTAAAGTCCCTTGAACTAAATGGCTACAAGACCTTCGCCACGGCGCAGAACTTTGAGTTTGGCGCGCCGATCACGGCTGTCGTAGGGCCGAACGGCTCGGGCAAATCCAACATTGCCGACTCGCTGCGTTGGGTGCTGGGCGAGCAGTCCTATGCCCTGCTGCGCGGCCGCAAAACCGAAGACATGATCTTCGCCGGCTCTGAATCGCGCCCGCGATCCGGCATGGCCAGCGTCACGATCACCTTTGACAACAGCGAAGGCTGGCTGCCGGTGGATTTTGCCGAAGTGGCAGTCACCCGCCGCGCCTACCGTGACGGCCAGAACGAGTATCTGATCAATAATCAAAAGGTGCGCCTCAAGGACGTCAGCGAACTGCTGGCTGCCTCCGGCTTGTCTGAGCGCACCTATACCGTCATTGGCCAGGGCCTGGTGGATGCGGCCCTGACCCTGAAGTCAGACGAGCGCCGCCGCCTGTTTGAAGAAGCAGCCGGCATTGGTCTCTACCGTGACCGCAAGGATCAATCCTTGCGCCGCCTGGATACCACCATGCGCAATCTGGAGCGGGTCGAAGACATCCTGGCTGAGCTCAAGCCGCGCTTGCGCAGCCTGCAGCGCCAGGCCGAGCGGGCTGAGGAATTCTCGACGCTGCGGGCCAGCTTGCGGGACACCCTGCGCGAGTGGTACGGCTATCACTGGAACCGCTCGCAGGTCGAGATGCGCCAGCTGCGCCAGGATGCTGATCTGCATGAACAGAATCTGGCGCAAGCGCGCCAGAAGCAAGCGCAGCACAGTGAAGAAGTGAACAAGCTGCGCAGCAAGACCCAGGAGCTGCGTGTCCTGCTGAACGAATGGCATCGCAAGCTGGCCGAATTGCATTCCGGCCGGCAAGGCGCCAGCCGTGACCTGGCAGTGGCGGATGAACGCGAGCGCGCCCTGGGCGAGCGCCGCAAGGCGCTGGAAGAAGAGCGCCAGCGCGTCGAAGGCGAGCTGGCTGGCTTGCAGGCGCGCCTCAAGGAAGCCGAGCACGACGCTGCCCGCTATGAGGAAGAAGGCGCTGAAGCCCAAAAGAAGCTGGATGAAGCACGGGCTGAACTGCAAAGCAAGCAGGGCGCCCAGCACGAGAAGGAAGCCAAAACCCGGGCCGCCCGTGAGCGCGTAGTGGAGCTGCAGGCCCAACTGGCCAACTCCCGCGCCCAGCGTGAAATGCTGATCGCCAGCCTGGACCGCAAGCAAACCGAACTGGCCGAGCTGGCGGGCACGATCGCCAAGGGGCAGGGCGACATTGCTGAGCAGAACCAGGCCACCGAGCAGCTGCGCGCTAAGGTAGTAGAGGCAGAAAGCCGCCTGAGCGAGCAACAGCGCGCCCTGGAGCAGGCGGCGGCCGAAGTGACCCGGCTGCAGGAGCAGGTCAAGCAGCAGGAAGCCGGCCGCAGCCAGCTGCAGGGCCGCCAGGCGCGTTTGGCGGCAGAGATCAGCGCGTTGGAAGAAGCCAATGCGGCGGGATTTGCCGAAGGCGCCAAGCTGCTGCTGCAGGCCGCCAAAGAGAAAGGCCTGCAGCTCGGCAAAGGTACCTTAGGGCGTGAATTGCGTGTAGCCACACAGTACGAGGCGGCCATCGCGGCCGCCCTGGGCGCCTATGCGGATGGCGTCATCGTTGATGACCCGGAAGCCGCCCTGGGCCTGCTGGAAAGCGGTGAGGCCTCGGCGGCCTTGCTGCCGCTGGGCGGTCTAAAGTCCGCCGGGCGGCTGAACGCCCAGCCGGGCAATGGCCTGGTGGGCGTGGCGGCTGATCTGGTGGAGGCTGAGCCTGAACTGCGCTCGGCGGTGGAACTATTGCTTGGCCGCGTATTGGTGGCTGAGAGCCGCCCGGCCGCCCGCCGCCTGCTGGCCGAGCATGCGGATGCCAGCCAGGTGGTTACCCTGCGCGGCGAAGTCTTCCACCGCACCGGCACCATTGAGGTGCGGGCCGCCAAGGCGGCTGCAGCGCTGGCCCGGCCGCGCCAGGAGCGCGAGCTGCGCGTTGAACTTGAACAAGCCGCGGCCGATCTGGCCGCGTTGGAAACTGAACTTGCCAAACTAACTGAGCGCGCTGACCAAAGCGAGTTGGCCCGCCAGGCCGCCGTACGTGACGTAGAGCAGGCTCAGGCAGCGGTGGAGGCGGCGCGGCGCGAGGTACAAGGCCAGGAGATGGAAGCCGGCCAATTGCAACGCCAGCTGGATTGGTTCGTGACCCAGCAGCGCACCCTGCAAACCGAGCAGGCCGCCGGCGAAGAGTCGGTCGCCACGCTGAGCGCCAAGCAAACCGAACTAGCCACTCAGATGGCCGCCGCCGAAGCTGAGTTCGAGAGCGAGATGGCGATCGCGGTGGAAGAACCCGCCGAGGAGTTGCACGCCCAGGTGGCTCACTGGGAGATGCGCCTGGCGGTCGCCCAGCGCGCCCAGCAGGAGGCCCAGCGCCGCGTGGCCGAGCGTTTGCAGCAGCTGCAACGTGCTGAGGGCCAGCTGAGCTCGCACCAGGAGCGTGTACAGGAGCTTGAGGCTCAGGTGCAAGCGATCGGTGTCGAGAAGCAGCAGCTGAGCCAGCAGGAAGGCGTAGTAGGCGTAGAGATCGAAAGTCTGCAGGTGCAGATCGAGCCGACTGAGACGGAGCTGGCCGCTGCAGACGCAGCCCAGCTGGAGGCACAGAAGAACGAAACTGCCACGCTGCAAGCCCTGAGCGCGGCCGAGCGCAACCATACCCAGGCGCAGATCCTGCTGGCCCGCCAGCAGGAAGCGCTGGAGACCTTGCGTGGGCGCATTGAGGATGACTTCGGGCTGGTGAATTTTCAGTACGACGAGATCGTCTCAGGGCCGACCCCGCTGCCTCTTGGCGAGCTGGTCGAAATGCTTCCGGTGGTGGAAGTGCTTGCGCCGGAACTGGAAGAGACCCTAAAACAACAACGCAATCAGATCCGCCGCCTGGGCGCCGTCAACCCGGAAGCCCAGAAGGAGTATCTGGAGATCAAAGAGCGCGTCGAAAGCATGGAAGCCCAGGTGATCGACCTGCGCTCTGCCGAGGCCGACCTGAAGCAGGTCATCTCTGAGCTGGACGTCATGATGGAGAAAGAATTCCATGTCACCTTTGAGCGGGTGGCGGCGGAGTTCAAGGTGATCTTCGGCCGTTTGTTCAATGGCGGTTCGGCCAGCCTGCTGCTGACCGAGGCCGGCACCGAGAGCGGCCAGACCGGCATTGACATTGAGGCGCGCCTGCCCGGCAAACGCACGCAGCGCCTGGCGCTGCTCTCCGGCGGCGAGCGCAGTCTGACCGCGGCGGCGCTGGTGTTCGCGCTGCTCAAAGCGTCGCCCACGCCGTTCTGTGTGATGGATGAAGTCGACGCCATGCTCGATGAAGCCAACGTGGGCCGCTTTACCGAGGTGCTGCGTGAATTGAGCCAGGAGACGCAGTTCGTGGTGATCACGCACAACCGCAACACGGTGCAGGTGGCGGATGTGATCTACGGCATCACCATGGGTCGCGATACCGCCAGCCAGGTGATCAGCCTGCGCTTGGACCAGGTGGACGAGCGTTACTCACGCTAGAAAATAAATGCAACCAAGCTGTTGCACTTGCGTACATATTCAGATGGGCGCTTTCGCTCAGTGATTAGAGACGAGGTGAAACATGTTTAATGCTTCTGGGCGGCCGCTGCGCCGCTCCCGTACTGACCGAGTGTTCGCAGGCGTGTGTGGCGGCCTGGGCGCCTTCTTTGGCATCAGCACCTTCTGGTTCCGCCTGGCGTTTGTGATCGCTTTCCTGCCTGGGGGCGTGCCCGGCCTGCTGCTGTATTTCCTGGCCTGGCTGATCATCCCGGCTGAATAGTCCGTACAGCCTGAAACAAAAAAGCCGCTCCATTTGGAGCGGCTTTTTTATTATTGCAAAGCGGGCAAACTAGGCTTGTCTGGGGTGGCGGCTTTCCAGCGCTCGCCAATGATCTCCCAGGAATATTTCTCGCGCAACCCAGCCAGGTAATCGTTCAGCACAGTGTAGACGCGCTGGTTGAAGTCTTCTTCGCTTACGGGCTGCTCCTGGTGGCCGAGCACCTGGATGATGTGCCAGCCGAAGTCGGTCTGCACGGGGTCACTGGTCTGGCCGACGCGCAGACTGAAGGCGGCCTCTGCGAATGGCGCAACCATGCGCTCACGGTTGAACCAGCCCAGGTCGCCGCCAATATTGCGGTTGGACATATCGGTGGAGACTTCCGCAGCAATGATGGCCCAGTCCTCGCCAGCATCCAGGCGGGCAATCACGTCGTCGGCTTCTTCTTGGGTGGCCACGAGGATGTGACGGGCCCAAACCTGCTCTTCCGTACGGGCCACATCGCCTTCCAGGCGCTCACGGAAGGCCTGGCGCAGCAGGCCGGCGTAGATGGCCTCACGGATGGCTTGTTCGCTAATTTGGGAGTCCGCGCTCTGGCTGTTGAAGTACTCGGTCAGCAGGCCGCGGTAGCCCTCCTCGGTCACCGGAGTGGCCGTGGGGGCCGCGGTGCCAGTGGGCACGGGCGCCAGGGTTGCGGTGGCCGTGGGCGGCACTTCAGAAGTGGGAGTGGCGCCGAGCATCTCCAACTGCAGAGCAGTGAAGGTGGCGGTGGCATACGGCGTGCGGGTTGGCACGCTGGTGGGTGTGCCGTCAGGGAAATAGCCAAAGAATGTTTGCAGCTCGCGGTCCACATCCGCTGCACTGACGGTGATGCCCAGCTCAGCGGCTTCGAGCTTGAGCAGCTCGTCATCGATGAGTTCGTTCAACGTGTTTTCACCCGTCACCAGAGGATCCAGTTCCTGCTGCAAGCCAAGCAGCTGGACATAGATCTGCTGCTGGAAGGTGGGGTCCATCACGATGCTTTGCATCTGGTAATACTGCAGAAAGGTATTGACCAGGCGAGTGCGGTTGAGGCGTACGCGCTGCTGGAACTGTTCGCCAGTGATGGCGGTGCCTTCCACTTCGGCCAGGGTCTGGCGCGGGATGATGTAGCTCTGCTGCAAGATGGAGTAGCCCACCAGGCCAACCACCAGCAGCACGACCACGGCCGTGCCAATGGTGAGCAAGCGGCTGTAGAACTGGTCGCGCTCGGCGCCGACCAGATTTTTGGGAGTGAGATTGAAAGATTTACGAGCCATGCTGTACTTTCTGCGAGATGAACTTCTCTAGAAGGGGAACTCGTCTTCTTCGCCTTCGGGGTACGTATCTTCGGGGAAGCTGGCCTCAGCTTCAGGCTCCAGCTTTTCGCGGCGCTCACTAAGCATCAATATCTCGCGCACCACCACTTCAACAATGCTGCGCGGGTTACCTTGCTCATCTTTCCAGCGCCGTGTCTTTAGCCGTCCCTCTATGTAGACTTGCTGGCCCTTTTTGAGGTACTGGTTTGCGAATTCGGCCAGGCCAGCCCAGGCCACTACTTTGAACCACTCGGTCTCGGTGCGCTTTTCACCCTCGGCTGTGGTCCAGCTTTGGCTGCTGGCCAGGCTGAAGCTGGCTACCGCCCGGTTGCCGGGCGTGTAGCGCAGCTCAGGGTCTCGGCCAAGATGGCCGATGAGCATCACTTTGTTGAGGCCGCGGCTCATGGTGCCTCTGTACGAGGGTTAGTCCTCGTCTACCGCCACGATGAGGAAGCGCATGACGGATTCTTGCAGGCGGAACTGGCGTTCCAGCTCAGCACAGGAGGCAGGGTCCATCTCAGCGTGCAGGAGCACGTATTGGCCCTCGGCCTGCTTCTTGATGGGGTAGGCCAGCTTGCGCTTGCCCCACACGTCGGTCTTCTCGATCTTGCCGCCAGCGTTGGATACCCAGCCCTGGACTTGTTCGTTGAGGGCCTTGAAGGCTTCGCCGTCAAGGTCGGGGTGGGCAATAAAGGTTACTTCGTACTTGCGCATCTAAACTCCTTCTCGTGGGCAAGCCCTCAGCTGCGCGGCCAAGAGCGAGTTGATTAAAAGCGTGGAATTTTAGCACAGTTGAGCGCCGAGTGCGGCGGCGGGCAGGCATAAAAAGAGCCTATGGCGTTTGCCATAGGCTCTTTTCGGCGAGCTTGGCTCGCGGTTAGCTGATCAAGCCGATCAGGAAGTTGAGCGTGTTCCAGTACATGTTGTAGGCCCAATCACCCCAGGTGGAGGTGGGCAGCAGCGGCGGGAAGATGCTGATGTCCTCGGGCTGGTCCACTTTCAGGCCAGCGCCACTGACATCCCACAGGATGTCGGAGCCGGGCACTCCAAGCTGGGCCAGGAACGGATCCGGCTGCTGGCCGTTGCCGCTCAGCAGGTTGCCGTAGATGTGAATGTTCTCGGGGCGGTCACCCACATCGATCTCGCTCTTGTCGAAGGCGATGGTCAGGCTGAAGATGCCGATGCCGCCGGTGTTGTTGTCTCGGATGGTGTTGTTGTAGACCTCAACATTGTCGGAGCCGATCAGGGCGATGCCGGTGCCGGGCGGCATGATGGCAGCCGCCGTGCCTTCTTTGGCAAAGTTGCTGTGGTTGTTGGCTTCGATCAGATTGTCGTACACCACCGTATTGAGCGACACTTTGGAGGTGAGGTGAGGCAGCACCACAACCAGAATGCCGCAGGTATTGTTGTAGGCGTGGTTGCCGTACAGCTCGGCGCCCACCGTGTTCTCAGCCTCGATGCCCAGCACGTTGCCGTGCAAGACGTTGTGACGGATCACCACATCCTCACTCTGCCCGGCATAGATCCCGGCATCGTCCACGCCGGTGACTTCACTGTATTCGATCAGCACCCCAGTGCTTTGCACAGGGTACAGGCCGTAGGTGCCAGTGTTCTCGGCGTAGATATGGTGCATGTACACATTGGTTACACCCTCAACGATGACGCCATTGTCGGTGTAGTTCTTGACGGTCAGGTAGCCGATCTCAAAGTCATTGCCTGAGGCGATGACCGCTTCGGTGAGCTTGCCCTGACCGTCCAGAATGGGGTTCTCGCCGGCATCGTTGGGCACGCCGAGGATGGTGATGTCGTTGAGGTCCACCACGACGCGCTCGTTGTAGACGCCGTAGGGAATGAGCACGGTATCGCCAGAGCGAGCCCGGTCTACGGCAGCCTGGATTGTCTCGCCAGCCTGCACTTCGATCTGCTGGCCGCTGCCACTGCCCACGGTTTCACCGCTGGGGTTGGCGTTGGTCTCACTGGCAATGTCGCGCTGCGGGTTGCGCAACGGCGTCACCACCGGCAGGCCGGAGGGCACCGCACTGGGGATGGCGGGCAGGGTGCTTTCATCGGTGAGGCTGTAGAGGAACGCGATCAGGTCGGTCTTTTCCTGATCGGTGAGTTCAAAGGCGCGGATGAGCGGGTCGACATTCGCGATGCCGTCAGCACGCCCGCCGCCCGCCGCGTAGAAGTCGATCACTTCCTCCAGGCTGGAGAAGATGCCGTTGTGCATGTACGGCGCGCTCAGCACGATGTTGCGCAGGGTGGGCACCTTGAAGGCGCCATCGGGCGCATCGCCCACCGCGGCGCGGCCGGTGTCGTGCTCCTGATCGGGCAGGTCTGCCACGCCGGTGATGCGGAAGGTATCGTTGCCGAAGGTGGGCGCGGTGTGGCACTCAAAGCAGCGCGTGGCCGCCGAGCGGAAGATGGCGAAGCCGCGGCGCTGGCTGGCGGTCAGCGCGTCCAGCTGGCCGGCGGCGTAGGCATCGAAGGGGCTGTCATTGCTGATGAGCGTGCGCTCAAAGGCGGCCAGGGCGCGCTGCACATTGAGCACGGTAATGGGCTCGCCGGGGAAGGCATTTTCGAAGAGGTCTACATAGCCAGGGATGGCAGCCAGCTCGGCTTCCAGCGCGGCGCGGTCGCCGACCTGCATTTCGTTGGGGTGCTCAAGCGGCACCAGCACCTGCGCTTCGAGTGAAGGGGCGCGGCCGTCCCAGAAGAAGTGGGCGCTGTAGCCAACGTTCCACAAGCTGAGGGCATTGCGCTGCACTTCGCCGTTCACACCTTGGGCCAATTGCATGCCGTCGGAGAAGCCCAGGTCCGGGTGATGGCAGCTGGCGCAGCTCATCTCGTTACTTTCGGAGAGCACCGGGTCGAAGAACAACAGGCGGCCAAGCTCGGCTTTTTGTGGCGTTTGCGGATTGTCGATCGGAGAGTTGAGTTCTGGGAAGGCGCGCAGCAAGCCAGTGGTAGAAGGCTGCACGGAACTGGCGCCGGCCCCGTACACGGCGGGCAGCTCGTCGTGCGGCACGGGGGTGAAGGCCGCCACGGCCAGCGCGATCACCAACGCGGCCAGCAGCAGGCCAAGAATGCGAAGAACCCAGGTCAGTAATGTTTTCATCGGCGAATCAATCTCCTCTTTAAGTCCTGTGAACACTATTCCGCAAGGAATAGTGTTCACAGGATAATAACCCTGTACGTCTATTTGAGTGTCAGCATGAAGGCGATGATCGCATCCATCTCTTCGCCCGTGAGGGTGGTGCCCCAGGTGCTGGGCATCAGGTTGTCGAAGCCGGGCACCAGGTAGGCGCCGGGGTCAAGGATGGATTCGACCAGATAGTCGTGGGCGCTCATGCCCTCAATGCGGGTTTCAGCGCGGACCGCAATGCCGGTCATGGCGGGGCCAACGATGGTGGCCTCGCCGACGATGCTGTGGCAGGCGCCGCAATACTGGCTGAAGAGACGCTTGCCCTGCTGTTCCTGCGGGCTGAGTTCGACAACAGGCTCGGTTGGCAGCGTGGTCTCAGGCGGGCCGCCGCAGGCAGCCAATAGGCTGGCTGCCAGGGCGCCGAGAGCTACCACTTGAGCAATTCTTCTATACGTGTTCGTAAGGCCTCCACACTGGGGATGATGGCGTTCATCAAAGCGATGTTGTAAGGGATAAGCGCGTCTGGCGTGGTGATGCGAGAAACCGGCGCGTCGAGATAGGCAAAGGCGTCTTGTGCTACGGTGGCGGCGATCTCGCCGCCGAAGCCGCCCGTGTGCGTATCCTCGTGGGCCACCAGGCAGCGCCCGGTCTTGCGCACCGAGGCCAGTACGGCTTCGCGATCCCAGGGTGAGACGGTGCGCAGGTCAATGATCTCCACCTGGCCGGCGAAGGGTTCGGCGGCTTCCAGGCAGCGGTGCAGCATCTCGCCCCAGCTCACCACGGTGAGCTGGCTGCCCGGCTGCACAATCGCGGCCTGGCCGAAGGGCAGGGCATACTCGTCGCCCGGGTATGGGCGGCGCGAAGGCGGCGTGTCGTACAGGGCGCGGTGCTCGAGGAAGATGGTGGGGTCTTGCCCGCGCAGGGCGGCGCGCAGCAGGCCAACCGCATCGGCGGCATTCGAGGGCATGGCCACCCGCCAGCCCAGGCTGTGGGCGTAGATGGCTTCGCCCGAGACGGAGTGCCAGGGGTCGCCGGTTTTCTTGCTGTAGCCGACGGGGATGCGGATCACGACCGGGGCGGCGAACTTGCCGTTGGTGCGCCAGCGGATCCAGCCGGTGTCGTTGATCTGCTCGGTGGCCGGGTCGGCATATTTACGGAACTGGATCTCAGGCAGGGCGGTAAGGCCAGCCAGGGCGATGCCAGCGGCGCGGCCGATGATGCCCTCTTCGGACAGCGAGGTGTCGAAGACGCGGGCCGCGCCGTACTTCTTTTGCAGGTCGAGCGTGACGCGGTGCACACCGCCACGCGGGCCAACATCTTCGCCGAAGATGAGCAGGCGCGGGTTGTGCTCGAGCTCAACTTCCATCGTGCGGCGAATGGCTTCGGACATGTTGATACGTGCGCCATCCGCGGCGGGCTGAGCGTCAAAGCGCAGCGCGGGCTTGTTGAGGGTGTGCGGCACTTGGGCGCGGTGCTCTCCACTGGCGAGGAGGTGCAGCGTGCCAGTGAGAGCGGCCGGCTCCGGATTCTGCTCGGCCGCGGCCAACTGCTTGCGCACGTCGTGCTCGACCTCGGCTTTGAGCCCATCCCAATCAAACTTGGCGCCGAGGTGCTTGCGCAGCGTTTCGATCGGGTCGCGGCTGCGCTCTTCTTTGAGCTGCTTCTCGCTCTTGTAGGCGGTCTGGTCCTCGCCAAAGGTGTGGCCGGTGAGGCGCGGCACATTGAGTTTGAGCAGGGCCGGGCCGGCGCCGGAGCGTACATAGCCGACCGCGTCCGCGATCAGGCTGGCGGCTTCAGCAGGTGCAGTGCCTGAGCCAGTCGTGATGCGCAGGTTCTTGAACGACTGCAAGTTGGCGCTGATGTCGCCGCCGGGAGTTTGGTAGTGACGCGGTACGGAAATGCCGTAGCCGTTGTCCTCAATGAAGAACAGCATGGGCAGCTCAAGCGTGGTGGCGATGGTAAGCGCAGCCCAAAACCCATTGGTAGCCACCGAACCGTCGCCGCCCAAGGCAACTGCGACGGCATTCTTCCAGTCCTTGTCTTTGAGCTCGTTCTGGTAGTAGGTGATGGCCTGCGCCCAGCCGGCGGCGGGCGTGTATTGGGCGCCCACATCGCCGGAGGAGGGCAGCACCGTCACGCCACGGCGCGGCGGAAGGCTGTACACCACGCCGACATCGCGCCCTTCGGACGGCGAGCCAGTGCGGGCCATATCGGCGGCGAAGGCTTCCTGCGGGGTCAGGCCGGCGGCGAGCATGAACGGCCGCGAACGGTAGTACACCGTGGCGGCGTCGTGCCCCTGGGTGAGCTGCAGGCCAAGCAGGATCTGCGAGAGCTCGTGCCCTTTGGAGGAGAACTGGTAGGTTACCTTGCCGGCAGGAGCCAGCTCCTGCTCTTCGATCTCGTCGATGGTACGTGAAGTGAGCAGCAGCCGGGCGACTTGCGCCCAGTCTACTTTGGGTGCTGATGCGGCAGGCTTCTTGGTTGCCTTGGCCCTAGCATTCTTTGAGCGGGCGGTTTTGGTGGTTTTCTTAGGGGGCATCTGTTTCCCAATCCTCAGCTAAGTCTTGCCACTTGGGGTTGAGTGATTTTATGAGGGCCATCTTCTTTGCCCTACGGAAGGATTTTAATTGCTTTTCGCGGCTTATTGCTTCAAGTGCCGTGCGAAGTTCCTCATAGTAAACCAGGCTGGTTATGTCGTACTTCTTGGTAAATCCGTCAATCTTCTTGGCTTTGTGCTGTGCGACCCGGCCTTCCAGGTTGCTGGTTACGCCTGTATAGATCGTGCGCGTGCGGTTGGACATGATGTAGACGTAGTAGGGCATCGTGGTGTTTAGTCATTCCGAACGAGCGTAGCGAGTGAGGAATCCTTTAGGACAATAAGAGTCAAGCGGGTTCTTGCAGTGCCCTAAAAGGATTCCTCCTCGGGCTTCGCCCTCGTCGGAATGACAAGGTGTTTTGAAATCTGCGTCATTCCGAGGCGGTATCCATAAGTCTACGTTGAATTCTATTTACTTAGCCGAGGAATCCTTTAGGACAATAAGAGTCAAGCTGGTTCTTGCAGTGCCCTAAAGGATTCCTCCTCGGGCTTCGCCCTCGTCGGAATGACGAGTCGAGTTACTCCGTGAACTCCAACTCAAAGTCCAGGGTTTCGTTCCAATTCTCGTCACGGCGTAGCTCGATCTCCTGGAAGAGATCATCCTGTTTGGCGGCGATGCGGTAACGGCGCACCAGCTCCAGCATGGCCAGAAAGGTCACTACCACATGCAGGCGGTCCGGAGTCTTGGAGACCAGCTCACGGAAGGTTGTGACGGTCTTTTGACGCAGCACATCCGCGATGGCCTTGATCTTCTCGCGAATGGTCACGCGCGGGGCGGCCACCACGGTGCGCAACGGCGCGCGTGCATCCGCCTTGGCATACACTTTCATGGCGGCGCGGTATACGTCCTCGGCAGTCATGCCGCTCAGATCTAGGCGGCCTTCCACCTTGGGAGGCGGGGCCATGCGCAAGTAGCTGCGCAGCGCGCCGTCCTGGCGCAGGGTCAGCAGGCTGGCCAGCTCCTTGAAGCGCTTATAGAGCAGCAGCTGCTGCACCAGCGCTTCGCCGGGGTCCTCTTCGTCAGGCTGGCGCACAACCGGGCGCGGCAGCAGCGCCTCAGACTTGATCTGCATCAAGCGGGCGGCCACGACAATGAATTCGGAGACGCGCTCGGCTTTGAGCTCCTGCAGCGTGCGCATATAGGCCAGGAACTGGTCGGTCACCTGGGCGAGCGCCAGCTTGGTAATGTCCAGCTCGGCGCGTTCGATCAGCTGGAGCAGCAAGTCCAGCGGGCCCTGGTAAACCGGCGTATCTACGGTGTAGGGTTGGGGGGCGTCTCGGTGCAGAAGGGAAACCACGCGGGCATTATACTCCTGAGGGTAAGATTGCTTTGCGAGAGGTCATCAAAGCTGTAGAACTAGACAATGGAGCAGAGAATGATCAACGAACCTATTCATGTTACTGACGAAGCCTTCGAGAAGACTGTCTTGCAGTCTGAAACCCCGGTCGTGGTGGACTTTTGGGCGCCGTGGTGTGGCCCGTGCCGCGCCGTAGCCCCGATCCTGGACAAGTTCGCCGGGGAATATGCCGGCAAAGTGGTGATCGCCAAGGTCAATACCGACGAGAACCCGCAATGGGCTGGCCAGTTTGACGTGCGCGGCATCCCCACCATGCTGTTCGTCGCCAATGGCAAGCTGGTGCATCGCCAGGTGGGCGCGCTGCCCGAGCCGATGCTGCGCGAGCTGTTCGACCAGTTCGTCGATGTGGCCGCCAAACCGGCCACGGACGCGAACTAACCGCTGAAGGCACAACCAAAAAGACCGAGCGCAAGCTCGGTCTTTTTTATGATGGTGGTACATGCTACTGTGATTTCATTACGGAAAAGGGGACAAGAAGTGGACTCTCAAACGCTTCTGGATTGCCCGTGTTTACATACTGGTCAATCATCTCTTGAGTGTACAGTTCGTCAACCAGTGCTCCATGGTGCTCCGCCCCCTTGAAATTTTTTCGGTTAGCTAGATTTTGGAGGTTAAAAAGAACAAAAATTTCTGACCCAGCCGTGATTTCCGCTCCACTTGCACTTGTGGCGATTGCAAAACGTTCGGGAATGAGTTCTGGGCTTGTTATAGAAGCGGTGATTCTTCCAGGAGGGATCCATTCAGATTTATTTACGGTGTTTCGTACTACCAAGGCCACCGCGATAGTCTGGCGCTCCCTGTTCACATCCAAATACGTACACTGCCCGGTCACAGTGATGGCAAAGTCGCCAATTCTGATGTAGGCATTTTCCTTTAAGAACGATATGTTCTCGAGGATACACCTTTGTTGATAAATTCCTATATGTTCACTATTGACCAATGGAAAGATGTGAAGGCCTTCTAGTTTTTCAGCCAGCTGCTCTTCAGTGAAATCTGCTCTCACGGTTACTGCTTCCCCATCCGTCCACTCGTAGTTGCGCTCGATCGGGGAAAGGGTCGGTTCTGCCGTGGGCTTCGCGGTAGGCTCTTGTGTTGGGGCTTCAGCTGTCACAGTAGGCTGTTCGATAGTCTGTGTTGCTTGAGCCGTTGGTTCCGGGGTGGCCGTAAGAGTGCTACAAGCGGCCAGGAGCGCAACAAACACGCTCAGGCTTATGAGCACATTCGGGTTTTTAGAATTTGGCCATGTACGCATCGTGTGATTCCCTGCCTGTTCTCATTGTACTAGCATGGCATGCAGGCTAGAGTTGGCTCGGCATGGCCAATACCTGCTCTATAATCCGATGCATGCTCATCGCCGCCATTGCCATAGGCCTGCTATCCGCGCTGCTCGTCAACTACCTGGCGGATGTGCTGCCCACAGAACGCCGGCTAACCGCGCCAGCCTGGTGGCCGCTGACTGCGCAGGCGGTGGGCGAGTACATTCATTCGCCGCGCAAGTTTGTTGTGCATATCGCCTTGTTGCTCGCCAGCATCTATATCTTCCAAAACCCGCCGGGTGACTTCTCCCCGTATCTGCTTGCCTTTGTGTTGGCCTACTTTGTTCTGGTGGCCGTGATCGACATCGAACACCGGCTGGTGCTGCACCCGGTGAGCATCTTCGGGGCGCTGGCGCTGGGTTCGATCGGCGTTATGCGCCACGAGCTCCTGCCCACGCTGCTGGGTGGGGCAGCCGGCTTCCTGTTGATGCTGGGCTTGTACTTCTCCGGCGAGCTGATCGGGCGCCTGCTGGCCCGGCTGCGCAAGCAGGCCTGGCAGGAGACCGCCCTGGGCTTCGGCGATGTCAACCTGGCGGGCGTGATTGGCCTGCTGATGGGCTGGCCGGCGGTGATGCCAGCGTTGTTCGCAGGCGTGCTGTTGGCAGGCGTGTATAGCCTGGTGTTTGTGTTCGTAAGCCTGCTGCGCGGCAAATATTCTATGTTCGCATCCATGCCCTATGCTCCATTCCTGTGTGCCGGCGCCGTACTGGTCGTACTGCTGGGCGTGTATAACGTAGCTCTATAATCTCTGTGAGGCAAAGTGATGAGTGAAGACAAGGACACAAAGACAGAACCCAAGCCGGAGAGCAAGCCTGCTGAGGAGCAGCGTGTAGAGACGCAGCACAGCGTCAAGATCAATGGCAAGCTCGTCAAGTACACCGCGATTGCCGGCACGCTGGTGCTTAAAGAGGAAGATGATGAGAAGGGCGAGCATAAGCCTAAGGCTTCCGTGTACTACACGGCCTATATTGTTGAACAGACCAAGGATGCCAAACCTCGCCCACTGACTTTCTCGTTCAACGGTGGGCCTGGCTCCTCCTCCGTCTGGCTGCACCTGGGCGTGCTTGGCCCGCGCCGCGTGGATATGCCGCTGGATGATTCGATGCCGCGCCCGCCGTTTGACCTAGTGGACAACGAGTACAGCATCCTGGCGGAGACCGACCTGGTATTCATTGACCCGGTGACTACGGGCTACAGCCGCCCGGTTGCCGGGGAAGCTGCCAAGCAGTTCCACGGTTTTCAGAAGGACTTGGAAACAGTAGGCGAGTTCATTCGTTTGTTCACTACGCGGCACCAGCGCTGGAGTTCGCCCAAGTTTCTGATCGGCGAGAGCTATGGCACCACCCGCGCCGCAGCCTTGTCTGGCCATCTGCTGGAGCGGCACGGTATGGCGCTAAACGGCATCATGCTGATCTCTTCCGTGCTCGAATTCTCGACCCTGATATTCAACGCCGGCAATGACCTGCCATACATCTTGTTTCTGCCGACCTATGCCGCAACGGCCTGGTATCACAAGCAGTTGAGCCCTGAGTTGCAAAAAGAGCTCAGCAAAACGCTGGCCGAAGTGCGCAGCTTTGCCGCCGGCGAGTACGCGGCCGCCTTGTTCCAGGGCGACAGCCTGCCAGCCGAGCAGCGCCAGCAGGTCGCGGCCAGGCTGGCGGCCTACACCGGGCTCTCGCAGGAGTATGTTGAGCGCACCAACTTACGGGTGGAAATCCACCGCTTCACGAAAGAGCTCTTGCGCGGCGAGCGCAAGACCGTGGGCCGGCTGGACTCCCGCTTCATTGCGTCTGACCGCGACTCAGCTGGCGAGAACTACGAGTTCGACCCGAGCTATGCGGCCATCCAGGCCGCCTTCACGGCCGCGCTCAACCAGTATGTGCGGGCGGAGCTGGAATTTGAAAGCGACCTGCCGTACGAGATCCTGACGGGCCGGGTGCACCCCTGGAGCTACAAGGAAAACGAGAACCAATATCTAAATGTGGCCGAGACGCTCCGCCAGGCCATGGTCATTAATCCGGCCATGCAGATCTTTGTAGCCAATGGCTACTACGACCTGGCTACGCCGTTCTTCGCAACCGAATACACCTTCAACCACTTGCAGATTGCGCCTGAGCTGCGCGGCAATATCTCAATGGAATATTACGAAGCAGGCCACATGATGTACATCCATGAGACCTCGCTCAAAGCGCAGTTCAAGCACTTGGTGGACTTTATTCAGAAGTCGCTGTAGCTAGAAAAGCCAATACTTGCCGCAGCACTTCCTCTTGTGGCAATTCATCGGTGCTGATCTCGAAATCCGCGTGCTGGCGGGCGTGGGCCAGGCGCGTCTGCTGCTCAGCATAGTCGCGCTCCAGCCATTGCAGGCCGCGGGCGACCGTGTTGGGATATTCCGTGTGCAAGTAGAGCAGGATGTCTGGTGGGGAGATGAGCTGCCACATGCGTGGCGCGAACGAGTGTTCCTGAGCGATCTGATTGGCGGGGTAGCCCGCTTCGTGCAAGCCGCGCACCAGGGTGGATTTGCCCGATTTGCAGGGCCCAACCACTCCAACGCGCGGCTTGGTACTACTCATGCCACTATTCTATCTTGGGCACAGAGGCTTGCACTGGGCCGAGCGGCAAGTGCACCGACATACGGCGCACCTGGTCACCGGGGGAGTCGTCACGCACGCCGACCACCAGCACGCTGATGTCATCGCCCGGGCGATTGCTCTCCAGCGCGAGCGCCTCCGCCATCAGCCCGTCGGCGACGGCCTGCGGGCTGGCCCCGGCGTCCACCAGGCGGCTAAAGGCCGCCGGGATGTCCATCGGGCGGCCGCTACGCTCGCCAGCGAAGGGCAAGCCGTCGGTGAACACGGCGATGGTCAGGCCGGGCTGCAGGGCAAGCTGGGTCAGCACGGGGCGGGTTTCGCGGCGCAGGCCAACCGCGTCGCTGCGCTCGTCCAGCATGCGCACGGTCTTGTCCTGGTAGACCAGCACCGGCAGCGGGTTGTTGCGCGTGATCAGCAGGCAGCGGTTGTCAAGCTCGAGCGAGACGATGTTGAGTGTCGATTGCACCTGGCCGTTGCGATGGGTGTAGAGATAGTCTGACGCAGCGCGGGCCGCGGCGCCATCCCGCACGCCCTCGGCCAGCAGGGCGATGACCTTGCGCACCACCATGGTGGAGATGAACTTGGCGCTCTTGCCGGAGCGCTGGCCGTCGGCCAGCACCACCGACATGCCGCCCGCCGGGCGCTCCACGACTTCCAGCGTATCGCCGCTTTCGGACATGGCGTATTTGTTGATCTTGGCTACGCCGATCTGAATTTCCATTGGGCGGATTGTAAATGATTCCCGGTTGGTCTATTTGCCAGCCAGCTTGAGCTGGCGCAAGGCGGATACCAGGGTACGCGGGGCTTCGTGCCGCGCCAGCGGGTTGAGCCAGATGGATACGCTGACATGCTGAAATAGCACGATGCCGCTGAGGCGTTGATAACGCTTGCGGAACTCGGCAATGCTGCCAGCGCCCCGCTTCTGAAAGAAGCCCTCGTCCTTGCTGTCTGCCGCCTGGCGCAGTTCGCGGTCTGCTGCCCACACAGCATCCATACCGATAGCATCCTCGGCGGCCAGCCAAAGTATGTTGATAACACTCGGAGGAAGCTGGCCAGTCTTCTCGCACAGGATGGTGGCCAGCCTGTCTGGCCCGGATGTGATCCTGCGCACCTCTATAATTGAACTGAGTATGAGATTTGAAAGTGACGGTGAAATCGGGCCCGCGCTGCTTGGCGGCCGCATATTGCTCATACTCTACGCTGAAGCTCGGGTTGCCGAGCAGCACGGCGCTGGCCTGCAACTCAGCATACAGATCCTGCAGGCTGCCCGGGTGTTTGGCGTTGTTGAGCTTGGCGCGGATCTTGTTGCGATATTCATACGCGAACTCGCGGAAGCGGCGTGACCGCCGCAGCCAGCCTTCAAACTCTGGATAGAAGGCGGGCCGTTTGTCTTCAAAGATGGCGTCAAGCAACTCGCTGATCGCGCTCATTGCGGCGTGCACACCAGCAGCATGACTTCTGAGCCGGGCAGGGTCACGCGCTTCTCATGAACATCGAAGCCATGCTGGCGGATGGCCGCACTGAAGCGGCCATCCCAGGCGCCGGCCTGGCCGGTGATGTGAAAGAGCCAGGCAGCGGCCCGGCTGAGCCAGTCACCGCCCGTGATCCACGCGACCGGCAGCAGCACCAGGCTGCCGCCTGCGGCCAGCGTACGCCGGGCTTCGCCCAGCGTGCGGGCCTGCAGGATGTACTCAGTGGGGAAGGTGGCGACGATGTGCTGGAAAGCGCCCGCACGGAAGGGCAGCCTGCGCCCGTCTGCGCGTACCAGCAGGGACTGCTGGCGGCCGGTGCGCAGGCGGCGGCTGGTCAGCTGGCCCATTTGCGCGCTTAGGTCGATCCCGAAAGGCGTAATGCCTGCAATGCGCATAGCCACTTGGAGATGGCCGGGGCCATGACCTAGTTCCAGGACGCTGCCAACATGGCTGAGTTCCGGCAGCACGCTGTTCACCCAGCTGCGCCAGCGGCCCAGCGACACCAGCCAGGCCACCACGTCATAGCTCCATGCCATGGGCTGGTAGAGCAGGTGGAAAAAGACGCGTAGCAGGCTTCGCATGCTGTCAGTTTGCGCTATAGCTGTGGCAATATCCAAGCCGCCAGCGTGAAGTAGATCACCAGTCCGGTGGCATCAATGAGAGTGGACATGAATGGCCCCGAGATGATGGTGGGGTCAATGCCGACTTTATCCGCCAGCATGGGCACCATGGCGGCCACCGAATTGGCCCAGATGCAGATGATGGTGATGGTGAGCGCTACCGTGACGGCCAAGTGCCAATCCACACCCCATAGCAGGGCGCGCGCATAGCCAACCACGCCCAGCAGCACGCCCAACGCAATACCGGTGCGGAACTCTTTCCACAGCACCCACAGCAGCTCGCTGCGCTTGACCTCACCCAGGGCCATGCCGCGGATGATGGTGGCCACGGTTTGCGACCCGGCGTTGCCGCCCGTGCCGATCAGCAAGGGCACAAAGAACGCCAGCGAAACCACGGTCTGGATCTCTTCGTCATAGTGGCGCATGACTGTACCGGTCAGTGTTTCGGCGATGAACAGCGTCAGCAGCCAGGTGAAGCGCGAGCGCACTACCTGGGATATGCGTTGTGACCAGTACGGCACATCCAGCAGCGGGCCAGGCTCTACACCACCCAGCTGCAGGATGTCTTCACCCGCTTCTTCTTTGAGCACATCGATGACATCATCCAGGGTGATGACGCCAAGCATCTGCCCGCCGTCATTCACCACGGGGATGGCCGAGAGATTGTTGTTGCTCATGGTTCGGGCCACATCTTCCTGATCAGTGCCGGCGGTGACGAAGATGACTTCCGGGTCCATCAAGTCTTCGACCAGCTTGGCCGGCGGCGCAACCACCAGCTCGCGCATGCCCACTACGCCGCACAGGCGGCGCTCACGGTCGATCACGAAGACGTAGTAAGGCACTTCGTGATCCGGGTGGATCTGGCGCAGAAAGTCGATGGCCTGGGCCGCGGTAGTGTGGCGGCGCATGGCGATGTATTCGGTGGTCATACGGCCACCGGCGGTCTCGTCGGGGTAGCCCAGCAGGGGGATGACGTCTTCCGGGTCTTCCATCTGCTGCAGCGCTTCGCTGGCTTGCTCAGGAGGCAGGTCGCCCAGAATGTCAGCCACCTGGTCAGGCTGCATTTCATCCAGGATCTCAGACAGCGCCTCCGATGACAAGTGCTCGGCGGCGTCGACCGCCTGCGCGTCACTGAGACGGTTAAACAGCTCGGCCACCTCTTCAGGCGGGAGCAGGCGCACGAATTCTTCCTGATGTTCTTCAGAGAGCTGGTTGTAGACCTCGATCTGGTCACCGAGGTTGAGGCCCTTAAACACTTCGAGTGCCTCTGTTATCTTCTCTTCTCGTAACAGCTCCTGGATGCGCTCCAGTTCGAGTTCGAAATCAGGCACTCGGTCGTTCATAGCAACCTCGACAAATGAATGGATTTAATGCCCCAAGACTTGCACCTCAATTCCCTGCGAGCGCAGCCAATCGATCGATGATTCGATGATGGCTGAGCTGCCCACCAGCTGCACTTCAAGCCAGCCTTCGGCGGGGTTCACTTGGGCCTGCAGAATGTTGACAGTCAAGCCAACAAAATTGCGAATCAGCTGATTCACAACCGGCGTATTGACCGCAGCAGGCGGATAGATAAGGCGCACGACTTGTTCAGTCATTAGTGCGCTGATTGTACACCGATTAGGTAGTGATCTGGAGCGGCTGTTGGCCCTGAGATTCGGCCAGCTGGCCACAGCCCGCCTGAATATCGATGCCGCGACGCACACGCACTGTGCATGAGATGCCGGCCACCTCGAGGATGCTGCGGAACTCGGCCACACGCTCGCGCGTGGAGCGCTGGCCGGGGTAACCGCGCGTGGGGTTGAGCGGGATGACGTTGACGTGGCAGTTCAGACCCTGCAGCAGGGCGGCCAGCTTGCGGGCCTGCTCAGGCGTGTCGTTGACCCCGTTGATCAACGCCCATTCGAAGGTGATGCGGCGCCCGGTGGTCTGCACATACTCACGGCAGGCCTGGATGAGGTCCTTGATGGGGTAACGATTGTTGACCGGCAGCATGCTGGCGCGCAGCTCGTCATCCGCGGCGTGCAGCGAGATGGCCAGGCCCATTTGGTGCTTCTCGCTGGTGTAGCGCTTGATCGCTGGGATCAGACCCACGGTGGAGATGGTGAAGTGGCGGTTGCCAAGGCCGAAACCATCCGGGTCGTTCAGGCGGGAGATGGCGGCCAGGCTGGCATCGTAGTTGTGGAACGGCTCGCCCATGCCCATAAGGACGATATTGGTGACGCGCTCGCCGTCAAGCTTGAGTTGGCGCGCAAAGTACAGCACCTGCTCGATGATCTCGCCGCTGGTCAAGTTGCGGCGGAAGCCCATCTGCCCGGTGGCGCAGAACACGCAACCCATAGCGCAGCCGGCCTGGGTACTGATGCATAGCGTACGGCGCCCCTGGCTGCCGTCGCGGTCGTCATAGCGCATCAGGACAGTTTCGATGGCATTGCCATCCGGCAGCTTGAACAAGGTCTTCAGCGTCTGCTTGTCGGTGGAGTGCAGCGTGATGCTGGGCAGCAAGTGGCTGAAGCTGAAGTGCTCGCCAAGTTTGCTGCGCAGCTCTTTTGAAAGGTTGGTGAAATCCTCAGGTTTGGCCCAGAATTGCTTATACAGCCCATCCCATATTTGGGCGGCACGATAGGCGGGTTGACCCCAGGCGCGTAGCTGCTCAGCCAGCTCAGGCTGGCTGAGGTCGTAGATGAGGGGACGGGTGTCCATTGCTCTAGGTTACTGTGTTTATGGCAATTGTGCCAAAAGAGTTGCCAGGTCCGGCGCAATGTGATCGGGCGCCGGCTGCCAGGCGCGGGCCTCGGCTTCGGTGGTGATGCCGCTCAGCACCAAGCCGGTGCGGCAGCCGGCCGCCTGGGCGCCGGCAATGTCAGTATCCACGCGGTCGCCGATCATCATGGTTTCGGCGGGAGTGACACCTAGCGCATCCATGGCGGCCATGAAGCCGGCCGTGCCGGGCTTACCGATGATGGTGGGCTGCACGCCAGATGCGGCCTGCAGCGCCGCCAGGATGCTGCCGGCGCCCGGCACCGGGCCGGCCGGCGAGGGCAGCGTGCGGTCAGGGTTGGTGCCGACGAAAGCGGCGCCCTTGGCGATCAGCAGGGTGGCGGTGCGCAACTTCTCATAGGTCAGCTCGCGATCGAGCCCAACGACGACCGCAACACAGTCGGCATCGCTGATGGTGAAGCCGCGTGACTGCACCGCCTCGCGCAGGCCAGTTTCGCCGATGACGTAGACATTCCCGCCCTGCGGATATTGCATGTGCAGGTAGTGGGCGGCTGCGTTGGCCGAGGTGTGGATCTGTTCGGGCTGTACCTGTGCGCCAAACTTCTTGAATTTCTCGAGATATTGCTCAATGGTGAGAGTGGCGTTGTTGGTGACGAAGGCGGCCTTGAGGCCCTTGGCCGCAATGGCGGCCAGGTTGTCTGGCACGCTGCCGATCGGCTCTGTGCCGCGCCACAGCACGCCGTCCATATCGAGAAGTAAAGCTTTGAGTTGGGTCATGTGCAGATTATATAGCTGTGTATCCGCGGCAACAAAAGAGCCTCGCCACGCGGCGAGGCTCTTTCTGTTTCAGTTCAGACTATTTCTCGGTGAGCTGCTTGAGCTCACGCGGCTGCAGCACCTGGTCCACCAGGCCGTAGTCCACGGCTTCCTGGGCGGTCATGTAAGTGTCGCGGTCGGTGTCTTTCTCGATCTCAGCCATGGTGCGGCCGGTGCGCTCCACCAGGATCTCGTTGAGGCGGGCGCGCTGGCGCAGAATTTCCTTGGCCTGGATCTCGATGTCGCTGGCCTGGCCGCCACCGCCCTGCTGCCACGGCTGATGCACGTGGATGGTGGAGTTGGGCAGCGCATAGCGGTGGCCCTTGGCGCCGGCCGTCAGCAGAATGGTGCCGAATGAAGCAGTGAAGCCTACGGCCACGGTGCTGATCTGGTTGGGGATCATTTGCATGGTGTCATAGATGCCCATGCCGGCGTAGATGGAGCCGCCGGGCGACGAGATGTACATCTGAATGGGGGCATCCGGGTCTTCATTGCTCAGGTAGATGAGCTGGGCCACGGCCAGATTGGCAATCTGGTCGTCGATGGGGTGGCTGATCAGGATGATGCGGTTCTTGAGCAGCAGCGAGTAAATGTCAAAGGCGCGCTCGCCGCGGCCGGTGGATTCGATCACCATCGGGATGACGGATTGAGGAGTGAAACCGGACTGGCCGGTAATGTGATTAGGCTTGTTCATTGTCATTTTCCTTTCCTGTGTCTTCGGCTGCCGGCTGGCCGGCCTCAGCAAGCGCGGCCTCAACTTCGGCAACGGGCTGCGCTTCGCTGGCAGCAGTCTCTTCAGTACTGACGCTGGCAGCGGCAGTTTCTTTACGATGCTCATCACCCTTGCCGCGGCCGATGGCGTTCAGGCGCGCCAGGGTGCGGCGGATGACCTCTTCGCTCATGGTGCGGCTGACCAGGCTCTGGATATTGTCTCGATTGTTCAGGAACTTACGCATGTCCTGGGCTGAGACCATCTGCTGTAGCTGCGCCAGCTTGAGCTGGACAATGCCTTGCATTTCGGCCTCAGGGACTTCAATGTTTTCCTGGCGAGAAGCTTCCATGATGACCAGTGACTTCTTCAGGCGCTCCTCAACGATGGGCTCGACCTCTTTTTCAAGATCGTCCATCGTCATTTGGCGGCTGCCCAGGTAAGCGTCCATGTCCATGCCGCGCGCATTCAGGTCTGGCACCATATCTTCGATGTAGTGGTGCACTTCGTGGTGCAGCATTTGCGGCGGG
Organism: Anaerolineales bacterium; assembly: GCA_021463845.1. Lineage (GTDB taxonomy): Bacteria > Chloroflexota > Anaerolineae > Anaerolineales > UBA11579 > JAMCZK01. The sequence goes on along the minus strand of JAJTXV010000001.1, from coordinate 635,243 downwards.
AACTTGATCTCGCTCTCGCTAATGATCTGCGTGACGATCTTGTCTTCGTACTCGTCGCGCGCCTGGCGGTTCAGGTTCTCAGTGAGCTGGCGCACGATCTCAGTGCGCAGTTCGTCAACAGTTTTGTACTCGCCTACGCTTTGTGCCAGAGTGTCGTTCAATTCAGGCAGCTCACGCGCCTTGATCTCTTCCACTATGACGGCGAAGTTGGCCGTCTTGCCGCGCAGGTCTTCGAATTCGGAATCCTCGGCAAAAGTCTGCGGGAAACTCTTCTCTTCACCTGATTTCAGGCCGATCAAGGTGCGTGAGAAGCCGGGGAACGGCCACTCATTCTTAGTATCCACATCGGCTTTCTCAACCACCACGGGGTAGCTGCGCTCAGGCAGCAGTTCGGGATCACCCTCGGCGGCATCCTGGCGCGTGGCGCTCAGTTTGATGTAAACGATATCGCCTTCCTGCGCCGGGCGTTCGGCCGGGGTCAGCATGGCGTTCTGCTCGCGCAAGTTGGTGAAGACTTTCTGGATGTCCTCTTCGCTGGGCTGCTTTTCCTCATAGGGAAGGCGGATCTTGTCATAGTCGCTCAGCTTCACCACTGGCGAAAGCGGCACACGGAACTCGTAGACCGGCGGGGTCTTCTCCTCGTCGATCTTTTCCAGCGTGCCCGGGCCGTACGGCTGCACGCCGGTCTCGGCGATCAGCTTGGGATATACGTCATCCAGCATGATGTCGATGGCTTCGTCTCGGATGGCGGCTTCGCCAACCTGCTTCTCAACTACGTTGTAGGGAGCTTTGCCGGGGCGAAAGCCGGGGATCTTGACCTGTTTGGCGATCTTGCGAGCCGCTTTTTGCTTGGCGCTCTGCATGGTCTCAGCTTCGATCTCAACCGTCAGATGTAGCTGATGGTCATCAGAGGTGGTTTGATTGGTGATCTTCAAGTCTGTGCTTCCTTAAGGAAAATAGAACGAACGGGCGAGATTATAGCATGTGGGTGTTTGCGGGACTATCAGAGTAATGTAAGCAAAACGGCGACATGAGGCAGTAATAGAACCAGCCCTGCATGTCACCGTTTTGCTTCTGGTGGGGAAGGAGGGAGTCGAACCCTCACGCCTTGCGGCACATGATCCTAAGTCATGCTTGTCTGCCAATTCCAACACTTCCCCGTGTGGAATGCGCCGAATTATAGCAATGCTTGCTGCCCGTGGCGCGTTTCTGCGCGGCGTGGATTATTATTGCGCATATGTCACGTGTGATCAAAACTGAGAACGTTGCCACCGACCGCACACGCCTGATGAAGGCCATGGCCATCGCCATGCGCGAGCTGATCGCCAAGCAGGGCTTTGACAGCCAGGCCCGCGATCTGGCCGCGTTCATGGTCTTCGCGCTCGACGGCGTGACCCAAAGCGTCGAGCGCAGCGTACAACCTTGGGAGAAGCGCGGCTATTGGGTGAAGGCCGACCGCTTCCGCATGGATTGGGCCTGGACCGAACCCACTGCCAACAAGCTGCGCCAAGCGCTGCTGGCCGATGACATGGGCGGCATTGCCGAAGGCATTGCCAGCCTGGCCCAGCGTTTGCAGAATATTGATGTGCCCGCCAAGCACCGCCTGGGTACGCCCTGGGTGGGGGCATGGGAGAAACTGAATGCCGCAAAGAGTGCTGGTCGTTGAAGACGACGCCGCCATCCGCGAAGCGTTGACCTATAACTTGACGCGCGAAGGCTACGACGTGGACGCCGTGAGCGACGGCGCCGCGGCCGTGGCCGCCGTACGCAAGGCTGCGCCCCAACTCGTGGTGCTGGACCTTATGCTGCCTGAGATGGACGGCTTTGACGTCACCCGCACGCTGCGCAAAGAAAGCAACGTGCCGATCCTGATGTTGACGGCGCGTGATGACGAGATCGACCGCGTGCTGGGTCTCGAGTTGGGCGCAGATGATTACCTGACCAAGCCGTTCTCCATGCGCGAGCTGCTGGCACGTGTGAAGGCCATGCTGCGCCGTGTGCAGATGGAGCATAGCGAGGCTCAGGCTTCCTCAGCAGCCCAGCAACTGGTGAGCGGCAACCTTGCGATCGATGAAACCCGCCACGAAGTCACTCTGGACGGCAAAGTGCTGGACCTCAAGCCTAAGGAATATGAGCTGCTCTTGTTCCTGATACAGAACCGCGGCCGCGCCTACACCCGTGAGCAGTTGCTTGAAAAAGTGTGGGGCTGGGAGTTTAGCGGCGGCAGCCGCACGGTGGACGTGCATGTGCGCTGGCTGCGGGCGCGCATCGAGGCGGATGCCGAGAACCCGCAGCGCATCATCACCGTGCGCGGCGTGGGCTACCGCTTCGAGGGATAGCATGGGCCTGCGCGGCATCAATATTGGCCGCCTGCTGCTGGCCTACGCCTTGTTGGCGGGGCTGCTCGTTTTTCTGTACTCACAAGTCGCTCCTTTAGTTGAAGATCCAGATCTGGTGCTGCTGCTCAACCGCGGCTTTTGGTTTGCCGGATTGCTGTGCGCCGGGATTGGTTTGCTGCTGGCCTGGTCGCCAGAGCCTGAGCACACTTTCGATCAGAGCACCGCAGAATCGGCCGAGCTGCGCAGGCAGCGCCAGTATCTGCAAGCTGTGCTGGATGGCAGCCCGGCCGGCGTAGTGCTGGTGGCCGGCGACGGCCGCGTGCTGCTGGCCAATACCCGCATGCAAGCCCTGTTTGCGCTAAGTGAAGATGAGCTGCGCGCTGATACGCTGCCGCATTTGCTGCGGCACTACCAGTTTGTAGAGCTTTGGCAGAAAGCGGTACGCACTAGCACCGCGCAGGCCGTTGTGGCCGAAGTGCCGCAGAGCAAACGTATGCTGCGAGCCGCAGTGCAGCCTCTGGCGGCAGAGCTTAGTGAGCATAGCTTGATGGCCTTCGAAGATGTCACCGAGTTGCACCGCTTGGAGACCGTGCGCAAGGATTTTGTCAGCAATGTGTCGCACGAGTTGCGCACGCCGCTGACCTCGCTGCGTCTGCTGACCGAAAGCCTGCGCGGTGGAGCAATGAAAGAGCCAGCCACTGCGCAGCGCTTTCTGACCCTGATGGAAACCGAGGTCGATGCACTGTCTGCCCTGGTGAGCGAGCTGCTCGAGCTGGCTCGCACTGAATCCAAAGATGTGCAGCTGCAGCTGACCCCGGTGGACCCTTGCATGCTGCTGAACGCTGCCGCCGGGCGGCTCCGCCTGCAGGCGGAGCGCGCTGGCCTGCAGCTGGCGGTGGACTGCGCTGCCGATCTGCCCGCCGTGAAAGCCGACGCGGCCAGGGTGGAGCAAGTGCTGGTGAACCTGATCCACAACGCCATCAAGTTCACGCCGCGCGGCGGCCGCATCGCCGCCCAGGCCGCCAGCCGCGAGGGTCTCGTGGAATTCGCGGTGCAGGACAGTGGGGTGGGCATCGCTGCTGAGGATCAAGCGCGTATCTTCGAGCGCTTTTACAAGACAGACCCAGCCCGGAACCGCACGGGCACCGGGCTCGGCCTGGCCATCGCTCGCCACACGGTTGAGGCGCATGGCGGCCACATCGGCGTAAGTAGCCAGGTGGGCAAGGGCAGCCGCTTTTTCTTCACGTTGCCGCTGGCTTGATAGCCAGTTCCAGTTAACACATCCATAACAATCCCTTTAATCCATTGCGCTGGGCACTTAACCCTGGGTTGATACCATGCCCTCGTGTTCAAACCCTTGTGCAAGTTCCCTAAGGAGGAACTATCTATGAACCGCAAGCTATACCTTGGCCTCTCCGCGCTGGTGATCGCCGGCGTGCTGCTGGCCGCCTGTGGCGCCTCTGCGCCCGCTGCAACTCAGGCACCGGCCGAAGTCACTTCCGCCCCGGCTGAGCCCACCGCAGCCCCCACGCTGGACCCCTACAGCCCGCTGGCTGTTTCGGGCGACATCATCACTGCTGGCAGCTCCACCGTGTTCCCGCTCTCGGAGCGCATGGCTGAGCGCTTCAGCGATGAAGGCTTCAGCGGCAGCATCACCATCGACAGCATTGGCTCTGGCGCCGGCATCGAGCGCTTCTGCGTTGCCGGCGACACGGACGTTGCCAACTCCAGCCGCGGCATCCGCGAGTCTGAGGTTGCTTCCTGCCAGTCCATCGGCCGTGACCCGATCGAGTTCCGCGTCGGCACGGATGCGCTCTCCGTTGTTGTGAGCCAGGCCAATGACTTCGTCACCGATGTGACCACGGAAGAACTGGCCCTGATCTTTGGCGAGGCCACCAACTGGTCTGATGTTCGCCCCGAGTGGCCGAACGAGCCCATCCAGCGCTTCATCCCTGGCACGGACTCCGGCACCTTCGACTACTTTGTCGAGCATGTGTATGGCACTGACCCCACCACCATTCTGGCGGCTAGCAACACTCAGCTGAGCGAGGATGACAACGTGTTGGTGCAGGGCATCCAGGGTAGCCCGTATGCGATCGGCTTCTTCGGTTACGCGTACTATGCTGAGAATGCCAGCACCCTGAAGATCCTGAGCCTGGATGGCGTGGAGCCGGATGACGTCACTGTCGAAGACGGCAGCTACGCTCTGGCCCGCCCGCTGTTCCTGTACACCACCGCTGACATCCTGAACGACAAGCCTCAGGTGGCAGCCTTCCTTCACTTCTACCTCGCGTTCGTGAACGAGGAGATCGTGGAAGTGGGCTACTTCCCGGCCAGCGAGTCTGCTCTGCAGGCCGCGCTGGATGCTTTCGACGCTGCTGTAGGCAACTAATCTTAGGCTAGCGGCACTTCTCCTTCGCAAGATTGGGGCGGCCAGGCAATTTGCTGGCCGCCTCAATCGCCTGAGTTGGGACAGTTATAATGAAATTCCATTTTCAAGCTGCAGCGACCCCAAGCTCCATGGCTCCCACTCGCACCTCTGACCATGTTTCCCTCAAGCGCAAGCCGCGCCTGCGCGAGCTCGTGATCCAGAGCCTGCTGTTCGTTTGCGGCTTGCTCTCCATTTTCGTAACCGCTGGAATTATTTATGAGCTGGGCAAAGAATCCCTGCTCTTTTTTGGGCGTACACAATGGCAGCTGACCAACAAGCCCATTGTTGCAGACATTGCCCCAGCTGATACCCGCATCGAGGTTGGCCCGATCGGCACCCCCTTGCGCGAGGGTGACACTCTGCGTCTCGACCAGGAAGTATTGCACCTTATCGCTATCGAAGACAGCATCTACGTCGTGGAGCGCGGCGTGCAGGATACGGCGCCCGCTTCACATGCCGCCGGCGCCGTATTGCATAAAGGCGTAGACCCCAGCCTGGCTGAATTCTTCACCGGCACAACCTGGGCGCCGCACGCCGGGCAATTTGGCGTGCTGCCATTGCTGAACGCCACGCTGATGGTCTCTGGCATCGCCATCCTGGTAGCCCTGCCGCTAGGGTTGGCAACCGCCATCTATCTGAGCGAATACGCCTCCCCACGAGCGCGCAATACGCTTAAGCCCATTCTTGAGATCCTGGCCGGCGTGCCCACAGTGGTATACGGCTACTTTGCGCTCACCTTCATGACGCCATTGTTGCGAACCATTTTTGGCCAGAATGTGGTGCAGATCTACAACACCGCCTCCGCCGGCATTGTCATCGGCATCCTGATCCTGCCCCTGGTCAGCACCATCAGCGAAGATGCCCTCAACGCCGTGCCGCGCTCGCTGCGCGAGGCGGCCTATGGCCTGGGCGCCACGCGGTTGGAGACCGCGGTGCGCATCGTGCTGCCGGCGGCCTTCTCAGGCATTGCGGCCGCCGCCATCCTGGCCATCTCCCGCGCCGTGGGCGAGACCATGGTGGTGGCTCTGGCCGCTGGCGCCGGGCCAGCCTTCACGTTCAACCCGTTCCAGGCCGCCGAAACGATGACTGGGCATATCGTACGCATCAGCGGCGGTGATCTTAGCTACGACTCGCTGGACTACAACAGCATCTTCGCCATTGGCCTCATGCTGTTTGTGATGACCCTGGCGCTCAACATCTTCAGCCAGTACATTGTGCGCCGCTTCCGCGAGGTGTACGAGTGAGCGCCTCGAACCTGCAGCAGCGTCACCGCACGGGGCGGGTCTGGCTGGTGGTGTTTCAGGTGGCCTTGCTGACGGGGATTGTTGCGCTAACTGCGCTGCTCTTCAATATCCTCAACGGCTCATTTGGCTATGTAGCCATCGAAGACACCATCGCACCCCAGGATTTGGCGGTGAATGGCGTTCCGCTCGAAGAGCAGGACAAAGATACGCTCATCCAGGTTTTGCAAGCGCACATCTCGGCTGGCTTGTTTGCCCGCTACGAGTTTGACAAACCCTTTGCCGAGCGCTCGGCAGGCGAGGTCTACGACCTGATCCTGGAGCGCGTGGTTGAGCCCAAGTTCGTGGCACAATGGTCGCTGTACGAGACGCTCACCAATCGTGACGCCATTCGTCAAACGGCTGCCCAGGACTTCCCCAATGCCCGCCTGGAGTTCCGCAGCTGGCTGAACAGCCATTTCCTGCGCGCGCCACAGTCCAGCTATCCGGAGATCGCCGGCGTGCGCACTGCGGTGCTCGGTTCGCTGTGGACCATTGGGATCGCCGTGTTGTTCGCCTTCCCGGTTGGGGTGGCCGCGGCCGTGTATCTGCAGGAGTATGCGCCCGATAACCTCATCAACCGCATCATCCAAACCAACATCACCAACCTGGCTGGCGTGCCGTCCATCATCTATGGCATTCTGGGCCTGGCCATCTTTGTACGCGCCCTGGGGCACTTCACCAGTGGCGTGGCCTTTGGCGCCAGCGACCCGACCACATCCAACGGGCGCACCATCTTGTCTGCAGGCTTGACGCTGGGCATGCTGGTGCTGCCGCTTATCATCATCAACGCGCAGGAAGCTATCAAGGCCGTGCCCAGCTCGCTGCGCCAGGCCAGCTTTGGCCTGGGCGCCACTCGCTGGGAGACGGTCTGGCATCACGTGCTGCCCAACGCCATCTCAGGCATTATGACTGGAACCATCCTGGCCATCTCGCGTGCCATTGGCGAGACTGCGCCGCTGGTCGTGATCGGCGCGTCTACCTTCATCCAGGTGGATCCCGAAGGCCCGTTCTCCAATTTCACAACGCTGCCCATCCAGATCTACCAGTGGACGGCGCGGCCGCAATCTGTGTTCCGCAATCTGGCCGGCGGCGCAAGCCTGGTGCTGCTGGGCCTGTTGCTCACACTGAACGCCACTGCCATTATTTTGCGTAATCGTTATCGCAGGAGTCTGTAGCATGACCGATATTGCACCAGCGGCCGCCGCCACCGCGGCCATTGAAAGCAAAGACCTCAGCATCTACTACGGCAGCTTTCAGGCCGTACGTGATGTCAACTTGGATATCCAGCCCAACCGCATCACCGCCATCATCGGGCCTTCGGGCTGCGGCAAGAGCACGGTCTTGCGCGCCTTCAACCGCATGAATGAGCTCATCCCCAATGTCAACACCACGGGCGAAGTGCTGTTTCGCGGGCAGAACATCTACAAATCAGATGTTGATCCGGTCGAAGTGCGTCGCCATATCGGTATGGTTTTTCAGAAACCCAACCCGTTCCCCAAATCAGTCTATGAGAACGTGGCCTGGGGGGCGCGCATCAACGGCTTCAAAGGCAACATGGATGAGTTGGTGCACAACAGCCTCACGGCCGCCGCGCTGTGGGATGAGGTCAAGGACAAGCTGGATCAGAGCGGCCTGTCGCTCTCCGGCGGCCAGCAGCAGCGCCTGTGCATTGCCCGCGCCATCGCCGTGCGGCCCGACATCATCCTCATGGATGAACCGTGCTCGGCGCTCGACCCGATCGCGACCTTGCGGATTGAGGAACTCATGCGTGATTTGGCCACTGAGTACACCATCATCATCGTGACCCACAATATGCAGCAGGCCGCCCGCGTCTCTGACCGCACCGCATTCTTCTCACTGTCCGACGATGGCAAGCGCGCCGGCATGCTGATGGAATATGGCGACACCAAGACCATGTTCACTCGCCCTGAGAAGAAGATCACCGAAGATTACATCACTGGCCGCTTCGGCTAAACGGAGGACGTATGCGCAAGAAGGTTCTGTTTCTGTGTACGGGGAACACCTGCCGTTCGCAGATGGCGGAAGCGCTTGTGAATGCGCGCCTCAACGACAACTGGCTAGCTTTCAGCGCCGGCGTGCAGCCCGCCGCGGCCATGAACCCTTGCACCGGCAAAGTGCTGGCCGAGATCGGCATTGTGCACTTGGGCGAGCCCAAACATCCTGATGTGTTCAAGGAAGAGACCTTTGACCTGGTCGTCACGCTATGCGACGACGCCGCCGAGAATTGCCCGGTCTGGCTCGGCCCCGGGCGCAAGCAGCATCTGGGCTTCCCTGACCCGGCTACCGCGCGCGGCAACGAGGAGCAAGTGCTGCCGATCTACCGCCAGGTGCTCAAAGATATGGCAGCCAGGCTGCCAGCTTTGTTGGAGCGCGAGCTCAACCAGGTTAGGTCAGCTTAAGCCACTCGTAGCCGTGGCTGGCCAGCTTCACATGCAAGCGGCCATCCACCAGCTCGCCCGTGGCGCGGCCGGTGAACAGGTTGGGTGGGGGGAAGAATAGCTGGCGCTCAGGGATCTCAACCCATAGGTCAATACTCTCGCCACTCAGATTGTTCAGGATCAGCAGCTCTTCGCCTTCATGGCGGCGGTAGTAGGCAGCCACCTGCGTGGGGTGCGAGCTATTGGCCCACTCAAACGTGCCCCAGCCGAAGGCGCGGTGGGTTTTGCGCACCGCGATCATGTTCTTGGTGACGTAGTACAACGAAGCCAGGTCTCGCATCTGGTCTTCTACATTCACGTGCGCCGGATCATACGGCACCTCATTGTTCACCGGCGAATAGGGTTCCGCGTTTGAGCTAAAACCTGCCTGCGGGCTGGCATTCCACTGCATCGGCGTACGTACCCCATCGCGGTCTTTGAGCCAGATGTTATCGCCCATGCCGATCTCGTCCCCGTAGTACACGATGGGGGAGCCGGGCAGCGTGAACAGCAGCGAATTGGCCAGCACGATCTTGTTGAAGTCATTGTCCAGCAGGGGAGCCAACCGGCGGCGAATGCCGAGGTTCTGGCGCATGCGCGGCTCTGGAGCGTACTGCTCCCACATCCACTGGCGTTCCTCTTCGGTCACCATCTCCAGCGTGAGTTCATCATGGTTGCGCAGGAAGGTACACCACTGTGCATTCTGAGGGATCTCTGGCGTGCGCTCAATGATCTCGCGGATGGGTGTGGTGTCTTCCTTGCGCATAGCCATAAAGAGCCTTGGCATGACCGGGAAATGAAAAGCCATGTGCATCTCATCGCCATCGCCAAAGTATTCGCGCACATCTTCGGGCCACTGGTTCGCCTCAGACAACAGGATGCTGTCCGCGGCATGCTCGTCAACGAAGCGGCGCAGCTTCTTCAGGTACAGATGGGTCTCAGGCAGGTTCTCGCAATTGGTGCCCTCGCGCTCGATCAAATAGGGGATCGCGTCGCAGCGGAATCCATCGATGCCCAGGTCGAGCCAGAACTTGGCCACATGCAGCATGGCTTCCTGGACTTCGGGATTGTCGTAGTTCAGATCCGGCTGTGAAGAATAGAAGCGATGCCAAAAGTAGCGCTTGGCTTCCTCGTCCCAGCTCCAGTTGGAATCTTCTGTGTCCAAAAAGATGATGCGCGCGTCCTGATACTTCTCCTGCGTATCGCTCCACACATAGAAGTCGTGCTTGGGGTTGTCTGGCCCCTTGCGCGCCTCCTGAAACCAAGGATGCTGGTCAGAGGTGTGATTCAGCACCAGGTCCGCAATTACGCGGATGCTGCGCTTGTGGGCTTCGTCGACTAGCTCTTTAAAATCGTGCAGCGTGCCGTAGTCAGGGTGAATATTATAGAAGTCGGCCACATCGTAGCCATCATCCTTAAGTGGGGAGGGGAACATGGGCAGCAGCCAAATGCAGTTGATGCCCAGGTCTTGCAGATAATCCAGCTTTTCAATTACTCCACGGATGTCGCCGTGGCCATCGCCATCGCTGTCATTGAATGCTCGGATGTAGAGCTCGTAGAAAATGGCGTCTTTGTACCAGAGGGGTGTCTTTTGCATGGTCAGATTGTACGCAATGTTGTTGGCAAACAATAGCGGGGCGCAACCATGCGGTTGCGCCCCGCTATTTTGTGTTGACTTAGCCTTTCACCGCGCCGGCCAGCAGGCCGCGCACGAAGAAGCGCTGGAAGCCGAAGAACACGATCATCGGCAGCAGCATGGAGAGGAACGCCGACGCGGTCAGCAGATGCCACCCGCCGCCCAGTGATTGCACCAGGCCGTTGATCTGGTAGGTCAGCACCGGTTGGCGGCCGGAGAGGAACACCAGCGCCACCAGCAAGTCATTCCATACCCACAGGAACTGGAAGATGGCCAGCGAGGCCAGCGCCGGCAGTGACAGCGGCAGCGCCAGGCGCGTGAAGGCGGTCCAGTGGCTGGCGCCGTCCAGATAGGCTGACTCGAACAGGTCGCGCGGTAACGAGCCGATGAAGTTGCGCATCAGGAAGATGGCGTACGGCAAGCCGAAGCCCGTGTGGAACAGCCACACGCCCAGGAAGGTGCTGCTGAGCCCCAGCTGCTGATACAGCTTGGAGATGGGCACCAGGGTCATCTGCAGCGGCACGATCTGCAAGCCTACCAGCAGCGCGAACAGCCACATGCGCCCCGGGAAATGCAGCCACGAGAAGGCGTAAGCCGCCAGCGCCGCAAAGATCAGCGGCAGGATGGTGGCCGGGATCGTGACGATGAGCGTGTTGACGAAAGCGCGCGCCATGCCGCGGCTGTTGCCCAGATCAGTGGCGAAGTCACAGGTCAGGTCAGTGGACTGGGTGCCTGCAGCGCAGTCTTCGGCATAGCTCGTGCGGCCGCGGTAACCCACCAACGCGTCCACATAGTTGCTCAGGGTGAAGCGCGGCCGCTCTTCCACGCCGGCAAAGCCGCGTATCTGGGTCAGAATGTCGGCCAGCTGCTGCGCATTCGGGCGCTGATCCTCCGGCACATGCACGCTGCCATCCGGCAGCGTGTTGTTGAAGGTCCCCGCCAGCTGCACGGAGCGGCGGAACAGGGCTACGTATTCCGGATTGCTGAAGTCCGCGCTCGGCACGGCGTCGCCCTCCGGCCCGTGGCAGCCGGCGCAGAACTCCGTGTACTCGGCGCCGGCTTTCGGCGCCGAGAAGGCGGTCCACCAGCCGCTGGTATTAGCATCCTGCACCGGGCGGAACGAGGTGACCAGCAGGCCCAGCGTGGGCAGCAGCCATAGCACCACCATCCCGATCACGATCACGTGCAAGGGCAGGCTCGACAGGAAGCGTTTCATGCGTTCGCTCATGGCAGTCCCTATGCGCTAGCGCATAGCCTCCTGTTCTCTAAAGCGTTTGATGTTGAGATACATAAAGGGAATGATCGCCAGCACCAGCACCATGGCTACCGCCGTGCCGCGCCCGGTCTGCTGATTGACGTACATTTCCGCATACATGCGGTTGGCAATTACATCCGTGCTGTAGTTGCCGCCCGTCATCACGAATACGATGTCGAAGATCTTGAGGGTGTTGATGACCATCGTCGTGATCACCACCACAATGGTGGGCAGGATCACGGGCACGGTGATCTTCCAGAACGCGGTCCACTCCGTTGCTCCGTCCATGCGGGCCGCCTCGAGCAGCTCTGACGGCACGCTCTTGATCGCCGCCGAGAGGATGACCATGCAGAAACCCGCCCACATCCAGATGCCCACGACGATCAGCATGAAGGTGTTGAGCGGGATGCGCGTCATGAACGACACAGGCTCTCCGCCTATCCAGCGCACGATCGCATTCAGCAAACCGATCTGCGTATTGTCTGTGCCAAAGTGATACACAAACTTCCAGATCACGCCGGCGCCCACGAACGAGATCGCCATCGGCAGAAAGATGACCGACTTCGCCAGCGATTCGTACTTGACCTTGTCTGACAGCACCGCCATCAGCAAACCAAGCGCTACCGCGCCGGTGACCAGGCCCAGGATCCATTTGAGATTATTGCCAAAGGATGAGATCCAGAAGGTGCGCCAGATCGTGGCCGCGCTGGTGGTGTCCAGCTCGCTGGTCAGTGCATAGCGATAGTTCTCGAAAATGCCCCAGCAGGGGCGGCCTTGCACACATGCGCTGGATGCCCAGTTGAGCGAATCCTTATCCAGCAAGCTTAGATGAAACGTGTTGAAGGCTGGGTAGACGATGTACACCAGAATGATGATGAGTGCAGGCGCCAGGTAAAGCCATGGCGCCATGCGGCCTTGCCGCATGATGTTCGGAATGCGCTCGCTCACAAGAGGTCTCCTCTCCGCTCGTTGGCCGGCGCCGAGTGGCGCCAACCAACCGCCCCAGAGCAGATGCCCTGGGGCGGTTGTCTTGTGTTGCGCTAGTTGCCCTGGTCGGCAGCCTGTGCTTCAGCTGCGCCAGCCAGTGCGGCGTCAATGCTCGCGGCGCCGCTCACCACGTCCACGATCGCGCGCCACTCGGCCGAGCCGAAGCTGGGCTGGATGGAGTCGCCGATGTCAGGCGTGGCAGCGCTGGCGCCGGCCAGCACGTCAGCCAAAGCAGCGTTGATCGGGTCAGCATAGTTGCCGGCCGAGCCGCTGTTGGGGGAAAGACCGAAGCCGGTGGAGGCCCAGTGGGCGCCACCCTCAGCGCTGGTCAGGTACGCCACGATCGCGCGTACCGCCGGCGTGTCGGCAAAGGCCATCATCCAGTCAGCACCGCCCTGCACGCCATCGGCGCCGGGGAAGTGGAAGAAGCTGAAGTCCGTACCGAACTCAAGCTCGGGGTACTGCGCCGCGATCGCGCCGCCCGCAAAGCCGGACTGCTTGACCATCATGGCCTGCGGCGGGTCGCTGAACGGTTGCAGGATCGCATCGCTGAACGCGGTGCTCAGGGAACCCTCGGCGCCGCCCACGGCGTAAGCCGGGTCAGTGGCCCAGCCGCTGTAGATCTCGTACGCGCCAGCCACACCCGCATCGTTGTAGGCAACCGAACCATCCAGGATGCCATTCACATACGCGCTGCCCTGAGTGGACAGCAGAATGTCCTGAATGAAGTCAGAGGCGGTCCAGCCGGTGGCGTCACCGCTCTCAAAGCCCATCGCGAAGGGAACATTGCCGTCGGCGACCATCTGGTCAGCCAGAGCCACAAAGTCATCCCAGGTGGTGGGCACGCTGTAGCCAAACGCATCAAAGTTGACCGGGCTGTACCAAACGATGGACTTGGGGTCGGCCTTGACGGCTACGCCCAGCCAGCTGCCACCCGAGGTGGCCATCCAGGCCGGAGCGTAGTTGCCAGCGTCGGCGCCCAGGCTGTCCAGGGCGACCAGCTGGTCGCCATAGGAGCCGATCGGGCCAACGGTGGGCCAGAACACCAGGTTCCAGGCGTCACCGGATTCGATGCGGGTTTCCAACAGGGCCTGGTCACGGGAGGACTCAGGCACGATGGTCAGGCCACAGGCCTCCACGATGGGGGCAATCGCAGCGTGGAAGCTTTCTTCCTCGGCGCCAGACCACTGGTACAGGATGGTGACTTCGTCACCAGGCGCTGCACCGTAGCACATGTCGTCTGCCGGCTCGGCCGGCGCATCAGTGGAGGGGGCGGTCGTCGGTTCAGCAGGCGCAGCCGTGGGGGCGGGCGCACCGCCGCCGCAGGCAGCCAGGATCAGGCTGAACACGGTCAGAGCTAGAAAAAACTTGAAGTGCTTGGACATAACTTACTTCTCCTTCCGGATAGTGAGTCAACAAAACACGCGCCTCAGCTTGGGCGCATCTTCAATTGTGGGTTTTTGGCGCAGTACCTCCTTTTACAAATTTGTCTATGGATCAGGATTATGGCGTTGTTACGCTTGATGAACGAACGACGAGATCAGTTTCGAATAAATAGCCAGGTTGGCTCAGCTTGCCCCATTTCAGGAGCTGCAGCAAACGTTCACAGGCCATCATCCCCAGCTTGTAGCCGGGCAGGCGCACAGTGGTCAGCGGTGGGTCGTAGAACTCGGCCAGCGCAATGTCATCGAAACCTACGAAGGCCATGTCTTGCGGAATGTGCAGGCCGGCATTCTTGACCGCCAGCATGGCGCCCAGCGCCACTACATCGCTGGCTACGAACACGGCTGTCGGCGGCTGGGGCAGAGCCAGCAGTTGGTTCATGGCAGCCAGGCCGCTGCCGGGCGTGTAGTTGCCTTCTTTCACGTAAGCCGGCTCCAAAGTAAGGCCGGCCTGCTCGAGTGCGTTCTGGTAGCCGATAAGGCGCTGCTGGGCTGAGGTGTAGCTCAAACTGGCGTTGGTGATGATGGCGATGCGGGTGTGCCCAAGCTGAACCAGATGGCGTACCGCCTGCTCGGCGCTGCGCGTGGCGTCAATGTCAACGAATGGGATCGTGCTGTCAGGTATCTGGCCCAGCAGCATAATGTGTACGCCTTCTTCCACTAGGCGCAGAAGTTCGGGATCATCCTGTCGCGGGCCAGACAGGATGATCCCGTCAACATGGTTCTCGCTCACCAGATGGCGGTAGCCAGTCGGGTCAGCCGGGTCGACTTGCTTTAGGAGAACATGGTAGCCGTGCTTCATGGCGGCTTGCTCTATGCCGAACATAACTCGCGTAAGAAAGGCATCTGCGTACACTTGCTCGGGTGACTGGTGCAGCACCAGGCCAATGGTGTTTGATTTTCCGCTGGCCAGCTTGCGGCCGGCAGAGTTAGGGGAGTAATTGAGCTGCTTTGCGACATCCAGAACCCGCTGGCGGGTCGCATCACTGATCGCAATTCCGGGCAGATTGTTTAAGACAACAGAAACAGTGGCTCGGGAGACACCCGCAGCTTGAGCAACGTCGTGGCTGGTAACTCTGTTATTTGTCAAGACTAAAGCGTGTTAGTTACGCGTGTTAGTAAACTATAAAGAGATTGTTAAGAGTTGTCAAGCGAGGGTGCGTAGAGACGGATGAAAAGGGGCTACTGTTGGCTGGGCTGGATTCGCTGAACCAAAAGCAGCTCGATGCGGAGTTTGTTCATCTGGCGCACAGTAAAGGTGAGGTTGTTGTAGTGCACAACTTCACCGACATTGGGTATTCGTCCTAACTGAGCCATTACCAACCCTGCGGCGGTGTTGTAGGCTTCGTCTTCTTCGATTTCTACGCCCACGACGCTGCTCAATTCATCTACTGAGGTTCCGCCAGCCACTAGCCATGTGCCTTTGCCCAGCGCGTTAACGTCACCGCGGCTGATGTGATACTCGTCATTGATCTCGCCAACGATAACTTCCAGCACGTCTTCGAGCGTGAGCAGGCCGGCGGTGCCGCCATGCTCATCCAGCACGATCGCCATGTGTGAGCGCTCCGTGGTCAGCCGCTTGTAAACATCAGGCAGGGTGGCGCTTTCCGGCACCAGGATCACTTGGCGCGCCAGATCCTTGATCGTGATGGTGTCATCACCCCAGATCAGATCTTTGATGTGCGCATAGCCAATTACGTTATCGAGGTTACCTTCGTATATCGGAAAGCGAGAGAAGCCGCGTTCTGCGGCCTGGTTGAGCGCTTCTTTCGGACTCAGCGAGGCATCCAGCGCGGCAACTTCTGTGCGCGAGGTCATCACATCGTGGGCCTGGCGGTCGCCGTATTCAAAAACGCCACTGACGAAGGCTGCTTCGCTCAATTGGAAGACGCCTTCCGCGCGGCCCTGTTGCAACAGCTGCTCGATCTCTTCTGAACTTGTGCTTGGGGAGTGCGCGCTGCGCGGCAACAGCCGCAATATTGCATCGGTCGAGATGGACAGCAGCTTTACCAGCGGAGACGTGAGTTTTTCTAACCATCGCAGCGGCCGGTAAAGCCGGGTGGCCATCCGCTCCGGATTGCGCAGCGCCAGCTGTTTAGGAACCAGCTCGCCAATGATCAGTGTGACGTACGTGATTAGCAGCACCAGCAACAACAGCGAGAGCTGCTGCGCGTAAGGCTGCAGCGCCGGCACCTGCGCCATCCACTGCGCCAGGATCGGCGCAATGGATGCACCGCCATACGCCGAGGCCAAAGACGTCACCAGGCTAATGCCCACTTGCACTGTTGCCAGAATGTGCCCCGGCTGTTCTTTGACCTTGATGACTTCAGCAGCAGCCTTGTCGCCCTGGTCTGAAATTACTTTGAGGCGGTGCTTGCGAGAGGTGACCAGCGCCAGTTCAGCGGCGGCGAAATATCCGTTTACAAGAATAAGGACAATGATTACGACAAGCTCGGTAGTTACCAAGTGGTACGGGCTCCCAACTGATAATGCGCATAGCCATATCAGTTTTTCATGTACAAAACAAAGATTTTCACGATAATAGCATAAGCTCCAGCAACTTAGTTTCCTGTGGTTTAGAGCGTTGGAAAAACTACTCACTGTCAAGGACCAACAGGGGTGGCGGCTGCGAAAATGGCTGGTGGCTGTTCTTGTGCTAGCCGTTTATTTGCCTGTGGTGCCGGTCCTTTACGGCTATGTTGGCACGGTAGGGTTGGCAGTTGGTTTGGTTCCTTGCATTTTCTGGGGGATATGGCTCGGCCCTTATCCAGGGGCGTTTGCAGCTTTCATGCTGGCCGTTCCGCACTATTTGATACTGCTTGAACTTGGCGAGTCCATGCCTCTGCAAGGGCGCATCGAATTGATCGCCACGCATATCGTGATGGCCACCGTCACTTACTTCCTGACCAATGGATTTCACCTGCGCAGCAAGCTCGCCATGCAGCTGGCGGAATCAGAAATGGCTCGGGCTCGCTTTCGTGGCCTGTTTGATCGAACTGTGGACATGGTATTTATAGTGGGGCTTGACCTGCAGATACTGGATGTCAACGATGAAGCACTGCTTTTGCTTGGCTACAAGCGCGAGGAGCTTGTAGGTGCGTCCTATCGCAAGGTGATTGTGCCGGAGGAACAGGAAGATGTAACTCAGCGGGTGGGCGTCATACGCGGGAACCAGGCTCGTCTGCCGGTCTACGAGCGCACCTTCTTATCCAAAGATGGCCTGCGCATTACTGCCGAGATGGACTCCGCTGTGATCCGCAGCCCGCAAGGCCGCGCCTTGCACTATCAAGCCATCGGGCGCGATATCCGCAACCGGAAAGCGATGGAAGTTGATCTCTACCACAAGGCCACTCATGACGAGTTGACCGGGCTGTACAACCGCACCTTGTTTGCCGAGGTGTTGTGGCGCGCCATCGAGCGTGCCAAACGCAACAATCGCAAAATGGCGGTACTGTTTCTGGATCTGGATGGCTTCAAGAAGGTCAATGACACCTATGGCCACCGCACCGGTGACCTATTGCTGAAAGCGGTAGCCAAGCGTCTGCATGAAGTACTGCGCACTACAGATACGCTGGCGCGTTTGGGTGGTGACGAATTTAGTGTGATCCTGGAAGAAGTGGGAACACGCCGCGATGCGCAAAAAATAGCTATGGATATTGAGACCGCCCTGGGGCAGACCTTCACAGTTGCCAATCAAAATGCCGTCATAGGCGCCAGCTGCGGGGTCAGCCTGTTTCCAGATGATGAAACCGACCCAGACAAACTGCTCAGCCTGGCAGATATGCGCATGTATAAGCTCAAGGGCGATAAGTACGCCAGTCGCGCGACCAAAGCCTAATCTTCACCACCGCCTGAGTTTTCAAAGACTTCGTAATACCCACGGTCCAACTCATCATCACTCAGATGGGCATAGCGCTGGGTAACTTGAATGTTCTTGTGGCGCGCCAGTTCCTGCGCCATCTTCAGGTTGCCGCCAGTGCCGCGCAGCACCGTGGTTACGAAGTAATGGCGGAAGCTGTGGGGGGATATTGTGCCCTTGGCCTCCTCGCCAAGGGCACGGGCCACATGGCGGGCAATGATATTGCGCCCGGTGCTGGGCGTGATCCCCTTCACTTTCTTGGCACCGGCGCCCTTGTCGTGGCGGGCAAACAGGGGCAGGCTGCCCAGCTGGCGGCCGCTGGCGCCATCCAGGCTGCCGCGCGACTGTATATAGCTGCGGATGGCGCGTATCGCCCGCCGGGAGAAGCGCACCATAGCCTCCTGGTTGCCTTTGCCGATCACGATCGCTTTGCCTTCCTGCAGTTGCATGTCGCCGCGGGTCAGCTTGCAGGCTTCGTGCACACGCAGGCCCGTCTCGCCCAGGGTCAATATGAAAGCCTTGTCGCGTTTATTGCGCAGGGCTTCCACTTCATCCTCGGCGGGGAGCTGGTCCAGGCTGTCTGCATACTCCAACATTTGTTCTATAGCTTCGCGCGGGAACTGCGGCAGGCGCGGGCCAGGCCGCCGGCCACGCTGGCGCATCAACATACGCACGCGTGGCAGGTTCGGCTCGGCCAGGCGCTCCGCAGCCAGGAACTCGTAGAAGCCGGCCGCGGCCTGCAGCCGCAGGCGCTCTGTGGCAGGCGACCTGTCCTTGGAATAAGCCGCAAAATGCGCCACCGCATCTTCGTTCAGGGCGGATAAGGGAGCCTCTGGCGCCAGACCCTCAGCCCGCAGGCAGTCCAGAAAAGACTGCATTGACTTCTTATAGGTCAGTAGCGTGTTGTGAGCCCTGGCCAGCTTCACGCTGTCCAGGTATCTCTCCACGGCCTCTTGGATAGTTAGGGTTGCCATTAGTTCGCCTCAATTCTGAGTTGCGATGCAATTTGCGCCGTACTATAGTGCGCTTGCGTCAAATTTCGCAGCAAACTGCACATATCTTGTTGCTCGCTCAAACCAAGTCAAATTCGCCTTATGCCTACAGTATAGCATAATTTGCGATAATAATACTTATCGAAACCATAAGTCCGTGTGGGCATTCCAGGTCCTACCGCCCTAGTAGCTTGACAGGCACCATCGAAAGCGCTGTTTCTTAGCAAGTTCTGCTATAAGTCCGACATAAGGGGCAAGGCTTTAAGAAAAAAGCTTTAACTATTAACTGCCTAGGGCCTCCCCCTCCAAATAGCCATGATGATGATTAATGCTTTTCGCAGCACGGACCACTTCCCAAGATTTCGCAAACTCGCAGGACTATAATCTCGCGCCTATGGACCATATCCCTCAATACGCACTTGTCATGCTGGCTGGGGTGCTGGCCGGCGTAATTAACACGCTCGCCGGCAGTGGCTCGCTGATCACTCTGCCCGCGCTGATCTTCCTGGGGTTACCCGCCAATGTGGCCAATGGCACCAACCGGGTCGGCGTGGTGCTGCAAAACATCGTGGCCGGCGCCAGCTTCAAAAGCAGCGGCTCGCTCGACCTGCGCGGGGCCTTGCTGCTCAGCATCCCCAGCGTGGCCGGCTCGATCATCGGCGCCCAGATCGCCGTGAACCTCGACGAACGCATGATGCGCCAGGTCATCGGTGCGGTCATGATATTGATGCTGGTCGTGATGGTGTTGCGGCCAGAGCGCTGGCTGCAGGGCACCCTCCAAAGCCTGCCCAAGGGCGGCTTCACCCTCATGCAGGCCGCCAGCATGTTTGTGATCGGTTTGTATGGCGGCTTCATCCAGGCCGGCGTAGGCATCTTCCTATTGGCGGCCCTGGTGCTTTCCATCGGCTATGACCTGGTGCGTGCCAACGCCGTCAAAGTAGTGGTCATCCTCGTCTTCACCTTCTGCTCGCTTCTCGTGTTCGCCAACAACGCCCAGGTGGATTGGGTGGCCGGGTTGGTTTTGGGCGTTGGCAATATGATCGGCGCCGGCTGGGCGGCCCGCATGGCCGCCACCAAGGGCGCCAGCTGGGTGCGCTGGGTGGTGTTGGCCACGGTGGCCCTTTCTGCGGTCTATCTTCTGGTGCCCCAGCACAGCATTGACGCCGCCCTGAATGGACTGTTCTCCGGCCTCGTGCGCTAACTTTTTTGGCCTTATAATCCGCGCCTATGGACTTCCTATCGACTCCCGAAGCATGGATTGCGCTGCTCACCCTGACCGCACTTGAAATTGTGCTGGGCATCGACAATCTGGTCTTTATCTCAATTCTCGCCTCCAAGCTGCCCAAAGACCAGCAGCACCGCGCCGAGCGCATTGGCCTTGGTTTGGCCATGTTCATGCGCATCGCCTTGTTGCTCTCCATCAACTGGATCATCGGGCTCACCGCGCCGCTGTTCAGCATCGCCGGCTTCACCATCTCAGGCCGTGACCTGATCCTGCTCGCCGGCGGTCTCTTCCTGATCGCCAAGAGCACCTTCGAGATTCACGACAAGCTGGAAGGCGAAGAAGAGCACAAGACTGCCAAGGGCGGTAAGGGCGTCACCTTCTCCAGTGTCGTCATCCAGATCCTGCTGCTCGACGCAGTGTTCTCCATCGATTCCGTCATCACCGCGGTGGGCATGGCCGACTCGATCTATGTGATGGTGGCCGCGGTCGTGATCGCGGTGATCACCATGGTGCTGACGGTTGGCTTCATTAGCGACTTTGTGCAGCGCCACCCCACGGTCAAGATCCTGGCGCTTTCCTTCCTCATCCTGATCGGCTTCTCGCTCGTGGTCGAAGGCCTGCACCAGCACATTCCAAAGGGTTACATTTACTTCGCCATGGGCTTCTCGATCTTTGTTGAGTTTCTCAACCTGCGCCTGCGCTCCCGCGGCAAGAAGCCTGTTCAGCTGCGCGCTACGCCCACTCCAGCCGGGAAGAAAAAGAAAACCGCCTGATGTTGAAGTCTTTCAAGTTTCATTTTGTCCGCACTGTGATCGTGATTGCATTGCGGCTGCTTACTTCAACGCGCCTGTACAACCTGGATAACATCAACCAGGCCGAGGGTGGCAAAGCGATTGTGGCCGCCAATCACCTCGGCATGCTGGATGCGGCCTACGCTTTCCGCATGGTCAATCGCAAAGACTTGATCATGGTCGTAGCAGAGAAGTACAAGAAATACGGCTTCTTTCGCTGGCTGGTGAAGACCCTCAACCTGCTGTGGCTCGAGCGCTTCGAGGCTGATTTTGGCACGCTGAAGGAGACCCTGCGCCGGTTGGACCGCGGCGGGATCCTCTTCATCGCCCCCGAAGGCACTCGCAGCAAAACCGAAGCCCTGCAGCATGCCAAGCCTGGCGTCGCCTACCTGGCATCCAAAAGCGGCGCACCAGTGATACCGGTGGCCCTCTGGGGCACTGAGGACCGCGTGGTGGGCATGAACCTTAAGCGTTTCAAACGCTCCAAGATCGTTCTGAATGTTGGCAAGCCTTTCATCGTGCCGCCCCTGCCAAGAGAAGACCGCGCTGAGTTTTTGCAAGCCCAGACTGACGAGATCATGGCGCAAATTGCTGCCCTGCTGCCGGAGAAGTACCGCGGCGTCTATGCAGATTCGCCCCGTGTGGCCGTGCTGCTTAAAGAAAACAACTGACTTATTTTGGATAGAATTGGCATGGCTATACGCATATCAATTGCCCGGGAGACACGATGCAAGTAAAAGGTTCCACCACCATCGCTGCACCTCAAGACAAAGTGTTCACGTACCTCACCAATCCTGAGTTCGTCTCGAAATGTGCACCCGGGCTCGAAAGCCTGGAAGTTATCGAGGCTGGCAAGAAGTTCAAAGGCACCGTCTCGGTTGGCCTTGGCAACCTGAAAGTGCGCTTCAGTGGTGACCTCGAATTCACCGAGGTCAGCGCGCCTGACAAAGCCACCCTCAAAGCCCACGGCGCCGCCCCAGGCAGCGCCGTGGATGCGACCGCCACCATGCTGCTGAGCGACGCCGGCAACGGCGTGACCCAGCTTGACTGGACCGCCGACATCAGCATGCTGGGCACCATCGCAGCCCTGGCTTCACGCATGATGGGCAGCGTCACCCAGAAGCTCAGCGGCGAATTCTTCGACTGCGCCAAGAAGCAGATCGAAGCCAGCTAGCGGAGCAACACGTGCGCGAACTGCTGCCTGACCTGGAGCACTGGCTGGCAAAGGGCGAGCGCGTGGCGCTGTGCACGGTCATCTCTACTTGGGGCTCAGCCCCACGTCAGGCCGGCGCCGTAATGGCGGTGAGCGAAAGCGGCGGCCTGGTTGGCTCCGTGAGCGGCGGCTGTGTGGAAGGCGCCGTGCTCACCGCCTCCAAAGAGATCATTAAGTCCGGCCAGCCCCAGCTGCTTCACTTCGGTGTGCAGGATGACACGGCTTGGGATGTTGGGCTGGCCTGCGGCGGCGAGATCGATGTCTTCGTGCAGCCGCTGGACCCTGAACTGTTCGCACAGCTGCTGCCGCGCCTCAAAGCAGACCAGTCCATGACCCTGAGCACCATCATTACTGGCAATGAGCTGGGCAGCCAAACCCTCTCCGATGAGACGGGGCAAGTCATCGCCCACAGCGGCGCTGGCCCGGCGCCGCATACCGTACGCATAGCCGGTGTGGAAGATGACGGCACGGTGTTCGTAAATCCCTTGGCCGCCTCCCCCACTCTCATCCTGGTCGGGGCATCTCATGTAGCCTCGGCCCTGGTCAACATCGCTCACATGATGGAGTTCCGCGTAGTGGTGATTGACCCGCGCAAAGCCTTCATGAGCGAAGAACGCTTTGCCAACGCAGACAAGCTTGTACCCGTCTGGCCTCAGCTTGCCTTCGAGGACATCGGCATCACCAACACCACAGCCATCGCGCTACTGAGCCACGACCCAAAGATCGACGAGCCTGCCCTCATGACCGCCCTGCGCAGCCCGGCATTTTATATCGGCGCACTGGGCAGCCGCCGCGTGCAAGCGCAGCGCCGTGAGCGCTTGCTGCAAGCAGGCGTGACGGAGCAGGAGCTTGAGCGGCTGCACGCGCCGATAGGGCTTGCCATCAAAGCCAAAACGCCAGAGGAGATCGCGCTCTCCATCATGGCTGAAGTCATCCAAAACTATCGGGCTGAGTAACTCAGCCCGATAGTTTTTTCAGTTGCCCAGAATGTGCGTCACCACGGTCGATGCTACGCCGCCTATCGATTGCATCATGCCTACCTTCGGCTTGCGCACCTGGTTCTTGCCGGCCTGCTCTGTGAGCTGCAAGAACAACTCGCACGCCTGATACAAAGCGGTCGCGCCGATCGGATGCCCGCGCGCCTTCAACCCGCCCATCGTCGTAATAGGGATCTTGCCCTTGAGGCCGATCTTGTCTTCGTGAGCCAGCCGCCAGCCGCGCCCGGGCGCAGCAAACCCGGCCGCCTCCAGTTGCAAGGCCGACATAATGGTGAAGGCATCATGGACTTCAAATAGGCTTACATCCTCGTGCTTCACTCCAGCCGTTTTGAACGCCTTCTCAGCTGACAGCTCAGCAGCGCGCAGGCGCAGCGGGCTTGGGCGGTCCTCCAGCCGGAAGTAGTCTGTGGCCACGGTAGACGCCAGTATCCGCACCGGGCTGTCAGTGAATGCCCGCGCCTGGTCGGCAGGCGCCAGCAGCACGGCCGCGGCGCCGTCGCAGATCGGCGCGCTGTCATACAGCCGCAAAGGTGAATAGATCACGCGTGATCCGCGCACGGTGGCGGCGGAAACTGGCTTGCGGAACATGGCGTTGGGATTGGTCTTGGCATTCTTGTGGGCATTGACCGCAAAGTTCACAAAGCCGTTCTTGGGCACTTTGTAGCGCTCCATGTACATGCGCATCAACTCTGCATTGCGGTTGATCATGTTGGCGCCCAGCGGCACCTCTAGCTTGGCATCCAGCGCCTTCGCCAAGGCCGGCACGGCGCTGCCTTCGCTCATCTTCTCAGCGCCCACCACCATGGCCAGGTCCACATCCCCACTGGCTACCGCCAGGTAGGCCACCCGCAGGGCCGCGGCCCCGCCAGCGGTCGCCGCACCGATCCGCATGGCTTCCACGCCGTGCAGGCCGGCTTCATCGGCAAACAAGGCACCGAGATGCTTTTGGTTCTGCAGCTCATCGGCCAGCATGTTGCCTATATACAGCGCCTCAACCCCGATCACGCCAGCGCTATCCATCACATCCTGCATTACTGCGGATGCCATCTGACTAAGACTGTCAGGATTGGATTTCATTACGGGCAGCTGGGAGGCGGCGACGATGCTTACGGGTCTCATACGGCCATGATGACAAACAATAGGGCTATCGGCAAGGGACAAACGCCCCTCAAATGGCTGGCTTAAGTGCAGTTTGGGAGTTTGTAGTACGATTAATGTTCCAGTCGTGTTCACTTTTTCGAGAATGGCGAAAAGCAACGCATGAAACCTGCTCCGTTTGAGTACCATGCTCCCACCTCTATGGACTCTGCGCTTGAACTCAAAGCCCAGCATGGAGATGAAGGCAAGCCATTGGCCGGCGGCCAAAGCCTGATCCCGGCCATGAACTTCCGCGTGGCCCAGCCCAGCCTGTTGATCGACCTGAACGATATCCCTGAGCTGCGTCACATCACCAAGCCCAATGGAGCCAACGGCGCTAGCGCCGTACACATCGGCAGCATGACGCTGCAGTCCAGTGCCGAGCGTGACAGCCTGATCGCCGAGCACGTGCCCTTGCTGCACGAGGCCATCCCCAACATCGCCCATCCCCAAATTCGCAACCGCGGCACCATTGGCGGCAGCCTGGCGCACGCCGACCCCGCCTCCGAGCTGCCCGTGGTAGCGCTGGCGCTCGGCGCCAGGTTCCGCGCCCAGAGCAGCAAGGCTGAGCGCTGGATCGAGGCCAAAGACTTCTTCGCGGGCTTGTTCGCCACCACGCTGCAGGCGGAGGAGCTTCTGACTGAGATCGCCTTTCCCACCAAGACAGCGCGCACCGGCTACTGCTTCACCGAGGTGGCGCGCCGCCACGGCGATTACGCCATGGCTGGCTTAGCCGCCATCGTGGAGCTGGATGCCAACGACAAGATCGCCGCGGCCAAGCTGGT
Organism: Anaerolineales bacterium; assembly: GCA_021463845.1. Taxonomy (GTDB): domain Bacteria; phylum Chloroflexota; class Anaerolineae; order Anaerolineales; family UBA11579; genus JAMCZK01. The sequence goes on along the minus strand of JAJTXV010000001.1, from coordinate 610,432 downwards.
CTATCTGAATGTGGGCGACGGGCCGGTGGACGCTAGCGCGGCAGCCGCCAGCCTGATCGGCAAGGCGCCGGAGGCGGCGGCCTTCAAGGAAGCTGGCCGAATTGCAAGCCAGGAAGACATGCACCCCTTTGGCAATGTGCACGCCACGCCGGAGTACCAGCGCCACTTGTCGGCAGTGTTGACCGAGCGTGCGCTAGCCACCGCCACTCAGCGAGCAAAGGCAGCCTGACGCATGAGCAACAGTTACCCCGTTACTGTCACCATCAATGGCAAGACCATTGAGAAACAGGTTGAGCCGCGTATGCTGCTGGCCGACTTTATCCGACATGAAGCCGGGCTGACCGGCACCCACGTGGGCTGCGAGCATGGCGTGTGCGGCGCGTGCACCGTATTGTTTGACGGCAAGCCGGTGCGCAGCTGCATCATGCTGGCCGTGCAAGCCAACGGGCATGAACTCACCACGGTGGAAGGCCTGGCCGAAAGTGAAGACAAGTTGCACCCGATCCAGAATGCTTTCTGGGAAGCGCATGGCCTGCAGTGCGGCTTCTGCACACCGGGCATTCTGATGACGCTGGTGCCATTCCTTGAAGAGAACAAGAACCCGAATGAAGCTGAGGTGCGCGAGGCCATCTCCGGCAATCTGTGCCGCTGCACGGGCTACCAGCATATTGTGGATGCCACCCTGCTGGCCGCCAAGAAACTCAACGAAGTGGCAGAGTAATGGCAAAGACAAAAGTATCGCCGCAAAGGGTCAGTGCCCAACTCAGCGCGCGCTTGGATGAGTTCGAGCAGCTGTATGCCAGCCGTGAGCCGCGCGTCCATGCCTTTGTGCCTGAAGAGAACCGCTTCAAGCGCTTACGCAGCGAGGCCCGTTGGTTGGCGCGCAAGTACGCCGCGCCCGAGAAGCGTCCTGCCCTGTTCGGCTTGCTGCTGGGCGTGAAGGACATATTCCATGTAGACGGCTTCGAGACGCGGGCGGGCAGCCACCTGCCACCGCGTGCCTTGCGTGGCAAACAATCAGCCGCGGTCAACGCGCTGAAACGCGCTGGCGCCCTGGTGGCTGGCAAAACCGTCACCACCGAGTTCGCCTACTTCACCCCGGGGCCAACCCGCAACCCGCACGACCCAGACCACACGCCCGGCGGCAGCAGCAGCGGCTCGGCCGCGGCAGTGGCTGCCGGGTTGGTGGACATTGCCCTCGGCACGCAAACCATCGGCTCGGTCATCCGCCCGGCTTCGTTCTGCGGCGTGGTGGGCTACAAGCCCAGCCACGGCCGCATCTCGGCCGAAGGCGTGATCCCACTGGCGCGCTCGCTGGACCATGTGGGCGTGTTCGCGCAGAACGTGGAGTTGGTGCGCCGTACCGCGGGCGTGCTGCTCGGCAGCCAGCCAGCAAATGCAGATGACAAGCCCAGCATCGCAATTCCTACCGGCGAGTATCTCGCACATGCCTCAGGGGAAACGCTGGAACATCTGGAGGCCGTGGCCGAACGGCTGCGCAAGGCGGGTTATCACGTCAAACGCGTGCGCGCCCTCAATGAGTTCGGCGCCACAGTACAACGCCACCGCCGCATCCTGGCCGCCGAAGCGGCGCAGACGCATGCAGGCTGGTTTGCGCGCTACTCGCATCTCTACAGCCCGAAGCTGGCCGAGCTGGTTCGTGAAGGCCTCGCCATCCGCGCCGCCGAACTGGACGACGCGCTGGAATCTGCCCGCGGCCTGCGCCACGATCTGGGCGCGCTGATGAACATTCACGGTTTCCAACTCTGGCTGGCCCCCTCTGCCGTGGATGCCGCGCCGATTGGCCTGGCCAGCACAGGCGACCCGGTGATGAACCTGCCTTGGACCCAAGCCGGTATGCCCGCCCTGGGTCTGCCCACCGGTTGGAACACGGCCGGCCTGCCGCTCGGAACGCAGTTGATCGCGGTCTATGGGCAGGACGAGCAGCTGTTGGCCTGGGGCGCCGAAATTGAAACAGCCTTAGCGGAGAGCAAGCAGTGAGTGCAACCAAGAGTGAAGTGCGCCCCGGGGTCTATTACGACTCAGTGGTGCTGATGCAGTTGCAACGCAAGCTGGCCGCCCTGCCCGGCGTAGAAGACGCCGGCGTGGTGATGGCTACGCCCGCCAATCTTGAATTGCTGGCGGATAGTGACTTGCTTGAAGCCTCCGGCAAAGCGGCCCGCCCCGAAGACTTGCTGATCGTAGTACGCGCCAGCAGCGAGGCCGAGGCCACGAGTGCGCTGGCGCAGGTAGACGAACTGCTCAAGCAGCGCAGCAGTGGTGGCGGGAACCAAGCCTTCCGCCCGCGCAGCCTGGCGGCCGGGGTCAAGAACTTGCCCACCGCCGAATGGGTGCTGATCTCAGTGCCTGGCCGCTACGCCGCCAAGGTGGCGCATGAAGCGCTTGACAATGGCAAGCACGTATTCCTGTACAGCGACAATGTTGAGCTTGAAGAGGAGATCGCCCTCAAGCAGCGCGGGGCTGAGCTCGGTCTGCTGGTAATGGGGCCGGATTGTGGCACGGCCATCATCAACGGCGTGGGCCTCGGCTTCGCCAACCGCGTGCGCCGCGGGCCGATCGGCCTGGTGGGCGCCTCCGGCACCGGCTTGCAAGCCGTAACGGTAAGTATCCACAACTATGGCGGCGGCGTTTCGCAAGCCATCGGCACGGGCGGGCGCGATCTCAAGGCAGAGGTCGGTGCAGCCAGCATGCTGCAGGGGCTGCGCTACCTGGCCGTTGACGAGAGCACTCAGGTAATCGTGCTCATCTCGAAGCCGCCCGACGAGGCCACCGCGGCCCGGCTGCTGAGCGAAGCACAGACAGCAGGCAAGCCCGTGGTGGTGTGCTTCATTGGCTTTGCCACCCCGGCTGAGCAGATCGGCAATGTGCATTTCGCCCAGGGGCTCGATTCGGCGGCGCGCATCGCCGTAGGGCTGAGCACTGGCGCCATGACGCCGCCCACTATCGAGCGGCGCGCCGGTTATCTGCGCGGCCTGTTCTCTGGCGGCACGCTGGCCTATGAGGCGCTTAATGGGCTGCAGAATTTCCTGCATCCCATGTATTCGAATGTGGCTATACGCAGTTCACAAAAGATGGGCGACCCGTTGCACAGCCAGGCCCACACGATCATTGATCTGGGCGAAGACGTCTTCACCGTTGGCCGCCTGCACCCGATGATGGACAATGACCTGCGGCTACGCCGCCTCAAGCAGGAAGTTGAAGACACCGAAACTGGTTTGGTGCTGCTGGACGTGGTGCTGGGAGAAGGCTCGCACGCCGACCCGGCTGGCGAGTTGGCCACAGCCATCGCCGCCCACGCCAAGACCCGTCCGGACATTGAGTTTGTGGCGTTGGTGGTCGGCACAGACGAAGATCCTCAGAATACGGACGAGCAGATTCAGAAGCTTGAAGCCGCTGGCGCACGCATCTTCCGTGAAACCACCATGGCGGTTGACTACATTGCCGCCCGTTTGGCCGCCGCGCCCAGCCCAGCAGGCAAAGCCCTGCCGCCATTCAGCGAGCCGCTGGCCGCCATCAACGTGGGCGTGGAGAGCTTCTTTGACAGCCTCAAGGTACAGGGAGCCGACGCCGTGCAAGTAGATTGGCGCCCGCCGGCTGGTGGCAACGAAGCGTTGGCCAGCATTTTGGAGAAAATGAAGAGTAAGTAGTCTAGCGAGTGGTGAGCAGTAATCCGTGAACAGGCTGTTACGGCCCTGATCACTGTTCACCAGTCACTATTCACTTTTGATTGGAGAAACAAATGACAGATATCAACAAAGCAAATGAGCAGGCTGTCTCCCGCATGATGGAGGCGCGCCCGATCCTTAAAGGCGTTGCTCCGGCCAGGGATGTGATTCCCGGCATGAAGCCGAACTTGCTCTTGCATGCCGGCCCCCCCATCGAATGGGCGCGCATGTCTGGCCCGCTGCGCGGCGCGGTTATCGGCGCGTTGATCTTTGAAGGCCTGGCCAAGACGGAGCAAGAGGCCGTGGCGTTGGTCGAAAAGGGCGAGATCGAGTTCGCCCCCTGCCACCATCACGACACAGTTGGCCCCATGGCTGGCGTGACCTCCTCCTCGATGATGGTCTACATTCTGGAGAATGAGACGCACGGCAACAAAGCTTACTCCAATCTCAACGAAGGTTATGGCAAGGTGCTGCGCTACGGCGCGTTCAGCGAAGAAGTGATTGCCAAGCTACGCTGGATGAACGAGAGCATGGGGCCGTTGCTCGCCAAGGCCATCGAGGCCAGTGGCGGCATTGATATCCGCACCCTGCTCTCCGAAAGCTTGCACATGGGCGACGAAGGCCACAACCGCAACAAGGCCGGCTCGATCATCTACACCGCCAAGCTCGCCCCGTGGATCGCCAAAGTGGCCGCCGACAACGATGTGGAGTCTGAGGTGCTGAAAGCGCTAGGCGAAAATGCCCTAAGCGTGCTGAATCCGGTCATGGCGGCCTGCAAGGCCATGTCCGCCAGCGCCCACGGCGTTGAGGGCAGCACCATGGTGACCACGATGGCCCGCAACGGCACAGACTTTGGCATGCGCGTAAGCGGCCTGGGCGACCAGTGGTTCACTGCCGCCGCTGAGGTGCCGGATGGCTTGTACTTCCCCAGCTTCACCAGCAAGGACGCCAACCCGGATATCGGCGACAGCACCATCACCGAGACAGCCGGCATCGGCGCCTTCGCCATGGCCGCAGCGCCGGCCATCGTCACTTTCGTGAGCGGCACGCCACAGGACGCGCTGAACGCCACGTTGGAAATGTACGAGATCACCATCGCCGAGCACAGCCACTTCACCATTCCGCAGCTCGAGTTCCGCGGCACCCCCACTGGCATCGATATCCGTAAAGTCGTCGAGCTGGGCATCACGCCGCGCGTCAACACTGGCATCGCCCATCGCGAAGCGGGCGTGGGCCAGGTGGGCGCTGGCCTGGTGCGCCCGCCGATGAAAATCTTTGAAGATGCGCTGATTGCATATGCACAGCACTACAACCTCTAGGAGACGTATGAAAATCCACGATCTGTCCCAGCCCCTCAACCAAGACGCCTCGTTCTGGCCCTTCTACCCCCCGTTCGAGGTCAAGTACATCAAGCGCAAAGCCGAGCACGGTGTGAACGCGCAGTACATCATGACCTCGAACCACATGGGCACCCACCTGGATGCGCCGCGTCACTTTGTCACTAACGGCAAGACCATCGACCAACTACCGCTGGACTGGCTCTACGGCGAAGGTGTGATTGTGGACCTTAGTAAAGAGTTGGATGACCTGGACGTATTCACACCGGACATGCTCGAGAAGAAAGCCGACATCAAGAACGGCGACATCCTCTTCATCCACACCGGCTGGCACAAGTACTCCTTCTTCAGCCCACAGGGCGACGAAGAGCGTTACATCCAGCGCCACCCCGGCCCGCACCACAGCATCTGCGAGTGGCTGCTGGACAAGAAGATTCACCTGTGGGGCGTGGACATGATCTCCACTGACCATCCCATGAACCTGCCCATCGGCCGCTTCCTCGGCAAAGGCGGCTTGGAGCACTGGGCTAAGGTGCGCAAGCTGGTGGAGAAGAAGCTGGGCGGCTCCGAGAAGGTAGACGAGATGTTCCCTGCTGAGGCCTACCAGCTCACCCACAATGCGCTCTTCCCGCATGACTGCTTCCATGTCGAGAACCTGGGCGGCGAGATCGGCAACCCGGCGCTACACAACAAGCGCTTGATCCTGGGCGCCTTCCCGTGGAAGTTCCAGGGCGGCGAGGCAGCCTTCTGCCGCGCGGTAGCTTTCACCCAAGACTAGTATGACCACGCGGTACTTCGGCCAACGTATCAAACGCAACGAGGACCCCCGCCTGCTCACCGGGCGGGCGCTCTTCGTTGATGACGTAGACCTGCCGGACATGGCGCACATCGCCTTCGTGCGCAGCCCCTACGCGCACGCTCACATCAAGTCCATTGATGCGAGCGCGGCACGCGCCCTGCCCGGCGTCATCGCCGTGTACACTGCCGAAGACCTGGGCAGTTTCTGGCGTACTGGCGTACTAAACGTTGGCCTACCGCCCATCAAGAACGCCTACCTGAACGAGCGTCTGCACCCCATCTTAGCCAAGGATAAGGTACGCCATGTGGGCGAAGTCATCGTGTGTATCGTGGCCGAGACGCGCTACATTGCCGAGGATGCTGCCGGCCAAGTGCTGGTGGACTACGAGGCATTGCCCGTGCATATCGACCCACGCAAGGCGCTGGAAGACGGAGCCGCGCTGATCCATGACGACCTAGAAAACAACATCGCCGCTCACGTAGTGCAGGAAAAGGGCAATTACGAGAAGGCCAAAGCCAAGGCTGACCTTGTCATCAAGCGTGAGTTCTTCTACGACCGTGGCACCGCCGCCGCGATGGAGAATCGCGGCATTGTGGCGGCATGGGATGCCAAGGCCGGCAAGCTCACCATGTGGGATACCACCCAGGCGCCTGTCATCATCCGCAACGGCATAGCCGGCATGCTGGGCCTCTCCGAACATCAGGTACGCCTGATCGCGCCGTTCATCGGCGGCGGCTTTGGACCCAAGATCCTGATGTTCTACCCGGAAGAAATGCTGCTGCCGTGGATCAGTATGCAGCTGAATATCCCGGTGAAGTGGATCGAAGACCGCGCCGAGAATTTCTACTCCACCACCCAGGAGCGTGGGCAGTTTCATGAGTCCGAGATGGCCATCATGAAAGACGGCACCATCGTTGGCGTCAAAGACGTCTTCTGGCACGACAACGGAGCGTATGACCCCTACGGCCTGACCGTGCCGATCAACACCCAATGCACTCTGCTCAACATGTATAAGGTGCCGGATTATTACAGCGAGTTCACCGCGGTATTCACCAACAAGCCCATCGTCAGCCCCTATCGCGGCGCAGGCCGCCAGCACGGCGTGTTCGTGATGGAACGCTTGCTGGACGCAGCCGCCAAAGAGCTGGGCATCGACAAGGTGGCTATCCGCCGCAAAAACCTCATCCCACCTGAGGATTTTCCGGTCAAGCACCAACTCATCTACCAAGACTTCAGCGAGTTGACCTACGATAGCGGCAACTACGAGCCGGTGCTCGACAAAGCGCTCAAGATGATCGAGTACGACAAGTTTTACAGCGAGCTCAAGCCTGCCGCCGAGAAAGCCGGCAAGAAGCTCGGCTTGGGCATCGTGTGTTATGTGGAAGGCACCGGCATTGGCCCATACGAAGGGGCGCGCATCCAGGTGCAGGCCAACGGCCGCGTCAGCGTGGCCACTGGCATCGGCACCCAGGGCCAGGGGCACTACACCAGCTACGCTCAGATCGTGGCCGAGCAGTTGGGCGTGCCCGTGAACCAGATCGACTTGGTGACGGGTGACACCGACCAGTTCCACTGGGGTGTCGGCACTTTCGCCAGCCGCGGCGCAGTGGTCGCTGGCAACGCCATCCATGCCGCGGCTAAACGAGTGCGCGAGAAGATCATTGCCAAAGCCATCGAAGAATTCGAGGGCGAAGTGACCGCCGACAAGCTAGAGCTTGTGGACGGCAAGGTGCAGATCTTGGGCGCGCCGGAAACGGCCATCCCGCTGGGCATTCTTGCACAGAAGGCGAATCCGATGCGCGGCGCGGTCAAGCCTGGCACCGAGCCAGGCCTCGAAGCCACCGACTACTTTGGCCCGGAGATGGGCACGACGGCCTACGGCGTGCACGCCATGATCGTGGAGGTGGACCCCGACACGATGATGATAGACATCCAGAAATATGCTGTGGTGCACGACTGCGGCGAGGTCATCAACCCGCTGATTCTTGATGGGCAGATCCATGGCGGCGTGGCTCAGGGCCTGGGCAACGCCTTCTATGAGCAGTTGGTCTTTGATGATATGGGTCAAATCCTCAACGCGTCGTTCATGGACTATTTGCTGCCTGCCGCGCAGGATGTGCCACGCATGGAGACTGACCACACCACCACCCCATCGCCGCTGAATCCGATGGGCGTGAAGGGCGCGGGCGAAGCTGGCGCCATTCCGGTTGGCCCGCTAGTGGCGCAAGCGCTGGAAGATGCGCTGAACATGCCAGGCTTTGAAATCCGCGAGATCCCGCTCAGCCCATTGCGTCTGTGGCAGCTGGCGCAGGAGCACGACGCCAGTGCCACATCAGGATAGTTATGGCCAAAGAGCTCATGCCACCTGCGGCGGTGCTTGCTCAGCTGAGCGCACAGCCCGGGCAGATCGCTGCGATGACGGCCGGCCTGAGCGAGAGCGAGCTGCGCACAGTACCTGAACCTGGCGAATGGTCGTGTGTAGAGATACTGGGTCACCTACGCGCTTGTGGTGATGTATGGGGTGGTTACGTAGACCGCATGCTGAATGAAGATCATCCCGCATTTCGCTACTTAAGCCCCCGCACCTGGATTCGCAAGACCGATTACAACCAACAGGACTTTGCTTCGTCATTCAAAGCCTTCAACGGCCAGCGCGATAAGCTGCTCGCTGTTTTGACCGCCTTGAAACCGCAAGCCTGGCAACGCGGCGCAACCGTGAAGACAGCAAATCGCACCTACGAACGCACCGTACATTACTACGCACATAACCTCGCCAACCATGAAGGCATTCATTTGCCACAGATCGCCAAGACAGTAAGGGCTGTTCGCAAGTAGGCAACCTCTGGACTGGAAGGAGTTCACCCATGCCCGCATCGATACTCATCACCAACGCCCAGCTGCGCCATAATCCAGCTGGCGAGACCGTCTCCATCCTCATTCAGGATGGACGCATTGCTGCTATCGATAAAGTGATCAAGGGCAATGCCGATACTGAGTTGGATGCCGGCGGCAACCTAGTGACCGAATCCTTCGTCAATGCCCATTTGCATCTCGACAAGGTCTACACCCTCGACCGCATGGACGAGCTGGCCCTGCAGAGCTACCAAGGCGCAGGCATGGGTAAGGCCATGAACGCCATTGAGCTGGCCAGCCGCGTCAAAGCCGAGTACGACGAAAGCTGGATATTGCCCAATGTGAGAAAAGCGCTGCAGCTGGCCGCCAGGAACGGCAACACCCACATCCGCGCCTTTGCCGATGTAGATAGCAAGGCCAAGCTCATCGGCGTGCAGGCGCTCATCAAGGCCCGCGAAGAGTTCAGGGGCATTGTGGATGTACAAATCGTCGCCTTCCCGCAAGATGGCGTGGGCCGCGAGCCAGGCACCGAAGAGCTCATTCGCGAGGCGATGAAGATGGGCGCAGATGTCGTCGGCGGCATTCCGTGGATCGAGTTCACCGATGCCGATGCCCAGCAACATGTGGACGCCATGTTCGCCATCGCCAAAGAATTCGACAAGCCTGTCTCGATGCTGGTAGACGATGCCGGCGACGCAGGCCTGCGCACACTGGAGATGATGGCGCTGGCGGCCATCAAACAGGGTTGGCAAGGCCGCGTGCTGGCGCACCACGCCCGCGCCATGGCTCTCTACCCCGTTCCCTATTTGCAAAAGGTCATCGCCCTGCTCAAGCAGGCACGCATGTACGTGGTCAGCGACCCGCAAACCGGCCCTCTGCACGCCCGCGTGCGCGAGCTGCTCGAGGAAGGCGCCTTTGTCTGCATCGGGCAAGACGACATTTCCGATGCGTACTACCCGTACGGCCACAACAACATGCTCGAAGTCGCCTTCCTCGCCTCCCACCTATTGTGGATGACATCGCGCGCCGAGATGGACACGCTCTACAGCCTCGTCACCACAGAGGCAGGCAAAGCGATCGGTCTGCAAGATTTTGAACTCAAGGTAGGTGCGCCAGCCAACCTGGTCGTGCTGGATGTGCCCAACGTGCGCGAGGCGCTGCGCTATCACCGCGCCCCGCTGCACGTCATCAGCCACGGTGCGCTAGTTCAGTGAGCAGAGTGTCATGCCCTTTATTCACCTGACTGGTGCAGCTGTGCTTGTTGTGCTGGGCTGGTTGCTACTGCGCCTTGCATCCGGCAACATTCTTCGCAACGGTCAGTTAGCACCGATTGGTAACACCCTATTCCCACGCCGCCCCGATTGGCCGTATCTTGTTGGGGCACTTTTAGGCACTCTGGTTGCGGGCAGCCTGCTGGCTAACCATATTCTGTTCTGGTACCGAGTACCTCTGATCAAGGTATTGCTATTGCTAACAATCTTTCCGCTGCTTTCTTCGATTCTGGGGGCAGTTTTCGAAACCTTAGCAAAAGCCGTCTTGAAGCAGACATCCGCCGCAAAGATCGTGGGGCTATGGGCCTTTGCATTCATTTTTGCAGTAGCCTTGGCCTCTACGTTGACTTCTTGGCGAGCCGTTCTGCCCCCAGGAATTACTGACCCGAACTATCAACTGAAATTCTCTCGCCTCCTCGAGGCGGACAACGGAACTGAAACTATCGAACTGGTTGAAGTAAAGCTATCCTCGGCTCTGACCGGCAGCCAACCAATGAGGCTTTCAGACGGTGCCTGCAGGGGGAACGCGTCGCAAGGCTGGCTTGGTCAGCTTGCATCGGCCGATGCAGGGGAGCGCGACCTGATCTGCCACTTCCAAGCTCAGCCGGGTGATTACATTGAGGTCCTGCTACATTCCAATTCCGGCTATCAAATCGTAGACGTCTGGATCAACGACGTCCTCTACACCCACGCCACTCTGGATGACGGTCTGCGCTTCCTGCCCATCGGAATACGGCCTTCCCTGTACTCCACCGCGGCAACAGTGATGGAGAACGCGACGAAACTAACCATCCCAGGAGTATTGCTCTTCGCATTGCTTGGCCTAACAGTAGACCGCAAGTGGCTGCCTTTCCCAATCGTGGCGCTAGCAGTATTTGCCCTGGCTTGTGCGATTGTGCTTTTACGCAATGCTTGGGTGGTTGAAGATCAGTTCATCACGATGCGCGTCATCGAAAATCTAGTTCATGGCTATGGCCCCAATTTCAACGCGGGATATCGCGTACAGGCTTTCACTCACCCACTATGGATGCTGCTTTTAGCCGCCGTGTACTTCATCACAAATCAGCTTTTCCCAGCTGCCGCCTTCTCTTCGCTGTATTACCTAACTGCTTTCACAAGCCTCCTTCTGACGGCGCTGACCTTTGTGCTCCTCTTTCGCATCGGCATTAAGAAAGACTTAGCTCTTGCATTCTTCGCCGCCACTCTCTTGCTGCTCTCAAAAAGCTTCGTGGACTATTCGGTTTCGGGGCTGGAGAACGCGCTGCTCAATGTGCTTCTGCTGAGTTTCCTGGGGCAGGTCTACCTGGATTTACAGAATGAACGGTCACTCTTCTGGCCATTCTTTGTTGCGAGCTCCATCGTCATCACACGACAGGATGCATTACTCCTCTTGTTTCCTACTCTGCTCTGCTTGATCTGGAAACGCATCCCTAAGTGGCGCGAGTTGTCCAGCGCAGCCTTTGGTCTGCTTCCTCTTATTGCCTGGCATACCTTCTCACTTGTCTACTTTGGCTTCCTGGTTCCAAATACAGCCTTCGCCAAGCTAAACACCGGTATCCCGCGCATCGAGCTCCTGGAGCAAGGGTTGGCCTACTTTGCCAATGCAGCCCGCTGGGACTTGCTGGCAGTGTTGACTATTGTCCTGGCGCTCATCCTTGCACTGTATCAGCGCGACCGTCGCTACAGCCTTTTCGCACTCGGCGTTCTTATGTATCTGCTTTATATAGTCTGGATAGGCGGCGACTTCATGAGTGGACGCTTCCTGGTCGCTCCTTTGGTCATGTCGGTTGGACTAATTGCAGTTGATGTTCCTCGCCAAGCGATCGTGCTCCCCATCTTGCTTGCGGTTTGCCTGCTTGGCCTGCTCAATCCGCGCTCACCTCTATACGCCAACACGAACTACGGCCAAAGTACTCCAAACGAGACACGCTTCGACACAGCCCAAATCGCCGATGAGCGCGCCGTATTCTTTGCACAAACTGGCCTACTCAGAAATTCTCCAGGGCAAGGCGTCACACAAAACCTTTGGCTGACCTGGCAGACTACGCAAAATTCACCGGTAGACATTTTGGAGATGGACAGCATCGGTATGTCTGGCTACAGGCTAGGCCCAGATTATGTTCTTATAGATTTATACGCACTGGCAGACCCATTGCTTTCCAAGCTCCCTGCAGACTTCGCGCAAGGTTGGCGCATCGGGCACTTCGGCCGACCGACACCCGCAGGCTACCGACTGACCCTCTTTGGAGATGGGAACCACATCGAAGACGCGAACCTCGCTGCATACTGGGATAAGCTGCAAGTCCTGGTTCAAGGCGACATCTGGTCGCCAGAACGCTTTGTTACCATCTGGAGAATGAACACCGGCCAGTATCAATATTTACTGGACGCGTACAAAAGTGCAGAATAGCCCCATGACACGTCAGGGTACTTTACAGTGAACACCGATCCACGGAACACAGACCGACGCCTGCGAGCGCGCAGTATCGCTCCCGCCGCTCGCCGCTGGCTGGAAACCAGCCAGCATGCTCGCGTACTGTACGCTTTTGATGCGGTGGTGAACCTGGTCAACGAGGACGCCGAGGTGCTCTCGCTGGTCAGCGCACATCTGGGCGACGGGCCTTTCTCGATCGTGCTCGAAGATTTTCCGTCAGGCGCACATGCGGACAGCAGCCTGCTTGTGTTCGAAAATGGCCTGTGGCTGGATGACTGGCTCATCGACGCCGAGGAGGCTGTGCTTTGGCAACCTGTGCCGAATTGGGCTGCCTTGCGCTCACAGCCCGATCTGCTCCCGCCAGCAGGCCGCCAGATTGCGGACCTGCTGGCCCAGCACGCCCCTGCCGACAGTCTGGCTCGCCTGGTGCTCGACCCTGCCGCCAGTTCGCCGCTGCCAGCGCGTATTCTGCAGGCTGCCGAGCAAAACATTCCCATGCTCTTTGCTGGCTTGCACCAGCAAGACGATCCCATGCTGCGCCAGGCGGCCAAAAAACTGGCTGGCCTCGGCCCTGGCCTCACCCCCGCTGGCGACGACCTGCTGCTAGGCGCTATGTACGGCCTGTGGGCCACGCAGCCGTCTGCTGCCGCCAAACAAACCGCCGAGGCCATTGCCGCGATTGCTACCGAGCGCACCCATGCCCTCTCGGCCGCCTGGCTGGCGGCTGGCGCCCGCGGCGAAGCCGCCGCGCCTTGGCACCAACTCTTCGACGCCATAGTCGTCAATGATCGTGCCGCCCTGACTGCGGCCGTGATGCGCATTCTGCCTACTGGGCACACCTCTGGCGCTGATGCGTTGGCAGGGTTCCTAGGTATGCTGCAAGGATGGCAAGCATGATTCTGGTCACGGGCGCCGGCGGCAAAACCGGCCGCGCCGTGTTATCCGCACTGCAGGCCCGCGGCGCAGCAACCCGCGCTCTGCTGCGCACTCCGCAGCCAACACTTGCCAGCGAGAGTATGCAAGGCAACCTTGAAGACCCAGTCACCATGACCGCGGCTTTGGCCGGGGCGGATGCGCTGTATTTCATCGTGCCTAATGTGCACCCTCAGGAGCAGACCATCGGTGCGGCCTGGGTTGCGGCGGCAAAGGCCGCCGGCGTGCGCCGCTTCGTTTATCACTCTGTCCTCTATCCTCACATTGAAGCCATGCCGCACCACTGGCAGAAACTACGCGTGGAAGAAGCCCTCATCCAATCTGGCCTTGACTTCACTATCCTCCAGCCAGCCAGCTATATTCAGAACATCCTGCCCTACATAGCCAGCATGCGCGAGCACGGCGAATACCGCGTGCCCTACTCCCCCAGCGCCGCTTTCAGCCCGGTTGATCTTGAAGATGTGGCCGTGGTTGCCGCCCGCACACTGCTCGAGCCGGGCCACACGGGCGCCATCTACCAATTGGCCGGGCCGGATGTGCTGAACTCAGTCGAGATGGCCCAACACGCCGCTCAGCAGATTGGCCGCCCAGTCACCGCCGTCCAGCAGACGCTGGCTGACTGGCAAACCGCCAACGCGCACTTACCCACCTATACGCGTGACACGCTGGCGGCCATGTTCGCCTACTATGATGCTCACGGCTTCGCTGCCAGCAGCCACACACTGGCGCACTTGCTCGAGCGCGAGCCCACCCACTTTGCAGACTTTCTGGCCCGCGAACTAGACGCAGGGTAGTGATCTACGTGCAACAAAAAAAGAGCAGCGCAAATGCGCTGCTCTTTTTTGTGGATACTCAACTGTTAGCGGCGGCTCTTGGAGCGAGCAGCTTTCTTTACAGCTTTCTTCTTGCTTGCGGCGGCCTTGCTCTCGCCCTCAGGGGCAAAGATCAGGAACACGGCGTTCAGCAAAATGCCGAGCACGGCCGCAGTAGCGATGGCCGGCAGGCCGCTGGGGAAGATACCCTGCAGGAACGGGATGGGCAGGAAGCCGCCATCGTAACCAATGTTGCCACCGATACCAACCACCATGATGATGGCGCCGATAGCCAGGTTGCGCGGGTCAAACATGCTCACCTTGTGCTCCTGCATCAGGGCGATGCCCTGCATGCCGATCACACCGAACAGGTAGATGGCCAGACCACCGCTGACCGCCAGGGGCACAGCGCTCACCAGCGCAGCCAGCTTGCCAACGAAGGCCAGCAGGATGGAGATGGCGCCAGCCGCGATCAAAGCCGGGCCGGAGTAGTTGCGAGTGATGGCCATCAGCGAGTTGTTCTCGCCGTAGTTGGTGCCAGCCGTGGCGCCCAACAGACCGTTGGTGAAGTCACCCACACCATCCAGGATCAGGTTGAAGCCAACGTTCTTATCCAGCTCGTACTTCTTGGCCTTGCGCTCCTCAGCGAAGCGGTCCACATACAGGCTGATCTGGTACAGGTGAGCGGTGGATTCAGGGATGGTGGCGATGGCCATGATGGCGATGCTGAACACCGCCGTAGCCACAAACGCGCCGCCAAAAGCGGGGAAGGTGAAGTGCGGCATCTGGAACAGAGGCGCAGCAGCCACACCGGCAAAGTTCACCGAGCCGCCGTCAAGCACGGCCGAGAGCAGGAAGCCGGCCAGAGCGCCGAGCAGCACGGGCAGCATGCCCAGGAAGCCGCGGTTCTGCAGGTACACCGAGAACAAAATGGTGACCAGCAGCGTGCCGAGCGAAACTGCCCAGTTGGCCGAGGCCATGCCCAGAGCGGCAAAGGCCAGACCGAAACCGATGATGGCGGCCACAGACCCGGTGACCACCGGAGGCAGCACCTTGTCCAGAGCGCTCTTGCCTACCGCGCGGATGATGAAGCCCAGCACGATGTTGAGCAAACCGGTCACAATGATGCCGGCCTGCATGGTGCTGATCACCTCATCCGGGGCCGGCACACCAAAGGCCGGCGCTGCGCCGGTCATGGCGGTCACTACGGCCACATAGGCCGCAATGTAGCTGAAGCTCGAGCCGTAGAACAAGGGGATGAACTTACCGATGCCCATCTTGGACAGAATGAGCGCCACGATGGTGGAAACACCCGAGGCGAACAGCACGGTGTTGACATGGAAGCCACACAAAGCAGCCACCAAAACGGTGGCCGGGAACATGGTCAGAACGTGCTGGAAGCCCAAAAGAATAAGCTGACCCATGGGCGGGGTCTCATTGGGCAAATAGCCCATGCGCTGATTAGCAGCCATAAACTCTCCTCAAAGATAGTGAATAAAAGCGAGACCTGCGAGTGGGAAGGACAGTATGCAAGACGCCCCCAGGCACCTCCTCTTTGGCAAAGAATTTCACCATACTGCAAATTTACAACCCGCCAAATTACCAAAAGCTACGCCAGAACATCATAGAATATTTGAACTATAATCGGCCAATGGCTCAAAAAATGACTGGAATGCTGGACGGGATCCGCGTGCTGGACCTCACCCGGGTGCTGGCTGGCCCGTACTGCACCATGCTGCTGGGCGATATGGGCGCCGATGTCATCAAGGTAGAGGCGCCCGGTAAGGGCGACGACACCCGCCAATGGGGCCCTCCCTTCACGCAAGCTGGCATTTCGGCCTACTTCATCTCGGCCAACCGCAACAAACGCAGCCTGACCCTGAACCTGAAAAGTCCCAAGGGCATCGAGATCCTGCGCCAGCTCATCGCCTCCAGCGATGTGCTGGTCGAGAACTTCAAACCCGGCACGCTGGAGCGCATAGGCCTGGGCTATCCCGAGCTGCAGGCCCTGCGTAAAGACATCATCTATTGCACCATCAGCGGCTACGGCTACACCGGTCCGGAGAGCCACAAGCCTGGGTACGACTTCATTGCCCAGGCCCGCGGCGGCCTGATGAGCATCACCGGCCCCGCCGACGGCGAACCCGTACGCGTCGGTCTTGCGATCGCCGACCTGCTTTCGGGAATTTATGCGTGCAATGCGATCACTGCCGCGCTTTTCGCACGCGAACGCCAAAAAACAGGGCAGCGAATCGACATTTCGCTCTTCGATGCCCAGGTCGGCACGCTGTCTTACGTGGCCAGCAATTACCTGATCTCCGGCCAGCCGCCCCGCCGCTACGGAAACGGGCACCCCAACATCGTCCCCTACCAGTCCTTCCGCGGCAGCGATGGCTACTTCGCCTTCGCCAGCGGCAATGACGGGCAGTGGAGCAAGTTCTGCGCCGCCGCCGGCCGCCCCGAGCTTGCCCAGGATGAACGCTTCGCCACCAACCCCAAGCGCGTCGAGAACCGTGACGCGCTGATCCCACTCCTGGAGGAATTGTTCGCCACTCGCCCGGTGGGCGAGTGGCTGGCGATCTGCGAGCAGGCTGGCGTACCGGCCGGCCCGATCAACACAGTTGACCAGGTGTTCACTGATCCCCAGGTGCTGGCCCGCGAGATGGTGCTGCATGGCCAGCTCAGCAACGGCGAGGCGATTGACATGCTGGCCTCGCCGCTCAAAGTGCCCACCAGTCCCATGCAGCTGCGCTACCCGCCGCCCGCCCTCGGCGAGCACACCGCGGACATCTTGCAAACCGAGCTGGGCATGGATGCGGCTGCCATCCAACAGCTCAAAGAACAAGATGTGATCTAGCACTCAATTCGCTTGTGGCTATGCGCATTTAGCTGATATGCACGCCGACCTGCTCCCGACCCAGCGCACCATCATCCACTTGGACCTGGACGCGTTCTTCTGCGCGGTGGAAGAGCTGCGTGACCCCAGCCTGCGCGGCATTCCCTTCGCCGTAGGCGGCAGCCCAGAGGGCCGCGGCGTGGTCGCCACCTGCTCGTATGCGGCCCGCAAATTCGGCATCCACTCCGCCATGCCGATGGCCCGCGCCCTGCGGCTCTGCCCTGAGCTCAAGATCGTGCGCCATCACTTTCGCGATTACACCGAGCTATCCGCCAAAGTGATGGACATGCTTGCTACTTATTCTGAGATCATGCAGCCTATCTCCATCGACGAAGCATTCATTGATGTCAGCCATCTGCCCGAACCGGGTGTTGTGTATGCCAAGCAACTCCAGACCCAGATCCGTGACCATCTACACTTACCCTCCTCACTGGGCGTTGCCAGCAACAAGCTGGTGGCCAAAATAGCCACCAATGTTGGCAAGGCCAGCGCAAAGACGGGCGACTATCCCTATGCAATCCAAGTCGTGCCGCATGGGCAAGAGGCCGCCTTCCTTGACCCGCTTCCATCCGACGCGCTGTGGGGCATCGGCCCCAAGACCGCCGAGCGGCTGGCCTCGCTAGGCATCCACACGGTCGGCGATATCGCCCGCTTCCCACTGCAAGACATGCTACGCATGCTGGGCCAAACCGGCGCAGCGCTGCACTACCGCGCCCAGGGCATTGATGACAGCCCGGTGCACAGCGACCATGAAACCAAATCTGTCAGTCATGAAGAGACCTTTGCGCGTGACACCAGCAATGAGGCTGAGCTGCTGCAGATCCTCGGCGAGCAAAGCGTGTCAATCAGTAAGCAGCTGCACAAGCTGAACCTGCACTGCAACACCGTCGCCATCAAAATTCGCTGGCCTGACTTCAGCAAGATCAGCCGCCAGCTCACTCTGCCGGAGCCAACCGCTGACGCCAAGCTCATCGAACAGGCCGCCCGTAAACTGTGGGCCGCCCACTGGCAGCCGGGCCGCAAAGTGCGGCTGCTGGGTGTGCGCGCCAGCAATCTGGTTCCGCCCAGCTTTCAGCCCAAACTGTGGGACTGGAACCCCAAGGAGTTCGAGAAACAAGACCGGCTGGACACTGCCCTCAAGAGCCTGCAGGAGCGCTTTGGCGCCGGCAGCCTGGTGGCCGCCAGCGGCCTGCGCTCCAAGCCCAAGGACAAGCAGAAATGATGCAGCCCGGCACACACATCGGCACCCTCACCGAGCAGAGCCTGCATGCTGCCCTGAAGCAGTGGCTGGCCAAACCCGGCGATGCGCCGGAGCAGCGCGTAGACGGCTACCAGATCGATATTGTGCGCGGCGACACGCTGATCGAGATCCAGACCGCCAACTTCAGCGCCCTCAAAACCAAGCTGGGCAAGCTGCTGCAAAATCACAAAGTGCTGCTGGTGCACCCGATCGCTGAAAGCAAATGGATCGTGCGCCAAACCAAGCGCGGCCGCCAGATCACGCGGCGCAAATCGCCCAAGCGCGGCCGCATCGAAGATCTCTTCGGCGAGCTGCTCTATATCCCCCAACTGGCGGCCCATCCCAACTTCAACTGCATGGCCGTCTTCACCCACCAGGAAGAGATCTGGCGCGATGACCGCCGCGGCAGCTGGACCCGCAAGCATTGGAGCATTGCCGACCGGCAGTTGCTCAAGGTCACCGGCAGCCAGCGCTTTGACAGTCTGGGAGACTATTTGGGCCTGATCCCACCCGGCCTGCCCACCCCGTTCACCCACAAGCAGCTGGCCAGCGCCATGGGCGCGCCGGTATGGATGACGACCCGCATGAGCTATTGCCTGCGTAAAATGGGCGCACTGGAAAGCGTCGGGAAACAAGGCAAATCATTGCTGTTGGCCCCTTGCAGCCAATAAAACGAATCAAAAAAATCGGCTTTCGCCGATTTTTTTGCCAGGGTGGATGACGGGAATCGAACCCGCAACCACCGCATCCACAATGCGGTGCTCTGCCGATTGAGCTACATCCACCAAGAAGGCGCTATTTTATCATGCAGACTGGGCTGCGTGCAGGTTAGGCCAGCAACTTAGCAAGCTCTGCAGCCAAGCCTGCCCGCGGCAGGTTGCGCTGCTCGCCAGTGCGCAGGTCCTTGACGCTCACCGCGTTCTGGGCAACCTCATCCGGCCCGAGCACCAGCACCACCCGCGCCCCGCTGCGGTCCGCCTGCTTGAACTGCTTCTGCAGCTTGTCCGGCTGCAGTTGACTGGTCACCTGCAGCCCGGCGGCCCGCAGTTCAGCCGCCAGCGAGAGAGAGCCCGCCAAGCCGTCCGCGTCAAACACGGTGACGTAGATCGGGGCGCGCCCGCTCACATCCGGCGCGTGGCCTAGCGCCTGCAGCAGCAGGCTGATGACCACATTGCCCACCGCGAAGCCAACCGCCGGCACGGGTTCGCCGCCTACCGCGTTCACCAGGTCGTTGTAGCGCCCGCCGCCAAAGATTGCACGGAACTCGCCAGCGGTGTCCCAGGCCTCAAAGACGGTGCCGGTGTAATAGTCCAGGCCACGGATGATGTGCGGCGCATAGCGCACGTAGTCAGCCACGCCCTGCGCTTCCACAGCCTTGAAGAACCGCTGCAGCGACTCTGACTTTTGCCACAGCTCCTGATTGCCAATTAGCGTCTCAACACCCAGCATCTGAGCAGCATCCAGCCCCAGCTCCTTGCCGCGCGCCTGCCAGGCCTCCGCGCTCAGCTTGTCTTTGCGGTCGATCAGGCCGAAGACCTCGCTGCGCAGCGCGCCGGCGATCCCCAGCGCTTCCAGCTCGGCCTGCATCAGCTGGCGGTTGTTGACCAGAATTTGGGCCTCGTTGGCTTGGAGGCCGATGGTCTTCAGGAAAGTGGCCGCGATCGTGGCCAGCTCAGCATCCGCCTCAGGCGAATCTTCGCCCACCATGTCAATGTTCCACTGGAAGAACTCACGCGTGCGGCCCTTCTGCGGCTTCTCGTAGCGCCAGAACGGCCCGAAGGACCACCAGCGCAGCGGGTAGGTCAGCTGGCGCTGGCGGGTGGCCACCATGCGCGCCAGTGTAGGCGTCAGTTCCGGGCGCAGGGTGATGCGCTCGCCGCCGCGGTCTTCGAAGACATACGACTGCTTTTCCACCAGCTCGGCGCCCGACTTGGCTGCATACAGCTCGAAGCGCTCCAGGAACGGGCCGTCGTATTCCTGATACCCAAAGGACTCAGACACCTGGCGCATCTTGGCATACAGCCATGAGCGCACCGCCATCTCTTCCGGGTAATAGTCCTGAGTACCGCGTACAGCCTGAATGATGTTGGGCATGTGAGCATTATATAAGACCAGGAGAACGAAAGAACAAGATTTGAGAATAGAGATTTCAGAATCTCCAATCTCTATTCTCTACTTGCCAAACCCATTACAATTTCCCCTATGAAATTCATCAGCTGGAACGTAAACGGGCTACGTGCCCACCTCAAAAAAGATGCCTGGAAGTGGATCCTGAAGCAGAAGCCAGACGTCATCTGCCTGCAGGAGATCAAGAGCAAGCCTGAGCAGCTCACCGATGCCCAGATGGAAACTTTCAAAGGCTACACCGTAGCCTGGAACCCAGCCGAGCGCCCCGGCTACAGCGGCGTCGCCACAATGGTGGCGAAGAAAAGCAAAGAGGACATCATTGGCTTCGGCGTGCCCAAGTTCGACATCGAGGGCCGCGTCATCCAAACCCGCTTTGACGATTTCACCCTGCTCAACGTGTACTTCCCCAGCGGCACCACCGGCATGGAGCGCGTCAAGTTCAAGCTCGAGTTCTACTCGGCGTTGCTGAAGCACATCAAGAAGCTGCACAAGGCCGGCGAGAATCTGATCCTGACCGGCGACTTCAACACGGCCTTCAACGAGATCGACCTGGCCCGCCCCAAGGACAACCAGCGCACCTCCGGCTTCATGCCGGAAGAGCGCGCCGCCCTCGGCCTGTACTTTGACGCCGGCCTGGTGGACACCTTCCGCGAGTTCTACCCTGACAAGCAACAGTTCAGCTGGTGGACGGCGCGCTTCCCCTCGGCGCGCCTTAATAACATCGGCTGGCGTCTGGATTACTTTCTAGTGTCCAAGCCGCTGCTAAAGAAGGTCAAGGACATCACGATCTTTAGCGATGTCACTGGCTCCGATCACTGCCCCGTGATGCTGGAACTCAAGTGAGCGGCCAGACGCTCGAGCTGACCCAAAGCATCCCCGGTGCTACCAGCCAGCAAGTCTTTGACGCATTCACGCAGGCTGACCTACTGGCCCAATGGTGGTGGCCGCATATCCCTGATACGACCTATGCCCTCGATGCGCGTGCAGGCGGCGTCTACGAGATCCGCTCGCAGATGGCCGGCATCGGCGTGCGCGGCCAGTTCGTTACCCTGCAGCCGCCCAGCCACATCCGTCTCACATGGAATTGGATGAATGATGGCGTGAGTGAGGTCGAAGAAGCTGTTGACCTCCACTTTGAGCCCGCCAACAACGGCACTACTCTGGCCTTAACCCACTATCTATCGCCGCAAGCTGGTGATGGCGCCAACCTGCGCCAAGGCTGGAACGATGTGCTAGGACGCCTGGCCAAACTTTGGGCAAGCCCTTAACCCAATGTTAAAGTGACAATGTTCACAAAGGGCGTATACTGGGCTCATGATCAATACGGAAACTGTCTCGACCCCTTCTAAACTACCTACCCCACCCATGCTCAGCGGCGGGCTGCCCTACATTGGCCATGCGATCGAGTTCTACCGCGACCAGGAAGCCTTCTTCCGTCGTGGCTACAGCAAGCACGGCAACGTCTTCGGCATCAAGCTCCTCGGCCAACCCATGGCGATCCTGGTCGGCCCGCAGGAGCAATCCTTCTTTTTCAAGAGCACTGACAAAGAGCTCAGCATGGAGAAGCCCTACCAGTTCCTGGCGGCCATGTTCGGGCGCATTGCCTTCCTCGGTTCCCACGAAACCTATAAGCTGCACCGCCCCATCCTGCACAGCCTGTTCACGCGTGACCAGATGGCCAAGTACTTGCCGGTGATGAGCCAGGTGGTCAACGAATGGCTGGAGCGCCTGGGCGACAGTGGCGAAATTGAGCTCACCAACGAGATGACCCACATCGTCAAAGAAGTCGCTGGCCGCTGCTTCCTGGGCGACGAGGTCCACCGCCGCCTGGAAGCTGCTGGCTTCTGGGCGCAATACGATGCACTCAGCGAATCGCTGGACCCCCTGCTCTACAAGCTGCCGCTGCCCAAGTTCAAGCGCCGCGATCAGGCCAAAGAGAAGATCCGCGCCATCCTGCAACCCTTGATCGAGGAGCGCCGCCGGCAGCCCGTCGACGACGGCTTCCAGTATCTGCTAGAGCAGCCGGACGGCTCGGGCGAGCCGCTGCCTGACGAGATCGTGGCCAACTTCTTCGCCGCCCTCATGTTTGCCGGGCACGAGACCACCGCCGGCCAGGCCGCTTGGTCAATCATTCACCTCATCAACGATGCGCAGCACAGTGCCCGTGTGCAAGAAGAAGCGCAGCGCGTGCTGGGTGACTCCGCCGAAGTGAACCATGTCCACATGCGTGAGATCGCTCAGATCAACGCCGCCGTCCAGGAAACCGGGCGCCTGCGCCCCTCGGCCGAGACCCTGATCCGCGAAGTGCAGGAAGACATCACGCTGGACGGCTACCGCATCCCCGCCGGCTGGTTCGTGATGACCTCCACCGCGGCGGCCCACTTCATTCCCGAATACTTCGCTGACCCACACGCCTACGACCCGGCTCGCTTCACCGAGCGCGGCGAGGGCCGCGGCTTCGATCTCATCACCTTCGGTGGCGGCCTGCACAAATGCACCGGCATGAACTTTGCCCGCACTGAAATGTCGATCATTCTGGCCCTGCTTTTCCGCAAGTACGAGCTTGAGCTCGTCACCCCCTACGAAAGCATCGGCGTCAACCGCGGCGGCTCCAGCAAGCCCACCCCCGTAACCGTGCGCTACACCAAACGCTAAGCTCCCCGCTGCCAAACAAAAAAAGCGCTGCCTTTCGGCAGCGCTTTTTTTGTTGCTCGCCAACATTTAGTTGACGTAATCCTTGAGTCGGGAGCGCACGCGCGGGTCACGCAGCTTGCGCAGCGCCTGGGCCTCGATCTGGCGTACACGCTCACGCGTGACGCCCAGCTTGCGGCCCACATCGCTCAGGCTGTGCACTTTGCCGTCATCCAGGCCGAAGCGCAGGCGCAGGATGCGAGCTTCACGCAGCGGCAGGGTCTCGTCGATCGTGCGGGCCAGGTCCTGCTCCAGCAGGGACTGGGCCGTGCTCTCCTCCGGCGAGGGGGCGGTCTCATCTTCGATGAGCTCGCCCAGCACGGAGTCTTCGTCGCTGCCGATCGGCGTCTCCAGCGAGTGCGGCTGGTAGCCGGCGGTGGTGATCAGCTCGATCTCCTCGGCGCTCACTTCCAGCGCCTCCGCCAGCTCGGCCAGGGTGGCCTCACGCTTCAGCTCCTGCTTCAGCGTGTTCTTCATACGCATCATCTTGGCGATCTTGTCGCCCATGTGGGCGGGGATGCGGATGGTGCGCGATTTGTTGGAGATCGCCCGCGTGATCGCCTGGCGGATCCACCAGGTGGCATACGTGCTGAACTTGAAACCACGGCGGTAGTCAAACTTCTTGGCCGCCCGCATCAGACCGATGTTTCCTTCTTGGATGAGGTCGATGAGCGGCAGGCCGCGGTTCATGTTCTTCTTGGCGATGCTGATCACCAGGCGGCTGTTGGCCACAATGATGTGCTGACGGGCATCCCAGCCCACCTGCACAGCCTCTTGCAGCTCAGCCCGCTTGGCGGCGCTCAGGCCCTTCTGGGCCAGCTGGGTGCGCGCCTTGTTGCCGCGCTCCATCTTCTTGGCCAGATCCACCTCTTCGGCGGCGGTCAGCAGCGGTACGCTGGCAGCTTCGTTGAAGTACAGGCGCACCAGGTCGCCGGTCTCAGCCTCAGCCAGCGGGTCATCGGGCGCATAGATCTTGCTGCGCTCGTTGGCCGGCTCTTCGTCCTCGATCTCCACGTCGGCGTCAGAGAGCTCGGCTCCGTCCGTATCGTCATCCTCCACCAGGGGGATGCCTTCGTTCAGCAAAGCCTCAAAGATCTCTTCCAAATGCTCAGACTGGCGCTGCTCGCCCGGCACGAGTTGCAGCACATTGTCAATGCTTACAAAGCCCTGCTTGCGCCCCAACCGGATCAAGCGCTCCAGAGCCTCATCTTCACTTAGCGAGATTTCCTCGTTTTCAAATGCTTCGATCGTATTGCTCATTCGATACTATGCCTCCGTACTCTTCAGAGTCTTTCAACCAACCAAACCTTACATGTGTGGTTAACGCCTGATCGTCAATAAATGACACAACGCAGAGCCGAAAGGCTCTTCCCAGCCTGAACTGAGTATTCAGTTTTTAGGCTATTGGCGTAAAAGGGCGACCACTACGCAATCATTCTGCGGGTGGCGTATTAATGAAATGTTTGCCCTAGATTAGTGCAAGCTTAGGAAGCTAGGCAGCCTGTTGCTTGGCGTAGGCGGCCGCCCCCAGCAATGCCGCCGTAGGCTGCAGGATCATATGGACGGGGAAGCGGGAAAGATACTCCTCGTAGCCCACTTTGCCCAGAAAGAATTTCATGAAGCCATCGCGCTCTAGCGCAGGCATGATCCGCGGCGGGATGCCGCCGCCCACGTACACACCGCCCGTGGCGCCCAGCCCCAGGGCCAGGTTGCCGCTGGTAGCGCCCAGGATCTCCACAAACAGCTGCAGAGTCAGCTGGCAGATCTCGCTGCCAGGCGTTTGCTGCAAGGCATGCTTGACAATGATGGCATTGTTGTCATCGCCCTCAGCCGCCAGCTCCTTGGCCAGCCACTCGGGTTCGTTGGCATGCCCGCTCGCCTTCAGGAAACCGTACAGATTCGGGAAGCCCACGCCTGCACACACATGCTCGATCGCCACCTGACCCAACTGCGGGCGCAACCACTGCAGCAGTTCATGCTGCAGGTCCGTCTCAGGAGCAAAGCTGGCATGACCGCCTTCGGTGGCGTACGCGGTATAGCGCCCGCCAGCCCAAGTCAGATAGCCGATCCCCAAGCCCGTGCCCGGCGCGATCACTGCGATGCTGCCACCCTGCTCCGGTACACCCGCCTGGAATGTATGCACATCCTCGCCCTGCAGAAATGGCACGGCATTCGCCAGCGCCTTGAGATCATTGATGAGCCAGGCCGCTTGCCAACCAAACTCTGCGCACAGTTCAGCCCCATCCACTTCCCAATCCAGGTTGATCATGCGCACATGGTTGTCGATCACCGGCCCGGCCACGCCGAAACAGGCCATTTGGATGCTGGCCGATTTGCCCGCCAGATATTTGCGCACAACCGCGTGCAGGCCATCATGCTCTGCATTCAAGTACGACTCGGTGAACTGTGGGCCAGCCTGCAGGTTGCCCGCGTCGAATAGTGCAATGTTGGTTTTTGTGGCGCCCAGGTCGCCGGCAAGAATATAGTCAGCCATAACGGCGGCATTATAATCCCGCGCACCTCATGAATCCTGTTACCCACGGCCTGCTCCAGCAACTCAACGATCCGCAGCTAACCGCCTTTGCCACGGACTGGGATGCAGTCACTGAACTGGTGATCGAGATCTATCAGCAGAAGTCGCTGACTGTGGAGCAGCAAGCGCGCTTCTTTGAAGCGCAGGAACGTTTGCAGGCGGCCTACCCGGCCCTCGCCGCCGAGCTTGAGCCGCACTGGCGCACAGCCCGCGTCAAAGGCGAGCTAGTGGTCGGCGATCCGTTCCTGGCCGTGCTCAGCAAGCCATCCGCCAAAGAGTTTGTCGAGAATTGGGATGCCATGCGCACCCTGCCCGCCGCCCGCGAGGCGCTCAACATGCTGCTGATGGCACGCATCGCTGCCAAATAAAAACGGCCTTGCGGCCGTTTTTTTTGCCTGTTCCGTTCGCGCTAGTCGCCGAACTTGATGCCCTGCGCCAGCGGCAGCTCTTTGCCCCAGTTGATCGTGTTGGTCTGGCGGCGCATGTAGGCCCGCCACGAGTCGGAGCCGCTCTCGCGGCCGCCGCCGGTTTCCTTCTCGCCGCCGAACGCGCCGCCGATCTCGGCGCCGGAGGTGCCGATGTTGACGTTGGCGATGCCGCAGTCGCTGCCTCCAGAGGAGAGGAAGCGCTCTACCGTCTGCATGCTGTCCGTGAAGATAGCGCTGCTCAGGCCTTGCGGCACATCGTTATGGATGCGCATGGCCTCATCCACACTGTCATAGTCCAAGATGTACAGCACCGGCGCAAAGGTCTCTTCCTTCACCACATCGCTCTGCTTGGGCATGCGCACGATCGTGGGCTCAACATAGTTACCTGGGCGCTCGATGCGCTTGCCGCCGGTCAGCACGGTGCCGCCCGCCTGGCTGGCATTCTGCAGCGCAGCTTCCATTTTCTCCACCGCAGCCGGGGTCACCAGCGGCCCCATCAGCGTGCCCTCGTCAAGCGGGTCGCCAATGCTTACTTGGCCGTACGCCTTCACCAGGCGCTGGGTGAGTTCATCCACAATGCTCTTATGGGCAATGATGCGGCGCGTGCTGGTGCAGCGCTGGCCCGCAGTCCCCACTGCGCCAAACAGGATCGCGCGCACCGCCAGATCCAGGTTGGCGTCCTCGGCCACAATGATGGCGTTGTTGCCGCCCAGTTCCAGCAGGGTTTTGCCAAAGCGCCCGGCCACCGTCTGGTTGACGTGGCGCCCGACCTTGGTGGAACCAGTGAACGAGACCAGCGGAATGCGCGGGTCATTGATCAGCAGCTCCCCTACTTCCTGGCCGGTGCCGATCACCAGGCTGAAAATACCGCTCAGGCCATGATCGGCCATGACGCGGTTGCAAATATGCTGGGTGGCGATGGCGGCCAGCGGCGCCAGTTCGGAAGGCTTCCAGATCACCGTGTCGCCGCAAACACTGGCCAAGGTCGAATTCCACGACCACACCGCGATCGGGAAGTTGAACGCGCTGATGACGCCCACCGGGCCAAGCGGGTGCCACTGCTCGTACATGCGGTGGTTGGGCCGCTCACTGTGCATGGTCAGGCCGTACAGCTGGCGGCTCAGGCCAACTGCGAACTCGCAGATGTCGATCATCTCCTGCACTTCGCCCAAGCCCTCAGCGCGGATCTTGCCCATCTCCAGCGAAACCAGTTCGCCCAGGGGCTCCTTCAGTTCCCGTACGGCTTCGCCTAGATCGCGCACCAGCTGGCCGCGCTTCGGGGCCGGCACGTTGCGCCAGCTCTCAAATGCCTGCTGGGATGCCTTTACCACCTGATCATAGGAAGCTGGCGTGGCCTGAATAACCTTGGCGATCGGCTCGCCTGTCGCCGGGTTGTACGACACCAGCTCGGCGCCGGCTTTGTCTTCGATCCAATGACCAGCCCCAAAGGAGGCGCCAGGATTAATGTCTTGAATGTTGAGTTTTTGGAGGAGTGATTTCATAGCACGAATTTAACCACACTTGCTTTCAGTCAATCAAACGATACTCGATAGACGGGCTTGTCTTCTCGTCTCCGCACGAGGCATGCACTGGCGCGCCCTCAACCCGCTCGACCAGCAGTTCATGCTCGCCGCTGTCAGCAGCAAAGCGCACCCGCCAGCGATGATCGCCTGCTGGCTGCGTATCCAGCAGCCGGAGCCCGCCTTCCTGCTGCATGCCGAGCTGCTGGCGCAGCAGCAGCTCGGCGGCCTGGGCAGGCTCTGCCCAGGCCGTGTTGCCGCGGCAATACTCAACCGGCACATTGCCTTTGGCAATGGCCTGGGCTATGCCCAGCGCATTGTCTGCCCGCAGGCGGCCATAGGAGCGCCCGCTGGGGAAGGCCAGGATATTGGCCGCAAAACGGTGGCCGCCGTGGTGGCTGCTCTCCCATACTGTGCTGCCCAGCTGGCTGAACAGCGCGTTGTACACGGCGATGCCGTGCAGCACGCAACAAGCATCCCGCTGTCCGTTAGTGCAAACTAATAACAATGGCTCGTCCGTGAGGTTGTCTAAATATTTGTCGGAGCCTGCCACGATCGAGACCAGGTCGAGTTCAGTCAGGTCTTCATAGCCGGCTAACTGAAATCTATACAAGACCGGCTGCTCACCGAGCACTGCTGCAAAGAAACGCAGCCCCTCAACACGGTTCTTCTGTCTGATCAACAACAGGCGCGCACCTGGGATCCGCTTAAGCTGCTCATCAACAGCCTGGCGAATCTCAGGATCAATGCTGCTCTCTTCCCAGGCCTTATGGCCCCAACGCGGCGCGTACTCCAGCATGAACCACACTTGCGCCTTGGGCGCAGTGCCAGCCATGGGCTCTTGTGCGTTCAGCGATTCGAGGGAACAGGGAATGTTGGTGATGGGTGCGATGCTCATGTACAAAATTCTAAAGCAACTAAGCCTTAAGCACCTGTTCGATCAGGCCAAAGTCCGGCAGTGCGGTGCGCGCCTCAAAGAAGCCTGCCCACGGGTCTCCACCGTTCGAAAGGCGCTGCATGATGTTGCTCACCGTGAACTTGTCGGCCCGGAAGCTGAGGTCGTCCAGCTCCTCCCAAGCCAGGGGCGCCGCCAGCGGCGCACCCGGCTTGGCCCGCAGCGAATACGGCGCTATGCCCGTCTGGGCATAGCGGTTACGCAAGTAGTCCAAGAAGATACGCCCCTTGCGCTTGTCCTTGCGGATCTGCGTAGTGAACTTCGCATCGCGCCGCTCCAGCGTGGTGCAGACCGCCTTTGCGAACAGCAGCACGGTGTCAAAATTGTGCTGCGGCACCAGCGGCACGCACACATGCAAGCCGCGCGAGCCGGTCGCCATCACGAACGAGGGCAGGCCCATCTCGGTTAGCATGCGGCGCATATCCTGCGCTCCGCTCACCACCGCATCCCAGCTGTCATCCGTGGACGGATCAAGATCGAACACGATCTTGTCGGGCTGCTCCAGCAACGGCACTTGGCTGGTCCAGATATGGATCACGAACGAGGCCAACTGTGCCAGATACACCAGCGTGGCCGCATTGTTGATCATGACCTGCAGCTGAGTTTCGGCCGCGCTGGCGCTGGTGCGCACTTCCACCAGGCTGACGAACTTGGGGAAGTATTCCGGCGCTTCCTTATGAAAGAAACCTTGGGCGCGTATGCCGTCAGGGAAGCGCTGCATACTGATCGGCCGGTTAACCAGATGCGGCAGCATCACCGGGGCGATCTGATCGTAATAATCGATCACGCGGGCTTTATTGACATCTGGAAACAGCATCTTGCCCGGGTTGGTGATCTTGATCTTCTGGCCATCCACCTCGCGCATCTCGTCGCCGGCTGCCGCCCGCGGCGGCTCAGCCACAGGCGGCGAGGCAGCCGGCTCGGCGGCGGTCGGCTCACGCCGCACGCTGGCCGCGTCCTTGTCCGCCCGCAGCCCGAGATAGCGCGGGTGGCGGATCTTGTTGAGCTTGGTCCATTCGCCAAAGCCCACCTGTGCCACAAGCTCTGGCCGCACCCACTGCACACCCTCCAAGGGCAGCAGATCATCCTGCATGAACGGGTTCTCGCGGGTGGCGAGCGCATCCAGCTTCTGGCGCACGTCTCGAATGGCTTCGTCGGAGAAACCAGTGCCGACCCCACCCACAAACTGCAGCTTCTCGCTGCCCTCTGGATAGTAACCAACCAACAGGGCCCCAAAGCCGCGCATGCCGCCGGTGGGCAGCGTGAAGCCACCCACAACAAATTCCTGCTGGCGCACGCACTTCCACTTCAGCCAACTCTTGGAGCGGCTGCGCTGGTACGGCGCGCTGCCATCCTTGGCGATCACGCCCTCCTGCCCACTGGCACAAGAGCGCTGGAACAGCTCCAACCCCCCGCCCTCCTGATACTCCATGTAACGCAGCGGATCCTTGTACTCCACCAGGCCCCGCAACAGTTGCTTGCGCTCCAACTGGCTCAGGCGGGTCGTGTCGTAACCTTCATAGTATGTAACGTCGAACAAATACATGAAGACCGGCGCTTCCTCTACCAATTCCTTGCTCGGCTTCTGTACATGCATGCGCTTTTGCATCTGCTCAAAACTGGCCCGTTCGCCTTCGAACGAGACGATCTCAGCATCCGCCACAAAGTCGCCGCGGCCATGCTCCTTCAGCGCCGCAACCAACTCAGGATATTGCTCAGTAATGATCAGCTTGTTGCGCGAGAGCATCTGCACCTGGCCGCCGCGCCGGTACACGATCGCACGCTGCCCATCCAGCTTGGGTTCGTAGATCCAGTTGGCGCGCTCGTATGGGCGATCTTCCGGCGAAGCCAGCATCGGCTCCTTCCAACCCGGGAAGTCGTCGAGCGTCAGCTTTTCGAGCGCCTCGGGCTGCAGGCTGCGCAGCGCCGCCGGCAGCTGGGCGCGGCTGCCTTCCTCCTCAAGCTCCTCAATGCTCTTGCCGCTCTTCACGGACAGCGGCAGATCAGTCACAATGTCGTACTCAGGATTCGCGAACGAATCCTTCATCTTCACCATCAGCCAGTTCTCTTGCTTGCCTTCATGCTTCGTACGCACCAGGGCAAACTCACCCTTGACCTTCTCGCCTTCCAGGCGCACTTCCACAAGCCCGGCATCAAGCGACTCTTTCATAGTGAAGGGCTTGCGTTTGGTCCCGCGAATATTGGTGTAGATGCCCTGGTCCCACAGAATGATTGGCCCCGCCCCGTATTCGCCTTTGGGGATCACGCCCTCAAAGTTGAGATACTCCATCGGGTGGTCTTCGGTGCGCACGGCCAGCCGTTTGACCACCGGGTCATACGAAGGGCCTTGCGGCACAGCCCACGACACCAGGACGCCGTCAATTTCTAAGCGCACGTCGTAGTGCAAGCGCGTGGCGTTGTGTTTTTGAATGCAAAAGCGCGCTTGATGGGCGCCAATACCAGTAGCCTCAGCCGGCACACTGTTCGGCTGAGGCTCGCTGGTCTTGGAGAAATCGCGCTTGTCGCGATACTCCTGTAAGCTCTTGTTGGGGTCTGCCACGCCCACCTTGCTCGTTAGGCGTCTACGCGGGCTTTGCTGGCTTCAATACTGGCCCGCAGCGAGGCCAGCAGGTCGTCATCCTTGGTCTGCTCGGGGGCCGCGCCAACAACCTCCGGCGTCATGCCCTGGGCCTTCTGCTCGATGATGCGCTTGATCTCAGCCGTAAAGGTGTCCTGATACTTCTCAGGCTCAAATTGCTGCGTGAGCTGGTTCACCAGATTCAGCGCCAGGTCAAGCTCGCTTTCTTTGACCTCATCCGCGCCCGGCAGGTTCAGTCCATCCGATTCGCGCACTTCTGACTGGTAGCGGATCTGGTTAAGGATGAGTACATCACCCTCAGGCTTGAGAATGGCCAGGTTCTCTTTGGTCCGCAGAATAAACTTGGCTACCGCCACCTTCTTGGATTGCTTCAGCGCCTCACGCAGCAAGCTGTATGCACGCGCCGCGTTCTTGTCCGGCCCCAGATAGTACGGCTTATCAAAGTAAACACTGTCGATCTCGTCCTCGTTCGCAAACGAGAGGATCTCGATGCTCTGCGTCTTCTTGGGGCTGGCGTTCTTGATGTCCTCGTCTTCGATCACGACGTAGCGGCCGTCTTCCACCTCAAAGCCCTTGACGATCTGGTCGTAGGGCACTTCCTGCCCATCCGCCGCAGCTACCCGCAAATACTTGATACGCGAGTGGTCACTCTTGCGCAATTGATTGAAAGACAGCTCGTTCTCACGAGTAGCCGAGAACAGCTTTACCGGAATGTTGATCAGGCCAAAGGCGATCGCGCCGGACCAGATCGCGCGCGCTCCACCTGCTGCCTTCTTGCTCTTCTCTTCAGTTTGGTTATCTTCTGCCATGACGAATGCTCCTTATGTTGGAGGTATTTCAATTTTAGCCCATCAAACATTCTATAATCATGCGTATGAGCGCTCCCATTGCCTATTTTTACCCTGAGGGCCACAGCGCCCATTCGCAACCCAACCATCCGGAACGCCCCAAGCGCGTCGAAGTCATCCGCCAGGCGCTGGAGCAGGCCGGGTTGTGGCAGCTGGGGCCGCAGTTGCCGGGTGAGCCGCTGGCGGCCGATGTGCTCGCCGCCGTCCATAGCCAGGAGATGCTGCAAGCTATCCAGCAGCATGCAGCCGAGCAGCGCAACCTGGATGCCGACACCTACACCACCCGCCATAGCTGGCCGCTGGCGCAAAACGCCGCCGCGGGCGCAGTGGCGGTGGCGCGGGCCGTGTGGCGTGGCGAGGCCCAAACCGGCTTTGCGCTCTCGCGGCCGCCGGGCCACCACGCCACCCGCTCCCAGCCCATGGGCTTCTGCCTGCTTAATAATGTTGCCCTGGCGGCCCAGCACCTGCTGCAGCACGAGGGTGCCACCCGCCTCGCCATTCTGGATATGGATGTGCACCATGGCAACGGGACGCAGGACATTTTCTACGAGCGGGCGGATGTGCTGTTCTGCAATACTCAGCAGCTGCCGCTGTGGCCGGGCACCGGCCGCGTCGAAGAGCGCGGCCACGGCCCCGGCCTGGGCTTCACCGCCAACCTGCCGCTGCCTCCCGGCAGCGGGGATGCGGCCTTCGCCCACGCCTATGGCGAGCTGTTCCCAGCCCTCCTGGATGACTTCAAGCCTGAGATGCTACTGGTGAGCTTTGGCTTCGATTCGCACTGGAAGGACCCGCTCGCCAATCTGCAGGTCAGCGCCGCCGGCTACGGCCGCGCCATCGCCTCGCTGCGCCAATGGGCGCAGCAGCACTGCGGCGGCAGGATCGCCCTCGTCCTCGAAGGCGGCTATGACCTCGACGCCGCGGCGGCCTGCGGCCTGGCCGCGGTGCAAGCTCTGTTGGGCCAGGAGATCACTGACGCGGTCGGACCCTCGCCGTATGCCGAAGGCGAAGAATGGAAGCCGGTCATGGATAAGGCAAGAAGCCTGTTCTTAGTTTCATAAGAACAACTCGCCAACTGATAAGCAAGATTGCCATCAGTGTTTATCTGTGTTCATCTGTGGAAATAAGGAGTAAGTCATGGAACTTTCCATCATGATCGAAGGGCAAGACGGCCTCACTTGGCCGCGCTGGCAGCGGCTGGCCCAGGCCGCCGAGGATTTCGGTTTCGCTGGCCTGTATCGTAGCGACCACTACACCAACATGAACCCTCCGGAGAAGGACTCGCTGGAGCTGTGGGTCTCGCTCACCTGGCTTGCCAGCCACACCAAGCGCATCCACTTCGGCTCGCTGGTGGCGCCTTTTTCCTTCCGCCATCCCAGCATGACCGCCCGCATGGCCGCCGCCGTCGACGATCTCAGCGACGGCCGCCTGGTGCTCGGCCTGGGCGCCGGCTGGCAGGTGCGCGAGCACGAGATGTTCGGCCTCGACCTGCTTGAGCTGCCCGAGCGCATGCGCCGCTTCGAAGAGGGGCTCGAAGTCGTCACTCGCCTGCTCGCAAGTGATGCGCCCGTGGATTTTGACGGCGCGCACTACCAGCTCAAAGAAGCCATCCTGCTGCCGCGGCCGCAGCGGCCGGGCGGCCCGCCGATCCTGGTCGGTGGCAATGGCAAGCAACGCACCCTGAAGCTGGCCGCCAAATATGCCAGAGAATGGAACGGCGTCGGGCTGACCGCAGACGCCTATGCCGAGCGTGTGCCCTTGCTGGCCAAGTATCTTGAGCAACAAGGCCGCCATCCCAGCGAAGTCAAGCGCAGCGTGATGGTGCGCGCCCTGTTCGGCCGCACCGCCGCCGAGCTGGCCAGCAAGCTGGCCGCCACTCCCTTCACCGCCGACGAGTGGCGCGCCCGCGGCGCGCTGGTCGGCGAAGCAGGCCAGCTCACCGAGCAGCTGGCCGCGCTGGCGGCGGCTGGCTGCCAGCAGGTCATGCTGCAGTGGATCGACCAGGACGATATTGCCGGGCTCGAAGCCCTGGCCGCCAGCGTGTTGCCGCAGGCAGCCAAATTCTAGGAGGAAGCATGAAAGTTTCCGAAGCCATTCGCCGCAAGCGCGCCATCCGCGATTTCACCGATGAGCCGCTGCCTGATGAGGTGGTGACCGCCATCCTGAAGGCCGGCCGCCGCGCCCAGTCGTCCAAGAACCGCCAGGCCTGGCGCTTCCTCGCCATCCGCCAGCGCGAAACGCTGCGCCAGGTCAGCAAGCTCGGCCAGTTTGCCGGGCACCTGGCCGGCGCCGCGCTGGGCGTGCTCATCCTCACGCCTCCGC
This sequence comes from Anaerolineales bacterium, assembly GCA_021463845.1. Taxonomy (GTDB): domain Bacteria; phylum Chloroflexota; class Anaerolineae; order Anaerolineales; family UBA11579; genus JAMCZK01. The sequence continues at coordinate 576,151 of JAJTXV010000001.1, read as the reverse complement.
CCGACAAGTTCTACGGCGCCCTCTTCGACGCTGGCCAGGCCGCCGCCTACATGCAGCTCACCGCCACCGAGCTGGGCGTCGGCTCGTGCCTGGCCACGCTGTACGACAGCGACAAAGTGGCCGCCCTGCTCAACATCCCTGACGACTGGCAGGCCTTGATGGCGATCTCCTTCGGCTATCCAGCCGAGAAAGAAAAGCTGCGCCTCGCCAAGCTGCTCAAGGGCCGCAAGGACTTTGATGAATTGGTGAAATGGGAGAAGTGGAGTTAGCCAGCCATCTTGCGCAAAATGCGCTCAACGGTTTGTGGCGTGCGTGACGTCATCTCTTTGCCATACTGGCGCTCCAGCCAACCGCCGGGGTCGCCTGGCATGGTTGTGTCCGTTACGCTGAACAACGCGCCATTGGCATAATACACAAACCGAAACGGTTTGCCTGCGGGCCGGTGCGGCAACTCAAAGCCCAACTTCAAGCGATGCTTGAAGAAGGTCACCAACAGGTAAGACTTGCCCCCGTGCGTTACGCCGGCAAACGGTTCTGCCGCCATTAGTTTCGCTAGCTCTTTCTCGCTCTTGATAACTGTTGTGGCCTTAAAGCCCAGCTGCTTTGGCCAGGCAGTTTCCAGTTGACGCTCCCACGCTTTCACCTCCGCTTTGTCAGCTTCAAAAATAATGTTGCCGCTGGAAAGCACCGATTGAACGCCTGCAAAGCCTTCCCGCTCCAGAACGCCACACAGGTCCTTGTTCTTCATGTTCGGGAACGCGGGGGCGATGCCGCGGATCAAGGCTACGTACTTAGCCATGCCGGATCAATAATCTTCTTCAATATGCTTGAGGGCTAAAACGAACGGCGCCGGGGTGAGCTGCATATGACCTTTGAAGGGGTTGTCCAGCTCTTCGATAAGCTGGAACACCATCGCTTGCAGGAAGCCGATAACAAAGGCCGAGAACAACCCATACAGAGCGACTTCGAAGGGCATCACCAGAAACGTGGTCAGGGCAAACGCCGACGCCAGATAAATAAAATACTTGAGAAAGCGCGGCAAGCGGTTGCGGCTCTCGTTGGTGCGCTCGGTGCGCAGCTGGGCCACATCGCCATAATGCTGCACGATCTGATCGAAGACGATCGAGTCGTGATCGTCATCGAACTCAATGCTCTGGATGATCTCGGAGATCTTGCGCAGCGCCAGGCCACTCTTGGCATTGCGCTCGCCCTTGGCCAGTTGGCGAAAGTTACCCTCCACTACACAGACAACATACTCGCGGATGCCGGCCTTCATGCGCTCAGCAAATCGCTCGTCACGGAAGTACAGGCTTAGTCTAAATAACTGTTCCAGCGCCTGAGCTTCCTTGCCGATCAGCGCCGAGATGCGGTTGTACTGACTCCACACCTCAAACACCACAAAGGCTGCCAGGATGCCGTACAAAGTGCCGAACACGCCCAGGAACGAGCTCAACCCGCCAACATCATGAATATAAACTTCAGTGTGCAGGTTGCTGCGCACAAGCCAATACAGAAGCGCGCACACTATCGAAAATCCGAACGATTTCCAGATCATAGGCTTGATTGTACACAATCAAGCCTATGAAACATGGTATAGTGCGGCGTTTTTCACGGCTCCGGCCAACGAACCATGCCACGGCGAAACTTAGCCCAGCTCTACCGCTCCGAATTCTCCGGTTACAACCTGACAAAGTTCCGCCAGGATCTGCTGGCCGGCCTCACTGTTGCCGCCGTGGCCCTGCCGCTGGCCCTGGCCTTCGGCGTGGCCTCGGGCGCCACGGCCGCCGCCGGCCTGGTCACCGCTATCATCGCCGGCCTGGTCATCGGCGCCCTCTCCGGCGCGCCCTACCAGATCAGCGGCCCCACCGGCGCCATGAGCGCGGTGCTCATCGTGCTGGTCAGCCGCTACGGGTTGGATGGCATCTGGGCCGCAGGTCTGCTCTCCGGCGTCCTACTCCTTCTCATCGGCCTGCTCAAGCTGGGGCGCTTCATCGCGTTCATCCCTTCCTCCGTGATCACCGGCTTCACCTCCGGCATCGCCCTCATCATCTTCATCGGCCAGATCGACAACTTCCTCGGTGTCCACACCGCCGAGCATGAAAGCGCACTGCAAAAACTGCTCGGCTACTTCGAGGGTGGCTTTACGCCCAACTGGCACGTTATGCTGATTGGCATGGTGGTCATCGGCCTGATGCTGCTCTGGCCCAGAAAATGGGACCGCGTGGTGCCCGCCTCGCTGCTTGGCATCATCGCCGCCACGGTGGCCGCCGTGGCGACAGGTTGGCAGGTCGAGCAGATTGGCGCCATCCCCCAGACCTTGCTGCTGGCCCAGCGCTTCGATCCACTAGCCTTTGACTGGAGCCAGCTGCCCGCCCTGCTGCCGCCCACTCTCACCATCACGGCCCTGGGCACGGTCGAGTCGCTGTTGTGCGGCGCGGTTGCCGCCAACATGACCGGCATCCGCCTGCAAGCCAATCAGGAGCTCGTTGGCCAGGGCATCGGCAACATCGTCCTGCCGTTCTTCGGCGGCGTGCCAGCCACTGCGGCCATCGCCCGTTCCAGCGTGGGCATCAAGTCCGGCGGCCAGACCCGCCTCACCAGCATCATTCACGCCCTCGGCCTGCTGCTCTCCATGTTCCTGCTGGCTCCGCTGATGGCGCGCATCCCACTGGCCGCCCTGGCTGGCGTGCTCATGGTCACCGCTTGGCGCATGAACGAATGGCACGCCATTCGCTTCATGTTCAGCCACCGCTTCAAGACCGATATCGGCGCGTTCCTCATCACCATGTTCGCCACCATCAGCCTGGATCTCACCCAGGCCATTCTCATCGGCTCGCTGTTGGCCGGCGCCATCTTTCTCAATCGCATCGCCAGCCTCGAAGTGGAGGTCACCAAAGTCGACCCGGAGCGTTTGCGCCAGCGCGGCGTGCAGCTAGAGCATCCATGCGAGCACATGCACGTGGCCTTCGTCACCGGGCCGCTCTTCTTTGCCGCCACCGCCACCTTTGGCGAAGCGCTGTCCGGCCTGAACAACACGCATGCCCTGATCCTCTCCATGCGCGGCGTGCCGCTGGTCGACACCGCCGGCATCGAGGCCATTCGCAAGCTGCACGAACGCGTTCGTGCGCAGGGCGGCACACTCATGTTTGCAGGCGTGCATAAGAACGTGAAGGCGATGCTGGAGCGCGGTGGCCTGGTGGACGAAGTCGGCGAACAGAATTTCTTCTGGAGCAGCGACCAGGCCATCATGGCTGCACAAAAACTCGCCTGCAAGTTCTGCGGCGAGCGCTAACCCCTGGAGATTTGCCCTCAGGGGAGGGCGAGCACGCAAGGAGAGTTACATGCCCGCCCTCCTGAGGAGGGTAAAGATGCTGAAGCTAAACTGCCGCTACAGCCACGGGCTCTTCATCCAACAGGCGCATGAACGCCCGAAAGATGTCAGATTCCGTAATAATGCCAACCAGCCCGCCATCCTTCATCACCGGCAACGCACCGATCTTGTGCTGCAGCATCAGCCGCGCCGCTTCGGTCAGTGCCGTATCCGGGCTTACCGTGAAGGGCTTGCGCGTCATCAGCTTCTCCACGCTGATGCGCTGCAACAGATACCCGATCTCATGAATGCTGAGGCCCGTGGCGTCAGAAGGGCTTGCCTTGCGCAAGTCGCCATACGTTACGATGCCAACCAGATGGCCGTTCTCTACCACCGGCAGGCGGCGAATGTGCTTCTCACGCATCAGCGCCGTGGCCTCGGGCAGCGTGGTGCCGGGCGTTATTGAGATCACATCCTTGGTCATCCAATCGACTACTTTATGAGTATTCATTGATACCTCCTCGTTACGCCCCTACTTTACGGCCTGCCCCGGGAGGCTAGTAGATACAAATGTCCCAAGAATGTCACAAAAAAAGCCGAGCTTTCGCTCGGCTGTTTAGTTCTAGCTTTTTAGGCGCAGAAACTACATCGCGCAGTGCTTGTCGTAAATATCCGTCAGCGCATCCCACAGGGCCGCGCTCATCTGCTCGCACGCCGCCAGCGCCTCGGCCTGCTCCTCGCTGCTCAGGCCGTTGATGGCAGTCAGCAGTTTGGCGGCTTCGTGATGGTTGGCCGAGTGCACCTCAAAGTAGGGCTCAGTCTGGGCCGGCAGGCTGTAGTGGGCGCGCAGGCCCTCCAGCTTGCTCTTGGCCGTCTCGGGCTGCTGAGCCTCAAAGGCGTACAGGGCGCCCAGCGCCGTGGCGGGCTTGGCGAACAGGGCAGCCGAGTCGGCCACCAGCTTGCTCACCGCTGGCAGCTCCGCTGCGCCTACTTCGGTCTCCAGGCCTGCGGCGAACTCCTGCCACAGCTCGGCGTGCTCGCGCTCTTCCTGGGCCGTCTCGGCGTCCTTCAGGGTCTCCCAGCCAGCCGGCATGGTGGCAATGAACGCGCCGTATTCACGGGCGTAGGTGCGCAGGGCGTCCACCGGCAGCTCGCCGGATTCCCATGCCTGATAGAAGGGGTGCTTCAGCAGCGCCTTCTTTTCGATACGTTGATTGAGTTGCTCTTGCAGAGTCATGTTGGCTCCTTGTTTCAGACGAATAAGGGAATAGTGTAGCGAAAATTACGCTTAATGCAAGCGCTGAACGACGTATTCAGCCAAATCAGCCAGACCATCGCGCTCGTCACACGCCGGCATCGCTTCCAGCGCATCCAGCGCCAGGCGCACATAGCGGTGGGCTTCCTCGTTGGCTCGCTGCAATGCCCCGCTGGTGCGGATGTCGTCGATCAGCGCTTCCATGCGCTCCTCTTCCAATACACCGCCGTCCAATAAAACCTGTACGCGTTCGTCGGCAGGCTTGCCCTCAAGATAGTACAGGGTCGGCAAGGTGAACAAGCCGTGCCGCAGGTCGCTAGCTACTGGCTTGCCCAAGGTCTCCTCGTCAGAGGAAAAGTCGAGCACATCATCCACAACCTGGAAGGCCATGCCGATGCTGTTTCCGTACGTATTGAGCAGCTCGCCATACTTGGGGAATACGCCTGCCAGGTGCGCCGGTGCTTTGGCAGCCAGCTCGAACATCGAAGCGGTCTTGGCGTAGATGCGTTGGTTGTATTCTTCGCGGGTCGGGTAGACATTGCGCGTAAAGATCTGGTTGACTTCGCCATTCACAATGATCGAAAGCGTCTTGGCGAACATTTGCATCACTTCAACAGACTCAGCCTGCGAGCCTAGCCAGGCCGCCTGCGAGAACAAGAAGTCGCCCGCCAGGATGGTTGCGGCCGAGTTCCACATCGCATTCAGCGTCGGTTCGCCGCGCCGCAGCGTCGCGCCGTCGATCAGGTCATCGTGCACCAACGTGGCCGTATGCAGCATCTCCACCGCCGCCGCCACCGTGACCGCATGCTTGTGCGGCGCATTCAGCATGCCCGCCACCAACAGAGTCACCGTGGGGCGCACTCGTTTGCCGCCGGAGTTGAGCAGCTGTTCCAACGCATAGCTCAGTTCGGGGTGGTAGCCATCGGCTACCCGGCGCATGCGCTCCTCAACTTCGGGCAGCTGCGCTTGCACCTGGGCGTGAAAGTCCAGCATGGTCATTGCTGCCCTCCAATGCCAAACAACCGTTGTGCATTGGCTGAGGTGGCGGCCGCCACCTCTTCGTATGGCAAGCCTTTGAGTTCCGCCAGCTTCTCTGCCACCAGCTTGACGCGGGCCGGCTCGTTGCGCTGGCCGCGCAGCGGGTGCGGGGAAAGGAACGGGCTGTCCGTCTCGACCAGGATCTGCTCCAGCGGCGCCTGCGCAGCGATCGCCTGCAGCTCAGGCGCATTCTTGAAAGTCAGCGGACCTGTGAAGCCGAGAAAGTAGCCGGCAGCGGCAGCTTTTTCAGCCATGGCTTGATCACCCGAGAACGAGTGCAGCACGCCAGGCTTGGCCGCCAGCGGTGAGCCACTGGCGCGCAAGCCAGCCTGCCATTCAAGCAAAATAGCCAGCAAGTCTTCGCTGGCTTCACGGTTGTGCAATATCACGGGCAATTCCATTTCTGCGGCCAATTCTAACTGAGCTTGCAACACTTTCCGCTGCACATCGTGCGGCGCTTCATCCCAGTAATAATCCAGGCCGATCTCGCCAATGGCCACCACTTTGGGCTTCCGCGCCAGCGCACGCAACTCGTCTGCGCTGTGCGCGCCCCACTCCAGGCTGCTGTTGGGGTGCACGCCGACTGCAGCGCACACACACGCCGTCTCGTGCGCCAAGGCAACCACCTTCGCGGCGTTGGCAATATCAGTGCTGGGATTCAATACTGCATCCACACCAGCCTCCTGCGCCCGGGCCACTACTGCCGCCCGGTCACTGTCAAAGGCGTCAAAATCCAAATGGCAATGCGTATCTACCAGTGCCATTCATTTACTGCGCAATGCCTGCTGTGCGCAAGCCATCTTGCAAAATGGCCTGCACTTTATCGCCATGCGTGGTCTCGGTATACACGCGGATCTTGGGCTCCGTGCCCGAGAAGCGCACCAGCAGCCAGCCGCCGTCCTCCAGATTGAACTTGAAGCCATCCGTAGTATCCAGGCTGGTGACCTTGAGCCCGCCAAGGGTGGCCGGTTTGGCGTCCACAATCTGCTTCTCCACCGCGGCGCGATCGCCTTCAAACAGGCTGTCAATGCGGTCATAGTAGTGCGCGCCAACTTTGGCAAACAACCACTCGATCAGTTCGGTCGGCTTCTTGTTGAGCTTGACCATCATGTCGAGCACATACAGCCCCGCCAGAATGCCGTCGCGCTCCGGCACATTGCCGCGGAACGCATATCCGCCAGATTCCTCACCGCCGATCATGGCATCCACTTCCATCATCTTGGGCGCCACATACTTGAAGCCCACACCAGTGTCGTACACCGGCACATCGTACAGCTTGCCGAGCTTGTTCAGCATGGTGGTGGTGGAGAGAGTCTTCACGATCGGGCCGCGCTCGCCGCGCACTTCCAGCAGGTAGTACGCCAGCAGACCGTAGGCGCGCAGTTGGTCAATGAATTGGCCCTTCTCGTCACCCAGGCCCATGCGGTCGGCGTCGCCGTCCGTGATCAGCAGCACGTCAGCCTTGTTGGCCACCGTCGCCGCCAGGCCTGCATCCACATTCGGCTGGATCGGCTCCGGGCGCTCCATCTCCGGATAGATGGGGTTGCGCTCATTGTGGATCTCCAGCACGCGCGTCTTGCCGCCGGCCAACAGGCGCGGGAACCAGCCGGCGCCGTTGCCCCACATGGTGTCAACCATCACGGTGAAACCTGCATCCTTGATCGGCTGCACATCGATCAGTTTGTGCAAATGCTCAATATATTTGGGCGCGGCATCAAAGATCTCGATCAGGCCCGCCGCCTGGGCATCCTCAAAGTCCATGCTGCTCACGCCGGCGGCAGTATCGGGGATGGCCGCTTCGATCTCGGCCAGACCTTCAGGGTCGATCGCCCCGCCGTTCTCGTCGCGCACTTTGAAGCCATTATCGGTCGGCGGGTTGTGCGATGCGGTGATGTTGATCGCCCCGCCTGCCTTCTGGGTCAGCACCGCGTAGGCGATCACCGGCGTGGGCGTGGCTTCCTTGGTCAGCCAGGCTTTGATGCCATTACCGGCCAGCACGCTGGCCACCGTGGCAGCAAAGTTCTCAGAATGAAAGCGCTTGTCATACCCCACCACAACGCCCATAGCGGCCTTGTTGTGGTTCTTGATGTAGGTTGCATACCCCTGGGCCGCGCGCTGCACAGCGTCAAATGTGTAATCCTTGGCGATCACCCCCCGCCACCCATCTGTTCCAAAGCGAATATCTTTGGCCATGCAGCAAGTCCCTTGTAAATGTGATTTTTAGTACAAGCTGATTATAGCAGATGGCCCGCAGAACTCAAAGCATCGAGTTGCATAGGCATCACTCCATACACAGCTTTCTCGTATACTCAGCGGGATGAGCGCCGCCAAACGCCCGGCTAAAAGAGCCAAACGAAGCACCAAACCTGCCCTCTCCACCCGCCTGCAGGCCGCCGCGCCCCAGCTGGCCACTCTGGCCTTCTGGGGCATGCTGCTGGCCGTGCTGGCGGTGCGCTTCTGGAACCTTGAGCACCTGCAAGCCGAAGTGTTTGGCGATATCAGCACCGCTACCATCTACGTTTGGGACATCGTTCACGGCCGCTGGCCCTTCTACATTCCGCTCAGCACTGGCCCGCTCTTCCACTATCTCGCCGCGCCGGCCGCTTTGGCCCTCGGCCTGAACTACCTCAGCCTCAAGCTGACTTCGGTACTTATCAGTCTTGGCGCGCTGGCTTTCACCTATGCCCTTGCCCGCCGGCTGCTTGGCCCGCTGTTCGCAACCCTGGCCACTTTCATCGCTGGCATCTCATACTGGCTGCTCATCCACAGCCGTCTCGGCAACGTGCCCATCGTGGTGCCGCTGCTCGCCGCCGCCTTGGCCTGGCTGCTGGTCTGCTACATCCAGCAGCCGCAGCGCCGCTACCTGCTGTGGGCCGCGGTCGTTTCCATCCTCGGCCTTTATACCTACCCCGGCGCCTACCTACTGCCGGCTGCCTTGCTGCTGGCCATGCTGCTGCTTCACTTCAGCGCGCCAAGGCCGCCTGCTGCGGACTGGCTGCGCGTGATCGCTCTCCTTCTGATTCTCGCGCTTCCCTACGCTTGGATCGTCTCCCAGAACGCAGTCGCCTTTACTTCAGAAGGTTACCTGGGCGGCAAGTTCGAGCTCAGCGCGGCCGGCCTGTGGCAGATGGCCCAGAATGGCTTGAAGGCGCTGGCCGCCTACAACATCCGGGGCGACAGCATCAGCCGTGTCAACATCGCCCACCGCCCGCATCTCGATGTCATCAGTGGGGTCTTCTTCCTGTTGGGCATAGTGTTCTGGCTGCGCCAGCCGCGCCGCCGTGAAGGCATGATCCTGCTCATCATCTTCCTGCTCATGCACGTGCCCTCCATGTTGGTCGTAGCCAACAGCACAGAGGTGCCCTCGGCCACCCGCACCATTGGCGCGGCGCCGCTGGCTTATCTCTTCGTCGCCAGCGGTCTGTGGCAGCTGGGCCTGTGGCTGCGCACCCGCCTTAGCAAAGTTACTGCCACAGCCATCCTGGTGCTGCTGGTGGCTACCATTGCCGCCCTGAATCTCATTGGCTACTTTGGCGCCTATATCAACGGGCTGCCGTACCGCAATACGCCCATCGCTCGCCACATTACCGATTACGCCAATCTGCTGCCCGACAACACTCAGGTTTATCTTGTGGGCTGCTGTTGGGAGTCCAGCATGCCTGAGCCGATCAGCATTCATGATGAGATGGACCGCCCGGCGAATTTTCACCACATCCAAGCAGACGAGTTGAGCTGCACCGCTCTGGAAGCCACGCTGCAAGGCCCGGCAGTGATCATCTGGAGTTATCGCGAAAGCCTGCCCGCCGCCCAGTTGGAAGCCTGCGCCGAACGCTTCCCCGCCCAGCTCTTCACCAGCCGCGCCGGCCTGCCCATGTTCCACGCCGCGCCCGTGCAAGGCTTGCGCGTGATCGAGCCGGTCGTCGGTCTCGAAAGCCAATGGGTGGATTGGCATGGTCAGGCCCTGGTGCACTACTCCAGCCTGGATAGCGGGCGCATTGAGGACGTGTTGGATGGCAACTTTGACTCGCTGATGCGCGGCGCGGGCGCCAACCCGTTGGTCATTGAGTTCGAGTTTGAGCCTGCCCGCCAGGCTCGCAGCCTGCAGCTGACTCTGGCAGGCTTACACGAGTTTGAAGTCAGCCTCTTTCTCACCTACGAGGATGGCAGCCTGCACGACATCAAGCAGAACTACAGTAACTTGCCTTCGGACCCCACCGTCAGCCTTGAACTACCCGCCAACGAATCTGGCCTGCGCATCCTGCACATCGAGATCAAAGACCTCTCGCCTGAGCCAGCCAACGGCTATCACATCCACGTCCGCGAACTAGTGTTGGAATAGAAACTCTGCATTCGCACAGCACTGCATCTGCGGTATCTGTGTTCATCTGTGGACAATTCCTGCACCCGCTATAATCACGCTGTCATGAGCGCGCAGAACTATTTTGACTACGCCGCCACCACTCCGCTCGACCCGCGCGTTTGGGCCGCTATGCAGCCTTACTTCGAGACCGAGTTCGGCAATCCGTCCTCGGTCCACGGTTACGGCCAGCGCGCCGAAGCCGCCGTGGAGAGCGCCCGCGGCCGGCTGGCCGCCGCTTTAGGCTGCCAGCCGGAGGAGCTCGTGTTCACCTCCGGCGGCACCGAGAGCAACAACCTGGCCCTGCGCGGCGCAGCCCTGGCCGCCCGCCGCCAGCGTGGCGCCAACCGCCTGCTGGTCAGCCCCGTCGAGCACTCCGCCGTAGCTCGCACCGCCGAGCAGCTGGCGACCGAGTTCGGCTTCGAGTTGGTGCGCCTGCCCGTCGACGAATATGGCATGGTGCACCCGCAAGACGTGGCCCGCCTGCTTACTGCGGACACTGCGTTGGTCTCGGTGATTCTGGCCAATAACGAAATTGGCACCATCAACCCCATCAGCGAGATCGCCGCCATCTGCCGCGAGCGCGGCGTGCTGCTGCATAGCGATGCCATCCAGGCCCCGGCCTATCGGCCGCTCAATGTGAACGATCTGGGCATTGACCTGCTCAGCCTGGGCGCCCACAAACTCTACGGCCCGAAGGGCGTCGGCCTGCTGTACCGGCGCGCCGGCACTCCCCTGCTGCCCATCCAAACCGGCGGCAGCCACGAATCAGGCCTGCGCGCCGGCACCCACAATGTGCCCTACATCGTCGGCCTGGCTGAAGCCTTCGAGCTGGCCCAATCGGAAGTTGACCAAACCACCAGTCAGCTAGTTAGACTGCGCGACCGCATCATTTCTAAAGTTCTGGAGATCTCCGCTTCACAATTGACCGGCCACCCAGCCCAGCGTCTCCCCAACCATGCCAGCTTCGTATTCAAGGGTGTGGATGGCAACGCACTCCTCATGCTGCTGGATGATGCCGGCTTCGCTTGCTCCTCCGGCTCGGCCTGCAAGACCGGCGACCCGCAACCCAGTGAGGTCCTGCTCGCCATGGGCATCACCCCGGAGTGGGCCGCAGGCTCCCTGCGCATCACGCTGGGCAAGCACACCACCCCAGCCAATGTCGACGCGCTCCTCACCGCCCTGCCCAGTTTGGTCGAACGGGCTCGAGCTCTTGAAGGCAACTTAGAAATTAATGCCGCGGATAAACACAGATGAACACAGATAAAAGCTCACATCAGCGTTTATCTGCGGCGTGGCGAAGCCACGCACATCTGCGGCTTAAGGATTTCGCATGAGCAAGGGCAAAGTTGTCGTCGCCATGAGCGGCGGAGTCGACAGCTCCGTTGCCGCCGCCTTGCTCCAGCAGCAAGGCTACGAAGTCATTGGCATGATGCTGCGCCTATGGAGCGAGCCCGGCCGCGAGGCCAGCAACCGCTGCTGTACGCCCGCTGCCATGAGCGTCGCCCGCCGCGTCGCAGGCCAGCTGGGCATCCCCTTCTACGCCGTCAACGCCCAGGACAACTTTCACGATGTGGTCGTCAAGTATTTCCTGGATGGCTACGCCACGGGCGGCACGCCCAACCCCTGCCTAGCCTGCAATCGTCAGATCCGCTGGGAGTTTTTGCTAAACCGCGCCCTGGCCCTCGGCGCTGACTATATGGCCACTGGCCACTACGTCCGCCTCACCCGCAACGCCAATGAGCCTGTGCGCCTGTTCGAAGCCGTCGATACCCACAAGGACCAGTCTTACGTCCTGCATGTGCTCAACCAGGCTAAGCTGCAGCACGCCCTCTTCCCGCTGGGTGAGCTGACCAAACCGCAAGTGCGCGCCATCGCCGCCGAGCTCAACCTCCCGGCCGCCACCTCCAAAGAGAGCATGGACCTGTGCTTTCTCGCTGGGCAGGACTATCGCGACTTCCTCCACCGCTACCAACCACAGCTCATTCAGCCTGGCGCCATCGTCAATACCTCCGGCCAACCGCTGGGCCAACACGAGGGACTGGCCAGCTACACCATCGGCCAGCGCAAGGGCCTCGGCATCCCGGCTGCCCAGCCGCTGTATGTCATCGCCAAAGACACCGCCAGCAACCAGCTGGTGGTCGGCACACAAGACGAGCTGGGCGGCACCCAACTCACCACCGAGCCGATGCACTGGGTCAGCGAGCAGGCGCCCAGCCAGCCCTTCGAGGCCGAGGTCAAGATCCGCTACAGTGCCCGCAAGGCGCCCGCCCGCGTCACTCCGCTGGCCGATGGCCGCGCCATCATGGACTTCGCCCAGCCGTTGCGCGACATCACGCCCGGCCAGGCGGCCGTGGTCTACAAGGATGGCGAAGTCTTGGGCGGCGGGCTGATAGCCGCGAAAACTACAGAATCCACAGATGAACACAGATACAAAACCGATAAAGCTGATATGGTTATCTGATTTCATCCCTAAAGCATCCGCGTTCATCTGTGGAATAAGTTCCAATGACCCTGCCTTCATTCGTCCTCGGCGCAACCATTGCCACCCTGTTCGGTGCAGCCTTTCACCTCTGGCGCGGCGGCGGCATGGGGCGCTTGCTGCTCTACCTCGGCCTGGCCTGGGCTGGCTTCTGGGGCGGCCACCTCGCCGCCCAGCAAATGGGCTGGACGCTGTTCCGCCTCGGCCCGCTCTACCTGGGCATTGCCGTGCTGGCCAGCCTGGCCGCGCTGTTCGCCGGGCACTGGGTCTTCGTGGTGCAGCCGCGTGAGTAGCTCGTCCACCGCTCGCGCCGGCGATCTGGCCTTCCTCTCCGGCCCACGCGGCCACTCCCTCACCGTCAAGCTCACGCCGGGCGAACGCGTCCAAAGCATGCACGGCGTCATCCAACACGCCGACATCATCGGCCGTGAATGGGGCACGCAGATCAGCACTCACCTCGGCACCATCTTCACTATCCTGCAACCCGCGCTGGACGACCTGCTGCGCGACATTGAACGCGCCAGCCAGGTCATATACCCGAAAGACATTGGCTACATATTGCTCAATCTTGGCGTTGGCCCAGGCTCTCAGGTTATCGAAGCCGGCACCGGTTCCGGCGCGCTCACGGTGGCCCTGGCCCACACGGTCGGTGAGCATGGCCACGTCTTCAGCTACGAGAACCGCGAAAAGGCCCAGGAGATGGCCCGCCGCAACCTGCAGCACCTCGGGCTCGACAGCCGCGTGACCCTGCACCTTCACGATATTGGCGACGGCTTCCTGGAGCAGCAGATTTCCGCCGTCTTTCTCGACCTGCCCAATCCCGAGGACTATTTGGCCCAAGTACGCGCCGCTCTGCAGCCCGGCGGCTTCTTTGGCTGCATACTGCCCACCACCAACCAGGTCAGCAAGGCGCTCGAAGCCCTCAAGCAGCACTCGTTTGGTTTTGTCGAGGTCTCGGAGCTCATGCACCGCTACTACAAGGCCAGCGCCGGCCGCCTGCGCCCGGCTGACACCATGGTGGCCCACACCGGCTTCCTTATATTCGCCCGCCGCCTGGCCGATGGGCTGCAGGCGGAGTTCTGATGCCGGGCAAACCCCGCCGCCGTTTCCCCTATGCGCGCCGTCCGCTAGCCGAGCGCTTGCAAAGCTTCAAGGAGCGCCGCCCGCGCGGCTCGGTGGTGCCCGGCCGCTCGCTTAACCCGCGCCAGCAAAAAGAGCTGCAGCGCGCCAATCACCTCATGACCGTCGGTGACCACATTGCCGCGGCCCGTATCTTTGAAGATATGGCTGGCCGCGCTCACGACCGCAGCATTATCTATCCCGTCCCCATGCTATACCTGCAAGCTGCTCATGCCTACTTGCTCGGCGAGCAGCTTGACCTCTCCATTCAGCACGCCCGCCGCGGCCTGGAGCAGTTGGCTGGCCAGCAACGCTGGCCTCTGCTGCAAACCGAGAGCCAGCGCTACCTGGCCGAGATCAACGTCCAGCACCCTCAACACGCCAGCGAACTGGCTTCCTGGCTTGCCGGGCTCACGCCCCAGCCACTGCCGGCCGCCGCCACTCCCAGTCCAGACACCTGCCCCTACTGCGGCGCCCACGGCAGCCTGGAGCCATTGGCGGCAGGCCGCGCCACCCGCTGCCGCTACTGCGCCAGCGTGGTGCACCCACAAGCCGCCTGATGGTCACCATTCCCGATTTCAGCGAAGACGAGATCCGTCAGCGCCTGGCCGCCCGCAAGGCTGATCCGCTAGTCAGCATCATGAACGAGGGCTACGAGGTGCGCACGCCGCGGCCAGCCGCCGTGCTGCTGCCTCTATTGCGCCAGGACGATGAGTGGCACTTGCTCTACATTCTGCGTTCGGTCCACGAGGGCGACATGCACAGCGGCCAGGTCGCCTTCCCCGGCGGCCGCTGGGACCCCGGCGAGACCCAGGCCGAGCAGGCCGCCCTGCGCGAGGCCCACGAAGAGGTCAACCTGCCACCTGACCAGGTGCGCCTGCTTGGCAACCTGGAAGATTTCATCACCATCAGCAGCTACCGCGTCACACCCGTGGTTGGCGTGATCCCCTGGCCTATCAAGCTCGACCCGCAGCCTGGCGAGGTGCAGCGCATCTTCACCATCCCGCTGCCCTGGCTGGCGGATCCCGCCAACCGCGAGGAACGCGAACGCACCGCGCCCAACGGGGCCGCGGTGCGCGTGGTGTACTTCACTCAATATGATCGCGAATTATTGTGGGGGGTGACCGCTCGCATCACCCTGATCTTTTTACAGGCCCTCGGCCTCGCTTAGCCCGGCACCTGGGTCATCTCACGCCAGCTGTGGCCGTGCTCGGCGATGAACTTGTCGTTCTCGCCCGGCCCCCAGCTGCCAGGCGCGTACTGCGGCAGCTTGCGCTTGGGCTGTGCTTGCCAAGCCTGCAAGACCCCGTCGATGAATTTCCACGCCTCCAGCACTTCATCGCTGCGCGTAAACAGCGTGGCATCGCCGTGCATGCAGTCCAGCAGCAAGCGCTCGTAGGCTTCCGGCGTCGCCGAGCCGAACGCCTCGGCATACGAGAAATCCATCTTGACCGACTTGAGCTTGTTGTTTGGCCCGGGCACCTTGGCGCCGAAGGTCAGCGTGATGCCTTCGTCCGGCTGGATGTTGAGCACCAGCCGGTTGGGCGCGTCGCCTGCCATATTCTGCGCACCGAACAAGGCCAGCGGCACCTGCCGGTATTGGATGGCGATCTCAGTCACGCGCTCGGCCAGGTGCTTGCCCGATCGAATAAAGAACGGCACCCCGGCCCAGCGCCAGTTGTCTATGGCTACACGCATAGCCAGGAAAGTTTCGGTCTGCGAGTCCTTGGCCACGCCCTCGTGCGCCAGATACGCATCCACCTGCTTGCCGTCTTGCTTGCCGGCCGCATACTGCGCCCGCAAAGTATTGCGCAGCGCATCCTCGCCCGTCAGCGGGCGCAGGGCGCGTAGCACCTTGACCTTCTCGTCGCGCACCGCGTCGGCATTGAACGCCACCGGCGACTCCATCGCTGTCAGGGTCAGCAGCTGCAGGGCGTGGTTCTGCACAATATCGCGGATGACTCCGGCGCTGTCAAAATACGCGCCGCGCCCATCCACGCCGATCGTCTCTGCTACCGTGATTTGCACACAGTTCACATAGCGGCGGTTCCACAGCGGCTCAAAGATGCCGTTGGCAAAGCGGAAGAACAGAATGTTCTGCACCGTCTCTTTGCCCAGATAATGATCAATGCGAAAGATCTGCTCTTCGTCGAACACATTGTGAATGATGGTTTCCAGCTCTTGCGCCGAAGCCAGGTCGTGCCCATAGGGCTTCTCAACAATGATGCGGGTCCAGCCGCGCTCATTGTGTGCCAGGTTGGCCGCGCCCAGATTGGTAATGATCTCGTCATATACGCTGGGCGGGGTCGCCAGGTAGTACAAGCGATTGTGGGCACCCAGCTCTTCCAGCTTGGCCAGCAAGCGCGCATAGCCGGGCTTCTCGGCAAAGTCGCCATACACGTACTGCATGCGCTCCAGCAGGCTCTCCAAAGCGGCTTCATCCACAGGTTGAGTGCGCGCAAACTTCTCTATGGCTACACGCATCTCGCCACGAAGTTTGTCGTCGCTCCACTCGCGGCGGCCAACGCCAATGATGCTGGTCTCGGGCGGTAGCTGGCCATCCAAAGCAAGCTGGTACAGCGCCGGCACCAGCTTGCGGTGCGCCAGGTCGCCGGTGATCCCAAAGATGACCAGCGCTGCCGCGCCCTTGGAGTGCCCGTTCTTGCTGCTCATTCGGCCTTCTTGACCGCGTGCCCGCCAAACTGGTTGCGCAGGGCGGCGATCAGCTTATTGGCAAAGCTCTCTGGCCGGCGGCTGGCAAAGCGCTGCATGAGCGACAGTGTGATGACCGGCGCCGGAACATCCTGATTGATCGCCTCAAAAACGGTCCAGCGCCCCTCGCCAGAATCTTCTACATAGCCAGCGATATCTGTGAGCTTCGCGTCGGATTCCAGTGCGCGGGCTGCCAGATCCAGCAGCCAGGAGCGCACCACCGTGCCGTGCCGCCACATCTCTGCGATCTGGTGCACATCCAGCGCAAACTCCTCCTTGGTCGCCATCAGTTCGAATCCTTCAGCATACGCCTGCATCAGGCCGTATTCGATGCCGTTGTGGACCATCTTAACGTAATGCCCAGCCCCGCTCGGGCCAACCCGGCCCCAGCCCTTGTCCTCGGCCGGCGCCAGCGCCTTAAAAACAGGCTCCAAGCGCTCCACCGCGGCCGCATCCCCGCCGATCATCAGGCCGTAGCCATTCTCCAGGCCCCACACGCCCCCGCTGACCCCAACGTCAACAAAATGGATGCCGCGCTCAGCCAGCATGGCGCCGCGGCGCATACTGTCGCGAAAGTTGGCATTGCCGCCGTCAATGATTGTGTCGCCGGCCGCCAGCTGGCCCGCCAGCACCTCGATCGTGCTCTCGGTCACTTCGCCAGCGGGCAGCATCAGCCACACCGCCCGCGGCGCTTCCAATTGGCCCACCGCCTCTGCCAGCGAGAAGGCTGGCAGCAGCCCGGCCTCCTCTTGCAGCTGGCGGGTGACATCTTCGCTCAAGTTGTAGCCCACTACTTCGTGGCCAGCCTTCAGCAAGCGGCGGCTCATGTTGCCGCCCATGCGGCCCAGGCCGATCATGGCGATTTTCATGCACAACTCCTATATCTTGGCGCTACTTTGCGGCGCGCTTCGTCTTGGCTTTGGTCGCCTTCTTGGTTGTCGTCTTGGCCTTGGAACCGGAAGCTCCCACGCGCCTCAGATGCCCCTGAGCCACCTTGCGGATCAAACCCAGCGGCAGCGGCTTATCCAGCGCGAAGCGCAGCGTACCCTTGGATACCAGATAGGGCTTGACCTGCTTTTCATCTGCCGGAGGTAGCGGAGGAATGGGATACACGGCCACATGCTGGCTGTGCCCGGCGAAATACATCAGCACCTTGCCATCCAGTTTATAGCCCGCGATGCGATAGCTGACCGATTCAACTGCGGCTGGCGCAACACTCTTGATGATCTTGCGAATCGCGGTCAGTTTCTCCTGCGTGCCTTTTGGGAATGTTTTGATGTACTCACTAACTGTCTGCGGACCGTCAGCCATGGCAACCTCCTCAGGTTACCGTACTACTATAGCCTAAGCCAGAGGTTTAGAAACCACGCGCGCCGATCATCATGGAAACAAAGATGGCCAGCATCACGCATAAGCCCGCTCGCGGCACGATCGTCAGCACCTTGACAATACGCGCCGCCTCCTCAGGGCTCATGTTCTGTGACATTACCTTAATGCCAGGTTCGATCCGGTGCTCTACAAAGAAATGAAACAAGCCCAGCGCCAGACCCAAGCCGCCGCCGATCGCAATGAATACGCCGCGCGGCGAACTGAAATAAGCCCCAAGGTTCTGCCAGCCGGTCAGCAGATAGTTGAGCGCCGCCCCCGCGATCAGAGTGAACGAAGCCAGCACGGAAGCCAAACGAAAGATACGCGGGAACACGCGGCCCACAAAATCCAGGCGAGCGGCTGGCTCCATGCGTAGCGCGGTCGGCACCAGCACGAAGACGATCACCACCACTTCGCCCAGCCAGGCCGCGCCGCCGAGGACATGCACCCAGCGCGCAAAAGTCAATAAGCTGATATCAGGCATGCGGGAATACTAGTGCAATCAATCCAGGAATCTAGATACCAGGTTTAACACTGCCTTCACCCTGTCAACGCTTATTTGCGTTTCAAAAAGCGCGCCACCGCTTGGCGGCGGTATTCGGTGTCCCACAGGAACGAGAACAGGCGCCGCTCGGCGTGCTTCGCCACCAACGGGCTGGCCACCGCGAACTGCAGCAGCCGCTTGGCCGCCTGCACCGCTTCGGCCGGGTGCTGGGCCATCTCGCCGGCCAGCTTGCGGGCCGCCTCCAGTGCGCCGCCCGGCGCACTGATGTGGCCCACCAAGCCGATCGCCTTGGCCTCGTGGGCCGGCAGCACACGCGCCGTGGTGAGGAGCTCCAGCGCGGTGGGATAGCCCACCAGCTGCAGCAGATAGCGCGCCCCACCCCAGGCGGTGGTGATGCCCAGCTTGGCATGCACGAAACCGATGTCCGCATCTTCAGCCATGATGCGCTGGTCACATGCCACGGCGATCTCGGCGCCGCCGCCACGCGCTGGGCCGTTGATCGCTGCGATCGTTGGGCAGTGCAGCCCGCGCAGTGCGCCGAGCGCTTTGCCCATCACTGTCGCCAGGCGCATGCCATCCTTGCGCTTGGTGTACGGCGCCAGCGCCTTCAGATCGCCGCCGGAGACGAAGGTCTCGCCGGCGCCGGTAATGATCAGGGCACGGATGCTCCTGGCCTCCGCCACGCGCTTGATCGCCGCCGCAAACGAATCCATTGCGGCCCAATCCAGCCCGTTGCGCACCTGTGGCCGGTTGACCGTCAAGGTAGCGATCGAATTACTGTCAAGTGCGAATTCAATTCCGTTCATAAGCAAGTTAGGTTCTTAAACACAACGAGGCGCAATCGGTTGCGCCTCGTTGTGTACTCAGTAACTATCCTGGTTACTACTGATTCGTGCAGTATGCTGGACCGCCAGCAGGAGGTATTACTAGCCGGCATCCAGGGGTGCTATTGCATGAGGTTGGGCTAATCTGACTACAATTTATCGTTGATCCGCCAGGCTGATCTTCTGGGATATCGTCACAACGCAAAGCGATCGGGTCCCAGATTTCTCCGGTCGGACATACCGGGGTGGCCGTAGGCTCAAACGCGCATACAGGCACAGACTGTGTAATAGTCCAACAACCTTCAGAGGTTGTGCCGCTGATGGGCTGGCAGGTCTGCGTGCGTGGGTTCAAGGTGTAGCCGAGCGCACAGCCACCGCACCCCGCCTGTACACAGAAGCCGAGCTGGTGATCAAAGTACTGGCCGGGGCCGCAACCCATGGGAGCAGTGGGCGTCATTGGGAAGCATGCGCCAAAGGCAGTGTCGTAGTACATACCCTGCGGGCACAACCCATCCTGCGAAGGCACTCCCGCCCCTGTTGCCGGCATGCAGGTTTGCTGAGCAGTGTCAAAGTAATAGCCCTGCGGGCAGCCATCGCTGTTGCCCGGGCCGGGGTCGCAGTAGGTGCCGCCTGTCGCCGCCGCATACGCAAAGCTTTGCAATCGAGACGTACCGCTCTGTCCATCCGCACAGGTGCTGCCATCGTTGCCCGGTGTGCCCACACAGCAGTTCAAGCGTGAGCTGAATGTATAGCCAGGTGCACAGCCACTGCCGGGGCCATCCGTCGGCACACAGGTTTGCTGGCGGCTCTCATAGTAGTAGCCAGGGCCACAAATCCCATCGGGCAAGTCCACACACTGCAGACTGCGCGAGTCATAGTATTGGTTCGGGCCGCACTCCACATCCACATTGCTGTCGGGGTTGTTGGCGGCTCGGTGGGTGATCGTGACCGGATAGCACACGCCGTCATACTGGTTGTACACGGTGCCCTCCGGGCAGCCATTTACATCCTGGGTTTCACACGCGCCGGTCAAGGGGTTGCGCGCACTGCCATCATCACAAGTCTCAGGGCGACCCTGGATCGGTGAGCAGCACATAATATTGCGGTCATAGAAGTAGCCCGGCCCGCACAATCCTCCGCCGTCGTCATTGCTGGGTGGTTGGCAATACCCCGTCAGGCGGTCATATACAAACGGCTCCGGGCATAAGGGCTCGCCGTCATCACCGCCGCCGGGGATGCAAGACTGCGCCGTGGCGTTGTAAGTCGTGCCTTCCGGACAGTCAGACTGGCCATCGGGCACACACTGCATCTGCGCGCTGTCATAGGTCCAGCCGTCCGGGCAGGATGATTCCTGCGGCAGGCACTGGCCTGTAGCCGGGTCGAACACCAGGCCCTCTGGGCAGTAGGCGGCTGCAGCTTGCAAAGCAGGCGCAGCCTGAGGCGCGAAGGCCTGCAAAACCGCCGGCTGCAGCGCAACACTGTGCGGGTCGAAGGCCACCAGCTGCACAGCCGGCCCGCTGGGCGGCTGGAAGCCTACCAGCCCAGCCGTCTGACCCTCAGGCGTGGGCGTGTAGGCCGCCAACTGCGGAGCTGGCAGCGCGCCTTGCGGCGCAGGGCAGGCCGTAACAGTGACCAGGGTGCCTTGCGACTGGGCCGTGCCCTCACAGATCCAGCGGCCGGGGTTGACCGTGGAGTCAAAGCAGTTGTACGGAATGCCGTTGATAGTCACATCGTAATCGTCCGCTGAGCGGCCGCCGCCATCGATCGTGAAGCGAATGTAGCCGTCACGCGGGCAGGCGAAGCCCAACCACTCAAGATCAGTGGTTTCGCCGCCATCATTCGGCGGAGTACAGTCGCCGCCGGGGTTGTCAGGGTCAGTACACAGCGGTGTATACGCAGGCTGGCAATACGGGGCACGCGTGCCTGCCGGCTGGTCCACGCCGATCGGCACACAGCGGAAACCCACTTCGTTGAACGCGTCCTCAGGGTCCAGCGCAAAGCGCGCCGCTGAGCGCAAGTCTTGCGCCGCATCCAGATAGCTGCCGCCGCGCACCACCTTCAGCTCGCCGTCCTGCGGGCCAAGCGGGTTGCTGCTCACACCGAGTTCGTAGTATTCAGGGTCGTACCAATCGGCCGTCCACTCCCACACGTTGCCAGCCAGATCATTGGCTTCGTACACACTCTCGCCCAGCGGAAGCTGGCCGATCTTTTCAGTGATCGTGTCCAAAATGCAGTCGCCGCCGTTGGCGCGGTCACACAGCGGCTCGTCATCGCCCCAGGGGTACAGCGCGGCCAGCTCGCCGCGGGCGGTCTTCTCCCACTCCGCTTCGCTGGGCAAGCGTGCATTCAGCCAGCCGCAGAAATCCTGCGCCTGATACCAATTGACGCCCACCACCGGGTGGTCTTTGTACTCAGGGTCGCCGTAATGCTGCGTAGCTGTGTCGGTTTCGGGGTCTTCCTCGTCCTCGATCACGGCCGGGCTTGTGCATTCGCCGGCCTCCACACACTGCGCGTACATCTCGTTGGTAACTTCATTACGATAGATAAGAAAGCCGCTCAAGGTGACACGCCGCGCCGGCAGTTCATCTTCCCGTGCCAGCGTATCCACCTCGGGATCACTGCCCATAATAAAAGGCCCGCCGGGCACAAACACCAGCAGGTCTTCGATGGGGATGTCAATATCGGGAGTAGCCGTCGGGGCAAAATCTGGCGGGCTGGCGGCAGAGCCGCCACAGGCGGCCAGAACCAGCGAAAGGAGCAATATAAAGCTTAGGCGAGGCAAGTGTATAGAGCGCAAGCGGAATCTCCTCATGTGCAGGAAACGCACGCTGAATTAATTTGTTATGAGTATACGGCCCTATACTCCGGCTTGGCCCCTCGCTGGGCTGGGTAATCTGTACTAGCGGAATTCGGCGGCGCGCTGTTCGATCGTAGCGAACAGGTCATTGATGGCCTTGCTGAAAGCCGCCACGCCCTCCTGCTCCACTTCATCGGTCGCCTTATCCAACGAGAGCCCCAGCATCTCTAGATTCGCTAGCTGGTAGCGGGCCTCATCCATCCCGTCCTCAATGCTCAGCACCGCAGCGGCGTGGTGCTTGGCCGCTTCGAGGGTCTGGGGCGGCACCGTATTCACGGTGTCCTTGCCCACCAGCATGTCCACATAGAGCAGGTCAGGATAGGCCGGGTTCTTGGTGCTGGTCGAGGCCCACAGCGGGCGCTGGCGGCGGCCGCCCTTGTGGGCGATCGCCTCAAAGCGCTCGCCGGAGAAGGTGTCGCGGAACAGCTTGTAGGCCAGTTTGGCATTCGCCACCGCGATCTTGCCCTTGAGCGCGGCCGCCTTGGCGGCCAGGGTCGAACCCACGCTGGCCTGCTCGCCGGCCAGCGCGTCCAGCCAGCCGTCCACCTTGGTATCGATCCGCGAGATAAAGAAAGACGCCACCGAGGCAATGTGCCCGATGGGCAGATTGTTGGCGATGCGTTCTTCCAGACCCGCCAGGTACGCCTCAATGACTTCGGCATAGCGCTGGAGGGAGAAGATCAGCGTGATGTTGATGTTGATGCCCCGCGCGATCGAGGACTGGATGGCAGGGATGCCTTCCTTCGTCGCCGGGATCTTGACCATGAGATTAGGGCGGTCCACCAGCGCCCACAGGCGGCGGGCTTCCTCCTCCGTGCCGGCCGTGTCGTGCGCCAGGTCTGGGTGCACCTCGATGCTGACATACCCATCCCCGCCGCGCGTGCTGTCGTACAGCGGGCGGAACAGGTCGCAGGCCGCCTGAATATCCTGCACTGTCAGCGCGTCGTAGATAGCGGCAGTGTTCTTGCCCGCCCGCGCCAGTTCAGCCAGCTGGCCATCGTAATCGGTGGACTTGCCGATGGCGTTGTTGAAGATGCTGGGGTTGGAGGTGACGCCATAAATATCGCCGCGCTCGATCATGGCCTTGAGCTCGCCATTCTCCAACAACCGGCGCTCGATGTTGTCATACCACAGGGACTGGCCCAGGGCGTAGAGTTTTTGGGGTTTGGTGGTCATGAGAACTCCTTGTATGCAATACGTCTGCTTCGAGAACGAGAATAGAGATTGGAGAGTAGAGATTTAAATCTCCAATCTCTACTCTCTATTTTTCTTCTGTGAATTCCACTTCCTTGCTCTTAAACCTGGCGCGCATTACATCAATCGCTTCCTTGTGGCTGTCCACCAGCAGGAAGCGGCGCCCCAGCTCCAGGGCAGCCGCACCGGTGGTGCCGCTGCCCGCAAAGAAGTCCAGCACCAGGTCGCCCGGGTTGGACGAGGCCGTGATGATGCGGCGCAGCACGCCGAGCGGCTTCTGGGTAGGGTACCCGGTTTTCTCCTTGCCCGTCGGGCTCACGATGGTATGCCACCAGGTGTCCGTGGGCAGCTTGCCGCGGGCGGCCTTGGCTTCACCCGCCAGCGCCGGCGCCATATACGGGATACGCTCGATGTCCTCAACGTTGAAGGTGTAGCGCTTGTTATTTTTGACGTACAGCAGAATGTTGTCGTGCTTGGCGGGCCAGCGGTCCTTGGATCGCCCGCCATAGTCATAGGCCCAGATAATCTCGTTCAAGAAATTGTGCCGGCCGAAGATCTCGTCGAGCAGGATCTTGCAATAGTGCACTTCGCGGTAATCGACATGGAAATAGAAGCTGCCGTCCGTCGCCAGCACGCGGTGCGCCTCGCGCAAACGTGGCTCCAGAAATTCCAGATAGTCGTCAAAGGCGTCGTCGAAGGCGCGGCTGCCCAGCACTGTCGTGCTGTAGCGCCGCCCGCCGAAGCCCACCCGGTCGCCATCCTGGCTGCGCTCCGTGCGCAGGCGGCTGCGGGCTTGCTTCTTGCCGGTGTTGAACGGCGGATCAATGTATATGAGGTTCACGCACGCGTCGGGCAAGCCGCGCAGCACGGCCAGATTGTCGCCATGCACCACGCGGGCGGTGACGGCCAGCTTGCGGCGCGGGGCCACCTGCTACCTCTTCTTCGGCAGCTGCGCCCGGGCGTGCTTCAGCACGTTGGCCGCGCTGAAGCCCAGCTTGCGCATGGCTTCGTCGCCGGGCGCCGAGGCACCGAAGCGCTCCAGGCTGACCTGGACGCCGGCCCACTGCTGCCAGCCCTGCGCCACACCCGCCTCTACCGAGAGTCGGGCGGTCACCGCCGGCGGCAGCACCTTGTCGCGGTAGCTCTTGGGCTGGGCCGCGAACAGCTCCCAGCTCGGGAACGACACCAGGCGCACCGTGACGCCGTCTTTGGCCAGCTTGCGGCCCGCTTCTACGATCAGCGAGACTTCCGACCCGGACGCCATCAGAATAATGTCGGGTTTTTTCTTCTTGCCCCAATCGGCCAGCACATACGCGCCCTTGTGCAGCCCTTTGGCCGCCGCAAACTCACCGCGCCCGCGCTCCAGCGTCGGCAGGTCCTGCCGCGAGAAGACCAGCGTGGTGGGGTTCTTGCGGTCACGCACCGCCGCGATCCAGGCTTCGCGCACTTCGTTGGCGTCACCCGGGCGGATGACGCGCATGTTGGGGATGGCTCGCAGGGCGGCCAAGTGCTCGATGGGCTGGTGGGTCGGCCCGTCCTCGCCCACGCCAATGCTGTCGTGCGTGAAGACCCAGATGCTGGGGTACGGCGAGAGCGCCGACAGGCGCATGGAGGCACGCATGTAATCCGAGAACACCAGGAAGGTGGCCCCGAAGGGGATCACACCCGGTGTGACGCTGAGTCCATTGACGATGCCGCCCATGGCGTGCTCACGCACGCCATAGTGGATACTGCGCCCCTGCGGTGTGCCGGGCTGAAAGTCCGGCGCAGAATTGATGAAAGTTTTAGTGGAAGGATGCAAGTCCGCCGAGCCGCCCAGCAGATCCGGCAACTTATCGGCAATGGCGTTGATGACCTTGCCCGAGGACACGCGCGTGGCCATGCCCTTGGCGTCCGCCGGGAACTCGGGCAGCTCCGCGTCCCAGCCCTCCGGCAGCTCGCCGGCCAGGATGCGCTGCAGTTCACTATACAGCTCAGGATAGGCTGCCTTGTAGCCGGCTAGCTTGCTGTCCCAGGCGGCTTTGAGCTCAGCCCCCTGCTCCACCGCACCGCGGAAATGCTCCAGCGCTTCGCCGGGGATGAGGAAGCGCGGCTCCAGCGGCCAGCCCAAGGCGCGCTTAGCCCCTTCGAGCTCTTCGTTGCCGGGCGGCTCGCCGTGGGCCTTCTCGGTACCCTGGCGTTTGGGCAAGCCGTAACCAATGATGGTCTTGACCCGGATCAGTGAAGGCCGCGGGTCAGCCTGTGCCGCCGCCAGCGCCGCGTCAATGGCGTCCACATCGTTGCCATCGGCCACATGCTGCACATGCCAGTCATACGCCTCAAAGCGCTGGCCCACATCTTCTGTGAAGGTCAGATGGGTGCTGCCATCGATCGAGATGTTGTTGTCGTCATACAAGAAGATAAGCTTGCCCAGCTTGAGATGCCCCGCCAGCGAGGCGGCTTCGGAGGTGATGCCCTCCATGAGATCGCCATCCGTGACGATGGCATAGGTGTAATAGTCAAAGATGTCGTGGCCCGCTCGGTTGAAGCGCGCCGCCAGGTGGGCCTGGCCGATGGCCATGCCCACCGCATTGGCAAAGCCCTGGCCCAGTGGGCCAGTGCTGGTCTCGACGCCGGGGGCAACCCAGTATTCTGGGTGGCCGGGGGTCTTGCTCTCCCATTGGCGGAAGCGCTTGATCTCCGCCAGACTGAGCGGATAGCCGGTCAAATGCAGCAGCGAATACAACAGCATGGAACCATGCCCGCCTGACAGCACAAAACGGTCACGGTTGGCCCACTGGGGGTCCTTCGGATTGTGGCGCAAGTGCCGCATCCACAGGGCGTAGGCCATCGAGGCCGCGCCCATCGGCAGGCCCGGGTGGCCGGAGTTGGCCTCCTGCACGGCATCCGCCGAGAGGAAACGAATGGTGTTGATCGCTAAGCGTTGAAGGTCTTGAGAGTCAGTCATGGCATCTATAAAGGCAATTCTAACCACAAAGACACGAAGAGCACAAAGTGAACCCTTCAATGCAGTTCTTTGTGTCCTTCGTGTCTTTGTGGTTAAGGTTTCGGCAACAGCTATAGTAATATTGGGTTGCTATGGCTCGCGAAGACAAATCTCAATTCCCCGTTCTTGACGATTGGCGCGGCACGCGCGATACGCTGCACGCCTACTGCAAAGTGGCCAGCGCCATCCGCGCCGCCTTCACCGCCGAGCAGCCGCGCCACGGCCACCTCGGCCTGCGCGTCTACACCTCCGGCCTCACTACCACGCCCATCTCATTTCCCGAGGATCCGGCCCAGACCTTCGCCCTGAGCCTCGATTTGCGCAATCACTACTTCATCCTCAGCACCAGCGGCGGCCATGTCCAGCAGCTGCGCCTGAGCGAAGGGCTCAGCGGCACGCAGCTCGGCAACGAACTGATCGCCCGCCTGGCCGAGCTCGGCGTGCAGGGCAAAGTGCCCGCCAAGAGCTACAGCAGCGACGCCAAGCGTGACTATGCCCTCGACGATGCCGAGCGCTTCCTGGCCACTCTGCGGCTGGCCAACCAGATCTTCGAAGATGCCCGCAAGCAGTTGGGCCAGGCTTCTGACGTAGTCCAATTGTGGCCGCGCATGTTTGATCTGTCCTTCGTGACCCCGGTCAATGGCGATGACAAGACCATCACCTTTGGCCTTTCCACTCAGCCGGGCAATGAGTATTTCTATGTCAGCCCGCACCCGTTCGACAAAGCGCTAGGCCAGCAGGCTTTGCCGGCTGGCGCCCGCTGGAACACGGGCGGCTGGCACGGTGCCCTGCTGCCGTATAGTGAAGTGGCCGCCAAGGCTGACGGCCCGGAGCGCGTACTAGCCTTCCTGCAGGCCGCCTTCGCCGTGCAGCACCCCACTCTCTAGTTCATGCAACAGATCATCGCGGTGGGCGCAGGCTCCAAAGCCATTGGCCGCCGCGGCGCGCCACTGGAGCGCTACCTGCTGGCCGCCACTCAAGCGCGCGCACCGCGCGTCTGCTTCCTGCCTACCGCCGGCGGCGACCTGCCCCGCCATATCACCCGCGTGACGCGCGCCTTCAGTCAGCTTGGCGCGCGCGTCTCGCATCTCACCCTGATCCAGCCCAATACCGCTGATGTCAGCAAGCTGTTGCTGGCGCAAGACCTGATCTGGGTCGGCGGCGGTAACACGCGCAACATGCTGGCGTTGTGGCGCGCCTGGGGCGTGGACGAAGCCCTGCATACCGCGTACACCCGCGGCACCGTGCTGGCAGGCGGCAGCGCCGGCGCCATCTGTTGGTTTGAACAAGGAATCACCGACTCCGTACCTGGCAAGCTGTTACCTATGGACTGCTTGGGCTGGCTACCCGGCAGCTGCTGTCCGCACTACGATAGCGAAGCTGGCCGCCGCCCTACCTTCCGCAAGCTGGTCGCTGCTGGCGCTGTCAAAGCCGGCCTTGCGCTTGACGACCTGGCCGCGGTGCACTACATCAACGGTAAGTTGCACAAGGTGCTGGCCTTCGGCCGCGGCGCACGCGTTCACCGGCTGCAACGCAAAGCGGGCCGCGTCCACGAGACCCTGCTGGAGCCAAGCGACACATAAAAAAAAAGCCCGCCGAATGGCGGGCTTTTTTATTTGCACAACCTCGCGCCGCTCGCGGCGCACTATTTCTTGTCGGCGTCGCCGCCAGCCGCGGGAGCCGCAGCTGCGGGGGCAGCTGCATCGCCGGCCGGGGCGCCGTCACGCGGGGCGCTCTCGGCTTCCGTCACCGGCGCACTGGCCACCACGATCAGTTCATCCGGGTCGCTCAGCACGGTCACATTCGCCGGCACCACCAGGTCACGCACAAAGATGCCGTCACCAAAGTTCTCCAGGCCGGAAACATCAACATGGAAACGCTCGGGCAGATCCTGCGGCAACGCTTCCACTTCCACATGCTCCAGACCGTTCACCAGCAGACCGCCCAGGTTGCTGATCACAGGCGCCTTGCCTTCCAGCACCACGCTGACTTCAGCGCGCACGGTCTCGGTCAGTGACACCACCAGAAAATCGACATGGGTCAGATCGCGCAGGATCGCATCGACCTGGAAATCACGCACGAGCACATTGTGCTCCTCACCCTCCAGGTCGATCAAGACCAGGCTGGAGTAGTTGATGCGCTTGAGAACCTTTGAGGTTTCGCCACGGTCCAAAGTGACCGCGATCGGCTTGTCTACATGGCGGCCATACAGCACCGCGGGCAGTTTGCCCTCACGGCGCAGCTTGGATACCTTCTTGCCCACCACATCACGCTTGGTGGCCTTTAAAGTGAAACGTTCCATTCGATCCATCCTTGGGACGCCTCTCACCAACGCCAAGTCTCGCAGCGCCAGTTACCAATCATCCCGCTAGACCATTCCGCGAAAACGTCTCCGTAGCGGAGACGTAAGTTGCACCTGCAACTTTCGAAATGCAGGCCGAATTTTAGCCCATCCGCCCCCACCCGTCAATTCCCGCCAGGCCGAACAGGCACGCTTCTTGCAACATGGGGTTTCACTTTAGTCTTTTCTCGGAGGAAGACATGTACGTACTGAACCAATCTGACACCCTGCTGTTGATGGCCGCCGCCCTGTTCTTCTTTGGCATGTGCGCCCTAGCCATGGGGCTTTTCATCCTTGTCACCCGCACCCACAGCAAGGAAGTCAAAAACCTGAGCAAGCACACCGCCCAGCTGGTGCAAAAAGGCATTGCTGAGGATGTAGCCCAGCTCGTCACCGGCGCCAGCGCACTGCTTGAAGGTGTGCAGCAAATGGTCAAGACCGCTACCGGCGTTGGCATTTTCCTGACTTCGCTGGGCCTGGCTTTGATGGCCGGCGGCTTCTGGGTCGTTCTGCAAGTCAACTGGGCCTAAACCATCACAGAAACGGAAGTACGCATGAGCTCATTCATCGCAGACCTCAAGAACCGCCTGCCGCAAAGTGAATGGCCGCTGGTAGTGGCCGCATTGCGCAACGAGCCCACCCTGTGGGCTGAGTTGCAGCAGGCCGACTTTGGCGCGCAAGCCCTGGAAGCCGCCGGCGCCCAACGCAATGCGTGGTCGCCGGCCTTTCTGGGCTTGCTGCGTCTGGGCCAGTCAGGTCTGCATGCGGAGCTGCGTGCGGAATTGCGTGAGGCGGTGGCGGAAAAGCTGCGCTACCAGGCCGCCAGCGCCTATGAGCAAGTATCCACTCAAGGCGCAGAGGCTGCACCCACCGTCGAGCTGGCCGCCCTGCTGGCGCTGGCCCTGCGTGAGCGTCGCCGCGTCCTGGGCAGCTGGGAGCAGTTGGCTCAGGATCTCAGCGTTGCTTCGCCGGAATTCTGGAAGCTGCCAGTGGCGGTGCTGTTCGGCATGCTGCCGGAGCCGCAGGATCTGCTGGCCGCCCTGTTGAGCGCGCCGGAGGCCGAGCTGCACAAGCTGGGCCTGCACGCCCTCACCAGCAATCCGCTAACGGCGGATGAGCAAAGCGCGGTGTTGCTGCAAACCATTGCTGACTACCCCATCCCTCAATTCGTATCTGTGCTGCGCCAACTGGCGCACATGCACCTGCCGCTAGCCCAGCAAGCAGCTCGCTTTGCACTGCACAAGCTGGACACTGCGCCACAAGACGAAGGCAGCGAACTGAGCCAGATCGAACGCTTGCTGCTGCAAGCCGAGATCCGCCAGCTCAGCGGTCAGCCGGAAGAAGCCGCCCCCCTGCTGCATGCCGCCTGGGGCGCGGCCCAACGCGTGCAGGCCGAACTGGCCGGCAAGCTGGCCGAGAACGCCGCCGTGCATGCTGATGCCCCTGGTCTGGCCGCCCTGCCGGAAAGCGCCGCCGCGGCTGCCAAGAGCGCCGGCAGCAAGCATCCCGCCGCCCTGATCGCTGCCGCCCGCGTGGCGCTGAAGTCCGGCGATGCTTCCGAAGCCCAGCGCATGGCCGCCGCCGCACTGGCCGCCGCGCAAGACAGCGCCGCGGGCGAGAACGCCGCTTTGATGCGCCAACTCGGCGAAATTTTTGTTGATCTGAAATTGGGCGAAGCCGCCCGCCAGGCCGCAGAGTTGGCTGTGCAGCATGCTCCCAATGATGCCGACAGCGCCGCCTTCCTGAGCCGCGTGATGACGCTTTGCAACGAGCCCCACCGCGCCCTGCAGGCCGCCCATCTGGCCGCCGCCCTGGCGCCGGAGCGTAGTGACCTGCGCCGCCAACTGGCCAAGGCGTTGCAGGCCAACCAGCAAGGCGCCGATGCCTACAGCGAATGGCTGGCCGTGATGGCGCAGGAGACCGAGCCGACTCTGGATGACCTGTTTGGTCTGGCGCAGACCGCGCTGGACGCCGATCAGTTGGTTGAGTGCATCCAGGCCTGCCAGCGCGTGCTGGCCGTGCAGGCCACCCACGGCGGCGCCCACGCCGTGATGGGTAAGGCTCTCGTAGCCCAGGGCGATGCCAACAGCGCCGTCGAGCACTTGCGCCGCGCCACCGAACTGGCCCCGGCGCAGCACGAGGCCTGGATCGTGCTGGCCGAGCTGCTGCGCGACCAGGGCGATGTGCAGGCCGCCCGTGACACGCTCTTCAATGCCCAGCAGTTCACCAAACCCAGCGCCGACCTGCAATATTTGCTGGGTGAAATTTATTTGGCTCTGCAAGAGAACGAGGCCGCCCTGGGCGCCTTCTCGCGAGCTGTTGAGTTATTGGCTGAGCCCACTGCTCAGCCCAACAACCTACTGAACCAAAATGCCACCCTGCAATTGGGCCGCCTGCAGCGCGCTCTCGGCCACACCAACCAGGCCCGCCACACACTGGAGCGCGGCGTGAATACGTATCCACAGCACGCTGGCCTGCAACACGAGCTGGGCAAGCTGCTGCTGGCCCACAAGGAAGCCCCCGCTGCGCTGGCCGCCCTGCAGGTCACCTTGCAGGCCGAGCCGAACAATATAGAAGCCTTGCTGGATGCAGCCCAGGCCCAACTACTGAACAAGGCCGCCGTCGAAGCCGAGGCCCTGCTGCGCGCCGCCTTGGATATGCGCCCTTCCTCGCTGGCCACCGCCCTGCTCGGCGAAGCGCTGGCCGCCCAGAGCAAGCACACCGAAGCCATCCACGAATTTGAAGCCGCCCTGCGCTCCGACCTGGCCCAAGAGCCGGGCTGGAACAAGCGTCTGGTCCTGGGCAAAGCTC
Organism: Anaerolineales bacterium; assembly: GCA_021463845.1. Lineage (GTDB taxonomy): Bacteria > Chloroflexota > Anaerolineae > Anaerolineales > UBA11579 > JAMCZK01. The sequence continues at coordinate 544,992 of JAJTXV010000001.1, read as the reverse complement.
TGGCCCAGGCCAGCCAGGGCGAGCACGAGGAAGCGCTGAGCATCCTCGAAGCGCTGGATGTCACTTCCCCCGGTGACCCTGACGTACTGCACGCGCTGTGCATGGCATACAGCCAGGCCGGCCGCACCGAAGAAGCCTTCCAGATCGCCAGCAAGGTCTATATGACCAGCGGCAAGCACGAGCAGGATGTGCTGTGGTTCGCCAACCAGGCCGAAGCGCTCGGCAAGGGCGAAGACGCCCGCCGCGCCCTCAGCAAGGGCATTGCCGAGCACGGCTCGGCCGCCCATGTGCTGCGCCTGGCCGAGCTGGAATGGCAGGACGGCACCCACGAGAAAGCCGTAGACACGCTGGCCAACTTGCTGCGCAGCGCGAATAGCGCCGCGCTGGCCAAAGCCGGCCGCTTCCTGCTGGAGCGCCGCGCCGCCGCCACCAGCGTGTCATATTTTAAGCGCGCCATCGAACTGGAAGAGACGCCCGCCCTGCTGGACGCGCTGACCGAAGCCTACGAGCACAGCCAGCAATGGAACGAAGCGCTGGCTATCATTGAGAAGAGTCTGGCCGCCGAGCCCGGCCAGCCCACCCTGCTGGCCCGCAAGGCGCGCGTACTGCAGGCGGCAGGTCGCCCGCAGGCCGCCCTCGAGGCGCTTGAGCAAGCCATCGAACGCATGCCCAATGATCTGGGCCTGCTGGCCAACAAGGCCCGCCTGCTGCGTGCCGCCGGCGAATGGGCTGCCGCCCTCACCGCCGCCGAGAAAGCCTTCCACCTCGACCTGACCCACCAGCCCTTGCTGCTGCTGGCTGCCGAGCTTGCGCTCGCCACCCTGCAACCCGAGCGCGCCCGCTCCCTGCTGGCCGAAGCCAAGCTGGCCGAAGCCCCGCAGGCCGAGCTAGCCTGCCTGCAAGCCGAGCTGGCTCTCGACAGCAACGAAGAGCTGTCCGCCGCCAAGGCGCTGGCGCCCGCCCTCGAAGGCGAAGCGCAGTCGGCCCGCGTGCTGGCGCTGCAAGCCCAGCTGGCCGCCCGCCGCGCTGACCGCACCCAGGCTGAGCACTACCTGAATACTGCGCTGGACATGGTGAACAACAAGTTCAGCGAACCGCAAGACGCCTTCACCCTCATCAGCCTGGCACGTGCTTCTCAAAATGTGATGAACTATGAAGCCGCCGTGAATCTGCTGCAATTGGCCGTCAAGCTGGTGCCCGGCCAGGCCCTGGCGCAGTTCGCGCTCGGCAAGGCCATCGTGCACCGCGCCGAATGGCAGCAGCTGTGCGCCGCCAGCGATACCGTGTCCGGCGCCCCTGGCGAAGCCGCCACCAGCGCCGAAGCCTATGCCGCCGCTCGCGCCGCCTTCTCCGCCGCGCTCAGCACCGCGCCGTTCGCGGCCGCCCGCGCCCAGCTGGAGCACTGGCTGGCCCGCGCCGCCCTGCGCTTCGGCGCCGGCTCCGACGTAGCCAGCATGCCCACCGGCTACCCCAGCAGCGCCGGCGAAGCCGCCGCGCTGGTCTACGCCGCCCGCACCCGCGGCGACCTGCGCACGGTCGAGGCGAACGCCAAAGGCTTTTGGCGTTCGCCCGAAGTCCTGGTCGAGCGCGCCCTGGCCTTCGGCGATGCCGATGCCAGCAGCGCCCTGAAGTGGATGCTGGGCGCGTTGGAGCAGAAGCCTCACACCGCGCCGTACCACGCGCTGGCCGCCCGCTTCGCCCAGCAGGCTGGCCAAGCCCAGACCGCTCTGGAACACATCCGCCAGGCGATCGCCCTCTCCCCCGTGCAAGCGCTGTGGCAGGCCTTCGCCGGCAAGCTGCTGCAGCGGGCGGGTGCATTGTCCGATGCCATCGACTACTTCGAGCACGCCGTAGCCATGCAGCCCGGCGAAGCCGAGCGTCACTTCGAACTGGGCCAGGCCCAGCTCGAGGCTGAACAGTATCCACTGGCCCAGCACGCCTTCGAGCAGGCCGCCAAGCTGCAGCCCAAGTCTGGCGCATACATGCTGGCGTTGGCCCAGGCCTACAAGCAGGCCGGTAACCTGAAACAGGCCAGCGAGAAGGCCGCCGCCGCTCACAAGCTGGCGCCCAATTCCAACGCCGCGCTGGTACTGCAGGCCGAGATCGCCCTGCACAATACTGACACCGCCACCGCCAAGAGCCTGGCCGAGAGCGCCCTGCGCCTGACCCCCACTGACAGCCACGTCCTCAGTCTGTACGCCGAGTGCCTGCACGCCATGGGCGAAGTTGACGATGCCCTGGCCGTGCTCGAACGCTCCGAGCAATACGCGGCCGACAAGCTGCCCATCCAGTTGCGTCGCGCTCAACTGCTGCCGGCCGAGAAGGGCCTCAGCGAAGTGTTGCGCCTGAGCAAGGCCAACACCGAGCGCCCGGATGTGTACCTGACCCTGTCCGAGATGCTGGCCAACACTGGCGAGACCCTCGACGCCATCCAGGCTGCCCAGCGTGCCGCCAAGAAGGCCGACACGCTGCCGCTGCCGCAGCAAGCCCGTCTGCACCTGCACCTGGGCAAGCTGCTCAAGAGCTGCGGCCAGCTGGACCAATCCTTGCATCACCTGGATGAAGCCGCCGCCCTGGCGCCGCACCTCAGCGAAGTCCAGATCGAGCGCGGCCAGGTGTTCCTCAACCGCCGCCAGTTCAAGCAGGCCATCCATGCCTTTGAGCTGGCCGCCGCGGCCGCGCCGCACAGCCCGCAGCCGCACTTGCAGACCGCCCAGGCGCTGAAAGATGTCAAAGACTACACCGCCGCCGAGGCCGCGCTGCGCAAGGCCGCCCAGCTGGCACCACGTGAGCGCAGCATCCAGCGCCAGCTGGCCGCCGTGATCGCCCTGAACTTGATCCACCAACCGCAGGAAGTGAGTGCGCTATGAACGACACATTAAAGAAGCAGATCTCCACCGGCAAGGCCGTAGACCGCGCTGCCGTGCTGACCCTGCTCCAGGTCGCCCTGAACGCGGGCGAGATGCGCTTCGTGCGCCAGGTGGCCGAAGATTGGCTCAATGCCTATCCTTACGACCTGCATGTCGAGTTGCTGCGCTCCCAGGCCTTGATCAAGGACGGCAAGCCTGAAGTCGCCTTCAAAGTGCTGCGCCGTCTATGCGAGCTCGACCCTGAATTCGTCGAAGCGCAGGAGCAGCTGGCCAAGTTGGCCCGCCGCATCAAGCCCGCCGTGGCCGAGGCCGCCCGCGCCGCCGCCACCGTGCTGCGCCAGCCCTTCCAGGTGCCTGCCGACATTCAGCCCTGGGCGCAGAGTCTGCTGCGCGCCCAGCAAGCCTTCAAGGTCGGCGATCTGGAGCAGGCCGAGCTGAATGTGCAGGCCGCCCTGCTGGCCGAGCCTCCGTCACCGCTGCCGGCCCTGCTGCACATTCAAATTGCGCAGGCGCAAGGGCTGACCTGGCTGGCAATTGAGAATCTTGTCGAGCTATACAGCGGCAGCTGGCCGCATTGCTTGCAGCTGCGCTTGCTCCACGCCAACTTCCTGATGGAAAGCGGCCAGGAGAATGCTGCGGTGGACGTACTGCACGACTGCGCCGCCGAAGATGTCAGCGGCCAGGTGCCTCGCCGCCTGTGGGGCGCCAGCCACCGCTTCGCCGCCCTGTGGCCGGCTGCCCTGCAGCACACCATCAGCACGCCCATCCCCGCCAAAGTGGCGGCCGGCCTGGGCTGGAACCAGATCGACACTTTCACTTTCGGCCAACCTGCTGAAGCCAAGGACGTTGAGCCACAACTGGAGTCTGTGCATGCGCCCATGCTGGATGCCGAGGCTCTCAACACTCGCCAGGTCAAGAAAGATTTCGCCAAGGGCATCAAGAACGAAAAGCACTTGCTCAACGAAGAAGGCCACACGCCTATGTTCAGCGGCTGGGCACTAAAGTTTGGCAAACTAAAAGCCGAATTTGCTAAATCGATCGATAGCGACGAAGCCAAAGCCGAAAGCAAGGCTGCCGAATTTAGCGCTACCGAAGCAAATAGCCCAGACCAACGCGAGAACGCCATCGAATTCGCGCCTGTAAGCGCGCCAGATTTTTTGGAAGCGAAGTCTGAAACCTCTATCAGCCAGAGCCTGAACGACGATGTCACCAATGAAACCTTGCAGCACGCTCTCTCGTCCTTGCCTGAAACCCTGATCGATCTCGAAGAGATCAACACGGCCACCGCCGAGACCCTGCGTTTGCGCGCCGACGGCCGCTACCCGGCCTACATTCTGCTCAGCTCCAAAGACAACCTGGTGCGCCAATACGGCATGGATGGCTTCGCTACGGTGGACGCCAGCCTGCGCGCCGTGGCCACCGCCACCGATGCGCTGCCCAAGTGGGGCTCCTACGTCATCTACGCCGACGATAAAGCCTGCATGGCTTCATTCGGCCTGCAGGCCGTCAACACCAACGATCCGTGGGCCATCAAACACATGCTGGCCGACCTTGACGAGGCCCTGCGCAAGAACGGCGAAATGATCGGCGCGCTGCTCATCGTGGGCGGCCCGAGGATCGTGCCGTTCCATCACCTGCCCAATCCGGTTGACGACGACGACAAGGATGTTCCTTCGGATAACCCATACGCCAGCCTGGACGAGAACTACTTCGTGCCCACCTGGCCGGCTGGCCGCCTGCCAACCGGTAACGAGAAAGACCCCGGCGCGCTGCTTAAGGCGCTTAACCGCATCGAGGCCAGCCGCGAAAATATTGTGGCCAAGCAAGACCCGCTGCGTCAATTGATCAACCGTTTGCTGATGATGTTCGGCTTGTGGAAGCCCAAACGCAGCAGCTTTGGCTACACCGCCCAGGTCTGGCAGCGTGCCTCCCACTCGGTCTACCGCACGATTGGCGAGCCCAAGCGCCTCAGCCTCAGCCCGCCCACCGAAACCGGCAAGCTGCCCAAGGAAGCTAGCAAGGCTTTGCAAGTGGCCTACTTCAACCTGCACGGCGTGGAAGACGGGCCAGACTGGTACGGCCAGCGCGACCCGCTGCTGACCCCCACCGGGCCGGATTACCCCATAGCCCTCAGCCCCAACGATGTGGTCAACCACGGCCGCGCTCCGCAAGTGGTCTTCAGCGAAGCCTGCTTCGGCGCCAACATCTTCAATAAGACTGTCGACAATGCCCTGGCGCTCAAGTTCATCGACTCGGGCAGCAAAGCCGTGGTCGGCTCCACCGTCACCTCCTACGGCGCGGTCTCCACGCCGCTGATCGCCGCCGACCTGCTGGGCCAGACCTTCTGGCGACTGCTGAACGAAGGCCACCCCGCTGGCGAGGCCCTGCGCCGCGCCAAGATCGCCATGGCCCAGACCATGCACCGCCGTCAGGGCTACCTGGATGGCGAGGACCAGAAGACCCTGATCTCCTTCGTGCTGTATGGCGATCCGCTGGCCCAGGTCAATACGGATGCCAGCCTGCCCAAGCGCATCCTGCGCGCCGAGAGCAGCGAGATGACCACCGTCTGCGACCTGCCGGATGCTTACGGCCTGGGCGACAACATCCCCATGGAAGCGCTGCCCGAAGAAACCCTGGCCACCGTCAAAGCCGTGGTCAAGGAGTACCTGCCCGGCATGCAAGGCAGCGAGGTCAGCGTCAGCCACGAGCACACCAACTGCCAGAACCACAACTGCCCGCTGCCGCACCATCACAACAGCGGGGCCAAGCGCACCATCCTGGCGCCCAGCCGCAGTCTGGTCACCCTGAGCAAGAAAGTACCCAGCGCTGGGCGCATGCACCCCAAGTACGCCCGCATCACCATGGACGCGCAAGGCAAAGTAGTCAAGCTGGCCGTCAGCCGCTAACCACGCTCCCTACGAATCAAAGAGGCGCAGCTTTTAGCTGCGCCTCTTTTTTAATCACTGTCATTGCTTCGGGGCTGCGGTCAAAAAACCAGATTGCTTCGTTGCTTGGCGGCTTCGCCGCCGCACGGCCTCGCAATGACGGGTAGACGGCGCAATGTATTGCACCATTCGTCATTCCGAGGCGGCGTTCTTCGGCAGCCTATAGAGCATAGCGCTAACAAGCCGAGCCGCTGTGCTTTCCAGCGGAAGAATCCCTTAGATCAAAATAAGACCAGCCGGTTTTACAATGCCCTAAAGGATTCCTCCTCGCCGCTCCGCAGCTCGTTCGGAATGACACCATTGTCCGAGGCGCATAAGCGAGACTAGCCGTAGAGGTGCAGCATGCTGCGCCTCTCTCCCACCCCGTCATTGCGAGGTAGCTGAAAGTTGCATGAACATGCAACTTTCAGCCCCGAAGCAATCTGGGTTTACGCCTGTCCAACACCTTGAAATCCCTGCCACGCCCTTGCCACGCCCGCAACTCCGCGTTATAGATACCCTGTGCCGCATAGCCACCTTCAGACCAAGCCAGGCCATCCAGCACCTGCCGCAAAGTTGTTAGTTGTTAAAGTTATTAACTCTGACCCCCTCCCTCTTCCGCGCATAATAACTTCACACTCGTGGCGGGAATCTCTCCAGGCAAACCCAGTGACTTGGGTGTCAACTGTCAACTGTGAACTGTCCACTGTCTAGTAGAATCAACACTCCTATGGCAGAAAAAGTAGTCGCCCGCAACCGCAAGGCCAGCCATGACTACGTCCTCAAAGAGAAGTACGAGGCCGGGCTGGCCTTGATGGGCAGCGAGATCAAATCCATCCGCGCCGGCCAGGTCAGCCTCAAAGAGGCTTACGTGCGCACCAATGGGCGCGAGGCCTTCCTGGTCAACGCCCATATCGCGCCATACAGTCAGGCTGGCAAAGACGGGCACGAGCCGCTGCGTGAGCGCAAGCTGCTCCTGCATGCCGACGAGATCGCCGACCTGTACGAAGAGGTCAAGCGCAATGGCAGCACCATCGTGCCGCTGCAGATCTACCTCAAGAAAGGCCGCGCCAAGCTCGAGATCTCGGTGGCCAAGGGCAAGAAGAAGTGGGATAAACGCCAAGATATTGCCAAGCGCGACGCTGAACGCGAAATGGCCCGCGCCATGAAGAACCGTGACTAGCAGGGAGCCGCATGCCCAAATCCAGCATTGCAATTGACGGCGAGCATCTCAGCCTGCACGAAGTCGTGCAGGTGGCCCACGGCCAGGCAGACGTTCGCCTTGCCGCAACTGCCCGCCAGCGGGTCGCCCAGTCGCAAGCCTGGGTGGAAGAGATCATCGCCCGCGGCAAGCCGGTCTACGGCATCAACACTGGCTTTGGCATCTTTGCCGATAAGCAGATCTCCCCGCAGGATACACGCACCCTCAACCGCAATCTCATCCTCAGCCACGCCACCGCCACCGGGCCGGAACTGCCCGCCGAAGTGGTGCGGGCCGCCATGCTGATCCGCGCCAACACCCTGGCCGCCGGCCACTCCGGCGCGCGGCCTGAGCTCATCGAAACCCTGCTGGCGATGCTGAACAAGGATGTAACCCCCATCATCCCTTCGCAGGGCTCGCTGGGCTCCTCGGGCGATCTGGCGCCGCTGTCCCAGCTGGCGTTGGTGCTCAGCACCGACGCCGCTGACCGCGACGAAGACTCCGGCTGGGCCGTCTACGACGGCCAGCGCATGAGCGGCAAAGCCGCCATGTCCGCCGCCGGCATTCCGCGCCTGGTGCTCGGCCCGAAAGAAGGCTTGGCCATTACCAACGGGGCTACCTTCTCGGCCGCCCTGGGCGCGCTGACCCTGGTGCTGGCCGAAACCTTGCTGGACGCAGCCAGCCTGAGCGCGGCCATGGCGCTGGATGCGATGCAAGGCGCATCGGCCGCACTGGACCCGCGGCTGCACGCCGCCCGCAAGCAGCCCGGCCAGATGGCCGTGGCTGAGCGTATGCGTGCCCTCACCGCCGGCAGCACCCTGCTGGATACGGCGGGCCGCGTCCAGGATGTGTATTCGCTGCGCTGCGCACCTCAGATCCAAGGCCCGGCCCACGATGCCCTCGCATACGTGCGCACCGTCATCGAGCGCGAGATCAACGCCGCCACCGACAATCCTCTGCTGTTTGATTCTCAAAGCATCTCGGGCGGCAACTTTCACGGCGAGCCGGTTGGCATGGCCCTCGATTTCCTCAAGATCGCCCTCAGCGAGATCGCGGCTGTCTCCGAGCGGCGCAGCTTCCTGCTGCTCGACAGCAAGATGAACGGCGGCTTGCCCGCCATGCTGGTCGCCTCGCCGGAGGCGGCCGGGCTCAACTCCGGCATGATGATGCTCCAGTACACGGCCGCCTCGCTGGTGCTCGAGAACCAAACGCTGGCCGCGCCCGACTCGGTGCGCTCGCTGCCCACCAGCGCCGGGCAGGAGGATCACAACGCCAACTCGATGACCGCCGCCCGCCATGCATGGCAAGTGGCCCACAACTGCGCTCATGTGCTGGCCGTGGAGCTGACCCTGGGCGCACGCGCCCTGGAACTGCGCCTGGGCCAGCACCCGCAGGCCCAGGCGGGCCGCGGCACCGCTGCGGCGCTGGCCGCCATCCGCAAACACGTCCCCGCCCACGAGCACGACGCGCTGTGGGCGCCGGGCGTCGAGCGCGTCAAAACCATGCTGCTCGCAGGAGAATTGTCTGCACTATGAAACACGCCAAATGGATGTACACCCTCGGCCGTTTGCTATTCGCCTTCATGTGGCTGCCGTTCCTGTGCATATTTGCCGGCAACGCGCCGGAGATCTTCGGCAGCGCCGGCTTTCGCTTTGCCGAACGGGTCAACCAAATCCTGCCCGGTCTGATGAGCACCAGCGCAGGCGAGTTCTCTCGCCTCAGCGAGATCTCGACCGTCGTCACCCTCGGCCTTTCGTTACTTTCCATGGCGCTGATCTTCGGCTCCACCGGCGTGTCGGCCTACACCAATCAGAAACTTCGCAACATCGGCAAGAGTGCCAACGCCAAAGTGGTCAGCATGGTCTCCACTGGCACGCGCATCAACAACAATGCCGTCATGCGCTTTGTCCTGGAAGTCGAGCCGGGTGACCGCAGCGCTTTCCACGCCGAAGCCGAGCAGATCATGCGCCCGGAGAGCCTGGGGCGGTTGCAGCCGGGCGCGGTGGTTCCCGTGCGCTACGACCCTGATACACAGGAAGCGGTGATCACCGATCTCTAATTTGGATGGGGCTAAAAACCACTTGCCTTTCCGTCCAAACTATTGATAAAATAGACGGGTATCACTTTGAAAAGGAGCTTTCATGGCACTGGCTGAAACCCAAATCAACGCTCAACCGATGGTTGAGACTCCCCAACTGACTGTTACCCCTGCCGCCGCAGAAGCGGTGCGCGGTTTGATGACCCAGCGCAACCTGCAGGACCACGCTCTGCGCGTGTTCGTTCAGGGTGGCGGCTGCAGCGGCTTCCAATACGGCATGGCCCTCGAATCCACCGTGCGCGACAGCGACATGGTGGTCGAGCAGCATGGCGTGCGCGTCGTGGTCGACGAGGTGTCCCTCGGCTACCTGCGCGGCGCCAACATTGACTACATTAATGACGTCATGGCCAGCGGCTTCAAGATCGATAACCCCAACGCCTCCTCGGCCTGTGGTTGCGGCCATTCCTTCCGCACCGACGGCCAGGATGCGCCTGACCACCACGGCGCGGCCGGCTGCGGTTGCGGCGGCAGCCACGAGCATGGCGGCCACTCGCACGCCAGCGGCGCAAGCTGTGGCTGCGGCGGGCACTAACCCTAACCAGCTAACAAAAAAAGGCTGCTCAATGAGCAGCCTTTTTCTTTTTGCAAACGTGCTAGCGCTTGTTGCGCTGAATGAGGAAGGTCAGCACTGTAGAGATCAGCACCAGGGCGAACAAGGTGATGCGCAACGCGCCGCCCTGCTCTGGATTGGTGAGGCCGTTTTGCAACAGGAACAGCGCATTCAAGCCCAGATACACCGCCAGCGCGCCCCAGCCAGCTGCTGGGCGGGCATTGCCCGCCGTCAGCGCCCATGAGGCGAGCACCAGGCTGGCAACCACGCGCATCGGTTCAAACTGGCCGGTAGCTACATGCAGGGCAATATCGGCCAGCTGCACCAACACCAAGCCAATCCCCAGTGTTCTCGTGTCCTTCATTGTTCTCCTCTTCTCTTCTAGCTCAACGCTCGCGCAGGTAACTGACCGCCGCGGCGAACAGGCCCATCAACCCAACGCCGGTGATCAACATGCCTACCGGCACGCCGCCCACGCGGCCGGTGCCAGCCTGCTCGAATTCGGGGATCTCCAGCGGCTCCGGCGGGGTGAAAGTGGGCATGCGCGTGGCGGGGATCTCCAGCACGAACTGGGCCGCCAGCGTGGGGTCAATGGTGGGCGTGACCCGCGGGGTCGGCGTGGGCGGCGGCTCAACGATGTTGAGCTGCGCCGTGCCGAACAAGGTCACCAGCGGTGCGTACACCCAGGCCACGCCCTCCGCCACCGCCGGGTAGAAGACCTGGATCCATTCGCCGGCCACCGAGCGGCCCTTGGCGGCTACTTGCTCGCCGCCAACCAAGACACCCACTGTCGGATAGTCGGTACCGGGGCCGCTGCGCACGTTCACTTGCACATGCGAGGGGTCAACGATGATATACGCGCCCACTGGCGTACCGGTGACGGTGGCGATGGAGACCGTGGGCTGCTGGAAATCTGGCGCAGCATAGGCCGGCGAGAACAGGGGCGCGGCCAGCAAACTGAACAAGCCTGCCAGCATGAGCGCACAACTGATGGAGAAAAGTCGCAGGGATTTCATTGAGAAACGCCATGATTATAATCAGCGCAGGATGAGTGCGCGATGAAAACCAAGCGATACCACGGCGACCTTGACCACGAGGAGATGGCGACCACGCTGGCGAACTTCTTCAACCGCGGCGGGCTGGCGGCGCAATCATCCGTGCGCGGCGACACCGCCTATGTGAGCATCAACACGCGCGACAACCGCACCAGCGGCGGGCGCACCAGCCTGGCGGTGGCGCTGGCCAAACGCGGCGAACGCATCGAGGCCAGTGTAGGCGAGCAGTCTGTGCTGGGGTTAGCTGGCAGCCTTGGCGCCAGCGCCCTGCTGACCTGGCTCAACCCGATCAACCTGCTGGGCCGCCTGGATGACATTGCCGCCGACATCGAAAACCTCTCGCTGGAGCAGCAAGTCTGGAAGCTGCTCGACCGCATGGCAGCCAACGGCGGCGCCAGTACCCAGCTGGCGCGGCGCATGCAGCGCATGGCCTGCAGCTACTGCAACACAGCCAACGCCGTGGGCGAGGGCCGCTGCGTGGCCTGCGGGGCGCCGATGGGCGATGTGCAACCCAGCGGCTGCCCGAAGTGCGGTTTTGTGATCCTGGCGAAAGAGAAAGAATGCCCGAACTGCGGGCAGAAGTTGAAACGGGCGGTGTAGCGCCCTCTCTCAATCAGAGAGGGCGGACTAAATCATTCAGTACTTGAGTCTACGGGTGAGGGTGTAAGTTCGTAAAACACCAGCAGCACATTGCCATACTTGCGCTGGTCAAATTCCTCTAAGTTCTGCAACTCAACAGCTTCATATTCAGTCGGGTCGATCTGCACGATGATCCAGGCGTCATCTACCAGCCAGCCGGGCGCGGCATCCAGCGCCAGCAGGGCGCGCTTCCATAGGCCGTGATACTGCGGCGGAGCGATGAAGGCGTAGTCAAACTGGCGGTCAGGCGGCAGCGCCAGGTGCGTAAAGGCGTCCGCCTGGCGCACTTCGGCGCGGGCCTGCAGCTTGGCGGCGGTGAGATTGCTGTAGATGGTCTCGACCGCGGCGCGGCTGTTGTCGATCAGGCGAACATGCCCGGCGCCCTGGCTGAGCGCTTCGATCCCAACAGAACCGGTGCCAGCGAACAAGTCGAGGAATGCGCCGCCGGGCAGATTGGGGCGCAGAATGTTGAACAGCGATTCTTTGGCGCGGTCGGTAATGGGCCGGGTGCCGTCGCCCGGCACCGACTTGAGGCGCAGCCCGCGGGCGCTGCCGGCAATGATGCGCGGCGAACTCATGCAGAGTCTTTGCCGAAGAGGGAGCGTTCCTGCTTGGCCTGTTCGAGGCGATACTTCTGGCGGGCGGCGCCCTGCTCCATGCGCTGGCGCTGGAAGTCGTTCTCAGCTTCCAGCGGCGGCACGCGCACCGGCTTGCCGTCCTCGCCCAAGGCTACATAGACCAGGTAGGCGGTATTGGTGTGCCAGCTCTCGCCGGTGGTGGGGTTCTCGGCGTGCACAGAGACCTCGGCCTCCATCGAGGTGCTGCCGACATAACTGACCTCGGCATGGATGATGATGAGGTCACCGATGCGGATGGGATGCTGGAAGGTCATGCGGTCCACCGCCACGGTGACCACGCGCTGGCGGCTGTGCTTCATGCAGGCCAGGGCGCCGGCCTCGTCGACCAGCTTCATGATGTGGCCGCCGTGGACATTGCCGAGCAGGTTGGCATTCTCCGGCTGCATCAGCTGGGAGATGGTGATGCGCGAAACGGAGACGGGTTGGGGAGAGGAGTTAGTAGATGTCATTTACACGCCCATCTATTTTGATGACTCTATAAGCAAACTAGGCACCAATTCTTTTTGCAAAAGTATTAATATAGCGACCAATGGCAGAGATATCATGACAATCGCAGCAGACAATAATGGCCAGTTAGTCGCGAATTGCCCTTGAAACACATAAATACTTGTTGTTAGAGGCCTCAATGAAGCTTCAGAAATAAAAAGCATGGGATTAATGAAGTCATTCCAAACTGATATTATCGTCAATAATCCGGAAACAAAAATTGCCGGTTTCATTAGAGGAATCAAAATCCTATAAAGAAAACCAAAGTATGAGCATCCGTCCAAGATGGCTGCTTCTTCAAGCTCAATAGGCATAGTTTTAATGAACGCCACGAACAAAAATACCGCCACGGGCAAATTAATAGCGCAGCTAACTAGCACATATCCAAAGTAAGTGTTGTATAGTCCCAAGTATCTAAATAAATAAACGCTAGGAATCAACCCCAAGGGGATCACAAGGCCAATCGCAAACAAAGCAAGCCAAAATAAACTGTAGGGCACATTTCTTCTGGAAATCGGGTAAGCGATAATCAAGCCACTTAGGCACACAATCAGGGCAGTTGATAATGAATACAATAAACTGTTTGCAAAGGATTTTCCCAGCTGGGCAGTTGTCCACGCAACCAAGTAGTTTTCAAAATAAACTGGAGAAAAGAAATCAAGAGGCCTTTGCAGCCAATCAACCTCTCCTTTCAATGACACCCGAAGAATCAATAAGAGTGGCACAAGTACTAATCCTGCAAACCACGCAAGACTTATCCTGGCAATTTTCCTGCTGAAAAGTCCTTGCATCAAAAAGAGCTCGCCGCTTTCCTTAGAATAATGTATGCAACCAGCGCGGCTAACATCACCAAGATAAAGTGAACAGTAGAAATTGCAGTCCCATAGGCCAATGTCCCATATCTAGATGCAATTGTACTGCCAGAAGTAAGGATACGATATACAAAAAGTGGGAGTGTAGTCGTTCGATCCAGCGGCCCTCCATTTGTAAGCACAACAATTATGTCGTATGTATTTAAGGCGCCGACAGTTGTAAAAAACAAGTTCACTAATATTGCGGGGATAAGAAGAGGAAGAGAAATTAATCTAAACACCTGAAACGAGGAGGCTCCGTCTACCACAGCAGCATCATATATACTTGAATTAATTGCTTTTAAGCCTATCGTGTATATGAGCATCGTATAACCCAAGTACATCCAAACTCGAACAAAAATGACCAAGGGCAGAGAGAGCGTCAAGTCCCCCAAAAGCGCCGAGCCTTCTCCAATTTTTTGTAAAAAAGCATTCACAGGTCCACGCGTAGGATCAAGCATCAGCCTCCACGTAAGCCCCACAACTATTGTTCCCAAAATGGCAGGAGAAAAAACTATTACTCGGATAACCCTATTGTAGAGGGTGTCATCCAAAGCAAGAACTGCCAATGCTAGGCCCAAAGTATTTAAAGGGATGACTGACCCAATTGTAAAAACTAATGTTACGAAGAGGGAGTTAGAAATCCGCATTTGGTCGAGCGTAAATGCACGAACAAAGTTTTGCAAACCAATATAATGAATCTGATTAATATTTCCATCAAAATCTGTAACTGAGAAGACTAAGTTCAAAAAAGCTGGGAGCAAAAAAAAGAAGGAAAAGAGAAAGACAGCCGCGAAAAAAGGAAGGTAAACTGAAATTTTCGACCACAACGGTTTTTTGAACACACTAAGCTAGCCGAATTGTGCTCATTACGCTTTTCATGGAAGCTCTATTTCTTCCCAATCATCCTTAGTATCTAAAATGTTTTGCTGCATTCGGTTTGCCGCCTCAATTCCCGAAAGATCTCCGGACACAACCGCTATTCCAAGCGCATCAAAATCATAACGAGCACCAGGAATTACTAAATTTTCCCAAACCATTACTTGACGATACTTCTCATCATTAATTGTTCGTAAGATCTCCAACAAAACGGAGTCAGTAATTTCCGCGGAACGCTGCGATGGTAGCCGGCCAGTAGCATTAGCATACAATTGGTATATCTCTGGTCGGGAGAAGAACTCAAGGAATTTCAAAGCTGCTTCGTGATTTGGGGAATCCTTGAGTACCATAAAGCCATTCCCCATTTTTGTTGATACAACGCCATTTGCATCAACGTCATCGGTCCCTGGAAGTGCAAAGACTCCGACATCAAAGATCGGCTGAGCTTTTGTTATAGCTCCAGCCTGCCAGCTCCCATCAATAATCATCGCCCCGGTACCTGAAGCGAAAAGACTTGGAATTTGATCGTAGTCCTGACCAAGACTAAATTGTTGATAGTAATCCTTAAGCACTGATAGCTTTTCAAAGACTTCTACCCACTCCGGATCATTGTGTGCACTCTCTCCCATTCTTACTTGACTATAAAAATCCGGGTTAGCACTTCTAACAATCGCAGTTTCTAGAGCAATAATGTGCATGGCAACAGGCCATTGCTGTTGGCCACCGAATAAAATGGGAATATGTCCGGCAGCTTCTAAAACCTCAAGGCAACTTAGGAATTCAGACCAAGTTCTAGGGATCGAGAGGTCATGCTCGGCAAAGATTTCTTTGTTATAAAACACTAAAACCGTTTCCATACTTGTCGGCACTAAGTAAATCTCCCCATCCACTACTCCCTGCTGAACTAAATCAGGATAAAAATTTGCAAGGAAATCCTCGCCAGACAATGGGAGAAAGAGATCTCTATTTGCCTTAGTAAATAGGTCGTCTTGTGGTTGCCCTGAGATAATATCAACGCTCTGACCAGCAATTTTCGCAGACTTCAATTGAAAAAAAACATCCGGGGTTACCGACTCGTGTACAATTTCAATGTCTGGGTATTCAAGTTCAAACAGTGGGATAATTTCGACCCAGAAAGCTGCTGCATCTGGTGAATAGTCAAAAATTCGAAGCGTAGTAACAGTGCCAGAGTTGCTCACCGGTGAACATGCAAACAGAAGAACGCCGAGACACCCGAGAAGGAGCTTTTTCAATTCAATCTCCGTATAGACAATAACACTCCGCCTATCAAAACAACAAATTTTATTCCTGTCTCAATACCACTCCAAGCCTTGAGTCGAGACTATTAGGTACACCTCGATCACGCTCGCTTGCAGATGGCTCCCTAATTCCTACAACTTCAATCGTGAAACTTAATTGCTTGCCCGCTAATTGATGATTAGGGTCTAAAACCACAACAGCGTCATCAAATCTCGTTACAACATAATTTGTAAGATTGCCTTCACTGTCAACTAGCTGAACCTGCTGGCCAACTTCTATATTGATGCCGGGCTGGGTAAAGACAAAATCACTCCGCGGAACCACCTCTACGCTGTCCTCATCATAATCCCCAAAAGCTTGGTCAGCTAAAAGCTTGACTTCAACAGTTTCACCAATTGATTTGCCCTGCAGCACCTTTTCAAGCGCGGTAAGGATATTACTGCCACCATGAAGATACTCAAATGGAGCTTGGCTAGAGACGCTTTCATATAAAGCTCCATCAACATGAAGCTTATACGCAATTGCTACAATTTTTTCATCCTGAACCAAAGCAACCACCTTAAAAAAAGGGCTAACTCGCCTTCTTGGCTTTTTTAGTTCCGTATTTACTTCTACTTTGCTTTCTACCTTCAACGCCGGTAGCATCTAAAGCGCCTCTCACAACATGATACCTTACGCCAGGTAAGTCTCTAACTTTTCCGCCCTTAACTAGAACGACGCTGTGCTCCTGCAAAGTGTGACCTTCACCTGGTATATAAGCAGTTACTTCCATCCCATTCGATAATCTTACGCGCATTATCTTTCGAAGCGCCGAATTAGGTTTGCGTGGCGTCATCGTGCGGACTACGGTTGCAACCCCACGCTTTTGTGGGGAACCCTTCTTATCTTTTTTTCGCAGCGAGAGTTTTGAGTTTAGAATGAACTTAAAGGCCTTAGCCTTTTGCTTTGATCTCTTTGTCTTACGACCCTTGCGAACTAATTGATTAATTGTTGGCATTTACCAGTCCTAGCATCTATTCTTGTTTATAAGCAGTAGTTTATATCACTCATATTTTTAAATGTCAATCATATCTGTGAGAGTAAGCGATACAATTTCCCCATGTCTACCACGGCTTACCCGCAATCCTATAGCCCTGCCCCACCGCGCTTCGTAGCCAAGGCGGCAGCCGCCCTGGCGGTAGCCGCCGGGCTGCTTGCGCTGGCCGCCTTCCTGTTCTCGGTCATCTTTGGCCTGATGTACCTGGGCCGCGTGTATCCCGGCGTCAGCGTGGGCGGCGTGGACATCGGCGGCATGCGCCGCACCGAGGCGATCGCCTACCTCAGCCAGCAGCTCACCTACCCGCTCAGCGGGCAGGTGACGCTGACCTATGGCGACCAGAGCTGGACCTACAGCCCGGCCCAGTTGGGCCTGCTGCTGGATGCCGAAGCCAGCGCCCAGGCGGCCTATGGCTTTGGCCGCAGCTGGCTGCCGTGGGAAGGCATTGCCGAGAAGATCCAATCGCTGCGCGGCGGCGCACAGCTGGCGCCGCGCCTGATTTTCAATGGCGACCAGGCCCAGCTGACTCTGCAAGGCCTGGCGAGCCAATTCAACCGCCCCACCGTCGAAGCCCAGCTCAGCGTCAACGGGCTGGATGTGCAAGTGCAGCCCGGCCAAGTGGGCCTGACCCTGGATACCGAGCGCACGGGCGCCTTCCTGGCCGCCACCCTGCTGGATATGCAAGACGTGCGCGTGCCGCTGGCCGTTATCGAGCAGCCGCCGCGCATCCTGGACGTGAGCGCGCAGGCCGAGATCGCCCGCGGCATCCTGAGCCAGCCGCTCGTGATCGCCCCTGGTGGCGATTACGAGGACGCCCCGGGACCGTGGACGCTGGAGCCGGAGCAGCTGGCAGGTATGCTGAGCATCGAGCGCGTGGAAACTGGCGATGGCGCACACTACCAGGTGGGTCTGCAGTCAGACAAGCTGGCCGCGATCCTGCTGCCGCTGTCTGCCGATGTGGCTGCTACGCCGCGCAATGCGCGCTTCATCTTCAATGACGAGACGCGCGAACTCGATCTCTACAAATCAGCCATTATTGGCCGCCAGCTACATGTGCAAAACAGCATTGATCACATCAACGCCCAGCTGGCCCAAGGCGCCCATCAGATCGACCTGCAATACACCCTCACCGAACCCACCGTGCTGGATGACGCCAAGGCCGCTGACCTCGGCCTGCGTGAGCTGGTCGTCGAAGCCACCACATATTTCTACGGCTCCAGCCCGGAGCGCATTCAGAACATACAGACCGCCGCCGAGCGCTTTCATGGCCTGCTGGTGCCGCCTGGCGCAGTATTTTCGATGGTGGACAACATCGGCGACATCAGCCTCGATTCCGGCTTTGCCGAGGCGTTGATCATCTTCGGTGGGCGCACCATCCAGGGCGTGGGCGGCGGCGTGTGCCAGGTGAGTACCACTCTGTTCCGGGCCGCGTTCTTTGGCGGCTTCCCTATCATCGAACGCTATGCCCATGCCTACCGCGTGAGCTACTACGAGTACAATGCCGCCGTACAGCGCGACCCGCGTCTGGTGGGCCTGGATGCAACAGTGTACGCGCCGGTGGTTGACTTCAAGTTCCAGAACGATACCGACAGCTGGCTACTGATGGAGACATACGTCAACGTGGCGGCCCGCTCCATCACCTGGAAGTTCTACTCCACCTCAGATGGGCGCAGCGTGGAGTGGAACACAACCGGCCCGCGCGATATTGTGCCGGCGCTGGAGGATAAGTACGAAGAGAATCCCGATTTTGCCACTGGCGAGATCGATCAAGTGGATTATGCTGCTGAGGGCGCTACCGTGCGCGTGACGCGCACGGTGTACCGCAACGGCGAGGTAATCAACGAAGATGTCATCACGACCAAGTACCAACCCTGGGCAGCTGTGTACCAATACGGCCCCGGCACGCCGGGCATGCCGCCGGCTCCGCCATCCTCTGGAGAATAGTTGAACACCTGGGCAATTGACGGCGGCGAGCCGCTGCGCGGCGAGATCAGCGTAAGTGGAGCCAAGAACTCCATTACCAAGCTGCTGGTGGCCTCGCTATTGAGCGAGCAACCCAGCCAGTTCAGCAATGTGCCCAACATTGGCGACCGCAACATCACGCAGGAGATGTGCGCCGCGGTCGGCGCCCAGTTTGCCAGCCAAAGCGGCAACAGCCTGCAGGTCAGCACTCCAACCATCACCAGCAACACGATCAGCAAGGAGCTGGGCGGCCGCAACCGCCTGGCGATCATGCTGCTCGGCCCTCTGCTGCACCGCACCGGCAAGGCCGTCATACCGGCCGCGGCCGGCGGTGACCAGATCGGCCCGCGCCCGGTGGATTTTCACCTTCAGGGCATCCAGCGCATGGGCGCCCGCGTGGAAGTGAAAGATGGCAACTACGTCATCGAGGCCGACGGCCTGCGCGGGGCTGAGATCACCCTCGATTATCCCAGCGTGACCAGCACCGAGAACCTGCTGATGGCCGCTAGCATGGCCCGCGGCCGCACCATCATCCAGAACGCAGCCATTGAGCCGGAAGTGGTGGACCTGGTGAGCTATCTGCAAAAGATGGGCGCCATTATTGATTATCAGGTTGACCGCACTTTCGTAGTCGAAGGCGTCAACAAGCTCACCGGCGCAAAGCACCGTCTGCTGCCTGACCGCATCGTAGCCGCATCCCTGGGTGCGGCGGCGGTGGCCACCCGCGGCGATGTGTTTGTGCGCAATGCCCGCCAGCAAGACATGCTCACTTTCCTCAACACGCTGCGCCGCGTGGGGGGCAAGTTTGAAGTGCAGGAAGACGGCATTCGTTTTTATTATAATGGCCCGCTGCAAGCCATCCATGTGGAAACCAGTGTGCACCCCGGCTTCATGACGGACTGGCAGTCGCCCTTCCTGTTGCTGCTCACGCAGGCCGAGGGCATGTCCGTGGTGCACGAGACCGTATTCGAGGACCGCTTTGGTTTTGTGAAAGCGCTGCAAGACATGGGCGCCGAGATCGCACTGTATGACAGCTGCATGGGCCACCGTTGCCGCTTTGCCAGTAGCAGTTACAAGCACAGCGCCGTTATCAAGGGTCCAAGCCAGTTGCGTTCGGCGGAGGTAGTGGTGCCTGATCTGCGCGCCGGTTTCACATATCTCATCGCCGCCATCATGGCCGAAGGCAAGTCACGCGTGCACGGCATTGACCACATCACGCGCGGCTACGAAGATCTGGAAGCCAGCCTGCGCAGCCTGGGCGCACGCATTCAAGCTGTACAATAAGGTTAGGAGAGCTATGGTAAGCACTGAACTGATCGAGATCCTGCGCTGCCCCCACTGTGTTCAAAGCGGCAAAGGCGAGCTTGAGTTCTATAAAGAAGCCTGGTTTGTGTGCGCGGAGTGTGGGCGCAAGTACCCGGTGATCGACGACATTCCGGTCATGCTGATCGAGGTCGGCGACAAATGGGTCAGCACCTCCAAAGACAAGCTGGAAGTGCCCGCCCCCAAGACCGCGGCCGACTAAACAGCGTGAGCACGCTGGCCTATCTGCTGGCTGACCTGCAAAGCGGCGATAGCGAGCGCGGCGAGGCAGCGGCGGCGGCGCTGCCCGCTCACGCCGAGGCCGGGCTGGCTGCGCTAGCTCCCCTGCTCCAAAACCCTGACCCTGAGACCCGCTGGTGGGCTGTGCGCTCGCTGGCGGGTTTTTTACATCCCAAGGCCGGTGAACTGTTGACCGCAGCCTTGGCCGATGGCGACGGCAGCGTGCAGCAGTGCGCCGCGCTGGCGTTGAGCCAGCGGCCGCACGCAGGCGCCATCCCCGCGCTGGTGGAATTGCTGGCCAGCGAGGACGGCTTGCTATCGCGCCTGGCGGGCGACGCGCTGGTGGCGCAGGGCGCCGCCGCGGTCGAACCGCTGGCGGACGCGCTGCAAGACAACCGCACTCAGAACGCCCAGGTGGAAGCCGCGCGAGCCCTGGCGCTCATCGGCGATACGCGCGCCATCCCCGCCCTATTCAAGCTGCTCGATAGCGAATCAACCATGCTGGAGCATTGGGCCAGCGAAGGGCTGCAAAGGATGGGCGTTGGCATGAGCTTCTTCAAGCCGTAGAATTAGCTCCATGCGGAACAATGAAATTATTCCCTATATCGAGATGTGTCAAACTGAGGGAGTAAGCCTTCAGCGGGGCATGAACTATCAACTCGGCAAAAGTTACTCAGTAATCCTGATGTCACTTAGAAGAAATGCGCCATATAACGACGCACTTCAAGAGAATGGCACTGTTCTGATTTATGAAGGACACGATGCATCAAGAAGACCTGGAGTAGACGTAAAAACCATAGACCAGCCGATGAAGACATCATCAGGCACTTTGACTCAGAATGGGTTGTTCTTCACGGCGGCTCAGGACTATAAAGGTGGGCAGCGCGCTGCGGAAAAAGTGCGAGTCTATGAAAAAATTCACAGTGGCATTTGGTCCAACAATGGACTATTCGAGTTAATTGATGCCTGGATTTCTTCAGACAGCATAAGAAATGTCTTTAAGTTCAAACTCCGACTCGCTGATAATCTGGGTGATCTTTCAATTCAAACAATTCGAGAACTGGAACCGAGTCGTATTATTCCATCCAGTGTCAAGCTAGAAGTCTGGACTAGAGATAGAGGGAAATGCGTTCAATGTGGGAAGAACACTGAGCTTCATTTTGACCACGTGATCCCTTTCTCAAAAGGCGGGACTTCTTTACTTGCGAATAATATCCAGCTGCTTTGCGCAAGGCATAATCTGGCCAAGAAAGACAATATCGAATGAACAAAACACTTCCACTGGTGGACAACATACACATTCCGCAGATGGGCTTTGGCACTTGGGCGCTTAAGGATGCCAAGCAGGCCACCTTGCACGCGCTGCAAACCGGCTACCGCCATCTGGATACAGCCGACTACTATCACAACCACACCGAAGTGGGCCAGGCGATGAAAGACAGCGGCCTGCGGCGCGAAGACATCTTCCTGGTGACCAAGCTATATGGCAGCACCCTGGCCTCCGCTAAGGTTGGCCCAGCTGTGGACCGCTTCTTGAAGGAGCTGGGCACCGACTACATTGACCTGCTGCTGATCCATTGGCTGTCCGGCACGCCGGCTGAGGAAAGCCTGGCCGCCATGGAAGAGACGCGGGCGGCGGGCAAGGTGCGCGCCATAGGCGTGTCCAACTTTGAAGCCGAAGACATGCGCGCCGCCCTCGCCACTGGCCTGCCGGTATGCAACAACCAGATCGAGTACAACCTGGAAGTGCGCGCCGATGATGTGGCCGAGTTCTGCCTGGCCAACAATGTGACCGTCACAGCCTACAGCCCGGTCAAAGTGGGCGGGCGCGCCAAGGCGCGCAAGCTCGTCGCCAACCTGGCCGAGGCCTACGACAGCACCCCGGAGCAAGTCACCCTGGCCTGGCTGATGGCCAAAGGTTTTATCGTCATCCCGCGCTCGAACAATCCCAAGCACATTGACAGCAACTTCCGCTCGCTGGAACTCACATTGAAGAAGGAGGATGTGGCCGCGCTGGATGCCAGCGCCTAGCTGCATGACATCATGAACAAGACCATTGCCCTCACTGAAACCATCCAGATCCCGCAACTTGGCTTCGGCACCTCCGGCCTGAAGGAGATGGCGCAAGCCAGCGTGCTGCACGCTTTGCGCACCGGCTATCGCCACATCGATACCGCCGATATTTACGAAACCCACCTGGCAGTCGGCGCGGCCGTGCGCGAAAGCGGCCTGCCGCGCAACGAAGTATTCATCACCACCAAACTGTGGCGCCATTCTGTCACGGCTGACAAAGTGGCTCAGGCGGTGGAGCGCTTCCTCAACGAGCTTGGCACCGACTACATCGACCTGCTGCTCATCCACTGGCCGCGCGAAGAAGCCGAGCCGGAGGAGACTTTGCCGGCCATGGAAGCCGTGCGTCAGAGCGGCAAAGTGCGCGCCTTGGGAGTCTCGAACTTTGATGTGGCTTTGCTGGAACGTTCGCTAAAGACCGGCGTGCAGGTCACCAATAATCAGATCAAGTACAACCTGGAGACGCGTCCGGACGACATTGTGGCCTTCTGCCAGGCCAATAACATCACCGTCACCGCCTACAGCCCCATCCGCAGCCTGGGCAGCGAAGCGGCCCAGACGCGGCTGAGCGAGCTGGGCGCCAAATACGGCGCCAGCTCGCAGCAGCTGGCGCTGGCCTGGCTGCTGGGCAAAGGCCTGATTCTCATTCCGCGCTCCACCAGGCCGGAGAACATCAAGGCCAACTACAAGGCCCAGGCGATCGAGCTGAGCGCCGAAGATGCTCAGTCTCTGGAGGACATCGCCTAGCATGAGCCAATCGTGGGTCTTCTGGGCTTTCCTCTCGGCCCTGTTCGCAGCCGCCACAACCCTGCTGGGCAAAATGGGCATCAGCGGCATCAGTTCGGATATAGGCGCCTTCGTGCGCACACTCATCGTGGTGCCGGCCATGGCGCTGGTGCTGTGGGCGACCGGGCAGTTTGCGCAAACGCAGGAGTGGACGCCGCGCAACATTCTGCTACTGGCGCTCTCCGGCCTGGCCACGGCGGCCTCCTGGCTGGCCTTCTACCGTGCCCTTAGCACGGGCCAGGCGGCGCAAGTCGTCTCGATCGATAAGCTCAGTGTGGTCTTCGTGGCCCTGTTCGGCGTCACCCTCCTGGGCGAAACGCTCACGCCGCTCAACTGGCTGGGTATCGTGCTGGTGGCAGGTGGCACATTCCTGGTGGCGCTGCGCTGATGGCCAACCGCCTCGCCACTTCCAATTCGCCGTATCTGCTGCAACACCAGGACAATCCAGTCGATTGGTATCCCTGGGGGCCGGAAGCGTTAGAACGGGCCAAAACCGAAGACAAGCCGATCTTTCTGAGCATTGGCTATGCCGCATGCCACTGGTGCCATGTCATGGCCCACGAATCGTTCGAAGACGAAGCGACCGCGGCCTACATGAATGAGCACTTCATCAACATCAAGGTGGACCGCGAAGAACGGCCCGATATCGACGGCATCTACATGACCGCCGTGGTGGCGATGACCGGCTCTGGCGGCTGGCCGATGAGCGTGTTCATGACGCCAGACGGCCAACCGTTCCTGGGTGGCACGTACTTCCCGCCGGTGGCGCGCTACAACATGCCTTCTTTCATGGACGCGCTGCAGCATGTGCGCCGCCTGTGGACCGAAGAACGCGACAAAGTCCTCGAAAACGGCCGCGTGATCACGCAGCACCTGCAAGCTCACAGCACCCCGCAGGCGGCTGGAGAGAGCCTGCAGCCCGAAGCGCTGAGCCAGGCGGTGATGGCGCTGGCCCAGGCCTACGACTGGCGTCACGGCGGCTGGGGCCAGGCGCCCAAGTTCCCGCAGCCCATGACCATCGATTTCCTGCTGGGGCGCGCCACCCAGGGCGACCAGCTGGCGCTCGACATGGCGCGCCACGCATTGCAGAGCATGGCGCTGGGCGGCATGTACGATGTGGTCGGGGGTGGCTTTGCCCGCTACAGCGTGGATGATCACTGGCGTGTGCCCCACTTTGAAAAGATGCTTTACGACAATGCCCAGCTGGCACGCGTGTACCTGCACGGTTATCTGCTCAGCAACGATGAAACCCTGCGCCAGGTATGTGAAGAGACTTTGGATTTTGTCGTGCGCGAACTGCGCCATGAGGACGGCGGCTTCTACAGCAGCCTGGACGCGGATTCTGAAGGGGAAGAGGGTAAGTTCTACGTATGGAGCCTGGCCGAGATCCATGCTCACCTGGAGAAGCCGGCCGCGGACCTGGTGATAGCCGCTTACGGCGTTAGCGAAGCAGGCAACTTTGAGGGCCACAACGTGCTGCAACGCGTCAAGGATGACGCCGCGCTCGCAACACAATTCGGATTGGAAGACGCGGCCGCCGTGCGCCAGCAGCTGGCCGCGGCCCACGCCAGCCTGCTGGCGGCCCGCAGCCAGCGCACCCGCCCCGGGACGGATGACAAAGTATTGACCGCATGGAACGGGCTGATGTTAATAGCGTTCGCGGAGGCGGCCCGCTACCTGCAGCGGCCAGACTATTTGCAGATCGCCCAAGCCAATGCAGACTTTCTGCTGCGTGAACTGCATGACGGCAGCCGGCTTCTGCGCTCCTGGCGAGCCGGCCGCGCCGAGCACAATGCCTACCTCGAGGACTACGCCGCGCTGACGCTGGGCTTGCTGGCGCTGTACCAGAGCGATGGCGATGTGCGCTGGTACGCCGCCGCCGAAAAGCTAGCCGGCGAGTTCACCCAGCATTTTGCCGACCCGGCCGGCGGCTTCTTCGACACGCGTGATGATCACGAAGCGCTGATCACGCGGCCCAAGGATATGCAAGACAATGCCACCCCCAGCGGCGGCGCCCTGGCGGCGCTGGCCCTGCTGCAGCTGCATGCCTACACCGGCAACAGTGATTGGCATGCCCGCGCCAGCAGTATGCTGGCGGGCATTGCCGGCGCGGCGGTGCGCTACCCCACCGCGTTTGCCCAGTGGCTATACGCAGGCAGCTGGCTTTTGGCTGGCGGCCGCGAGGTGGCGATCGTGGGTGAAGACGCTGATGGGCTTGTGGAAACCTTATGGAGTGCGTGGCGGCCGTTCGATGTGGCCGCGGTTTCGTCCTATCCTCCGGCGGCCGGCGGCCCGCCCCTGCTGGCCGAGCGGCCGCTCAAAGACGGGCTGGCCACGGCGTATGTCTGTCGCAACTTTGCATGTCAGCTGCCGGTGAACACGGCAGCCGACCTAGCAAGCCAGCTAACTACTAGCTAACTCGCTTACCAGCGCGGTCATATGCGCAAGCTCATCCTCAACTTGGCGCAGTTCCTCAGCATCCAAGCCAAGCTCCGTCACTGCAGCTAAAGATTCCTTGGCCATGCTTTCGTTTGCCAGGCGCACAGCCAGCTCAGCGCGGTAGAGGTATGCATGGGCGCGTTCCAATTTGCTAGCCTGGGGGAAGCGCGCCAGACCATTATCGAGGGTTCGCAGCGCTTCTGCCTCGCTGCCCTTTGCATCACCCAGGCGAGCCGCCACTTGCACAAAATGCTCCAAACCCTCAGCCGTCTCATCATCTCCAATGGAGCTCGATTGATAAATTCGTAGCCAGTTGCCGCCCGGGTCCACCAGGCTGAAGCCGGTCACTGTACCGAACTTCTTACGCGGGCGCAAAATTCGCGGGATTCCAGACACCGGCAGCTTGCCGAAGGAAGCCCTAAGACGCTCTGCAAATTGGCGATACAGCGCATCGGTATCCGGCACAACAACAATTACGCTACCATACGAATCCGCAGGATTGAAGCCATCAATGCCGAACAGGTGCAGGTGAATATCTTCGTACTGCACTACGGCAGCTGGGTTCGGCCGCAACTGACGGTAGGTTCTTTTGAAGCCCAGCACTTCATAGAAAGCAATCGATTCATCCAGTTCTCTGCAAGGCAATAAAGGATATGTGCGCTCGTTAGCCATACTGCCGCCCTCCAGCGGGCGCAGAGTATAACCGCATAGCATTGCGGCTACACTTGTGGTTTACTTCCAGCAATGCCAAACATCCACCTGAACTTGGGAACACATGCTTCTGCCTACGCCGCGGCTGTGCAAGCGGCTGAAGCCAGCCACGTCACTGAGCGCATCTGGCAGCGCGACCACGCTGTCTGGGCTCCTGAGCCAACCGAGATCAGCAACCGCTTGGGCTGGCTGGACATTGCCGAACGCATGCAGCCGGAAGCGGCTGCGCTGACCCTGTACGCGCGCCAACTCCAGCGCGAAGGCTTCACGCATGCGCTGCTACTTGGAATGGGCGGCAGCAGCCTGGCGCCTGAAGTATTCAGTAAATTGTTGGCTTCCCAAAGCGGCATGCAGCTTGGCGTCGTGGACAGCACCGATCCGGAATATATTCGCCAGTTTGCCGAGCAGTACGACCCAGCCCATACGCTATACATCGTCTCCACCAAATCCGGCGGGACAGTTGAGACGCTTTCCCTGTTCAAGTATTTTTACAACGAAGTCCAGCAGTCATTGCGAGGACGTGCAGCGGCGCAGCCGCTAAGCGACGAAGCAATCTCCAAACCGGAAACACAAGCGGGACACCATTTCATCGCCATCACTGACCCAGGTAGCCTGGCCACGCTGGCCGACCAGCACCAGTTCCGCAGCATTTTCCTCGCCGACCCAAACATCGGCGGGCGCTATTCAGCCCTCTCGTACTTCGGCCTGGTGCCGGCAGCCTTGCTGGGCATAGATCTGGGCCAGCTGCTGGCGGCCGCCACGGCAACCGCCGCGGCCTGCCAAGAGCCTGGCGACGACAATCCTGGCCTGCAGCTCGGCATAGCATTGGGGGTGTTGGCGCAGGCTGGCCGCGACAAGGCCACCTTCATTGCGCCGGCTAACTTGCAGAGCTTTGGTGATTGGGCAGAGCAGCTCATCGCCGAGAGCACTGGCAAACACGGCCAGGGCATCCTGCCTGTGGTGGCCGAGCCACTCGGCGACCTGGGCGATTATGGCGAAGACCGCGTCTTCATCGCCCTCGGCGAGCAGGACCCAGCCAACACACACCTGCTGCAGATCGCCCGCGCCGCTGGCCATCCCGTCATCGAGGTCAGCTGGGATGGCGACTACGCGCTCGGGGCGCAATATTTCCTGTGGGAATTCGCCACGGCGGTAGCCGGGCATGTGCTTGGCATTCAGCCCTTTGACCAACCCGATGTTGAGTCGGCCAAGGTGCAGGGCCGCGCCTTCGTGGAAGCGTACACCCGCACAGGCGCCCTGCCCGCGGGCGAGACCCGCCCGCTGAGCACCGACACGTTGCGCAGCACACTGGGCCAGGCCAGCGCGGGGGATTATGTGGCGCTGCAAGCCTACGCCACACCAAGCGCGGAGCTGACCGCCGCGCTGCAGGAGCTGCGCAGCTATATTCTGCATACCCAGCATGTAGCCAGCACTCTGGGCTACGGGCCGCGCTTTTTGCACTCCACTGGGCAACTGCATAAGGGCGATGCCGGCCGCGGCATCTTTTTGCAGTTCGTCACCCAGCCACCGGCCGATGACCTGCCCATTCCCGACGCGGTCGGCGGCGCCGCCAGCACGCTGAGCTTCGGCGTGCTGAAGGCGGCCCAGGCCCTGGGCGACGCGGCCGCCTTGCGCACCGCCGGCCGCCGCGTGACCAGCTTCGCCGTCACCGGTGACCTGGCGGCCGAGTTGCGAGCCGTGTTACGGGAGCTGCTGGCATGAGCGCCGAGCAATTCAAGCAGGCCGCGGCACAAGCTGCCGTGCAGCTTGTGCAAAGCGGCATGGTGGTTGGCCTCGGCCACGGCAGCACTGTAAAGTACGCGTTGGACGCGCTGGCGGCGCGGCTGCACGCCGGCGAGCTCACCGGCATCATTGGGATTCCCTGCTCCAAACACACCCAGAACGAAGCCACCCGCCTGGGCATCCCGCTAGGTGACATCAACGCCCATTCGCAGATCGATATCACACTGGATGGCGCCGACGAAGTCGACCCGCAGCTCAATCTCATTAAGGGCGGCGGTGGCGCGCTGCTACGTGAGAAGATCGTAGCGCAAGCCAGCCGCCGCGAAGTCATCATGGTGGATGAAAGTAAGCTATCCGATGCACTCGGCACGCGCTTCGCTCTGCCAGTGGAAGTGCTGCCGTTCGCCTGGCAGCACGCGCTGGACTTTATTGCTGGCTTGGGGGGCAATCCTCAGGTGCGCGAGCACAATGGCATGCCCGTCTTAAGCGACCAGGGCAACTATCTTCTGGATTGTGCCTTCGGCCGCATTGCGGACCCGCATACACTGGCCCGGCAGCTTGAGGGCCGCGCCGGCATTGTGGAACACGGCCTCTTCCTCGGCCTGGTCACTGACCTGCTGGTGGCCGGCCCGCAAGGCGTTCGCCATCTCTCCAGAGGATAGTGTGCAGCGCCAAGTCCACGCAAACGCCAGTGAATTGGCCGCGGCGGCCGCGGCGCTGATCGCAGAGCAGGCTGCGCTGGCCATCGCGGCCCGCGGCCAGTTCAAGATTGCGCTCTCGGGCGGCAGCACGCCGCTAAGTGCCTATCAGCAACTGGCCGCCCCGCCCCATCAGGAAAGCGTAGACTGGTCCCGCGTCCATATCTTTTGGAGTGATGAGCGCTGCGTGCCGCCAGAGCATGCCGACAGCAATTACGGCGCGGCCAAGGCCGCCTTGCTGGATCATGTGCACATTCCCGCGGCCAACACCCATCGCATGCACGGGGAGCTGCCGCCTGCTCAGGGCGCCGAGGAATACCGCCAGCAGCTCTCGACCCATTTTGAAACGCCCATGTTTCCCACCTTTGATCTTATCCTGCTAGGTCTGGGTACCGATGGCCACACCGCCTCGCTGTTCCCCGGCAGCGCCGCCCTGCGCACCGGCGAAGTGCCGGTGACCGAGAACTATGTTGCCAGCTTGGAAAGCTGGCGGCTGACCTTCACGCTGCCGCTCATCAATGCCGCCCGCCAGGTGGTGTTCCTTGTATCCGGCGCCAACAAAGCTTCAATCGTGCAGGAGATCTTCGAGAGCGGCGGGCGCCCCCTGCCCGCAAAAGCAGTCAACCCGCACTCAGGCGGGTTGACTTGGTTGCTGGATGCTGAGGCAGCGAGTTCGCTGCCGGCAGACTAGCTACTGGTTTGGCTTGCGGCTCACCAGCGCGATCACCAATGCGATGATGGCCAGGAACAGAGCCACGACCACGGCGAGGATGATGACATTGTTGGTGCTCATGCCGCCAACCGTGCCGTCAGATTGCTGCCCGCCGCCAGAGTCGCTGCCAATGATGTCGATCGTGCCCTGACCCGTTTCCGGATCCACGTTCACATCAATGCTTGCGCCGCCGGCACAGGCCGTCAGCAGTGCGCCGCCCAGGATTGCAACCAAAAGCGTAAGCGCGATCAAT
Source organism: Anaerolineales bacterium (assembly GCA_021463845.1). GTDB lineage: Bacteria > Chloroflexota > Anaerolineae > Anaerolineales > UBA11579 > JAMCZK01. The sequence goes on along the minus strand of JAJTXV010000001.1, from coordinate 515,589 downwards.
TTCTTGCTCAACATGATGAACCTCCTCAAGATGAGTTCTACTCTGGCGAACGGCGGCAAAATGCCGCCGTTATGGCACTAGTGCTGAGGAGGAACGGGCTAATGTGTCTCTAAGGGAGGGATGAATCCACAGATGAACGCGGATGAAAGAAGCGATGAACACGGATAAGAATCATCCGTGTTCATCGTATTTAGATCAGACTTATCTGTGGACTATTTGAGCTGTGCCGCAATGAGCGAGACTGGATGCAATGCCTCGCGGCCGGTGCCGCTGGCGATCTGTGAGCGGCACGACACGCCCGCCGCGACCACATGCTGGCCCTCGCCAGCGCCACGCACTGCGGGGAACACGGCAATCTCACCGATCTGCATCGAAAGCTCGTAGTGCTCAGCTTCGTAGCCAAACGAGCCGGCCATTCCGCAGCAGCCGGAGTTGACCTGCTCGACTTCGAAGCCAAGCTCAGTGAGCAGCGCGGCGGTGGCGGCCGCGCCAGCCGGGACGCCATCATCGGCCGGCGCCTGCGCCTTCTGGTAGCAGTGCCCGTGCATCAGCACGGAGCGCTGCGTCGGCGCGGCGCTCGCCGCCCGCAGGCTGTCCAGCCCCTCGCGTAGCAGGAACTCATCCAGCATGAAGCTGCGTTTGGCCAGCGCGCTCACGCCATCTTCGCCCGGCAGCAGGTCGAGATATTCGTCCTTGAAGGTGTAGATCTCGGAGGGCTCGATCCCCACTACGGGGATACGGCGCTCCGGATCCCAGGCTTCGATGGTTTGCACCACACGGCGGGCATGCTCTTTGGCGGCGGGCAGCAGTCCCTTGGAGATGAGCGTGCGCCCGGCCCCGTTGAAGGGCAGTACGGCGGCCTTCAGGCCGGCGGCGGCCAGCACGCGGATGGCATCGTGGGCGATCTCCGGATAGAAGAACTCGATGAAAGGGTCACGCAAGAAGAACACATCGGCTTCGTGCGGGGCCACCGAGCGCAATTTGCGGCTGCCTACAAATTTGGGGAGGCCGCGCTTGGCCGAGAGGCCGAATAGTTTCTCGCCCAGTGCCTTGCCGATGCCGCTTTGCAGCATCAGGTTGCTGATCGGGGCAACGGCGCGGCCCAGCTGGCCCAACACGCCGATGTAGCCGAATAGATAGTCACGCAACGGGCGACGGTGGGTCTTGTAATAGTCGTTCAAGAAGTCGTACTTGATCTTGGCCATGTCCACGCCAGAGGGGCATTCGGCCTTGCAGCCTTTGCACTCCAGGCACAGGTCCAGGGCCGCATGGGCCGCCTTCTGCGCATTGGCGGCGGGGGCGCCCTGCCCCGGCATACCGGTCGAGATCATGGCGCGCAGCAGGTTGCCGCGGCCGCGAGTGCTGTGTTCCTCCTCGCGCGTGGCCTGGAACGAGGGACACATCACGCCGCCGTCTTTGCGGCACACGCCGGCCCCATTGCACATTTCGATCGCGCCGCCCAGGCCACCCTGGCTCGAGAAATCGAGGATGGGCAGCCAGGGGTCCGACTTGTAGTCGGCGCCGTAGCGCAAGTTCAGGTGCATGGGCTGCGGTTCGAGGATCTTGCCGGGGTTCAAGCGCGCCTGCGGGTCCGCGGCGCGCTTGAGGTCACGGAAGGCGTTGTTGATCTCCGGGCCAAAGGTTTCTTCCAGCCATTCGCCGTGCGAGAGGCCATCGCCATGCTCGCCGCTCATCGAGCCGTTGTATTGCTTGGCGGCAGCCATCACATCCTGCGTGATGCCGCGCATCTGCTCAATGCCGCGCAGGGTCTTGAGATTGATGAGCGGGCGCACATGCAGACAGCCTGCCGAAGCATGGGCGTAGAAATCGCCGCCGGTGCCGTAGCCTTCCAAAATGCGCATGAAGGCACGCACAAACTGGCCCAGGTTCTCGACCGGTACGGCCACATCTTCAATAAAGGGCAGCGGCTTGGCATCGCCCGGGCGCGACATCAGCAGGCCGAGGCCCACCTTGCGCACACCCCACACGTTGTCCTGCTCAGCCTGGGTGATGGCGTGGACTGCATCCGGCCCCAGGGTAGCCAGGCGCCTCTGCAGCTCATCCTCACTATCGCCGGCGAATTCGATAATGAGGATAGCGGCGGGGTCGCCTTTAACGAAGCCGAGACGATTGGCATAGGCAGGCACGCTGCGCGCCAGATTGATCATGGCGCGCGGGATAAGCTCGATCGCCGAGGGTTCCAGCTTGAGCAAGCCCGGCGCAGCATCGCAAGCCTCGGCGATGCCTGGGTATGACAGCACGCCCAGCACTGTGCGCTTCGGCTTGGGCACCAGGCGCACCAGCATGCGCTTGAGCACCACCAGCGTACCCTCGGAGCCGACCACGGCCGGCGCCAGGTTGATGTGGCCTTCGGCAATGGGCGGATACGCGTCGCCAGCGCCGGCCCGCGCCCACATTGGCGGGCGGCTGGGCGACCAAGGCAGCAGGTAGTTGAGGCTGTAGCCGGAGGCACGCCGCCAGGTGCGCGGCCAGCTCTGTTTGATGCGCTCACCGTGCTGCTCACGAATGTTGAGCGCCTGGCGGTACAAGCTACCCTCCAGCGTGTCGTTCTCGGCCCGGCCGAGTGCCTCGTGCAGCGCCATCTCTTCCAGGCGCGCCCGTGAGCCATCCGCCAATATCACATCACTGGCGATGATGTTGTCTGAGGTCATGCCGTAGCTGATGGAGTGCGCCCCGGTGGAGTTGTTGCCAGCCATACCGCCCAGGGTGGCGCGGTCAGAGGACGCAGGGTCTGGGCCGAACATCAGGCCGTGGGCGGTGGCGGCCTTGTTGAACGCATTCAGCACCATGCCTGGCTGCACCCAGGCGGTGCGCTGTTCGGCGTTGATCTCCAGGACTTGATTGAGATAACGGGTGAAATCCAAAATGACGGCGGGGCCGATCGTCTGGCCCGCCAGGCTGGTGCCGGAGCCGCGCGGCAGGATCGGCAGGTTGTACTGCGCGGCCAGCTCCACGATAGCTTCCAGGTCTTCTTCGTGGCGCGGCAACGCCACGCCCAAAGGCTCGATCTGATAAATGGAAGCATCCGTGCTGTACAAGCGGCGATCGGCCGCATCCAGGCGCAATTCGCTGACGGTGCGCTTGCGCACCTCAGCCGCAAAATCCTGCAATAGTTCTGGGGCCATCACTCCACCTTTGTAGCCGGCGCGGCCGCCTTGCGACCTTTGGCAAATTCGCTGAAGCGAGCCAACAGGCGGCCGGGCAGGCGCCCGCTAAGTCTGACGCCGCTGCGGGTGTGCTCGACCACGTCCACCTGGCCCTGCTCATGAAACAGGGCGATCAGCGCACCCTGCTCATAGGGCAGCAGCACTTCGATGGGCGTCAGGGTCTCGTACAGCTTGCGGCTCACCGCGGCCAGCAGCTCATCCAGGCCCTGCTTGGTGAGCGCCGACACCGCCACGGCATCCTCGAATTCATCCAGGGCCGCCTGCGCGCCTTGGGGATCTTCCAGCCGGTCGATCTTGTTGAGCACGGTCAGCATGGGCACATGGCGCGCCTCGATCTCATCCAGCGTCTGCATCACCGCTTCGGCATGCTCGTGCACGTTGGGATGGGTGACATCCATGACATGCAGCAGGAGGTCAGCCTCTTTGACTTCTTCCAGCGTGGCCTGGAACGCTTTCACCAAGCCATGCGGCAATTTTTGGATAAAGCCTACCGTATCCGTGAACAGGGCCTCGCGGCCTCCGGGCAGGCGCACCTTGCGCGTGGTCGGGTCCAGCGTGGCGAAGAGCTTGTCGGCCACGTAGACCTGGGCATCCGTCAGCGCGTTGAGCAGGGTGGATTTGCCGGCGTTGGTATAGCCGACCAGGGCAATAACAGGAATACGCGCTCGCTTGCGCTGGGCGCGGTAACGGCCGCGGTGGGCGCGCACCTTCTCCAGGTCACTGCGCAGGCGTGAGATGCGCTTGCCAATCTCACGCCGGTCGGATTCGAGCTGGGTTTCGCCGGGGCCGCGCAGACCCACGCCGCCCACTCCGCCGGAGCGCCCGCCGCCGCCGCCGGATTGGCGCGCAAGGTGGGTCCAGGCGCGCGTCAGGCGCGGCATGCGGTACTCGTACTGCGCCAGCTCGACTTGCAGCGCGCCTTCGTGGGTGCTGGCGTGCTGGGCAAAGATATCCAGAATGAGGGCGGTGCGATCGATCACGCGGCGCTTGGCGCCAAACTCTTCTTCAAGTTCACGCTGGTGGCGCGGCTGCAGCTCATCGTCGAACAGGATGACCTGGGCGTCGAGTTCTTCGGCCAGGGCTTTGATCTCCTGTACCTTGCCTTTGCCGATCAGGGTCTTGGGATTGGGCGCGTTGATGCGCTGGTAGGTCTGGGTGACAACTTCCAGCCCGGCGGTATCGGCCAGCAGGGCCAGCTCGTCGAGCGAGTCTTCCAGCGGCAGCAAGCCAGGCTCAGTGGCTAGCTGCACGCCCACCAGGATGGCGCGTTCAGGCACGCGCTCGGTGTTGTGCAGTTTGCCTTTTGCCATCTATCTCCGTGCTTGCAGCCAGTCTGAGATGCGCTGGGCGCCCTCGCGCAGGCGGGCCACATCGGTCACCAGCGAGACGCGGAAATAGCCCTCGCCGTGCTGGCCGAAGACTACGCCCGGCGTGGTGCTGACGCCGCATTCGTTGAGCATGGCGGCGCAGAAGTCCATGCTGCTCTCGCCGTTGGGCACCGGAGCCCACACGTACAGCGCAGCCTGCGGCGGCGCTACGCGTACACCGGCGCGGTGCAGGCCGTCCACCACGGCGTCACGCCGCTCCTGATAGATGCGGTTGCGCTCGTTGAGCCAGGTCTGGTCGCCCAGCATGGCCAGCTCGCCGGCCGCCATCAGCGGCGCAAAAATGGCCGAGTCCTGCTGGCTCTTGTAGGTCTCGATATATTTGAGGGCCTGCGGGTGACCGACAGCCATGCCTACGCGCCAGCCGGCCATGTTGTAGGTCTTGGACAGCGAATTGAACTCGACCGCGACCTCTTTGGCGCCCGGCACCTGCATGATGCTGGGGGCGCGGTAGCCATTGAAACCCACATCGCAATACGGGTTGTCGTGCGCCACCAGAATATTGTGCGTGCGCGCAAAGGCGATCACCTTCTCGAAGAAGGCCAGATCGGCGATGGCGCCAGTGGGATTGTTGGGATAGTTGAGCCACAAGATCTTGGCCCGGCGCAGCACATCCGCGGGAATAGCATCCAGATCGGGCAGGAAGGCGTTCTCTTCCAGCAGCGGCATCAGGTGCACCTGGCCGCCGGCGATCTCGATGCTCTTGGCGTACACCGCGTAGCTCGGGTCTGGCACCAGCGAGATGTCGCCCGGGTTGAGCACCGCCTGGCTCAGAATGAACAAGCCTTCTTTCGAACCCAGCAGGTCGATCGCTTCCGTGGCCGGGTCGAGCTCCACATCAAAACGAGCCTTGTAGTATTCGGCCACGGCTTTGCGGAACTTCTGGGTCATGCCCAGAGTGTAGCCATGGGTGTCGGCGCGTTGGGCCGATTCAAACATACCTTCAAGGATGAAGCCGGGCGGCGGCAGATCCGGACTGCCAATATCCAAGCGCACCACGTCGGTACCCTTGGCGCGCAAAGCGGCGATGCGCTTGGCAAGGTCGGCAAAAAAGTATGGTTTGAGTGCTGCAATGCGATGAGCGGGCTGTAGTTCCATAAGGGCGTAGTTTACCTGAAAGCGAGAAACGGTTAATCGCTAATCAGTTGTTCGTGCCGTCGGCGTGCTGGCCTAACTCAGAAGCGTAGTTGTCAAGCACGCCTAGCTTCTGACAGTATCCATATACTCTGCATAGCTTGAGCGATAGCCAAATGCATGGCCAATGTGACCCAGCAAGCCAAAAATCACTCTCTGAGCGACCGGTGGCATCCCCGCCAGGTAACCGCCATGCTTAAGTAAGGTCTGCATGGATACGGCTAATTGCAATGGATGGGGTTTGCCATCCGAGCCAACCTTGCCATCACGCGCCAGCCCATACTGAGTGGCTATCGTGTTTAACGTGTCGATGACTGCTTCGGGACTGGAGTATTCAAATGTATCTGTCTGGATCATGTGCAGCTCTTCATCCCCTGTGTTCCAGGGATGAATATGGGCTTTCCTGGCAGGCAAGATAATCGTATCGCCAGCATGGGCAGAGTATTGTTTTCCATCAAGCATGTACGTGCAGGAGCCAGCGAGGATTTCGAACTGCTCTTCCCACCACATATGAAAGTGGGCAGGCAAGTCTTGCCCCGAATGAGCGCGGTAAAAATATTCAATCTGAAAACCATTTCCCTGAGTTTCGTTTTGCGCTTTAAGCACCACAGCCCGAACACCGGCCTGTGGGTTTTCAGCTACAAACCCTGCTTCGATCATGCTTTCGTCCACCTTTCTGGTGTGATTCTCTGATCATGAACAGACGAGGAGAGTCAAAGCTGAACGACTTTCCCCTGGATGGCTTTATCCTACTCGCTTTTTTGCAGCAACCCAAAACAAGGCCGCCTGCAAACTATTGCGTCAACACCCACGCCAGCACCACCTCGCCCACGATCTGCAAGCTGCGTGGCGAGATTTTGTCCAGCGTGTCTTCGCTGGTGTGCCAGTACGGATAATCGAAGTCGATGATGTCGACCGCCGGGATCTCGCGCGCCAGGAACGGCGTATGGTCATCCATGATGGTGAACTTGGGCTCGTTGATAAACACATCCGCATAACCCAGCGCGGCTGCCTGCGCCCAGATCTCGGCCGCCAGCCGCGGGTCTGAGCTGCGCTCCAGGTAAATTTGCAGATCCGCATCGCCGATCATGTCGAGAATGACCACCGCATCCGGCAGCTCGGTGAGCGAGTCCGCCACCAGGCGGCTGCCCATGATCCAATCCCAGCCGTCAATACCGCCATTGTCCTCTGCGTCGAAGAAGGCCAGGGTCACCGTGGCCGCCGGGTCGTGCAGCGGCAGGATCCGGGCCAGCTCCAGCAGCACCGCCACGCCGGAGGCGCCGTCGTTGGCGCCGGGCACTGGCTGCAGCTGCAGGGCCGGGTCGGGGTCATGGTCAGCAAAGAAGCGGCTGTCATAGTGGGCGCCCAGGATGATCCAAGGGCCGCCCTCGGCGCCCGGCCGGGTGGCCAACAGGTTGAACACCTGTTGGCCTAGCAGTTCGCCTTGCGGCTGCTGCACTTGCCAGCCATGGCGGGCCAGCACATCGGCAATATAGGCTCGGGTGCGTTCGTGCGCTTCGCTGCCCGGCGTGCGCGCGCCAAAGGCCATCTGCACTTCGGCATGCGCAAATGCACGCTGGCCCTCAAAAGCGACCGGAGCGCTGCGCCCTGGCAGCGCCAAGCTTAGCCCCACACCCACCAGCACCAGTCCGATGCACAGCAAAACAACGGTATGCAGCTGACGGGAATTCAGATTCCACTTGCGAGCTTGCATATCAGGCCGTTTGGAGTTGCTGCGAAGCCAGGTACGCGCCCAAGTCAACGAGGGCGCGTTCAGAATACGCCTTGGCGCGGTCACGGCGGCCCATACGGCCGGTGATCTCCAGTGGCGGCATGATCCCATAGTTGGCCTTCATGGGTTGGAAGTCGGCTTCGTCCGCGTGGGTCACATAGTGGCATAGCGCGCCAAGCATGGTGGTGGGCGGCAGCTGCAGCAGCGGCTGCCCGGCGTGCAGGCGGGCCGCGTTCAGCCCGGCCAGCAGCCCGGTGGCAATGTTGCCGACGTAGCCTTCCACGCCAGTGATCTGCCCGGCGAAGAACAGGTCCGCCCGCGTGCGGAACTGCAGCGTGGGCTCCAACAAACGCGGCGACGAGATAAACGTGTTGCGGTGCATTTGGCCATAGCGTTCAAAAACGGCATTTTGCAAGCCAGGGATCATGCGGAAGACGCGCTTCTGATCCGGGAACTTGAGATTGGTCTGGAAACCAACGAGGTTGTAGAGCGTGCCCGCCAGGTTGTCCTGACGCAGCTGCAACACCGCATACGGCCGTTTGCCCGTGCGCGGGTCGCGCAGGCCGACCGGGCGCATCGGGCCGAAGGCCAGCGCCCGCTCGCCGCGCTCAGCGATGATCTCGACCGGCAGACAGCCCTCGAAGAATTCGTGGGCGCCCGTGCGCACCCCGGCGCCGTCATCGGTCTGCAGGTGGCTTTCAAATTCGCGCAGCTCGATGCGCTCGGCGGCCAACAGCGCCGCCAGGAAGGCATCGTACTCTTCACGAGTCATCGGACAGTTGATGTAATCGCCCTGCTCCTCTTCGCCACGATCGTAGCGTGAGGCCCGGAAGGCGATGCTCATGTCTATCGAGTCGAGACTGACGATGGGCGAGATGGCATCGTAGAAGAACAAATGCTGCTCGCCGCTCAGCTCGGCGATGGACTGCGACAAGTTTGACGAGGTCAGCGGACCGGAGGCGATGATCGCCAACCCATCCGGCACAGCCGGCATCTCCTCGCGGATTAGCGTAATGTTGGGGTGCGCTTCGATGCGCTGGGTCACCGCCGCAGCGAAGCCATCCCGGTCCACCGCCAGCGCCCCGCCGGCCGGCAGGGCCGTCTCCTGGGCCACCTCCATCAGCAGGCTGCCCATGCGGCGGATCTCGTTCTTCAGTAGGCCGCCGGCCCGGTCAGGCAGGTCAGACCCCAATGAATTGGAGCACACCAATTCGGCCAGGTGCTCGCTCACATGCGCGCCGGTGGGCATACTGGGGCGCATCTCGTACAGCGCCACGTGCAAGCCGGCCTGCGCGGCCTGCCAGGCAGCTTCGCTGCCCGCTAGGCCGCCGCCGACGACGATAAGGTCAGGTTTAGGGGTCATGAGGAGTGATTTTATCAGGTGGGCATATCATCACCCTCACCCGTCCCCTCTAATCCAAATGGCTCGCCGCTCCGCGCCTCTCCCTAAGGGAGAGGGCAGAACACGAGTTATCTCGGGGTAGAGACAATGGGGCGAGGGTTCGAAACGGGACGAAACAATCCCCAAGATTTTTTCTACCTAGCCCCAGATTGCTTCGCTCCGCTCGCAATGACGGGCGTCAAACTCACTTGGCATAGAACTTGCATCTTTAGGGGTGCATACCTATAATCCACTCGCTCGAGGAGCACAAAATGGCCTTCACTCCTACCCAACGCCAGGGCTTTTCCCAGCGCCCGCAAGCCACCGCCCACCTGGCTCAAACCATGAGCCTGCTTGGTCTTAACTTGCAAGAATTGAACCAGAAGATCGAATCGGCTCTGGCGGCCAACCCGGCCCTGGAGCTGCTCGAAGGCCGCCACTGCCCCAGCTGCGGCCGCCTGCTGCGCCCCGGCGCCCGCTGCGGCGCTTGCGTCTCTATTGACGCCGCCAAGGGCGAGGAGCCGGTGGTGTTCATCGCCCCGCCGGAGGATGGCTTTGGCCGCGGCGCCCGCAGCGGCGAAGAGCTGCCCGAGGATTTCAACGCCGCCCAACCGGAAGACCTGGCCGGCTATGTGCTGCGCCAGATCGCCGGTGAGCTGACCGCCAAGGAGCAGGAGATCGCCGCTCACCTGCTGACCAGCCTTGACGATGACGGCCTGCTGACCGTGCCGCTGCTCGAAGTGGCCCGCTACCACCATGTGCCCGTCACCGATGTGGAAGAGGTTTCGCGCCTGATCATGATGGCGGACCCCATTGGCGTCGGCGCCAGCTCCACCAGCGAGGCCATGCTGACCCAGCTGCGCTCCCTGGGCGAGCAAGTGCCCAACTTCGACCTGTGCGCCCGCGCCATCACAGAGGGCCTGGGGGCTCTGAGCAAGAAGCAATACGCCGAGCTCGGCAGCCTGCTGGGTGTGAGCAAAGCCAAGGCGCAGCAAGTCGCCGAATTCATCGCATCCAACCTGAACCCGTTCCCCGCCCGCGCCCACTGGGGCAGCCTGCGCACTCCCACTACGGGCGCGCCGGCCGTCTACCAGCGCCCCGACCTGATCATCAAGCAGCAGGAGGACGGCCGCCTGGTGGTGGAAGTCACTTGGCCGCTGCGCGGTGTGCTGCGCGTCAACCCGCTCTTCCAGCAGGCGCTGCAAGATGCACCCGAAGACAAGTCTGACCAATGGAAGATCGATCTGGAGCAGGCCAATCTGCTCATCAAGTGCCTGGCCCAACGCAACCAGGCCATCGTGCGCCTGATGCAGGTGCTGGCCGTGGTGCAGCGCCAGTTCATCCTGGGTGGCGATGCGCATTTGCGCCCGTTCACCCGCGCCACGATCGCCGATGAGTTGGGAGTACACGAGTCGACCGTCTCGCGGGCCGTGGCCGGCAAGTCGGTCGAGCTGCCCTCGGGCAAGATCGTGCCGCTGGCGCAGTTCTTCGACCGCAGCCTGCACATCCGCACCGCCCTGAAAAAGATCGTGAAGGACGAGCGCAAGCCGCTCAGCGACACGACTCTGGCCAAGCTACTGGCCAAAGAAGGCTATGACGTTGCGCGGCGCACTGTCGCAAAATATCGCACAATGGAAGGCATCCTGCCGGCGCATTTGCGCAAAGTGCAGGCCGTTGGCTAAATGACCCTGACCATTGGCGACCTCTCGCCCTTCAAGCGGCGCAACGCGGGCAACGAAGAGATCCATGCCCTGCTGGACCTGCTGCCGCACCCCACCCTGATCGTAAGCGCCCGCACGGGGCGCATTTTGTTTTCTAACGGCGCCGCCACGGAGCTGACCGCCTTCACCCGCAAAGAACTGAGCGAGCTCAACGCCAGCACCCTGCTGCCTGAGCTCAAGCTCAGCGAGCGCGGCAAGCAGGCCAGTGCCCTAATCAAGCGCAACAGCCAGAACGTGCCCGTGCTGGCCACCATCAGCGCCCTGAGCGGCACGGACCAATGGCTGGCGCTCAGCTTCGAGAGCAGCGCCAGCGCCCCGGCCGGCGAGGACAATCGCCAACGCTGGGAGGCGCTGCACCTGCTGAGCCTGGCGGCCCAGCAGCCCGAGCTGGCCTCGGCCTACCGCCAGATCTTGCAGGCTGGCGCGCTGCTGCTCGGCGCCCGCCACCTGGTGCTGTACACGCCCGGCCCCGAGGGCACGCTGCGCGTGCAGGCTGTGCAGGGCAGCGGTGTGGACTTCCCCACCCAGCTGGATGCCCAAGACCTGGCCGCGCTGCGCGTGCCCAAGGTGTGGCAATCCGGCCGCAGCATCGAATCGCAACTGCAGCGCGCCGCCCACGCCAGCAAGCTAAGCTACCTGGCCACCACGCTGCTCGACCTGACCCAGCCGGAGGCTGGCCTGCTGGCCGCCGCCGATGAAGACACCCGCCCCAGCGAAGAGCTGCTGACCCTGCTGCAGATCCTGGCCGCCAGCGCCGCCACCGCTGCGCTGAATGCGCAGCTCAGCAGCACCTGGCGGCGGGACGCCGGCCGCCTGGCGGAAAGCGACAAGGTCAACACGGCCCTGCGCGAGCACATGCAGGACGGCGTGCTGTTCACCGACACAAGCCTGCGCATCACTGAGCTCAACCTGGCCGCCGAGGCCATGCTGGGCTATTCGCAGCCCGAAGTGCAGCAGCGCCCGGTGCACGAAGTGCTGATCAGCGCCCGCCCCCTGCTGCCTGAGCTTGAGCTGGCCTTGCAGGCCAACGAAGTGATGGAGCTGGGCAAACGCAAGCTGCTGCGCCGCGATGGGCAGGAGTTCCTGGCGCTGGTGCGTCTGGCTCCCATTGCGCCCAACGGCAAGACCACCCGCCTGGCCATTCTGATCAGCGACCTCAGCGAGCACGAAGCCTTCCACTTGCAGACCCTGCAGATGAGCGACCGTGCCTGGCTGGGCGATGTGGCCGCCATCTTCGCCCACGAAATGCAAAACCCGCTCAACAACATCAGCACCTCGCTGCAATTGATGCAAATGAGCCTGCCGGAGCACGACCCCGGGCACGAGCAGCTACGCACCATGCTTGACGACTGCGAGCGCCTGGCGCGCTACATGCATTCCATGCTGGGCGTGGCCCGCGGCCGCGCCCACCAGCCCGAGCCGATGGACATCGCCGAGTTCTGCCGCCAGCAGGTCGCCCGCTGGAGGGTGCGCCTGCAGCGCAAGAACATCAAAGACCATTTGCAGATCAGTGATGACCTTCCCCTCATCATGGGTGATGCCCATGCCTTGGAACAGGTCTTCACCAATCTGTTCACCAATGCCATCCAGGCCATGGGCAATCAGGAAAGCGGTTTGCTGGCCCTCAATGTCAGCCGCGCTGACAATGACATGGTCGAGGTGGTGATCTCTGACAACGGCCCCGGGGTGCCCGAAGAACTGCGCTCGCGCATCTTCGACGCCTTCTTCACCACCAAGGGCGGTGAAGGCACCGGCCTGGGTCTCTCGATCACGCGCCGCATCGTTATGGCCCACAAGGGCGACATCTCGCTCGAAAGTTTCCCGGGCGGCACCATGTTCAAACTGCTCTTGCCCATCGCACAAAACTAAGGAGCCCGACACCATGACCTTGACCGTGTTGGTGATTGAAGACGAAAAACCCGCCCGCGATAACGTGGCCACCTTCCTGAAAAAGAAGGACTACGAAGTGCTGGAGGCTGCCGACCTGAAAACAGGCAAACAGCTCCTCGCGCAGGGCAGCCCAGACATTGTGCTGCTGGATGTGCAGCTGCCCGATGGGCTCGGCACCTCTCTGCTGGAGGAAACCGTCTCAATGCCCATGCGGCCGCTGATGGTAGTCATCACCGGCAACGGTGACATCAACATGGCGGTCGAAGCCATGAAGAACGGCGCACATGACTTTTTGCAAAAGCCAGTCGATCTGAAACGGTTGGAGAAGTCAGTTCAACGCGCTGGAGAGATCGTCGCTATGCGCCGCGAGCTTTTGCACCTGCGCGAGAACCAATACGGTGACTTCGTGCTGGGTAACAGCCCGGAGATGAAGACCCTGCTCCAGCAAGCCGAGCGCGGCGCCCAGGCGGGCGTCTCCATCCTGATCCAGGGCGAGACCGGCGTAGGCAAAGAAGTGGTAGCCAAACACATCCACAAAACAGGGCCACGCCGTGACAAACCCTTCATGGCCATCAACTGCGCCGCCTTCCAAAGCACCATGATCGAGTCCGAACTCTTCGGGCACGAAGCGGGCGCCTACACCGGCGCCGACAAGAAGAAGATCGGCCTGATGGAGCAGGCCAATGATGGCGTCCTGTTCCTGGATGAGATCTCCTCGATGGCGCCCGACATGCAGGCCAAGCTGCTGCGCGCCCTGGAAGAGCGTTCCTTCCGCCGCATGGGCGGCAATGTCCTCATCAAGGTAGACGTGCAGATCCTAGCCGCCTCCAACCGCAACCTACCAGACATGATCGCCAAGGGTGAGTTCCGTGAGGATCTGCTCTATCGCCTCAATACGCTCAAGCTCACCGTGCCCCCGCTGCGCGAGCGCACTCAGGACATCCCAGAGCTGGCCGGCTTCTTTGTCGGCCATTTCAACTCCAGCATGGGTAAGAACGTTCAGGATGTGACCCCGGGCGCCATGCAGGTGCTGATGAATTACAGCTGGCCCGGTAACATTCGTGAGTTGCGCAACGTGTTAGAGCGTGCTATGCTCTTCTGCGATGAGGCGGCCATTGACTTGCCTCACTTGCCTGCTGAACTAACCTCCCCCCAACCCACCAGCAAAAAGAAATAGCGACACACTAACTTCGCGGCTTACGTCCATGGATCAAGCTCTCGGCCCAAGCCAGGGGGGACCTGCCTCTTCGCGCGTCCAGTGGCCTAAGCTATTCCTGGCGCCCAAGTTTCCCGACCCGAGCGTCAGCCGCCAGGCTGGCATGCTCAACTTTCTGCTGTGGGTCGGGCTCAGCATTCTTGTCGTTCACATCGGCATCACGCTGGCGCTGCCCAAAACACCATTTTTGAACGTCAGCTTTGAGCTTTTAGTGGTCGCTCTGCAGGCCACCTGTCTGGCGCTGCTGCATCTGCACAAACCGCGCCTGGCCGCCTTCTTATACATCTTCGGGCTATGGCTGGTTGTCTCCATCTGGGCCACCTCGCTGGGTGAAGTCACCAGCACCGGCATTAGCACGCTGTATACCGTCATCCTGGTGGCGGGCGTGCTGCTCGGCCCGGCCGGCGGCCTGGGCCTGGCCGCGCTCAGCACCCTGGCGGTGGTCTACATTGCTGTCATCAACCCCGCCGCCAGCGGGCAGCCCGATTGGGGGCCGACGGTCATCGTCATCCTCAATTTTGTGCTTGTAGCCGTGATGGCCATCATCGGCGAGCACGCCCTGCGCACCTCGCTGCTCAGCGCCGAGCGCAGCCATTCGCTGCTCAGCCAGCGCAGCGCCCAGCTGCAGGCGGCCGCCGAGATCGGCATGGCCGCCACCACCAGCGGCGATGTGGACGACTTCCTAAAAGCGGTCACTCACGTGATCGCTGAGCGCTTCAGCCTGCACCATGTTTCGATCCTGACCCTGACCCAGGGCACCAGCGAGCTCTCGCTCAACGCGCTCAGCCAGGGCGGGCACATCAGCGCGCCCATGCCCAGCTTCTCGCTCGACTCGGTCTCGCCCGGCAAGAGCATCATTGCCCATGTGGCCCGCACCCGCAAGCCGTACCTGGCCGCGGATGTGCGCAGCGACCCGCTGTACCTGCACCACGAAAGCCTGGGCGAGCCGCGCTCAGAGATCGCCGTGCCTATCATGGAAGGCAACCGCCTATACGGTGTGTTGGATGTGATCAGCAACAAGGACACGCTGTTGGGTACTGACGATCTCAACGCGCTGCAGATCCTTTGCAACCAGCTCGGCACGGTCATCTACAACAAGCGCCTCTTGCAGCTTTCGCGCCGCCACCTGGAAGAGACCCGCGCCCTGCACGCCATCGCCATGGCCGGCATGGAAGCCTCGAACGAGGATGAGTTCCTGCAGCAGGCCGCCAGCGTGGTTGGCAAATCGCTTTTCTCTGAGAACTTTGGCATCCTGCTGATCGACCCGGCCCGCAAGGTGCTCGAGCACAAGGCCTATCATCAGATCGGCAACCACCCCACCCCCGCCATCCCGCTCGGCCGCGGCATCTCGGGCGGTGTAGCCGTGACCGGCAAGCCTGTGATGGTTGGCGATGTAACCCGTGACCCGGATTATTTGATGGTTGACGAGCGCGTGCGCTCTGAGATGTGCGTGCCGCTGCGCATCAAGGGCGAGGTCATTGGCGTGCTGGATACCGAAAACCACAAGAAACACGCCTTCACGCAAACCGACTTGCACCTGTTGGAAGCGCTGGCCGGGCAGATCTCGCTCTCGCTCGAGCGCATTCGCCTACTGGCGGATACCGAGCGCCGCGCCGACGAACTGGCCGATACGCTCAAACAGCAGGAGGAGCTGGCCCGCCTGCGCGATGAGTTCGTGCAGAACGTTTCCCACGAGTTCCGCACACCCTTGGCCATCGTCAGCGGCTACATCGAGATCTTGGGCAGTGGCGACCTCGGCCCCTTGCCCGAGAGTTACCACGAGCCAGTCGAGATCATTACCCGCCGCACCCAAATGCTGACCCGCATGGTGGAAGACCTTACTTCGCTGCTCAACCTCAAAGATCAGCGCAACGACTTCACTACTTTGCACCTCAGCGATGTGCTCAACACCACCTACCCCGGCCTGCGCGCCAGAGCCTTGGCGCAGCAGCTTGAGCTTGAGTGGCAGGTTGAGCCCGGCCTGCCCGCCCTGCACGGCGAGGAGACCCTGCTGCGCACGCTGATCGCCAGCCTGGTGGACAACGCCATCAAGTTCACGCCGCACGGCCAGGTAAGCCTGCACGCAACTCACGAAGGCGAGCACATCTGCATACGCATCATGGACACTGGGATCGGCATCCCGCTGGAGCAGCAGGAGCGCGTGTTTGACCGCTTCTACCAGGTGGATGGCAGCAGCTCACGCAGCTTTGGCGGCACGGGCCTGGGCCTGGCTCTGGTCAAAGAGATCGTAGAGCTGCACGGCGGCGAGATCAGCCTGCAGAGCGCGCCGCGGCAAGGCACCACCTTCCTGGTGCGCCTGCCGGCCCTTCCCCACAACTAAAAGAAGATCGGATAGCGCTGAGGCTGGGCCTCGTGCATCATGCGGTAGACGGTATAGAAGATGTCTTCCGTATTCGGCTTGGACCAGTAGTTGCCATCGCTGCCGTAGGCCGGGCGGTGGGCTTTGCCCGTCAGCGTACGCGGCGCCGAGTCGAGCCACTGGTAGCCGCCCTGCTTCTCCAGCACCTCCTGCATCATGAACGCCGAGGTGCCACCGGGCACGTCTTCGTCCAGGAACAGGACGCGGTTGGTCTTCTTGAGCGACTCAACAATGCGCCCGTGCAGGTCGAACGGCATCAGCGACTGCACGTCAATGATCTCAACATCAATATCCTGCGCTGCCAGGGCCTCGGCCGCCTCGCCAGCAATCCGGCACAGCGGGCCGTAGGTCACGATGGTGGCATCCTTGCCCTCGCGCAGCACTTCGGGCACGCCCACCGGCACGGTGAACTCAGCGATGTTGTCGGGCAGGCGCTCCTTCAGGCGGTAGCCGTTGAGCACTTCCACCACCACGGCCGGCTCATCCGCCGCCAGCAACGTATTGTAGAAGCCCGCCGCCTGGGTCATATTGCGCGGCACCAGCATCAGCATGCCGCGCAGCAGATGCAGCGCCCCCGCCATCAGTGAGCCGGAGTGCCAGATACCCTCTAGGCGGTGGCCGCGCGTGCGCACGATCAGTGGCGCCTTCTGGCCGCCCTTGGTGCGCCAATGCAGCGTGGCCACATCGTCTGAAAGGATCTGCAGCCCGTACAGCAAATAGTCCAGATACTGGATCTCGGCGATCGGGCGCAGGCCGCGCAGCGCCAGGCCGATGGCCTGGCCCATGATGGTGGCCTCGCGGATGCCGGTGTCGGCTACACGCAATGGGCCGTAGGTATCTTGCAGCCCGGCGAAACCTTGATTGACATCGCCCAGAAAACCCAGGTCTTCGCCAAAGGCAACCACCCGCGGGTCACGCGCGAACATGGCATTGAAGCCCCGGTTCACGATCTCAAAGCCATTCAGCATGGGCGAGCTTTCGCTATAGACCGGTTTGACTTCCGGCACACGCTCGGCCGCGTGCGTATACAGCTCCGAGGCATAGCGGTCCTCCGCAATCGTCTCCTGCTCCTGCTTCCAGCGCACCAGCAACGGCTTGCCGGGCAGGGCCTCGTCCTTGAGCAGGGTCATCGCCTTGCGATAGGCCACCAGCATGTCCTGGCGCAGCGGCGTGGCCGCCGCCTGCATGGCCGCCGTCATTTTGTTGATCTCGGCCGCATGCGGCGAGGAGCCGGCCACCTCGACCAGAATATCGGCCAGGGTCTGCATCTCCTGCAGGATCGGCGAAGTGTACGCCTCCCAGGCGCGCACGCGGGTCGCCTCCACATCCTGGCGGTCCTGCTGCTCCCAGGCGTCCAGCTCCACCTCAGTCGCAAAGCCTTGCCCCACCACCCACTGGCGGAAGCGCGGTAGGCAGTCAAAATCCTGCTCCCACTGCAAGCGCTCGGCGCTCTTGTAGCGCTCGTGGCTGCCAGAGGTGGAGTGGCCTTGCGGCTGGGTCACCTCGGTAATATGCAAAATAGCGGGGGTATGGCTCTTGCGCGCCGTGGCCGCGGCCGTGGCGTAGGCCGCCACCAGCGCCTCGTAATCCCAACCCGGCACAGTGTAGATGTCATAGCCATCGCTGCCGCCCGGGCTGCGCTGGAAGCCGGACAGCAAGCGGGTCAGGTCAGCGGTGAGTTGGTGCTGGTTGGGTACCGAGATGCCGTAGCCGTCATCCCAGATCGAGAGCACGGCCGGCGCCTGCAGCACGCCGATCGCATTGACGGCTTCCCAAAACATGCCCTCGGCGCTGCTGGCATTGCCGATTGTGCCGAAGGCGACCTCGTTGCCCTTGCGCGAGAACTGTGTGAACTCGTGCAGCTCGGCTACCTCGCGATACAGCTTGGATGCGTGCGCCAGGCCCACCAGGCGCGGCATCTGTGAAGCGGTCGGCGAAATATCCGAAGACGAGTTCTTTTGCTCGGTCAGGCTCTTCCACGACCCATCCGGGTTGAGACTGCGTGTGGCAAAGTGAGCATTCATGGCCCGCCCGCCGGTGGCGGGTTCGGCCTTCAGATCCGTATTGGCAAACAGCTGCGCAAAGAATTCATCCAGGGTGTGCTCACCGATCGCCAGCATAAAGGTCTGGTCACGGTAATAGCCGGAGCGGAAATCGCCCGGTTCGAATGCTTTAGCCATGGCGATCTGGGCCAGCTCCTTGCCATCGCCAAAGATGCCGAATTTAGCTTTGCCGCTCAACACTTCGCGGCGGCCGATCAGGCTGGCTTGCCGGCTGCGGTACGCCAAGCGATAATCGGCAAGCACGTCTTCCCGCACAAAGGATGAATTTGCAATTTTTGCCATCAAGTGAAATCCTCAGAAATGAGTGGACAGCGTTAGTTTATCATAGCCCCCAACTTAGCCTTTTAAAGCGACAAACGCCTAGGTGAGGGGGGCACCCAGACGTTTATCTAGTCACAGTATATCTGGCTACAACTGCATGTCAAGGTATTTGACGAAGTTTAATGTGAGACATGGATTAATGGAGTGAAATTATGTCCAACGAACTTAATACATTTGCCAGCGAAGATTACTGCTACCTCACCACCACAGGCCGCGTCAGCAGTAAGCCTCACGAAATTGAGATCTGGTTTGGGCTGCAGGGCAGCTCGCTCTATCTGCTGTCAGGCGGCGGCCACAGCTCAGACTGGGTCAAGAACCTGCTGGCCCAGCCCGCCGTGCGCGTGCGCCTGGGCAAACAGACCTATGAGGCCACCGGGCGCATTGTGGAGGAAGCCGGCGAGCAGACCCTGGCCCGCGGCCTGCTGGCCGCCAAGTACTACCACTGGGAAACCGGCGAGCCGCTCAACGAGTGGGCCGCCACCGCCCTGCCCATCGCGTTGGATGTAAAACTGGCTAGCTAAGCCCCTGCTTGTCCTGCATGCGGATGCTGAGCCCGGTGCCGCCGAACTGCTTGCACACGAAAACCGGCGTATCCGCGGTGCTACGCTTCTTGTCGTAACGGTAGCCAATCTCGTCAAAGCCAGGCAGGTCTTCCGCGTCCTTGATGCGGTTGACCAGCAGCCAGTGTGCGAAGGCGCCACGCGCCACTTTGGCATGCACCGTCACGAACGCCGGCTCACCCGTCTTGCGATTGATGGTCAGGAACTTGGGGGTGACAAAGCGCTCCGCATCCAAATACGGTGTGACCACATCGTAGTATTCCTTGGCCGCCAGATTCACCACCACCCCTTTGCTGGGCAGTGTCTCCGCCACGCGGCCGCCCCAATACGCATACATATCTTTGTACGCAAAGCC
Source organism: Anaerolineales bacterium (assembly GCA_021463845.1). GTDB lineage: Bacteria > Chloroflexota > Anaerolineae > Anaerolineales > UBA11579 > JAMCZK01. The sequence goes on along the minus strand of JAJTXV010000001.1, from coordinate 496,263 downwards.
GGGCAGCTTGTAGCCCATCTCCAGCCGGTACGGGGCAATGCCGTCCAGCGGACGCAGCACGCCGTACAAGCCTGAGAGGATGCGCAGGGTCTTGTGGGCATACTCGCGCTCGGCCGCGCTGAGGCTGGGCGCCTGCATGCCGCTGTAGATGTCGCCAATGAAGCTGTCGAGCGCGGCTGTCTGCTGGCCGGGCGCATCCGTCCAGGCTGCGATCAGCGCATGCGTCTTGGCCGCCAGCGGCGCCGAGAGCTTCATCATGCTGGCCAGCTTGGCCGGGCTGAGCGACTTGAGATACGCGTCCAGTTCACGCGCCTGGGCCAGCAGCTGGGGCTTGTCCAGCGCCCCACCCTGCCCCGGCGCAGAGCGCATCGCCTTGGAGGAATGCAAAAGGATCAGCATACTGGAATTCTAGCAAACAAAAAGCCCTGACCATGGTCAGGGCTTTTTGAGCGCATCTCGCCGCTAGTTGGCATACTCAAAAGTCTGGATGATCTGGTCCAGCAGCTCCAAGTCGCCGCTGCCGCTGACCTCGAGATATTCATCGCCGAGCACAAAGAAGTACACAATGCTCTCTTCGCCAGAGGACACCAGACGCATGCGCACAGCGGCCGGGCCGCCCTCAAAAGCAAGTTCTGATTCTTCGGCAATAGTTATTCCAGAGTTATCGAAGGCCGTCCGGCGCATTTCGATGCGGGCCGCCAGGTCACCTTTCGGGTCCCACTGGTACACCGTCATCTGCAGCAGGCTTTCACCAGGAGGCAGGCTTTCGAAACCAGCCGCTCCCGGATCCCACGAGGCGATCTGTACATAGTCGCCGCGTGGCCCGCTCTCGCCGCCCAGGATATGCCAGCTGGCCGGGTACTCCAAGCTAAACCGCCCCTCAGCATCCTGATACGTGGTGGGTTCAAAGCTGGGCTCTATCGGCTGGGCAGTTGCCTCTACCACAGTCGGCGCTGGTTGCAGTGAGACACTGGTCGGCTGCGCCGGCGCGGCACAGGCAGCCAATACCAAGGCAAGTAAGACGAGGGAAAGTTTCTTCATAGGGGGCGCTACTCCAGGGAGCGCGTACGCAAATGGCGTATTCAAGTGAACGCCGCTCGCAGCTATTATGTTCCCGCAAAAAGATTAAGGGGCAATTTGAGCGAGGCGCCTGCGCAGCATGGGCTCCTTGACCGCCTTGACATTCAGTTTGGCTGCGCCCAGGAAGCGCACAAAATTCTCGAAGCCTGCTGCCAGTGCTTCGGCGAAGGCTTCATTCTTGGCGAGCTTTTTGTCTTCAAGCCAAAAGCCCAAAATGACGAACGTGTTGGTTGTGCGGTCGAGCTTGCTGTCAAAGCGCGCCACCAACCGCTCGCCCCACATCACCGGCAGCGTGTAGTAGCCATACTTGCGTTGGTGCTCGGGCTTGTACACTTCCCACACATAGTCAAAGTCAAACAGCACCTTGGCCCGGCCGCGGGCGCTCACCGGCTCCAGCGGCGCCAGGAAGCTGACTTCCTGCTCGGTCGTGGCCCCCAGCGGCTTCCAGGCCGCCGGGGTGCGCCCCGCCGCCAGCTCCTTGAGCAGCTTGGCGTCACTCGCCAGCGCGCACTGCGGCTGCTTCCAGCCCTCCACCTGCACCTCGATGATCTCCAGGTCGGCCAACAGCTTCTCGCGCAGCGCGCCAATTCGATTGAACGGCACGCCGCGATAATACGCCTCAGCCGTGCGCTTCAGCCAGGTCAGGCCGTTGTGGCTGATCTCTTTGCGCACCAGGAAGCGGTCCGTTTCCGCCTCGCTGGCCTCGCGGATCAGTTCCTTGGGCGCCACCGTCTCCGTGAGCGCATACACGCGCTCAAAATTCGAGCGGTGGTGCGTCATCACCTCGCCGGTCCGCCACAGGTAATACAGCGCCACCGCGCTGTCCTTGCGGCCGCGGTAGCTATTGGTGCGCGTACGGCTGGCCATTTGAAAGTCGCGGTTGCTCACCGTGCCGCGCTCGCGCAGTACCTCGCGCATCTCCTGGATCGCCGCGGCATGCTCCTTGGCGGTCTTCGCATGGCCCTGCTCGCGCTCACGGCGCATCACCACCCGCCAATACGGCAGTTCGTCCATGGGGCGCACCGCCAGCCACCCACCCCAGTCGAAGAACTTGCGCTGTTTGTACGTGGGCTTCTCCCACAGGCCCGGCGTGTAATCCAGCACGCGGGCGTGCAGCTTGATGTCCTGACTGCGAGCGATGATCTGCAGCGGGTCCAGCTGCAGATACTCCATGGCGCGCATGGCCTTTTCGGTGCCGGCCGCGCCCTTCCAGCGGCGCCCGGGCCACAGGCCCTGCTTGCCGAGGATGAAGCGCCGGGCAGTTTGTTGGTCTATCGTGAGCATGGCGCAATTCTAGAACAAAACAGCCCGGCAATGCCGGGCTGTTTGCTCCTGTCAAGGCACGCGCCTAGGGCACAGCAAACAGCGGGGTCATCACCCGCTGCAGCAGCCACACGATCAGCGGCAGCACGATCGCCGAGGCAAACTTGCCAAAGGTGCCGGGGCTCCACGGCCAGGTCGGGATGGCACTGATGCTCTCGCGCACCTTGAGCAGCGCGCTCAAGCCCTTCTCCAGCCCATCAATGTTCTTGAAGCTGCGCTTCTCCATATCGGTCTGGATCTCGCGGCGCAGGCTATCGATCTGATCGGCGTTCTCAGCCAGCAGCTGGGTCTTGTCCTTCTCGATCTTGCGGTGGATGCCCAGCACGGGGATGACGAACACGGCCAGTGCAGCACTGATGCCCACCGCCGAGAGAAACACGATCGTCTCCGGGGTCTGCGTCACCGAGCCCAGCCAGGTCTCACTTATAAAGTTGATGTTGACCAGCAGCACAAAAAGGACGCCCACAACCATCGCCACCCGCGCCAGGCCATACAGCGGCTGCAGATTGAACAGATTGAGCTTCTTGACCTTAATATACAGGTCATCGATCTGCGAAACATGGCGGTAGGCCGCGTAGAGCCAGATCGGCAGCAGCGTATAACCCAGCCCTGAAATTCCTGACCACAGGATGCTGCTCAACGACTGGGTGCTGCCCGCCTGAAAGGCAAAGTACATACCGAACACCAAGCCTAGCACCGTAATGATGAGGATCGGCCAGAACGGCAAGGTGGTGAAGCGATAGCGGATGGCTTCGAATTCGCTGGGCGAGACTCCGAGAGCGGGCCGGATCTCTTCGACCGAGCGCTGGGCCACGCGCTCCATATAGTGAATGTAACCCAGGCCCAGCGGCGCCCAGATGACGTCGAAGAACACATACGAGTCCCACGCGCCAAAGTCCAGCACGCCTTCCACCCACAACGCAATGTGAATGGCCAAGATACTCGCTACATACAGCAAGACATAGAACAACGCGGACGGCATCTTGAGTGAACTCACCCAGTCTAGCAATGCGTCAAGCCAGGATGGTTTATAAGGTTGGGTTTCGGCCATCAGTGTCTCCTCCAAGAATGCGGGCTTTGAAGGATTATATATAGAGCTGGTCGAAAACTAGTGGCGCTAACAAAATTAGTAAATGTGGAGTGCACTCAAATGCCAGGGCGCATGAGTCGCTTTTAAACAACCAGTCCCCGCAAAAGTACGGGGACTTTGGTGGCGAGGGTGAGATTCGAACTCACGACCAAGGGCTTATGAGTCGACCTTGACAAACTTACTCGGCATTCAACCCTGATCCCCTGAAAAGATAGCGACTATCGAGACACCCGGCCCGGGTGTCTTTTTATTCCCCTCACAGACCTCCAGGCCAGTCCTGCACCGGGTGCCACCCTCACCTGTTGCAGGGCTGGCCTGGGCGCCTGTACCCGATCGGGCTTCCATCCACGGCTACGAGGCGAGGAGGGCGCCCCGCAGCCGTGGATGGGTGTCTGATCACAGCGCCCAATTCTTCTCCTCTCTGAAGAATGCAGTACCCCGAGCCAGCAGGCGAACTGGCTCGGGCACAGCGCGGTAGAGCAGCGGCAGCTCGCGAGGCTCATAACCTCGAGGCCGGTGGTTCGAATCCACCTCGCGCTATTTGTGCCACTAACACTGAACAGGGATGCCTTGCATCCTAGCCCCTTGCGGTAGCCGCTTGCGGCTCAGGTGTTAGGGCGCAGCAACAAACGCGGCCAGGCGTGATCACCTCACTTTCTCCATTCCGGCGCAGGCCGGCGGCGCCTGGCAGCCGCCGGCCACAGGAGAACAGATGCCGACTAATCCAGATCCAAAGTTTGTTGCAAAGCGCAGCGGACCAAATCCGCTTCGAGCAAAGAACCAAAGCTTGGTGCGCAGGTTTACGCGCTACGCACGCCGCAACGCTTGTACTGCAAAACATGCCTGGCGGTTTGTTCGCAAAGGGCAGCAGCTGGGCAATGACCCGAAGCGAAAAGCTTCATTCAATTTCAAGTTTTGCGCTCGCTGCGGCAAGACCAAGTCAATCGGCAATATCGAGGCCGCGCTGGCAAAAGGCTAAGCGATGTCACAAAGCCTGGACGCACACATCAAGTTCTTCCTCTGCAACATCCTGGCTGAGCATGTTGGCCACGAGAACCGCATAAAGCGTTCGCGCCTGAAAGAGGAGCTGTGCTTTCGGCTGAATGCCAACGTGAGTGATCGCAAGATGCGCGACATGTTGGAGGAGCTCCGCCTAGAAAAGCGCGGATGCTGGATCGTCGGCTCGTTGCGCTCCGGATACTTCAGTGCTCGCGACAAAGAGGAGCTGCGCCAGCATTTGGCCAAGGACAAGAAGCGTATCAGCAACATGTCCCGCCGCGTGCGTGCACAGGAAATGTACGCCGACCTTGAGAACCCAGATCAGTTACGCCTTGCGGACGCACTGGTCACCACATGATTTTTCGCCCACTGTTTCACGAGGATGACATGGAAGAGGATCGCCAAGACCTGCAACAACGACCAACTGGCGCCAAGCGCGCTCACCTCATTGTCGCCGCAAGCCTTCTGCCGGCGCTGTTCTACCTGGCATTTGTGCTGGGATGGCTGCAGTGAAAGCAAAGCAGAAGCCCATAAACCCGAAACTGGGTCAGGTCTACCAAGCCATTCGTCGCTACAAGGTGGAGCATGGCGGCCTCTCCCCCAGCATTCGCGAGCTATGTGCGCTCACAGGCGTTAGCAGCACTTCTGTCCTGAGGTACTACCTACGCCAGCTGCAGGCAAGCGGCCATATCAGCATCGCTCAGGACTTTTCTTCGCGTCACATCTCACTGCCTGGTGAGATCTACACGCCTCCGGCGAAAGTGGACGTGGCGTAGATGGCGCGTAAAACCTGGATCAAGCTCAAGGTTGGTCTCTCTGCCGACCCAAAGCACCGCCAACAGATGGGCATGGCTGTCTGGCTGTTTTTCCACATGCTCAATATCGCCGACTGGGAGACCGGCATTATTTGGGACTGGACCGATGCTGGCGCGGCCGAGGAAATGGAGATGGAGCAGCGAACTGTTCGCGCTCAACGCGTCAAGCTCGAAGAGCACGGTTACATCGAGTGCGAGCGCAAGCAGCACGGCCTGCGGATCAAGATCATGAAGTGGGTCAACCCCCGCGAGTACTCTGGGAAGGTCTACAACACACAGGCCACATATGGGGGTACTAAAAATGGCCCAGACTGGCAAGATCCTGCCAGTCTGGATTCTCAGAGTGACATCCAGAGTGACATCCAGATTTACACAAAAAGTGTCACTCCTACATTGAATCCACATACCACATATCACAGTAATAAAAACAGGCCCGACCCTCTTGTAGAGGTGTGGGAGAAAGCCCTGACTGGCGCCGGCGTGGCTGATGGCACCGGCCGTATGCCATCCGGCGTCTCCAAGATCTTATTCGACCTAGCGACCCTATACGCCACGCCTCTCAGCTTAGAGGCCGGCGTGTTCTCCGTTGGACTGCCTGATGCAGAAGCGTGCGCGCTGGCTGAAAGCCGGCTGACGTCAACTCTGCAGCGCTCCCTGGCTGGCATTTGCAATCAAAACATCACGCTTCGCTTTGTTTCCCTAGAGGAGGGTTCATGAGGACTTTTTCTCAAATCGCTATTACAGCGATCGCTAGCATTCGCTACTCCTGGGGCAGACAAAGCCCGGAAGGCGCTCTTCTTGAGCTAAAGCGTATCCGCGACGCTGCTCAGCAGGGCATTGACGAGCTGGGAGAGGCTGAGCGTGACCGCCTGGCCGCGGAGGCAATGGCCAGCGAGGGCGCACATATTCACCCCGACTATGTGGAGCGGTTGCGCTAGGCATGATCAAGGTGACAGTGCAGCTGGTAAGCGCCATCAACCCAAGCCGCAACAAGACGTGGCGTGCGGATATCTGGAACGATGGCACCGACAGCGTTCAATCCCAGGGCAGCCAAGGCTCGTACCAGTACAAGCTCATGGATGCAGGCGGGCGCGTCTTCCGGGTGGGGCGGATCACGAAATTCCCACGAAAAGTCCGTGGAGTTTGGGACCTTCTTTTTCGCGTGCTTCTCAATGCTGTCGGAAGCCGCAACGGTGATTGGACCCGTGAGGAGATTGCTTGATCGCCCTCGTCGCGCCCATCCAGCGTGTTTCTACAGCAACGGCCGCCGAGTTCATGGCGCGCCAGCTGGAAGGCCAGCGGCTGCGGGTGGTGCTGGTTGTGGCGCCCGAGCCGCGCCACAGTGGCCACAAGATCCGCGTGGTCGAGAGCCGCAACCCGGCCTGGTATCGCCAGCTGTGTGCTGACTACCTGACGCGGCGCACACGCGCCCGCCAGCGTGGCGACAAGTATGTGGATACAGCAATCAAGCGGCGCCACGTGCTGCGCGCCTTGTACGAAATTTCACGGGGGGGCGTTGACGGTGTACGCCCGCCGCGTGCTGCCCTACGTCGAGGCCTGCGCCAGGTGGATGCAGGAACCCTATTTGCAATCTGAGTTGTTTGAGGAGGAAGCATGGTCGATTTAGCAAGGTTGATTGAGAAGGAAATGCTGAAGCAGCTGGCTGAAGAACTGGGACGTCATGCCTCTGTCCGCCAAGTCTATCCGCCGGGTGGCCAGTTGATCCTGGGCGAAATCCCCACTTCGCAGGTCTTGGTTTACATGCATGACGGTCAGCGCTTTCACGTACTCGCCAGTGTGCAGGAGGTTCCGGCAGACTTTGACGACGCAGAATTACGCGAGGTTGTTGGGAAGAGTCCCGAAATGGCAGACCAAGCCCTGCAACGGGCGCGGCTGTCCGGCGCCCAAATGATCCTGGAAGAACGCCAGCGCCAGATCAACGAAGAAGGGTGGTCTGCCGAGCATGATGACCAGCGCAACACTGACGAGGAGTTGGCTTGGGCAGCTGCTTATTACGCTCTGCCAGAGGAAGCGTGGGATCTCTATAGCTCAAGCTTGCTCGCTGGCCTGTGGCCAGAAAACTGGGACACAGACTTCAACAAGAAGCACACTGACCGTAAGCGCGATCTCGTCAAAGCCGGCGCGCTGATAGCGGCAGAAATCGACCGCCTGCTACGAGCCGAGGCCTCTGGCAGCTCTGAGGAGGAACAATGAGCGAACGGCCAATAATCAAAACCGCGTATGGAAACATCGCAATTCACGCCAACAGAGCAATGTTTGAAGGCGAGTTGCCCGGGGTGTGGCTGGAAATCATCGAGAAAGGCGAAGAAACGGCTGAGACTGATGCAATTGCATTACTGCCGCTTCCAGCCGCACTGAAGCTCGTTGCGGCAATCTTCAGCGAGCTGATCCTGTGCATCCGTCTCACCGCAATCGAAGACATCCAACACTTCTTCAAGGAGATAAAGAATGGTAAGTCCTAACGTGTCTGAGTTGAAGTTCCAATACGAGCTGCTTCCCCAAGAGCAAGTAAAGCAGCACATCAAAAACTGCGAGGGGAAGCACGTGCAGCAAGCAATTTTCTCTACGTTCATGCACACCCTCACACAGGTTTGCTTCACGTGTCAACGCGTCCGCGGCTCCATCCTATGGGAAGGGAACCGATCTTGGCACGCGTTTCAGATCGAGTCGCCCGAGCCATCTACAGAGCAAAAATGAGCGAACCAAAATTCACGCCTGGCCCCTGGCACTGGGACGCCTTCCCCGGAACCCTGCTGAACGGGAATGGCGAAGTCGTGGCTGGCGAGGCGAATAATCACCTGATCGCGGCGGCGCCAGATTTGTATAACGCTCTGGATGCAGCCCGCACAGAGCTTTTTGAGCATGCATATGCTGGCGATCGCCTTCCCGATTCATTTGAAGAGGAGCTGCTTGCGAAGATAGCAAATGCGCTCTCCAAGGCCCGTGGCGAGCATCTGCTGCCGTCTAGCGCTCCCGATGATGAGCCGCCCTACCCCGTGGATCAGCCCGCTGGCGACGGCGACCCTGACCTGGTGCCGGCATGAGAAAACAAACACCGGATCCTCTAGCATCGTTTGCGATCGGTGTGGTGGTGACGATAGTCGTCATTTTGTTATCCGCATTCCTGTGCCTCTTTTCCCTGCCAGTGTCGCTGTTCTTGTTGGCAGGTTGATGAAGCCACTGGCCTAATAACTCGTTGAGTAATGAAAAAGGAGCTTTACATGTTCAAGAATTTTGAAATCAGTGATTTGTTTGTGGCCTTGTCCCTGCTTTGCTGTGTGGCTGTGATCGGTGCCCTTCTACTTCCCTTTGCGTTCGAAACCGGCAGTGGCGAGCATGTTGTCTTCGTAACAGCCGTTCAGAAGAACAACACGCCGTGGGACAAGAACTACATTGTTTGGGTCAAGACCGACCTTGCGTCCTCGCAAGAAGAGTTCTATTGCATCCAGCATGATCAAGTAGCTTTGGCCGAAGCGTTAGCCCAGGCGGCTCGTGACAAGCGCCCGGTGACGCTGAGCTACAAGAGCCTATTTGCTGGGCTCACATGGGGTCTCTTCAATGACTTCAAGTGTGTCGACGACATTGTAGTAGGGCTGGATGGCAAGTAAACGCAGGATCCGCAGGCGTTCTTGCAGTAGCAAGATTCGCTACTCCACTGAACAGGCGGCACAGCAGGCTAAAAGCGATCTCAGGTCGCGCAAGCCTGGCCGAATCTCGATGCACTATTACAAGTGCAAGTTCTGCGGCGGCTTTCATATCGGCCACATGCCACAGCAGATGCTGGCGGGGTTGAGAGAAAAGCATGGGTGAGCGCACCGGCATCGAGTGGTGCCATCACACCTTCAACCCCTGGATGGGCTGCGTCAAGGTCTCGGCCGGCTGCAAGCATTGCTACGCCGAGCGCGAGAGTGAGCGCTTCGGCAAGCACATCTGGGGCGTCAGCGCGCCGCGGCCGGTGACGAGCGAGGCCTACTGGAAAAAGCCGCTCAGCTGGAACAAGAAGGCGGCCGCGGCCGGCGAGCGCCGGCGTGTGTTCTGCGGCAGCTTCTGCGACGTCTTCGAGGATCGGCCGGATCTGGTAGAGCCTCGTGCGCGCCTGTTCGAGCTCATCGAAGCCACGCCACACCTGGACTGGCTACTGCTCACCAAGCGGCCGGAGAACATCAAGCGACAAATTCCATTGAGTTGGGCTTCTCTAGGTTACCCCGCCAACGTCTGGATAGGCACCAGCGTCGAGGACCAGGAGACCGCTGACAAGCGCATCCCTGCGTTGTTGCACGTGCCTTGCCGCGTGCGCTTCCTCAGCTGTGAACCACTGCTGGGCTCGGTGGATTTGACCCGTGTCCATTGGGCCAGGCCTGCAAACGAAACTGTGCTCGTAGGAGATGACAGCCCAAGGTTCTTTGAATCGCTGCGAGGCTATTTTGACAATGGGAGGCGCACAAAGATCGACTGGGTCATCGCCGGCGGCGAGAGTGGCCCGGACGCCCGCCCTATGCACCCGGACCATGCCTATACTCTGCGGGATCAGTGCCTGGCTGCCGGCGTGCCGTTTTTCTTCAAGCAATGGGGCGAGTGGGTGCCACGCCGCGAGCTGCCCGACGAATTCGTAGAGCTGGCCAGCACCCCTACCCTGACCCTCGCTGACCTGGCGGACGTCTTCGCCCCGGGCTACGAGATGTTGCGCGCCGGCAAAAAACCGGCCGGCCGTCTGCTAGGCCGCCGCGAGTGGAATGAGGTGCCAGCGTGAGCGAGTGCCCTTACTGCTATCACGGCATGGTGCAAATCCAGGTGCAGGTTGTGGTCGTTCGCGAGGACTATAACGAACGCGGCGAGCTTGTGCAGTGGATGGATTTAGAGCCCGACACTGACGTAGGTCCATGCTCCGAGTGCGGCGGCAGCGGCTATCTGCACCGTTGGTGGGAGGTCCCAGCGTGAGCCCCTCTGCCGTTTCCGTCGTGCTCAGCGGTGAAGTCGTGCCCTATGTGCGCATGACGCGCCGCGGCCTGCACCGCGCCTACATCGTCAAAAATGGCAAGCCGGTGCGCAACCCGGCTCAGCGCTACCTGGCCAGCCAGGATGATCTCAAGTACGCCATCAAGCAGCAACTGCTGGCGAAAGGCCACCAAGCGGATGCCCTCCCCCTTTTCAAGAATGGTCAGCCCATCCAGGTGATGCTCACCGTCTGCGTCAGCCGCCGGCTGCACACCAAGGACCTCGACAACCAGGTCAAAGCCATCCTGGACGCCGCCCAGGGCCTGATCTTTGAGAATGACCTGTGGATCGACCGCATCTCAGCGGAGCGCTCCCTGGGCGAAGAAGATCTGGTTGAGCTGGTGGTGGTGCCGGCGAAGGTGCAAGGGTCGCCATGAAAATGAAACGCAGGCACAACCAAGTTAGGATGCAAGCCAAGCTATGCAATCATCCCAAGCTGACCCAGCCCTTGCACATGCTCGAGGACAATGATCAGCTGGACGATTTCGCCTGCCCTGACTGTGGCGAGTTTTTCAGCATCTGGTTCTTCACCCGAGGCAGACACGCTTTCGCGGGCTACAACTACGCGACCCTCCCATCATGAACGCCAACGCGCCGCGTGTCCAAGACGCTATGCCTGAACTCCCCGAGGAGACCATTGAGCAAATCCGCGAAGCCTATCGCCGTATCTCTGACGCGGGTGGGTTTGGATCCATCCGTCTACACGTGAGGCGCGCTGGATCCAAAAAGCCCAAGCTTGTTCTCAGTATAGAGATCGAGTGGCCATCACACGCAGAGGCCCCCTCAGTTGAGCAGTTGACCATCGAGCCACGATCGGAGCAGAAGCTCAAATAGCTCCATGCACGCCTGCGAGGCTCTGCGCCCTGGTCTCGGCCATGCGGCGGTCCACCAGTTCGTTCAGTTCATCGCGCTCGCGCCGACTAAAGTAGCCCCGAAAACAGGCGCGGTTGATCTTCACCTGCCAACGCCAAAATGCATAGTCAACAGTATCCTGCTCGATGGCTTTTTTGAACTGGTGGAACTTTCGGGTGTACATAAAATGCTCGGTTTGCTCGGTCACGGCGCCTTCTCCTTCCCGGGCATAATAGCACGTTTGTTCTACGCAAGGGCGCACCCAAAATGAGCGCACCTTGACAAGCCCTGTAAGATGGGCGGATGGGGGCTAAAAGTAAAAGCCAGCTTCGTAAACACGTGTTTAACGCATTTCGCAACTGGTATTTGCCCTCACGAGCAGGCACAGAACCATTCCTGGAACTGGAAATTGCCCAGCACTACGGGCTAAAGCGCAGGATGCGCCTGGTAGATACTCGTATGGCACTCAATCAAATGCTGAACGCATACCTAGACCAGCTGGCCCGCCTGCAGCCGCAGCTCAGCCGAATTTTGATCCGGCGCTACATCAACCAGGAGACGATGGGCGAGATCTGCTATCAGTTGAAAGTCAGCCAAGAGACAGGCAACCGCTGGCAGGCCAAAGCGATCGAGTATGTGACCGAACTCATATGGGATGATGAGCTCCTGGAACAGTCGGTCAAAAGAAGAGGTCGCCGATCCAAACGCAACTCCACCACCTCATCAAAGCCACTGTAGGCTGAAAGAAAGAGCCACCTGTACAGGTGGCTCTTCTTCTTAGTGCTCGTCAGCTCAGCCGCTGCATTACCTGCAGCAGATATTAGACTGCATGCGGGCGGCCCTGCTTGCGAAGCGCCTTCTGCATGGCCAGCCAGTCCTTCATCACCTCGGGGCTCACGTGCGGTTCAGTCTCGTCTTTCACCGGGCCAGGCTCAGGGTCCACCGGCTCTGGCTCCGGGGGCGTCGCCGGCGCCCACGGGAACGCGCTCAGAGCGGCCCACAGCGAGGCGTCCTTGCGGGCGTAGATCCACTCCCAGAAGTTAGCGCCGCTGATCTCATTGTCCTTGCAGGCCTGCAGAAACTCGGTGATCTGGCCAGCCGTCGGCTTCCAGGCGCCCTCCGGATAGGCACATCCCGTCGGCACGATCGGGCGCCACACGCTGAGGGCCTTGTGCTCGCGCACCGAACGCAGCAGCTGCTGAGCCGGGTTGCTGGACTGCACCCAGTAGACCTGGGGCATGTTGATGTCGCTGAATTGCAGGAAGACCTCAAACGGCAGCGGGCGGTGCAGTGTGGGGTAGCGGTAACTGCTGAATCCGATCGGCGTACCCGGCAGGCCGGCCCGCAGAGCCTGCATGTACTGGCGGGCGGGCACGTCCATGCCTTTCACCTTGAATTCCTTCTCAGCATTCACCACAAAACCGTCCAAGTTGAACTGCTTGACGCGCTGGATGGCCATCGCCGCCTCGGCTGCCGGGTTGGTGCCGTAGATGTACTGCCACCCCCAGGGCGCGATGCCACGGGCGCGCAGCGCGCTGACGAGGCCGGGCACCAGGTCGACGCCCGTCTTAGGATCGATGTTATAGGCAAAGTTCCTATCAGCAACCTTGATAAGCACATGGGTGAGGCCGGCTTGCTGCGCGACCTCAGCGATGCGCTCCGGGTCCCCACCCTCGACCCGACTAATAATCCAAAGATACATTCCCTTACCTGATAAAACTTGCTGTGACATATCAATCTCCGTTTCTAGAAGAATGGAAAGAAAGCACCGGCGTTCTTTTCGCCCACATACATAATGAACGCCACTTCCGTGAATAGCGGGATGTGGCTCGCTGTGGCCAGGTCGCCAGTGCTTGCATTTCCAACGGTGGGGGTCGCCGCCGCTGAAGTTGCATTGTGTACCGTGCTATGAGCTAGCGAGGATGAAACTCCCGAGCCAGAAATGTTCGAGGTGCTACTCTGTGAACCGAAAGTGGCAGAGTGAGTATGGCTTCCTATCGTATGAGCGTGAGTAATACCCGTGTGAGCGTGAGTGGAGGTGCCCCCACTGTTTCCTATGTTCGCTGCTGCGGCTGCGCTCTTTATGAACTTGCCGTGGCAAAGGTTAGGTGTTTCGTTCTCTCCGTTGCATAACAAATACCCATCCGGGATTTCGCTTAGAGTTCTAAGCCAAACGAAAATGTCGCCAATCTGAGGTTTCTCTTCGATAGGCTCGACGACTCCTAGTTCTTCGTAAGGAGGCTCTGGGGAAGAAGTGCCCGAACTTCCTCCGGTAGGGTTCCCCGTTTCGCCGGTGCTTACTGAGTTACTGCTTACCGGGTGAACATGGCTGGAGCCAGATCGCGCAGAACCGCCAAGCTCTACCGGTCCTGCCGTAGCGCTCGGGCCGCCAGAATTAGTGCTCGGGTGAGAATGAGGTGCACCTTCATGCGTATGATCTTCTACTCCGTGCGCATGAGATGCAAGGGTAGAGTCTTCTTCATCTCCGCCATCCTGACTGTCAGCGGCGCCTCTGAGATAGCGACCCCCAGCGACCAGCTCTCGGGGATCCTCCGAGTCGGCGGTAAAGAGTAGCGTTCCGGCTGGGAAGGCGGTTGGCGTTCCGTCACTTTCCAGCCAGATTACTTCAAGCCTGCCCAATTCATTCGATACCGCAGTTGAGTTTGGCGCTGCACTACCAGAAGTAACCGTTTGGGAGGACAGAGTAAAAGGATGAGTATGTGTACCTACGGATTGCGCATCTACCCCTCCTTGCGCGTTTGTATTGGCTGTCAGAGCAGTGCTCGTAGCGCTCCCGTGAGAGTGAGATAAGTCGTGTGTATGCCCTGGTGTAGTGTGCAGATGCGTTGCGCTGCCACCGTTAGCCCCAGGATTCGTACTCTCATCTGGGATTGAACGCAAATAGCGGGAATCCAAGTCGGTTATACGGGACCAACCTGCGGGAATATTGGCATGCTCGCCTAGCCACGGGATGATTATTCCATCAGCGATTGCCACAGCGGTCTTCTCCAAAGTGTTCGATTATCTGTACGACCTGATATACATCCTTCTGCGGACAGATACGAGCAGCCTTTGTCTCCGCCTCCGGCTTGCTCTTAGCAATCAAATCTACGACCACATTGTTTATCGGCGCGCCAGCGGCGTCTGTTCCATTGAAGCAATACACGATGAAATGAAAATGCGTGTTACCCATTTTCTTTACTCCACTCAGTCTCTTGAATCTCCTGTTGACGTTGCAGTTCAAAGTCTGACAGGTCATCAGCTGCTAAAAAGTCATAAAGTCGCCGGATCTTTCCTTTGACTTGGTCGGACCATTCCTTCGAGACATTTAGATAAACCTGTTCCTGAATTGTGAGGTCATCCTCAAGAGCGAGCTGAAAGATTGCTTCTGTTGCTTCGAGTTTCCCCGCGTCGACAGGGATATCATCTTCACAATGAACATCAAAGAACACTAAAACCTGGGTGATCACATAGATGAATTTCGGATGCTCCAGATCCCATGGGATACTATGCTCCTGGCATAGTTGGGTGAGGTGTTCGTGAATGAACATCACTCCACCACCCTTGAGCCGAAAGCCCAGATTTCCCAAACATCATCCAAGGCGTTGTAGATCAAGCCGGCCCGGGTAGGGACTCCCCCGATTGTTTCCACGGGAAGCTCCCCGCCGCAGGACGTTGTCGGGAAAACATTCTCTGGCCAAGTGATCTCAACCGGAGTGCCATCATCATGAAAGACGATCATGATTTTCTGTTCGTGCGCTGCAGCACCTGAAAGCACAACCTCGATGTTCTCAATCAGGTCCTTCGCAAAGAAGACGTCAAGCTTGGTGACATCGATCACCGCCAAGGCAACTCCCGAACGGGTCTGGGTGCGAGGCTCAAGGTGCCCGTTTCCAAGAATCCGGAGGTCGGTAATCTTGTTTGCCTCGATGGTGACCGCGGCCGCTTCGACAAGAAGGTGGGCTAAGACCATTTGAGACGCGATCTCATCGTCCTGGATGGCCGGGGGCTCAGGGTCTACATCAGCCTCCCCCGCAATGACCCGGACGTACATCAGCCGATCCGAGAAGTTATTCTCAATGACGATGGAGTCGATGCGGTTCAATGTAGCGTGAGCGGGTGAGACCGTTAGGATCTTCTCTTCATTTAGCTCATACGCAAATTGGCTTTTGACCCAAGCCGCCCCTGTCTTTACCTTTACCTGCATTCCCGAACTATCAGCATAGGGCTCGAACTCGCCCCCGACCAAGTTCATGATCCCGTCCCGAGCGAAAGCAGGTGTCATCAGCCTCCAGCGGTCCTGGTAGACAGCAGACCCAGGGGACCCGGGATCATAAGGAATGCCGTTGATCTCTTCTGTTGATGCCATGCTCTATACCTCCTCGATCTGACGAAGCCGTTCATTCAGATCTCTCAAACTGTCAAAGATTTCTTTATTTGGAAGGTCAATACCTTGCCCGGGTGTTCCGACTACCGGCTTGATCTGCTCTGCCTGGTTGGAACGAAGGACCAGCTGGACCTCTCGAACTACGTCCTGGATCTCGTAGTCATCCACGATCACTGAGACCTTGTCTCCGACTTCATAGTCCTGGCGAAATCGAGTAGGCTCAATGTCGTAGGGCTGAACCGCTAGGTTGGTTCGCTCTTTCCCGCTGCCCAGCCTCACCTGAAGACCCTCATCGAGCTCTTCGAGGTCACTCACGTTTGTCCTGGAATAGAAGTACTCATGACGGCCATATTGGGTTTGGCTATCCGTGTCTTCCAGGATGGAGAAGAGGCGATCGGTTCCCTCGCCCGTGCCGGCGCCGACAAGCCAGTTTGCAGTTGGAGCTTCGTTCGTATAGGAATACGCCTGCAGGTTGCGAAGCTCAGGAGAGAAGATGACGGAGGCGGTCTTGTCCGCAACTTCGTAGACCTCAAATTTGCGATCGATCACTCTGAAACCTAGGCCAGCTAAAGCTCCGGCTGCCCTTAGATACGAGAGCAGGTCGCCGAAGCGTGCCCGGATGGTGAGGGGAATGCCCCGACCAAGATCTGTCGCCTGGGTCAGGATCCTTCGCTCAGGCAGAGCAAGGGCCCCCGCTTGATGAGCGACGAAGGATTTCATTACTGTTTCAGCTATTCCGCTTCTGACGTCGTGCGATTTGGTTTCCCAATACTCTGGGCCAGCAGGATCAGGATAGGCCACTCGCCTTAGGAGCCAGATGTCATCGCTAAATCCCATAAGCGTAGCGTTGTTGCGCTTGCCGTCCCAATCTCTTTTCGTCTTGATCACTGGGCCGGTAAGGATAGGGATGCCGTCACGCCTGATTTCAATCCCGCCTTTATCTGTTAGAACATCAAAGGCGGGGTCCGTAGCCGGCACCACCACATTGAAGCTATCAACGTTGTTGAAGCGCAGCACTAAATCAGCTGATGTGAAAGCGCGAAAGGTCTTTCCAGCCTTATAGTCAGGCGTCAGAACGGTAATCTCGTAGCGAGCGAGATCCACAGGTTCAGGAATTTGTGTAGGAGTAACCATCAGGCTCTTCCGTAGCGCGCATTGAAGCTCAGGTGGATGGAAGACCCCTCAATCGCTCCCGACATCAGGACTTGAACAACGTTGTATCCTGGCACCAGGCTCCAGAGTGAAGAGGTAATCGAACGATCAAGCAAGGGAAAAGCATCGACCCCGTTGAGGGTTACGGTTCTCTTCTGCGGGCGCGTGTCAACAACCAGGACGTCTTCTGAAGTAAGCGGAGACAAGATCCGCAGCTGCCTCCCCGTGGTTTGGTTGACGAATAAGGGATTCACGCCTGGCCCAGTAACGGTCCAGATGGGGAAAGCCTCCACTTCTCCAGGGTTGAAGACCTCTACGCCGCCCATGATGCCGCTGCCGGAAAGACGTAGTGGCAGGATTGGGAAAAAGCTTTGAGGCTCATCGGGGTCAAAGGTCTGCTCTACTGCGACCGGATCAAAAAAGTAGGGATCGTAGCAAACCAAAGAAAGCACAGTCCAGTGGCCAGAGGGATTTCGATTTCCCTCTCCATCAAGACCTCTTTCGTAGAGCGCGGGGATATCACGGATCTCCCCTGTCTCCCTGATCACACGAAGAACCCCCTGCCCCTTCTTAGGGAAAAGCCTATTCTCCAGTGTTTTCAGATTGGCCAGGAAGTCGAGCCTTGAAGTTCCGGAGATATACAGTGGCAGGTTGATCCGGCGCGGGTGCATTCTTGTTCCCCGATACACCTCCCCATCCTCCAAAGGGACCGAGTCGGAGAAGTTGTCTGGAGGCGGAACTCCAAGCCCAGTCGGGTGACGAAGCACAAAATACTTCGAGCGGTCAGACAGATTTAGCTGACCAAGGGTGTCGATCCAAATAAACTGATCCACTACCCCACCGCCTGGAGTTGTTGGAGTTGGTTGTAGTAGTTCAACACGGCAACAAGTTCATTGGGATCCTGGTTGCCGTTGACGGTGACCTGTGGGGCGAATGGTCCAGTCTTTCTAAGACCTCGCAACGCCTCAACCAGCCCAGGGATCTGGAAACCCGTGTTCCCTGGAATTACATTTCCGAGCATGCCTTGCACAGCCTTTTGAAGATGATCTGTACGCCCCGCAATTCCCTCAACCAGGCCATCAGGCATACTGGCACCCATAGGGACGAAAAGTTTCGCAGGCGACTCGAAGCCAATGAAGCCCTTTACGGCCTGGTAGGCCGCACTTGCCGCTGCGACCACTGCGTCTGCGAGAGCCCTTGCCCCATTGGTGACACCTGATGCAATTCCGTCAAGGATCGCCTTGCCTACAGCAGCCCAGTCCACGTTCTGAAACCACTCTTTGATCTTGTTGAGGTTCTCTGAGGTGGTGGTCTTGAGCTTGTCCCACATCCGATCCCAGATTTCTCTGATCTTTTTTCCAAAGCCTTCCCAGTCGCCTTCTTGGGCAAGCTTGAAGGCCTCGAAAAGCGTAGTGAATTGCTCTTTGAAGTACTCGAACTTATCCTTGACGCCATCCCAGATGGCTTGGGCTTTCGCAATAATGCTGTCGCCATGCTCTGCCCACCAGTCCCGAATTCCCTGAATAAAACCCTCGATCTTGGGAGCCAAGAAGTCAATGACTGCTTGGGTTTTTTCCTGGATGCCGCCCCAGTTATTGACCCACGCAGCTCCTAACAGTGCCGCGAGGCCAATCAACAACGTAATTGGAAGACCAAGAGCAGCAACAGCAGAGACCAAGCTACCCAAAACCAACAATGCTGGGCCAGCAGCGGCGGCGAGCGCACCCAACGACACAGCCATATTCAACTGTTCAGGGGTCAGCTTCTGTAACCAGCCCAAGAACATGCCAGCCTTGTCGGCGATCAACTCGATGATGCTAGAGACAGCTGGACCATGGGTGATCGCAATTTCAGAAAAAGTCTGCTTTAGCTGATCAAGGGGCGAGATGGAGTCTCGGATGCGATCCACCATCGCAGCGCCTTTGCCTTCGATATCATCGAAGCCCTCACCGAGCTCAACCAATTCGTCATAAGTAAGCCCCAGAGCAAGAGCAAACTCTGGCGCAGCCTGGTCACCCAGAACCTTTGAAAGGAACGCAAAGCCCTGTCCCTTTTCGTTGGCGATTTGGAACCCTTGCTGGAGATAATCCAGCAGCTTGATCGGACCGCCAGCCAGTGCCTGCTGCAGGCCGGTCACGTTCAGCCCAACCTCTTTGAGGGTCTTCGCCGCCTGCGGGCCAGGCGCCTGAATTGCACTAAGCGCGCTATTGATTGCTGTAGCAGTCAGACTCACATCTGCGCCGCCCAGCACCATTGCAGACATCAGGACATTGAGGTCCTTATACGTCAGGCCGGCTGACTTAGCTGCACCAGCAGAATTCACAATCGAATTTGCCCACTTATCGGTCTCGGTGGTGACGTTTGACGCTACGTGGGCCAGAAGATCCCCCACGTTGATAAGCTCCATCTGGTCATCTTTGAAGACCGTGAGGGCTAAGGAGCCCAAATTGACCGCGTCCTGCAGGTTGCTCAGCTTGCCAATAAGCGCCAGATCGACCACATTACCCAGTTCACGACTGGCAGTCTGAGCATCAATTTCGCCGCCTACGAAAGCTCCCAGCGCAGCAGCCGTATCCCTGAAGGCGAACTGAGTTCCGCGGGCTGCGTCGATCGCCGCCTTGCGAAAATTCACCATATCCTCTTCGCCGGCATTGACGAACGCACCTGCGCGCTCAATTTCCGCGTTGAAATCGCCAAACTCGCGAGCTGCTGTCAGGCCAAACCCTACCAGGGGGGCAGTGACGCCCAACGACAACGTTTGGCCCCAGCGAGTGATGTTTTGCCCGGCATTGGCCAAAGTTTCTCGGATCGAGCTCTCAATCTTCTGCTGTGCCCCGCGCAGATCCTGCTCGAGCTGCTTATCGTCTCCGCTGATGTACAGCACGGCGTCGCCCAAGGTGATCGACACTAGATGCTCACTCCCATACGGCTCAAGCCTTCATTCGTAGACACTTTTCGTGCTCCGGCAACCTTTCCGCGGCCAGCTCTCTTTGCGCCAAAGACCATGGCAATCTCACTCGCCACTAAGCGAGCCTCAACCTGCTTTCGCCGCATATAGCTCATGACCAAATCTCTTAGGTCTTCGGCGTCGAACTCGTCAAGGGTTCTTCCCCATTCGGCAAGGGCGAGCTCTTCGAGGTCGCGCCCGCGCCCTGGCCAATCGTCACCAGTCGGCGCACCGACCCGGCCAAAGGGAAGGCGAGCTGCACCACCTCCCAGAAGGCGCCCAACAGCTCTTCGTCATAGGCCTCGGTCTCAATGCGGGCTCGATCAGCAGCAATCTCTGGCGCGTAGGAGCAGATCGCATCCAGGGCCAGGTCTGAGCCGTCAACAAAGAGCTCTACCAGATCGCCTGCGTGGTTGAGAAGCACCCGACCCAGGTCAGCAAGATTTAGCTCCATCAGATTCTTGCCGTCAGCTAACAAAGGGCTGATTTGCCGCGTTGCGCCCAAAAGGCGCTTGACAATGGCGCCATGCTCCTGGCGCCATTGTCGTGAGCGGGAATACGTCAGGCGGGAGAGCTCGTAATCCTTCCCGGCCAAGGTGATCGTCTTGGCTTCCATTACGCGCTTTCAGCTTCAGCAGCTACACGCTGGAACAGGAACAGACGGCCGCCGTTTTCAACGTCAGCCAGGGCTTCCACGTGCAGCGGGATGCCGGTGTACTGATCCTCATGCTTGCTGAATTGCAGTTCGCCGTTCATCTGCGCCGTGGCGGTGTAGAAGAAGATCCGAAGCGGCTGCCCAACACCGTCTTCGTCATAGCGGATCCCCTCGAGACCCCATGCGCGTTTCGGCAGCAACACCTGGTTGCCGACCTCAAGCTCTTCCACACCCTCGTCTGTGGCCGGGGTCCCGCCTAGACCAAGCGCCATATACTCGGCCGTCAACTCGGCCAAAGTGGTCTCGAGCTGGGCGCTTTCGGATGTGCGGACCTGGTCAATCTTGGCCAGAACCTCCTCGACCACAATATCCGTGCGCTCATCCTCATACTGGAACGTCACCGGTTCTTGGGTAAAACCGACACGGGTCCAGTTCCCACCCCAAGCCTCGCCGGCCTGAACTGATTCTGGGTCAGGCAGAGGCTCGCCAACGGGCGCGTTGTAGATCACCGCGTTGGACTTCAAGATGTTGAAAACTACTGGGTTAGACATGATTGGCTCCTTGGAACATGATTTTGTAAAAGACAAGGACGAAGATCCATCCTGTCTCTGGTTCGCGTAGTGTCTGGCCAGGCGCCTCACGCCTGGCCCACTTTAGACCGGACACTCTGGGCGCAGAGGTCGGCAGTGGGTGCTGCAGGACCTGGTGCAATTCACGGGCTGCAGCCAAGGCCTGTGTTTCAGTTTTTCCGTAGACTTTGACTTGGACCGACACATGCTGGATGTGGTCAGTGTCGTCATCCATGCCTCCACGTGCTCTAAAGCAAATTGCTGCGCCAGAAGACGGCTTGTAGCTGCTTGGCGGGTTGTCGCGCTCGCCCCACACGCGATTACCCACTGACTCGAGGCCGGCGCCCAACAAGTGCTGCACCAAAATGGCCCCGGGGTTGATCTCCGCCACAAAGTCAGTCACGTAGCACCGCCTGAAAGATCTTCTCGACGATCGGCTTGGGCTCGGTCTCTTCGGCGGCGCGATACAGAAAGCTATTCTTCAGTTCTTGCCAAATGGCATAGAGGGCCGCAAAATGCACGAAAGCGCCCTTCTCCACGATCGCAGGACCAGCCGCTTCATGTAGAGCAGTGGAGCCAGTTTTGGGCGAGCGGTATCGCCCGGAACCCCAAATAGATCCGTGATTACTGCCGCCTTCCCATCCGGAGTAGCCTGAATTCAACATAAAACCCGTATCAATCTGGTCATTCTGTTGAATGTTCACCTTGGCGCGTCCTTCAATGTCCAAGGCCACAGCCTTGGTTGATTGATGAACCCCCTCCGCCACCCGCAGGCGAATATGGTCCAAGCGCAGTTTCACCTCCCCGCCCTTCTTAGCCATCAGGAACTCTCCTGTTCGGCTTCTGCACGTCCGTCTGTGGCCAGCCGCAGATCCAGGACGACGCCACTCGGGCCTAAATTGGGAGCGCCCAGCACCTCGTATACGTTCACGGCGTCCAGCTCAGCTACCGCGGAACCGTGGCGATGCGTGATGCGAAAGCGATCGCGGTGATCGACTGGTGTTCCAATCGGCAGTCGCAACTGGCCATTGCTCAACACCACCTCAGTGCCAACCATGACTTCACGCTGCCGGCTACTTGAAAAGCCACACGACAGCACTTCTGCGGCCGTCCAATCCTCAATAGGCAAGTTCAGCTCATCCGTACCATCGGCGACCCACGTCAACCGCAGGCAGCGATCGTTGAAGTGGTCAGCTTGCGCCGCCCGCATCTCAGCCAAGTCCCGATCGTCAAATGCGAGGACCATCAGTCTTCAGCCTCAGTCTCGTTGGCGATGTATGAAGCACCCGGCTTGTTCCCACGCACAACAGAGAGCATGCGCACAGCGCGCCGGCTGCGGTAGTGACGAGCCTGCTTTAGCGCCTGTTCGTATTGCTGGCTTCGGTTGAAGCGCCCCCCATCTGCGCTGAAGTCGTGCCGGCGAGCGAGAGCAGCCGCCTTCTCTTCCCACACATCGGCAGCGGCCGCATTCAGGTCATAGGTCGGGGTCCAGGTATCCAAGTCAGGCAAATTGCCATCCAGATCCGGAAGCGGATAGGCCTCGATGTACTCGGCCAACACCTCGTCGCTATACACAGGCTCCACGCCCGATTCCTGCGGCATCGGCTCGTCGGCCATGCGGCGTAGGCGGGCGATCATCGGCTCAGTTGCACTCACGCCGGCACCCCCGCAACCTTGGAGAGGAAGAATTCTTTGCTGCGCGCCATTTGATCCTTATAGCCAGGCACCGTGTAGCGCCGGTGCTGGCCACCGACCTGGTCGGCCAGGTGGATGAATGGCAGGTTCGCAACCGCCAGGCCAAAGCCTGCTTGTTTGGCCCGCCAGCAATAGTCGATGTCGTCAAACCCTGCGTGCAGGTAGTACTCTTCGAACGGGCCGACCTCACGATGCAGCGAACGGTGCATCAGCAGGATCCAGCCATAGAGGTATTCGACATTTGCGCCCCAGCCTTGCTTCGTCTTGCGGCGCAGTTCCATGCCATAGATGCGCCGCTCGCTCAAGGCCATCACCTGCTTGACAAACGGCCCTTGGCAGAGGATGTCGTCATTGGAGAACAGCAACCAGTCGCCGGTCGCCCGCTGAGCACCCTGGTTGAGTGCTTTGGTGTACTGATAATCGGCCTCAGCTTCGGTGTTGACGGCAATGACCTCCACATCGGGCTCATACTTGTGAATGCTTTCGGTGTACGGAGTAGCGAAGTCGCCGAAGGCCTTGGTGTAAGGGAAAATCACTGATACTTTCACAGGATCTTCCTTCCGCTCCAGATGAGCTGGTGCACACCAAGTTTTTCAAATTCCAGGGCAGCCACCTCATCCACAAAGCGTTTCACGGCCGGCCAGGTGTGGGCGCCGTAGTCATGGAACGCGATCAGGCCGCCAGGTCTCACGAAGTGCGCCCAGGCCTGGAAATCAGCCTGCACCATTGCATAGGTGTGGGTAGCGTCTATGTGCAGCAGGTCAATGTCCATTTCCCATCCGCGAGCCACTTCGACACTGTCGCCCTGCAGGGGACTAACCGACTGCTCAAGACCCAGCTTGGCCATGTTGCGCTGGAACCGATCCAGGTCCACTGGATTGGTCCACTTGTCAACGCAGTACATCCGGACCCCGGGTCGCATTGCCGCGGCCATGAAACCGGCAGACCGTCCCCAAAAAGATCCCACTTCGACGACCACACCGTCTTCAGGAACCTGGGCTGCCAGCCAAGCCAAGCGCTGAGCATCCACATCTTTGACGCCAATGTGGCGCCCAAATGACTGGTCGATGAGGTCGTGTGCCGGCAGTCTGAGTAGTCCTTCTTTGCTCACAGTTGAGCCTCCAGCCGCTCCATGAATAGTTGAGAATCAAAAGGTGTTCCGATGAATGTGCGCTTCCAGCTGGCAGGCTCTTCAGCTGAGGCCTGCCGCAAAACGTTCACAGCATCATTCAGGCTGGTCGATGTCTCGAACGACCATGGAAACCTCAGGAAGTCGCGATAGGCTTCCCAGTTCAGCACGTAGATCAACTCACCGTCGCTCTGAGGCGAGTTGTGAGGGCAAATGTCCTGCCCCATCATCACAGTGGGTATCCCCAGTGCCACCGCCATATAGGCGTAAGTGCCGGCCGAGACGACGACATCCGAGCGCTCGGCGTCGCTCATTGAGCCATTGAGCAAGCAGTTCACATAGTGCACATTCGGAGCTTCCCACAAGCCGTTCATTTCCAGCGTCTTGTAGTGGCGTACTGTTAGCGAAGCGATCTCGCCAGCCTGAAGCATCTGCAGCAGAAGCTTGTACGCCGCCTTATTGATCTCAACTTCACATTCAGGGAGCGAGCGGTTTGTAGGGTGCAGCGGCGCGAATACCACGTTCGGCTTTTCACCTGCCGGGCGAAAGGGCTTGATGTCCGAATAAGACCAGCCCACCACTTCAATCGCCTGGGTGGGATAGTTGATGAGGCGCAGGACCTCGGCAAAACCTTCGGAGGGGACAAAGAAGGCATCAACATCCCTCGGCGGCCGTCCGCTCTCGAGGTCATAGGGCAGCACAGGGCTGAACGAATGCGGGTACAGAAATACAGGCTTCTCTTTGGCGAAGCCGGCTTCTGCCTCCGGCCGCAGGCGGTCGCTCGACACCCCTGAGAACAAACCCTGGTAGAGGAAATCCAGAAGGACAAACTCGGCCCGCTCGACCGATTGCGTTCGGTAGCGGCCATCCTTTTTCAAGGCGCGCACGAAAGCATCAGCCTTGTGCTGATGCTTTCGGATGAAGTATTCGCGGCGTTGCGCCTTTTTTGTATGGGGGCGCCGCTTGACGGCGCCCCCATACAAGGTTAGAGAGTTCAACTTAGGCAGACTCTTCCGCAGGCACCAAGGCGGCGAAGGGATAGCGGGTGTTGTTGTCGGGGTTCACGCGGTTGGGCGGGTTGGGCAGCTGCCAACCAGCACGGAAGGTCACGCGCAAGGCGATCATGTCGTCCTGGGCCAAGTTGTGAATGATCTGGCGCGGCGTGCTGTTGTCGGTGATCACGCCCTCAGTCAGCACCTTCACGCGGATGTCCTGGCGAATGGACCAGACGAGCTGTTCGAAATCGCCGGAGATCTGCAGCGCCTCGGCGGGGTCAAAGCCACCGTTGCGCGGGAAGACCAGTGGCGATCCGTCCAGGGCGTACGGCGTCTTCGCCTTCATATCCTGAACGAAGATCGGCAGGCCGTCTTCGGTGCGCAGGCCACGCAGGCGAGCCCGCATGCCCAGCGCTGCTACATGGCCACTGACGAAGTAGCCATCCTCTTCCACCTGGCTGAGGACGCCACCGACGCCCATCAGGTCGTCGTACAGGTCCTCGCCCACAGAGCCCACGGGGACGCGGTGCGCAGCCGGCATGGCGACCAGGATGCCGTTGGGCCAATTGGCAGGCACGTCGACATTCTGGGTGCCGAAGAGCACCGAGTAGTCGAGCTTGCCGTAGATGGCCTCGCGCACATACGGGAGCGTTTCCTCCCAAATCGGGTAGTCCATGTCCTCGACAACCGATTCCGGCACAGGCAGGATCACGGCAATCTCTTCGGCATGGATGTACTTGTTCTCCCAGGCTGCCTCACTGGTCTGCTTGATCGGACCGAAGGTCTGCGGGGAGCGCCCCTTTTCGCCTACAAAGTAGGCCTGCGGCAAAGCGCTCATTACCGGCATGCGCAGTTCGCCGCGCTGCATGTCGCGCAGCTTGCGGGCCAACTGGCCGATGACCGAGCTCTGAGGGGGTGTGGCAAAAATCTCCCGGACGGCATCCTCAGGCATCAGGGCATCGGCGTCGCTCCGGCTAATATTGCTGTCGTAAGGCATGGTTTCTCCTAGTTTGCGGTTTTGGTTTTAGCCCCGGCCTGCGCACGGATCCAATCATTCATACTGCGCGGGGGCTGACCGTCCGGACTGCCATCGCCTGCATTGTTCTTCGGCGCCTTGACCTTTCCGGCGAACAGCTCGGGGTATTCAGCTTTCAGAGCGTCAAAGTTGACCCGCCCCTTTTTGTCGATGTGGCCCTCATCCGTGGCGACGCGATACGCCAGCTTGAGGTTGGTGATGCCTGCAGCATGGGCCAACTCGTAGAAGTCAGCCCGCGCATCCGATTCCGCGATCTTATTCGCCAGGCCATCCAGCTCCTTCTGCAGATCGCTACCCTTCTCAGCTTTGTCGCTGAGCGTGCGCACCTGCTTCTCGAGGTTCTGGCGCTCATCACGCTCGTCTTTCAGCGCACCGCGCAGCTTGGCCTCGTTGGCCAAGATCGCATCCTTGACATTCTTCGGCTGCTCATCGAGCCACTTTTCGTAGTCATCGATCGCGGCGTTTTCCGGCGTCTGGGTAGACGCCGGAGCGGGGGTTCCAGCTGCCGGCGCACCTACTGCGCCACCACTGCCCTCACCTTCCCAAAGAATGCGAGCCAATCCAAAACGGTTCAACATGTTCAAGCTCCTTGTGGTTTGCTATTCCGAGCATCCCGCCCGGTCGGGCATCC
This sequence comes from Anaerolineales bacterium, assembly GCA_021463845.1. Lineage (GTDB taxonomy): Bacteria > Chloroflexota > Anaerolineae > Anaerolineales > UBA11579 > JAMCZK01. The sequence continues at coordinate 469,892 of JAJTXV010000001.1, read as the reverse complement.
CGCCCATTTGGGAGTTCCCAGCAGCATCCCGCTGCAGAAAACAAAAAAGCCCATCCTCTTTCGGGATGGGCTTTGCAAATAAAAGCAGCGCCTTGCATCCCAAATTGGGATACAAGGCGCTGCTTTCGATTCCTCGTCAGAGCCGGGGCCGCCGGTTACTGCGACTGCGGGCTCCAATACAAGCAGGGGCTTGTCTTACCGCCTGGCGGGGCCATCCCACCTACGAGATGGATGCGGCCAGGCAGAGGGGCTATTCAATTGTGCTGATTATACGGATTACATCAAGAATTTGTCAACTACCAGGGCTCACTGATTAGGGAGAAGGTGAAAGCCTAATAGAAAACATAGGCAACCCTGGCGTCTCTCTGGGAGGGGTATAAGAAACAATTTCAATAACATAAGCTGAAGAGTTCTCGGAAAGTCCAAAGAGCATCATTGCTTCTTCGATTGAATGCTCCTGCCCAAAGAAGCCGACAATTGAGAGTGGAGAAACAAGTTCTTTGGTTTCGGGATCGAAGTCAAAGCCGATGTTATAGCCCTCAATCTGCCAAGAGTAGGTCCTGTCATCGTCGAAATACTCTTCGTTTTCCCCAAAACGAGCGTCAACAATCTCTCTCACCTGAACAGCGTTCAGCCCAACCAACGCCCCAACATCAAGAACAACACGGCTGGCTGTTTCAGTTGGTTCTATTGTTGGAGTTGGCTCAGTAGTGGGAAAGAAGGTATTGAGAAAAACGCCAAAAACACATAGCGCCGCAAGCAGAACAAGGACACCAATTACCCACTTTTTCATAGCGCACAGTATACAACCTTCGGGGAGCGGCACGGTAACGCTATCGAGCGCTTTTGTTGGCTTTGAGGAATTGCCTTATAGCGTCAGCAATTATTACGACGCCACGCAGGATCATTTCCCACAGAGCACGCTCAGCTGGGCTCACGGCCTACCGTCCTTGATCTCGTCCAGTCGCTTCTGCACATAATTCGAGGGCAAGCCGGTGGCCCGGCCGATCTCGGCCGCCCCCGGGACTCGTTTTTCACGCGCCGCAATCCGTTGCAGGTAATGGCCGATCAGCGTCTTATGCTGCTCACGCTCGACGTTGTGCTGACCCACTTCTCTTGGCTCAGGCTGTGGCAGCATCAACAGCTCCTTTCTGCGCACCTGCCACTCCTTGCGGCCGCGAGACAGCCATGACGCCATAGCCCGGGCGTGCGCCTTGCCGGCATCCGTGTTCGCAGCCTGGAAGCGCAGGATCTGAACTCCAAGGACTTCGCCAGCAAGCCAAGCAACCACCGAAGCGCCGGCGCCAATCACCACTGACAGTCCAGCCATAAAGTTGGCCCGGAACTCAGGCGGAACATCTGCAAGCCCCATTGATTGCCCCAAGCCGGCGGCAACAGAGATGACCAACAATAAGCCGATCAGGAGTGAATAGATCCACGACTTCACTTCGCGGCGGGCAACCGAGCGTATGCTCGAGTAGATGACCAGGCCGCCTTCGATCGCAAACATTGCCACCACGAAATCGAGGGCTGCGACGACGCCTTCAAGCGCACCCGATAGGCCAAGTTGAGCCGCAGATAGCATGGCAGCGCTATAGAAAAGCTGGCCAGTGCGCAACGAGGAAAGCAGGATGGCAGCGATCGCGTGGACCACAGTTGCGTAGAACTGCCAATCCAGCCCTGCCAGCTGCTTTTTAGGCTGCGGGTAAAGCTCCTTGTATTCGGTATCCAGGTATTGAGTGAAATTCATTTGACTTCTCCTGCGACCAAGTCTTTCAAAGGCGTCGGCATGAGCGCATTCCCCCACACGGGATCCTCGTGCAAAGTCACGACATCCTGCAAGTCGAACGCACCGGACTGCCAGGCATCGAAACGGCCGGCGCCCATAATGCGGCGCTGGGTGGCTTCGTCCTGGGCCTCGAACCATGCTGCGCCGCTTTGCCAGCTAATCTCGGGGAGGCCTTCGACGACAGGGACCAGCGTGCAGCGGCCACAGTTGTGCTCCTCGAAGGCCTGGTCCAGTTCGTAAAACCTGCCGTCTGCAACCAAGCAGGCAATGCAAACACGGTCATCACGGGCCGACAAGCGCTTATAGCCACGCACTACCCCACTCAGCACATATTGCTGCCGGGCAGCCTCGCGGTAAACACGCAGCTGCTCTGTGCGCGCTGTATTGAGTGCGCTGTTCAAGCCGCCTGCAAGGCCGCTGGCCATGCGGCGCGCCGTCTCCCTGGGGTTTATGCCAAGTGCAACAGCATCCACGAGACTGCGCGAGAGCCCATCCAGGGCGCCGGGCAAAGCATTGCTCTGCAAATAGCGGTCGAGTGGCGTTCCGTCCCCGACGAGGCCGACCATGTTTTCGATAGCTGACACTGGCAGACGGTCGAACTGCCCAGCAATCAAACCATTTTCAACTTGGCTGGTCAGGATCGCGGCTCGGGCTTGCTGAACTCCCAGGTCGCCCCAGGAACGCTGCTGCCGCTCTATCAGATCCGCAGCGGCATCCATGTATGCCGTCACTTCTACACGAGCCTCGGCCAGCAGGATCCTGTACCGTTCGAGGCGAAATAAGCGCGCCGCGGGAACAGCATCGCCCTGTGCACGGAGAGCGTGGATTTCCAGGGCCAGCGCGTCCATGCGCCCCTGCAGACTACGCTCTATGGCCAACCATCGCCTGGCCATTTCACGCATCTGTTCCGTCTCCAAGGCAAGCAGTTCTGCTTTGAAAGCGCGCATTGCGCGTACTACTTCCGGCTCTGCCGGCGTAGCGGGAAACATCAATCGGCCTCCCCGCGGTCACGGCGTCGCTGCGCATCCAACAAGGCTTCGGCCAGAGAGGATTGGTTTTGCTTAGCCTCAGCTGCCTGCTCGGCCTCCTTGTCTTTGAAGAATTGCTCAATTTCGGCTTCCGTCCACCCCTCATCCTCGAGGATGGTTCGCCACGGCATGCCCGCGTTGCGATTGCTCAGGCGAATTTGAGCGCGGGTTAGCGGCTGCACGGTCTCCGTGGGCTCCCAGTTGGGCGAGATCAGGTTTGCATCAACTGCTGTCCCTGCTATCTGCAGGAGGAAAGAGGCAATCTCCTGCCAGGTTGGCGAGAAGGCTAAGATACGGTCGTTGGCCTTTTTGTTGAGTGGTGCCTCCAGGGCGATCAGCGACTCACCAGAGGGAGTTCCCCCGGAGCCAAAGAAGTAGTGCCGGGGCGTTTGGGTGATACTGGCCATTGCTTCAACATTCGCCGCGATCGCTTCGATGAAGTTTTTCAGCGGAGTAAAGGGAAAGTGGCCGGCTGCCGATCCCTGTTCGCCTTCGGTCGAGGCAGGGATGTTCCAAAGATCGCCCGGGTTCTCTTGAAGGGCTGAGAGATCACTATTCGTGATCACGTACTTTTGGATGACAGCAGCTGTATCTGCAGCTGTCATCATGTCCAAGACCAGCTTATTCTGGGCCATCTGGATCGGGATGGCGTCATTGAGGTCTGACTTCACTGAGCGCCGCTTTACTCTGAAATGAAAAACAGGGATCACATTGTCGGGGTTTTCAGCCTCGCCGCCCGGGTGTTCAGCTGCCTCTACCCGAGAGAAAGCAGAACTCTTGATCGCTCCGATCTTTGCATCCTTTTGCATCCTTGCTTCGTAAAATTCAAAGCGATCTGGATAGTACAGAGTGACGCGCATCGTCTTCTTATCTACCCACCAATATTTGGCAGCAAACTCCTTCTTGTTCGGGTTGCCGGCCTCGTAGAAGACATGTACGAAACGGGGGTCGTTGTAATAGGCCTTCCCGCGCTCTTGTTCGGTGCCGCCGGTCTCGACAATGATGTAGCTCTCGCCGATCACCAGCGCAGCCTCATGGGCATCATCCGCCTGCAGCTGCAGATAGTGGTCTCCCCAAAGCTTGTTTAGGGTGTCCTTTCTCTGGCCCTCTCCCTCAACCATGAACCCGCCGAGATTGATTCGGTTGGCGACCGCGTCGATTACTACCGCGCACCAGTTCTGCTTGAAGTCAAAGATACGGCCAAAGAACTGCCTGAGCTTACGCAGGCGCTCACGCGAGTAGACATCGGGGTGGTTGCCATCGTAAAAGCCCCACAGCTCCGTATAAGGGTCATACTTTCTACGGAACACATCGAGTGCACGCTGCAGATCCGGATTTTGAGTTTCGTTTTCAGCCATGTTCTTTACCTCGTAGATAGCGCTTGCGCCTGGCGGCGGGACGGCGCAAAGTCAGCCAGCTCGTTGTAGGCGCCGGCTGCCGCATCCGCAATATCGTCGTGCATCTTCTTCTTGGGGTCAGGGTCCACATTGTGGAGGTGCAGCAAGGTCATCTCCGTCCAGGGCTCAGAAAGAATGCCCACATTGCCGGCCTCCGCTTGCGCTGCAAAGGGGCGCATGCGGCTGTACTTCTCGCCGCGGGATGGGATACCGCGGGCATCCAACCCGTCCAACATTTGCACCAAGCGACGGTTCTCTCGCAGGCCAGCTGAGCCAGGCTCGATCTCCCAACGCACCTTGAACTGGGTGCCTGTCTTTTTCGCCCGCTCAGCGAGCTGCCAGCTGGTGTTGGTAAACATGCGGTCAACGCCAGCGGGAGCCAGCTGCTCCGCGGCGACATGGGTGATGGTGTAGGCCCCGGCGGTCTTCCGCATGGCCACCCCTGCAGTGAAGTCAGGATCAGCCTTGCCAATCTGTTTGGCTGTGGCGGCAAAGTCCCAATACAAGGTCTCAACCCCGCCCGCGGGTGGCGCAAAAAGCAAGACGAACCATTCGCGCTTGAAGACGAGGCCAGCTGCCGGCTTGATCTTCCAGTTGCCGCCGCGCTTCGCGTCTCCCAGCAGTCGTTCGCGCTCAACCAGGGGCATTGCTTTCAAGCTGGCCAAATAGCCAGGGTCTTTTTGCATCAAGATCTTGTTGTCAAAGACAGTGGAGACAATAAAAGTGACGCTTTTCGGGTATGCCTCAGGTCCAAGCTTCTCGAGGATCTCTTCCTTCGTGCCGGCCCAGACAATGTCGTCCCCGGAGCGGGAGAACCAACGCCACATCCCAACACGCGAGAGGTCTGCGTAGCCGTCTTCGGCAATCCACCAATCCAGGAAGTTCGCCAGCCAGCCAGGTTCCGGATTGCAGGTTGCGCGAATATATGGCGCCACTCCGCTGGTTGAGCGATTGCGGCTGAGCATGTAGAAGAATTGCCCCTCGGTAAAAGTTTCCAGCTGGTCAAACTGGATCAGGGGGATTTGGGCTGACTTGTACTTGTACTTATCGGTCTCGTGCTGAATATGGCCAAAGCCGACGCTGGCACCATTCTCAAAGTTGAACTTCATGTCCGACTTGTTCGGCGAACCGCCCAGGCCGGGATAAATATGGTGCGCCTCATCCCAGATGCCGCCCTGCTTGATCAGCTCGGGGTAGGTTCTGCGCAGGATGATTGCAGAAAATGCGCCATTTTGAATGTGGTAAGTAGGCTCCAGGAGCAGAGCAAACGTCTTTCCGCCGCCGGCAGCCCCGCCGTAGATTGTTATGTCAGCGGAGGAGCGCAGGAATTGCTCCTGGCGGCCAGGTTGCGGCCGCAGGGTTTCAACGACATCCGTTTCTACAGCAACGTCAAGAGCTGCCATCTGGGCGAACGTCATTTAGAGGGCGGGTCCTTCTCAGGGAGGTAAAGCACGACGCGCTCACCCTTGGAAGTGATGTCCTGCCGCTGTGTCGGCTTGCCCAGAGTGCGGTCCAGGATCTCGGTTGCCGCATCCTGCGCCAGCCGCTTGCCTTTGCTATCCAGACCCTCGATCTTGATCTGAGCAGCCTTCAGCACGGCGCCTTGGAGTTCCGATTTTGCAATCTCGATCAAGTCGCCTACAACAAGCTCAGCCGCCTCGTCAACGATCTCCGGCCACCGGTACATGGTTTGCGCCTTGATGCGCAGCGCCTTCGCGGCCGACGCCTTGTCAGGATGCTGATGAGCAATGGCCACGTAGCGCTTTTGGTTCCACGTCAGCTGAGGCCAAATCTCTTCAAGGCGCGCTTTTCTTTGTTCGGGGCTAAACGCGGCTTTTTGTGTGGGCTTGCTGTTAGCTTTCTGGCTCATTTGCCATCACCGAAGCACCACTAGCCCCACCAGTGAAATAGCTGGCCTAGGATAATGATGATGCCCAAAAGGTTGAGCCCAAGGCCAAGACCAAGACCTTTCACGAGGAATTCGACATTCTCGATGCGGTCCTTGAACTCCTCAAGGGCTTTCACGCGGGCAAGTACGCCAGGGTATCCGCGCTTTTTATTGCCGTACATGTCCTGCTGCAGCTCGTTTACTGCAGCAGCAACCTCATCGATACGGACCGGATGAAACGGCTTTTCGGAGGGGTCTGCAGCTACCATGGGATCGGTTCCTCTTTCCTTGATGGCCAGGCGCCGAACTACTCGGCGCCCGGCCATTTTTGATTGTTTAGTCGGAGTGAGAGAAACCGATCACAGGCGCACCGCGCAGGATCGCGTTGGTACCCTTGGCGACGCCCAGCTGGCCAACGAATGCCAGGATGGCCACCAGAGTATTGGCAAGCTGAGCCGCTGCACCATCCACGCCGGCAATATCGATCTCAGGCGCAAACAGACGCAGAACAACGAAGGCCACGAATGCGACCAGGTTGAGCACGGTCGACCAGGTCGGCGCCAGGCCGTCCTTCACCCAACCGAACGCCTTGCCGATGTTGATCACTGCCGCCAAGAAAGCAGCAACGCCAGCCAGAGCTGCGAAACCTTGAAACAACTGAATAAGGGATTCCATCTTTGCTTCTCCTTTGGTGCGCCGCCCTGGCGTAGAGAAACAAAAAAGGCGGATGTGATGCGCACAGCAAAGCCTATGGGCTTTGGGTGCACTTCACTCCGCCGGGTCGTAATTCCCGCGCTCTGGAGCAGCGCGTTATTTAGGTTATGGCAATCCTATACGTTCAGCCGCGCACTGTCAAGCCAGCATGCGCCGCAGTGTTGCAGTTGCTTGGGCTACGTCATGGGCGCAGCCGGCTACCCAGCCGGCCGAAACCAGCCAGAACACAGCCCGAGCAAGGGGCGTATGGCCAGGCAGCATCGGCAGGAGGTATGCGCCAGCGGCGACCAGGAGCAGGGTACAAGCCAGCGGCGCCAGAGCAACGAGTATCTCTTGGGTGTCGGTCTCAATGTCCACGAGCGTGGCGCCCGCGACGATGTTTGAGCGCAGGCCCAATGCCCTGGCCGCAAGGTGATGCGCCAGCTCATGGGGGAAAGCTGCAATGGCTGCGATCGGGGTCATGAACTCTCCTTGGTCGGGCGCCCCACTTGGCCATTCAACAGTTCAGGAGACGATTCGTCATTCACCATCATCGACTTGGGGTTCCCCCACAGTATCTGTACTGGAGCATCTTTTACCATCCTGTAGCCCTCCGGGGGATCGCCCAAGTCCGATACGAAGCCCTGTTCGCGCAGCTGGCGAATCCGCTGGCGCAGCGTGTAAGCCGACTTATAGCCAAATGCTTTGGCAGCTTGAGACACCGATAGCCACATAAGTTGAGGATACCATAATTATTACTACTTGACAATATTTTGATTATTGATTATATTATTACTACCTGATAGCATTTTCTAAGGTAGGAAGGAGGAACAAAGCCATGACGGAAACACAGAAGTACCGCAGAACCCGACGCGTGCGCAAGTTTCAGGCGCAGCGAAGAAAATATCGCCGCTCGCGATTTCTTTTCTTCGCACTGCTCGGTGAAGCGGTGTTGGGGTTCACAGCCACGCCCGACTTCCGTCTTTACGCATGACTCGCAACACAAGTCTATTTCACCTGGATCGCATTGTCAAACAGCTTGACAGGCACCTACAAGTTAGAGATATAGAACGCTTGTTCTGTTAGAATTCTAGCCCAACACAAACCGCCCGGCGCAAGGCCGGGCGGTGCTACCTCCACAACGTGCAACCTGGATGGAGACGCGCTGTGGAAGAGGAGGACATTTTAGCATGTCACACCCCGCCATCGCTGGCCACCTACCAGCTGAGTTCATCGTTGAGATGTCTGTGCGGCTGCAGCAACGCCTCATCGACCAGCTGGTCAAGATCGATGCGCCAGCTCCACTACTTAGCCTGGCTCTTTGCATGTCGTACTTCCAGAGCCCGGACCCCTCCCCCGCAGATTTGCCACTCTTCATCACTCAGGCAACCAGCGCACTGATCGAGACAGGGGGGCTGTAATGAACGCCGAGAACACTCGCTCAATCTCCCGCTTCTTGATGGAGCGCAAATACACTGATGCCACCAAGGTGCTTTACAGAACCAATCTCAGCTACTGGTTTGATTGGGTTGAGATGCGCGGCTTCACGCTCGAAGAACTCGATCAGCATCACGTAGCCGAATTCATCGACATGGAACACCCAAAGGGCTACTGGTCCCAGGCCAGCAAGTACAACTTTGCTGGCACACTCAAGGCCTTCTACAAATGGGCTTACCCCAACGGCCACCCGATCACTCGCATTCAAGTTCGCAAGGCGCCCGTAAAACCTCGCCCCTTTTATAACGGCGAAGAGATCGAACGGCTACTGGCCAGCTTTGGCGAGACGGCGGCAGAGATCCGCAATAAAGCGCTGGTGTCTCTCGCCTACACCACCGGTCTACGGGTATCTGAACTCTGCAGGCTTGAGGTTGATGACATCAACTTCTCTGACCTCTCTCTGGTTGTGTTGGTCAAGGGCCAACGCTACGAGACTGCTATCTTCACACGCGAAACCGCTCAATATCTCCTAGACTGGCTCTCCCTACGGGACCAGTTCATTACTGACGCCCGGGTGAAGAATTTATTCATCGCTCTCTGGGGCGGTGTTTGCGGGCGTCCACTTACAAGGCACGGCCTCAGGGCGATCTTCTACACCATCACAGAGAATGCTGGCCTTGAGCGAGGCTCACCTCATCGCTTCCGACACTCCTGCGGAAACAAGCTACTGGAGAATGGGGCCAATGAACTTCTCATTCAAATGGGATTGCGCCTGAAAGACCGGCCCACCGTTGCCCGCTACACCTCCGGACGTAATCTCAGCCAGCTACGCAAGCACCTTCCGCGTAGTTCATCTGATCCGGAGCCTCAGCTACTGTTTGACCCAAGCCGGCGTCCGGATCCGAATATGCCAACCTTCAAATCCAGATACGGTGACCACGGCAAGCGGCCACAAAAAGATTTGATAGCAGCAAGGACTAGCTAAACTAAGCTTACGCCGTCTGTTCCACCAGACAGTCGGGCGCCAGCCCGGCTGTCTGGTGTGCTCTATTTCAAAAGACGCCACGGAGAACTCCCAAAATATAAAAGCCGCCTCTGACGGGCGGCTTTTGAAATGCAAAAGAGAGGCGACCGCAGCGCTAGCCTGCAACAGGCACAGGAGCGGCAGCCAATAGCTCAAGCAATTTCTCTGCTTGCGCGGCCCTGGCGGCGGCCCAGGCGGCGTCCCAGGCGGCGGCCCTGGCGGCGGCCCTGGCGGCGGCCCAGGCGGCGTCCCAGGCGGCGGCCCTGGCGGCGGCCCAATCACCTTCCTCAGGCATGTCGCCCGCAATCGCCCTTTCATGCAACATGGCTACACGCACAATCACATCATGAACTTCCGGCTCTGCTTCGCGCGGCATCAGGCGCAGCACACCGTGCTCAGGATCCGTCAGCAGCCAATGGCAGAACTTGTAGTAGACAATCTCAAGATCCGCACCTACAGGAATAGCCTCCAGAAAACGCAGCGGAAACTCCTTGGCCTTTTCATTGGGCAAGGCTTCGAACAGGCCATCCTCAAGATATGCCAACCATTCAGGAATACCGAGCTCCGTTTCGTAGCGACGGTGCTCACCGCCGTGGATCGTGCAACCCACAGCGCAACCTTTCCCGTTCTCCCAATAGAATCCCTGTGTTATCTCATCGGCCAGTTGATGCGCCTTCACCCGATCGAGGTACTTCGCCTTCACTGTAGGGTCACCGTGAAAGGCCAACAATTTTTGCTTCTGCTGATTCATGCTGATCTCCTTTTTCTAAGTCCGTGAAATGGGTTGATTCCCCAGGAAAGAAGCACTGCATAGCGCTTCCTTAGGGCTTCCTCAGAGCAGTTCCGGCCGGCAAACTTCCAGCCCAGCGCGGTTTTTCGTTGCGCCGGCGTCTTGGCAAAATGGCTAGCCCACCAATACAGCACTCGCTTGATAAGCAGGCGCTCCTGGCCAGAAAGACGACGTGCATCTCGAAACTTGAACGCGGCCCGCGTCAGCGCGGGGAAACGATGCTTATAGAGGCGCCAGTCGGCAAAGGGGAACCAATCGCCGTCAATACGCCTCAGCTCAATACCAAGTTCTTTGGCCAACGGCCGCAACTGCCCCCGGCGGTGAAGCGCCTTGAGCCTGAACAGCCAATTGAATTCATTCTTTTTCATCATTGCGCATGTGCCCTGTTCGCTCATTCCGCAAGCGATGCTCAGCAACATGAACTTGTTGCCACCTGGCGTCCAATCACCTTCCGCGCTGCCCTTCCCCAGGATGATCGGCACATTCTCGGCAAGCACATCCGAGCGCAGGAAGATCCAGTTACGAAACTTGAGCTTGCGCCCCCGGAAGCGCCCACGTTCGATATAGGCCAGGTTGATCTGTGTGTGATGAACACCAAACATCCTGGCCACCTGGCCAATGCTCAGCCATTCATCCCCCCAGCGTTTCCGCCGCAACGCCACCATTCGGGCGATCGCGGGATCCGGGATGCGCCTGACCTTCCACTGCTCGTTGTAGAGCCAATATGGCCACTGCATTGGATTCACTGCCCAGGCAAGCAAGTCTTTTCGCTTGATGCGAAAGATCGGGCGGTAGCCAGGCACCGGCGCGCGTTCCAGCGCCAGCAGTCCCATGCGCATCAGCTTGGTCACCGCGTGGATATCAATCCCCAACGCGTCGGCCGCGGTATTTGCAGTGAAATACTCTTCATTGCGGGTAGGCCCTTTGAGGCCCATGCGGACTTGTTGGATCTTGACCGCATTGGCTGTGCGGCCGACCAGTTCTGCTACGCCGGCCGCGCCCAGCTGCACGATCTGCTCGCGGAGAATGCGGCGCTCCTCTTCGCTCCAATCGCGTACCTTGTCTTTGAGGTTTTGCTTGCCGAGGGCAGCGCGGGCGCGCGTGCTTGTTTTCTGCAGCTCAGCCTCGCGGTCGAGCTGCAGAAAAACCTGATCGATGGCCTTGTCCAGTGGCTTAGTTGCTGACTTTGAACTCATGGCTGAGCCTCACCATTTGCGCCACCTGCTCCACGGCCGGGCATTGCCCGCAGATACCCTCCGAAGGGTCGTCATAAAACGGGCACTTGAAGCATGCGCTCTCGGCCGCTTGCTTCACCAAGTCCCAGGATGGCGCCACTTGCTTGGCCACCAGTTGGGTCCAGATGGGCGCCTCGCGCTTCACGTGGCTTTTTGACAAGCCGAAATGAATAGCCGGCGCCACATCGCGGGTCAGCTCAGTCGTCTCGTTGGCGCCCCCCTTCGCCAGCTGCTCTTTCAGCTTGGTCGCGGCGCGTTGAATACCCGAGACAGTGAGATCAGGGCGCTTGGACAATTCCTGGGCAAACTGGATGCGCGCCTTCGTCGAGGGGATGGACTGCAGCGCCTCAATGGCGCGCTGGTCCTTGGGCAGGTTCTTGTTGATGATCAGCTCCTGGATCTCGGGCGCCAGCTTGGCGATCGCCATGCGGTTCAAGATCCGCGGCTGGGAAACTCCGGTGGCACGGACCATCTTGACCAGTTTCCAGCCGAAGTCCTGGTGCAGCCGCAGGTAGGCCTGCCCTTCCTCGACCGGGTTCATGTCAGCCCGCTGCAGATTGGCCACCAGTGCGCGGGTGAGCCGGTCCTGCGCCTCAGCGCCGGCCGGCCGCACTACAGCCAGGATGGTCTTGATGCCGGCGAGCTTGTGGGCGCGTAGCCGGCGCTCGCCATCTTCGAGAATGAAGACATCCTCTTTCTCGGTGCGCTCCACTGTGATGGCGTTGATCAGGCCGTTCTCTTTGATCGACGCGGCCAGTTTCTTGAGTTCGCCCTGGTCGAATGTCTTGCGCGGCTGCTCCGGGTTGGGGACGATCTGCTCTACCGGGATCTCCTGGATCACCGATAGCGCGGCCGACTTCTTCCCCTTCTTGGCCGCGCTCATTTCTTGGCCTTCGCCTTCTTGCTGCTACCCGTTTCTGCAGAAACGGTCTCACCCTCGGCGATCAGGATCTCGGCGTCGACCGCCTTGGCCCGGTCGAGGAAGCCGGCCGGGAGGTTGGCGCCCCAGGCCTTGGCAAAACCTGCAGCATGCGCGGCCGCCTGATACACAGCATCTTTCAGGCGCTCCTCTGTCCGGCGGAACGGCACATCATTGAGCAGAAGATCGTAGGCCAAAATCAATCGCAGAAAATTCAGCTTGTCTGACCGTGATGCACTTTTTCCCGGCGCCTTGACGCTCTTGGGGCGTTCGTAGGCCCTCGTTGCTTCTCCCAAGGCCAACAGTGCAGGCAGGTGGTCAAAGTTTTTGAGGCACTTCGCCAGCGCAGGCGCGCATTCTTTCCATAGGAAATCAAATGTGGCCAAACGCCGGCGCTGCTCCTGCTCAGTCTTGCGCCGGCGCTCTTCTTGCTGAAGCTCCCAGCTATCCGCCCCATTGTTTCGCTTGGCCAGCTTGGCCTTTTGCTTCTCCAACACGGCGCCAGTCATCACCACAACGATGTTGCTGGGCAGGCCGGAGAACTGGGAGTAGGAATTCTCTTTTCCGAGCTTTAGGCGCAGGTCCGTATTACGGTCCGTGAATAGTTTTTTATCGCTGCCGTCATAGGTATTGAGTTTCTTCGCCTTGCCGTCCCGGGCCTTGTCGTAAATCGCAATCTTGAGCTTCTTGCTCAGTTGCTCGAGACGCCAACCGAGGTAGGCTTCCTTTTTGCGGGCATGGCAGGCTGCCCACCCGCAGTAATGGTCGCCATCGACGCGCATATAGAAAGGGCACTGCAAGCAGGTCGGCGGGGCGGCCAGGTGGCGCACCTGCTCAAGCAAGTCCTCATGCTTCGGGTTCTCGGCAATCAGCGCGCTGGGGTCTACGCCTGCTGCGAGCTGGGGCAGCCAGCCATCCAGAGCAGCAATTTCATCCACTGCCAGCTCGCGCTCCAACAGGCCGGTCATGCTCCCCTTGTCCAAAGCGGGCAGCCGGTCCTGAGGGAAGTCAGAGCCATCCAACTCCCATAAGTCCTCGCCGGCACTGTTCTTTTGATCTTCACCGTACCAGTTATGCGACATTCGGACCACAGCCTTGGTCTCCCTCAGATGGCCTTCCAGGGCCTTATCCGGGTCTGAGCCTTTGCGAATGTCCTCCACAACCTTGCGCACTTGTTTCTCTGGCAACACACGGCTCACGGTGACCAACTTGCGCGCGTCCGATTCGGCAACAGCGCCCTGCGAAACCTGCTCCTGGACGAACTCGGGTAGATCAAGCAGGCGAACCTTGCCGCGCACGGTGGTTCCTTTGAGGCCAAAGAGTTCGCCGGCTTCATCGCTGGTGGCTTTGAATTCCGTCATGTAGCGCTGCAACGCGCGGGCGACCTCGATCGGATTGAGGTCCTGGCGCTTCATGTTCTCCGTCAGCGCAAGCTCAAACATGCGACGGTCGTCAAGGTCCTTGACCAGCCGCAGGGGCATCGCGCCCCACTTCTGCGGATCGCCGGCAATGTCATGGTCAGGCAAGCCCTTTGTGGCCAGCAGTTGGAAAGCGGCTTTGCGCGTATGGCCGAATGCCAGCACATAGCGGCCGCCCTTCTGCTGTGCGGCCGGGATTTGCAGCAGGCCGTTGCGATAGATGCTCAGGGCGATCTCTTCAACAGCCTGCGGGTTTTCCTCCAGGCGCATCTGATAAGGATTGGGGTCGATCTGCCCCAGGGGCACTTCGACGGTTGGAACGACTACGGTTTGCTCAGACATGGCTGGTCTCTCTTTTCTTGGGTGCATTCTTGGCAATGAGGCCATTTTGGCTATACCGTTCTCGCCAGTAAGCTTCACGTTCTGGCGAGGCTTTTATTCGCTCACGAAGCCCCTTGCGCAAGTTCTCTTGATCGGGGCCCTTCTCCACCCAGTTCCGGAAAGAAGCTGTCTGGCCCGAATCGCTGCACCAACCGCAATCATGATGGAGTTGCCTAGGCAACTCGCCAACTTCAACATTCAAGAGTTTCAGTAGCCCCTCGAATGCCTTGACCTTCTGCAGTTCGCAAATGTAGAGACCTGTGTGGGTCGGATCATGCATTCCTGTTGTATGACAAGGCTGCAAAGCCAAGGCGTGAAGAATCTGTTCCTTCGTGTATGTCTCACTCATCGGATCTCCCATGCAGTGTTTGTCTTTGGCGCGGCCGCCGGCGCCGGAGGTGGTGCGGCCGTGAAAGCGCGCAGGATCTTGGCAACGACCTCATCGGGCAAGTAGCCCAGGCCAATGCTGTGCTTCAGATGATTGGCCTGCTCAAGTTCCTCACGCGAAAAAACCTCATTGCCGAACAAGGTTTCGCCAAGAACGGCCTGCGCTCCAAGCAACTCCAGCTCCGGTGCAGATGTTTGCTGGCCATTGCCGGCCGCAGCCGCGCGCCGGCTGGCCAGACGTTCTTCGAGCATATGGACACGCTCCTGGTCGATCTCTTGGGCGTAACGGATGATGAGCGGATCCCTCGGAATGAACAGGAACACGCTCTGGTCCTGCAGATTAGGCAAGGTTCTGATCAGGCGGCCCACCATCTGCCGGAAGAAGAGCTCAGTGGTGACGTTGGTGGCGTAAACGCCCACGCGCAAGCGTGGGATATCTACGCCCTCGGTGACCATCTTCACGGCCACCAGCCACTTCTTCGTGGAGTGCGTAAACTCCTGCAGGCGCGCCGAGCTGTCGGTCACGTCTGAGATGGCCAGGGTGGCAGGCTCACCTGTCAGCTTCTGGATGAGCTTAGCCACTGCGCGTGCGTGGGCCTGGTCCTTGCAGACCACCAGGCCGCCAGCGTCCTTGTGCTGCACCGCGCGCAGCTCGTCGAGTCTGCGGTCAGCTTCTCCGATCACGGTGGCCAGCCAGTCGCTCTTGGCCGAGATCACAGAGTCCAGGCGCGCCGCGGATTCGGCAAGGTTGAGCTCGCTATCAAAGCTGTGCTCGATTTGCTTACCATCGCGCTGCCAAAGCACTGTGCCGCCGATCGTGGGAAAGAAGATCGGCGCGACCACGCCATCGTCCAACGCCTGTTTGTAGGTGTACTGGTAATCAACAAGGGCGCGGTTGCCCTCGTAGCTCACATACGCGATCTTCCGTTCGTCGTGCCGGAAGGGCGTGCCCGAGAGCAGCAGCCGGCGCTCAGCGGCGGCAAAAGCTTTGCCGACCGCATTGCCCCAGGTGGCGTTATCGGACACGTGGTGGATCTCGTCAAAGACCACCATGGTCATGGCTCCACGCACCAGAGCGGCGATGCCGCGGGCATCCTGGGCGATCTGCTGGTAGGTCAAAACACGCCCGTGCTCATCGCCCCATTTTTGCGCTCGATGAGGGATCAGCCGAAGCCCCACCCTGGCAGCCTGGGCGATCCACTGATTGCGCAAATGGTCAGTGTGGGTGACGATCAGCGATTTCTTGACGACCTTGTCCTCAAGGAGATCGTTCTGGATACCGAGAGCGAAGATGGTCTTGCCACCGCCGGGCACAACATCCACCACGAAGTTTTTCGCGCCGCGGCGGTGATAAAGGCCCGTAGCCTCAACTTGCCAGCGTCTGCGCTGGATGTTGAAGCCAATGCTTCTATCGGTCATTGCGCTGATACCGCCTGACGAATAGCCTCGGTGACTTTGACCTTTGCTCCCTCACCGAAAACACGCACGGTCTGAAAACCAACACCGGTTTTTAAGTTGCGCGCCAGGGCTTCGTAAGCGCCCTTGGTGCCGGCGCGCTTGATGTAGCACTCAAAGCCATTGAGGAAAAATGTCACCTTGCGGCCCGCAAACAAGAAGTGGCCTGGGTCAATGGACTTCACTTCCACTTCGCCGCTCATTTCTTGCGCTCCACTCGCACGACCTTGTCAGGCACTTGCTTGCCATCTTCGTTCTCACGCTCGATGTAATAGGCGACCCAATTGCCTTTGGGCTTGTTGTCCTTCATCGGATCCAGGTGTTCCATAACCCCGGCCGCAACCAGCACTTCCGGCCAGCAAGTAACGCCAAACTTCTTGAAATTGCCGCCCTTGATGGTCCAGCGCGGGTGTTCACCGCCGGCCGCCAGGGAGAATGACTCGACAGGGAAGCTCTTTTCTGCGCCGGCGCTGATGGGCTCAGTTCGCTCAGCCGGTGCAGCCTTGGCCTGGCCTACCTCATCTGCACTCCAGGGCTTCCAGCCTTTTTTCTGCAGATCAGCATTGAACGTGCTTACACGCGTCAAGAATTCGAGATCAGCTTCGTTGTCAGCCTGGCGCAGTGTGAATTGCTCTTTGTTGCCAGCTGCGCTCCGGAAGTAACCGTTCCAGCTGCCCTTTGCTTCATGCATATGAGGCCTCCTTCTTCTGGCCGCCGATCACCAGCGCTTCTGCCAAAGTTCCCTCGGCGCCACAACCAGTGCAGATCGTGCGTTGATCAATCACAGCCACCATCCGGCCGCAGATGCAGCGCGGGGTAACGTTGTCATTTGGGTCATCAACTTCGGGGAAGCGCAGACATACGGCGCCAGGGATTTGCTCAAGCGAACGGATGGCTTGTGGTTTCCTCTGCCGGCGAAAGTCCCAAACCAACTGGGTCTGCATGCCAATCACTGCCCACTCCACTCCATCGTTCTTATGGAGCGCGGGATACAACTTGCGAATTGCAACTTCGCTGGCGTTGAGCTGCTCTTGCGAGTCCGCCTTGTACGAAGTCAAATAGCGCCAGGAACTGCGTTTGTTCTTGCGCTCGAAGACCACCAGCTCGATTTGAATTTCGTTGACATCTTGTGCGGTCATGCAGGCCTCCCGATTACCGTTATTTCATTCAGATTGTCATTGAATGATAGCAACCGTTGACAATCCTGTCAAGCTGTAATATCAATGCTTGACATTTCAAATAACGCTATGCTATAAAGGCCTCATGGTTCTCCAATACCCTACGACCATGGAGGAAATGGAAATGGGCCCCAGCTTCGTTTCGCTGGTGCCCCAACTTGTTCTCTCTTTGGAGAAGCGCGGTCTTGTTGTAGATCAGTTTGGCAAAAGAATTACTCCAGAGTTTTTCCTGCACCAAAAATGCCTGATTGCCTACAACACAGCCAAGAAATATTTTCGGAATGAGGTCGAACCGGACCGTCTAGACTGGAATGTTTTTTGGAAAATCTACCGCGGCCTGAAAGCCAATGGCATCACTATCCTCGAAGGCAAGAAAGAACGCCCTATTGAGCTTAGGGATGTCGTGGAGATCATAGAGGACAAGTAACGGGGCTAACAAAAACGCCCCGATTTCTCAGAGCGTCTTTGGGTTTGTTCTCCGCTTAGCTTGCTGGCGGGTCGGAGAACAAGGCACCTTCACAACCGAATACTGTCTCGATTGTTTGGCTTTCGCTATTTGGCGAAAGTCGCAGTGGCGAGGGTGAGATTCGAACTCACGACCAAGGGCTTATGAGTCCCCTGCTCTACCACTGAGCTACCTCGCCGAATTAAGAACGCGGGCGAGTTTACTATGCGGGTAATGGTATGTCAACGCTGCAGTCGCTTACGGAATCTGCGGGAACAGCGCCAGCACCGCGCTGATCAGCTCGGGGTCATCCGGCAGCAGTAGCCACACCACCTCGGCGCCGTTGAGCAGCAAGCAGGCTGCCTGGCCGCCTGCTTGCCAGCAGCGGCCGCGCCCCAGTTCGCCGGGCGCGCCGCCGAAGCGCAGCGAGAGATACTGCTGCATGCCGGCGTGCAGCTCCTGCCCGTTGGCGGCGTCATCCGCCAGCCAGTGCTGCACCATGGCCAGCTGGTCATCGCTGCTGTGCCAATACACCTGCAAGCTGTCGCCGCCCCAGCCTGCCGCGGCCGTGATAGCGCTTTCCTCTGGGATGCGCGCCGCGGGGTCAGCTCCCGCGGCCAGCACAAGCCGCGTCAACCATTCGCCCAGGCTGCCGTTGGCCTGCCGTTCCCAGCCCGCACCTAGCGCGGTCGCCAGGTCCACCGGCTGCACATTCAGCGCAGCTTCGTTGGCCGCATATTTGTCGGCATGCAGAATTTGCTCAGTGGTGCTGGGCGGGTTGGTATAGGCGGCATTCACCTGCTCCCAGCCGCCTTCGGTGAACAAGCCGCGCGCAAAAGCCAACCCAGTTTCGGCGGCAAAACGCGCATCCAATATAGCGAAGTCTGACGGCGTGCCGGACTGGATGCGGGCGTAGTTTGGCGTCGGCAGGCTGGCGGGGTCAAAGGCCGCCGCGCCGTGCGCACTCAGCCACTCCTCGCCGGTCAGGTTCGCATCGCCTTGCAAAAGGGCTTGCGTGGCGCGGCACGCGTCGTCGAAGACGGTGCAGCGCTGGCTGGTGGTGAAGAGCTCCGAATGTGCGTCAGCCAGCAGCACGCGCCCGAAGGTGCGCGCATATGAATAGGCCAGCGCATCGCTGAGTTGGCTGCCCACAAAGTACACCCGCCGCTGGGCGGCGTTATACGCCGCTCCGTAGGCATCCAATTGCTTATTGATGGCGTAGTCCTGCAAAGACCCATTCGCCGAAAGCAGGCCCAGCGCACGCAAAGCGCGCTCCGCCTGCTCGGTCTCCGCCGTATTGTTGGGGATGAAAGTCGAAAGCTGGCCGCGCGCCGCGCTATCCTGCACCAGCACGGCCTGCACAGCCCGGGCGCTGCTCAGGCCGCGCAGTTGGCTGGCCTGCTGGCTTATCGTATCGAGCAGGGCTTGCGCCTCAGGCTGGAGTGTGGCCACCGGGCCGGGCTCAGGCGTGGCGGTCTGCTCGGGCTGAACGCCCCCGGTCGGCGTCCATACCGCCGGCAGGGTGCGGAAAGGCGCATTGGTGGCCGTAGGCGCCGCACCCTGGCCGCCGGCCAACAGGTCACCGCCGAAGAACCAAGCCAGCGCCAACAAGGCCACCAGCACCAGGCCGATCAGCACCGGGCGCAGGGGCGACTTGCCGCCAGAGCGCTGGGGTTCCGACGGCTCAGGGCGCAGGTCTTGCTCCAGGTCAGCGCTGGGTGCAAAGGCCGGGGTGATTGGCGGCGGAGCCTCGGGCGCGGGCTGGGGTTTGGGCGGCGGGGGTGCATCGCCGCGCAGGGTGCGCAGGCGGTCACGCGCCCGCGCGAAGTCAGGCTGGGCTTTGAGCGCCTGCATCAGCGCATACTGCTTGCGCTGCGGGTCATCCACCACAAAGCTGAGCAGATACCAGGCCTGGGCGTTCTGCGGCTGGCTGCGCAGCAGCTCAACCAGCTGGGCGCGCGCCTTTTCGCCCTTGCCGGCGCGGATCAGATCGGCAATTTTCTTAAGATCGGGCTGGGCGCTGGCGCTCATGCGGGCATTATATACGCGGCGCCAATTCCACGGCAAAAAGAATAGCCGGGTTACCGGCTATTCTTCGTCATCAGGGTCTTCTTCGTCTTCCTCTTCTTCAAGGTCCTCGTCTTCGTCCTCTTCTTCATCGGGGGCGAAGCCGGCTTCCTCCCACTCTTCTTCGAGCGCTTCGTTGTCCTCCCAGGCGTCCTCAGCGGACACTTCGCCGGCGGCGGCGTAGGTGAGGCAGCCCTCGTCCGAGTCCAGCTCTACCGCCGCGGCGGCACAGTAGCCTTCGTCGAGAAAAACGCAATCAGCATAGTGACAGCGGATTCGTGGCATGGCGACCCTCTAGGCAGTTTGCAACTCGTTGCGCACACGCAGGATGGAAACAACCAGCATGGCAACCAGGATGATGGCCGAAACTACACAGAACGGACAGATGGCGTGAATGACATACAGCTCAAGGTAGGTGAGATAGGCGGAGTACAGCACGCCGATCAGCGAAAGCCCGAATACGATCAGGCTGCCGTTGATGGCAAAAAAATCGCTGCGTTCTTCCAGCAGCAGGACGATGAGCATGGTCAGGAAAGCCGCGCCGCCAATGGCGGCGATGGGAATGCCCCACAAGGAGGCATACGGGCTGGTGTTCACAATGGCGCAGCCGCCGCCCACGGCACAAACCCCATCCTCAACTAGCTTCACGTAAGTGAGGTACGCAGCATTCACAAATCCCAGAATGCTCAAGCCGATCAAGATCTTTCTAAGCAAACAATGCCTCCATTACAAGGGCCACACATCAACCAAAGACTTTGCACGAACTTTCTTGACGCCCGCCGGCACGCGCAGCAGCGCCTGGGCCTGAACGAGCGAATAAAGATTACCTGAACCCTGATGGCCTGTCAAATAAACCTGCCACTCGCGCGGGTGAGAGTGAATTAAGACGCGCAAGTAACTCTCGCGGCCGTCTGACTCCACGGTTTCCATGAGCCGCGCCCGCACCACCTGGCGCTGCCAGCCGCGCACGCCGCCCACGGCGTGCAGCGCGGCGCGCAAAAATACTTCGAAGCCGACGAAGGCCGAGGCCGGGTTGCCCGGCAGCCCCACGAACGGCACGCCCTTATACTGGCCAAAGGTGAAGGGTCTGCCCGGGCGCATGTTGACCTTCCAGGCGTCGATGCTGCCCTCGCTCTCCACTGCGGCGCGCACAAAATCAAAGGTGCCCACGCTCACGCCGGCCGAAGACACGATCAGGTCGGCCTCCGCTTCCACGGCGCGCTGCAAATAGGCTTTGACATCCGCCAGCGTGTCCTTAGCCGTGCCCAACAGCAACGGCTCGGCGCCGGCGCTGTGCACCAGCCCCTGCAGCGTGTATGAGTTGATTTCGTAGATCTTTCCGGCGTGCAGTTTTTCGCCAGGCGCCAGCAGCTCGTCGCCGGACGAGAAGATCGCCACGCGCGGCTTGCGGTGCACCGTCAGCTCGCCCTGCCCCAGCATGGCGCACAGCGCCAGCTCCTGCGGGCGCAGGCGCGTGCCAGCGGCCAGCAACTGCTGCCCGCTGGTGAAATCCTGCCCGGCCGGGCGTACATAGGCCCCGGCGCCCACCTGGGTATACACCTGCACCACTGCCGGCAGCGCGCCGTCAGCCTGGGCTTGCGCGTCGGTGTCCTCCACCGGCACCACGGCATCCGCCCCGGCCGGCATGGCCGCACCGGTCATGATGCGCATGCTGTGCCCGGGCTGCAGCGTGGTGCTGGCCGACTTGCCGGCCGGGATGTCGCCCGCCACCAGCAAGCTCTTGGGCTTCTGCCGGCTGGCGCCCTGCACATCGGCAGAGCGTACGGCGAAGCCATCCATACTGGAGTTGTCAAAGCGCGGCGAATCAAACGGCGCGGCCAGGTCTTCAGCCAGCACGCGGCCATTAGCCTCGGCCAGCGGCACCGTTTCGGTGCCGGTGACCGGCAGACTGGCCAGCAATTTTTGCAAGGCTTCGTCTACTGAGAGCATACTCACCCGGGGCGCACGCGGCGCGCCTCCAGCACATTCGGTAACGTTTCAACCCGCGTAAGCACACGGCTCAGCTGAGCGATATTGTCGACATTCAAGACCAGGTCAAAAGTGGCCTGGTTGCGGTCCACATCCACTTTGACCTGGCTCATGCTGACGCCTTCGTCCGCGATCAGGGTGGACACATCCCGCATCAGACCGTCACGGTCATAGGCCAGAATGCGCACGGCCACCGGGTAGGTGGTCTTGGGCGCACCCCACGAGACCTGCACCAGGCGCTCGCGGTCACGCACCCGCAGAATATTGGGGCAATCCCGGCGGTGGATCGTAGCGCCGCGCCCGCGTGTGATGTAGCCCACGATCGGGTCACCCGGCACCGGCTTGCAGCATTTGGCCATGGCGGTCAGCAGGCCCTGCAGGCCCAGCACCGTAACAGTATCGCCGCTGGTGAAGGGCGTCTGCCGCCCGGGCGGCAGCGGCTCCACCTTCTGCTCGCGCTCGCCCAGGTTGAGCTTGGCGATCAGCCGCCCGACCGAGAGATCTCCAGTGCCGAGCGCCTCGTACAGATCATCGGCTTCTTTATAACCAGCCTCTTTGACCAGGCGGTCGATATCCAGCTCCGGCAGGCTGAGGCGGCGCAGTTCGCGCTCCAGCTGGCCGCGGCCCACGCTGATGTTGAGTTCGCGGTCCTGGCGTTTGAACCAGTGGCGCACCTTGGCGCGCGCCCGCTCCGTGTTGAGCAGGCGCAGATTGGGGTTAAGCCAGTCTCGGCTGGGGCCGCCGCGTTTGGTGGTGAGGATCTCGACCTGGTCACCCGTGCGCAGGGTGCTGTCGAGCGCCACCAGCTTGCCGTTCACCTTGGCGCCGCGGCAGCGGTGGCCTACGTCGGTATGCACATGGTAGGCAAAGTCCAGCGGGGTTGCGCCGCTGGGCATATCAATGATGTCGCCGCGCGGCGTGAACGCATACACGCGGTCACTGAAGACGTCGGTCTTCATGGTGTCGACGAACTGGCCAGCGTCGTCCACCTCGTGCATCCAATCCATCAACGAGCGCAGCCACACCACCCGGCGTTCGTAGTCCTTATCCTGTGGCGTGCCTTCCTTGTAACGCCAGTGGGCTGCGATGCCCAGCTCAGCGTTCTCATGCATTTGGGTGGTGCGAATTTGGATCTCGAGCGGGCGGCCGTCTTCATAAATGACCGCGGTATGCAGGGACTGGTAGAAGTTGTCCTTGGGAGCGGCGATGTAGTCGTCAAACTCGCCGGGCACAGGGCGGAACTTGGAGTGGATGATGCCCAAGGCCTGGTAACAGGTAGCCACATCATTCACGATGATGCGGGCGGCGCGCACATCAGTCAGCGCTTCGAACGGCACGCCCTTGCGGCGCATCTTGTTGTATATGGAATAGATATGCTTGGGGCGGCCATACACCTCGGCCTGTATACCCTCCTGCATCAGCATGCTCTTCAGCCGCTTCTCGATGTCATGCAGGGTCTTTTCGCGCTCAGAGCGGCGCTCGGCAATATTGGCGGCGATCTGCTTGTAGGTGCTGGGTTCGGAATGGCGGAAGGCGAGGTCTTCCAGCTCCCACTTGAGCTGCCAGATGCCCAGGCGGTTGGCCAATGGGGCGAAGATATCCAAGGTCTGCTTGGCAATGCGCTGGCGCTTCTCCTCGGGCAGGTAGCCGAGGGTGCGCATGTTGTGCAGGCGGTCGGCCAGCTTGATCAGCACTACGCGCACATCCTCACCCATGGCCAGGAAGGTCTTGCGTAGCGTCTCCGAGGCCATGTCAGCCCCGCGGCTGCGGTCTTCCTCCAGGGCGTCCGGGTTCTCCGCGGCGCGCCCGTTGCGTTTGCCCTTGTGCGGGCCGCCGGTAATACGTGAGACCCGCGGTAGCTGGCTAAGTTTGGTGACGCCAGCCACCAGCTTGGCCACTTCCTCGCCAAACTCTTTCTCAATGTCCTTCAGGGTGACGCTGGTGTCTTCAACCGTATCGTGCAGCAGGCCGGCTGCCACCAGCACGGCGGGCACTTCCAGCTCGGCCAGGATCATGGCCACCGCCACGCAGTGGTTCATGTACGGCTCGCCGGAGGCGCGCTGCTGGCCCTCGTGGGCGCGCGCCGCAAAGCGATACGCCCGCTGGATGAGTTCATGCTCGGCGGGAGTGTAGCGGCTGGGCAATTGTTCGACTAACGAGTTGATCTCCATACCGTGTCACTCAGTATAACCACCCGACTGCCGAAAGCAATATGCTGTGCGCTGCTGCGCAAACTCCACCCTGCGGCCAGTTTGGTGCGCTGCTGCGCAAACTCCACTCGGCAGCCAGTTTTGGCAGAGATGTTGTTCGTTTTGGGTGTGGGGGTACCCCGTGCAACTAAAAAGATATCTGGCCTCCCTATGTCATTGCGAGCCACAGAGCGCAAGCGCTCTGTGCGCGTGGCAATCTGGGGTTAAAGGCGCAAAAAACCAGATTACTTCAGTCGGCCGCATTGGCATGCGGCCTCCTTCGCAATGACGAGTCGGAATATGCCATGCTTTAGTGGCAGGGAGTGCCAGACGAGTGCCTTGTCAAGCAAGTGAGCCAGGCGGCTTGTGTATAATCCTCTTTCTAGAGGAGCCGTACCCATGCCTGTAAACCCACGCCCCTTTGAAAACAGAGTTGCCGTTGTAACCGGCGGCTCACGCGGCATTGGCCGTGCCATCGCCATCGAGCTGGCCGCCCGCGGCGCGTCCGTGGTGGTGAACTACAACAGCAACGGTAAGGCCGCCCAGGACGTGGTGATGGAGATCGTCAAGGCTGGCGGCAGCGCGGCGGCCTTCCCCGGCGATATAGCCAAAGTGGAAGATGCCAACAATCTCATCAAGGCCGCCGTGGAGAAGTACGGCAAGGTCGACATTCTGGTCAATAACGCCGGCATCACACGTGACATGCTGATCATGATGATGAGCGAAGAATCCTGGGACGCAGTGATGGATACCAACCTCAAGGGCACTTTCAACTGCTCCAAGGCCGCCGTGCGTTACATGATGAAGGCCCGCTATGGCCGCATCATCAACATCTCCTCGATCTCAGGCCAGATCGGCAACGCCGGCCAGACCAACTATTCGGCCTCCAAGGCCGGCCAGATCGGCTTCACCAAAGCCCTGGCCCGTGAAGTGGCCGCCCGCAACATCACTGTGAACGCCGTAGCCGCCGGCTATGTGGAAACTGAGATCTGGGCTGGCGTGCCCGAAGAGGCTCGCACCGCCCTGCTCAACATGATCCCGCTCGGCCGCAAGGGCAATACGCAAGACATCGCCACCGCGGTCGCCTTCCTCGCCTCCGACGAAGCCAGCTACATCACCGGCCAGACCCTGGCCGTGGATGGCGGCATGGCCATGGCCTAACTAATGAGCAACGAACTGCGCCCTCCTGGCCTCACCACCGTAGCCCCTGACGTGCTGCTCTCGATCGCACGCCTGACCGCCCTGCAAGTGCCGGGCGTATATGCGATGGCCAAGACGCCGCGCCGGGGCAAAGACGAGCACGCCACCGAAGGCGTGCTGGCCACGATTGTGGGTGATGAGGTTGACCTTGAGCTGCACCTGGTGCTGGAGAAGGACACCAACCTGCGCCAGGTAGCCCGCGATGTGCAGGACCAGGTGCACCGCGCCATCTCTGAGATGGTCGGCATGCAGCCCGGCGGCATCAACGTCCATATCGAAGATATTTACTACCCAGAAGCCTAGACATGAAACCGCGCACTCGGGCGCGCAGCCTGGCCCTACAAGCGCTGTACGAACTGGACCTCACCGCCCATCCCCAGGGCACTGTATTCGAAGCCCGCGCCGCGGACTACGGCCTGGAAGCCGAGCTGGAAGACTTCGCCCGCCGGGTGGTGCTGGGCGTGCTGCCCATTCGCAAAGAGCTTGACGTCTATATCGCCCAACACGCCCCTGAGTGGCCGATCGACCAGATCTCGGTCATAGACCGCAACCTGATCCGCATGGCCACCTGGGAGTTCGCCGTCAGCGGCGAAACCCCCGTAAAGGTCGCCATCAACGAAGCCGTTGAGCTGGCCAAGCGCTATGGCTCTGACAGCTCGCCGCGCTTCGTCAACGGCGTGCTGGGCAGCCTGGCCGAGCGCAGCGATGAGATCAAGCAGGCTCTGGGGCAAGTCAATCAGAATTAAGGCATTATTGTCGTATGCAATTCCTTGGCATCAGCCCCACTGAGCTGATCTTCATCGTCATCATTCTTTTCATCGTGCTTGGCCCGCAAGACCTGGTCAAAGTTGGCAGCACCCTGGGCCGCTCGATCCGCAAGCTGCGCGAATCCGGCGCCTGGAAGACGATGACGGACGCTACCCGCCAGCTGCGCGAGCTGCCGCAGACCCTGGCGCGCCAGGCGGGCGTGGACGAGCTTGAGCTGCTGGGCCGCGAGATCGGCGCCGAGCTTAAAGAGCAGCGCGAGAAGATCGAAGAGCTGGACCGCCAGTTCGTAGCCTGGACCCGTACGCCGGACAAGGCTGCCGATACGCCCAAGGCTCGCCCGCCACTGGAATCCGAAACCAAACCTCGCGAGGACGCGTGATCCGCCGCCTGCTCGCCCGCATCTGGCGCATCCTCACCGCGCCTTTTCGCTGGCTGTTCAGCCCGCTGGCGCCGTTCTTCGCGCCCGACCCGCAGGACACCCCGCTAGGCGAGACGGTGCAAAAAGCCATCGCCAACCCTGGCGAGGTGCTCGGGCACCTGGCCGCCCTGCGCGGCCACCTCATGCGCTCGGTGCTGGTGCTGATCGTGGCGTCCTTCGTAGCCTTCCAATACGCCCCCGTGATCCTCGATTGGCTGGCGGCGCCCATCGGCGGCATCACCGCCCTTGAGGCGGTGGACGTTACCGAGCCGGTAGGCGTGGTGATGCGCGTCACCTTCTTCACCGCCTTCGCCGCCAGCCTGCCGTATATTGCGTTTGAGCTGTTGCGCTTCGTTGCGCCGGGGTTGGCACGCCGCTCACGCCTGATCGGCCTGTTCGCTATTCCGCTGGTGCTGGTGCTATTTGCGGCCGGGTTGCTATTCACCTATTACATTTTGCTGCCCCCCGCCGTTACCTTTCTTGTGAACTTTATGGATATTCCCACCCAGGTGCGCCCGGCCTCCTATGTGGCCTTTGCCACCGGGCTAATGTTCTGGATCGGGATCGCTTTCGAGTTCCCGCTGCTGTCCTTCGTGCTGGCCGCCATGGGCTTGCTGCCGGCCCGCTGGCTCAGCGCCAACTGGCGCATCGCCGTGGTGGTCCTGGCCGTGCTGGCGGCCGCCATTACTCCCACGGTGGATCCCATCAACATGCTGCTGGTGTGGGCACCCCTTGTTGCTCTATACTTCATAAGCGTCGGCACTGCCTCGCTGGCCCAGCGCCAGCGGGCCCGCCGCCTGGCTAAATGATGAAACGAACCCTGCTCCTGACCCTGTGCCTGTTGCTGCTGGCTGGCTGTGCCGGCCAGTCTGAGGCCGCCCCGGCTTCAGACTTCAAGCCCGCCGCCTCCGTGCAGGTCATCCTCAATGTGCTCACGCCGCAAGGCTCGCCCACGGGCGAGCCGGTGCAGCTGTACATTGTGGACACGGTCACGGGCACCAGCTTCAACAGTGAAACCATCAACATGCAGCCCAGCGGCTCGGGCAGCTTCGCCACCACGCTTTCCGTGCCGCCTGGCACCCTGCTGACCTATCGCTACACCCGCCTCAGCGTCAGCGGCAGCATTGACGAAGTCAATGCCAGCAACCAGCCGGTGCTGTACCGCAGCTTCCTGGTGACCGGCGCCGGCCACGTGGCCCACGACCTGATCGCGGCCTGGGCTGACCAGCCCAGCGAGCTGGCCACTGGCCAGGTGGCCGGCCAGGTCACCGCCGCAGGCAGCGGCGAGCCGCTGGCCGGCATCCAACTGCGCGCCGCGGGCCTGCAAGCCGTGACGGACGCCCACGGCAACTTTTTCTTCGACGGCCTGACCCAGGGCCTGCATAACATGGTGGTCACTGACCCCAACGGGCGCTATCAAAGCTTCCAACAGGGCGCGCTGGTGGCGGCCAACTCGCAGACCCCGGCCAGCATTCAGCTGCAGCCGGCCGAAATGGCCCAGGTGACCTTCATCATCATTCCGCATGCCAGCAACCCCAGCGGCGTGCCGGTGTACCTGCTCGGCAACCTCGGCCCCATGGCGGGCCAGCCCGTGCTGAACGCCCATGATGGCGGTTATTCGCTCACCCTGGAGCTGCCCACCGGCACCGACCTGCGCTACAAGTACACCTTGGGCGATGGCTTGTGGAACGCCGAGCACTACCCCGACGGCAACTTTGTGCTGCGCCAACTCATCATCCCGGCCGGTACCACCCAGCTGACCGTGCGCGACAACCTGCAAGAGTGGAGCGCCGGTGGCGGGAGCGGGCCGATCTGGTTTGACCTAACCGCGCCAGATGACGGCAGCCCAGTCTATTTGCAATTCAAGCTGTTGGATTGGGCCACCGCCCTGCCCATGTGGAACCTGGGCGGCGGCCGCCATGCCTATGTGCTCTACAGCCCAACCAACTTCGCCGAGCCGCTGGAGTACCGCTACTGCCGGGATGCGGCTTGCACGCAGCCCGAAGTGCATGACACGCCGCGCATCGTCACCGGCAACCAGCCCAACACGCAGCAGATCCAAGACAGCGTGACGGAATGGCAATCCGCCGCGCCCTAACACTCAACACTCACCTTGCGTTTAACAAATTAAATAAAACGCTAACACCACGGCGGTATAATCCGCGTTGGGTAGGAAAAAAGTGACAGACGATTTCACGAATGACCACTACAACGGGGAGCCTGCTGGCCCGTCCAAAGGATTGCTGATCGGCCTGGGTTTGCTGGCGGTGCTGTTCATCGGCGCCCTGGCCGCCGCAGTGTACTTCCTGCTGCAGCCTGGCGCCCCCACAGAAACCATTCGGGACATCGTCATCATCCTTGTAGCGTTTGAGTTCATGATCATTGGCCTGGCCCTGGTGATCCTGCTGTTCCAGCTGGCCCAACTGCTCAATCTGCTGCAGAACGAAGTCCGCCCGATCATTGACTCCGCCAGCGAGGCAGCCAATACGCTGCGCGGAACCGCTCGTTTCCTGAGCGACAATTTGGTGGAACCTGTCGTTAAGGTTAATGCGGGTTTGGCGGCAGCCCGCCGGGCACTGGATATGTTGAACTTTGGCCGCCGCAAGTAAGAACTATAAGGAGATTAATCATGTCTGATCGAAGTGGTAGTGAATTTAGCAGCTTCTTGTCCGGCCTGCTGGTAGGCGGCCTGGTGGGCGCGGCCGTGGCCCTGCTCACCGCCCCCCATTCCGGCGAGGAGACCCGCCGCATCATCCGCGACCGCAGCATTGAGCTGCGCGACCAGGCCAGCGAGAGCCTGGAGCAGGCCGCGGCGGACGCCCGTGCCCGCGCCGATGAGCTGACCAAGATGGCCAAAGAGCGCGCTGACGAGGTGACCAAGTACGCCAAGGAGCGCACCGCTGGCATCCGCAGCCAGGCTGAGGACCTCAAGGCCCGTGGCGAAGCCGCCATCGAAGCCGCCAAGAAGTCCCCCAAGAGCGCTTCCAACTAAGCACCGCATCACAAAAAAAGACCCGGCTACGCCGGGTCTTTTTTTGTACGTATCCGTGTCATCCTGAGCGGGTAGAAACAGCTACACCAGACCGCTGAGTCACCCCCAGCGAAGGATCCTTGCTGGCGCATCTTCCATATTGAGTCTGGTTCTTACTCGCGTAGTGGGGATCCCTCGCTACGCTCGGGATGCACGCTTCACTAGTTTCTGCGCGCCACATCTGTCGCAATTCCTGTCATTGCGAGCCACAGACTGCTTGCGGTCTGGGCGCGTGGCGATCTGGTGTTAATCCTAGGCGTAAATCAGATTGCTTCAGTCGGCGCATTCACATGCGGCCTCTTTCGCAATGATGGTGCGTTAGGCGTCCAGTACTGGCAAATGCTCCAGCAGATCGCCGGCCAGCACTGCCGCAGCGCCCCGGTGGGCCGCGGCCCGCAGGCCGGCCTGTCCATGCAGCCATACGCCGGCACAGGCCGCCTCGAAGGCGCCTGCGCCTTGGGCGCGCAAGCCAGCGATCAGCCCGGCCAGCACATCCCCGGTGCCGGCCCGCGCCAAGGCCGGCGTCGCCAGCGGCAGCGTGGCGCTGCGCCCATCCGGCGCGGCCACCACAGTGAAGGCGCCCTTCAGCACCACTACCTGGTGCCAGGCTTTGGCGTATTGCTCGGCGATCTCGATACGGGCGCGTTGGATCTCTGCGACGCTCAGACCGGTCAGGATCGCCATTTCGCCTGGGTGCGGGGTCAGCACCGCGTCCAGCGTGAAGCGGCGGAACCAGTCCTTATAGGCGGCCATCAGCTTAAGGCCATCAGCATCCACCACCAGCGGCGGCAGTTTTTCTTTGAGCAGCTTGCCCACAAATTCGCCAGTGCCTTCGTTTAGGCCCAGGCCCGGGCCAAGCAACAGTGCAGTGGCGTTCTCCAGTGCGGCGGCAACTGGCTTGGCCGCAGTTGGCCCAAAGCTGCCATCCTGCGAGGGCAGCGGCAGCCAGGTGGCCTCGGGCAGATGCCCGGCCAGCAAGGGCTGGACCTGCTTCGGCGTCGCCATTTGCACCAGGCCGGCCCCGCTGCGGTAAGCCGCCCGCCCGGCCAACAAAGCCGCGCCGGGATACTGCAGCGAGCCAGCGACGACCAACAGGCTGCCAAAGGTGCCCTTGTGGGCGCCCAGCGGCCGTGGCGGCAGGAACTGGCGCGCGGCGCGCTCGTCAATGATGGCGCGCCGGATCTCGGCCCATTGGCGAATGCGATTGGTAATGCCAATATCGGCAACTTCAAGTTCGCCCAGGTAGCCGTAAGCTGGCAGCGTCAGCATGCCGGTCTTGATGGCGCCCATGCACACCGTCAGCTGGGCTTGCAGAGTTTGGGCGGCCACCTCGCCGCTATCGCAATCCATGCCAGAGGGGCAATCCACCGCTACGATGTACGGCGCAGGCTGGGCGATCTCAAAATTGGCCTTGATGGCCGCCATTACGCGCGCCAGCACCTCGCGCACCGGGGCACGCACGCCGGTGCCGAGGATCCCGTCCAGCACCACCGCGTAGCTGCGCAGCCATTCGGCGTGCTCGTCCAGTTTCTCGTGATTGTCGTAATCGAGGGTGCGGATCTGCGCGCCAGCCTTGCGGGCGCGTTTGACATACTCATCATGGCTGAAGCGCTTGCCGAGCAGCAATGCGCCCGTCTTCCAGCCCGCCGCACCCAGGATGGCCAAGGCCACCAAGGCATCGCTGCCATTGTTGCCCGTGCCGACCAGGGCCACCGCTGTGCGCTCACGGTCTTGGCTATGCGCAAGGACGGCATTGGCCAGCTCGCGGCCGGCATTCTCAAGCATTTGCGCAAAGCTCAGGCCCAGCTCATCGGCGGCCTGCTCTATGGCGCGCATCTCTGCAACACTAACTAGTTTGGACATTTGGAAGGACGTTTCCTCTAGCAGCAACTTAGGCACGGCTCAACATCGCCTGCGCCCCACAAGGTTGCTGAAAAGTAGTCATGTACGTATCGTATCAAGGTTTTGGCTGCCCGCCTGCCGGAGGGAATGGATGCGTGTACAGCACAACCGCAAAAACAATCGCCAGGAGTGTGTAGACCGCGCCAACCGCCCATAACCCTGGCGCCGGCTGGCTGCCGGTCAGAAATTTGAGCATCGCCAGACCAACGATCGTAAAGTGGGTCAAGTTGGCCACCACCACCGGGCGGTTGTAAATGCCGCCAGTGGGATTGTCCTTGTTCATCCAATTGAGCATGGCGAAGCCAAAATACAGCGCGCCGACCAACTGGCCCATCAACAAAGCCGCCGGGCTGGCAGCCACACCGAGCAGGGCCAGCCCAACCTCAGGGGCGAACGAAAGCAAAACACCAGCCGCCCCCAGCAGCACGGCGCTGGCGGTCATTACAATGCGCGCCATCGCTTACTTCTTCTTGGCCTTGAGGGTTTCGACGATCTTGTCAATGCGCCGCTGGCGTGTGTCGGCCGCCTTGGCGCTCTCCACCTGGCGCACGAATTCCTTCTTGGCCGAAGGCGCGCTGGCCTCATAGGCGGCCTGCACGCCAGCCTTCTTGAGCGCGGCGGCCAGATCCTTTGGCAGCTCCACTGTGCGCGGGGCGGTATCGAGCTCCAGCGTCACTTCCACTTTGTCACCGCCTTTGAGGCCGCTGGCCTCGCGGTGGGCCGCGCTGAATGGGATCAGGCTTTGGCCATCCATGGCGCCTACGGTGCTGCGGTAGCTGTAGCCTTTGATGGTGACCTTGACCGCAGGCCGCTTGCCGGCGTCCAGCGCTTCCAGCACCTCAGGCGGCACGGGGATGCCGGTGTTGTTGCCGGTCTGCCAGATGGTGGTCTTGTACTTCTTCATGAGCCGGCCAGCCCATACCGCTTGGCGGCCCGCTCGCGGGCGCGCTGGGCGATCACATCCCGGTCACGCGGCGGCGCGCTGGTTTCCAAATTCTCGAGCAGTTTGTGGGTCGCCTTGGCTACCTCACGCACGGCGCGCTCAAAGACCGCTTCGTTGGCCTTGGAGGGCTTGGTGAAGCCAGACACTTTGCGCACGAACTGCAGCGCGGCGGCTTGCACCTCATCTTCGGTTGTGGGCGGCTCAAAATTGTAGAGGACTCTGATATTTCGGCACATAGGGAGCTCCAGAGATTAAGTCTGGAAATATTCTATCCAAGATTTGGCACTACTTATGCTGCCAGCCAAGGAAAGCCGGTAGAAACTCCCTAAAAAGCGAACGCCGTTGGCGGCTTTCCAGCCGCCAACGGCGTTCGCTAATGCGCTGGGTGGGAATCGAACCCACACGCCTTGCGGCACATGGCCCTCAACCATGCCTGTCTACCAGTTCCAGCACCAGCGCGGGACGCAGTATTATAATGCGCCGAACCTGCGCGTCAAGCAGGGTCAGAATCCAAGGCACTCGCCTTCCCCACGTCCTCGAGGAGACGCATGCGTATAGTTTTAGACGCCATGGGCAGCGACACAAACCCTGCCCCCGAAGTTGAGGCTGCGGTTGAATATGCCCGCCAGTACGGCGAAGGCCTATACCTGGTAGGCGATGAACCACGCCTGCGTGAGCTGCTGGGCAACCGCAGCTCCGGCATCGAGATCGTGCACGCCCCGGATGTCTTTGAAATGACCGACCACATCTCGCCTGGCTCGCTGCGCAAGATGCAGAACAGCATGGGCGTAGGCATGGATCTGGTCAAGGAGGGCAAGGCCCAAGCGTTTGTCTCGGCCGGCAACACCGGCGGCCAGATGGCGATCGCCCTGGCCCGCCTGGGGCGCCTGCGCGGCGTCAAGCGCCCGGCGCTCACCGCCCTGTTCCCGGTCAAGGGCGGGCGCTGCGCCGTGCTGGACGTGGGCGCCAATGCGGAGTGCAAGCCGGAGTATCTTGTGCAGTTTGCGCTCCTGGGTTCTGTGTACGTTGAAAAGATGCTTGGCGTCAAAAATCCGCGGATCGGCCTGCTCTCGAATGGCGAAGAGGCCGGCAAAGGCAACGAGCTGGTCAAAGCCACCTACCCCCTACTCGAAAAGACCGGGTTGAACTTTCTTGGCAACATGGAAGGCAAAGAGCTGTTCGGCGGCGAGGCGGACGTAATGGTTACGGATGGCTTCACTGGCAACGTGCTGATGAAGTCCGCCGAGGCAGTAGCCAAACTGATCACGGAACGCTTGCGCGAAGAGATCACCTCCACGTTGGTGACCAAGATCGGCGGGCTGCTGGCGCGCCCTGCTTTCCGCGGTTTACGTAAAGACCTGGACCCGGCCGAGGTGGGCGCGGTGCCGCTGCTGGGGCTCAACGGCCTGGTGTTCGTGGCCCACGGGCGCTCTGATTCGCGCGCCCTGCTGAGCGCCCTGCGCCTGGCGCGCCAATCCGTTGAAGTGAACTTGCTGGGCTCATTGGCCCAGGCCATTGAAAGCGGCCTGTCCAAGTTGCCGCAAGGAGAACAATAGATGCGCCTGATCACGAACGAAAGCCTATACAAGCGCAATGCCCGCGTGGCTTTGGTGGCCAACCTGGCGGGCATGTTCATGCTGGTGGTCTCGGTCTATCTGCTGTTCAACACCGACATGGACTTTGGCCTGTATCTGCTGTTCCTGACGGGCGGCATGATCTTCACCCAGGTGGGCACTTACTTCAACCGCTGGAACCGCCGCCCAGACCGCCAACTGGCCCAGGCGCTTAAATCGCTGGACAACAACTACACCTTATACAACTTCACCAGCCCGGCCTCGCACCTGCTGGTGGGGCCAAGCGGCCTGTGGATCCTGCTGCCGCGTCAAACCACCGGCACCATCACCTACGAGGCGCCGCGCCGCCGCTGGAAGGTGAGCAATGTACCCTTCTTGAAACGGCTGACCCAGGAAGGCGTGGGCAAGCCGGTAAGCGAGGCCACGATCGAGGCCGAGATCCTTGACCGCTGGCTCTCCAAGCACCTGAAGGATGAGACTGTGCCTGTATCCGCGGCACTCGTGTTCCTGGACCCGGCGGCCGATGTGCAGGTGGGCACCGCCGCCCTGCCCACTGTGCCCGCCAAAAAACTTAAGCAGCTGGTGATCAAGCCGGCCCAGGGGCCGGGCATTGGCGTGCAGCGCGCAAAACAGCTCAGCTTCTTATTCGAAAATGCCAAGCAGAAGCCGCGCTGAGGCAGCTTTGGCGCAGATTTTCTCTGGCATCAAAGCCAGCTAGCTGTTAGAGTTACCCATCTCATTGATCCTGAGGAGGATTCATGGCAACAACCAAAAAGAGCCGCAAGACGGCTAAGAAGGCTGGCAGCAGCGTAGATCTCGCTACCGTCGGTCGCTATGTGTTCCTGGGTGGCCTGGTGCTGTCCCTGCTGGCTGGCTTGTTCTTCGCCTTCCCCAGCTTCACGGTACAGCAGTTCCAGATGCCGATCGTGTATCTGCTGATCGTGCTGGCCCTGGTGGGCGGCTACCTGCACATCAGCAAGGAAGGCGAGAAGAGCTTCCTGCTGACTGCTTTCGCAGTGTATTTCTTCTCTGACCGTCTGAGCTACGTGCCCAGCATTGGCAACTACCTCACCTCCATCCTGGGCGTGCTGGGTGTGTTCCTCTCCCTGGCGGCTCTGGCCGTGGCGGCCCGCACCATTGTGAGCTGGTTCCGCTCCTAGTCTTTGCATTCGTGCACTAATTGCAAAACGCCCAGCCCCGCTGGGCGTTTTGCTTTCCCCGTGCGGTATTAATCTTGATATCCGCGGGTAACACAATGACTCTTCAAGCCGTTATCCGAACAACCCGCGCCTGCGAGACTCTATGGAAACCATACTCATCATCGTACTTATTCTGATCCTGCTGGGTGTCATTCCCTTG
Source organism: Anaerolineales bacterium (assembly GCA_021463845.1). Classification (GTDB taxonomy): domain Bacteria; phylum Chloroflexota; class Anaerolineae; order Anaerolineales; family UBA11579; genus JAMCZK01. The sequence goes on along the minus strand of JAJTXV010000001.1, from coordinate 434,988 downwards.
GGTCGCAGACGGCGCAGCTTCACTGCAGTGCAAGTGGTACTGCTTGTGCTGTTGGTGTGGCTAATTTTGCGTCTGTTCTAGTGAAAGGAAATCTCGATGGACCGTTCTGAAATGGCACGTTGGGCTTTTATTGCCGGCCTGGTGTTGGCGGTGATCATTGCTCTGGTGACCCCGCTGCATTCGGCCTTCTTGTGGCTCATGATCCTGCTGGGCCTGTTTGCGGGCTATGTGTTCGTCACCGAAGATATGGAGCACCACTTCATCCTCGTGGCGATCGGTTTGGTCTTCTTCAGCCAGACCCTGTCTGAGCTGCCCAGCGTCGGCGAGCCCGTGACCGCCCTGCTGGTCAGTGTTTCTACTTATTTCGGCGTGATGATCGTGGCCTTGGCGGTACGCAACATCATCACCTGGGTCACTGCCTCCCCGCGCGGCAACAAACGCGTTTGATGCATGTGCAGTCCTGAGCTCCGGCGAGCCCAGAAAGCAAAAACGCCCAGCCAAATGGCTGGGCGTTTTGCTTGTTGAAGTACGTTACAGCAGGCTTAACAGATCCCAGCGGCCCCAGGCCACAAAAGCGGCCAGTAGAAGCAGCGCCGCATTAACCGCCAGATTAGGATACTCGCTACGCACGACATGAAAGGCAATTGCCAGCGCCATCACGACGGCCAACAAGGCTGCCGCCACCGGGGTTAACCAAGGCAAAACGCCGGTCAACATGGGCAGCACGACCCCCAAGCCGCCTGCCATCTCAGCCAGGCCAATGAACTTGCGAAGGCCTGGTTTCAGTGCCTGCATCCAAGCCATCTCCGGCCTGCCCTTGGCTTCATCCGCCTTGAAGGCGTGAAAATAGCCCGCCCCAAGGAAGGCGACCGCCAGGAGAACCTGAGCGACCCACAAAACGATATGCATGCTCGTTACCAGCCCAGGCCGGCATCCAGCGAGAGCGCACCGGCGCCGGTGAACACCAGCGCCAAGGCCGCCACGCCGAGAATGAACTCAAACTCCCAGCCGCCTTGGCTGGCAAAGCTCATTTTGGCCATGCGGATCTTGACCACCACAGTGGCGACGACCATACTGATGGCCCAGCCCAAGGCAACGAAGCGGGTTCCCAGGCCAATGACCGCCAGCACTGGGCCAACGGTTTCAAGCAGAGTAACGATCCAGGCGGAAAGCCCAGCCAGCGGAATGCCGGCCTGCTTGAAGAAGCCGGCGACCTGCCCTACATTCTTGATCTTGGGCAGACCATGAGCAAAGAAGACAACGGCCAGGCCGATCCGCAAAGCCAGCAAACCCCAGTCGGGGGACAACGATGAAACAAATGCTTGCATCAACAATTTCTCCTTGTCTTAACGACAAATGTAAAGTATCCTACAGATGATAATCAAGTGTTCAATTACGTCAACCAACAATACGGACGAACTGTCTAATAAACGACAAAAGAGCGAAAATGTTGATTACTCAGGAAAAGCCCAAGAATCCGGATGACCCGCGCGTCATTCGCACCCGCCGCCTGCTGGTGGACGCCCTGAACGAGCTCATGGGCGAGAAGAGCTTTGACGCCATTACCGTGAGCGAGATCGCGACCCGCGCCACGCTCAACCGGGTTACCTTCTATGCTCACTTCCAGGATAAATACGCCCTGCTGGAGTACGACATGAGCAGCCGCATTGAAGCGGAGATGCAGAATGTGCTCGGCGCCACCCCGCGCCTCAGCGAAGACATGCTCATGAACCTGCTGAGCTTCGTGTGCAACTTTCTGGAAGGCACGCAGCGCCACTGCCCGCCCCCACGCGGCCAGATGCAAAGCCTGGTGGAGAAGCAACTGAAGGCACACATCTACGATGTGCTGTTGAGCAGTCTGCAGAAGCAGGCCAAGTTCAAAGGCCAGGGCCCCAGCGCACAGCAGACCGCCATGGTGGCGGCCTGGGCCGTCTATGGCGCGGCCTTCCAGTGGAGCCAGCAGGATGAGCGCCAGCCGCTGGCGCAGTTCGTGCGCCAGGTGCTGCCGCTCATCACCGCAAACTTGAGCGCCCACCTTGAAAGCGCGGCAATCAAGCCCAGTGTCCAACGCGTATCCGCAGGCCGCGGCCCGGCAGCTTTGCTTGGCCCGCTGCGCCTGGGATTTCACTTTGCTGCATAAACGAGGAGATGTATGGAGAACAAGCTTAAGGAACTGAAGACCCGCCTGGCCGAAGTGGCTGACCTGGGCGCCGCGGGCGCGGTGCTGGGTTGGGACCAGGCCACCTACATGCCCGCCGGCGGCGCATCGGCCCGCGGCCGCCAGATGGCGACCCTGGGCAGCATTGCGCAGGCCAAGTTCACTGACCCGGCCATAGGCCACCTGCTCGACGAGCTGGAGCCCTGGGCTGCGCAGCAGCCGGCGGACTCGGATGACGCCGCCCTGATCCGCAAGACGCGCAAGGACTACGACAAGCAGGTCAAGGTATCTGCCGATTGGGTCTCCCGCGCCAACCTGCACATCGCCGAAACTTATCAGGCCTGGACGGAAGCCCGCCCGGCCAACGACTTCAAGTCTGTGCAGGACGCGCTCAAGGTCACGCTTGACCTCAGCCGCGAGTATGCAGACTTCTTCCCCGGCTACGAGCACATCGCCGATCCCCTGATCGACGGGCCAGACCCCGGCATGAAGGCTTCCAGCATTCGCAGCGTGTTCAGTGAGCTGCGCAATGAGTTGGTGCCGCTGGTGCAAGCCATCACCTCGCAAAAAGAGGCGGATGACAGCCCACTGCGCAAAACCTACCCAGAGAAAAAGCAGCTGGACTTCGGTATTGAAGTAGCCAAGGATTTTGGCTATGACTTCAACCGCGGCCGCCAGGACATGACCCACCACCCCTTCTGCACCAGCTTCTCGATCACGGACGTGCGCATCACCACCCGCGTGCAGAAGAAGTACCTGGCCGACGCGTTGTTCAGCACCCTGCACGAAGCCGGCCACGCCATGTATGAGCAGGGCGTCAACATGGCCTACGAAGCCACCCCGCTGGCCAGCGGCACTTCCTCCGGCGTGCACGAGAGCCAATCGCGCACCTGGGAGAACATTGTGGGCCGCAGCCGTGGCTTCTGGGAGCACTACTACCCCAAGCTGAAGGCCGCCTTCCCCACCCAGCTCAAGGGCGTGGGGCTGGACAAGTTCTACCGCGCCATCAACAAGGTGGAGCGCTCGCTGATCCGCACGGATGCAGACGAGGTTACGTACAACCTGCACGTCATGCTGCGCTTCGACCTGGAGCTGCAGCTGCTGGAAGGCACGCTGGAGATCAAGGATCTGCCCGAAGCCTGGCACGCCCGCTACAAAAACGACCTGGGCATTCAAGCTCCCAGCGATGTGGACGGCGTGCTGCAAGATGTGCACTGGTATGGCGGCCTGATCGGCGGCGCGTTCCAGGGCTACACCCTGGGCAACATCATGAGCGCGTTGTTCTACGATGCCGCTCTCAAGGCGCACCCCAGCATCCCCGGCGAGATCAGCTCGGGCAAGTTCGAGACGCTGCACACCTGGCTGCGCAAGAACATCTACCAGTATGGTTCCAAGTACGAGCCGGATGAGCTGATTCAGCGCGTCACCGGCGGCCCATTGCGCATTGCGCCTTACATCAAGTACCTGCGCACCAAGTACGGCGAGCTTTACAAGCTCTAAGTCTTTCCCTGCGCTCTCTCCTCCGCAAAGGGCGGCCAGCAGTATGCTGGCCGCCCTTTCACATCACATGCGAACTCAAGTACACTTCTCACACAGAGGGGAACATGCCTGCAAGAAAAGCCAAATCGCGCTCAGCAAAAAAAGCGAAGCCTACAACCAGAATTGTAGAACCGAGCAAGCGAAGCGTTTCCATTGTTGGAATTGCGCTTTTACTGATGTGCTCACTACTAACGGCAAGTATGGCTGGGATTGCGTGGCTGCTCACGCAACCATGTCTCGACACTGTCGCAACTACGTTGCTAGCTGAAGCAAACACCATCTATCCCGAAAATCTCGTTAGCACTCAAGAATGGACACGCAAGCTACCTGGCAGCAGTCTTGTTGCCTTCAGCCCAAACGGCAAATTTATAGTCACCGCCGGAAGCGGCGAAGAATATTCGAACGTCGCATCCTTCAAAGCGAAGGCGGCAGAATTATTCAAACACTGCCCTCAAACATCCCCGGCATCAACTCTATTCAGTTCAGCCCAAGTGGCAATGAAATTGTCAGTGCAGGGGAGGCGAGGCTGGTTTCCGCCTGGCTAACTGACAGCTGTGAACGGTACAACTTGGTGCCATCCCTACAGCTTTCATCAAATGTCAACGGGCTGGCTTTCAGCTCAGATGGCAGTCAGCTTGCGCTGGCAATGAGTGATGGCTCAGTCGCTATTTGGGATGCAGATTCTGGCGAACACCTGCAGGATATTCGAGCCGAAGGCGAAGCAGTGTATGCGCTGGCTTATCACCCGGATGGTTCTATTCTCGCCATCACCACAGTTGATGGGCATAAAGGTGTTGTGGAAGTTTGGCGTGTCAGTGACGGCGCGCTTCTACACACCCTGGAGGAACACAGTGGCACAGTCAATGCAGTGATGTTTAGCCCGGATGGCGCCTGGCTAGTCAGTGCAGGGCGGGGCATAAACAACAGTGTGCTGAGAGTTTGGGACCCCGTTAGCGGGGAGTTGTTGCACAGCATCAGCGGCCATGTTGGATCCTTCCAGGCGGCCACATTCAGCCCAAACGGTGGGTTATTGGCTGCCAGCGGGCCTGGCAAGCTCATTCAGCTTTGGCGAACAGACAACTGGACGCAACTCAAGGGAATAGAGCACGAATGGAGCGTAAACCACTTTGTGTTTTCACCAGACGGCCAGTTCATTGTAAGTGCAACTTTTGATGGCTCTGTGTCGTTGTGGGCGCTCGAATACCTATCGGAATAACTGAATCCGCTATACTCCTACACCTTTCCGACGTCGGCCTGTGCTTTGAGCACAGGCCGCCTTTTTGCGTAAACGTGAGCTGAATGACAAAACAAGAACCTGCGGTACCTGGCCTGGGAGCAAAGTTCAGGCGCCTGTGGCAGGCCTCCTTCGCCACCAACCTGGCCGACGGCATCTGGCTGGCGGCTGGGCCGCTGCTGGCAGCCAGCCTCACCCGTGACCCGCTGCTGATCGCCGGCCTGGCCACTGCCCAGCGCCTGCCCTGGCTGCTGTTCTCGCTGCCCAGCGGAGTGATCGTAGACCGCTTGGACCGCAAGCACATCATCTGGGTAGGCAACGCCATCCGCGGCAGCCTGATCCTGGCGCTCGGCCTGTGCGCCTACTACGGCCTACTGAACATCTACGGCATGTATGTGTTCTTCTTCCTGCTGGGCACGGTGGAGCCGTTTGTGGACAACGCCTCATTTGCCATCCTGCCGCGCGTGGTCAGCCAACCGCAACTGGAGAAAGCCAATGGCCGGCTGTTTGCCACCACGACAGTAGCAAACGATATGGTTGGCCCCCCTGTGGGCAGCTACATCTTCACGCTGTTCCCGCCGCTGGCGTTTCTCGTCAGCAGCCTGGCCTACGGCGGCTCGGCTGCCCTGATGGGCTCGCTGGAAGGGAGGTACCATGCCCGCCGCCAACCCGGCGCGGCCAGCCGCCTGCTGACCGAGATCAAAGAAGGCTTCCGCTGGTTTCTGAACAACAGCGTGTTGCGGGCGCTGGCATTCCTGGTGACGCTGCAGAACCTGGTGTTCACCGCGGGCTATTCCATGTTGGTTTTGTATGCGCAGGACCGCCTGGGGCTGAGCGCCACCGGCTACGGCTTGCTGCTTTCGGTCAGCGCCATCGGCGGCCTGGCAGGCGCCTTCGTGGCCGACCGGGCCGGCGCGCGGCTGGGCACCGGGCGCGTCATCATTCTGGGGATCGTGCTGACCGGCCTGGCCTTTCTGGTGCTGGGCGTCACTCACAGCACGCCGGTGGCCGCGGCCATGCTGGCGCTCAACTCCTTCTCCGTCACCATGAGCGTCACGCTCATTCTGGCGCTGCGCCAAACGCTCATTCCAGACGACCTGCTTGGCCGTGTGACCAGCGTGTATCGCTTCCTTGTCATTGGCACGGCGCCGCTCGGCAGCCTGGCAGGCGGCCTGCTGGCGCGCCGCTATGAGTTGGGCACACCCTATTGGGTCGGCGGGCTAGTCATTCTGGTGGCCACCCTGTTGATGTACCGTCTGGTCAACAACAAGGCCGTGGAGCGGGCCAAGGCGAATCTCAGCCCTTCCTAGCTTCCTAAGGGCAAGATGAGTAGCGGTTTCCAGCCTGCCTGGCTGGATAGAATCCGAGAATGATGAAACGACACATACTTCTCCCTCTGCTTGTGCTTTCGCTGGCGCTGGCAGCCTGCGGCATCTCAGAAGCTGACATCCAGCTAACGGTAGTAGCAGCCGAGACCAATGCCGTTTCAACTGCCTACGTGCAACTGACTGAATATGCCCTGGCCAATCCTTCGGCCACCCCCACTATGCTGCCCACGGCGACCCTCATGCCTACGGCCACCTTGCAGCTCACGCCAACGGTTGGTACTGGCACCGGCGGCACTGGCACTGGCGGCGGAGTGCCCTCTGGTTGTGAGGCCATGGCTTTTGTTTCGGACGTGACCGTGCCTGATGGCGAAAATGTAACCGCCGGGACGGCCTTCACCAAGACCTGGTCAGTACGCAACTCCGGCACCTGTGAATGGACAACCAATTTCCAACTCATCTTCAGTAGTGGGGAACAGATGGGCGGCCCCAGCACAAATGTGTTGGTTGCAGCCGTTCCGGTTGGGGGCACCACAAACATCTCGGTTGAGTTGGTGGCTCCGGCCACGGCCGGCGAGCATGTAGGCCATTGGGCCATCGCCAACGCAGCGGGTACGGCGTTTGGATACTTGTACGTTGAAATCAACGTACCTTAGTGCAAGCCCCTCACAACACTACCAATCAGGCCAAAAGCCTGTTGGTAGTGTTGTGCTTTTAGCTTGATAGAATGAGATCAATGAAGTCAAGATTATTTTTGCTCCTGCTGCCTGCGCTTCTGGTGGCCTGCGGCCCAAGCCAGGCAGAACTCGACGCCACGCTGGCGGCGGCCCAGGTGCATGCCGTCTCCACTTTCGCGGCCCAGCTGACTACCGCGGCAGAGCAGAACCCCAGCCCCACCCCTACGGCAACACCACAGCCCAGCCCCACCTCTGAAGCGACTGCAGAGGTGCAGGTGACCATGACGCTGTCTGCAACCGGGGCGGCCACGATGGACACCTGCAACATCATGATCTTCAAAGAAGACGTCACCGTACCAGACGGGGAAGAGATCGCAGGCGGGGCCACGTTCACCAAGACCTGGACCGTAGAAAATGCCGGCACTTGCAATTGGAGCCCGGCCTACCAGCTGCTCTTCAGCCACGGCGACCGGATGGATGGCGCTCGCACCACCCAGATCCAACAAACCATCCTGGCGGGCGACGCGGGCAACATTTCCATCCTTCTGCGCGCCCCAACCGCTTCAGGCGAGTACACCGGCTGGTGGACTCTGGCCTCGCCGCTCGGCGAAGGCTTTGGCCACCTCTCGGTGGTCATCATCGTCCCCTAAAACAAAAGGCTGCGCTAAGCGCAGCCTTTTTAGTCTTCGTCGCCCGGCCTGGGCGTGATCTCGATCGCCTCACGCAGCAGCGAGAGCACCCCGGGCAGGGTCACATCCTCCACACTGTAGATCTTCACATGGCGGGCGCGCTTGCCGGTTCCCTCGAGCAGGGCTTCGGGGTCTTCCAAGTCCACCCCGCGCGGGAAGCCCAGATTGATATAGTCCTGCTGGAAGATGATCACGCACACCAGGTGGGTATAGGTTTCAGCATAGCCATAACCCAACAGCTGGGCCGACTCATCGATCTGCTCGATCACATCCGGGGCCAGGTCCAGCACCTGGGCGCGCAACTCGGTGGCGATCACCTGCAATGGCTCGGGAAAGCGTTCGAGAAACTTGCGCAGCGACGGCGTAAGCCCAAACTCAGCCATCAGCCATCCACCCTTGCTTCGCCGCGCAGCTGGCGCACATCATTTATATGATGCAGATTGTGATATAGCGTGAAGAACAGCAGCTCGCGCAGAGTGAGCTTGCCGAGTACCGGGTGCGGCACTTTGGCCTTGTCCAGATCTTCGTCCTGCCAGTTGGCCAAGGCGGCTTCCAGCTTGCCGGCCGCCTGCTGCCAACGCTGCAGCAACTCCTGCTTGGCGGCCTCGGCATCCTGCGGCGCATTGTCCAGCTCGGGCACATAGGCAGCCGGCGACTCTGCGCCCGCGTCTAGAACGGCCTTATAGCTGGCAACAAGCTCATCGTAGCTGCGGCTGGTCTCGGCCGAACCCCATATCAAGCCGGAGAGCCGCGCTGGGACGCGATAGGCCAGCGTGGCGGCCCGCACCGTCTTGCACAAGTGCGCCAGGTTCTCGGCCGTTGACCATACCCGCGGCGGATGCTCAAAGAAAGTCTCAGCAGGAATACCGGCAAAGAATTCTGTGAGCGCAGCGTTGGCGCGGGCCATCTCAGTGCGTATCTCGGACAATGTGTATGCGTCCATCTTCCGAATCATAACCGTTTCCGGCGGTTTGGCAGCAGCAGCCATTTGCAAGGTATATAATCATTCAACCGTTGCAAAGGAGACAGCATGGCAAAGAATTCCTCAAAAGTACGCGTTGCGATCATTGGCGTTGGCAATTGCGCTAATTCCCTTGTGCAAGGCGTGCAGTACTACCAAAATGCAGCCGACACTGACGAAGTGCCCGGTCTGATGCACGTAAACCTCGGCGGCTATCACATCAGTGATATTGAGTTCTCAGCTGCCTTTGACGTGGTGGCCACCAAGGTCGGCAAGGACCTTAGCGAAGCCATCTGGGCCTACCCCAACAACACCATCAAGTTTGCCGAAGTGCCCCACCTGGGTGTGGAAGTGCAGCGCGGCATGACCCACGATGGCTTGGGCAAGTACCTGCGCGAAGTCGTGGAGAAGGCTCCCGGCGCCACCGCCGATATTGTGAAAGTGCTCAAAGACACCGGCACTGACGTGGTCGTCAGCTACCTGCCGGTGGGCTCTGAAATGGCCACCAAATGGTACGTCGAGCAGATCCTCGAAGCCGGGGTTGGCTTCGTCAACTGCATTCCGGTCTTCATCGCCAGCCAGGACTACTGGGGCCAGCGCTTTGCCGAGCGCAACATCCCCATCATTGGCGACGACATCAAGAGCCAGGTAGGCGCCACCATCACCCACCGCGCCCTGGCCCGCCTGTTCGTGGAGCGCGGCGTGCACTTGGACCGCACCTACCAGCTGAACTTCGGCGGCAACATGGATTTCTACAATATGCTGGAGCGCGAGCGCTTGGAGTCGAAGAAGATCTCCAAGACCGGCGCGGTCACCAGCATGCTGCCCTATGAGATGGATGGCGGCGATGTGCATGTTGGCCCCAGCGACTATGTGCCCTGGCTAACCGACCGCAAGTGGTGCCACATCCGCATGGAAGGCCGCGCCTTTGGCGATGTGCCCCTGCAGATGGAAGTCAAGCTGGAAGTGTGGGACTCGCCCAACTCGGCCGGGGTAGTGATCGACGCCATTCGCTGCATCAAGCTGGCGCAGGACCGCGGCATCGGCGGCCCGCTGATCGGCCCGTCTTCATACTTTATGAAGACCCCGCCGCAGCAGTTCACGGATGACCTGGCCCGCACCAACACCGAGCACTTCATCGCCGGTGAAGCGGTCAAGGCCTGACCTGACAGCAACTAAAAAAGCGCAGCCGCTGGCTGCGCTTTTTTGTTTACAGCAGGCGGCCGGCTAGGGTGTGGCCGGCCCACACGGCAAGCAGCCCGGCTGCATTGGTGAGCACAAAATAGATGGCCGCATAGGCCATCTGCCCGCTGCTCAGCAGCCGGAACAGCTCCAGCCCAAAACTGGAAAGTGTGGTGTAGCCGCCCAGCACGCCGGTGATGAGGAGCAGGCTATGCCCGCCAGCCAGACCATGCTCAGAAAGCCATACATACGCTAAGCCGATCAGGAAGCAGCCACTCAGATTGACCAGCAATGTGCCTAACGGAAAATCGCCGGGCTTGAACCACTCATGCACCTGGGTCCCAAGCAAGTAGCGCAGAACTGCGCCCAGTGCGCCCCCGATACCAACCAGAAAAATATTTTGCATGGCTATGCTCCTTTATTGTAGGAGTCATCAGCCATTGGGCAGTTGTGCGCTTTGCGCCTGGCAGACAAGCAGCCAGGCACAAACCGCGGGGCGAACTCCATCGCCGAGTTTGTACATCTTACTCCCTTATAATCCAGCCCATGAAGGTTCTGGTCACCGGCGCCACTGGTCTCATCGGCGGGCATATTGCCAAATCAGCCCTGGCGCAGGGCTGGCAGGTGCGCGGCCTGCGCCGCAGCCCGCAGTCCACCGGCCATCTGGAAGATGGCGAAGCGGTTGAATGGATGCAGGGCGACCTGAACGACGCGGCCAGTCTGCAGCAGGCGATGGGGGGCGTAGATGTGGTCTTCCACGCTGCGGCCTACTACCCGCGCCGTGAGCGCCAGCGCACCCGCCAGCAGCACCTGGACGCCGCCCAAGCCGAGATCGACACCGTGCTGTCCGCCGCCAAGGCGGCCGGGGTGCGCCGCATGGTCTATACCTCGGCGCTGTTCTGTATTGCCAACCTGCCGCCGGGCGCCGGCCGCCTGGCCGACGAGCGGGATGTATATCAGCTGGGCGATTTCCCTGAGAGCGCGTACTTCGAGACCAAGATCCTGATGGAGCAGCTGGCCCTGGCCGCCAATGGGCCGCAGCTGGAGGTGGTGGTGACCAACCCCACCGCCGTCTTTGGCCCCGGTGACCTGAACAAGACCCTGGGCAGCCTGCTGATCCTCGCCGCCAAGGGCTACTTCGTGGCCTGGCTGCCGGCCGAAGCCAACGTGGTGGATGTGCGCGATGTGGCCGACGCCCACATCCAGGCCGCCCTCAAGGGCCGCCCGGGCGAACGCTACATTCTGGGCGGGCACAACCTCTCCGTAAAGGACGCCTTCAACATCGTTGCGCAGGTCGCCGGGCGGCGGCCGCCAAGGTTCGCTATTCCGCTGTGGCTGGTAGACCCGGTCGTCTGGCTGGGCGACCGCATTCCCGCCATACCCCTGCCCGCCAACCATCTGCGCAGTGTGCGCCGCTGGCAGCCTTATAATACGGCCAAGGCCGAGCGCGAACTGGGCATGCAAGCCCGCCCCTTCGCTGACACCGTGCGTGACTCGCTGGCCTGGTTCGGTACGCACGGCGAGCTGTAATCGAATGTCCCAACTCCTTCTCGCATTAGTCATCGGCTATCTACTCGGCTCTATTCCCTTCGCGCACATCATTGCCCGCGCGGTTGGTGGTTTGGACCTGGCGCAAGTTGGCAGCCGCAACGTGGGCACGCGCAACCTGACCCGCAATCTGGGCCTGGGCTGGGGTTTGCTGGGCGGCGTGCTCGATTTCTCCAAGGGGCTGGCCGCAATGGCCATCGGGCAAGCGATCGCAGGCAGCCACCCATGGTGGCTGCTGGCCGGCGCGGCTGCCGTGGCCGGACACAACTGGCCCATCTGGCTGCGCTTCCGCGGCGGCAAAGGCTTGGCCACCGCCATGGGCGCGGTGGCCTGGGTAGCCGCCTGGCCCGAGCTGGCCATCGTGTTCGCGCTCGGCTGGGCAGTGCAACGATTGACGGGCAATATCACCCTCACCGCCGCCATCGGCTTCGTGGCCATGCTGATCAGCCTGCAGGTCTTCGGCCAGCCGATCGAAGTCACATACTTTGTGCTGGCGGTGGCCGTGGTCGTATTGCTGGCCACCTGGCCGGAGATCGTCACCAAACTCAACAAGCCCGGCGAGGTCAAGAAATATTTCAAGGACCCCAACGCCGCGTACAAGAAAACCAAAAAGAGAACAACAACCCGCTAACCACGCTTGGAAAGGGAAACTATGCTGTCAACCATTCGTACTGACCTTAAATCCTACTGGGTGCGCTGGCTGTTCGCCGCCATCACAGTAACCTTTGGCCTGCAGGAGCTGCGCGTGCTGTTCGTAGGCTTCGTGGGCTACCTGCGCGACTCAACCGGCATGAGCTCGCTCAGCCTGGCGCCGATCGCAGTCGGCGTGTTCGCCCTGGCCTTCCTGGCGGGGCCGCTCAACCGCCTGCTGGGCACGCGCCGCACGCTGTGGCTGACGGCGGGCGGCCTGGCGGCCCTGCGTCTGGCGGAGCAGGTGTCGCAAACCGCCCTGATGGACCTGTACCTTTCGGCGGCGGCCACGGCCCTGTTCCTGATGTGGATCCCGTTGGCGGTCGGCATCTCGCGCGCCCGAGGCGGGCACATCCCGCAGCACCTGGGCCTCGGCTGGCTGTTTGGTCTGGTGCTCGACAGCAGCCTGCAGATCGCCTTCCGCACGCTCGATCTCCCCTGGCAGCCGGGCATCTTTGCCCTGCTGCTGGTTGTGGCGCTGGCGGCCCTGCAGCTGTGGACGCTGAGCAAGCTGGTGGCCGACGCGCCGCCCGCCACCGATGGCAGCTGGGGCAGCTCAGCCGCCCTGTTGGCGGTTGGCCCGTGGCTGTTCCTGCAGCTGATGGTCTTCCAGAACACAGCGCTGTTCTCTTCCATGAGCGGTTGGAGCACGCCCGCCGCCGGCGCAGCCCTGCTGCTTGGCAATGCATTCGGCTTCTGGCACATCACCAGGATTGCACCGCAGCGCACCTGGCTCAATGTGCTGGTGTATGGCGTTGTGTTGCTGGCGCAAGTGCTGCTGGCTTTCAACCAGCCGCTGGCGCCGCTGCTGTTCCTTGTGCTGGGCCAGGTCTTCAGCCTGGCGCTGGGCTTCTTCATCTTCACCGGTGCGGGCGCGGTGGCCGGCAAGCCAGGCTTGCTGCGCAGCACTTTGTTCAATGGCCTGGGGCACATCTTCTTTGTGCTGCTCACCTTCATCTACTACGCGTCGTATGACATTGACTTTGGCATCCGCTCGGGCACACTGCTGCCTGTGGCCGCGGTGCTGGTCACTATCTTCCTAATGATCTCGCTGCGCGCCAAAGCTGACAAAGCCAAGGAGTTCAAGCCGATCTACTCCACCGTTGCGCTGGCGGCCGCGGCGTTGGTGATCCCGCTGGTGCTGGCCCTCACCTGGAAGAGCCCCACGGCTCAGCCGGTGGATACCAACACCATCCGCGTGATCAACTACAACATCCACGACGCGGTCAACACTGACGGCCGCGTTGACCCCGAAGCGCTGGCTCGCGTGATCGAGGAAAGTGGCGCCGATGTGGTCGGCCTGCAGGAGATCTCGCGTGGCTGGCTGATCTGGGGCGGTATGGACATGCTGGAGTGGCTGGCCCAGCGCCTTGACATGCAGTACATCTGGGGCCCCACCGCAGACCACCAATGGGGCAATGCCATCCTGACCCGTCTGCCGATCATCAGCTACACCAACAACGCCCTGCCGCCTGAGGATGTGCTTCTGCTGCGCGGTTACCTCTACGCCGAGCTTGACGTGAACGGGCAAACCCTGCACCTGATCGACACGCACTTCAGCGAGAAAGCCGGCCAGGACGACATCCGCGCCCAGCAGGCTTCAGTGCTGGTGGATGCAGCCGCCGGCCGCCCGGCCACCATCGTGATGGGCGATCTCAACTCCCTGCCGAACTCGCTGGCCCTGGAAGTGATGCTGGGCGGCGGCTTCATTGACATCTCGCGTGAAAGCGGGCTGGCCAACACCTTCACCTATCCATCCTTCGCGGCCGACCATCAGATCGACTACATCTTCATCTCGCCTGATCTCAGCTTTAGCGACTTTGCCATTCCGCTGACGACAGCATCGGATCATTTGCCGCTTTCGGCAACCATCACGCTGCCCTAACAAGAGTGAAAAGAGCCCCGCTGGCAGCGGGGCTCTTTCTTTTTGCGTTGCGCGAGTACACTAAGGCCGGAGCGACGCCAACAATGCAGCTGATCCAAATCGGACATGATGGCCCCAAAGTTGCGCCGATCGGCATGGGCACCTGGGCCTGGGGCGACACCCTCTTCTGGTCCTACGGCAGTGACTATGGCGAAGAAGATCTGCGCGCCGCCTATGATGCCAGCCTGGAAGCCGGGGTTACTTTCTTCGATACAGCCGAGGTCTACGGAAGCGGCCGCTCAGAGCAACTGCTGGGCCGCTTCGCGGCCGCCAATCCAGACGAGCATGTCGTAGCCTCCAAATTCTTCCCCTACCCGTGGCGCCTGCTGCGAAACAGCCTGCCGAAGGCGCTGGCGGGCAGCCTGCGGCGTTTGGGGCTGCCCAGCCTGCCGCTCTATCAGATCCACTGGCCCTTCCCGCCGCGCAGCTTTGCCACCTGGCTGCATGCCATGGCCGATGCGGTCGAAGCCGGCCTGATCAAGCAGATCGGCGTATCCAATTTTGGGCCGCGCCAGGTTGAGAAAGTTATCAAGGTGCTGGAAAGCCGCGGCCTGCGCCTGTCCAGCAACCAGATCTCATACAGTCTGCTGGCACGAGGCCCAGAGCGCAATGGTCTGCTGCAGCTATGCAGGGATCACAAGATCACCGTCATTGCTTACAGTCCGCTGGCGCAGGGGCTGCTCACTGGCAAATACAGCCGGCAGCAGCCACCGCGTGACCTGGCGCGGTGGCTGAACAGCGCCAGCAAGCTGGGCCGCCTGGCCCCGCTGCTGGCAGAGATGCAGCGCATCGCCACCCTGCACGGCGACAAGCCTGTCTCGCAAGTGGCGCTGAACTGGTGCGTGGCCAAGGGCACGCTGGCCATCCCCGGCGCCAAGAACGCCAAACAGGCCGAGCTCAATGCCGGCGCCTTAAGCTGGAGCCTGAGCGAAGAAGAAGTAGAGCGCCTGGACGCTCTTTCGGGCTGATGCGCTGGGCTGACTTTGCTGCCGATGCGCCGGAGCTGGCCGCCTTCGGCGCAACCCGCCTGGGCGCGGCAGTCGCATACATCGCCACCGCATCCGCAGAGGGAACGCCACGCGTCCACCCCGTGACGCCGATCATTTCAGACGAGCTCTATCTATTCATGGAGCCCAAATCCCCCAAGGGCAAAGACTTGCAACGCGGCAGCGCTTATAGCCTGCATTGCGGCGTGGCCGATTCCAGCGGCGGCCAGGGCGAGTTCTATGTGCGCGGCCACGGCCGCCTGGTCACCGACCCGGCCGAGCGCGCCCGTGCGTTGGCGGCGGCCAGCTACGCGCCCGCCGACCGCTATGTGTTGTTCGCGCTCAGCGTGGAGTTCGCCTTCATGAACGTGTACACCGAGAACGAGCCGCTGCGCCAGCGCTGGCCGCGCTAATTGCAGATCCAGATCGCGCCGCGGTATTCACGCAACACAACGTCAAGGTTGCTACCGCGCATCACTTCCATGAATTCGCTCTGGGCATAGCCCCCCATCAATATGAAATCACAGCCGCGCTCGGCGGCCACGTCCAGGATGGCCTGGGCGGCACGGCCGCGGCGCTGCACATAATCAGCGATGACGCCACGCGCCAGCAGGTAGTTCTTAGCGCCGGTCTGTGCCAGCGTGGGGCGCAGGCTGGCCTCCAGCGAAGTGAGCACGGTGAGCTGGATGCCCCAGCGGCGCACCAGGTAGGCGGCCAGGTACAGCGCTTGGCGTGCCTTGCGGCTGCCATCGTAGGCAAGCAGAGCATGTTTGAGCTCGGTCTTGTCTGGCACCACCAGCACCGGGCGCGGGCTGCGCTGCAGGAAAGCGCGCAGGCCGGAAACCAGGCGTTCCAGTGGACGGGTGCCAGGCGGATGCTTGAGGTGCAGCACCACCAGATCGCTCCAGTGGCTGCGGGCTTCCACACGGCGGTGGATATTGCCCTGCTCCACCACCAGGCTGCCCTGCAGACCAGCGGCGGCCACGCGGCGCTCGAATTCGCGACGCAAACTTTGTAGCTGCTGCTCATCCCCGCCGGCGACGGGCTGCACATGCACACCGCGCAGCTCACTGCGCTCATGCTGGGCAACCTGCAGGGCCACATCCAGCGCGGTCCAGCTGGCATCCTCGCCGCTTAGGGGCACCAGCAGGCGCGGAAACAGAGTCTCGTCCTCTTCCAGGTCTTCGCGCTCCAAACGCCACGCTGTGGGCAGCGGCGGTGCCGCCATCGGGATCCAGCTGCCCAGCCAGCGGCGCACGCGAGCACTGAAGCGGCGTGGGCTGCCCTCCAGGCGGTTCCAGGCATGGGCAGCGGCTTCGGCAACGCCCAAATTCCAGCCCAGTTCCTTCTCCAGCGTGGAGCGGTGCTTCATCAGCCACAGGTACATATCCGCCTCGGTGCGTTGCGGAAAATCTCGCAGCAAGCCTAGCTGGCGGATGGCCTGCAGGGCGGGCACATAGACTTCGTCAGCCCAGTGAGCGGCGGCATCGTGCACTCTGACCTCATGGCCCTGCTGCTCTCCCATGTAGTAGCGGTGCACGGCAATGTGCTCGCGCAGTTCGTTGATGCGGCCGGGGATGGTGACGCGGAAATCCACATCCGGTCGGGTATCGCCCAGGCCGGTATCTTGCAAGAAGTTGTGAAGCTCAGTCTTGATAATGAGGTCTTCGATGTCATCATCGGGCGAGATGCTGACGCGCGTCGGGATCTCGGTGACGTAGGCCTCGATGGTCCTTGCGCCAACCTCACGCGCGACCGAAACGCGGTGGTGTCCATCCATAACAAAATAGATCTCGCCGATCTTGTAGACCTCAATGGGCGGCAGGCCCTGCCCCTCCATGGCCATGCGCACCCGCGCCCAGCGGCCGCCTTGGCTGGCCTGGCGCGGCAGGAACTGGCGGTTGAAATCCTCGTAGCGGCCCACACTGCCTACGATGGCATCCAGCGGAATTTCGTGCAGGCCGCGCGGCAGCTGGCTGGCGCCACCCAGCATTTTGCGCACATCATCGAAGCGCAGCAGGTCATCGGCGCGGCTGCCGCCCAGGCGCGCCAGCGCCTGGCGCAAGGCGGCGCGGCCGCGGGCGCGCTTGAAGTCACTCATGGCTGAGGAATAGTTGTTCATGAGGCCACCTCCAGCTCCTGGTAGCCGTAGGCATTGATGACCTGGGTATGCTCAAACTCTACGATGGCAGGCTCATTGCGGTCATACAGGTGGATGTGGCCGTGCAGATGGTATTTGGGTTTGAACACTCGCAGCAACCAACGGAAGGCTTTGAAGCCGCGGTGGGCCGTATCCTCCCGGTCACTCACGCCCCAGGCGGGTGCATGCGTAACCAGCACATCCAGGGCGCGGCCGTAGCGAAGGCGGTTGTAGAGCAAGCGCGGCAGCATGCCGAGCACCATCAGCCACATCTCACTTTGCGTATACATGAAGGGACCGCGGCGGTAGCGCAGACTGCCCTCAAAGCCGGCTAGGATCAGGCCTTGGTGGTGCACCACCTGGCGGTGCAGGTCGATCGCGCCCCAGGGGGCCTCGCGCTCCTGGGTTTGGGAGTATTCGACATTGGGGGCGTGGTTGCCGCGCACGAAGAAGACTGGCTTGTCGAGGGTATCGACCAGGAATTCCAGGTAGTAGTACGGCAGATCACCACAGCCTATGACCATGTCCACATCGCTAAAACGCTGGGCTACGCTGGGAGAATATACAAAATCCAGCACCTGGTCACTGAGGGCAAGGACGCGCATGGGGTACATATTAACAGAATTGACATTCGCCTATAAGGCAAGTAGACTGCATAGAGAGCAGTCAATATGAAAGCCAAGAGCATGGACCCCGTAGCCTTTGCCAAAGTGCTGGCCGACCCTACCCGCCAGCAGATCATGCAAACCTGCTGCTGCGAGTGGAAGAATGTGAACGAGATCGTGAAAACGGTGAAGGTGAGCCAACCCACCGTGTCTCATCACCTGGCCCTGCTGCGCGAGGCGGAGTTAGTGCAGGTGCGCGAGGAAGGCAAGAACACCTACTACACCCTGAACCAGGAGAAAGTGGCGATGTGCTGCGGCCAGCTGATCAGCACCTTTGCGCCTGAAAGCAAGGCGGCCGAGCAACTGGAAGTGCTTAAGTAACTGGCCGGCTGCATATGCAGCCGGCCAGTTTTAAGGCGTGGGCGAAACAGCCCACGCAGCTAGCAGCAGCCCGTGCCGCCGCAGCAACAACCGCTTTCGAGTACGCTCAACTGCTCGTCAGGTGTGAACATAGCCATCTCCTT
This sequence comes from Anaerolineales bacterium, assembly GCA_021463845.1. GTDB lineage: Bacteria > Chloroflexota > Anaerolineae > Anaerolineales > UBA11579 > JAMCZK01. The sequence continues at coordinate 416,806 of JAJTXV010000001.1, read as the reverse complement.
TCACAAGAGGTATAAATAGACGGCCGTCTATGTAATAAAGCATAATTGGCCGTCGTCTATATGTCAAGCACTATGAGCGACTTCAAACTTCACCCTGATACCCAGATCGCCCACGTTGAGCTGCAAGTGGCCGACCTGAGCCGCATGACCGCCTTCTACAGCGGGCTGATGGGTTTCCAGATCATTGACAGCCTGGACGGGCGCACGCGCCTCTCCGCCAACGGCCAGCTGCCCGCCCTGCTGACCCTGACCGAGCGCAAAGGTGCGCGCCTGCAGCCGCAGGCGCGCACCGGCCTGTACCACACGGCGTTCCGCTTTACGGGGCGCACGCCGCTGGCCACCACCTTGCTGCGCATCGTCTCGGCGGGCTGGCCGCTGCAAGGCGCCTCAGACCACCTGGTCAGTGAGGCGATCTACCTGGCCGACCCCGAGAACAACGGCATCGAGATCTACCGTGACCGCCCGCGTGAGCAGTGGCCGCGCCTGAACGACGGCTCGCTGGAGATGGCCAACGCGCCGCTGGACCTGCGTAAGCTGATCGAAGAAGCCGACCAAGCCGCGGCGCAAGCTGGCATGATCGATCCCGGAACCGATATTGGCCACATGCATCTGCAGGTTTCCAACACGGCCACTACAGCCGCCTTCTACAACAACCTGCTGGGGATGGACATCATCGTGAACTGGCCCAGCGCCATCTTTCTGAGCGCGGGCGGCTACCACCACCACCTGGGCGCCAACACCTGGCACAGCCAGAACGCCCCACGCCGTGAGGATGACATGACTGGCCTGCGCTCATACGCTTACCGCATACCAGATGAAGCCGGCTGGCTGGCCGTACTGCAGCGTGTGCAAGCCGCGGACTATGCGTATACGGCCATGGAACGCGACGGGCAGCCCGGCATTGCGGTGGCAGACCAGGACGGCAACCGGGTAGAGCTGCTGGCTCCGGACGCGCCGGTAGTACGCAACGCGCTGGCACAGATGCAAGTCACCGCTAGCTGACCCTCCTAACAGTTCTAACAAAGCGCATATACCGCCCTGCTATAATCTGGGCCTGCATGGGGATGACTGGCTTCGACGATTGAGGCTGGGTCTGAATTGCGAGCCGAGAGGCGCCGACCTCGTTAACTCAGCGCAAACCTTAAGTGCCAACCGCACTGACTACGCAGCTCTCCCGCTCGCCGCGTAATACCGGCTAGCCAAGAACTGCCCAACTCCTCGTGAGTTGCGTCTGCCCCGCCCTCTCCTCGGCTGGGTGGGAACAGGCGAGACAATGCCGGGGTGCTGTGCACGCTTCCGTGTCGTGCGCTTAAGACAAAGCGGATGGCTGCGGGGACCCCCTTGTCTGTTGTGGGTCCCGCTGCGACAAAACAACCGACTACGCTCGTAGACGTTCAGAACTCTAATCATTCGGACGCGGGTTCGATTCCCGCCATCTCCACTCCTTAAATGAGCCGAGGGTCTTGTGCGCTTGCGCATAAGGCCCTCGGCTCATATATAATGCCTGCAGGGTTTCTTTATTCGTTGAAAAAGAGGAGCTGAATACTTATGCGCACCCGTATTGTTTCACTTGTTTTCATTCTTGCGCTGCTGGTGGCCGGTTGTGCGCCAAGCGGCGAGACTGACGATGCCGCCGTGGCCACACTGGTAGCCGCCGCCCTGCAAACCAGCGAGGCCGCCAACCCGCCCGCCCTGGAAACCGCTGGCCCGGAACTGGGCTATGTCGAGGGTTCGGTGTGCTACCCGTCTTCGTTCATCCCGGAGATGACGGTGTATCTGCAGAAAGAGGGCAGCAGCGAGCCGGTCACTGTGCCCATCGGCCTCAACCAGATGGCCTTCTCGGCCGAGCTGGAAGCTGGCGCCTACACGGCTTACGCCTGGCTGCCCGACTTCAGTTTTGGCGGCAGCTACTCGCAAGCCGTAGCCTGCGGACTGAGCGTGGAATGCACAGATCACTCTTTGGTGAGCTTTGATGTGGTGCCGGGCGAGCTGACCGGCGGCATCAGCGTATGCGATTGGTACGGCCAGCCTGGCGATGTGCCCTACCCGCCGGGCGTGCAACCGCCTGCGCAGGAATCTAACGACCCGGGCAGCATCTCCGGCTCGCTGAGCTACCCCAGCAGCTTCATCCCCGCGCAGACCATCGTGGCATGGAGCTTGACCCAACAAGGCACCTATTACTACGCCACCACCAGCGAGGGTGTGAGCTTCTATACGATCGCCAACCTGCCGCCGGGTGACTACCAGGTGGTTGCCTACGTAGACACTCTGGCCGCCGGCTACAGCCAGGCGGTTCCGTGCGGGCTGAGCGTCAGCTGCACGGACCACAGCCTGATCGTGGTGACGGTGAGCAGCGGCCAGGAGACGGGCGGCGTGAACCCGCAAGACTGGTACGCGCCTGAGGGCAGCTTCCCCGCCAACCCAGTGCCATAACCCGCCAAGAACGCGACGATACAAACAGCCTGCGCTGATGCGCAGGCTGTTTGTTTTGCTGCATGATAAATTCGAGTAACATCTGCCTATGAAGCACGAGCCCTTTCGCAACACAGATGTCGCCGCCATTTTTGCGGACTACCCTGCAGGGATACGCAAACGGCTGCTGGAGTTGCGCCAGCTTATCTTCGATGTTGCCCGCAGCACCAAAGGCGTGGGCGAGATCGAAGAAACGATACGCTGGGGGCAGCCTAGCTACATCACCGCGCAGAGCGGAAGCGGCACCACCATCCGCGTGGACAAGGTCAAGAACCAGCCGGGGCAACTGGCGATCTATGTGCACTGCCAGACATCCCTGATCGATGACTTCAGAAAGAAGCATGGCAACAGCCTGGTGTTTGAGACCAACCGAGCCATTCATCTCTCCGAGTCAGCTGCCCTACCCAAAAGCAAGCTGCGCGAGTTCATCAAAGCTGCGCTGACCTATCACGCGCGCAAACGCCTGGATTGACAAGTTGAATACTTAGGCGTATGCTTGCGAAAGCTTATTGAAAGGAGGTAACAGCAACATGATGTTCAACACCGCAGTTTTGTTCACTTGCTTACCTCCTGAGGCAGGGCTCTAGCCCTTACCGCGCAGGCATATGCCGCCGTATCCACCGCAGGAGAGTGCTCTTGCGGTTTTTTGTTGCCTGCGGGCAAATCTAGCCGAACAATTGCAAAGTTTGGAAAATTGATATAGAATTTGATAATTCAAAAGGAAATATGTGTTATTATCATAGAACACTGCTAGAACATATTAGTTTTTCTGCAATCAATCTATGTTTTCTTGGCTCGGAGGCTTAAGTGAGCACCAATAGCATTGTAGTAAAGGATCTGCGCAAGACCTACAAAGTGCCGGAGCGTGAAGCCGGCCTGAAGGCGGCCATCAAGAGCCTAGTTGCACGCAAGACCAAAGATGTGCACGCGGTGGATGGCATCAGCTTCCAGATCGAGCCCGGCGAGATCGTCGGCTTCCTGGGCCCCAACGGCGCGGGCAAGACCACCACGCTGAAAATGCTCTCCGGCCTGCTCTACCCCACCAGCGGCGAGCTGAGCGTGGCGGGACATGTGCCGCAAAAACGCGAGCGCGAGTTCCTGCAGCAGATCACCCTGGTGATGGGCCAACGCAGCCAGCTCAACTGGGACATCCCGGCGATCGACTCGTACGATCTGTACCGCGCCATCTACGGCATCCCGCAGGAGCAGTTCACGCAGGCGCGCGACGAGATGATCGAGGTCATGCAACTCAAGGAGCTGGTCAAGAAGCCGGTGCGCAATCTCTCCCTGGGTGAGCGCATGAAGGCCGAGATGGTCGGCGCGCTATTGCACCAGCCCGGCGTGCTGTTCCTCGATGAGCCCACGATCGGTCTGGATGTCACCATGCAGCGCCGCATCCGCGCCTTCATTCAGGAGTACAACCAGCGCTACAAGGCGACGGTGCTGCTGACCAGCCATTACATGGCGGACGTGCAGGCGCTGTGCAAGCGCGTGATCGTGATCCATCACGGCAAGTTGCTCTTCGACGGTGACCTCACCGCGCTGGTGGAGCGCTTCTCGGCGCAGAAGACCCTGGTGCTGACGATGAGCGACATGAACGGCCGCACGCCGGACATGGCCAAGTACGGTACCGTGGTGACGCAGGAGCCGAACCGGGTGGTGCTGCGCGTGAACAAGAGCGATGCGCCCCAAGTGACCGCACGCCTGCTGGCCGATCTGCCGGTAACCGACCTGACGGTCGATGACCCGCCGATCGAAGAAGTGATCGAGAGCGTGTTTGACGCTCCCGAGACCAGCGAGTAAACCAATGCAACGCGTGCAAGGATTTGCACAACGCGTGAAAGCCAGCCTGCAGGTCTACGCCGTTGGGGCGCGCATTGCCATGCTTGAACGGCTGCAGTACCCGCTCGCCAGCCTGATGTTCATGGTGAATGTGCTCATCGAGCCGATCATTTATCTGGTGGTGTGGAGCTCTGCCACGGCGGCGCAAGGCGGGGCCGTGGGCGGCTACACCGCCGGCCAGTTCGCCGGCTACTACATCATCTGGACCTTTGTGCGCCAGTTCAACCTGGCCGTGGGGCCAGACAGCTTCAACTGGCGCATCAAGAACGGAAGCCTGGCCGGCGAGCTGCTGCGCCCGATCCACCCGATCGACATTGACCTGGGATGGAACCTGGGCTTCAAGGTCATGCAGGTGGTGTACTGGATCCCGATCGGGGTGATCCTGTGGCTGATGTTCAAGCCTGAGGTCAACCCGCAGGGCTGGCAGCTGCTGAGCTTCCCCATCGTGCTGATGCTGGCGGCGTATGTGCGCTTCTTTGTGATGTGGCTAGTTGGCCTGATCTGCTTCTGGACCGAGCGCATCGACTCGCTGATCGAGCTGTACTTCGCCGCCGAGCTGCTGTTCTCCGGCCGGCTGGTGCCGCTGGAGATCATGCCGGTGTGGGCGCAAAAGATAGCAGGCTACCTGCCCTTCCAGTGGACTTTTTACTTCCCGATCGAGCTGCTGCTGGGCCGGGTGACGATGAGTGAATTTTGGATGGGCGTCCTGGCTCAAGTGGCCTGGATCCTGGCGGCCTACGTTGGGATCCGCCTGGTCTGGGTCAGAGCCGTAAGACGCTTTACTGCAGTAGGAGCATAAGGAATGAGTGAAATAGCAACTCCGGTACAACCGCAGCGGGCGCAACGCTATGGCCTGCGCAACTATCTACAAATGTATGCGGTGGCGGCGCGCCAAGCGGTGATCGAGCAACTGCAATACCCCGCCGCCAACATGATGTTCATGGTGCACATCCTCATCGAGCCGGTGATCTATCTGGTGGTGTGGAGCTCGGTCGCCAATTCGCAGGGCGGCGCCATTGGCGGCTACACCGCCGCCGAGTTCGCCGGCTACTACATCATCTGGACGCTGGTGCGCCAGTTCAATCTGGCCATCGGCCCGCAGGGGTTCCACTGGCGCATCAAGGAAGGCCGCCTGGCGGCCGAGCTGCTGCGCCCGGTGCACCCCCTGCTGCCTGACCTGGGCTACTACCTGGGCTACAAGATCCCGCAGACCATCTACTGGCTGCCGATGGGCATCTTGCTGTGGCTGCTGTTCAAGCCGGAGATCAACCCGGTGGCCTGGCAGATCGCCGCCTTCCCGGTTGTGCTGATGCTGGCCTTCTTCGTGCGTTTTTTCTTCATGTGGCTGCTGGGCCTGGTGTGCTTCTGGACCGAGCGCGTGGATGCGCTGTTCGAGCTGTACTTTGCAGCCGAGCTGCTGTTCTCGGGCCGCCTGGTGCCGCTGGAAGTCATGCCAGTCTGGGCGCAGAACGTGGCCAACTTTCTGCCCTTCCAGTGGACCTTTTACTTTCCCATCGAGGTGCTGCTTGGCCGCTTGGACCTGCCGGAATTCTGGCCGGGCGTGCTGGCCCAGCTGGCCTGGATCGCAGGCGGTTACACCCTGGTACGCCTGATATGGAAACTGGCCGTGAAGCGCTTCACGGCGGTTGGGAGCTAATATGCTTAGACCTCTAAAACTGTTCGGGTTGTTTGCACGCATCAGCATACTGAACGAGGTGCAATACCGCGCCAACTTCTTTATGCAGGTGCTGCAATCAAGCCTGTCCCTGGGTACGGGTTTGATCGTGCTCAATGTGGTGTACAGCTACACTGATAACCTTGGCGGCTGGTCGCAGGCGGAGCTGCTTGCGGTATATGGCGTGTTCGTGCTGATGAGCGGGTTGATCGGCAGCCTGGTGCTGCCCAATATGTGGGCCTTCATGGAGGATGTGCGCGAGGGCCGCCTGGACTTCACGCTCACCAAGCCGGAAGACTCGCAGGTGCTGATCAGCGTGCGCGTAGTGGCCATCTGGCGTCTGGTGGATGTGCTGCTGGGTATCGTGGTGCTGGGTGTGGCGATCGGACGCATGGGCCTGGAAGCCAGCTGGTGGCTGGCATTCGCTTTCGCCGCTACGCTGATCATGGGCATGATCCTGCTGTACTGCGTCCTGCTGCTGGCTTCGATCCTCTCGTTCTGGTTTGTGCGGGTATGGGAGCTGATGGAGATGATGCAGAGCATCTTCCAGGCCGGGCGCTGGCCGGTAGGCATCTACCCTGACTGGCTGCGGCTGGGCTTGACTTACCTGATCCCGGTGGCGTTTGCCGTCACGGTGCCGGCGGAAGCACTCACCGGGCGGCTGACGCCAGAGCTGTTGGCAGGCACCTTTGTGTTCACGCTGGTGGCGCTGTTCGTCACGCGCCGCCTGTGGATGTTTGGGCTCAGGAACTACAGCGGGGCGTCGGCGTAAAAGAAACTCGAGACTAGAGATTGGAGACTGGAATAGTCTCCAATCTCTAGTCTCTACTCCTTAACTTACCTCGATTAATAATCCCTTCAAATACTCCCCTTCCGGGAAGTTGAGCGCCACTGGGTGGTCGGCACCTTGGCTGAGGCGGCCGATGATGCGGGCATCGATGCCTGCATCCAGAGCGGCGCCGGCCACGATCTTTTGGAACAGGGCTGCATCCACTCCACCTGAGCATGAGAAGGTGAGCAAGTGGCCGCCGGGCCGCAGCAGCTTGAGGGCCAGCAGGTTGATGTCCTTATAACCGCGCGCCGCCCGTTCGGCGGTGGCGCGGGTAGGCGCGAACTTGGGCGGGTCGAGCACCACTACATCGAACTGGCGGCCTGAGTCGCGGAAGCGGCGCAGCACCTGGAACGCATCGCCATCAATGAACTCGGCTTTATCAGCGGCCAAGCCGTTGCGCTCCAGGTTGCGAGCGGCCAGTTGCAGGGCCGCGGCGGAGTCATCCACCAAAGTGACCCTCGTCGCTCCGCCCTGTAGCATATGCGTAGCAAAGCCACCGGTGTACGAGAAGCAATCCAGCACCTCGCGGCCAGCGGCCAGGCTACCGGCCAGTATGCGGTTGGCGCGCTGGTCAAGATAGAAGCCGGTCTTGTGCCCGCCGCTCAGGTCCACCTCAAATTGCAAGCCAGCCTCGTTGACCAGCACCGGCTGGGTGGGCTGCGCCCCGCGCAGCACGCCCACCCGCGGCGGCAGGCCTTCCAGCTCGCGCACGTCCGCGTCGGAACGCTCGATGATCACTGCCGGCTGGCAAAGTTCCATCAGGGCATCGGCAACCGCTTCGCGCCAGCGTTCTGCACCCCAGCTCAGGCACTGCAGCACGATGGCGCTGCCGTATTGGTCCACCACGATGCCGGGCAGGCCATCCGACTCGGCATGCACCAGGCGCATACCGTCGCTGGGCAGGTTGAGTTTGCGGCGCGAGTCGATGGCAGCCGCCAGGCGGCGAGCGATGAAAGCGGAGTCGATCTCTTCGTCCTGGCTCCACGACCAGACCCGGGCGCGGATCTGCGAGGGGTGGCTATACGCAGCGCGGGCCAGAAACTTACCGTGGGCGGAATACACGTCCACCGTGTCACCGGGTTTTGGCGAACCATCCGTACGCGCGATAGCGCTGGCGAACACCCAGGGATGCCTGCGCTCCAGCGAGCGCTCGCGGCCAGGGGCTAGGATAAGTTTGGGATTGGGCATCAGGGAAAGTTAACCACAAAGGCACAAAGAACACAAAGAACACAAAGATTGAGAAGCTATCTCTGCATACTCGCTTGGGGATTGCTTCGAGGCTGAAAGTTGCATGAACATGCAACTTTCAGCACTCCTCGCAATGACGGTTTCGCTTTTTTACGCGGCCGGGGCTTTCTCACCCTTGGCGTAACGGGCGGCCAGCAGCTTATAGGGCTTGGAGCGCATGGCGATCATGGTGACGATGAAGCCGATGATGCCGGTGAGCGTGAAGACCAGCGCCATACCGCGCGCCGGGCCGGTGCCGAACCAGCTGCCGATCAAGTCCACCCCCGCCCCGTCCGTCATGAACGGGATGAAGTAGAACTGGGCGATCGGCCCGATGAGGAACGAGGTCAGCGGTGCGGCGGCCAGCTCCACACTTTGGGCAAAGCCGAACACGCGGCCCTGGCGGGCCTGCGGCACGACCCGCTGGATGATGGTGTGCTCGGCCGCCTCGATGAACGGCACCACGGTCAAGTAGATCAGCAGGCCCACAGTCATCAGCACGATCGAAGGCTGGATGGTGAAGATGGACGAGATGAACCAGATCACCAGGTTAGCGCCGAACAGGGCACGCAGCGGCTTGCCGCCCAGACCAAAGCGAGCGATCAGCAGGCCGCCGATGATGAAGCCGGTGCTGACGATGCCCCACAGGAAGCCCCAGGCCTCGACCGACATCATGGAAAGCCCATACGCATCCATCAGCGACATGAACACGCCGCCGAGCAGATTATTGAAGGTGGTGAAGAGGATCAAAGCGGCCAGGCCGGGAACGGCAGTGATGAGCTTATAAGTGCCGCGCAAATCCACTGATTTGGGCGCGCCGCCCTCCACATGGGCGATCTTGTTCTCGGGGACTGGAACAGTGCGCAGATGCAGGATGGCCAGCACCGTCATGACCATCGCCAGGCCAAAGACCCAAACCATGCCCGCCTGGCCGACCAGCAAACCGCTGATGACCGAGGTGGTGAGGAACGAGACGCCGAACACGGTGCCGACCAGGCCATTGGCGCGCTCGCGTTCCTTGGCCGGGAACAGCAGCGTGACCAGCGTGGGCATGGCAATGCCGCGGATGTTGCCCGAGATCATGCCGAACAGCACCAGCACGGCCAGCGCCCACAGGCGCACGCTGCTGGGCTGGCTGAACTCACCGGGCGCGGCGGACTGGAACACCACGAAGCAGATGGCGAACATGGCCAGCGAGAAAGCGCTGGAGATCAGCATCATGGTCTTCTTCTTGTTGTGGTCCACCAGCGAGCCAAGCCAGAACCCGGAGACGGCCACCAGCACCAGATACAAGCCACCCATGATTGAGGTCACCAGCACAGACTGGGTTTCCAGATAAGCGAAGAAAATGATGGCGAACCAGACCGTGCTGTTGGTGATCGAAGCCACCAGATTGTTGCCCAACAGGGCGTAGAAAACTTTTTGTTTTTGTGCTTTCTTCATAACTCTTTCCCAGGAATAAAAAAGCCGTTGCTTCGCAACGGCTTTTTGTGAATAGGCGAACACTTATTCTACTTCAGAATTCCGAGTCTTTTGCCCTCTTCAGCGATGATGTCCATGGCGCGCTCGATATCCTCAGTCTTGTGGGCCGCAGTAACGGTGGCGCGCAGGCGGGCCTTGCCCTGCTCCACCGCCGGGGAGACCACCGGCAGCACGAAGATGTCGCGTTCCTGCACATTGCGGGTCAGCGCATAGGCCAGGTCATCCTCGCCGCACAGCACGGGCACAATGGCGGTCTCGGTCAGCATGGTGTCAAAGCCGCGGCTCTGCAGGCCGCTGATGAACTGCTTGCCGTTGGCGGTAAGCTTCTCGATGCGCCAGGGCTCGTCCAGGATCACCTTGAAGGCCTCGTTGGCGGCGGCCGCCTGGGCCGGCGGCAAAGCGGCCGAAAAGATGTAGGCGCGGCTGGCGTGGCGCAGGTAGTTGATCATGTCGTGATTGCCGGCAATGTAGCCGCCCACCGAGGGAATGGTCTTGCTGAGCGTGCCCATCTTGATGTCAATCACGCCCTCCATGCCAAAGTGCTCCTCGATGCCGCGGCCGGTCTTGCCCAGCACGCCGATGGAGTGAGCTTCGTCGATCATGAGCCAGGCGTGGTGCTTGCGGGCCAGCTCCACGATGCGCGGCAGGTCAATGATGTCGCCATCCATGCTGAACACCGAATCGGCGATGATCAGCTTGGCGGAGGAAGCCGGGGCTTCTTCCAGCACACGCTCGAGGTCATTCAGGTCATTGTGCTTGAAACGCACGAACTTGGCGCCGGACATCATGCAGCCGTCCACAATGCTGGCATGGTTGAGGCGGTCAGAGAAGACGTAGTCGTGCCTACCCAACAGGGTCGAGACCACGGTCAGGTTAGTGGCGTAGCCGGAGGTATAGGTGATGGCTGTTTCCGCGCCTTTGAAGTTGGCGATGGTCTCTTCCAGCTCGTTGTGGATGTCGAGCGTGCCAGCCAGAGTGCGCACGCCGTGCGTGCCGGTGCCGTAGCGGTCAATGGCGGCCTTGGCGGCTTCGTTGATGCGCGGGTGCCCGATCAGCCCCAGGTAACTGTACGAGGCGAACATCTGCATGACACGCCCGCGCACCAGCACCTTGGATTCGTCCATCATCTCAGTGATGGGCTGGTTGTAGTAGTAGAGGCCGGCCTCTTTCAGCAGGCGAATGCGCTCGGCAAAGCCGTCAATGCGTTTACTGATTGCGTCTTCAATGCGTGGAGATGTCATTCGTGTTCCTTTGCGAGGGGTCAGTGTAGCTCACCCCGTAGGTGCTGTCAACGCAGGTGAAAACCGCCGCATGGGACGGGTTTAGCCGCGGGCACGCTCCAGCAGGGTCATGGTGAGCAGGCTGAGCAGCACGAGCGGCTCGGCCTCTGCAGTGAGCGCCGGCCCGCTGTCAAGCTGGAACTTGCCCTCGAAGAAGGCGGGCTGCTTCACCAGGCGGGCTACCAGCTCGCCCTGGGCATTGGTGACCCGGTAGGCCGGGTGGAACAGGTAGCCGCTGAGGATGCCGATGAAGGGCAGCTCGCCAAATACCGAATCCCACACGCGCACCCATACATTCTCTTCGTTGATGGTCATGACGTGCTCGCCGGCCCCATTGAAGATCTCGTAATTGGCACGCCACAGCGAGCGCATGCCCTTACGCTTGAGCGAGCCGACTGCCCCACCCTCGGCGCGGGTGATGTTGTAGCGAGCCGAGAAATCAATAACGCGGTCCGCCTTGATGTTGTACTGCAGGCGGGTCTGCTCTTTGTCGGCAAACACGTCTATATCCTCGCGCAGCTTGAGCAGCTTCTGCTTGACATAGGCCACGGTACCGCCTGCGCCGTCCTGCACATGGATCTGTGAGGCCAGCGCCAGAATTTTGAAGGACAGGGTGAGCGGAAAGTTCATGATGTCTCCTTGCTAGGCTTGGTCAGCCAGCTGTTTGAGGGCGTCTTCATCCAGGGTGGGCACACCGAGTTCGCGGGCCTTATCCAACTTGGAACCAGCATCTTCGCCAACGACAAGGTAACTGGTCTTCTTGCTGACCGAGCCGGCCAGCTTGCCGCCGCGCGCTTCGATAAAGTCACCGGCGTCTTTGCGGCTGAAGGTGGGCAGCGTGCCGGTGACCACAAAGGTGAGCCCCGCAAAGGGCTGCGGGCCGCTGGGGGCTTTGCGCGGCTCACTGCGCGGCCACACGCCCGCCTTCTTGAGCTTCTTGAGCACGGCCTTGTTGCTGGCCTGGGCAAACCAGTCAGTGATGGTTTCGGCAATGTTGGGGCCGATGCCCTCGATGTCGTCAATGTCCTGCGTGCTGGCTTTGGCTATCTCGTCGAGGTCACGATACTTTGCCGAGAGGGCCGAGGCCATGACCCAGCCAACCCCGCGGATACCAAGGGCAAAGATGAGCTGGTGCAGCGAGCGAGTGCGCGCCGCTTCAATGGAGGCGATGAGGTTATCGGCCTTCTTGTCGGCAAAGCCCTCCAGGCTGAGCAAGTCCTCACGGGTCAGCGAGAACAGGTCGGCCACGTCTTTGACCAGGCCGGCCGCATTGAGCTGGGCGACGATCTTCTCGCCCATGCCGACCACGTCCAGAACGGCCACGAAGTGCTCGACATTGCGCACGATCTGCTCCGGGCAGGCCGCATTCACGCAATACCAGGCGACTTCGTCTTCGACAGTTTCCACAGGCTGGCCGCACACCGGGCATACCGCGGGCGGCTTGTACTTCCTGGCGCCCTTCTTGCGCTCCGTGAGCACCGGGCCAATCACATAAGGGATCACGTCACCGGCGCGCTTGACCAGCACGCGGTCACCGATGCGGATGTCCTTCTCGGCAATGAAATCAAAATTGTGCAGGGTAGCCTGCTTGACGATGACACCGCCGATCTCGACCGGCTCCAGCATGGCATACGGCGTCAGCACGCCGGTGCGGCCGACATTGACGCCAATGTCCTGCAACATGGTGGTGACTTCCAGAGCAGGGAACTTGTAGGCGATGGAGCCGCGCGGGTCTTTGCCCACCACGCCCAGATCGTTATAGAGGCCAATATCATTGAGCTTGACCACCATGCCGTCCACCTCATACGGCAGGGCGTCGCGGCCGGCTTCCCACTGCTTGTAGGCGGCCACCACGTCTTCGAGATCCTTGCACAGCACCGATTCGGGCGCGGTGGGGAAGCCGAGGTCTTGCAGGTATTGCAAAGTCTCCCACTGGGTGGCCGGGATCTTGCCCTCGGCGGCGATGATGTTGTAGACGTAGAACGTGAGGGCGCGCGAAGCGGTGATGCTGGGGTCAAGCTGGCGCAGGGTGCCGGCCGCGGTGTTACGGGCGGTCTGGTAGATTCGCTCACCACTTTCGGATTGGCGCTTGTTGAGCGCCTCGAAGTCTTTTTTGAAGAAAAAGACTTCGCCGCGCACGAACAGGTCAGCCGGCGGCTTGGGGCCGCCCGCCGCGGCCGGGATGCGCAGCGGCAACTTGCGCAGGGTGCGTAAGTTGGCGGTCACATCCTCGCCCACATCGCCGTTGCCGCGGGTGGCGCCCTGGACGAAGAGGCCGTCCTTGTAATGCAGCACAACACTGAGGCCATCCAGCTTGGGTTCGGCCACAAAGCTGGCCTTGCGCACGCGTTCATCCAGGCGGCTGATGCGCTCGAACCAGGCGCGCAGGTCAGCCTCGTCAAAGGCGTTGCCGAGGCTCAGGATCGGCGCGGGATGGGTAACCTTGGCGAACTTGGGAGACGGCTCAGCGCCGGCGCGCTGGGTGGGCGAATCAGGCGTGATCCACTCGGGGTGCTCGGTTTCAATGGCGCGCAGCTGGTTGAGCAGCTTGTCGTATTCAGCGTCTGATATGGAAGGCTGGTCGAGCACATGGTAGCGATAGTTGTGCTCGTTGATGGTTGTGCGCAGCTCTTCAAGTTGGGCTTTGAGCGCGGCGTCGGTCATGGGGGTGATTATACAATGGGGAGAATACAGCCGCAGATGTGCGTGGGCTGCGCCCACGCCGCGGATGGACGCAGATACACCGAACGTCTTTGCGAGCCTTGCGCTGCGAAAGCAGCGCTAGCGAAGCAATCCCCAAGCCAGCTTCTACCACGCGTGGAGATTGCTTCGTCTGTGACAGGCGGCTTTGCCGCCTGTTTCACATTCCTCGCAAAGACGGCGAGGGTGTCTGTTTATCTGTGTTCATCTGTGGAGAAATCAGGCAAAGAAGACTGCCAACTCAGCCACGCAATTGGCGCCCAGCTTGTGCCCCACTTCAGACTCGCAATATCGCACCTCCGCCCCCGCCCCGGCCAGCTGCTCGCGGGCGGCCTGGGCGCGGGCCAGCGGCACGGTCTGATCCTGCGTGCCGTGGGCGATGAACACTGGCAGGCCGCTTAGGGCCGGCAGGGCCGCCTGGCTGGCCTCCGGCAGGAAGCCAGCCAGCATGGCCAGCCGCTCCACGCGGGCAGCATTCTGCACGGCGTAGGCCACGCTGAAAGCAGAGCCCTGGCTGAAGCCGGCCATGCCAAAGCGGGCAAAGTCGGCCTGGGGGAAGTGGCCGGGCAGCTTGGCCAGCAAGCTCTCGAAGCCGGCCACCGCGGGAGCGAACATGTCCAGGCTGCTGAAACCATCCGCACGCTCCTGCACCCAGCTATAGCCGGCGATCTGCGGATGGTTGGAGGGGTACGGCGCCCGCGGCGCGATCAGTAGCGCATTCTTGGGCAGCCGCGGGGCGAACACCCACATGGAATGCTCGTCGCCCGTCCAGCCGTGGATGAGCAGAATGACCTGGTGCGGGCCATCCCCAGCAGGCTGGCGCACCTTAAGGGTCCAACCGTCAATGTTCAAGTCTTGCAAGTCTGCGAGCATCAGTCCTCGAAAAGAGCGTGAAGTTGGGGCAGCGCTTCGGCCACGGCCTCTTCGCCGCGGCGGGCCAGTTCGTGCACATCCGCCCGCTCCAGCAGCGAGATGCCGCGCACGGCCGGATAAAGCACCAGGTCAGGCTGCTCTAGTTGGATGCGGGCGTCCTCCAGGTTCTTACGCGTAATGCCAAAGGCCCGGCTGAAGTTTGCCAATGCACGCACCCAACGCAGGCGGCGCAGGCGACGCAATGCGCCCAGACCGGTCAGGTCGCTATTGCCCGAAATGGGTTGGCCGCTGCTGAGCGGCTGGCCGGACAGCGAGACCGCCACCACCGGCAGGCTGCCTGCAGGGCTGGCCAGGCTGCGCGCCAGTGCGATGGGCAGCGGCGTGCTGATGGCGCCGTCGATCAGAGCCCACTCCCCTACCGTGTGGGATGGAAACACCCCCGGGAAGGCGATCGCGGCGAGCACCGCATCCACGATGCGGCCGCTGCGCAGCACGACGGCGGCGCCGGTCTTGAGGTCAACCGCCGTGGCCGCATAGGGCACGCGCAATTCCTCGATGGTGCGCTCGCCCAGCATGCCTTCCAAAAAGCTGCGCATGCCCGCCAGGCCGCGGAAGCTGTCGGCCTGCTCGCCGCGGCCGCGGCGGAACAGGCGCCCGTGCTGCATAGCCGCCGAAGTCCGCGCGATTTCATCCGGGCTGTGCCCAGCCAGGTACAGCGCGCCCACCAGGGCGCCGATGCTGGTGCCGGCCAAGGCCGCCACGCGGATGCCTTCGCGCTCCAGGGCGCGCAGCACGCCAATGTGGGCGCCGCCGCGCGAACCACCGCCGCCCAGCGCCAATGCGATTGCCTTCATGCATCACCTCTGCGTAGCCAGGCGCGCGCCCGCTGGCCAAGGCCGACCGTGAGGCCGGCCGCGGCGGCTTCGCCACGCGCCAGGAAATCTTCAACATCAATGGGGTCGAGCAGGCCAATGTGGTCAACGTCCGGGCGCACAATGGCATCCGGCTTGTCAATATCCAGGCGCAGCTCAGTCAGCACGCGGCCATTGATGTTCATCGCTTGAGTGAACACGTTGAGCGCCCGCGCCAGGCGAAACTGTGAGAGGCGCTCCAGCACTGGCAAGGGCGGCAGCAGGTTGGTGACCGGCAACGGCTTCTCCGCCATGGGCGGCGCGGAAAGTACGGATGCGATCACCGGCAAGCCCGGACGCAGCCAGCGGGCCACGCCCACCGGCACCGGGTTGCTGACCCCACCGTCGATCAATACATGTTCACCGATCTGGCGCGGCGGGAAGATGCCCGGCAGCGCGATCGTAGCCAGCACCGCATCCAGCACGCGGCCGCTGTGCAGCACGATCTCCTGCCCGGTATTGAGGTCCACCGCGGTGACGGCCAGCGGGATCGGCAACTCCTCAAAATATTTCTCGCCGATCAGCTCCAGCAGCACTTCGGCCACGCCTTCCAAGCCGAGCAAGGCATTGTCGATCTCCTTGCCGCGGCGGAACAGGCTGCCCTGCTGCAGACTGGCGACGCGCCGGATGATGTCCGCCAGCGGGCGGCCGGTGGCATAGACCGCCGCCACCAGGCCGCCAATGCTGGTGCCGGCGATGGCGGCCACCTGGAGGCCGCGCTGCTCCAGGGCGCGCAACACGCCCAAGTGGGCTATGCCTTTGGTGCCGCCGCCCCCCAGCGCCAGTGCAACTGGCGCACTCCGTTTGGCCACTTAGTCCTCGAAGGGCACGGGAGTGATGCCGGCTTCGATCTCAGCCAGCAGCGCGCCTACCGCGTCCACCGTGGCGCGCACCGCCTCAGCCTGCGGCACCACGCTGCGGTCGGCTTCGCGGCGCAGCTTGAACTCCACACCGCCCGCTTGCAGCGAACGCTCGCTGACCGTCAGGCGTATAGGCAGGCCGATCAGGTCAGCATCGTTGAACTTGACGCCAGGCGACTCGTCCCGGTCGTCAAACAGCACATCCAGGCCGGCGGCGTATAAGTCTTCATACAGTTGGGCTGCAATGGCTTCGCCGCCACGCAGGCTCACCAAGTGCACCTCGTAGGGAGCCGTGGTGATGGGCCAGATCAGACCCTTGTCGTCATTGTGCTCCTCGGCGATGCAGGCCAGCATGCGGCCAGAGCCGATTCCGTACGAGCCCATCACCACCGGGCGCTCGGCGCCTTCGGCATCCAGGAAGTTGGCGCCCAGCGAAGCGGAATAGCGCGTGCCGAGCTTGAAGATGTTGCCAACCTCCACGCCGCGCGAGGTGCGCACGGGCTGGCCGCAGTTCACGCAGCCGTAGCCGTCATCCACGGCCACAATGTCGGCCACCACATCAGCCTTGTAATCACGGCCGTAATTTGTGTTGAGGTAGTGGAAGCCGTCTTCATTGGCGCCGGCCACCAGATTGGCGGAACTCTCGACCAGGTCATCCACCACGATCAGCGCCCCCTGCAGGCCAATTGGCGAGGCGTAGCCGGGCGCCGCGCCAATGGCGCGGATCTCGTCTTCGTGGGCCGGGCGCAACTCCGCGGCCTTAATGGCGTTGGTCAGCTTGGTCTCGTTGACCTCCATGTCGCCGCGCACCACGGCAAAGACCAGCTTCTGGCTGTCGCCTTCGTCGCCCTTGAAGGTGGCGGTCATGAAGACCGCCTTGGCGGTCTTGCTCTTGGGCACATTCAAGAAGTTGGCCAGCGCCTCGATCGTGCTGACGCCGGGCGTGGGCACTTTCTCCAGCGCGGCAGCCTCTTCAGCGGCCGGCGTGTCTTTGCGGAAGCGGGCGATCTGGCGGTTGGCGCGGTAGCCGCAGGCGTCACACAGCACCAGGGTGTCCTCACCCACCGGGGTCAGATACATATACTCGTGCGCCAGGCTGCCCCCCATCATGCCCACATCTGCGCCCACGCTGATGACCGGCAGGCCGGCCCGGCGAAAGATGTTGAAGTAGGCTTGGTAGTGGGCGCGGTACTGCACATCCAGCCCGGCTTCATCCGCATCCAGGCTGTAGCTGTCCTTCATGGTGAACTCGCGCACGCGGATCAAGCCAGCCCGCGGCCGGGGGTCATCGCGCCATTTGGTTTGGATGTGATAGACCAGCATAGGCAGCTGCTTGTAGGATTGCACTTCACGGCGCGCCAGATCAGCCACGACTTCTTCGTGGGTCATGGCCAGCACCATGTCGTGGTCCTTGCGGTCCTTGAAGCGGCTCATCTCATCGCCGATCTGGTACCAGCGCCCGGTCTCCTGCCACAGATCGGCCGGGTGCACGACCGGCATGAACAGCTCTTGCCCGCCAATGACGTTCATTTCGGCGCGCATGATGTTCTCGATCTTGTCGATCGAGCGCTTGCCCATCGGCATGAGCGAGTAGATGCCCGCGCCCAACTGGCGGATGAAGCCGGCCCGCACCAGCAGCTGGTGGCTGGCGGTCTCGGCCTCTGAGGGGGCCTGGCGCATGGTGGTGCCGAACATGTGACTCATCTTCATAATCAATCTCCTATGCAATAAAAAACAAAACGCCCCGAGATTGCTCGGGGCGTGGTGGTCAGACTGTGCAAATACGCAGCAAATTATCCCAAAGCAGGGTGAGGAAGGCACAAGGCCGTGCTAGGGACCGGGCAGAAGACCACACAGGCTTCTTGCTGTTGCATGGCTAGAGGATAGTGGCTGCAGGCGGGATTGTCAAGGACTCCCTCACCCCACGCAGCTTCGCTGCGTTCCCCTCTCCCCAAGGGAGAGGGGAAGAGCATAATCCTGCACAGCCTGAAGCCAACGGGGTGAGGGCGTGGAGGGCAAAAAAATACGGCAGCTTGGAAGATAGGCCAGCAAGGATTCCTCACTAAGCAGGGTTCGGCGATCCAGTGTCGACCTTCTCTACCCGTTCGGAATGACACATAGGTACTTTGACATTCGCCCTGCCCCACACTATCATGCGCTCATCATGAGCAGCCCCCAACTCACCAATACCGTGGTCATGGTCAGCCCTGACCAGTTCGGCTACAACCCGGAGACGGCCGAGACCAACGTATTCCAAAACAAGCCCCAGCAGGCGGCAGCCGCCCTGCGGGATGCGGCCCTGGCCGAGTTCAACGGCATGGTGTCCGCTCTGCGCGCCCGCGGCGTGAATGTGCTCGTCCTGCCCTCCCGGGCAGAC
Organism: Anaerolineales bacterium; assembly: GCA_021463845.1. Taxonomy (GTDB): domain Bacteria; phylum Chloroflexota; class Anaerolineae; order Anaerolineales; family UBA11579; genus JAMCZK01. Next base: position 398,275 of record JAJTXV010000001.1, on the reverse strand, counting down.
GTAGTCACGCCCGATGCGGTGTTCCCCAACAACTGGTTCTCGCACCATGCCGGTGGCCGCCTGGCGCTGTATCCCATGCTGACGCCCAACCGGCGCGCCGAGCGGCAGCCGCAGGCGCTAGGCAGCCTGCTGGCGGCCGCCAGCATCCCCGCCGGCGAAGTGCTGGACCTTTCCGCCCAGGAGGCTCGCGGCCAAATCCTGGAAGGCACCGGCAGCCTGGTGCTCGACCGGGCGCACAAGGTGGCCTTCGCCATGGCCTCGCCGCGTACGACCCGGGCAGCTTTCGACGCCTGGTGCACCGAGATGGGCTACGAAGGCGTATTCTTCCACGCCTACGACAAGGACAGCCTGCCCATCTACCACACCAACGTCATGCTCAGCATCGGCGAAGGGTTCGCGGTGTGCTGTATGGAAGCAGTAAAGGATGAGGCCGAGCGCACCCTGCTGGAAAGCAAGCTGACCGCCTACGGCCGCCAGCTGATCGCGGTGACGCTGGAGCAGGTCTACGCCTTCACCGCCAACATTCTGCACGTCAAGAACACGGCTGGCGAGCGGCTGATCGTGATGTCCCAAACCGCCTATGCGGCGTTCACCGCTCAGCAACGAGCGCAGCTCGCCAAGTATGGCGAGCTGCTGCCGGTGAAGATAGACCTGATCGAGCAGACCGGCGGCGGCAGCGCCCGCTGCATGCTGGCCGAGGTCTTCCCGTCCAACGAATAAAAAAAAGCGGAGCTCTGGCTCCGCTTTTTGGTTCTAGTCCACCACGTACGGCACTTCGACGACCACAACGCCGTCGGTGAAGAGCAGCCTCAGGCGCAGCAGCTGGGCCGCACGTGTGTGCAACCAGCCGTGCCACCACACTCGCGGCAGGAACTCGGGCACCACTACGGTCACGATCTCGTTGGGCTTGCGGTTGTCGGCCGCGTTCTTGACGTAGCGCAGGATCGGCTCCAGCAGTAAACGGTACGGTGAACCCAGCACCACCAGGTTGTCATCCGGCGCCCACTTCTGCCACTTCAGCAGCACCTTCTCGCCCGCCTCAGCGTCTACGGCCACATGCAGCACGGTGACATCTTTGCTGAGCGATTTCGCATAGCGCAAGGCGTTGAGCGTGCCGCGGTGCACGCCGGAGATGGGCATGATCACCTTCTGGCGTTTGATCGGGCCAGGCAGCTTGAAGCCCTCCAGGGTCAGTCGCTTGGCCAGGTCCTTGTAGTGGTTGTGGACGGCAAGGAAGCCCGCCATCAGAATGGGAAGCAGGATCAAAACGACCCAGGCGCCATCCTGAAACTTGGTCACCGCAAAGACAAACATCACCACCCCGGTACAGATGGCGCCAAACCCATTCACGATCATCTTGGGTAGCCAGTTGGCGTCAAAGGTCAGCGCCTGATGGGCGTGAGTGGCCTGCAGCGGCTTGAGCTTGGCGCGGCGCGGCTTCTTGCCTTTGAGCTTGCTGCTGCGCCACCAGTGCAGGGCCATGCCCGACTGCGACAGCGTGAAGGACAGGAACACGCCGATGGCGTACAGCGGAATGAGTGAGGATACGCGCGCCTGGAAGACTACGATCAGCAGCGAGGCCACGAAGGCCAGCAGCACAATCCCGCGCGAGTACACCAGACGGCTGCCGCGGAAGCTGAGCTGGCGCGGCAGGAAGCCGTCACCGGCGATCAGCGCGCCCAGCCGCGGAAAGTCTGCAAAGGCGGTGTTGGCCGCCATGATCAGGATGGTGGTGGTAGCGCCAACCACGAGCAGATACGCGGTGTTGCGGCCCTCAAAGACGGTGCGCGCCAACTGCGAGATGACCGTCTCGACTTCAGATGGCACCGCGCCGATGGCATGACTTATGAAGGTGATGCCTAGGAACAGGGTAGTGAGGATGCCGGCCATCCACATCAGCGTGACGCCGGCATTGTGACTGCGCGGCTCCTTGAAGGCGGTGATGCCGTTGGAAATGGCCTCGATACCAGTCAGCGCGGCCGTGCCGTTGGCAAAGGCGCGCAGCACCAGGAACACGGTCAGGCCAGAGGCCGGGCCGATGAGTTCCATCTCGGGCGGATTGGTCACCGTGTGCAGCGTGCCCGTCAGGTACTTGCTGACGCCGAAGCCGAGTGTGATGAACAGCATGCCGACAAAGAAATAGGTCGGGATCGAAAAGACCACGCCCGATTCGCGCACGCCGCGCAGATTGACCACCATGATGAACATGACCATGCTGACCGCGATCGGCACCTGGTATGGCAGCAGGTCCGGCACAGCCGAGACCAGCTGCGCCACGCCAGACGACATACTCACCGCCACGGTGAGGATGTAGTCCATCAGCAGCGCCGCGCCAGCCGCCAGGGCAGGGTACTCGCCCAGGTTCTCGCGGGCCACGATGTACGCGCCACCGCCATTGGGATAGGCGTGAATGGTCTGCTCGTACGAGATCGTGACGATGATGAGCAGGATCACGATCGCAATGGAAAGCGGCACAGATAAGCTGAGCGCGCCCATACCCGCCAAGGCGAGAATCACCAGGATCTCCTGCGTGGCGTACGCAGTGGAGGACAGCGCGTCGGAAGCAAACACTGCCAGACCTACAGCCTTGCCGATGGTCTGGTGCGGCGCGTCAGCTGAGGCTAGCGGCCGCCCGAAAAACCAATGCCAAATTCCTCGTTTGGGGATGTGACCGACCTTCTTGTATGAGATGTGATCATCCTGGCGGGCGATCTCGGTCAGCTTCTTATCCGTGTTGTCTTTCATACCAACAAACTCCACGCCTGCATCCTGGGAACCTACATGGCCCCGTCTTGGCTGCAGACACGAAGGCCGATTATATTACCAACCCGCCGGGTGGCAAGGGTGTGTGGTATGCGTTTGGCTAAGACTGGTGTCCAAACTCCCTCTTAGAACAGATGTTATACTGAGCCAATGCCTAGCATCGTTGCCCTGGACATTGAAAGTACAGGCATTGACCCACAGGGGGACGCCATCATCGAGATCGGGGCGGTGCGCTTTGACGGCAGCCGCATCGAAGGCGAGTGGCATAGCCTGATCAACCCCGGGCGGCGCATCCCGCCCTTTATCACCCAGCTGACCGGCATCAACGACAACATGGTGCGCCAGGCGCCCAGCATGCGGGATGTAGCCGATTCGCTGGCCTCCTTCGTGGGCGAGGCGCCTATTCTGGGCCAGCGGATTGCCTTCGATCTCAGCTTCCTGCGCCGCCATAACCTGTTCCCATACAACGATTCCATTGATACCTATGACATAGCCGCGGTCATGATGCCCGGCGCCGGGCGCTACAACCTGGGCGCCCTAGGCCAGCAGCTCAACGTGGTCCACCCGGCCACCCACCGCGCCCTGGACGACGCCAAGGTGACCCAGGCCGTGTATGCGCGTCTGTACGAGCGCATGCTGGAGATGCCGATCGAGCTGTTGGCCGAGATCGCCCGCCTGGCCGAAAGCCAGGCCTGGGGCGGCGAGCTGGCTTTCCGCTACGCGCTGCGCGAGCGGGGCGCAGAGAGCGTGCCAGCCGGCAGCGGCAGCTGGGGCGCCCGCGGGCCGATCTTCACCCGCCCACCCGGCACGCGCCCGGAAGGCGCACGCCCGCAAAACGCGCGCCGCGGCGAGCCGGAGGAGCCCAAGCCGCTCGACCTTGAAGAAGCCACGGCTCTGCTGCAGCCCGGCGGCGCGCTGGCCAGCAGCTTCAACAACTTTGAGCACCGCAGCCAACAAGTCGAGATGCTGCGCGCCGTCGGCGATGCGCTCGGCGAAGGCCACCACCTACTGGTGGAAGCCGGCACCGGTACCGGCAAATCCATGGCCTACCTGCTGCCCGCGGCGCTGTTCGCCAAGCAGAACGACACCCGTGTCGTGATCTCCACCAACACCATCAACCTGCAAGACCAGCTGCTTTACAAAGACATCCCCGATCTGCAAAAAGCGCTGGGCGAGCCGGTGAGCGCTGTGGTACTGAAGGGCCGCAACAATTATTTGTGCCCACGCCGCCTGATGGCGCTGCGCCGCCGCGGCCCGGAGAGCGCCGAGGAGCTGCGCGTGCTGGCCAAGGTGCTGGTGTGGCTGGAGAGCACGCACAGCGGCGACCGCGGCGAGCTGAACCTCAACGGCGCCGGCGAGCGCTCGGTGTGGACGCGCATCTCGGCCGCCGACGAGAACTGCGGCGGCGAGACCTGCGTGGTGCGCATGGGCGGCATCTGCCCCTTCCACCGCGCCTACCAGGCGGCCGAGAACGCCGACCTGGTGGTGGTCAACCATGCCCTGCTGCTGGCCGATGTGGCCACCGGCAACCGCGTGCTGCCGGAATACCAATACCTGATCGTCGACGAAGCCCACCATATCGAAGCCGCCACCACCAGCGCGCTCAGCTTCCGGCTGACCCAGCCGGAGGTTGAGCGCGCCTTGAAGGAGCTCGGCGGCAGCCGCTCCGGCCAGCTGGGACGTCTGCTGGTGGTCAGCCAGCAGGCGCTGCAGCCAAGCCAGCGCGCCGCGCTGGAAACGCTGGTGGAAGACGCCACTGACCGCGCCTTCCAGTTCCAGAACCTGCTGACCCGCGTCTTCGGCGTCATACTGCGCTTCCTGATGGAGCAGCGCGAGGGCCTGCCCGAAGGCAGCGACTATGTGCACCAGGAGCGCATCGTGGAAGCCACGCGCACCCTGCCCGCCTGGCTGCAGGTCGAGACCGCCTGGGAGGATGCCCAACTGGCCCTGCAGCCGCTGCTCGGCACCATTGAGCAGATTCAGCGCGGCATGAAGGACCTGGGTGCGCAAGGCGTTGAAGAATTGGAAGACCTGGCTGGCAATATTGGCAACAGCTACCGCAGCCTGAGCGAATTGAATAAGCAGCTGCAGGGATTGGTGTTCGAGCCCAAGCCAGACATTGTCTACTGGGTGGAAATGAACCCCCAGCGCCAGAGTGTGGTGCTCAACGCGGCCCCGCTGCATGTGGGCGAGCTGATGGAAGAGCACGTCTGGCACAAGAAGACCAGTGTCGTGATGACCTCGGCCACGCTGACCGCGGCCGGCGAGTTTGGCTACATCAAGAGCCGCTTGCACGCCCAGGAGGCCGAGGAGCTGGCGCTGGGCTCGCCGTTCGACTACGAAAGCGCCGCTATGCTGTACCTGGTGGACGATATGCCCGAGCCCGCCGAGCGCCACGCCTACCAGGCGCACGTGGAGCGCGGCCTGATCGAGCTGGCCAAGGCCGCCAACGGGCGCATGCTGGCCCTGTTCACGTCCTACGAGCAGCTGCGGCGCACCTCCCGCGCCATCAGCGGGCCGCTGCGCCAGGCCGGCATTGAACTCTACGAGCAAGGCGAAGGGGCTTCGCCCCACGCCTTGCTGGAGAACTTCCGCACCAGCAAGGCCGGCGTGCTGCTAGGCACGCGCGCTTTCTGGGAAGGCGTCGACATCGCCGGCGAGGCGCTGAGCGTGCTGGCCATCGTGCGCCTGCCCTTCGACGTGCCCAGCGACCCGCTGGTGGCGGCCCGCTCGGAAACCTTCGAGAGCCCGTTTTACGAATACCAGGTGCCGGAGGCGATCCTGCGCTTCCGCCAGGGTTTTGGCCGCCTGATCCGCACTCAATTTGACCGCGGCGTGGTGGCCATCTTTGACCGCCGCATCCTGACCAAGCAATACGGCACGCTGTTCATCGATTCGCTACCGCAATGCACCCTGCGCAAGGGCAGCCTGGCCGCCCTGCCGCGGGCGGCGGCACAGTGGTTGGGTAGTTAGCCAAGCTTCGCTTGGCTTTAGAAGCTACTCGGCTACGCCGAGTAACGCTTTTCCACGCGCACCGTCATTCCGAACCCCGAGTACTTCGCTTCGCTCTGCATAAACTCCGCGAGTGGGTGAGGAATCCTTTAGGACAAGAGCAACCACCCTGGACTTGCAATGACCTAAAGGAATTCTTAGCCTGCGGCTACCTCGCAGCTTCGCTGCTCGTTCGGAATGACAGACTGCGTCTTTGCGAGGGCGGCGAAGCCGCACGAAGCAATCCCCAAGCCAGTGTCGGAAAGGAAATCCAGATTGCTTCGCTACGCTCGCAATGACAAACAGCGCAAACGAAAAGAGCCTCCATCGCTGGAGACTCTTTCATCCTTCATACTTTACTCTTCATCCTTGCATCATTTACTCGATCGTTTCGAGGAACTTGCGGGCCATGGCGCCGATGTCCTCGCTGGTCGAGATACCTTGCCAGGGGTCACCCGGGTTCACCAGGTTGACCACCACGATATTGGCGCCATTGAAGATGGCGCTGCGCGCCTGGTCCAAATCCACGCCGCCGGCCGCCGCAATGCTTACGTCGTACTTGCTACGGATGCGGTTGACATGGCGATACTCGATCACTTTGCCGCGAGTCTTCTCTTCGTCACGGCCCTTATGCAGCACCACCACATCCGGCACATGCCGCAGGGGGCGCAGCACTGCCAACGGGTCACCGACGCCGAGCAGGTCCACCATGGAGATCAGGCCGCGCTCGTCGCATTGCTTGGCGAACAGGTCCAGCGTCTCAGTAGGCGCATTGCCCAGCACGGTGATGGCGTCGGCCCCGGCCTCGCGCACCATATCCACCTCGGCCGCGGCGCCGTCACTGGTCTTGATGTCGGCCACCAAGTGGCCCGGCCAGATACCACGAATGGCGCGCACGCCGCGCATGCCCTCACGCTTGATGAAAGGCGTGCCAGCCTCGATGAGGATGCGCTCGCTACGCGGCAGGCGCGGTATCACGCTGTAGGCCATCGCCAGATCGTAGTTGAAGGCGATCTGTAGATAGCGCTGGCGGTGATCCAGCTTACGGTCAGCCAAGGCTTACTTCTTGGCAGCCAGCTTGCTGGCCACCTCGCCCAGGTCTGAGGGCATGAACAGCACGATCTTCTCAGACGGATCTGAGGCAATGTCACGGATGGTTTGCAGCGTGCGCAGGTGCAGCGCACCGGGCGACTGGGCCAGCGCTGCGGCTGCCTTGCTCAGATTCTCAGAAGCGGTCAGCTCACCCTGTGAGGCGATGATCATGGCGCGGCGTTCACGCTCGGCTTCGGCTTGCTTGGCCATGGCGCGCTTCATTTCCGCCGGCAGCTCCACTTCCTGGATCTTGATCGACTCCACATCCACGCCCCAACCGATGGTTTCAGCATCCACGATGGTCTTGATCGATTCGGCGATCTGCTCGCGCTCCGTCAGCACCGCGTCCATTTCGCTGTTACCGATCACATCACGCAGGGCGGCCTGGGTGTACTGGCGCACGGCGAAGACGTGATCTTCGATCTTGATGATCACCGCTTCCGGGTCAACCACTTTGAAATACACCACCGCATTGACCAGCATGGGGATGTTGTCCTTGGTCATCACTTCCTGGCGGGGAATGTCAGCCGTCTTGATGCGCATATCAACCTTGCGCAGGCCCTGGATGATCGGCACGATGAGCGTGAGGCCGGGCTCACGCACGCCGCCATACTTACCGAGGGTAAAAACCACGCCGCGCTCATACTGGTAGATGAGACGAATGCCGCGGGTAACAATGTAGAAGGCGAACAACAGCACGATGCCCAGGATGCAGGCGCCCGAGCTAAAGAGAAATTCCAACATATCCACAGTTCCTCCGAAAAGAGTGCGTTATAGGGTCATTATAGCGTCGGGGTCTCTCACAGACGCTAGCCAATTGGTCACCGTGCCTGGTTGGCGCGGCGCAGGGCCAGCCAGTAGGCTGGCGCCACATGCAGCACCTCGGGCGTGTAGGGCAGCAAACGGCGCAGCCCGCCCGCCAGGGCGGCGAACAGGCGCTGGCGGCCGGCGCCCCACCCCAGCCCGAACTCAGTCCGCAGGCGGGGCGGCAGCGTGCCGGCGGCAATGAAGGTGGTCAGCGGCTGGAACAGCGCCACCGGCATACGCAGCAGTGAGCGCCCGATCTCGTAGCCCGCGGGCGACACGGCGATCTCGCCGCCGGGCGCAAGCGCGGCAGTTATCCATGCGTCGAAATCAGCCTTGGCGGGCGGCACCAACTCATTGGGGATGCCGATCAGCCGGCCGAACAGCTTGCCCTCTTCGTAGAAAGCGGCCCACTGGCGCGGCGTCAGATCAGGCAGAAAGGTGCGGTAGGCGAAGAACATCGAGTCGATCAAGGTGGCATAGACCCAGAACAACAGCGAAGGGTCGTTGGCCTCGTAGCCCGCGCCGCGCACCGCGGTGTGGCGCGCATAGATTCGCAGCAGGGCTTCGCTGGCCTCGTCAGCTGTACCGAAGACGATGGTCTGCTGGGCGCGTAGGGTGGCGAGGGCACGCGCAAACGGCCGGCGGCGGAAGTCACTATGCTCGGCAACACCCTGAGCGACTTTGGGGTGAGCCACCTGCAGGAACAAGGCCCGCAGCACCACCAGGCCCAGTAGCGCCTCACGGTTGAGCTGCCAGGCCATGCTGCCAGGGCCAAAGAAGCCCGCGGCCGGGTTGGGCAACAGGGCGGCCTGCTGGCGCAGATATTCACGATGCTGGGCAACGGTGCGCATGGCAGGATTCTATCCTGCGTAGCAGAGTATTAATCGAGTACAGCGATGGCTTCTATTTCAACAAGAAAGTCAGAGTGAGCAAGCCCAGCCACACCGATCCAGGTGCTGGTGGGCGGGTTCTCGCCGGGGAAGTACTTGAGCAGTGCATCGCGCACGGCGGCGTTCTCGGTCATATGAAACTGCACAATATAGATCCGTAACAAGACCACATCCGCCAGCGAGCCGCCGGCCGCCTGCATGGCGCGCTGCACATTCTTGAAGGCTTCGTCCACCTGGGCGGCGAAGTCACCCACGCCCACGATGGTGCGCTCTGGCCCCCAAGCCACCTGGCCGGAGAGATAGACCGTGCGCTTGCCCTCGGCGACAACGACTTGTGCGAAGCCGGAGCGGCGAGCGTCGAACAACTCCGCCGGATGAATGCTGCGGTGGCTCATTGGCTGGATCAGGCAGATTCGGCAAAGGCCAGGCTGTACAGCCCTTTGGCGAAGGAGTCGAGGTTCTCGCCGGCGGCGGCCATTTCGGGGCTCTTCATGGCGGCTTTGAGGGAATCCACATCGGCGAAGTGCATCTCAGCCATCAGGTAATAGCCATCGCCCACCAGGGCACGTGTGAAGCGGGTGACCTGCTTGCTCTGCAAGCCCGGCACTTTATCGATCAGCGGCAAGTGAGTTTCAAAATAGGCTTTATCAAAGGCGGCGGGGTCTTCGGGCTGCTTGTAGAGGGCGATCAGTTTGGACATTAGACTCCTAAGGATACGAAAGTGAGTTTGTTAGAGAGTAGAGATTGGAGATTAACAACTGAATCTCCAATCTCTACTCTCTGGTCTTACAGTGGCTTGAACATCTCAAACGGCTCTTTGCAGTCAATGCAAGTGTAGATCATGCGGCACGGCGTAGTGCCAAAGTTGTTGCAGAGGCTGGTGTTGTACGAGCCACAGCGCGGGCAGGCCACCGGCTCCAGCAGCACTTGCAGCACATCGCCCTGGTGGCGCGGCGGCGGCGCCAGGCCGGCCGCCTGCAGCTTGCTGCGGGCGGCATCCGCCATCCACTCCGTGGACCAGGCCGGGCTGTGCTGCACGCGCACCTCAACATCAAGTACGCCGGCCGCCTGCAAGCGTTGGCGGATGCTATCGTCGATCACCGCGTAGGCCGGGCAGGCGGCGAAGGTGGGCGTGATGGTGACGGCCAGCGTGTCGTCTGCCCAGGCCACGGCGCGCACGATACCCAGCTCGACCAAATTCACGATCGGCATTTCAGGGTCGGGCACCTCGCTGAGGGCGGCCCAGATCTCAGCATCGCTTAGGCGTGCCGTCACGCGCATCATTACCACGTTGCCTCAGGGTCAAGACGGGCAACGGATTGCAGATCTTCTATGAGGGCAGGAAGGTGCGGAGAGTGCGTACGGCGATCGAAGTCAGAGACTGGAGATTGGAGATTGGCTTGCAGACCAGACTTTGCCAGGAACTGGGTTACCTCCCCACTCCAGCGTTCGAACAGGTCGGCGCTGCTGGGCACGATGCCGGCGGCATGCAGGTCACGCTCGCCGGGCAGCGGTGCGGCCAGCGCCTGCGCATACGGCCACAGCGCATCCAGGGCGGCCTGCATGCGCCCCCCGCTCTCCTGCGTGCCGAGGCCCAGGCGCAACACCCAGGCCTGCGAATGGCGCAGGTGGTATAGCTCCTCAGTGCGGATGCGGGCGGCCACATCAGCCAGCGGGGTGTAGCTGCTCTGGCTCAGCGCTTCGAGGCGCAGCGCTTCGAAGGCGTCGAACAGGTATTGGCGCAAGGTGCTGTAGGCCCAGTCGCCCTTGGGCAGCTCGACGAGCTGCAGATTGCGGAACTGGGCCGCATCCCGAAAATACACCAGCCGGTCCGGATAGGTGGTCTTGTCCTCACCCAATAAGTCAGCCGCCAGCTCATACCAAAGTTTGGCGTGGCCGATCTCGTCGAGGGCCAGGTTGGCGAAGGCAATATCCTCTTCGAGGATGGGCGCGTGCCCGGTCCACTCCGAGTCGCGGTGGCCGAGGACGAGTTCGTCATCCGCCAGGGCGATCAGGTAGCCGCTAAGGGCGTATTGGTGTGCGCGCTCCATTACTTTTCACCACAAAGGCACAAAGGGCACAAAGAGAATTCTTGTCTCACAAAGGTTTTCACTTTGTGTTCTCCGTGTCTTTGTGGTTCGCTTTTTGATTGCGCAGCGCACGCATCATCGTGACCACGGGATACTCGGCCTGGTCCTTGAACGTCTTGTAGCGGGCCGCCGAGAACATAGGCTCGGCTTCCGTGCTCTCATTCTTGAGCACGGCGCTGGCGGGGAAGACCCACCACCACAGCGGCTGCTTGTCTGCAAAGGTGGCGATGGCGGCATGCACGGCGGCCAACGGCGAGCTGGCCTGCACCTGCCCTACCTGGCGGCATTGGGCCTGCTGGCTGAACTTGCCGAAGACGTAATAGCTGGCCAGCGGGCCGGCCGCCAGCTGGGTCTCGGCCGCCTGGGCCAGCTCTTCTTGCGTCTGCGTGAAGATGGCGTCGGCTGGCACGACCCACAGCGCTACGGCTTCCGGCCTGCGCACGAACACATCGCGAGCGTTCAGCATGGCCAGTTCAGCATCTGGCGCGTGCACGGTTCCGTTGTGCACTACGGGCTGGTCAGGGCCTTCCTGCTGGAAGACCATGAAACGGGGCCATTGGGTATCCATTGTAGATTTTTGATTGCTGATTTCAGATTGCAAATTGGACTCCAACTTTAGGGCAAATCAAAAATCTAAAATCAGAAATCATCAATTCACTTGCATCTGGTTCTTGGCAGCGTAGGCCGCGGCGGCTTCGCGCACCCACTGGCCGTCGGCGTGTGCCTGGCGGCGGGCAGCCATGCGCTCGGCATTGGCTGGGCCGTTGCCCTTGAGCACCGCCCAGAACTCATCCCAGTCGATCGGGCCAGTGCGCCAGTTGCCCGACGCCTCATCGTAGTGCAGATCCGGGTCGGGCAGCACAATCCCGCAGGCCTGCAGGTCGGGCACCAGCTGGTTGATAAATTCCTGGCGCAGCTCGTCGTTGGTGCGGGTCTTGATACCCCAGCGGATGAGCACACCGCTGTTGGGGCTATCCGCGTCGTGCGGGCCGAACATCATCAGGGTGGGCCACCACCAGCGCGTGATGGCATCTTGCACCATGGCGCGCTGGGTCGGCGTGCCCTGCGAATATAGGATGATCATTTCCTGACCCTGTTTGCGGTGGAAGTTCTCTTCCATACAAATGCGCACCATGGCGCGCGAGTACGGGCCGTAGGAGCAGCGCGCCAGCATGGTCTGGTTGAGGATGGCGGCGCCATCCACCAGCCAGCCGATCGCGCCGTTGTCGGCCCAGGTGGTCGTGTGATAGTTGAAGATGCTGGAATACTTGGCCTTGCCGTCCAGCAGCGCGTCAAGCATCTCTTCACGCGTGGCGCCGAGGGTCTCGGCGGCGTGATACAGGTATTGGCCGTGGCCGGCTTCGTCTTGCACCTTGGCCAGCAGGATGAGCTTGCGGCGCAGCGAGGGCGCCTTGGTGATCCAGGCGCCTTCGGGCAGCATGCCCACCACTTCGCTGTGGGCATGCTGGCTGATCATGCGGATGAGCTGGCGGCGGTATTCGGCCGGCATCCAGTCGCCCGGCTCGATCTTTTCGCCGCGCGCGATCCGCGCTTCAAAATCCGCCAGCTTCTGCGGATCTTCGTTGAGTTGGATAGCAATCTGCTCTACATCTGCACCGTACATCTCACCTCAGCGTAATCATTGTATCTAGTTGAGAAAAGAGATTCGAGACTGGAGATTCAATCTCTATTCTCCAATCTCGTTTACTGAGTATTCACCCACACCGTCTTGACCTGCGTATACAGGTCGATCGCTTCCTTGCCCATCTCACGGCCGAAGCCAGACATCTTGTAGCCGCCGAACGGCGCGGCCGGGTCGATCATGCCGTAGCCGTTGATCCACACCGTGCCGGCTTGCACGGCGTGGGCGTAGCGGTGGGCCTTGCCAATATCCCGCGTCCACACACCAGCGGCCAAGCCGTACTGCGTAGCATTGGAGCGGGCGATCAGTTCGTCTTCATCGTCAAAAGCGGTGACGGCCGCCACGGGGCCAAAGATCTCTTCCTGCACCAAACGCAGTGAGTCGTCCGAGTAGCTGAACACGGTTGGCTTCAGGAAATAGCCATCTTTCAAAGCATCCCCAACTCGCTCGCCGCCAACATGAACCTCTGCGCCAGCCTTTTTACCTTCTTCGATGTAACCGGAGACGCGCTCCAACTGCTCAGCGCTGATGACCGGGCCAACATGCACCTTCTCGGCGAAGCCGTGGTCCACCACCATCTTGCCCACGTTGGCAGTCAGCCCTTCCAGCACCTGGTCATATACGCCGCGCTCGACGAAGAGACGCGTGCCCGCCACGCACTCCTGCCCAGCCGTGCTGAACACGGCCCATTGGGCGCCGCGAATGGCGGCCGGAATGTCCGAGTCCGCAAAGATCACATTGGGAGACTTGCCGCCCAGCTCCAGGCTGACCCGTTTGAGGTTGCTCTTGGCGGCAGCTTCCATAATCCGGGCGCCGACGGAAGTGGAGCCAGTGAAGGCCAGCTTGGCGATGTGGGCATGCTCGGCCATGGCCGCGCCGGTGGGCAGCCCCGGCCCGGTCAGCACATTGAGCACGCCGGGCGGGAAGCCGGCCTCGCGCGCCAGCTCGGCCAGGTACAGCGCGCTGAGCGGGGTCTGCTCAGCCGGCTTGAGGATCAGGGTGTTGCCAGCCGCCAGCGCCGGACCCAGCTTCCAGATGGCCATGAGCAGCGGAAAGTTCCACGGAATGATGGCGCCGACGACGCCCAGCGGCTCGCGGCGGGTGTAGACGAATTGGTTCGGGAAGGTGACCGGGACGGTGCTGCCTTCGATCTTGTCGGCCCAGCCCGCCTGGTAGCGCAGATGCTTGGTGACGTACGGAAGGTCACCGCGGCGGGCGACGCGGATGGGCTTGCCATTGTCCAGGGTCTCCAGTTCGGCGAGCACATCGGCGTGCTGGTCGATCAGGTCGGCCAGCTTGAACAGCAGCGCGCCGCGCTCGCCGGCGATCATGCCCGCCCAGGCCGGGAAGGCCGCCTGGGCGGCCGCCACCGCCGCGTCCACATCAGCCGCGTTGGCCAGGGCCACTTCGGCCAGCACGGCGGCATTGGCCGGGTTGCGCGTGGCAAAGGTCTCGCCAGATTGCGGCGCGACCCATTCATTGTTAATGAAGAGCTTCTTGGGAGAATCTTCGAGGAATTTCAGCGTTGCGGGTTGGAAGTTGTAGTCAGGGAGGTTTGGCATACCCAGATTTTAACTGACTAATCGACCAACAGACCAATCGACTAATATTCGTCGATTAGTCGCTCTTAGGCACTTCCCCACCCAGCCATTCGGGCGCGTCATCCTCAGCCCAACGGCGGCGGATCTCGCCGTAGTCCGGCTTGCGCTTCTGCTCAAAGGCCTGCACGCCCTCCCAGGTCTCCGGGCTGGTGTTGTGCACCGCCAGCCAGTCACGCCCGTGACCGATGGTGGTGTGCCAGCTCAGGTCTCGCCAGAAGTTGAGCTGCTGCTTGGCATAGCGGGTCTTCTCGGGGAACTTGGCCTTGAGCTTCTCAACGATCTCGTCCACCTTGGCGTCCAGCTGGGCGCGCGGCACTGCCCAATTCACCAGGCCCCACTCCTCCGCCTTGGCGGCGGGGATCTCTTCGTTGAGGAACAGGATCTCGCGCGCCCGGCGCTCGCCTACGATGAGCGGCAGGAACTGCGTGGCACCCGCCAGCGGCACGCTGCCGTGGCTGGTGCCCACGTGGCGGATGTAGATGTCATCGGCCGCCACGGCCAGGTCGCAACTCATGTTGAACTCGTTGCCGCCGCCCACCACGATGCCGTTGAGGCGCGCCACAGCTGGCTTGCCCAGGTTGCGCAAGCGCTCATGGGCCTCGATGAAGTCGCCCATCCATTTCCAATAGTCGCGCGGCCGCTGCAGGAACTGCTTCTGCTCGTCCAGGTCAGCCCCGGTGCAGAAGGCGCGCTCGCCTGCGCCGGTGAGCACCAGCACCGCCACGGAGTCGTCCCAACTGGCGTCTTTGAAAGCCGCGTTGAGCTCAGTCAGCACTTCATGATTCACAGCGTTCAGCACCTGGGGGCGGTTGAAGGTCACCGTGGCGCGGCCATCCTTCTTTTCGTACAAGATGGATTTGAAATCAAGATCCTTCGGGGTGGTTCCGGTGAATTTTCTCGTCACGGCGCTCTCCTACTATCGTTATTCTACACGCTGCCAGATGTAGCATAAAATCAGTACATACGCAGCGCTTAGCCACCCATTTCAAAAGAGAGGGCTCCATGACTTTGCTACGCAATCTTGGTTTTCTGTTATTGGCTAATCTCCTGGTCGTCGCTATGGCGGCCGGCACGGTCTGGCTGGGCTGGCGCGGTTACCAGCTCAGCACATACGGCGAGAGCGCCATCGGGCATGTTGTTGAAATGGAAGAGTCCACGGATGGCGAAGGCAGTTGCTGTGTGTACTCGCCGGTGATTGAGTTCAACGCCAATGGCCGCCCGGTACGCTTTGAAGGCAGCAACGCCAGCGACCCACCCGCCTACCGTGTTGGGCAAGAGGTGGAAGTGCTCTATCTGCCTGAAGATCCCAGCAGGGCCGCGATCAACTCGTTTTACGAGCTATGGATGGTAAGCGCCATCCTGGCGCCGGTAACCCTGATCCTTTTCATTGTTCTCAACTGGTTGGCGATCGCAAGAATGCGCAGCGGCCAACCCATCATGGATGACCACGAATAAGATCGTGAAGCATGGCAGCCTGCTGTTGTTCCTGGCGGTCAATGTCGTCATCGCAGCTATCACTATCACAGCCGCGCTATTGACCTGGCGCAGTTACCGCCTGGCCTTCCAGGGCGAGAAAGCCCCAGGGCGCGTGACTGCCCTGGTGCAGAGCATGGATAACGAAGGGGACTGCTGCCTGTACAGCCCTCTGGTTGAGTACCAAGTTAATGGCCGCACAATGGAAGTGGTTGGGCGTGGCGCCAGCACACATCCCAGCTACAAGGTTGGCCAGGACATTGAAGTGTTGTACGACCCGATGGATTACAGCAATGCGGTTCTCAATACGTTCTCAGAATTATGGATAATGCCCACTATACTGGGCACCACCGCAGCCGTGCTTTTTGTCACCCTGAATTTTGTGGCTATCACCGGATTGTTTGTTGCCAGGAGGAATGGATGAGCGAACAAGCTTCATTTTCAAAAGAAGAACTATTGCAGAATATTCAGGACGGCTGGGACCGCCTGCATGCCTTCATGGATGAACACAGTGACGAGCAGCTCACCGGGTCTACGGATGCCGCCGGCTGGACCGCCAAGGATCACCTCATGCACCTATCCGTCTGGTCTGGCAGCATGGTGGCGGTACTCAATGGCAAGCCGCGCCGCGAGTACATGGAGATCAGCCGCGAAGATTGGGCAACCCTTTCCGAAACCTACGATGTGGTCAACGGCATCCTGCAGCAGCGCTACAAAGATCTGCCGCTGGCTGATGTGCGCAAGGCGGTCGAGGAAAAGCACAAGGAGCTGGTGGCGCGCACGGAGGCAATGACAGAAGAAGAGCTGCAGCTGCCCTACAGCCATTACCAGCCCAACAGCAAGTCCACCACGCCTATCTTTGAATACATTGTCGGCAACACCTTTGAGCACTACGACGAGCACATCGGCTGGATGAAGACACTGATCAGCGCTGAATAAAAAAAGCCGCCCCATGGGGCGGCTTTTTTTATCGAGTGAAGGTGCGCAGCAATAGCTGCTGCACCACCCACGTAGTCATTGGCACCAACAGCGCCGTTATAAATGTGCGCAGCGTGGCTGGATCCCATGGCCAGGTTGATATCTTGCTCAGCTCATGGCGATATTCCAGCAGCGCTGAGTTGGCGGCGCGGATACGGTTGATCTCCTCGACGCTGCCGCGCTCAACCTTGCGTTGCAGTTCAGCAAATCCCCGGTTGATCAGCTGGTTGTTCCTTAGCGTGGCTTCCTCTTTGGCTGTCATCAGGCGGGCGCGGATCCCGAGCAACGGCAGCAGAAAAACCATGACCGCCAGCGTACCGTGCAGAAAAGAATAGAACAGCGTAGTAGCCTGGTTTTGGGTGCCCGCATGCAAAGGGGCGCCCAGAATATTGATAAGCAGGAAAGCAACAAAAATGACGCCGATGCGCATGGTAAGGCTGGAGAGGGCATACAAGGTGGTCATACTGAATAGATTGATCTGGGTCACCATGCGATAGAACCTGCCGATCCATATCAGTGAACGCACAACCATAAGGAAGAACCCGACAATGATCGGATACACCGCCAGAACAAATGGGATTGCAAAAAAGCGATTGTAGGGAGAAATGGCCCAGTCACCCGCATATGTCAGGGCGATGGGGCCAGCCAGCGGAATGAACAGTACAGCCCCGATGGCAAGCAAGAGCCCGCCGCGCGCCGAAAGACGGGTAAAGCGGTGGCGCAGCACTGCAAATTGCTTACTGCTGACCGTCAATGCCGGCCGAAAACGATCCAGCGCATGTGCACCGGCGCGGCGCAAGTAATGCCATGCAGCCGGGATGAAAACAAACCACACATCCTGAGTCCAAATGACCGCCAGCCATTCGCCACGCGCCAGTGTGCCATCCAACCAGAGCAGGCCGTGCTGAATCAGGCTGATCGCCATATACAGGAGGATGTAGAAACACCAGTAAGGAACAGGCAGGCGCTCAACCCAATCAAAGATCCTGTCTATCCAACTGACAGGATACAAGCCAGTACTACGAGTCTTGGGCGCCATGCTGCCTCCGGCGCGGCATTATAATCCTGGCCACTCCCCGCCTTCTTGCAACTGGATATCTATGCAATCGAGAAATGTTTTGATATTGGCGCTGCTGCAGGCCATCGGCATGTGCGGCAGTTCGATCGTGCTGCTGCTGACCGGCATCATCGGTGAGCAGATCGCTCCTTCGGCCAGCCTGGCCACCCTGCCCAACTCACTGGGCGTGGTCAGCACGGCCTTGTTCAGCATCCCAGCCGCCCTGCTGATGCGGCGCATCGGGCGCAAAGCCGGCTTCCTGCTCTCCCTGGTGATCGCCCTGGCCGGCGCGGGTCTGGCCGCCTTGGCGGTCAGTCAGGCCAACTTTGCCCTGCTGTGCGCGGCCGTGTTCCTGATGGGCCAGCACAGCGCCTTTGTGTTGCAATACCGCTTCGCCGCCACGGAAAGCGTGCCGGCTGCGCTGTCTGGCCGGGCGGTTTCGCTGGTGCTAGTGGGCGGCATCCTGGCCGGCATCCTGGGGCCTGAGATCGCCAAGCGCGGCCAGGACCTGCTGCCGGTGCTGTACGCCGGCTCCTTTGCGGCCCTGGCGACCTTGTACGGCCTGGGCCTGCTGCTGGTGTTGCTGTATCGCAACACCAGCGCCAAAACTGACGACACCACGGCCGCCACGCAGCCAGAGCGCCCGCTGGCCGAGATCGGCCGCCAGCCCAATTACCAAGTAGCCGTGCTGGCAGGCGTGGCCAGCTATGGGCTGATGGTTTTCATCATGACCGCCACGCCGCTGCACATGCACGGCCACGGCTTCAGTCTGGATGAAACCGCCTTCGTCATCCAGAGCCATATCATCGCCATGTACCTACCCTCGCTGTTCAGCGGTTTTCTCATAGAAAAGTTCGGCACGCTGCGCATCATGCTGGCAGGCGTTCTGCTGATGGTGCTGTGCAATGTGAGCGGCTTGCTAAGCGTGCAGCTGCCGGGCTACTGGACGACGCTGGTGCTGCTGGGCCTGGGTTGGAACCTGCTCTTCGTCGGCGGGACGGTGCTGCTCACTTCAACCTATCGCGAGTCCGAGCGCTTCAAGACCCAAGCTAGCAATGATTTCACCATCTTTGCAGTTCAGGCTCTGTCTTCGTTCTCAGCAGGCTCACTGCTGCACAGCACCGGCTGGGATCTGATGAACTGGCTGGGCCTGGGCATCATGCTGGTCACAGCTGGCGTGCTGCTGGCGCGGAGAAAATCCCTTAGCCAACGGCAAGTCTAGCTGCCTGGGCAAAGATTTCTTTTACTATGTTGCGCTTTTCTGGCCAGACATTGAACACTCGTTGGCTAGGATGTGGACAACTTAGGCTTGGCACACCAAAGAGGGTGTCAACAACATCTTTAGCCCTTTGAGCTTTGCTGCCCACCAACAGAACGACTCTTATATCGGGGAGTAAAGGTCGTAATTCTCGTAATGCTTGAATAGCTGAGGCGATGTCTGTTTGATTGACAGCCCTAATTCTCGTTTCAGAACCTACGTACCAAGGAACAATATTCCATGCAATCGTTAGTTTGCGCGAAAGACCAGCCTCTTCCGATATTAAGCTCACATTACGAGCAGTAGGATCTGGATTGTCGCGAGAGATAAACCCTGATGCGACTGCTTTGCCGCCAGGTGCCTCGAGCAAGAAAAGAACTTTTGCATTAACTCCCCCATCAAGGGGATCGAAAAACGGGATTTCACTACTCAAGCCATACTGAGCTCTAAGGCTTAGCACATACTGAGTAAGCGAGGCTACATGAGCCTGACGTAGATCGAGCTGTCTTCTTTCTCTTTCTTCTTGTCCTGCAAGAGAGTAGATAGCCAAGCTGCCCTATCCTCGCGCCCATCGGCGCAGCAGCACCGAAGCGCGATAGCGCTCCTCGTGGTACTCAGCATACAGATGATCCAGTACGGCCAGCACGCGCTCCCAGCCCAGCTGTGCCCCCCACTCCAGCAAGCCGCGCGGGTAGTTCACGCCCAGCTTCATGGCCAGATCGATCGTGTCGCCTTCCGCCACGCCTTCCAACACGGCGAAGCTGGCCTCGTTGATCAGCTGGCACACAATGCGCGGCAGCACCAGCGCCGGGCTCTCAGCCACCCACACCAGCTGGCGTCCCAGGCTGGCGAACAGCGCCGCCACCTGAGCCTGCAGCTCAGCCGGCCCGCTGGCGGTCACCAGAGCGCCGTCGAGGAATAAGCCATCGAACACCGCCACGCGCTGCGGGTGCTGCACCCAGCTACGCACTTCGCTCAGCGTGATGTCGGCGCCCTGCACCAGCAGCGGCACGCTGGGCTCCAGGGCCGCGTCCCAGGCCGCCACAATGGCGGCCGCGCCCTGGCTGCGCCCGGCGGCCACGAACGCCGCCACCGGCCGGCCGCTGAGCTCATGGCTCATGGTGAAGCCCGCCTTCACCGCCAGTTCGGCCAGGCCAGGCGCAAAACTTCCGGATGAGATCAGCAGGCTACCTTCGCCACGCCCCCCTTCATCCTTCATCCCTCCGCCTTCATCCTTGCCTTTTTCCCCATCTTTGTATTCGTAGAAGCCTTTGCCAGTTTTGCGCCCCAGCTCGCCAGCGGCTAGCTTTTGCATCTGGATCCAGTGCGGCCGGTAGCGCGGCTCGTTATATGTTTGCTCATACATGGAGCGCATGGCACCGGCGTTGATGTCGATACCGATCAGGTCCATCAGCCGGAATGGCCCCATACGGAAGCCCGCCCCCTGCTCCACCAGCCGGTCAATATCCTCAAAGCCCGCCACCCGTTCCCCTAACAGGCGCAGCGCTTCACCGTAGAAAGGCCGCGCCACGCGGTTGACGATGAAGCCGGGCGTGTCGCCGGTGACCACCGGCGTCTTGCCCAGCGCTTCTGCCAAAGCCACCAGCGCCTCCACCGTGGCCGGGCTGCTTTGCGCAGCCCGCACCACCTCCACCAGCGGCAGCACCGGCGCGGGGTTGAAGAAGTGCATGCCGGCCACGCGGGCGGGGTGCTTGGTGGTGGCCGCCACGGCGGTCACCGAGAGCGTGCTGGTGTTTGTCGCCAATATCGCTTCGGTCGCACACACCGCATCAAGTTTGGCGAACAGCTCCTGCTTGAGTTCCAGCCGTTCCGGCGCGGCTTCGATCACCACTTCGGCACGCGCAAAGTCATCCAGGCTCTCGGTGAGGGTCAGGTTGGCATACAAAGCCGATTTGTCTTTCTTTTCAAGGAACTTCTTGATGTACGCGTCCGCCTTGGCCAGCACGGGCGCATACGTATCCTGCAAGATGACCTGCGCGCCGGCTGAGAGCGCCACCAGGGCGATCCCGGAGCCCATAGTGCCGGCGCCGATCACGCCGATAACGGGAAGTCTAGAACTAGAAGCCAAAGTCAATCTCCATTCTCTGATCTCCCAATCCCGAAACAGAGATTCGAGATTGGAGATTGCTACTTGCCAACAAACTTGGCTTTACGCTTCTCCAGAAACGCGCCCATGCCTTCTTTCTGGTCTTGCGTGTCGTAGGTCATCAAATAATTGCGGCGCTCCAGTTCCATGCCCTCCTGCAGCGTGCGCT
The DNA here is from genome assembly GCA_021463845.1 of Anaerolineales bacterium. Lineage (GTDB taxonomy): Bacteria > Chloroflexota > Anaerolineae > Anaerolineales > UBA11579 > JAMCZK01. The sequence continues at coordinate 377,357 of JAJTXV010000001.1, read as the reverse complement.
CCAGGCCGTAGCGCAGCGCCTGGCGCGCCAGGCGCACGGCTACCGCCGGGCGCTCAGCCACCACGCCAGCCAGCTCGAGCGCCGCGTCCAGCACCTGCTCGTCAGCCACGACGCGGTTCACCAGGCCGGCCTGCAGGGCCGCCTCAGCGGCCAGCGGCTCACCGGTCAGCACCATCTCCATCGCCCGCGCCGGGCCGATGGCCCGCGCCAGGCGTTGCGTGCCGCCCGCGCCGGGCATGATGCCCAGCTTGATCTCCGGCTGGGCGAAACGGGCTGTCTCGCCGGCCACGATCAGGTCACAGCCCAGCGCCAGCTCGCAGCCGCCGCCAAAGGCCACGCCGCTCACCGCCGCCACCACGGGCTTATCAATGCCCCAGATGCGCTGCCACAGGGCGCGGGTGTTGCGCACATAGATATCCACCGGGCCGGCCTTGGCCATGGCTTCAATATCGGCGCCGGCCGCAAAGGCACGCTCGCCGCCATACAGCACGATCACACGGACTTGCTCATCAGCGTTCAGGGCTTCGAAAGCCTCCGCCAACGCACGCAGCATGTCCGGGCTGAGGGCGTTCAGCTTGTCCGGCCGGTTAAGGCGCACGACGGCCAGCGGCGATCTGTGTTCGATCAAAACCAGGGGTTCGCTCATGCGCTTAAGTATACGGGCATTATGCTCACCGCATTCTTCACCATATTTTCACAATACCCATTACTATTCACGCATGGCTGAAGAACGCCTGCAAAAGATCCTGGCTCGCGCCGGTTACGGCTCACGCCGCGCCGCCGAAGAGCTCATCGAGAACGGCCGCGTGACTGTCAACGGGGCCGTGGTTGGCATCGGCGCCAAAGCCGATGCGGCCCACGACGCCATCAAGGTGGACGGCCGCCGCATTGCTGCCGCGGCCGCGCCGGTCTACTTCGCCGTCTACAAACCGCGCGGCGTACTCTCCACCACCGGCGGGCCGGAGCCGCGCCAAAAGGTGACCGACCTTATCCCGGGTGGCGGCCAACTCCACCTGGTGGGCCGCCTGGATAAGGAGAGCGAAGGCCTGATGCTGCTCACCAATGACGGCGAGCTGACCCAGCGCGTCAGCCACCCGCGCTACGAGCAGGAGAAGGAGTACCGCGTGCTGGTGGCCCGCCAACCGGATGCGGAGCAGCTGGCCACCTGGCGCCGCGGCGTAGTGCTGGAAGACGGCACACGCACCCGCCCTGCCGATGTGCGCGTCGAGCACTTGTACGGCAAGGGCGCCTGGCTGCGCGTGATCATGCACGAGGGCCACAAACGCCAGATTCGCGAGATTGCCAAGCAGGTTGGGCTGCCAGTGGCTAAGCTTATCCGCGTGCGCATTGCCAACCTGTACGTTGGCAACCTCAAGCCCGGTGAATGGCGCCCGCTGAGCGAAGACGAAGTGCGCGACCTGATGGCGGCGGAGAAACCCGCCAGCCGCAAGCCGCGGCCAGAGAAGCGCGTCCCGGCCAAGGCGGCCAAGCCGCAAGCCCGCCGCTCAGGCAAACTCGGCAAAGGCCCGGGCAGCCGCAAGCCGGCGCCGCGCAAGCCGGGCATTATGCTGGGCCGCCCCCCGCGCGATAGCGGCGGCCGCCGCGAGGATTCCAAAACAGGCCGGCGTCCGCAAACCGGCAAGCGCCCAGGTAGCCGGCGGCCTTCCGGGCCGCGTTCAGGTGGCCCGCGGCGCAAGCCTGCCTAGCCAGAACATTCGTGCTATACTGCGGCTCACTACAAAGAGGGCCGCATGCGAACTTCCTTCACGCAACGCATCCGCAAGATCTACAACGAATTCCCGCGCGCCTTCTGGCCCGTGGTGGCCGTCTCGTTCGTGGATGGCATCGGCCGCACGCTGCTCTTCCCCTTCTTCGCCTTGTACGTCACGCAGCGCTTCAACATCGGCGCTACCCAGGCTGGCCTGGTGCTCGGCACTTTCTCGGTCTTCTCGCTGCTCGGCTCCATGGTCGGCGGTGCGCTGACCGACCGCATCGGGCGCAAGAAGCTGATCATCGCTGGCCTGGTGTTCAGCGCGCTCACCACTATCTCGCTGGGTCTGGTGGCCGAGTTGCGCTGGATGTATGTGCTGGCCGCCATCAGCGGCATCTTTGGCGAGCTGGCCGGCCCGGCCCACCAAGCCATGATCGCCGACATCCTGCCAGAAGAGCAACGCCAGGAGGGCTTTGGCATCCTGCGCGTGGTCGCCAACATGACCTGGATCGTTGGCCCCAGCATCGGCGGCCTGCTAGCCGGTTTCTCTTTCTTCTACCTCTTCGTTGCCGATGCCATCATCAGCTGCATCGTTGCTTTGTTGTTCTTCATCTACATAGCAGAGACGAAACCCAAAGCCAGCGAGGCCCAGGCAAGCGAGAAACTGAGCCAAACCTTTGCCGGCTACTTTAAAGTTCTGCGTGACCTGCCGTTCGTGGCTTTCATCCTTGCGTCCATCCTGATGGGCATGGTCTACATCCAGATGTACGGCACGCTCTCCATCTACTTGCGAGACCATCACAGCATTGACCCACAAGGCTTCGGCCTGCTGATGACCACTAGCGGCGTCACCGTGATCCTCTTCCAATTCTGGGTGACGCGCGTCATCAAACTGCGCCCGCCTTTCCTGATGATGGCGCTGGGCACGCTGTTCTACGTCATTGGCTTCAGCCTGTTTGGCTTTGTGGCCGCTTACTGGCTGTTCATGGGCGCCATCATCATCATCACGATCGGTGAGATGGTCGTGGTGCCCACCGCCTCGGCGCTGGCGGCCAACTTCGCGCCCGAGGCCATGCGCGGCCGTTACATGGCCGTGTTCAGCCTGGTGTGGGCGCTGCCCGCCGCCCTCGGCCCGGCTGCGGCTGGCTACATATTGGACAACTACGATCCCAACCTGTTGTGGTACGGCAGCGGCGTGGTGTGCGCGGCGGCCGTGCTGTTCTTCTATTACCTACATGTGCGCCTGGGCAAGCGGGAACGCTTCGCCCCGGCGGCCAAGCCCTAACCCCACCCCACGGCGCTTTATGCGCCGTCCAGTTGCCGAATGTTGCGCCTGCCCGTACAATTGAGCAACATTCCCCCTACCTATATGAAAAAACCTATGGCCAAAGAACGCACTTTCTCCCAACCAAGCTGGCTGGATCGCCCGCTGTTTGGCAAACAGCGCTTCACCTGGGAGCATGCCGTCGTGGTGCTGCTCTTGCTGGCAGCCGTGGTCACCCGCTTCCACATGCTGGGCGAGCGCGTCATGAGCCACGACGAGACCACCCATGTCTATTTCTCCTGGCAGCTCTTCAAGGGCCAGGGCTACCAGCACCACCCGCTCAGCCACGGGCCGATCCAGTTTCATATGCTCGCGCTGAGTTATTTTCTGTTTGGCGACAACGATTTCACCGCTCGCGCCCCGCAGGCGCTGTTTGGCGTGGCGGTGGTGTTCTTTGTCTGGTGGGCCTTCCGGCGCTACCTCGGCCGCACCGCCGCATTGTTGGCATCATTCTTCTTTCTCATTTCGCCTTACGTGATGTACTACAGCCGCTACGCCCGCAATGAGATCTTTGTGACCCTGTTTGGCCTGGTGATGCTGTGGGCCATTCTGCGCTACCTGGACACCGGCCAGCACAAATTCATCTACATTGCGGTGGCCGCCAACGCCCTGCACTTCACCTCAAAAGAAACATCCTTCATATACCTGGCCCAGGCGCTGATCTTCCTGGGGTTGGTGTTCCTCTGGCGCATCGCCCCGCGCACCTGGAAAGGCAAAAATACTCGGCTGATATTCTTCGTGACGCTGGTGCTCAGCGTGGTGCTGTTCATGCTCGCCATCGGAGCGCAAGTCCAGGCCAGCGAGAGCGGCGCCAGCGCGGTCAGCGCCACACAAGTGGAAGAGCCTGTCGTCGCCGGCGACACGGCAGCCGCGGCGTTCAACTCGCCGCTGTCGGCCACCACCATCATCCTCGGCGGGCTGGGCGCCGCGTCCCTGATCGCGGCTCTGGCGTCTCTGTTCATTGGTTACGGGCTGCCGCGCTTGCGCCAGGAGCGCGCCTTCGTGTTGATGGGCCTGCTCTTCGCCCTGGTGCTGCCGCACCTCTCAGCCTTCCCCATCCGCTGGCTGCACCACGACCCCATGGCTTATCAGGACACCAGCAATCTCATCTTCATCTCCGGTATCGTGGCGGTGTTGGTGCTGCTGTCCGCCGGGCTGGGCTTCCTCATCAATGGGCGCGCCTGGCTCATCAGCAGCGCGGTCTTCTACGCCATCTTCGTGCCCTTCTACACCACCATCTTCAGCAACGGCGTGGGTTTCTTCTCCGGCCTGGTGGGCTCGCTGGGCTATTGGCTCGAGCAGCAGGCCGTGGAGCGCGGCAACCAGCCCTCCTACTATTATTGGGGCGTGCAGATCCCAGCCTATGAGTTCCTGGCCGCCGCCGGCAGCCTGTTGGCTGGCGTAATGGGCCTGCGCAGCCTGCGTCGCCTGCGTGAAAGCGAGCGCGGCCCCGATAACGAGAACCGTGACCTGCTGCCGCATGAAAGTTACCGAATAGCGCTGGTGCTGTTCGCCTTCTGGGCCGTCTCGGCCCTGGCGGCCTACACCATCGCCGGCGAGCGCATGCCCTGGCTTACCCTGCACATCGCCATTCCCATGCTGCTGCTGGCCGCCTGGGCCGTCTCGCGCCTGATCGCCCGCATTCCCTGGGCTGGCTTTGCCAGCAAGCACGGCTGGCTGCTGCTGGGGTCTGTGGTGCTTTCACTGGTGGCCGCTTTCAACGTGCTCACATCCCTGTTGGGCACTAAGCCTCCTTTCCAGGGCAACGAGCTAAGCCAGCTGCAGGCCACCTATCACTTCCTATTCTTCTTCATTGCCTTGGCGTTGGGCTTGTATGGCATTCTGCGCTACGGCCTGCAGGGTGAATGGAGCGGCAAGCACATCGGCAAGCTCGCTCTTTTGGTCGGCTTCGCGGCTCTGGCCGCCCTCACGCTGCGCATTTCGCTGCGCGCCAACTTCCGCAACTACGATCTGGCCACCGAGTACCTCGTCTACGCCCACATGGCGCCCGGCTCCAAAATAGCCATCAACCAGATCGAAGAGATCTCGCGCCGCACCACCGACACGCTGGATCTGCAGGTGGCCTACGACAACGAGACCTCCTACCCCTTCTGGTGGTATCTGCGCAACTATCCCAACCAGCGCTACTACGCAGACCAGCCCAGCCGTGATCTGCGCCAGTTCCCCGTCATCATCGTGGGTGATACCAACTACGGCAAGATCGAACCGATCGTGGGCCAGAGCTATTACATGTTCGAGTACATGCGCATCTGGTGGCCCAATCAAGACTATTTTGACTTCACCCCCAGCAGTATTGGCTTCCGCTTCACTTCGGACACTGGCCGGCCGGTCACTGAGATGTCCACCGGTGAATACTTGCGCCGGGTGGCCTTGCGCATCTGGGACTATGTAGGCAACGCCCAAATGCGCGAAGACCTGTGGCACATCTGGCTCAACAGTGACTTCACCAGCTATCTTGACAACAAGGGCCAGAACTCCAGCCTGGAGGCCTGGTCGCCCGGGCGCACCATGCGCGTCTACATCCGCAAGGATGTAGCCGCCCAGATCTGGGATTACGGCGTGCAGGGCATCACCGGCGAAGATGTGCTGGCAGACCCGTACGAGGGCAAGGGTCGGGCGCTGGCGCCGCAGTTCACCATTGGCGGCTTCGGCAGCGAGCCGGGGCAATTCATTGCCCCGCGCAACGCGGCCGTGGCGCCCGACGGCACGCTCTACGTGGCCGACACTGGCAACCACCGCATCCAGCGCCTCTCGCCTGACGGCAGCGTGCTGAGCGTGTGGGGCAGCTTCGCCGATGCCGCCAGCGGCACGGCCGGCGGCGGCGCCTTCAACGAGCCGTGGTCCGTCGCTGTCTCACCCGAAGGCGAGAGCGTATATGTGGCCGACACCTGGAACCACCGCATCCAGCAATTCACCGCCAGCGGCCAGTTCGTGCGCATGTGGGGCTACTTCGGGCAAGACGAAAGCTCTGGCGCCATGTGGGGGCCGCGTGATGTCATTGTGCTCTCGGATGGCAATATAGTCGTCACTGACACTGGCAACAAGCGTCTGCGCATGTATGACGCCCAGGGCAATCATCTATCAGACTATGGCGAATTCGGCTTTGAACCCGGCCAGTTCGATGAACCAGTCGGCTTGGCCTACGATGCGACGCTTGAGCGCATTTACGTAGCCGACACCTGGAACCAGCGCGTGCAAGTGCTGGAGTATCGCGATGGCCGCTTCATCCTCGCCACCCAGTGGGAGATCGCCGGGTGGTACGGCCAGTCGCTCGCCAACAAGCCTTACCTCAGCGTGGGCAAGGATAGCCAGGTCTTCATTGCTGACCCGGAGGCCGGCCGCGTGTTGGTCTACAACCCGGATGGCACGCTGGCTTACTACTTCGGCGGCTATGACCAGCAGGCTGCCAACATTCTGGTCGCCCAGGGCGCCGCGGCTGACCCCAACGGCGGGGTCTGGGTCGTCGACAGCCAGAACGCCACGATCATGTGGTTCCCTGAGCAGTAACAAAGTGAACAGTGATGAGTGAGCAGGAGAATCTCTATCCTCCAATCTCTTGTTACTGTTGACTGCTCACTGTTCAGTGTCCTTCATATGCAAGCGATGGAAGGCGCGGTGCAGCATGGGCGAAATAATGATGCCCGTGGTGAACGCAAACACCAGGCCTGATACCAACGCATACGCCGTGGCGAACAGCTTGCCGGCGTCAGTCGTGAGCGCATCCACCGGCCCCATGCCGGAAAGGATCATCGCCGCGTTAAGCAACGCGTCCAGCAGCGGCAGGCCCGCCAGCCAGTGATAGCCCAGCGTACCCAGCAGCAGGAACAGCAGCATCACCCCTAGCGCCACCAGCACATGCCGCCCTACTCGTAGAAAGAACAGTCTGCGCGGCAGCAACGGCTGGCTGCGGTGCTCGTAACGAAACATCCAGCCATTATATGCCCGCGCCCCTCTGCGCCCGGCAGAGGCTCATTTTCGCTCTGTTATAATGCCCCCGTTTTGGCACAACCCACATCCGCTCTCTTTCAAAGGAGCATTTCCCTGATATGAAGCTACACGAGTTTGACTCCAAGAAGATCTTTGCCCAATACGGTGTGCCCGTACCCAAGGGCAAAATTGCCAAGACCCCCAAAGAAGCCGGTGAAATTGCCAAGAAGCTGGGCGGCGCAGTGGTCGTCAAGGCTCAGGTGTTGGTAGGCGGCCGCGGCAAGGCCGGCGGCGTGAAGGTGGTCAAGACCGCCAAGCAAGCCCAGGACGCCGCCAAGGAGATCATCGGCATGGACATCAAGGGTCTGCCGGTGCGCAAAGTCCTGATCGACCCTGCCATTGGCATCGCCAGCGAGATCTACCTCGGCATCACCAATGACCGTGCGGCCCGCCAGCCGGTCATGATCGCCTCGGCCGCCGGCGGCGTTGACATTGAAGAAGTCGCCGCCACCACCCCGGAAAAGATCATCCGCGTCCACGTCAACCCGCTGCTCGGCCTGCAAGACTACAACATTCGTGACCTGGCCGTCGGCATTGAGCTCGACCGTGCCCACTGGGCCGCCTTCCACACCATCTGCAAGGGCCTGTGGGAAGCCTACAAGAACTCTGACGCCACCCTGGCGGAGATAAATCCGCTGGTCATCACCAAAGACAACGAGCTGCTGGCCATCGACGGCAAGATGCTGATCGACGACAACGCCATCTTCCGCCAGCCCAAACTGGCCAAGCTGCGCGACATGGACGAGGAGACCCCGGCCGAAACGCAGGCCCGCAAGAGCGGCCTGACCTACATCCAGCTGGATGGCGAGATCGGCTGCATGGTCAACGGCGCCGGTCTGGCCATGGCCACCATGGACATCATCAAGTTGTTTGGCGGTGAGCCGGCCAACTTCCTCGACATCGGCGGTGGCGCCAACGCCGAGAAGGTGGCCGCCGCCCTGCGCATCATCCTGCAGGACAAGAATGTGAAGGCTGTGCTGTTCAACATCTTCGGCGGCATCACCCGCGGCGACGAGGTGGCCAAGGGCATCCTCGAAGCGCTCAAAACCATCAAGACTGACGTGCCTATGGTGGTGCGCCTGGCGGGCACCAACGCCGCCGAAGGCCGCGCCCTGCTGGCCAACGCCAACATGATCACGGCCGAAACCCTGGCCGAAGCCGCCCAAAAAGCTGTTCAGGCGGCCAAGCGCTAGCGCTGGCGAGTAGGAAAGGAAATTACGAATGGGAATTCTGGCTGACAAAAACACTCGCGTGGTGGTGCAAGGCATCACCGGCAACGAGGGCTTGTTCCACTCCCAGCGCATGCTGGAATACGGCACCCAGGTCGTCGGCGGCGTGCGCCCCGGCAAGGGTGGCGAATGGGTGCTGGATGGCAAGGTGCCTGTCTTCGACTCCGTGAAGGTGGCCGTGGACGCCACCGGCGCCGACTGCAGCATGATCATCGTGCCGCTCGCCGCCGCCGCTGACGCCATGCTGGAGGCCGCCGATGCCGGCGTGCGCCTCATCGTCTGCCTCACCGAGGGCATCCCCTTGCAGGACATGATGCGTGTGCGCGCCTATCTCGACTCCAAGGGCGTGCTGCTCATTGGCCCCAACTGCCCGGGCCTGCTGACCCCCGGCGAAACCAAGATCGGTTTCATCCCCGGTGACAATGCCATCCCCGGCAACATCGGCGTGGTCTCCCGCTCCGGCACGCTGACCTACGAGGTGCTGTACGCCCTCAAGCAGGTCGGCATGGGCTCCAGCACCACCGTGGGCATCGGCGGTGACCCGGTCAAGGGCCTCAACTTCATCGACATCCTGCAGATGTTCGAAGAAGACCCGCTGACCGACAAAGTTGTGATGATCGGTGAGATCGGCGGCAGCGACGAAGAGAAAGCCGCCGAGTACATCAGCAAGCACATGACCAAGCCGGTGGTCGGCTTCATTGCCGGGCGCGCCGCCCCTCCGGGCAAGCGCATGGGCCATGCCGGCGCCATCGTCGAGGGCAGCGCTGGCGGCGCCGAAGACAAGATCGCCGCGCTCACCAAAGCAGGTGTGCGCGTGGCCGACTATCCGGAGCAAATTCCGGACATGCTCAAGTAACCAGGCAAACAAAAAGAGCGGCGAACGCCGCTCTTTTTTGTTGGTTGAGAAAATGACTACTTCTTGCCTTCGATGTAGTCGACCGCGCCGCCCACAGTGGTGATGCTCTGCGCGTCCTCGTCGGAGATCTCGATGCTCAACTTGTCCTCGAGAGCCATGATCAGCTCCACAATGTCCAGCGAGTCAGCTTCGAGATCCTCACGGAAACGAGCCTCACGGGTGACCTTGGCAGCGTCTACGCCGAGCAGCTCGACGACAGTAGCCTTCACTTGTTCAAATGTATCCGACATGTATGCCTCCAAAAGTTTTGACTGCGTTATTCTACCTTTAGTAATACCTAATCAGGCGCTTAATTGACAGCCTAATTTGCGGCTGGTAAACTAGCCATCACTCCACAGGAACACTACTACATGGCGAAAGTTACGGGTACCGGCGCCCGAAAAGCCGACCACATCCGCATCAATCTTGAAGAAGATGTGCGCTCTGGCCTCACCACGGGGTTCGAGAAGTATTCCTTCCTGCACAATGCCCTGCCTGAGCTCAACCTTGACGAAGTAGATCTATCCGTCCAGGTCTTCGGCAAGCAGCTTAAAGCCCCCATCCTGATCTCATCCATGACCGGCGGCACCGACGAGGCCGGCCAGATCAACCAGGCCCTGGCCGAAGCCGCCCAGCAAACCGGCATCGCCCTCGGCCTCGGCAGCCAGCGTGCCGCCATCGAAGACCCGGCCCTCGAGACCACCTTCCGCGTCCGCAATGTTGCCCCTGACATCCTGCTCTTCGCCAATGTCGGAGCGGTGCAGCTGAACTATGGCTACGGCCTGAACCACCTGCAGCGCGCCGTGGATATGGCCGAAGCCGACGCGCTGATGCTGCACCTCAACGCCGTGCAGGAAGCGGTGCAGCCTGAAGGCGATACCAACTTTGCCGGCCTGCTCAAGAAGATCGAGATCATGTGCAAGCAGCTGCCTGTGCCCATCGTGGTGAAAGAGGTCGGCTGGGGCATTTCCGGCGAGCTGGCCAAGCAGCTGGCGCGCGCCGGCGTGCAGGCCATTGACGTGGCCGGCGCGGGCGGCACTTCATGGAGCCAGGTCGAGATGCACCGCGCCAAGAATGCCAGCCAGGCCCGCCTGGCCGCCGCATTCGTAGATTGGGGCATCCCCACCTCCGAGAGCATCACGCAGGTGCGCCAGGCCGTGAAGACCATGCGCATCTTCGCCTCCGGCGGGCTGCGCAGCGGCGTGGATATTGCCAAGGGCATCGCCCTCGGCGCCGAGCTGGGCGGCATGGCCGGCCCCTTCCTCAAAGCCGCCGTGAAGTCCAGCAAAGCTGTCGTGGAAACCATCAACGAAGTCAGCCGTGAGCTGCAAGTGGCCATGTTCGCTGCCGGGGCTGGCAACATCAGCAGCCTGCAGGCTGTGCCGCTGATCTACCGCGGCGACTAAGCTTCCAACTCCACACAATTCAAAAAATATCCTGGCTGGGTCTATAATCCAGCTCTATGTCGCTCGCCACATATCAAGACGAACTGTTGCCTGCCATTGAAGCGGCGCTGCAAGCCGCCGTGCAGCCCGCCCAACTCACCAACACTCAATCCCCGCAGGAATTGCTGGCCATGCTGCGCTACCACATGGGCTGGGAGGGCGAAGGCGCCGGCCCCAAGGCCAGCGGCAAGCGTGTCCGCCCCACCCTGGTGCTGCTCAGCGCGGCTGCGGCGGGCGCCGATTGGCGCACGGCGCTGCCGGCGGCCGCCGCGGTCGAGATCCTCCACAACTTCTCGCTCATCCACGACGATATCCAGGACAACAGTGACCAGCGCCGCGGCCGCCCCACCGTGTGGGCCAAATGGGGCATGCCGCAGGCCATCAACGCCGGCGACACCCTGTTCGCCCTGGCCCACATGGCCCTTGAAGGCTTATCCGAGACCGCATCCGATGCGGCCTACATACAGGCCGCTCGTTTGCTGCCGCGCACCAGCCTGCAGCTCACCCAGGGCCAGTACCTGGACCTGGCCTACGAATCCATGCCCAACATCACCACCGAAGATTATTGGCCCATGATCTGGGGCAAGACCGGCGCCCTGATCGCCGCCTGCGTGCGCATGGGCGCCCTGGTAGGCGGCGCCGAGGGCGCGGCCCTCAAAGCCTACATGGTCTTCGGCGAGAAGCTCGGCCTGGCCTTCCAGGTGCACGATGATCTTCTCGGCATCTGGGGTAACCCGGACGCGATGGGCAAGTCAGCCCATACTGACCTGCTCAGTGGCAAGAAGTCGCTGCCCGTGCTGTACGCCCTGCAAAAAGAGGGCGAGTTTGCCCGCGGCTGGCGCGCCGGCGTCACCGCCGCCAATGTGGAGGCACTGGCCGAGCAACTCGAGGCCGAGGGCGCCCGCCAGTTCACCACCGAGCAAGCCGAAAAGCTGACCCAGGAAGCTATCGACGCCCTGCATGCCGCCAAGCCGCAGCCCGCACCGGGCGCGGCCTTGGCCGAGCTGGCCGAGGAACTCGGCCGCCGCGAGGTCTAACGCCCGCTTAACCTCCCAACCCGGGACCACAATAACGGTCATATAAGTGCCTCGTTGACCAGAGTGACAACAACAATGGAGGCACAAAAATGACCATGACATTGGACTCACATGAAAAGTTCTTCATCCATGAGCTCAAAGACCTGTACAGCGCAGAGAACCAGCTGATCGAAGCGCTGCCCAAAGTCATCAAGGCTGTGGACAAGCAGGAAGTCAAGGATGCGCTTTCCTCCCACCTGGCCGAAACTAAGGAACACGCCAAGCGCATCGAGCGAATTTTCAAGACGCTGGAGTGGGAGCCCGGCGGGGTTAAATGCGCAGGCATGGAAGGCCTTGTCAAAGAGGGCGACGAGGTGATGAAGGAGAAACAGCTGCCTAAGAATCTGATCACCGAGGCTTTGGTGGCCGGCGGGCAAAAGATCGAGAACTATGAGATCGTTGCCTACGAATCCGCCATCAAGTCGGCCCGCCAATTAGGCCACGCCGACGCAGCTGCTCTGCTCTCCGAATCCCTCAGCGAAGAACAGGCTGCCCTCGAGAAACTCAAGCACTTCGCCTAGCCAGGCATCAAAAAAAGAGCGCCCCGAAATCGGGGCGCTCTTTGTGTACGGCCATGTTGAAGCTAGACCAGCATTGGCACGTACGAAACCTCGAAGAGCACACGGCCGAACAGCAGCGAGATGATCAGCAGCACCACAAAGATGGTGAAGATCAACTGCGCAATACTGGCCGCCGTCACTTCAACGCCACGGAAGCCCAGCAAGCCGGCAATGATGGCGATGACAAGAAAAGTGAGTGCCCAAGTTAACATAGCATCCTCCGTTGAAAGTGGTTGATTTCTACCGAGAACGGGGCTGCGCCGCATCTATCACTGACATAAACGAAAGGCACTGGCTTTTGCCAGTGCCTTTAACATCTCTCTAAGAAACTACTGTTCTTTACTCGTACGCAGGGATCTCGACTTCGCGCCCGCCCACACTGACACGGTGATACGGCAGCCACACCACGCCAAAGGTGCTGACGTATATATCTTTGCGCGCCGCTGCGATCGGGATCTGGGTGATCTTATCTGCCACTGCATCCCAACGCGCATCAATGGCTTCCAGCGCCTGCTGCACTTCATCCCCCATAGCTTCCATTTCCTTCTCCAGGCTGGTGATGGTGGCTTTGCTGTCTTCCACGCGGGCCTTGGCCTCGCTGGACATGCGATGCTTGGTCAGCGAGGTGGTCAGGCGCCGGCTTCTTCCGGCAAACAGGCCGATCACATTTTCCAGATGCGTGCCCATCGCCTCGATGTTGCGTTGGTTGGCCTTCTGCTCATCCTGGCTCAGGTCGCGACGTTCCTTCTCCAGCTTCTTCTGCAAGTTCTTGATCTGGGTCTCAAACTTCTGCTTGGCCTTCTCAACTTCCTGGTTGCTCTTGGCCTGCGCTTCCTGCGCGCACAAGGCCGCAAACTCCTCGCGGGTCAGTTCCGGCCCGGCGTACACCTTCAGCTCGTCGTTGGCCCACACCTGCACTTCGCTGGCGCGGTAGACCCAGTCGGCAAAGTCGCGTTCCATGATCTTGAGCTGCGCGCCGTCCGCCAGCGTGCCGCTCAGGTCCGCGTACACGGCTTCATCGTCCTGCGGGCGGCCCTCCAGGCTGCGTTCCTCCACCGGGTCGTGCTCAAAGTCTTCCCAACGCAGGCCGCGGGCCGGCACATCTGTCACCAGGGCCGCCTTGTGGGTTTCAAAGTCCAGGTTGTACTTGCGCTGCAGAATGCGCACTTGCGCCTGCGCCAGCAAGGCCGGGCGGTAGGCCAGGCCAATGCGCTTGGCATCCGCCGGCAAGCTGCGGCGGCTGGCCTGCGCGGCCGCCTCCAGGCCCAGCGCGGCGGGCATGAATATCTCTTGCACACCAGAGGGGACGATGGGCCGGTGGCCCAGGGCGCCAGTTTCAGAATTCATTTGCGGCTCCTCTTTTGATGATGATGGCTTGCTGGCCTTGGCCGCTAGTACAGCGGCGCCAGAGGCCAGCTTGTTGAGCGCAGGGATCTGGCTGCGCGTCAGCGGCCCCGCCAGGTAATTCATCGCCCAGCGGGTATAGAAAATAACAGGCTGCCTCTCGTGCACATTGTGCAGCAGGAAGACGCGCTTATCCAGCGCTGAAATTTGCTTATCGTAGTCAGAGCGCTTGAATGCGCCCGGAGCGGCGCCTTCAAGCCCATCCAGCAAGCGCTCCTTGTCACGGTCGGTCTGCAGCTTGCCAATGAACCACGAGCCGGCGTTGGAGAGCGCCTTGTAGTCCACATCCACCGGGTTTTGGGTGGCCAACAGCTGGCCCACCCCAAAAGCGCGCGCCTGCTTCAACATGCGCAGCATGGGCGCCTTGCTGGGCGGCTCTTTCACCGGCGGCAGGTAGCCGTGAATTTCATCAAAGTACACCAGCGCTCGCAGCGCACCGCTGCCGCGCTGGTTACGCATCCAGGTCTCCACCGCCGAATACAGCAGCGTGATGAAGAACATCCGCTCGGCATCTGAAAGATGCGAGAGCAGGAAGATGCTGTGGCGCGGTTTGCCATCCTTGGTGTACAGCAGCTTCTCGATCTCGAGCGGCGTGCCCTCCAGCCAGGTTTGGAAGCTGGGCGCAGCCAGAATGTTGTTCAGACGCAGCGCCAGCGCGCCGCGCTCTTTAGCCGGAAAGAATTGGTCCAGGTCCAGCACGCCCAGCTTGCTGATCGGCGGGTTTTGCACCTGGCGAATGAGATCACCCAAGCCCAGGTCGCGCCCCGCCGACCAGGCCTGCTCGAACAGATTCGCCAGCAGGATATGCTCGCGGGATTTCACCGGGTCTACATCATCAAAGCCCACCAGGCCCAGGATGGCCGTGGCAGTCGAGGCGATGCGCTCGCGGATCGCCTCGCGGTGCTCGTTCCAGTCTTCCTGCGGCGCCTGCAGCGACGCCAGGATGCTGACCGGGTAGCCAGCGTCCGAGCCCGGCGTATACACCGCAAACTCCGCCGAGTCCGCCAGCGCCTGGATGCGCTCCGGCCCGATGCCCCAATCGGCCAGGCCCTTGCTCCACAGCTGGGCGGTGGCCGCCGCGGCCGTTTGCACGTCCTGCCCGGCCCGCTTGGCTTCGTCAGGGTTGATCCAGGGCTCAAAATCAGCCGGTTGGAGGTTGGGGAAGTGCAGCAGCAAGTTGGTAATGTCGCCCTTGGGGTCGATCATCAAGGCCGGGATGCCCTGCAGCGCGGCTTCTTCCAGAATGCCAATGCACAGGCCGGTCTTGCCGGAGCCGGTCATACCGAAAACAACGCCGTGCGTCGTCAGGTCAGCCGGGTCATACAGCACCAGCTCGTCGGTTTTTTGATTCTTCTTTAGGTCGTGGAGCTTGCCAAGGTAAAACTTCCCCTTGGTATTCAACGCGCCCGGCGTGGCACTGGCTTTGCTGGGCGTGGGTTTCTTGCTTGCAGTCTTCTTGGCTGCAGTTTTCTTGGTTACTTTCTTTGCCATGGGCGAAATAATAACATCGCCTTAGACAAACTCCATAAAGACCTGGTTGCCCAGCAAGCGGCCTTGCTGCGTCAGGCGCAAGACGCCTGACGCCGTTTCCAGCAGGCCGCGCTGCTGCAGCGCACGGATGCTGCGCCCATACGCCTGCTCCAGCGTGCTGCCAAAGCGCTCGGCGAAGCCCGCCTGCGAGACGCCCTCGCGCACCAGGCGCAGGCCCATCATCATCGTCTCGCCCATCTCGCGGTGCGCGTCCACCGGCTCGGCGCTGGCCGTAGCCGGTGTTCTGGGCAGCTGCGCTGCCGTAGGCCCGCCGGCTTGCACAGCCTCACGCATGCGCTTGATGTAGGCGGCCGGCGCCAGCACATTGGCGGTGCGGTGTCCGGCCAAAAAGCCGTGCGCCCCCGCCCCCAGCCCGGCATACGGCAGGTTACGCCAGTATTGCAGGTTGTGGCGGCAGGCCAGCGGCTGGCCGTCTGCGCCCGGCTTGGCCCAGTTGGAGATCTCGTACTGCACGAAGCCCGCCCCGCCCAGCATGCTGTCGGCCAGCTCGTACATTTCGGCAGCCGCGTCCCCATCCGGCAGGGCCAGCAGGCCGCGCGTGTCCAGTTCCTTGAACGGCGTGCCGTGCTCAATGCTCAGCGCATACAGCGAAAGGTGCTCAGGGGCCAGGCCGATCGCCAGCTCCAGATTGCGCTGCCAGCTGGCCAGGCTCTGCCCCGGCAGGCCAAAGATCCAGTCCAGGTTCAGGTTCTCAAACCCGGCTTGCCGCGCCCATTTGACCGAGTTGACCACATCGCTGAAGTCGTGCTCGCGCTCCAGCACCAGCAGCTCGTGCGGGCTGGCCGACTGCACGCCCAGGCTGATGCGGTTGAAGCCCGCCGCCCGCAGGCCGGCCAAATATTCCGGGCTCAGCGTGCCCGGGTTGGCCTCCAGCGAGATCTCGGCCTCCGGCGCCACATCGTAGGCCGCATGCAGCGCCTGCAGCAAGCGCTGCATGCCCTCCAGCGGCAGCAGCGAGGGTGTGCCGCCGCCCAAGAAGATCGTGTGCACCGGCAGGCGCTCGCCCGCCGCCGCAGCCAGCCACTCCGCCTCGGCGATCAGCGCATCCGTATACGCCGGGATCAGGTTGTCCAGCCCGGCATATGTATTGAAATCGCAATAGCCGCAGCGGTGGCGGCAAAATGGGATGTGCAGATATAGGCTGGTGGGTTGCATCAGAGCGAGTATAACCAGTGAGCCTTTGCAAATAGAGAGTGGAGATTTGCTCTCAATCTCGAATCTCTATTCTCATCCCTTCTCCTCACTCGACTCTCATCCGGCCCTTGGGGTGCTTGATATAATCGCCCAGTTTATGGCAACCGACAAACCTCGCTCCACCCCCACCAAAATTTGCCCCAGTTGTGGCACCCGCGTAAGTGAGAACGCACCTCGCTGCCTGGTGTGCGGCCACCAATTCGTAGCTGGCAGCACCCCCATCACCAAAAAGGCCGCCAAGGCCGATGCGCCCATCGGCGGGCGCACCAGCCTGCCCGAGCTGCGCCTCAGCCTGCCGGTCGCCATTGGCTTGCTGGTCCTGCTGCTGCTGGTCGGCAGCGGCGTAGCCTATGCGGCCCTCTCGCAGACCGGGCGCCTGCTGGCCCCCGAAGTCGAGGGCACCGCCACCGCCACGCCCACCGTCACCGCCACCGAGACGCCCGAGACGCCCACGGCCACCTCCACCCCTGAGCCTACCTATACGCCGTTGTCCTACACCGTCCAGCAACTGGATACGTGTGGCGGCATTGGCTTCGCCTTCAATGTGAGCGCCGCCTCCATCATTCTGCAAAATTCGCTGGATGCCAACTGCAGCCTGTTCATCGGGCAGGCCCTGTTGATCCCGCAGCCCACTTTCACCGCCACTCCACAAGCAACCGCCACCCTGGGCGAGATGGAAGCCACCATCGCCGCCTGTGACGTGCAGAGCTATGTCGTCCAGGCCGGCGAATCGCTCAGCCTGATCGCGGTCACTTACGGCGTACCCATGGAAGCCATCATGAGCTGGAACAACCTGACCTCAGACGGCACCTTCGAGGGCCAGCGCCTGGCCATCCCGCTGTGCATGCGTACCTTCGTCGGCGTCTCCACGGTGACCCCCACCGTGGCCCCGCCCTACCCGGCCCCTGAGCTGCTGCTGCCGGTGGACGGCGACGCCTTCACCTCCAGCAGCGACACGATCGCGCTGCAGTGGGCCTCGGTTGGCGCCTTGCGCAACAATGAGTACTACCAGGTCACCATCGTAGACGTGACCAGCGGCCGCAACCTGCACATCACTGACGAGGTCAAGGACACCACCTTCTCGGTTCCCACCTCGTTCCGCCCCACGGATGGCCGCCCGCACATCTTCCGCTGGTACGTGGTGACCGTGGCCCAGATCGGTGTGGATGCCGACGGCCTGCCCGTCTACATCCAGGGCGGCCCCGCCAGCCTGGTGCGCACCTTCACCTGGAACGGCAGCGGCGCTCCCGCCCAGTCTACGCCTACGCCGTAACCATCCCTGCAAAACAAAAAGCCCGCTCATATGAGCGGGCTTTTTAGTTTCGCGGGCAGCGCTACTTGCGCTTGTCCATCGGCACGAAGTCGCGCTGGTCCTGGCCCAGGTACACCTGGCGCGGGCGGGCGATCTTCTGCTCATCGTCCAGCAGCATCTCCTGCCATTGCGCCAGCCAGCCCACCGTGCGCGGGATGGCGAACATCACCGGGAAGAAGGCCACCGGCAGGCCCATGGCCTGGTAGATGATGCCGGAGTAGAAGTCCACATTCGGATACAGCTTGCGTGAAATGAAGTATTCGTCGCTCAAAGCGATCTGCTCGAGCTCCACCGCAATATCCAGCAGGGCATTGCGGCCGGTCACCTTGAAGACGTCTTCGGCCACCTGCTTGATGATCTTGGCGCGCGGGTCGTAGTTCTTATACACGCGGTGGCCGAAGCCCATCAGGCGGCCTTCGCCCTTCTTCACCTTCTCGATGAAGCCGGGGATGTTCTTGACATCGCCGATCTGGCTCAGCATGCGCAGCACAGCCTCGTTGGCGCCGCCGTGCAGCGGCCCGTACAGGGCCGCCGCCGCCCCCGCCATGGCGGAGTACGGGTCGACCTTGCTCGAGCCGATCGAGCGCATGGCGCTGGTGCTGCAGTTCTGCTCGTGGTCCGCATGCAGGATGAAGAGCACATCCAGCGCACGCTCCAGCACCGGGTTGGGCTCGTAGTTCTGCTCCATCATCTTGAACATCATGCTCAAGAAGTTGCCCGGGTAGCTCAGGTTGTTGTCAGGGTAGATGAACGGCAGGCCGCGGCTGTGGCGGTACGAGAACGCCGCGATCGTGGGCACTTTGGCGATCAGCCGCTGGATCTGGATGGTGCGCACGCTGGTGTCGTTAATTTGATTCGCTTCAGGATAAAAAGTGGAAAGCGCCGCTACCGTGGCAATGAACATGCCCATCGGGTGGGCATCGTAGCGGAAGTTCTGCATGAAGTGCTTGATGTTCTCGTGGATGATGGTGTGGTGCGTGATGTCGTGCACCCACTGGGCCAGCTGGTCCTTGTTGGGCAATTCGCCGTACAGGATCAGGTAGGCCACTTCCAGATACGTACACTTCTCAGCCAGCTGCTCGATCGGGTAGCCCCGGTAGCGCAGAATGCCGTTGTCGCCATCCAGGTAGGTGATCTCGCTCTTGGTGCTGGCCGTGTTCATGAAAGCCGGGTCATACGTCATCAGGCCAAAGTCTTCCGGCCCGGTCTTGATCTGGCGCAGGTCAATGGCCTTGATCGTGCCTTCCCAGATCGGCAGCTCATACTCCTGCCCGGTGCGATTGTCCTTGATGCTAAGGGTGTCTTTTGCCATGCCCTGCTCCGATCTGTGGGTTTACAGCTTCAGCGCTGCGGTCAGTTCGCGCACTTCAGCGGCAGAGTTATCCAGCATTTGCTTCTCTTCAGCGTTCAGGCTGTACTCGATCACTTTTTCCAGGCCCTTGCGGCCCAACTGAGCCGGCACGCCGAAGAAGATGTCCTTCAAGCCGTATTCGCCGTTCATGTACACAGCGCACGGGGCGATCAGCTGCTTGTTCTTCAAAATGGCTTCGGCCATCTGGGCCACCGCCACCGAGGGCGCGTAGAACGCGCTGCCGTTCTTGAGCAGCGAGACGATCTCGCCGCCGCCCTTGCGGGTGCGGTCCACGATCGCCGCCAGCCGGTCAGTCGGCATGGTCTCGTTGAGCGGCACGCCCGCCACGTTGGAGTGGCGGGTGAGCGGCACCATGCTGTCGCCGTGGCCGCCCAGCACGTAGCAGAAGATGTTCTCGACGCTGACGCCCAGCTCCATCGCCACAAACGCGCGCATGCGGGCCGAGTCGAGGATGCCGGCCTGGCCGATCACGCGCTCGCGCGGCAGGCCGCCGGCCTTCATGGCCACATAGCACATGGCGTCCAGCGGGTTGGTCAGGATGATATAGATCGCATTCGGGGAGCGCTTGAGGGTCTCCTCGGTGGCCTTCTTGACGATGTCGGCATTGGTAGCCAACAGGTCGTCACGGCTCATGCCCGGCTTGCGCGGCAGACCGGCAGTGATGACCACGATGTCAGAGCCTTCGCTGGCAGCGTAGTCATTGCTGCCTTCGATCTTGACGTCCTTGCCGATCACCGGCATGGCCTGGAACAAATCGAGAGCTTTGCCCTGCGGCATGCCCTCGACAACGTCGATCAGTGCAATATCGGCCAGCTCACGCTCTGCCAGCCAGTGGGCGGCGGTGGCTCCAGTCATGCCCGCGCCTACGATCGTAATCTTGTGCGACATTCACTTCTCCGCTTTGATTTGGGAATTATGGTTTTTTGTACGAACGCGGCGATTATATCACCGACAACATTTGGCCTCCGCCCGGCCCACAAAACAAAGCGTCCTCAATTATTGAGGACGCTTGTACCTTGCATCTTGTTCAGCCTGGCCTGCGCTACTCGTGGGTTATTCGTTAGCTTCCAGAAAGCGGGTGGCCTGGATGCCGGCCGCCGCGCCCATGCCTGCCGAGGTAATTACCTGGCGGAAGTGCGGGTCGGCCACCTCACCGGCCGCAAACACGCCGGGCACATTGGTCTCCATGTAGCGGTTGGCCACCAGGTAGCCGCCCGCATCCATCTCCAGCTGGTCTACGAACAGCTGGGTGTTGGGCGTGTGGCCGATGAAAATGAACACGCCATCCGTAGTGAAGGGCTGCTTCTCGCCGGTCTCCACGTTCTCCAGCTCCACGGTCTGCACCGTGCCATTGCCCTCGATCTTGTTCACCACCGTATTGGTGATGAACTTCATCTTGGGGTTGTCCTTGGCCCGCTGCAGCAGCAGCTCGCCGGCCCGGAAATCATCCCGGCGGTGAATAAGGGTTACGTTGTTGGCAAAGCGGGTCAGAAAAGTGCCTTCTTCCATGGCGCTGTCGCCGCCACCCACCACCACGATGTCCTTGTCCTTGAAGAAAAATCCGTCACAGGTGCCGCAATACGAGACGCCGCGGCCGGTGAACTCGGTCTCGCCCGGCACTTGCAAATGGCGCGGCGTGGCGCCGGTGGCAATGATCAGCGTATCCGCCACATATTCAGTGGCGTAGCTGGTGACCTTGAAGGGGCGCTGGCTGAGGTCCACCTTGACCGCGGTATCGAACACGGTTTTGGCGCCAAAATGCTCGGCCTGCTTGCGGAACAGCTCGGTCAGCTCGGGGCCGCCCACCGCATCCGGAAAGCCGGGATAGTTCTCAATGGTATGGGTCAGCGAAACCTGGCCGCCGTATTCCTGGCCAGCCAGCACCACCGGCTGCAGTTGGGCACGGGCGGTATACAGCGCCGCCGCCAACCCAGCCGGGCCAGAGCCAAGAATGAGCACCTTGACGTGCTCCTGTGGGAGTTGTTTGTCAGTCTGATTGGCTTCCATAATGTATAGATGTTGTGAAGGGTGGAAAGATTACTGCGATTATATACGCGGCGTGCGCATACTCCGCCAGATGCAATGCTTGCATACACGCAAATTTTAAATGCACTCATCGCATGCAACGCGGGTCTCACTGAAGTCCACCTAGACTGCAAACACCACGATTACCGTCTGGAGGGGGTTCTGCGCTGCGGAGCAACGCTGGGGGAACTGCTAACACGAAGTGTAATTCCCCCTAAGCGGGGTCACAGGGGCAGAGCCCCTGAAAAGAAAGAAAACGCAAACTCTCTTGTTTGCAAACAAATTAGTGGACTCGCGCTAACGGGTAAAATCCACCCAACATGAGCACCCCCGCGCCCACCGCCCCCAGCACCCAGGCCGCCACCCACACCGCGGCCTGGTACCGCCTGCCGCAGCCCGGCACCCTCCTGCTGGGCGGCGCCACCCGAACAGACTATGTGCAGCGCCAGACCACCAATGATGTCGGCCTGCTCAGCCCGCAGCGGGCCGTGCCCACCGTGCTCACCAACCCCAGCGCCCGCATTCTGGAAGTCTTCACCCTGCTGCAACACGGCGAGCATTTCCTGCTCCTGACCCAGCCCGGCCATGCGCCTGGCCTGGCGGCGTATTTCAAGCGTCACCTGTTCTTCAACGACCAGGTGACGCTGGAAGACGCCAGTGCCGCCTGGACCCAGTTCGAACTCTACGGCCCGCAGGTGCGCAGTGCGCTGGCCAGCCTGGGCTTTGCCCAGCAGCCCAGCGCCCTCGACGAAGTGGTCAGCGCCTCCTGGCAGGATCAGGCCCTCTACGCCATTCAGGATGAATATTGCATCCGCCTCCTGCTGCCATCGACGCTTGACTTGCCCGCAGACTGGGCCGCCCTGCCCGAGCTTGACTTTGCCTCGCGTGAACAACTGCGCATCGAAGCTGGCCGGGCCGGCGATCCTGAGTTTACGGATGCCAATACCCCCTTCGAAGTTGGCCTCGGCCGCTATGTCTCGGCCAGCAAGGGCTGCTACACCGGGCAGGAAGTGCTGGCCCGCCAGGTCACCTACGACAAGGTTGCCCGCGGCCTGGCCCAGCTCAGCGCCGACTCGGCCATGCAGCCCGGCGCCAGCGTCAGCCTGGATGGCCGCACCATCGGCCAGGTCAGCTCGGCGGCCGTCTCACCAACGCTCGGGCCGCTGGCGCTGGCCGTCCTACGCAAGCCATTCGAGCCCGGCCAAACCGTCATGGTCGACGGCCAACCCGCCACCATTCGCTGATTCGCCATCCCCCTTCCAGTTCAAGCCCGTTCAAATCGCATAAGTCTTAGTCTTCACCGTTCCCAAGCACCGTCATTCCGAACGAGCCGCATAGCAGCGTACGCCTTATCCGTCATTGCGAGGAGCAACAGGGCGAGCCTGCCTTTGGCGAGCCGCTTGTTGCGACGTGGCAATCTGC
This sequence comes from Anaerolineales bacterium, assembly GCA_021463845.1. Lineage (GTDB taxonomy): Bacteria > Chloroflexota > Anaerolineae > Anaerolineales > UBA11579 > JAMCZK01. Next base: position 354,829 of record JAJTXV010000001.1, on the reverse strand, counting down.
CACTTCCCCCATGCAATAGCTCTGCTTCGCTCTAAGCCAGCCGCCACAAATCCTTGACATCCCTCCCACATTCCTCACTACCTGACAAACCTGCGCTATAAAGCCTGCACACAAAGGGGAAAGTTCAAGGGGCGGAAAAGTATTAACCTTTAACACCACTACCCCCTCCCCTAAAAAAAACATGATGATGATTAAAGCTTTTGCCCCTAAATCGCTGTTTTTAAGGCCATTTTTGAGATTTCTGAAGGAGTTTTAAGTATTTCTAAGCAAATTGCTTGACAATTTCAAATATTCATGTATACTTCTGCATGATTGAGCAAGCAAAAATAAGGATTTACAAGGTTTGGTTTAGGTTTTAGGAGGCAGTATGTACAGCAATTTCCACAACACCAGTTTCACCCCCGCCGGCGAAGCCGCACGCTCGGCTGCCCAGCAGGCCCAGGGCCACACCCTGGCCGAGGGCCAGCACTACGTCGTGGCCAGCAGCCTGGTTGACCAGCTGCGCAGCGAGGCTGCCAGCGCCCTGTTCTCTCTGGGCGCATGGATCAAGCCGCGCAAGCTGGCTCGCCCCGCCACGCCGGTTCAGCTGCGCCAGGCGGCCAACAGCGGCATCGCCAACTAACCGCTATGCACCACACACCCAACGCTTGCCCGGTGTGCAACGGCGAGCTGGTCATCACCAGCTTGCGTTGCCGCGAATGCGACACGAGCCTGCAGGGGCGCTTTGCCAGCGGCCCCTTCAGCCAGCTCAACGAAGAGCAGCTTGCCTTCGTTGAGTTGTTCGTGCGCAATGAGGGCAAGATCACGCGTATGGAGGCTGATCTCAAGCTCTCCTACCCCACCATCCGTAACCGCCTGATGGAAGTCATCCGCGCCCTGGGCTTCGAACCCGGCGAAGACGAATTCGCCGGCCTGAGCGAGGATGACCGCAAACGCATTGTGGATGACCTGGAGCGCGGCAAGATCAGCTATGACGAGGCATTACGCCTAATCCAAGAGGAAGAAGGAAACTAGCTATGGCACGGATGGAAATTGGCAGCAGCGACTCCCCGATGATCACCGTCGAGAGCGTGCAAGGCTCCCTGCAGGTACGCGGCTGGGATGAAGAGCGCGTGCGCATTGAGGTGCGCAGCGAACAGGATGTTCAGATCAACAGCACGCCTGACAGCGTAACCCTGAGCGCCACCAATGACTGTGTGCTGCGCGTGCCCAGCGGCAGCACCCTCACGGTGGAAGACGTCACGCGTGACGTGTACATCCAAAATCTCGAAGGCACCGTGTTCATCAACAACGTCTCGGGCTCGCTGACCCTGCGCGGCACGGGCGATACAAAGGCCGACAATGTCTCCGGCGATCTGACCGCCCGCAACATCGAAGGCAGCCTGAGCGCCGACGAAGTCTCCGGCAATACCAGTGTGCGCAATGTAGATGGTGACCTGCGGGTCAGTTCAGTGCACGGCAATCTCTCGCTGCGCAACATCGAAGGCGATGTGATCGCCAGCGTGGATGGCAACGCCGACCTGCGCCTGGATACGGACAGCGGCGATGTGCATGTGGAGGCCGGCGGCAATGTGTTCTGCAAGCTGTCCGATTCAGGTGACGCCGACGTGCATCTGGAAAGCGCTGGCAACAGCATTCACCTCAACACCCGCCAGGGCAAGAGCCACATCCAGGCCGAAAGTCACCAGTTCACCCTGGGGGATGGCGGGCGTGGAATTCACCTGAAGGCCATGGGCCTGGTGGACTTCCGCAGCCGCGGCGGCGAGGATCTCGACGACCTGGACCTCGATCTTGACCTGGATCTGGACATGATCGAAGTCAACGCCGGCCTGGCTGGCGAGATCACTGACCAGGTCAGCGCCCAGATCGACGCCCAGATGGAGAATGTGAACCAACAGCTGCGTGACCTGCAGAACCGCTTGCGTGACACCACCGCCCGCGCCACCCGCCGCGCCCAGCGCCGCATTGACGAGGCCCAGCGCCGCATCAACAGCCGCGTGGTGGTGCGCAATCCCCGCGGCCCGGTAGTGGTGACTCCCAAAAAGGCCGCTCCCATCAGCGAGCAGGAGCGTATGCTGATCCTGCAGATGGTGCAGGATCAGAAGATCAGCGTGGCTCAGGCCGAGATGCTGCTCAACACCATCGAAGGCCGCCAGGGAGCGACTCCTCCGGTACCGCCCACCCCTCCGGTGCCGCCTACTCCGCCAACTCCACCCACGCCGCCTACTGCACCGGTAGCCCCGCAGATGCCTGACCTGCCCGAGGACCCTGATGCCTAATTCACGCGAACGCATGGAAATTTTACAAAAGCTGGAGCGCGGCGAGATCAGCCCGGCTGATGCTGAAAAGATGCTGTCGGGCTTGATGGATATTCCCCGGCCGGCCCCGCCCACCCGTATGGGCATTCTGGAGCAGGTTGAGGCTGGCACGCTCAGCGCAGATGACGCCGCCAGCCAGTTGATGCAGCAAGCGGGCGGCAAGCGCAGCAGCGACCAGAGGCGCCACAGCCGCTCGAATCAGGACGATGAAGCCGACGATTTTGTGAGCTTCTCTCCCATCAAACGCAACAGCGTCATGGGTAGCTTTCTATTCATCGCCGGCCTGTCAGTTACCCTGCTGGCGGCCCTGTGGATGGGCATGATCTTGCAGCGCAGCGGGCTCACCTTCGGGTTCTTCTGCCTGTGGCTGCCCTTCGCCGTGGGTCTGGCTGCGCTGGCCTTAGGCTGGGCGGCGCGTAACGGCGAGTGGATGCAACTGAACGTGCGCTCGCGTAAAGAGGGCAACCGCAATGTTTTCATCAGCCTGCCCCTGCCGGTGCGCATTATTGAACGCTTCGCCAAGCGCGGCGAAGCGTGGCTGGTCATCAACCGGGATGACGAAGAACAAACGAAAGACGAAGGCTAGGAGACAACCATGGCAAGCAGCGAAGAACGCATCAAGATCCTGCAGATGATCAGGGATGAAAAGATCAGCCCTGAGGATGGCGCCAAATTACTGGAGGCGCTTAACCGCAGCGCCGGCGGGCGTCCGGCGGCCGCCATGGGCCGCGCCCCTGGCCCCGGCGAGGAAGCCCGCAACCTGCGGGTGCGCGTGACGGACATGAACACCGGCAAGGCCAAAGTCAGCGTCAGCCTGCCGCTCTCACTGGTGGACGCCGGCATCAACATCGCCTCCAACTTTGTGCCCGAGGTAGCCCAGGCCGACATAATGAGCGCCATCCGCAGCGGCGCCATCGGCAAAGTCGTGGACATCGAGGACGAGGAAGACGGCCAGCACGTCGAGATCTTTATCGAATAGGCCTCATCGCAAGCAAGCAGTACCGAAACCGCCGAGGATATCCTCGGCGGTTTGGTCACTGGGCTATACTCGCCGCATGGCCGTGCGTAACCCAGACGAAGTCTTCGTAACGCCAGAGCAGCTGCCGGCGGCCTGCGCCGGCCCGCTGCACGCCGAGGCCCTGCGCGGCATCGAGCTGTTCAACGCCGGGCAGTATTGGGAAGCCCACGAAGCGCTGGAAGCGGCCTGGAAAGAGGAAAGCGGCCCTGCCCGCCATCTCTACAAGGGCATCTTGCAGGCCGGCGTGATGTACTTGCAGATCGAGCGCAATAATTATCTGGGCATGGCCAAGATGTACGAGCGCTGCAAGAAGTGGCTGCGCCCCTGGCCGCCCGTGTGCCGCGGCGTAGATGTAGACCAGCTGCGCAGCGATGTAGAAGCCGCCATGGCCGCCGCTCGGCGGCTGGGGCCAGAACGATTGGGGGAATATGACAAGACTCTTTTGAAGAAAGTACAGCTAGTAAGTTAAGCGGGCAGTTGCCAGGCGTAGGCCACTTGGTTGGTGGGCACGCCTGCAAAGGCTTCCTGCTTCTCATCCACCAGCTGGCCGCCCATATGCTCGTAGAAGCCGCGCGCCTTGGCATTCTCCTTGAGCACCCACAGGATCACACGCAGGCACTGGCGCTGCTGGAATTCCTGCAGCGTGCGCTCCAGCAGACTGCGGCCGGCGCCCTGCCCTTGCGCTTCGGGCAGCAGGTAGATCGTAAAGATCAAGCCGCAGTAGCCTGGCGGCTCGGCTGCCGCCGGGCCGCCAGCGGTGAAGCCAATGATGCGCTCGCCTTCTACAGCCACGAAGAGGAAATGCGTGTCTGCCCGCTCGGTGAGCATGCGCTGCCACATCTCTTCGCGGGCGTCTACTGACAAGGCTTGCAGGAAGTCTTCGGGCAGCAAGCCGGCATGGGCATCGCGAAAGCTAGCCACATGCACGCGAGCAACTTCAGCTGCATCCGCGGGTGTAGCAGGGCGCACGTTCATGCAGCCTGCCCCTGCAGAATGCCAGCGATCTGCGGGCTGGCCGCCAGCACACTGAACGGGATGGGCGCTTCGGGCGGGTGCTGCGCCGGGCGCAGCACCCGCTCCCACCAGCCTACGTCACGCCAGGCGCCCAGCTTGAAGCCCACGGCCTTGTACACGGCGAACTGCCGGAAGCCGAGCGACTCATGCAGGCCTACGCTGCTGAGGCCAGGCAGCGTGATCACGGCATAGGCCTTGTACAAGCCCTGCAGCTGCAGGATGTCAAACAAGGCGGTGTACAGCCTGGCCGCCAAGCCCTGGCGGCGGGCATCAGGGTGAACATAGATGGAGGTCTCGACCACCCACTGATACGCAGGGCGCGGGCGGTGACGGCTGGCATAGGCATACCCGAGAATACGTCCATCACGTTCGGCTACCAGCCATGGGTAATCGGCCAGGATGGTCTGGACGCGGGCCTGCATATCTGTGACGGAGGGTGGCTTGACTTCAAATGAGGCGGCGGTGTCGCGCACGACTGGCGCATAAATGTCTAATATGGCGGCAGCATCATCGCTGGCCGCCGGGCGCAGCGAGATCTCTGGCAAGGCTTACACGCCTACGAGCACAGCGCGGGCGGGCGCTCCGTCTGATTTGTCGAGCTTGAGCGGCAGGCACCAGAAGTTGTAGCGCCCCTGGGCGATCTGCGAGAGATTGAGCCCCTCGACGATGACGACGCCCGCTCTCAGCAGGGCCACATGCGTCGGCTGCGGCTCGGGGAACGGAGCTACGGACAAGTAGTCCACCCCCACCAGCTTGACGCCGCGCTTCACCAGATATTGGGCGGCGCTGACATCTACGCCGACATAGTCTTCGTCGAAAGGCTTGTAGTCGGCTTTGGCCCAGTGCTTGGAGTTGCGCGTGCGGATGAGGACGCGCTGGGTGCGCGGCGGAATGCCAGCCGCCTCCAGATGCTCAGGCAGGATGCGGTCAACGCTGTCGTCCAGATGCACTACATAGGCGCGCCCGATCAGGGTCTTGAGTGAGAGCCGTTCGACCGTGCTGCCGTCTTTGATGAAGTGATATGGGGCATCTACATGCGTGCCGGTGTGCACACCCATCTCGATGCGCGAGACATTGGCTACCGAGCCGTCTTCGATCTTTTGGACGCGCTCCAGCGTGACGCCCGGGTCACCAGGCCACACCGGCATGGAAGGATTGATGGTGAGGGTTACATCGTAGGTGCGCATCTGCAGGCAGTATATAGAGGGGCGCTGGTACGCGCCAGCCGAATCAGCGGCAGGCTGTGCGCTAGTAGCTCTGGCGTAGATTGAGTTTCCAATCCACGCCTTGCAGATATTCGATCCGCTGTGGGAAGCGAGCGGGCATGAGATGGAAGACGCGCGGCACGATGTCCAACTCACAAATGCGGTCAGCCGCCAGGTAATCGAGCCAATAGCTGGAAACGGGCAAGCGCGGCGCCATGGTGTGCAGCAGGACGTTGAGGATGCGCAGGTACGAAGGGCGCACCGGCAGCAGACGGCGGGGTTGGCCGCTGCGTTCCATCACCAGCTCAACAATGCGCTTGTATGAGATGTGCTCCGGCCCGCCCACCTGGTAGGTTTGGCCGAGGGTCTCGTCATCTTCCAGGCACCAGGCCAGGCAGGTCACCAGGTCTTCGACCCAGATGGGCTGCAGGAGCGCAGCGCCGTCGCCCGGCAGCGGGAAGATGCGCGGCACATAGGCCAGCAGTTGGGCCAGGCGCGTGGTGAAGTGATCGTTCGGGCCATATACAATGGCTGAACGCAGGATGGTGTGCGGGATCGGGCTTTGGCGGATGAACTCTTCGGCGATGCCCTTGGTCTTGAGGGCCGGATAGGCCGCGGCGCGGTCAGCATCCAGGTGGCTGAGGTAGACCAGGCGCCGGACGCCAGCATCCTGGGATGCTTGCAGCAAGTTGCGTGTGCCGTCAATGTCGGTGGTGCGCAGATCATCACCGGCGTCGGCCCAGTCAATGCCAGCCAGGTGGTAGACGGTATCCACGCCCACCAGGGCGGCCCGCAGGCCGCGGGTATCCGCCAAGCTGCTGATGGCAGCCTGCACGGCTACGCCGTGCGGCAGCCGAGGTGTGCGGCTGGATGGGCGGATGAGGGCGCGCACTTGGTGGCCCTCCTGCACCAGGCGGTCAATCAAACGTTGACCAATGAAGCCCGGGCCACCGGTGACCAAAATCATGCTGCGTTTTTACCATATGCGCGCATCCAAAGGCGGTTAAACTTGTTAACAATACATTCGCCATTGCTTCATTCCCCTTTAAAGGCTGTGAACTACGATTATGCCGAAGATGCAAACAGTAACCACCGCACAACGCGACCCCTTGTGGGTCTTGGCCAAGGCCATTTCCGTGCTCACCAGCCCGGCCGTGCTGAGCTTCGCCAGCATGTACTTGATGGGCATCCAGATCAACGATGAGCGCTTTTGGCCCTGGGCCGGGGTGTACGCAGGCTTCGGCTTTGTTCTGCCCCTGCTGTACCTGATCTACCTGATGCGTAAGGGCGAAGTGAGCGACTTCCACATGAAGGAGCGCACGGAGCGCATCAAGCCGATGGCGTTCATCTTCATTGTGTTCACGGTGGCCAGCATCATCATGTACTTTTCGGATGCGCCGTTCGTGATCCAGGCGTTCACTTATGTGGGCGCGCTGCAAGGCCTGCTGATGCTGCTGATCACGCTGAAGTGGAAGATCAGCGGGCACGGCGCCGGCATCGCCGCCTTCGTGCTGCTGCTGTGGGCGCTGTTCGGCCCGGCAGCTGCCCCATTCTTCCTGCTGGTACCGCTGGTGCTGTGGGCGCGTGTGTACACAGACCGGCATGACCTGCCGCAGACCGTGATCGGTGCGCTCGCAGGCTTCGCCTTCATGGCGGCGGCGCTTGCGCTGATCGCCGCCCGCTGCCCAGGAGCCGGCCTGGCCTGCTTCTAGGCGCTACAACATAGAGGTTTACCCAACCCGGAGCCCACAGGGCAGAAATTGAAGGGTTGGCACGTCTCTTGCATCCATGTCCAGCATGATGTTGGACATAACGGTGCAAGAGAACTCATTTAAAGGCATGGCCAGCCGCGGCCGCTTTGGGGTGCACTACTTCCCCAACACCACGCACTACCAGAGCGCGGACCTGCTGACCTGGCTGCCCAAGCTGCAAGCGATGGGCGCCCACTGGGTGGTTCTGCACGCAACAGCTGAGCGCGCCATCCCCGAAGACTTCATTCGCAGCCTGGTGCAGGCCGGCATTGAGCCAGTGCTGCACTTCCAGCTGGAGCTGGACGGCGCGGCGGATGCGGACGCACTGCAGGGTTTGTTTGAGGCGTACGCCAAATGGGGCGTCCGCTACGCGGTGTTGTTCGACAAGCCCAACCTGCGCAGCCAGTGGCCGGCCACGGGCTGGACGCAGCGCGGGCTGGTGCCTCGCTTCCTGGAACTGTTCACGCCGTTGGCCAATGCGGCCATCGAAGCTGGCCTGACGCCGGTCTTCCCCCCGCTGGAGCCGGGCGGCGATTATTGGGATACCGCCTTTGTGCGCGGCGCATTGGAAGCACTGGACCAGCGCGGCGAAGAAATGCTGCTGGCCAATCTGGCTCTGGGCGCGTATGCCTGGGTGGGCGAAAAAGGGCTGAATTGGGGTGAAGGCGGCCCGGAACGCTGGCCCGCCACCCTGCCCTACTCCACGCCGGAGAACAGCCAGGACCAGCGCGGCTTCCGCATTTTTGATTGGTACAACGCGGTCAGCCTGGCGGCCATCGGCCGCACGCTACCGATGATCCTGGTGGCAACCGGCAGCCAGCCGCACGGCCAAGCCGACCGGGCCATTACCCAGCAACTGATCGAAACGCTAAAGGGCGCCGATCTGCCCGGCAACGTGGTGGCTGCCGGCCTGTGGCTGCTGGCCGCCGACGCGGACAGCCCCGAAGCAGGCCAGGCCTGGTTCGATATGGACGGCATGCCGAATGCGATCGCTGACGCGGCCCTGGAGCCCGGCCGCATGGCTGCACACAGCTTCCCGACGCTTGAAGCGGAAGCTGCGTATGAGCCGGAAGCATTTGTACCGCACAGCGAGGCCGTGAGCCACGCCATGCCGGCTGCCAAATTTGCCGCCAGCGTGCCCGGCACGCCGCGCAGCATTCGCCATTACCTGCTGCTGCCCGAGGCCACCTGGCCGCTGCAAGAGGCGGCGGCCTTCATTGCCCAGCACCAACCCACGATCGGATTTTCACTGGCCGAGGCGATGCTGGCCCAGCGCGTGACGCTGGCCGGCGGGCTGCAGGCTTTCTCTGACGCTACATTACGCGAACTGATCCAAGCCGGATGCCAGGTAGAGAACCTGCCGGCCGCGGCCTGAGCCGCAAGGAGCACAAGATGGAAGACTTCAACCTGGAAACCCAACCCACCAAGACCAAGCTCGGCCCGGTGATCAAAGTCGTCGGCCTGGGCGGCGGCGGCGGCAACGCCGTGGACCGCATGATCGAGCTGGGTCTCGAGAACATCGATTTCATCGCAGCCAACACTGACTATCAAGTGCTGCAGAAGAGCCTGGCGCCCACCAAGGTGCAGCTTGGCCCCATGCTGACCCGCGGCCTGGGCGCCGGCGGCAACCCTGAGATCGGCCGCCAGGCGGCGATCGAGAGCCGCAAAGAACTGGAAGCCGCCCTGGAAGGCGCCGACATGGTGTTCCTGACGGCGGGCATGGGCGGCGGCACCGGCACCGGCTCGATCGCCATCGCCGGCGAAGTGGCGCGCGAACTGGGCGCGGTAACGATCGCGGTGGTGACGATGCCCTTCAGCTTTGAGATGGGCCGCCGCCTCAAGAACGCACAGGATGGCCTGGCCATGCTGCAGCCCAACACGGACACGCTGATCGCCATTCCGAATGACCGCTTGCTGTATGTAGCTCCGCAGGACCTGCCGTTGGAGACGGCCTTCCGCATGGCGGATGATGTGCTGCGCCAATCGGTGCAGGGTATTGCTGAGCTGGTGACCCAACCCGGCCTGATCAATGTGGACTTTGCGCATGTACGCAACATGATGCTGAAGGGCGGCGGCGCGCTGATGGCGATCGGCCAGGGCACTGGCCCCGGCAAAGCCGTGGCGGCAGTGCAGCAGGCCCTCAACCACCCGCTGCTGGAGAGCGTCTCGCTCAAGGACGCTTCGGGCGTGATCGCCAACTTTAGCGGCGGCGACGACCTGACCCTGTTCGAAGTCGGTGAGGCGCTGGGTTACCTGCGCGAGCTGGTGAACGAAGACGTGGAAGTGGTGATGGGCGTCTCGAGCGATGAGCGCCTGACCGAGCGCACCCAGGTGATCCTGGTGGTGACCGGCATTGGCGCAAAGAGCCTGGAAGAAGTGCTGCCCGGCGCTGAGAAGCTGCAACCGGTAGCTTTCAAGACCGCGCCAGCCCAGATGAAAGCGGCAGTGCCGGCCATGGCTGCTGTGGGCGCTGGCATGCCGGCAGAGATGCAAGACGACATCATTGACGACGAAGTCACCGAGCCGAGCGAGAGTGCATTCCAGGCGGGCATTGAAGCCAAGCCTGTACCGGTCGAGATGATCGCTGAGAGCATGCCGGCCATGCCGGTGGATGTGCTCAATGATCTGGACGTGCCGGCTTTTATGCGCAAGCGCGCCCGCTTCAACCTGCGAGTAGGCGAATAGCATGGATACCGAGACCATCAAAACAATTTCCCGGCAGATCCACCGCCAGTTCCCTGAACTGGCGGGAGAACAGCCGGTAGTGCGGACGCAGGCCAGCGCCAAAAGCGCGGGCAACGCTACGTATCTGCTCACCTTCAAGGGGCGGGCCGCTTCCAGCGGGCCGAACCTGGCACGGACCGTGCGCGTGGTCGCAGACGAACGCGGCAAGGTTTTGAAAGTCACCACCTCACGGTGAATGTATGTTGACGCACGTTGGCGAGTGGCTTGAACTCAAGGCGTGGCAGCTGGCAGTGGGCGCGTTGAGCGCGCTCAGACCGCTGGGCGCGTTGCGCCCGGTAGGCGGCCGCGTGTTGCGCGCCGCCGCCAACGCGGCCCAGCGCGCCAGCGAACGCGCCATGGATATGGAAGCCCAGCGCACGTTGCGGGTCGAGTACGCCGCCGAAGACTTGTACGCCGAGCCAATCTGGAACCAGCCGGGCCTCGTAGCACGCCTGGCCGAAAGCTGGGTCGTGATAGCGATCGTTGGCTGGGGGCTGGGTCTGGTGATCGGGCTATGGTTGGCAGGTGTGTTGTGATCGGCCGTTTTAGCCTTACGCGCCGCACGCTGTTCCTGGCCTTTGTAGGCGTGGGCGTGCTGAGCGGCCTGCTGGCAGGCAGCCTGGGCAGCGCCCTGGCTGCTGAGACCGGCACAGCCAAAACTCCGGCCAAGCAAAGTAGCCTGGTTGTGGTGGTGGACGATCTGGCCGCTGGGCAGCCACTGCTGCTGGCGGCCTGGGAGGTGCAGCGCACACAGACTGGCAGCCTGGAGTGGAGCCCGCTGTACCCCGCCCCGTTGCAAAGCGGGTCTGCCTATGCACAGCCGCATGCGGAGCTGCGCCTGACAAGCACCCACAGTGAAACCATCGCGGCTCTAGAGCCGGTGGGCGCGGCCAACATAACCTTTGACGAGATCTTTGTGCTGGACCAAACGGCACTGCAAACATTGAGCAGCCTAACCGGCAGCCCGCTAACGCTGCTGGCGCCCGCGGCCGAGCCGCAGGCTGCCCTGCAGCAGCAGGTACAGCTGGTGCAAAGTCTGTGCGCGGCCGCCTGGCAGCCGGAGCAGCTGGACGTCTGGGTGGCGCTGATGCCAGACCACCTGCAGAGCAGCGTGAGTGTGTTTGAGCTGATTACCCGCTGGGATGCATGGGCACAGAGTAGCTTTGGGCTGCAATGCAGCCACCCGTGGGCAGACTAGATAAACTCTGACTTGACTTTATGCTGATAGAAAACCAGCCTCGATATGAGGCTGGTTTGTTTTTAAGCTTCCGGGTTAAGCTGCTCCGGGTTCGCCCTGCAAACGGGTATAGTCCCGATAGGCTTGCAGGGCCTGGTTGACCAGGCTGCTGCGCTCGGCCCGCTGGCGGTAGTCACGCAGATGCTGGCGCTGGGCACTCAGGCTCACTACCGCATTAGCCAACTGCTCGATAGCGGCTTGCTGGTCTTTTGGGGGGTTGGATCGCTCATGAGTTTGCATAGCACACCTCACTATGCACCCAGTATATAGAACACTTGTTCAGTTGTCAATACCCTGGCAGCTTCAGTTCTTGCCGTTGACCACCTGGTATCCGGCCTGTTTCCAGGCTTCAATGCCTTCGTCGAGCGCCAGCAGGTTGGTGAAGCCTTTGCGCTCCAGCAAGGAGATGGCGATGGTGGAACGCGTGCCGGCCTTGCAGTGCACCAGCAGCGGCTCCTGCGGGCTGCCCACCTGCTCCACGGCTGCTTCCTGCAGCAAGCCAGCCTCCAGCAAGCGGGCGCCGGGCAGACGTCCGCTGTCCCACTCGTGCTGCAGGCGCACATCCAAGATAGAGGGCGCGCTGTGGGCATCCATCCATTCTTTCAGCTGCGGGGCGGCAATGTTCTCCACGCTGGTGGTCGGCAGCCCTTCGGCCTGCCAGGCGGCCAGGCCGCCATCCAGGTAGCCGAGCACATCGTCAAAGCCGACACGGATCAGCTGGAGTACAGCCTCGTTGAGCTCAGCCGGCGCATCGGCGACGATAAGGATGCGCGCCTCGGGCGGCAGCACCCAGCCCGCCCAGGTGCTGAGCGGCGCAAACACGGGAATGCCAAAGGAGTGCGGGATGTGCGCGGCCAGGAAGCGATCAGCGTCACGTACATCCAAGACCACCGCGCCGGCCTGCACCTCGGCCTGCAGCTGGGCCGGGGTGAGCGCGGCAGGCTGCGGCACGCCGCCGAGTACGCGAGGGCCTTTGCGGTTCACAGCTGGGAGACGCCTGTAGTAGTCAGGAAAATTGCCTAAACCATCGGTAGCGGCCCCCACAAACTCTTCTTCGTCTGTGATCTGGAAGAAGGGATTGGTTTGGCGTTCTTTGCCGATGGTTGAGGTGCGCTCGCCGCCGGCGGCCGTGTTGCAGAACGACCCGGCGCCGTGGGTGGGATAGACGGCCAGATCATCCGGCAGCGCGGCAAACTTCTGCATGGTTGCGAACAAGGCGCGTGCCAGCGGGATAGTGTTTTCCTCGCCGTGCAGGTCTGTGCGGCCGGTGCCGCCCACGATGAGCGAGCCGCCGCTGAACAACGCCAGGGGCTCGTCACTGCCCTGGGCATAGGCGATGAAGCTGATGTGCTCGCGGCTGTGGCCGGGGCTGCTGGCAACGCGCAGCTCCAGCTCGCCCAGCAAAATGACATCGCCCTCATTCAGAGCGCGGTGTGGGAATTCGCTGTTGCCGGCCGCGCTGGCGCCGATCTCGTACTCGGCGGCAGGGTCAGCCGCGTGCAGGCTAGCCTGCAATTCGTGCACGCCGGAAATGAAGTCAGCGTGTAAGTGCGTCTCCAGCCCGTAGCGAATGGCATAGCCATGCTCCTGGGCGGCAGTGACAAACTTCTCGACGTCACGTTCAGGGTCAATCACCACGGCCAGCTTGCTGGCTGGGTCTGCCACCAGGTACATGGAGTTGCCCAGGCTTTGGTTTATGAAAGGGATGATGTGAATACGGTCCGTCTGGTTGGTCATTAGGCACCTATTGGCTGTAAACACCGCGGCGGAGTTAGGGGCATAATACGGGCATCAAAAGGCATCGTCAAGTCACAATGTTGTTTACGGCTTGACTCTTGTGTTCAATACAGATATACTATAATCCTCATAATAATCTGATTAATAAGCACTTATTCAATCAGAGGCTTTATGCTCAAAGAAACTACTTCCTTCGACTTTATCAAGTACCTTGCCAATGGCAACGGTAGCGACCGCCTGCCCTCCCTGCAAGAGCTGAGCGCAGAGCACGGCGTGAGCATTTCTGTACTACGCGAACAATTGCAAGTGGCCCGCGCCCTCGGTTTCGTGGAGGTGCGGCCGCGCACCGGCATCAAGCGCCTGCCCTACACCTTCGCCCCGGCGGTACGCGAGAGCCTGTTCTACGCAATGGACCGTGACCGGGCGGCCTTTGACCGCTTCTCGGATGTGCGCCGTCACCTGGAGCGCGCCTACTGGTACGAAGCAGTAGAACGCCTGACGGATGAAGATGTTACCCATCTGCGCACGCTGGTGGACCGCGCCGAAGAGATGCTGCAGGTGGAGCCGATCCGCGTGCCGCATGCCGAGCACCGCGAGCTGCACCTGGTGATCTATCGCCACCTGGAGAACCCGTTCGTGCTAGGCTTGCTGGAAGCGTATTGGGAAGCCTACGAGCAAGTAGGCCTGAGCCGTTACACTGGCCTGGCTTACCAGGTGCAGGTGTGGAGTTCACACCGCCAGATCGTTGAAGCAATTGCCAATAAAGATTTTGAGCGTGGCCATCAGTTGCTCAACGGCCACTTTGACCTCATCGATGAGCGTGACGAATAACGTCAACCAAGGAGAAGGAATGGCAACACCGCAGGTGCAAGAAAAGCAACAACCAGGAACAGGCAAAGCCGTGGTCAACGATTTCTCGATGACCGTGGCCACCAAGAACGGCTCGGGCAGCCAGACCTCGAATCTGACGCTGCTGCGCGCCTTGTTCAAGATGGGCATTCCCGTCTCGGGCAAGAACCTGTTCCCCTCCAACATTCAGGGGCTGCCCACCTGGTACACCATCCGTGTCAGCAAGAAGGGCTACCTCGCCCGCCGCGCCGAGCACGAGATCGTGGTGGCAATGAACGAAGACACCTTCATTGAGGACTTGGCCAGTGTTGCCCCTGGCGGCGCCTTCTACTACGGCGACCATCTGAAGTTCGAAGTCAATCGCACGGACATCTCCGTGTACTCCTTCCCGGCCAAGAAGTTTGCCAAGGACTCCACCGCCCCCGCAACCCTGCGCGACTATGTTGCCAACATGGCTTATGTAGGCGTGCTGGCCCATATGCTCGAGATCGACATGTCCAAGATCCGCGAGGCGCTGGAGTACCACTTTGACGGCAAAGAGAAACCGATCGCCATCAACATGGGCGTGATCGAGGCCGCCTACGAGTGGGCCAAGACCAACCTGACAAAGACCGACCCGTTCCGCGTGGAAGCCATGGACGAAACCAAGGGCTTCATCATGGCTGACGGCAACACGGCCGGCGCGCTGGGCTCCATCTTCGGCGGCGTGCAATTCATGGCCTGGTACCCCATCACCCCGGCCTCCAGCCTGGCGGAGGGTGTGAGCCAGAACATCGCCAAGTTCCGTGACAAAGAAGGCCAGGACGGCAAGACCTACGGCATTGTCCAGGCTGAGGACGAATTGGCCGCGATTGGTATGGCGGTGGGCGCCGGCTGGTCTGGCCTGCGCTCGCTGACCTCGACCTCCGGCCCGGGCATCAGCCTGATGACCGAGTTCGTGGGTCTGGCGGCCTATGCGGAGATCCCGGTCGTGATCTGGGACATCCAGCGGGTTGGCCCCAGCACCGGTTTGCCCACGCGTACTTCGCAGGGCGACATCATCTCGACCTATTTCCTGGGCCACGGCGACACCAAGCACATCATGCTGCTGCCGGGTTCGGCCAGTGAGTGCTTCGAGTTCGGCTGGAAGTCGTTCGACATTGCCGAGCGCATGCAGACCCCCGTGTTCGTGATGAGCGACCTGGACCTGGGCATGAACACCTGGATGACCAAGCCGTTCGAGTACCCCAACACGCCGATGGACCGTGGCAAGATATTGTGGGAAGAGGACTTGGAGAAGCTGAGCGACTGGCAGCGCTACAAGGATGTGGATGGCGACGGTATCCCCTACCGCACCGCGCCAGGCAACAAGCACGCGCGCAGCGCCTGGTTTGCACGCGGCACGGGCCACAATGACAACGCCAAGTACAGCGAGCGCAGCGAAGACTGGGAAAAGAACATGGCCCGCCTTAAGCACAAGTTTGAGACGGCTGCCAACTACATGCCCAAGCCAGAGATCCTCGACAACGGCAACAAGGTCGGCATCATCTCCTACGGCTCCACCCACGAAGCGATCCTGGAAGCGAGTGACTACCTGGCTGAGAACGGCATGGAGACTGACTACCTGCGCCTGCGCGCCGTGCCCTTCACCAACGAGGTCAAGGACTTCATTGAGAAGCACGAGCGTGTGTACGTAGTAGAGATGAACCGCGACGGCCAGATGAACATGATCCTGCGCCTCGAATACCCCGAGCACACTATGAAACTGATCTCACTCGCCAAACATGACGGCATGCCGCTGACCGCCAACTGGGTCAAGGAAGCCGTAGAGCTTCAGGAGAAGTAGCCATGACTGAAACCGCACAAATGCCAAACGTGCAGCTCAACCTGGTTGGGCTATCCAAGAACGACTATCGCGGCGCCCCCACCACGCTGTGCGCCGGCTGTGGTCACAACTCCATCTCCAACCAGATCATTGCGGCGGCCTATGAGCTGAACGTGGTGCCGGAAGAGATGATCAAGCTGAGCGGCATCGGCTGCTCCAGCAAGAGCCCGGCTTACTTCCTGAACCGCAGCTTCGGCTTCAACAGCCTGCACGGCCGCATGCCCTCGGTGGCCACCGGCGCCATGTTCGGCGATAAGCGCTTGCGCGCCCTGGCCGTCAGCGGTGACGGCGACACCACCAACATCGGCATGGGCCAGTTCAAGCACATCATGCGCCGTAACGTGCCCATGGTGTACATAGTAGAGAACAACGGCGTCTACGGCCTGACCAAGGGCCAGTTCTCGGCCACGGCCGAGAAGGGCCTGCGCCTCAAGTATCAGGGCCTCAACCCGTTTACCCCGGTGGATGTGGTCGAAGAGGCCATGGCCTCCGGCGCCACCTTTGTGGCTCGCTCGTTCGCCGGCGACGCTAACCAAGTGAAGGCGCTGATCAAGGCGGCTCTGAGCCACAACGGCCTGGCCATCCTCGACATCATCAGCCCCTGCGTCACTTTCAACAACGAAGACGACTCGCGCCACTCGTACGGCTGGGGCCGCGAGCACCAGGAACCCTTGCACGACTTCACTTTCGTGCCGCGCGAGCAGGAGATCCAGCTCGACGAGTTCCCCGAAGGCACGACCAAGACCGTGACCATGCACGACGGGGCCACGATCGTGCTCAAGAAGCTGGACCGCGAGCACGACCCGACGAGCCGCTCGGCCGCCATGAAGCTGATCGAGGATGCCCGCAACGAAGCGGTGCTGCTGACCGGCCTGATCTACGTGGAGCCCAACCAGCCCTCGCTGACCGATGTGGCCGAACTCTCGACCAACCGCCCGTTGAACCGCATGACCGAGGCTGATCTGCGCCCTGACAAGAGCATGATCGAAAAAGCCAACGCGATGATGTTCTAGACCGAAGATGCATAAAGAAAGAGCCTCCCGACTGGGAGGCTCTTTCTTTATCTAGCGAGGCACAACTAACACGGGCAGCTGCGTGCCGTCAATTACCTGCTTAGTCACATTGTCAATCAGGAAGTCCTGCCAGGTTCCGCTGCCGTGGCTGCCCAGGACAATCGTGTCGTAATCTCCCTGCTTGATCTCGGCCAAGATCTCATCCACAACGAGGCCGTGGCGAACCTTAGGGGTCACGCCAACGCCGAATGGTTGCAACAAAGCCATACTTTGCTGCAACCATTCGCCTTCGGCGGTCTTTCTACTGATCAGCTCATTGGCGTCCGCAGCCAGCTCCCAACCGCTGACCTGGTGACCGGCGCCCATGTGCGACATTACATGCAGTAAAGTCACCTGGCCATCTGGCTGCAGAATGCTGCCAGCGCTACTTAGAAACACAGGGAGAGTTTGCAGGGCTTGCTGGCCACCGTGAAGGAACAATATCTTGCGCGGCTGCCGGGGCGCTGGACCGCACACCAGCAGAACAGGGCACGGTGCGTTGGCCAGCACGCGTTCGCTGGCGGGGGCAAGCAGCTGCCCAAAAAAGCGGTCTGGCTTGCTTTCACCCAATATGATCAACGTGCTACCGTCCTGGGTAGCCAGGTGTACGATCTGTTCATCAGCCTGGCCGAGGCAAAGCTCAGCTTGTGGGAGCAGGCCCAGTTGCTGCGCCTGCTGCACCTGGGCCGCCAACGCTGCCTGGCCTGCGGTGCGCTCACCTGGCCGGGCAATCACATACGCCAAGGTGCACTCCGCGCGGCAGGCCTTGGCAAGCTCAAGACCATAGGAGAGTACGGCTGGGTCGTGGGCATGTGGATAAGTAGCAATGAGCACGCGCATGATGCAGTCCTTATACTACGAGCATTAACACAGGAACCAGGAAGATAAGCACAATAAAGCCAGCCAGATTACGATTCTGGCGTGTCAACCAGCTGACAAAAAGAAGCACAGCCCGTTCATACCTGACATAAAAGAATACAAGCACGAAAGCCGACACCAGCGAAATACTGATCATTTCAACCAACACCACAGTGAAAGCGCGCGGGTTCCCCAGCAAAACGGCTGCAAGCAACGTATCGATAAAGGTTGTGATGTTTGCGCCCATGATGTATGGGATCACATTCTCGCGGCGCAACAGGCCGCGGTTGCTAAGCGGCACCAGAATTGAAATCGAAACGCTCACTGACATTGAGATCAGTGTAATCAGAGACCCCAGCAAGAACATAACAATAGGCCGGTAGGCTAGCTGCGAGAGGCGGCCAAAGCGGCTGTTTTTGATGGCCTCTGTTGGCAGCAAGTCATCAAAGAGACGGAAACTGAGAAGGATCACACCTATCCCGAGGATAAACAAGAGCCCACCGGGCAGCCAGGCTTCAAACCAGCTCACAATGGGATCAACCACTGCATCGATGACTGATGTGAGCTGAGTACCAGCTCGAAATTGGACACCGTCAAGCACATTCCTAGAAAGCAAGAAGTAGCCAGGCACCAAGGCGACCAAATACGTGCTCCCGGTGACACAGAACGAGACAAGCCCCATCCCCAGGCTCTCGGCGCGGTTGCGCCCGCGCAGCACATAGGCAAAGCCGATCAGCAGCACGATCAGGCTGGCGCCCAGGCGGCTGCCTGTGATCATGGCGAACGCGTCCAAGTCACGCACCAGGCCGGCATCAAAGAAAGTAAGCGCGGCCGCCGCCACTGGCGAGCCACTCATCACCCCATAGGCAAACAGCCAGCCAAAGCCAAGGCTATTGGCAAAATTTCGCAGTGAGAAGACGGATTGGATTAACGGGCCGAGCTCACGGGCGCCGGCCTTCATAAGGCTTATTGCCAGAATGAACAGCCACAGGCTGAACAGCAGCAAGGCAAGCTTGCCCAGCAGTCCAATGACTCTCTTTAGCTGGGGATGTAGAAGAGCTCTATTTTGCACTGTTTACTTTTGGAATGCTGGATTATATCGGCAACACTACTTCACTCCAGCTTGCTGCATTGTTAGAAACGATGTGAAGTAACAAAATGACACATCGGGGTATCACACTCATATGCAGATCCATTCGAGATGGCGCGCTTATACTCAAAGTATGAGCCTGTTTGATGCCGAAAGCATTGACAAACGCCTTGGCCAACGATTGAGCCTGCTTGAGCTTTTTGCACTGGCGCTGTGCGTTGCATCGGTGTTTGTTTTTGCGGGGGCAGATTCGGGATACGATCTTCACAATTATCTGCGCGCCGGCCAGGGTGATACAAGTTTCCACTTTTACGCATCTTGGATCCTTCCTGTTTACCGTTTGCTGGGCCTTGTTGACCCAGTAGTTGCCTTTGTAATCTGGAATTTGGCATGCATTGCGGGGGTATTTGCTGCCACGCGCGTTTTCAACGCTGGGTCTAAAGCCCCCCTGGCTCTGCTGACGTACCAAATGCTGTACACAATCTACTATGGCAACATCACGGGCATCCTATTGGGCGGTCTGGCTGTTTACTGGTGGGGGCTCGCCCACCGGCGGCTGACGCTGGCCGGCTTGGGATTGACCTTGCTTCTGACAAAGTTCCACTTAGGTATACCTTTAGGCTTGATCCTGGGATCGCTGGCCGGGCTTTCGAGGCGAGAGTGGCTGCGTCTGGCTCTGGTACCAGGCCTGGCCTTTCTGCTGTCCTTGGCTGCTTACCCTGCCTGGCCGCTGCAAGTCGCCAGCACCATCCTCAGCAATCCACCAAATGATCTTGGCAGCATCACCCTGTGGCAGTGGCTGGGCGACTCTTCATTACTGCTTTGGATCCCTCCCCTGCTTTTGCCGCTGCCAAAAACACAGCGGCTGATCATGCTCGTGGCTACGACTGCGCTGGCTCTGCCCTATTTCCAACACACTGATCTGCTTGCTTTGTTCGTGTTTCCGATCAGCTGGGTTCCACTTGCAGGAAACATAGGCTTCTATTTGTATGCGCAATACTCCTGGCCTGGTCTAAAGGCGCTAGCCATAATCCCGGCAGGCATCTATCTTTACATCGGTGCGCCGGCTATGTGGGAGTGGCTGCGCACGCGAACCGGAGCAAGCAATGCCTAGGCGCGCCCCCAATCCAGAGCGAACACAGCGCGGCAAGCTGCTCCTGCTTGCCTTCACCGGCTTGCTACTTTCCGTAACGTTGAGCTACTTGCTCAACAGAGAAGAAGCCGTACGAATGCGTTCCGATCTGTTTCCTTTATGGCATGCAGCCAAAGCCTATTTGGACCACGGAAGAAGTGTCTACAGCATGCAAAACGGCATTGAAATGATGGCCGAATTCAACAATACCGTACACCTGCATGATGGCTTGTTCTATTACCCAGCTACGCTGTTAATCATTGTTCTGCCGCTCGCTGCTCTACCTTTTCAAGCAGCCCACTTTGTATGGACGCTTTGTGTGCAGTGGATGTTCTTTTTGGGAACCTGGCTGATGATGTCCGAAGCAGGCTGGCCGAGGAAGATCGAGGGGCGCACGCTGGTATTAGCCCTGGGCATGCTGTCAATCCCCATGTGGCAAAACGTCATTTGGTCACAATTCAATGCCATCGCAGCACTAAGCCTGGGCGCCAGCTATTGGATGCTGCGCAAGGGGCGGCTGGGCATCGCTGGGGCACTGGCAGCGGGCTTGAGCTTCAAGCCCCAGGCCACGCTGGCTCCATTGCTCTTCCTTGCACTCTGGGCTCTGCGGGAGCGCAGACGGTGGCGCCTGCTGGGCGGCCTGACAGCAGCCAGCGCAGGCTTGTGGCTGTTCGCCGAGGTGTTGCAGCCAGGCTGGGTTGGTGATTTCCTAGCTATGGCGCAGGTTTACGTCGCCAGCCCTCGCTATAAGGTGGCTTCAGTTCTGGATACGCTATGGAATCCACATCAAGCAGTTGCGGCTTTGCTCTTAGTCAGCGTGGTGGCACTGACATTGCGCTGGCGAAGCGCAGAGCCAAGCCATGGCGCGTTTGAGCTGCTGCTTGTATACAGCTTGAGCATCGGCTGGTTGGCTTTGCCAATGCTGGGCATGATCCACCTGGTGGTTGCTCCATGCGCAGTCGTTCTGCTGTGCACGGCGTTGCAGGGACACTGGCCTATGCAGACCCGCAAGGTGGTGTGGGGTTTGCTGACCCTGTATTTTGCAGGGATTGTGGTGTTTGTCCTAGGCTTGGTGCATCAATACGGCTTTCACATCAATTGGGCTGAAGCGATCTATAAAGGCCTATTCCCTGGCTACCTGGCTCTTGCGACACTATGGGGATTGAGCCGTTATCGCCAAAGGCAGTCACTGGGGTCTAGAAAGGACTGATCTAGCAGTCCTGATAGCAGCCTTTGTTCAAGCGTTATAATCACCCTCCACGCGGGTGTCGCCAAGTGGTAAGGCACTTGCTTCCCAAGCAAGCATTCGTGGGTTCGAATCCCATCACCCGCTCTAGTTTGCAATTTTGTGCAACCACTCCCGCTTTTGCGGGTTATTAACTCCATGTTGAAAGAACGCCGAGCCAAGATCGTTGCCACGCTGGGGCCATCCAGCCAGGATAGTGCCACGCTGGAGCGCATGATCGCCGCGGGCATGAGCGTGGCGCGCCTCAATTTCTCGCACGGCACGCATGCCGAATATGAGCAACTCATCCAACGTGTGCGGGCGGCTGCCGAAGCGCTGGACGCACCCGTCGCCATTCTGCAAGACCTGCAAGGTCCTAAGATCCGCGTGGGCGACTTGGCCAATGGCAGCGTCATCCTGACTCGAGGCGATTGGATCACGCTCAGTACTATTGACGACAGCAACGGCGCCATCCCGGTGGACTTTGCCGACCTGCCGCGCTTCGTAAAAAAGGGCGGGCGTATCCTGCTGGATGACGGCCGCCTGGAGCTGCGCGCCGGCGATGTGACCGATACCACCATCCAGGCCGAAGTGGTCATCGGTGGCACGCTCAAGTCAAACAAGGGTATCAACCTGCCCGGCGCGTATATTGATGTGCCCGGCTTGACCCACAAAGACGAACAAGACCTGGCCAAGGGCCTGGAACTGGGCGTGGACATGGTTGCCATTTCCTTCGTGCGCACGGCCGAAGATGTAAAGCGCGTGCGCGCCTTCATCAACCAGCATGCCCCCGCTCCCGACCGTATGGATGTGCCCATCATCGCCAAGCTGGAGCGCAGCGAGGCACTGGAGAACCTGACCGAGATCGTCGCCGCGGCTAACGGGGTTATGGTGGCACGCGGTGATCTGGGCGTGGAGCTGCCGCCCGAATACGTGCCGATCGCCCAAAAGCAGATCATTGACGCGGCCAACCAGGCCGGCAAGATCGTGATCACGGCCACTCAGATGCTCGAATCCATGATCCTGAACCCGCGCCCTACCCGCGCCGAGGCATCCGACGTGGCCAACGCCATCTTCGACGGTACGGATGCCGTGATGCTCTCCGGCGAGACCGCCATGGGTAGCTATCCAGTGGAAACCGTGCGCATGATGGAAGCCATCATCCACGAGTCTGAGCTGCACCAATACAAGTGGGGCCACTGGAAGGGCAGCGAGCCTTCGCTTGAGCGCGAAGATGCGATCTCGATCACACGTGCGGCGCGCGAGCTGGCGCAGGATGTGAACGTGGCGGCAATCACCGTATTCACCGAATCCGGCCGCACTGCCCTGCTGATGTCCAAAGCCTTTCCGCGTGTGCCGATCCTGGCACTGACGCCGGAACGCAAGACCTATAACCGCATGGCCGTCTATTCCGGTGTGGTGCCCATCATGGTGGCCCTGTCGCACAGTATTGATGAAATGCTGGAGAGCATCGAAACCAACACTCTTGGTCTACACGATTTGAAGCCCGGCCAAAAGGTGGTCGTGATCTCCGGCTATCCTATCGGCGACATGCGCCCGCCAAACCTGGTGATGTTGCACACCCTGGGCCAGGACCGCAACAAGCTCTATAAGCGCGAAGCCCCCGCCACGTAAAGCAAAAGCCCCGGCATGCCGGGGCTTTTTTTTACCAACCAATCCTCTTGCGATTGATGGATATGCCGGGCGAGGAGTGCCTGCGTGACAATGAATAGCCTGCATAGGCGGCCACGGCACCTGCCGCGATGAGAATGAGGCCTTGTATCATCAGCGGCCCGCCAACAAAGTCAAGGGCGCCGCCAGCCACAGCCGCACCCAATACGGCTGGCGCCCCACCCTCGCGTAACAATGGCCCAGCAAAAAGTGCGTCAACGAATTGCAACGAGAACACTTCCAGCGCAATACCAAAGATAAAAGTCAGCAAGCCTGCGAACAACAACGGGCCGCCAAACCAAGCCAGCACTTGCTCCCAGCCGCGGGCGGCTAGCAGCGCCCCCAGCAGACCCAGGCCGGCTATCGCCAGCCATCCCCACAAGAGCACGCGGCGCAGCTGCACCAACCCGTCTTTCAGTTGAGCCAGCTCCTCCGGAGCGCCGGCCAGCTGCCCCAGCGCGCCCACATCCACCGAATCGGGCGCCTGGCTCAGGCTAACCTCAAAAATGGTGCCCGCATTGTCAAGCAAGGCAGAATACACAGGCTCCGGCGGGCGACAGCCGCTGATCTGGCTCAGCAGGGTCTCGAAGGATTGCAGCGCGCCGAGCACCATGCTGGCCACCTGGCTTCCGCTGCACTCTGGCAGCGCATCCAGCACAACGCCTAGCACCGGCCCGGCATTCTCCTCAATGTTTGCTTTCCAACCCTCCAGCCCCACCCTGATCTCGGGCAAGGGTGCATCACCATCCAGCCATTCGGTGTAGCCATTGACCACATCATCCACCGTATCGTCCACCAAATTGGCGGGCATGGTGAGCGCCGTGATGGCGCGCCAATCGTCTTCGCTGAGTTCAGACAGGGTATTGCGCACAAATGCGCCGGTCAGCGTATCCTGCCCGTCTTCCGACAAGAAGATCTGGCGGGTCAACTGCTGGGCCAGTGTGGAGGCCATTTGGCCGCTTGCCAGATGCTCCCGCACCATGCTTTTGGTGGCCTCAGCATCGAACACCAGTGTGCTCAGTTCTCTAAAGGCGAGGCTGATGGGAAGAAGCAAGGCGAATGCAATGAGGACAACGAGGCCCAGGGGACGCAAAACAAATTGACGCAAGTACTGCCTCCGTGCGGCTGCTTAGGCAGCCGGTTTGGTTGAGATTCTATCGGGCTGGGCAGCCATCCACAAGCAGAGCAGGATGAGAGCCGCGCCAGCCGCAAACTGCACAGTGAACGGCTCACCCAGCAGGCCGATGCCCAGCCCTGCCCCTACTACGGGCTGGGCGAAGAAAGTCAGCGCAGCCATTCCAGCCGGCAGCACGGCAAAAGCCTTGTTCCACATATAGGCCGCAACCGCGGTGGAGATAACACCAAGATACAGGATGCCAGCAAGCATTCCGGCGCTAAGAGTCCCGATGGTGTGCGTACGTAGTTCAACAGCTGCTGCAGGCACAGTGACCAGCAAGCCGCCGATGAAAGCGATCAGTGTGAAGGCCAGCGGGTGCAGCTGCTGCGTGGATTGGCGCACCAACACCGAATACAACGCCCAGGTCACCGCCGCGCCCACCAGGAGCAGATTGCCCAAGCCCAACTCGGTATACACACCAGCCCTGAACGGGTCAATGATCAACAATACGCCAACGGTTGACAGCAGCAAGGCGGCCACCTGGCGCCGGCCAATACGTTCGCGCAGCAGCAACCAGGCAAACAAAAATACAAAGGCTGGCGTGGCGGCCGTGATCACGGCGCCGTTGGCCGCGGTTGAAAGCTGCGTGCCCGCAAACTGAAAGCCCAGCGAAACGCCATAGCCTAGCACGCCCACCCCAAGCAGCCGCAGCCACTGGCCGCGGCTTAGCTGCGGCCAGCTGCCTTGCCAGCGGATCCAAGCGGCCAGACTTGCGATGCCCAGCAGTAAGCGCAAGGTCAGCAAGGTGAAAGGCGGCACGACCTCCAGCACAACCTTGCTGACAACATACATGCCGCCCCAGATGGCGGCGGCCAGTAGGCCAAGCAAGATGCCGGTACGGCTGTGTGAATTCATTGGGCTGTGTATCTCTATGGAAATGCGACGGAGCAATTCTACTTGCTGGCGGGTTGGCTCATCAGGTCGGCATGTAAAGCTTGCAATGCAGAGATGGCCAGGCCCAGGCGCGTGCCCGGCCAGGTCAGTAGACTGCCGTCTACCAAGCGGATGCGCTCTATTGCCAGCTGTCCGCCAACCGCATCCGCCAAGCGCTGCGCATCCTGCGCAGCAAACGCATAAGGCTCGGATGGCAGCAGCGCAGCCTGCAGCTGCGCTGCACGGATCTCGGCCGCGGTCACGCGCGGGTAACGCGTATCACGGCCTTCTGCCAGCTTGGCCGGCTCGCTGCTCAGGTCGGCTGCCAGTGGGTAGCGGCGTTCGCGCGCTGCAAACACATTCTCGAAACCGCACAAAGCCAGCACATCATGGGTGAAGGTGTGCTCGTTGAGCGTCATCCACCATTGCGGATCACCCTCTTCGTACCAAACGGGCACAAAGGTGCGCAGCGGTCGGGGCGCCTGCTGGCGGGCGGCGGCCACCTGCTGTGCCAGCTGCGCTACGCGCTGCTGGGCGGCCGGGCTGCCAAACAGAGCCGCGATGCTGGCCAGGTCCACCACCGCCTGTTCCACCGTCTGCGGGAAATGCAGCACTACGTTGACGCCAGCCGCCCGCAGCCCTTCCACCGCCGCCTGGGTGTTCTCTTCCTGGTTGGCAAAGACGACATCCGGCTGCAGCGCCACTATTTCAGGCAGGCGCGGGTTCTTGGTGCCGCCGATGCGCGGCAAGCCAGCCAACGCCTCGGCCGGGTAGATGCAGTAGTCCGTGATGGCGACGACGCTATGACCTAAGCCAAGCTCAAACAAGCTTTCAGTGATCGATGGAACAAGAGAAACGGCCCGCACAGGCCAAGTATACAGGCCGCGCCGCCGGTGCTTAGTGAGCCCAAGTTCTAAAATTAGCCGCCACTAATCCAGGACTTAAATTGGCTACCTATACTGACAGAAACCACGAGGAGGTCTTGTAATGAATTCGCCCATGTTCAAACGCATAGCTTTCGCCACCGTCCTGCTTCTGCTACTCAGCGCCTGCGGTAGCCCCGCTCCTGAGGCGCCGGCCGCCACTGCAACAACGCATGTGGAGC
This sequence comes from Anaerolineales bacterium, assembly GCA_021463845.1. Taxonomy (GTDB): domain Bacteria; phylum Chloroflexota; class Anaerolineae; order Anaerolineales; family UBA11579; genus JAMCZK01. The sequence continues at coordinate 328,929 of JAJTXV010000001.1, read as the reverse complement.
ATACGGCCGCGCCGGCGGCTACCGAGGCTCCCACTGATGAGCCGGCAGAGGAGGAGACCAACGGAGATGGCGCTACCGTCGCGATCGCCAATTTCTCCTTCGGCCCTGAAACGCTAACGATCAAGACCGGCACAACCGTAACCTGGCGCAACAATGAGGACGCGCCGCATACCGTAACTGCCGACGATGGCAGCTTTGGCAGCAGCACCCTGGGCCAAGGCGACAGCTTCAGCTTCACCTTTGATACGCCTGGCACCTATGACTATCACTGCCAGTTCCACGGCGGGGCTGGACATTCCGGCATGTCTGGCACTATCGTGGTTGAAGACTAGCCTGAACGCGAAACAAGCAAGAAAAACGCCCGCTGTTGCGGGCGTTTTTTTGTTTAGTCGTCAGTCTTTTTCTGCGCAGTGCTGTAGTTGGCCTTGCCGCAATCGCAGCCGCCATTCTCATGGCGGTCGCACGGCGCTTCGCTCTTGCGGCGCAGCGCCTCCAGCTCATCCCACGGCTCGATCTCATGTTTGAGGAACTCGGCGCGCTTGCCCTCAGGCAGCGCCACCAACACGGCCTGCTTCAGCGGCACCACATCCACTACCTTGCCGCGGCCCAACGGGGTCTGCACTTCCTTACCGCGCTTGGGCAGGGTCTTGCGCGCTTCCACATACTGTTCGTACTCATAGATCAGGCAGCAGCGCAAACGCCCGCACATACCAGTGATCTCGCCGGGATCCAGCGAGATACCCTGCGCCTTGGCCATCTTGATCGAGATGGGGCTAAAGTCGGTCAAGAAGGTGGAGCAGCAGCGGCTTTCGAGGCCGCAGGCGCCCATGCCACCCAGGATCTTGGCGACATCGCGCGGGCCGACCCGGCGCATTTCGATGTTGGTGTTGTTGTACAGCTTGAGCATCTCTTTGCGCAATTTGCCCAAATCCATGTCTTTGTCTTCCTCTGTGTTATAGAGGAAGGTCAGCATCTTGCGGTCAAAGCTGAATTCAGCTTTGACGATCTTGATGCCGCGATAGTTCAGTTTGGAGGCCGCGGCGCGCGCCTCGATCATGGCTTCGATCTCTTTTTTCTGAATGTTCTTGTGGACTTCCAGGTCTCCGACGGAAGCCTTACGCTCGATCGGCTTCCAGGTACCCTGCTGCGGAGGCGCAGGCGGCTCCTCCAGGCGCTGGACTACCTGGCCGATCTGGATACCGCGGCTGGTCTCGACGATCGCATAGTCGCCCGGCTTGAGCTCGGGCTCCTTGCTGGCGTCAAAGTGATACAGCTTGCCGATCTTTTGAAAACGTATGCCAACGATCAACGGCGCGCTGGCCGTTGCTTCGGGCTGCTGGGGCGATTCGCTCATAATGTGCCACAACGCTGTGCAGGCTGCGCCTGCACAGCGTACCTTTCTTTTGGGGTGATGCGTTACTCAATTTTAATGGAAAAAGCCTGGCTCTGCGCAGCCAAAGCGGCCACCGAAGTGCGCAGGGCAATATCGGCGGCGATCTCGGTTAGCGCACGCGCTGCGGGCGAATCAGGGTGGCTGACCACAATGGGCTTGCCATCGTCGCCGCCGGCGCGCACCTGCGGTTCCATCGGCACCGCGCCAATGAACGGCACGCCGAACTCTGCCGCCAGAGCCTCACCGCCACCTTTGCCGAAGACTTCCATGCGCTTGCCATCCGGCAGCTCAAGGTAGCTCATATTCTCGACGATACCCATCAGCGGCACGCGCAGCTGGCGGAACATCTCGGCCCCACGGCGGGCATCATCGGTGGAGACTTGCTGCGGCAGCGTGACAATGACCCCGCCGCTGAGCGGCGTGGTCTGCGCCAGGCTGAGCTGTACATCGCCGGTGCCGGGTGGCATATCGACGATCAGATAGTCCAGCTCGCCCCACTCCACATCATTGATGAACTGGCGGATGGCGTTGTGCAGCATCGGGCCGCGCCACACCATGGCCTGCTCCGGTTTCACCAGGAAGCCGATTGACATCATTTTCACGCCGTAGGCTTCGGCCGGCAGCAGGTGGCCGCTGGCATCCGGCGGCGCCGGCAGGTGCTTGACGCCCATCATCGTGGGTACATTGGGGCCGTAGACATCGGAGTCGAGCAAGCCGACCCGGGCGCCAGCTTTGGCCAACGCGGTGGCGACATTGACCGAAACCGTGCTCTTGCCTACCCCACCCTTGCCGGAGGCAATCGCCACGGTGTTCTTGATCCCGGCCGCATAACCAGCCCGCGGCCGCCCGTCGCCGGGCACCTGCAGGGCAAAGTCAAGATCGATCTTTTTCGCGCCAGCTTTTTCCAGCGCTTTGCGCACGTCTTTCTCGATCTCGTTTTGGAAGGGATGATTGGGGCTGATCAACCCCAGCGTCAGAGCCACATTGTCGCCCTTCACGTCAAGCTTTTGCACCGCGCTGAGCAGCACAAAGTCTTTTTGAACAGCAGGCTCTTTGACTTTGGCCAGAGCCGCCAATACAGATTCGTTGGTGAGTTCTTTGGACATAAGACTATTATAAAGCTGCTGTATACTCGCAGGGTGGCCAGCTACTATCCTGACACACACCCGGAAATCGAAGTGCTGCAAGCACGCGCGTTACGAGCTATGCCGCCTTGGCGCAAAGCCCAATTGCTGACTGCACTGATGCGCTCTTCACGCCAGCTTGCGCTGGCTGGATTGCGCCAGCGCCACCCGCAAGCCGGACCCGCCGAACTTCAGCGCCGGTTGGCAGGATTGGTATTGGGCGAGGATATGGCGACTCATTTCTATGGACCACATCCCGACAGATATTGACCCGATCTCCATCACGCTAAAAGTGACCCGCGTGCTGGACTCGCTCAATGTTCCTTACTTCATTGGCGGGTCACTGGCTAGCAGCTTTCATGGCATGGTGCGCACTACCCAAGATTCTGACATCATTGCGAAACTCGAGGCCGGGCACGCTGCCCCGCTGAAAGCCGCCCTTCAGAATGAATTCTTTATCGATGAACTCATGGTGGCAACTGCCATCACCCAGCGTTCCAGTTTCAACATTCTTCACAAAGATACAATGTTTAAAATTGATATCTTTATTCCACAGGAACGCAAGTTCACACAACAGCAATTCCTCCGCAGCAAAACTGTGCATCTTTCAGACCAACCAGCCGCGCAGGCAGTGATCGCCAGCCCAGAAGATACGATATTGGCAAAGCTGGAGTGGTATCAGCAAGGTGGTGAAGTGTCTGAGCAGCAGTGGCGCGATATCTTGGGGCTTATTGCGGTTCAAGGCGAACTTCTAGACCTTGAATACTTAAAGCAAACAGCAGCGCAACTAGGTATCACAGCGCTGCTGACAAAAGCTTTGCAAAGCTAACAGCCTACTCTTCTTCCCCCAGATCCTTGGCTGCCTTGTCAATTTGCTTGAGCAGCCCCTTTTCGCCGCCGCGGAAGCGGCGCACGTTGTCCTGCGAGCATTCTGTGCAGCCCTTCATGGCGCGGAACGAGTCAGCGTTGCAGTTATGGCAGCCATTGACCCGCGCCATGGCCAGTACGAACACCACCGCGTCCTGCCCATCCGGGCCGGACTTGTAGGCCTTCTCGGCGGCGCGGCGCCACTCCGCCCCGTGGAGATCACGGATGGCAGGGGTTACGCGTAGCGGGTACAGCAGTTCAGTATCTTCGTTATACATATGCATTTACAACGAAGCGAGGCATAACCTCGCTTCGTGTATTTGTAGCTCTATCGTACAGCCTTATCCAGCCGTGGGCGCCGCCGGCGGCGGGCTGCCCGCGGGCGGAGCGGCAGCTGCAGCGGCTGCCTTGGCTGCGGCCGCTGCGGCCTTCTTGGCGGCCTCTTCAGCCTTCAGGGTCTCCTCACGATTGTAGTTCGTGGGGCGAATGCCGGCGTAGTAGCTGGCGGGCTTGGAGAGCTTCTCTTTGTTGAAGATGTGCTCAGCATGGCGATCGAACGAGGCCATCTCGTAGTCGTGGTCCATCTTGATGGCATCGAACGGGCAGTACTCCGCGCAATAGCCACAGTTCATGCAGATATCCACATCCACGAAGAAGTCCACCGGCTCCGGCACAGGACGCTTGGTCACGGGATCTTCCGTGCGCACGATCCAGATGCACTGCGGCGGGCAGACTTTGGCACAGATACCGCACGAGGTGCAGCGGTCCTGCTTGTTGCCATCGGCGTCTACATCGTAGACCAGGAAGGGAATGAAGCGAAACTCTTCGGGCACCGGCAGCTTCTCCTCAGGATACTGCACGGTGAAGATGCCTTTGGTGTCCTTGCTGCGGCGGTGCTGGATACCTTCTTTCGAATAGTAACGGTTGCGGCCCAGCCACTTGATGTCTTCGACATACGAGTCGATGAAGTGGGTCAGGGTCACCCACATGCCTTTGAGAATACCGAGTCCGTACATAGTCTTTATCTCCAGCCTGCCTTAGCGGTCTACTTCGCCAAGCACAATATCAATGGAACCGAGGTTGACCACTACGTCGGCCACCTTCTGGCCCACGCACATCTTCTCAAGCACAGTCAGATTGATGAAGCTTGGGGCGCGCACATGGTAACGGGCCGGGTTGCCCTTGCCGTTGGACACAATGTAATAGCCCAGCTCGCCTTTCGGGCCTTCCACACGGCCGTACGACTCGCCAGCCGGTACACGCACCTGATAGGGGTTCTTGCCGTTCATCACTTCGCCGCCAGCCGCCCCACCCGGCAGGTCCGGAATGGCCTGCTTGAGGATGTCGAGGCTTTGGCGCATTTCGTCAATGCGGATCATGTAGCGGTCGTACACATCGCCGTGGTAGCGCACCTTTACATCGAACTTGAAGCGATCATAGATGCTATAGGGATCGGCACGGCGGATATCGTACGGCACGCCTGAGGCACGCAACACCGGGCCGGCGGTGGAGAAGGCGATCGCCTCCTCTGGAGTGATTACGCCCACACCCTCCGAGCGGCTGCGCACCAGCTCGTTCTCGGAAAGATAGATGTCCAACTCGTCGATCTTGCGCGGCAGGCGCTCGAACACCAGGTCCTTGATCTTGGCGTAGACGCCTTCGGGCAGGTCACGAGCCACGCCACCGAAGCGGAAGTAGTTGCACATCATGCGCGAGCCGGTCGTGGCCTCGAAAATGTCCAGAATGAGCTCGCGCTCCTGAATGGCGTACAGCGACGGAGTAAAGAAGGCGCCCAAGTCATTGAGCAGGAAGCCGACCGCCCACAAGTGGTTGCTGATGCGGGTCAGCTCAGCCATGATGACGCGCAGGTACTCGGCCCGCTCCGGGGGAGCAGCTTTGTCACCCATCAGCTTCTCCACCGCCAGGGCATAACCGAAGTTATTGCTCATGGAGGAAAGGTAGTCCAAGCGGTCAGTGAACGGCATGTTCATCGTCCAGGTGTTGCGCTCGCCGATCTTCTCGTGATTGCGGTGCAGGTAACCCATCACCGGCTTGAGGGCCACGATGGTCTCGCCGTCCAGGCGCACCGCCATACGGAACACGCCGTGGGTCGAGGGATGCTGCGGCCCGAGGTTCACCACCACCTGTTCGGTGTCGATGTCCTCGCTGTATTCACGGGCGGCGCGCTCCAGCACTTCGTAGAGCTTGGGATCATCCGTCTCTTTGAAACCAACCGGGTCAAAGCCCTGCGGGTATTTGTTGTTCTTGTTGAACGGGTTGCGGTCTTCAATGCGATAGACCTGGCCTTCAGGCCAGCGGTTCTTGAAGGGCTTGACTTCCTCTTCGTAGAAGGCTTCTTTCCAATCCTTGCGCATGGGGTGGCCGGCAAAGCCTTCCCACATCAGGATGCGGCGCTGATCCGGGTGGCCTTCAAAGTTCACGCCATACAGGTCGTACGCTTCGCGCTCCTGGAAGTCTGCACCGGGGTACAGCGGAGTGAGCGAAGGCACCACCGAGTTGTCACGCGGGGTCTGGACCTTGAGCACCAGCGCCCCACCGCCAGTGGATTTATAGAAGTGGTACACCACTTCAATGAAGTTCTCGGCATTGGGCGCGTCTGAGTAATAGTCCACCGCAGTGACGGAGGAGAGATAGTCGTAGCCCATCTCGTCGCGCAGCGCAGTGGCAATTTCGACCAGCTTGCTGGTCTCAACCACAAAGCCGGCATAGCCGGGGCGCGCGTCCGCCTTTACGGCGTCGGGAAAGCGCTTTTCCAGTTCGCTCTGCTCAACGGGGGCGGCAGTAGTAGCATCAGTCATGCTTGCCTCTTAGTTGGCCGCTTCCGCGGCGGGTGCAGGCGCAGCGGCCGCTGCGGGGGCAGCCGGCTTCTTGCTGGTTTCCTGCTTGATGAGTTCGTTGTCACGCGGGTCGATCAGATCCGGCCCCAGCAGCGGCACCGGGATGGCCGGGATGTCATCCTTGCCGTACCAGCGCACACTGGTGATGGATTCGGAGTCGATCTTCTCTTGCAGCTTCATCAGGCCATGCAGCAGCGCCTGCGGAGTCGGCGGGCAACCGGGCACATATACATCCACCGGCACGTACTGGTCCACGCCGGAGACTACGTTGTAGCCTTCCTTGAACGGGCCGCCGCCGGAAGCGCAGGCGCCCATCGCCAACACGTACTTGGGCTCTGGCATCTGGTTATACAGACGCACGATCTGCGGGATCATTTTCTTGGTGACCGTGCCTGACACGATCATCAGGTCAGACTGGCGCGGGCTGGGGCGCATCACTTCCATACCGAAACGAGCCAGGTCATAACGGCTGGCCGCAGTACAGATCATCTCGATGGCGCAGCAGGCCAGGCCGAACATCATCGGCCACACAGAGTAGCGGCGGCCCATGTTCCAGATCTTGTCCAGCGTAGTGATGGCCACGTTCTGGCGCAACTCCGGCGGAACTTCGTAGCCGGCGCTGTTCACGGTGGGATTGGTGTCAGTCATGTACGTTCATCTCCACTAGCATTTGTCCACTACCCCGGCTCACACCGGGTTGATCTCTTCGAACCACTCCTGGTAAATGCCTGCCAGGATCTCATCGTTGGCCAGCTCGGGGTCATCCGCAAAGCCGGGCAGAGCGATCGTCCACTGAAAGATGTCGCCCAGCGAGACACCTTCAAGGGTCTCGTCCGGGTGGCGTTCTTTCAACGCCAGCACGATCTCATATATGGCGTCCCAATACAGTTGCTGGGCCATCGCTCCCGATTGTTCTTTCGTTCACATTATACATGGTTGAACATTTGAGTCAACGCCTGTGAATAAAGTAAATATTTATTTGGTAAAATACCAGTGATGACTGAGCAGTGAACAGTACTCAGGCACACTGTACTTCCTAATCACTCATTACTGCTCACTATTCACTCGCCTTATGCAATCCACCCGCCAAAGCATCCTCGACTTCCTCAGCACGCGCGGCAGCGCAAGCGCCCAGCAGATGGCGCAGGCCTTCGGCATGAGTACCCAAAACCTGCGCCGCCACCTGCGCATCCTGGAGCAGCGCGGCCTGATCGCTGTCAGCCAGCCCGCCGCCAGCGGCCGAGGGCGGCCGCAGCTGGTGTACGCCCTCACAACGCAGGCCAAGCCTAACCACCTGGCCGGGCTTAGCCGCGCCCTGCTGCAAGGCCAGCGGCCCGCCAGCCTGCGTCCATTGGCGCAGCGCCTGCTGGGCACGCAGACCAGCCAGACCGCTCGCCCTGCCCGCAGCACCAGCCAGCGGCTGGTAGCGGCCATACGCCAGCTGGAGCCGATGGGCTACCGGCCGCGCTGGGAGGCGCGGCCGGACGGCCCGCAGGTGGTGCTGGGGCATTGCCCTTTCGCCGCCATCATTGACCAGCACCCGGAGCTGTGCCAGGTAGACGCTTATATGTTGGAAGAACTGCTGGGCGCAGACGCCCAGCAGGCCAGCAAGCTGCAACCCGGCCCCCAGGGCACTCCGCAGTGCATTTTTAGAATCAAAGAGCGCCGCTAATAGCGGCGCTCTTTTTGCTGCGTCAAAGTCTAGGGAAACAAGCCAGGCAGGTTAAGACCGATCGATACACCGCCGGTTCCCCCACCCACGCCTACTTCCACTGCGTTGAGTAAATTAATGTTGAGGCCTTGATCATTATCATTGTTCTCGCTGGAGTCATCGGCGCCCACCTGCACGCCCTGGCTGCCCACGTTGGCGTCCACATTCAACTGGGTGCCGACCACAGGCAGCTCTGCGCCTACTTGCAAGGCAACATCGCCGCCCTCCCCGCCTACACCTGCATCAACATCCACACAGGCCACGCCCTGACAGCCGGCGGAGGCAGTGCTCTGCGCCGCTTGGCTAACGGCCGTGGCCGTGCTGATGCACAAGATCCCCAGCAGGCACTGATTGCTGCCCTGGCCCAGATTCAATACAGAGGCGACTGTGCTCGTTGCATCTTTGCCGAGATCCAGATTCAGGATGGGCGTGCTACCCACGCCTGCATCCACGCTCAAGCACAATAAGCCCAGCAGGCAACTGCTGCCCGCAGGATTGGCGGGATTGTTGCCTGGGGGTTGCTGCGAGCCGCCAGTGTTGGGCGGCCCGCCAGTGGGCGGCTCAGCATTCACCACCGGCGGAAAGTTTGGCCCGCCAGTCAGCACGATCAGAGGCGGCTCGCCTTGGACCCGCGGCGGCCCAAAGCTGAGACTGAAATACGGCGAAGTGATTTGCAATTGGCTCGCAAATGCCGCCATCACACAGACAGCTGGCACCAGTAGCAATGTGAGCAGCAACGCTAGCCAGCGCCAAAATGAAATTCTGCGACTATTCATGCAGTCCCTCCCTGGGCGCGGTAATGAATCAATTCTATGAAATTGTGCGCGCTAAAGCGTTAACAGCTTTGAAAATAGACATTGGCCTAATACGCGATAACAGTGTCTTTCATTGCGCTCACCGCGCGTTCATCAGCCTGCAAGGGCAAAGTGGTAGCATTTGTAGTTAGTACTTATGCCTACTCTGCTACGCTGGCTGTCTCTCCTCTCTCTGCTCTTCATCAGCGCCGCCCCTGGTTTCGCTCCCGAGCCGCAAAGCTCGCCCGGCGAAGTGGTGGCGCTTATCAACGCCTACCGCGCTGAATTCGGTTTGCCTCCTTACGAGGAGAATCCTCTGCTCTACCAGCTGGCTCAGGGCCAGGCCGACTACCTTGCGTCAACGCAAGGCGCTACGGGTGGTGACATCCACACCGGTCCGGGTGGTACCCGCCCACGTGACCGCGCCTACGCGGCTGGCTACGGCGGCGGTTCCACCATCTTCATTTCAGAGATCGCCAAGTACGGCATGGGTGAAACCGCCCAAAGCGCCATTGCGTGGTGGAAGCAGTCACCTAATCACAACCCCACCATGATCGCCTCCACCTACATACACATTGGCTGCGGCGTCGCCAATGATGGTACGACCCGCTATTACTTCGTGTGTGTAACAGGCTACAGCGCCGGTGGCGTGGCCGCTCCCTCCGGCGCTGGCACTCCAGCCGCACCCAGCGGGCAAAGCAGCCAGCCGCCCGTGCAGATCATGATCCCGGTCACCAAGGCCGAACCCCAGCCAGACGGCTCGATCATGCACATCATCCGCACCGGGCAAACACTGTGGACGGTGGCGGCGGTGTATGAGGTGCCCCTGCAGCAACTCCTGGATCTGAACGGCTTCACCGAATGGGAAGTGCTGCATCCGGGCGACGAAGTGATCGTAGCGCCCGCTGGCAGCGTCGCCACCCGCGCCCCCACCGAGGACCCCAACGCCACACCCAGCCCCACGCCGACACTGACGCCAACCCCCACCGCCACGGTAACCGTGCTTTCGGCGGGGGATACCGACGCCACGGTACAAGCCGCCGTGGCGCAAGCGCAGCAGGAACTGCTGCAGCAAGAAAGCGAAAATTCAGCTGACAGTAGCGTGCAATTGGTGGTGGGTATAGCCATGATCAGTATTCTTAGCGTGGTCGTAGCCAGCTTCTTCATCCAGCGCCCAGCTGCCGAGCCCGAGCCAGACGAGAACGACCCCTTCGCCCCGATCATGTAGCGCCCGAAAGTAGCCTGCCTGTTAGAATTCTGGCGGCATGCCTCCCTCGCCATCCAATCGCAAACTGCACTTCCTCGCCGGCGCACGGGATACTTTCCCGCTGCTGGTCGGCGCGTGGCCCTTCGGCCTCATCTACGGCGCACTGGGTATCGCCAGTGGGCTGAGCCCTTTGGCCACCGCCGCCATGTCCGCAGTGGTGTTTGCCGGCTCAGCCCAATTCATTGCAGTCAGCCTGGTGGCCGCAAGCACGCCCTTGCTGGTGATTGCGCTCACCACCTTCGTGGTGAATGCGCGCCACATCCTGTACGCCGCCACCCTGGCTCCCCAACTCAAGGGTCTGCCCACGCGCTGGCTGGTACCTCTCGGCTTCTGGCTTACGGATGAATCCTTTGTGGTGGCCGCCAACGGCTTCGAAGCACGCAGCACGCCCGAAGACCGCAAGTGGTATCTGGTCGGCAGCGAGATCGCCATGTTCCTCAACTGGCAGATCGCCACCTGGGTTGGCATCGCCGCGGGCCAGGCCATCCCCGACCCGGCCAGCTGGGGCCTGGAGTTTGCCCTCGTCGTCACCTTCATCGGCATGCTGGTGCCCATGCTCAAAGGCCGCCCCGAGCTCATCTCTGTGCTGGTGGCCGCTGGCACCGCGCTGCTGGCTAACAGCTTGCCGCACCGCAGCGGTCTGCTGCTGGCCGCCGTGCTCGGCATCGTGGCCGGCCTGCTGGCAGAGCAAGCCTGGGGCCGCAAGGAGCCCGCATGAGCGAGTTCTGGCTGCTGTTGGGCATGGCGCTGGCCACCATGGCCACGCGCATCCCGGTGCTCATCACTCTCAGCCGCCGCGAGCTGCCCGCTGGCGTACGGCGCGCCCTGCACTACGTGCCGCCCGCCGTGCTGGCCGCCATCATCGCTCCCATTGTGCTGCTGGACGAGGGCGCCCCGAACCTGGCACTGGACAATGCTATGCTGCCTGCCAGCTTGATCGCCATTCTCATTTCCTGGCGCACCAAGAACCTGCTGCTCACCATTGTGGTGGGCATGGCGGCCTTTCTGGTGTGGCGTACGATCTTCTAAGGAACAGCATGGTTAGTCGCGGTGCTTCCGCTTGACAAGGGCCGTGAAAGCCGATATTCTGTAACCAGTTAGTTACATATCGGAGGGCTTATGCTGGCCAAACATTCCCCACATGAACTAAAGATAGAGTTCGAGATTTATATTGATGCTCCACCCACCAAGGTCTGGAGCCTGATGGCCAGCGTGGAAGGTATGAACCTTTGGCTGGCGCGCAATCTGGTCTTCGAGCACAAGCTGGGCGGGCGTTTTGAGATGAAAGGCAATTTGCCCGGCGAGGGGCCTTACCGCTTCACTGGCGAAGTAACGAAACTTGAACCAGAGCGTGAGCTAGCCTTCACCTGGAAGAGCGATCCGGAGAACGGCACGCCGTGGAACACAAGCACCCTGGTAACCCTGCGGCTACAGCCACAAGGTGCTGGCACACTCGTCAGCCTGACCCACACGGGTTTCGAGGCGCTGGGTGAAGCTAGCAAGAGCCAATATGAGGGCCATATCCAGGGCTGGACAATTGCCGAGAATCTGAACGATCTGAAGAAAGCAGTAGAGGCAAGCTAGTGACGGCTCGCGTAGGTGCCTCAGCTTTTCACGCCATCGCCGACCGGCGCTCTGTAGCCGCTGCCCACTGCTGGCTTTGTACAGCGAACAATGACTAAGTCTGCCTTTCACGCTATCGCCGACCGGCGCTCTATAGCTGTTGTCTACTGCTGGCTTTGTGCAGTGAACAATGGCTAAGTCTGCCTTTCACGCCATCGCCGACCCGACCCGCCGGCGCATCCTTGATACCCTGCTCGCAGGTCCGCTGCGAGCAGGCGAAATTGCTGCACAGTTTCCACGCATCAGCAGGCCAGCCGTCAGCAAGCACCTGCGCGTGCTGCGCAGCAGCGGCCTGGTGCTTGCGGAACAACGCGGCCGCGAGCTTTGGTACCGCGTCGACCCTGCTCCTCTAACCGAAGTACACAGTTGGATGGAGAAATACAATGTCTTCTGGCAAGAGAAGTTGCTTACATTGAAAAAAGCTGCTGAAGACTAAGCCAGAAGCACAGAATTCGCTGGAGTTGCTCTGTCATCACCGGCAGCCGACTTGGATGACAAATAAAAAAAACGGGTGGGCAAATGCCCACCCGTTTTGATCTTGCACACTCGCGCTACTCGACCGTCACGCTCTTGGCCAGGTTGCGCGGCTGGTCCACATCCAGCCCGCGCAGGCTGGCGATGTGATACGCCAGCATCTGCAGCGGGATGACCGCAGCTACTGGCGAGAGCAGCGGATGCGTCTTGGGGATCCAGAGCACATGGTCCGCCAACGTGGGGATGAGCGTATCCCCCACCGTGGCCACCGCCACCACTTTGCCGCCGCGCGCCTTGGCCTGCTCGATCTGGCTGATCATCTTCTCGTACAAATCATCTTGCGGGGCCACCACGATCACCGGCATGTCCTCATCCACCAGAGCGATCGGGCCGTGTTTCATCTCGCCGGCGGGGTAGCCCTCGGCATGGATATACGAGAGTTCCTTGAGCTTGAGGGCGCCTTCATACGCGGTAGAAGTGTTGATGCCGCGGCCGAGATACAGACAATGCGTGATGTCCTTGATAGCCTTGGCCACTTCTTCTACTTCGGCCTCGCGCTCCAGGCAGGCCGAGACCCATTCAGGCACATGGCTGAGCTCAGCCACCAGGGCGCGGCGGGTATTGTCATCCAGCGTGCCGCGCAGTTCGCCCAGCAAGATAGCCAGCATGTATAGATTGACGATCGGAGCGGTATACGCCTTGGTCGAGGCAACGCCGATCTCCGGCCCGGTCTGCATGGAAATGTAGCCATCCGCAATGCGCATGGCCTGCGAGCCGATCATGTTGATATTGGCCCACAGCGTTGCGCCGCGCTTGCGCCCCTCCGCCATGGCGGCCAGCGTGTCGGCTGTCTCGCCTGACTGGCTGATGGCCAGCACGGCCATCTTGTCGGTGATCAGCGGGTCGCGGTAACGGAACTCGGAGGCGATGTCAAACTCCACCGGGATCTTGGCGATGCGCTCAATATACTTGGCGCCGATCTGCCCGGCATAGCCCGCCGTTCCGCAAGCAATGATGTAGATCTTCTCCAGGTCCTTGACGAACTTCTCACTGAGCTTGAGGTCAGGCAGCAGAATGCGCCCAGTCTCAAAATCCACCCGGCCGGAGATGGTGTCAGTTAACGAACGCACCTGTTCGTGAATTTCCTTCTGCATGAAGTGGCGATACTCGCCCTTCTCAGCCGCCACCGGGTCCCAGAAGATGACATCCACATGCGGCTCCAGGGTCTCGCCCTGCAGGTTGCTCAGGCGCATGCCTTCGCGCGTCACCACGGCCATCTGGCCAGACTCCAGGAACACGACTTCACGTGTATGCTCCAGAATAGCCGGCAGGTCAGATGAGATGAACATCTCATCCTTGCCAAAGCCCACCACCACGCCGCCGGCGTTGCCCATGCGGGCCGCCACGATGCGGTCTGGCTGACGTGAGCTGAACAGTACGATGCCGTGATGGCCGCGGATCATGCGCAGCACCTGGCGGGCGGCGTCCTCCAGGCTGCCATCCTTGGCCATGAAGCGGTCCACCAGCTGCACGATAACTTCGGTATCGGTGTCAGACTTGAACTCGACCCCCTCGGCTTCCAACTCCTCACGCAGCGCAAGGTAGTTCTCCACGATGCCGTTGTGCACCAGCACAACCTCGCCCGAGGCGCTGGTGTGCGGGTGAGCGTTGCGCACGTTGGGCTCACCGTGGGTGGCCCAACGGGTGTGGCCGATGCCCAGCTGGCCGTGCAGGGGCTGCTCGGCTACCGTGCTGAACAGGCGGTCCAGCTTGCCCGCATCCCGCCGGATCTCGATATGCTCATCCTCAAGCACAGCAATGCCAGCTGAGTCGTAGCCGCGGTATTCCAGGCGCTTCAACCCGTTCAAAATGATCGGCGTCGCATCCCGCGGGCCGATATAACCAACAATTCCACACATGGACAGAATCCTCCAACAATTGTCTACAGGCCGCTGCTGGGGCGTTTGTCCGCATGGTTACCCACGCGGCGTTGTGCGCCAGCTTCTATTTTGGAGGGAAATTCGGGGGCGGGTCTCCCGGAGTGGCATCCGCTGATCTACGCAACTGCGCCGGCAACTTCGTTGCGGCGCTGTTACTAATGCAGTTTGTAAAAAGCGTAAACTGCACTTCTATTCGATTTTCGCAACCCCGTCAGGGGCTACTTATCTTCGCCGTGAAGCGTGGAGAAACGTGCTTTCCGTTTCTCCAGCGGAGCGTAGCTCCGCAAGAACCCAACTCAACCTCGTCACCCGGCCGTGGTTTTTGCCACAAATGCCGGGCCGTGCGCTGTTCCCTCGATCGTGTTTTTAGGCTATCGGCTCGTTTTCACCTCAGACTTATCTCAAGTAGGCATGATTATACCTAGCATAACAAGCCAATTGTTCAAGCTGGGTGAACGATTGCCAGTTAGGTGAACGGCTGCCCTGCCTGCATGGTAAAATCACTTGATTTTTCTGCAAGGTCCCGCAGTCAGTTCACGCACTGCTTACACATAATGAAGAAGTTGTCACCCTCACAATACCCCCACCCTGCTACGGCAGGGTGCTTTGCATTGGCCTGCTCCCGGGGTGCCCATGGCCTTTAACCCCCTCAACTGGATCCTTGGCTTCTTCTCGCTGGATATTGGCATTGACCTCGGCACCGCCAATACCCTGGTGTTCGTGCGCGGCAAAGGCATTGTCATCAATGAGCCCTCCTGGGTCGCAGTTGAGAAGAAATCCCGCATCCCCATCATGGTGGGCGACAAGGCCGCCGTCGGCCAGGTAGCCAAAGAAATGGCCGGCCGAGCCCCCAAGAACGTCGTAGTCATCCGCCCCCTGCGGGATGGCGTCATCTCCGAATTTGAAATTACCGAAGCCATGCTGGCCCACTTCATCGGCAAGGCCCACGAGCAGAGCATCGTGCCCCTGCCCCGCCCGCGCGTCGTCGTGGGCGTGCCCACCGGCGTCACTGAAGTCGAAAAGCGCGCCGTGAACGACGCCGCCCTGCTGGCCGGCGCTCGCGAGGTCTACCTCATCGAGGAGCCGACCGCTTCGGCCCTGGCCGTTGGCCTACCCATCAACCAGGTGGGCGGCAGCGTGGTGTTGGATATTGGCGGCGGCACCTCTGAGGTGACCGTGTTCTCGCTCGGCTCGGTGGTGGCCAACCGCAGCCTGCGCATCGCCGGCGACGAGCTCGACCAGGCCATCGTCCAGTACATACGCAACAAGTACAACATCCTCATCGGCGAGCGCGCCGCCGAGCAGGTCAAGATCAAGATCGGTTCAGCCTTCCCGCTCAAAGAAGAGAAGACCACCACCGTGCGCGGCCGTAACCTGGTGACCGGGCTGCCCGAAACGCTGGAGATCTCCTCGATCGAAATTCGCGAGGCGCTCAGCGGGCCAGTGGACCAGATCATCCAGGCCGTCAAAGAAGCCCTGGACGATGTGCCGCCCGAAATGGTGGGCGATGTGATGGACAACGGCGTGTGCATGTGTGGCGGCGGCGCCCTGCTGCAAGGCCTCTCCGAGCGCCTCAGCGACGAGCTGCGCCTGCGCTGTTGGGTGGCGGATGACCCGCTCACCTGCGTGGCCCGCGGCGCCGGCCTGGTGCTGGATGATATTGAGGCCTACCGCCACTTCCTGATCCAGATGGATTAAAGGCGCCTAAGCGCCCCTGCTGCCCGCCCGCAGGCAGCTTCTAGCGATATGATTTCTGCGGTTCACCATGCGCCCCTCTCGCAATAATCCCTACCGTCTCGTTGCCCTTATCGTCGCGGCTGCCGGCATTCTGCTGCTGGCGCTGGGCGGCTACCTGACGCCGCTGTTCACCGGCGCCCTCAGCCCCGTGGAGGGTGCGCAAGGCTGGCTGTATACGCGCTTTCAGGCCATTCAGGATTTTGTCAACGCTCCGGTCAATATTGCCAGCTTGCGCCAGGAGAATGCACAGCTGCGCGCTGAGAATGCTCAGCTGCAGACCGAGATCATCACGCTCCAGCAGCAAGTCTCCGAGGGCGAGCTGCTCTCCGCCCTGCTGGATTTTGCCCGCGCCCGGCCTGAGAACACCTACCAGGCCGCCGGCGTCATCGGTCAGGACCCCAGTCCCTTCCTGCACTACATCATCATCAATCGCGGCTCAGACGATGGCCTGCGCCGCGGCATGCCCGTGGTTTCTCAACAAGGCCTGGTTGGCCGCATTGCCCAGGTGACCGCCACCGCTTCGCGCGTGGAGCTGATCACTGACCCTGGCAGCCAGGTGAGCGTGCGCATGCAGCCCTCTGAGGTGGATGGCCTGCTGAGCGGCAGCGTCACCAGCCAGCTCAGCATTGACCTGATCCCGCTGGATGCCAACCTGCAAGCCGGCGACCTGGTCTTCACCTCCGGCATCGGTGGCGCCTACCCCGGCAACATCCTCATCGGCCAGCTCAGCAACGTGCGCCGCGAGGCGACCGCCCTGTTCCAGACCGCCTCGGTGCAATCCGCCGTGGATTTTACCCGTCTCGAGATCGTGCTGGTCATCGTCAATTTCCAACCCCTGGATCTCAGCCCATTGCTGGACAGCGGAGGGTAGCCCATGCGCACCCTGATGGCTGTGCTGCTCCTGCTAGGCGCTACGTTGCTGCAGATCACGCTGCTGCCGCGCATCCGCATGCTGCAAGGCAGCGTGGACCTGGTGCTGCTGATCCTGCTCACCTGGATGCTGCAGGAGGAGAACCGGCCTGACTGGCGTCTGGGCTTGGTGGCGGGCGTGATGATGGGTTACGCCAGCGCCCTGCCCGACCTGGTGCTGATCGCCGGCTATACGCTCGCCGCCCTGGTCTGCCAGCTGCTGCACCGCCGCGTCTGGCAGGTGCGCATGCTCACCATGCTCACAAGCCTCATTCTGGGCACTCTTGTCATCCACATCATTACCCTGGGTTACCTTTGGCTTTCGGATAACCCCATTTCGGCCGGGGATGCTTTTAATCTCATCACCCTGCCGACCATGCTGCTGAATCTCATCCTTCTCTTACCCGTGAATGCTTTAATCACAGAGTTCAACAAGCTGATCTCAAGCCCAGCGAACCCATGAGCCTTCTCAACGGATCCCCTCCCAAGTCCCCAACCTCGCTGGAGCAGTGGCGTCTTTTCACCTTTTTTGGCTTTGTGTCGCTGGTCTTCTTCGTCTTCATTCTGCGCCTGTTCTACTTGCAGGTGCTGGAGCACGAGAACTGGCTCAGCCAGGCCGAGGGCAACCGCACCGAAGTCATCAGCCTAGCCCCGCAGCGCGGCGTGATCTATGACCGCAACGGCGTCATCTTGGCGCAGAATGTGCCCTCTTACAACATTGTCGTGGTGCCCGCCAACCTGCCCACTGACCAGGGCGAGATCGAAGAGATCGTCTTCGCCTTGGCCGAGCTTACCGACCAACCTGTCAGTCTCGGCAGCATTGATGACCCGCTGATTCCATGCGGCGACAACCTGGGCGTGCGCCAGATGATCGAGCTGCAGACCAGCTTCTCGCCGTATGACCCCGTTGCTATTCAATGCAATGTCTCGCGCGAGCTGGCCCTCGCCGTCAAAGAGCGCGCCGTGGACTGGCCGGGCGTAGAGGTAGTGGTTGAGCCCATCCGCGAATATCCCACCGGCTCCATGTCCGCCGCCATCATCGGCTACCTCGGCCCCATCCCCGCCGTTCAAGAAGATGCCTTGCGTGCCCTGGGCTTCGTACCCAACCGCGACAAGGTGGGCTATGGCGGCCTGGAGCTGTACTTCGATGAGCTGCTGCGCGGCACGCCCGGCCGCCGCGTCGTTGAGACCGATGCCGGTGGGCAAATTCTGCGTGACCTTGAGCCGCCCATTGAAGCGGTGGCCGGCGAGAACATCGTACTCACCATTGATGCCCGCCTGCAGGCTGCCGCCTCTGCCATCATCGAAGAAGAGCTCGGCTTGTGGAACGCCTACTTCCGCGACTTGCCGCGCAGCCACATGACCAGCGGTGTCATCATCGCCATGAACCCGCGCACCGGCGAGCTGCTCGCCATGGTGTCCTGGCCCACCTTTGAGAACAACCGTATGACCCGCTTCATCCCGGCCTACTATTACGAGCAGCTGCTGGCCGACGCCA
Source organism: Anaerolineales bacterium (assembly GCA_021463845.1). Taxonomy (GTDB): domain Bacteria; phylum Chloroflexota; class Anaerolineae; order Anaerolineales; family UBA11579; genus JAMCZK01. The sequence goes on along the minus strand of JAJTXV010000001.1, from coordinate 310,734 downwards.
CCAAGCCGCTCATCAACCACGCCGCCGGCGCCGAGCTGCCGGCCGGCTCCGTGTTCAAGATCGTCACCGCCGTCGGCGCGCTGAACGAAGGCATCGTCTCACCTGAAACCGTCGTCCAGACCCCTGGCTCCATCACGGTCAGCCAGCGTTTCTATGAAGGCGAAGCTGGCCAGAACCGTGAATTTGTGGACTGGAACCGCGCCGGCTTCGGCCAGTTGAATTTCTATGGCGGCATCGCCAACTCCAGCAACGTGTACTTCTACAAGCTCGGTGGCGGCTACGAGGGCGAGATCCCCGAAGGCCTCGGCATCTGCCGCCTTGGCACCTACGCCCGCGCCCTCGGCTACGGTAGCGCCCTCGGCGTCGAGCTGCCCTACGAAGTGGACGGTCTCGTACCCGACCCCACCTGGAAGCGTCTGAACCAGGGCGAGAACTGGTCCACCGGTGACACCTACATCACCAGCGTGGGCCAGGGCTACATATTGTCTTCGCCGCTGCAGGTGCTGGTCTCCGCCGCCACCATCGCCAACGACGGCGCTCAGATGCGCCCCACCCTGCTGCGCCAGATCGTGGATGGCGAAGGCAACATCATTCAGGACTTTGAGCCTGACCTGCGCTGGGACATTACCAAAGACGCCATCATCGAGCACTACGAAAACCCGCAGGGCATCGGCGCCTGCCGCCCCACCGGTGAAATGAGCACCGTGGACCCAGCCGTGGTGGATGCGGTGCAGCGCGGCATGCGTGAAGCCGTGACCTATGGCACGCTGGCCGAGCGATTCGCCAACCTCACAATCCCCGCCGCCGGCAAGACCGGTACCGCCGAATACTGTGACGAAGTGGCCGCCGCCAACAACCGCTGCCAGTACGGCGCCTGGCCCAGCCACGCCTGGTCTGTGGCCTACGCGCCCTACGATGACCCCGAGCTGGCCGTTGTAGCCTTCGTCTACAACGGCAGCGAAGGTTCCTCCGTCGCCGGCCCCATCCTCAACCGCGTCATCCAGGCCTACTTCGAGCTCAAGTCCATCGATACCCAGCTCGGCCTGGCCCCGTAGTTCTGCAAAGTCAGCACTAAGCTGGTAGGGGCGAGGCATGCCTCGCCCTTACGCGATTCTGTACTGATTTTCATGCCTGCTGGCAATAGTTCAGCATCGAGCCCCTCATTTCATTCCGTCATTGCGAAGAGTATTGCAGCTTGCATTTCATGCAAGCTGCGAACGGACGAAGCAATCTGCCCCTCGTGCATCCTGAGCGCAGCCAAGGATCCTCGCAGTGTCTATTTCGAAATACGCCCCGGCGCACCATGATGCATCTGTTGACTCGTATCCCCAGCGCACCACAAACCGCGATGCTATAATTTTTCGGTGAGCGACGTTCAAGCACTTCAGATCGACATCAAAGGCATCCGCGAGGGCCTGCTGGTCACTCTGCCCGAGGGCGAGTGGCCCGCATTGGAGCAAGCCCTGCTGGAAGAGCTAGCCCGCCGCGGCGAGTTCCTCAAAGGCGCCAAGCTCATCATCAACGTAGACGCGCACGACCTCAACGTGGCCGCCATGAGCCGCCTGCGTGACCGCGTCACCGATAGCGGCCTGCTGCTGTGGGGCATCCTCAGCAACTCTGCCCAGACCGAGCGCAGCGCCCAGCTGATGGGCCTGGCCACCCGCATCCACGACGGCTCCCGCGCCCCGGAACCCGAAGCCGAGGACGGCTACGAGGAAGCAGCCGCCCCGCAGGACATCGGGCCGGATGGCGGCATCATGGTGCGCCGCACCCTGCGCTCCGGTGCCAGCCTGCACGCCCCCGGCCACATCACCATCATTGGTGACGTCAACCCCGGCGCCGAAGTGGTGGCCGGCGGCAACGTGGTGGTGTGGGGCCGCCTGCGCGGCCTGGTGCACGCCGGCGCCAACGGCAATGCCGAAGCCATCGTGTGCGCCATGGACCTCTCGCCCACCCAGCTGCGCATCGCCGGGCACATTGCCATCCCGCCTGCCGAGCGCGGCCAGGTTTCCCCCGAAATTGCCCGCGTGCAAGACGGGCAGGTTATTGCAGAAAATTGGACACTAGGATAAATACGATGACTGGACGCGTAATAACGATCACTTCTGGCAAAGGCGGCGTGGGTAAAACCACCGCCACCGCCAACATCAGCGCCGCACTGGCGGCCATGGGCCACAAGGTGGTCTGCATGGACGCCGATATCGGCCTGCGCAATCTTGACGTGGTGCTGGGCCTCGAGAACCGCATCGTCTACGACCTGGTAGACGTAGTCGAAGGCCGCTGCAAGGTGCGCCAGGCCATGATCCGCGACAAGCGCCTGGAGGAGCTCTACCTCATCCCCGCCGCCCAGACCCGTGACAAAAACGCCGTGGCCCCCAAGGACATGGTGCGCATCTGTGATGAGCTGCGCCAGGACTTTGACTACATTGTGATCGACTCGCCCGCCGGGATTGAGCGCGGCTTCAAGAACGCCATCGCTCCCGCCGACGAAGTCGTGATCGTGACCAATCCGGAAGTATCCGCCGTGCGCGATGCCGACCGCATCATCGGCCTCGTCGAGGCTGAGCAGAAAGGCCCTGCCAAGCTGGTCGTCAACCGCATCAACACCGAAATGGTCGAGCGCGGCGACATGCTGGCCGTGGCGGATGTACTGGAGTTGCTTGCCGTGGAGCTGATCGGCATCGTGCCGGATGACACGGCCGTGCTGGTCAGCACCAACAAGGGCGCCCCCATCGCGCTGGAGCCCAAGAGCAAGACCGGCCAGGCCTTCCGCGACATTGCCCGCCGCCTCACCGGCGAAGACGTGCCTTTCAGCGCCGGCAACGGCAACAACGGCTTCCTCGGCCGCCTCTCCAAACTGATGAAGTCCAAAGAAGGGCGCAATGCCTAGCCTGAGCGAACTCCTCGGGCGCAAGCGCAGCGCCAGCACCGCCAAAGATCGCCTGCGGGTCGTGCTGATCCATGACCGCAGCGCCCTGCCGCCCGGCGTCATGGACGCCCTGCGCCAGGAGCTCATCGAGGTGGTCGCCCGTCACATTGACGTCGACCGCCATGCCGTGCGCGTTGAGATGGTGCAGGAGGGGCGCAGCGCCACGCTGCAGGCTGAGATTCCCATTAAAGCCACTCCCAAGCAACCCTCATCTGAGTAATAATCTGCCCTGCGCTTGCAGGGCAGATTTCTTTGGCCTGCTGACGAGACCCCATGCGAACCGCGATCTGGCGACACTTTGACTTCTGGCTGCTGGGTGCAGTCGTTGTACTGCTCACCTTCGGCGTGGCCATGATCCGCTCCTCCATCGCCGGCAACGCCGAGCTCATCGAGCTCAATGTGCTCGGCCGCCAGATCTACTTTGCCCTGGCTGGCCTGGCCGTCATCGTCGTCTGCACCCTGCTCGACTATCGCTTATGGATCTCAGCCAGCCGCGTGCTGTATGTGCTGCTGGTGGTCCTGCTGCTCTTCACCATCCTGGCGGGCCAAACCAGCTTCGGCGCCCAGCGCTGGCTCAATATCGGTCTGGTGGTGCTGCAGCCCTCCGAGCTGGCCAAGATCACTATGATCATCATCCTGGCCGACTTCTTCGCCCGCAACCGCGACAAGATCGGCGATCTGCGTTGGGTCGCCCGCAGCGTGCTGCTCACCGCCGGCCTGGTGGTCCTGATCCTGCTGCAGCCCAATCTCAGCACCTCCATCGTGCTGCTGACCGTGTGGTTCTCGCTGCTATGGGCCAGCGGGCTTAAGCTCAAACATCTGGCGCTGTTCACTGTGGGCGGCCTGCTTGTTGCCGTGGTCAGTTTCCCCTTGCTGCAAGACTACCAGCGCGACCGCATCATTCGTTTCATCGCGCCCGAGGAAGACGCCCGCTACGGCAGCAGCTACAACGTCACCCAGGCGCTGATCAGCATCGGCTCTGGCGGCGTGCTGGGCCAGGGCTACGGCCAGGCTACCCAGGTGCAGCTACGCTTCCTCAAAGTGCGCCACAACGACTTCATATTCTCCGCCATCTCGGCCGAATTCGGCTTGGTGGGTGCAATGGCCGTGCTGGGTATGCAGCTGTTCATCATCTGGCGTTGTGTGCGCGCCGCCCGACTCTCGCAGGATGCCTTCGGTTCGCTCATCGCTTATGGAATTGGCGTTATTATTGCGCTGCACACCATCGTGAACGTGGGTATGAACATACAGCTATTACCTGTCACTGGCTTGCCATTGCCATTTGTCAGCGCCGGCGGCAGCTCATTGCTCACCTTCATGTTTGGCATCGGCCTGGTGGAGAGCGTCATTGCCCGCCACCGCGCCCTCAACTTCTCATAGCAAAGGCTTTTGCATTACATGACGCAGACCAACGCAGCCCGGGTGCGCTTTGCGCCCTCCCCCACGGGCCTTACCCACCTGGGTAGCGGCCGCACCGCCCTCTACAACTATCTGCTTGCCCACCAAACTGGCGGGCAATTCCTTTTACGCATCGAAGACACCGACCAGAAGCGCTACAACCCCGACGCCGAGCAGGACCTCACCAGCAGCCTGCAATGGCTTGGCCTGCCCTGGGACGAAGGCCCGGGCGTCGGCGGCCCGCACGCCCCGTATTACCAGTCTCAGCGTATGGATACATACCGCCAGCACGCCGAGCAGTTAGTCGAGCGTGGCAAAGCCTTCTATTGCTTCTGCACGCCGGCCGAACTCGACGCGGTGCGCAAAGCCCAACAGGAAGCCAAGCAGCCGCCGCATTACTCCGGCAAGTGCCGTGACCTGCCGCTGGCCGAAGCCAAGCAGCGCGTCGCCAACGGCGAGACGCATGTAGTGCGCTTCAAGGCGCCCAAGGACGGCAGCATCACCGTGCACGACGAGCTGCGCGGCGACATCACCGTCCAGAACCACACCATCGACGACCGCGTCCTGCTCAAGAGTGACGGCCACGCCTTGTACCACCTGGCCGCCATGGTGGACGACCACCTGATGGGCATCACCCATGTGCTGCGCGGCGAAGAGTGGCTGCCCAGCCTGCCCCTGCATGTGCACATCTACGAAGCCTTTGGTTGGCCGCAGCCCAAGTGGATCCACCTCTCCGTGTTCCTCAAGCCCAGTGGCAAGGGCAAGATGAGCAAGCGCGAAACCGAGGCCATGAAACTGACCGGCCAGTCGATCTTCATTCAAGACCTGGCCGGGTTGGGTTACCTGCCCGAAGGCGTGCTCAACTGGATTGCGCTAATGGGCTGGAGCTACGACGACAAGACCGAATTCTTCACCCTGTCGGACCTGATCGAGAAGTTTGACATCAGCAAGCTCAACCCCTCGCCAGCCGCGATTGACTTCAAGAAGCTCGACCATTTCAACGGGCTGCACATCCGCGCCCTGCCCGCCGAAGAGCTGGCCCGCCGCCTGCTGCCCTTCTTCGAGAAAGCCGGGCTGCCGGCCGACCCGGTCCTGCTGGCCCGCATCACGCCGCTGATCCAGGAGCGCATCACCACCCTTGACGATGCGCCCGAGATCGCCGGCTTCTTCTTCCGCCCCAGCGTGGACGTGCCGGCCGAGAAGCTGCTCATCAAAGACAAGACCCTCGCCGAGTCCGCCGCGGCCCTGGCCAAGGCCCTCAGCATCCTCGAAGCCCTGCCGGAGCTCACGGCCGCCGCGGCTGAAGCGCCCATGCGCGCCGCCGCCGACGAGCTCGGCATCAAGGCCGGCGCCCTGTTCACCCAGTTGCGCAACGCCACCACCGGCCAGGAGATCAGCCCGCCACTCTTTGAGAGCATGGAGCTCATCGGCCGCGAAACGGTGCTGGCCCGCCTGCGGGCCGGGCTCGACGCCCTCGGCACGCTCAACTAAAAAGAGCCCGGCATACGCCGGGCTCTTTTTTTTATGCAATTGGACAGCCCTACCACCAGCCGCCGTCTACATCCAAATTCACGCCGTTGACACCCTGGTTCTCCAGCAGGAAGATGGCCGCGTCGGTCACATCCTTTATCGTCACCAGCTTTTTTGTAAGCGTGCGGGCGGAGAGCGCCTCCAGCACGCCGGCCGGCTTGTCCGCCCAGTACGGCGTCTCGCCCACCACGCCGGGGTGAATGGCGTTCACACGCAGCGGGGCCAGCTCAACTGACATGGCCCGCACCAGCGTGCTTACGCCGCCGTTGATCGTGGTGACCGTGGCCGAGCCGGGGTACGGGCGGTCCTTGGCCATACCGCCGTACATCAGCACCGCGCCATCGGCGCGCAGCTGCGGCAGCAGCGCGTGCACCACTTCCGGGTAGCCCACCAGTTTCAGCGTCACCAGCTCCACCGCCTGGTCAATGTCATAGGCCTTGATGCTGTTCTCGTCGCGGGCGATCGATACCAGCACCAGGTACTGCACATCCTTCACATCCGCCAGGGCTTTGACAATATCCTTCGGTTTGCTCAGGTCAAAGTTCACGCCCACCGCGCCATTGCCGATCTCCGCCGCCACCTTCTGGGCCCGGCCCGCCTCGCGGCCGGTCACCACCACCGGGTGGCCCTTGCCGGCATAGTGCACGGCCAGCGCCTTGCCCAGCTCAGATGTGCCGCCTACTACTACAACGGTGCCTTTATCAGCCATCGTTCTGTCTCCTTACCTGTGCCTTTTTCTCGTTCTTCAGTTGCTCTTCAAAATAATCCCAGTCGCGGCCAAAGCGGTACGCATGCCGTGAGGGGGATTGCGGCGCCGAGGTTTCCAGCCACTGCACCGTGGTATTCGTTTTGTTCTTGAAGCCGTGCACGCAGCCCACGCCGGCCCAGGCCACATCGCCTGGTTTCAGGGTAAAGGTCTGGTTATCGAACCAGGCCTCCACCTCGCCGTCCAGGATCATGTAGGTTTCCTCGAACGGGTGGTCGTGGCTGCCCGCGCCGCCGCCCGGGATGTACTTGACCATGAACATCGTATGCAAATGGGCGCCCAAGTCGCTGTCCACCATCATCTTGACCGTGATGCCGGTGTACACCAGCAGCGCGGTGCGCATGCTGCCGGAGACCGCCAGCAGTTCCTGCGACTGCTTGCCCGGGTCCATGTGTTGGTCAGTAATATTGCCAAAGAAGCGCGTGCGCGTATCACGTGGGTTGACCTTGATCGGTTCGCCCACCTGCTCTACTCGGCCCTTGACCGGGAACACGTCGCCGTCCTTCCACAGCCGCGGTTGCGGGGCCAGCATCTCCACCCAGCGCACCTTGCTCGCGCCGCGGTTCTTGTACCCATGCGCCGCGCCCACATGGATCAGGCCATAGTCGCCCTTCTCCAAAGCGAAGCTACCGTCGCCTGTCTCGCAGATCAGCTCGCCTTCCAGCACATACACGCTTTCTTCGAAGGTGTGCAGGTGCGTGTCCACCTGGCCGCCTGGCTCCAGCTCACAAATATTGAACTCCTGGTGCACTGAGCCCGACTCGCCATTCACGATAGTCCAGCGGCTGAACCCCTTGCTGATGCTTTCAAAAGCTTTGGGCAGCACAAAATCGGCCTGGTCTGCCGTGCGTACTAAAAAGCGTTCCTTCATTTTCACTCCTGAACTGCAGGCGGTTGGCCCGCGGCAATGGATGGCTAGATCGTGGGCAGTTTGAAGCGAGAGCGGCGCAGCACATAGTCACGTGCGTCGTACACCATGTTTTGCACTGCGTTGAGGTCTACATTCACCAGCTGGCCGCCGCGCTTCAGGAAGCGCCCGGCCACCATCACCGTGTCCACGTTGCTGGTGTCCATGCCCCATACCACCGCCGCCGCCGGGTCATTGAGCGGCGTGACGTTGATCTTGTTGGTGGTCAGCATCAAGATGTCGGCGTCCTTGCCCGGCGTCAGCGTGCCGATCTTGTGGTCAAGCCCGTTGGCCCGCGCTCCCTCAATGGTGGCGTACTCCAGCACTTCCTGGTCTGTGATCAGGTTGGACTGCACATCTTCGCCCGCCAGGCGGCGCTCGTGGATGAGGCTGTGCTGCAACGAGATCACCGAGCGCATCTGGGTGAACATGTCACCCGGCACGTTGGTTTCCACATCCACGCTCAGGCTGGGCTTGAGGCCGCGGTCGAGGAACTTCTGCGTAGGCGGCATGCCGTGGCCCATCATCATCTCCACCGGCGCCGCCAGCGAGACCGAACCGCCCGAATCGACGATCATCTGGATCTCAGTGTCGTTCAGCGTGGTGCAGTGAATGTAGGTGGTGTCCGGCCCCAGCAGCTCCGGCCCCTTGCGGCCGAACTCCTCCACCTTGCGGCGCTGGCCAAAGGTGCCAACGCCCACATGGGTGGTGATGCGTGCATCCACCGAGCGCGCCATGTTCCAGTGCGAACGGGTAATTTCAAAGTCAGTGAACTCCGGCCCGGCCGCTGCCAGCGCATAGGTCAGCAACTGATCCTTGCTGGTGAAGTGCGCCCGCGCTGCACGCACAAACCAGCCCGGCTGCTTGGGCTCATACTTGCCCCACCACGGGAAGCCATAGGCGAACACCGCCCGCATGTTGGAATCGCGCAACGCCTGCACCACCGCATCGGTGTGCTCCGGCGAAGCCTGAATGTGCGACCAGTCGAGCAGCGTGGTGATGCCTGCATCCACCGCGCCGAACGCGCTGACGATGTTGCCGGCATACGCATCCTGCGGGCGGTAGGCGCGGCCCAGGCGGCCAAGTACGAAGGTGATATAGCTGCTGCGGCCCTCCAGCGGCACATCCGTGCCGATGTTGCGCAGCAGGCCTTCCCAAATATGGCGGTGCGTGTCTACAAAGCCGGGCATCACGATCATGCCCTTGGCATCCACCACCTGAGTGGCGCCATTGACCTGAATATCTTTGCCCACCTGCACGATTTTGCTACCCTCGATCAGCACATCGCCCACCGGCAGCGTGCCGATCTTGGGGTCAAGCGAAATGACCGTGCCGCCCTTGAGCAGCATCTGCTGCCCGGCCGGCAGGCCCTTCTCAACCGTGTCGGGCGGCTCGACGAACACATTGGCCACTGCGTAATCTGTGCGGCGCTCACGGCGGGCCGTGAAGACGCGGCGCAGCTTCTTCCAATTCTCTTTGATCAGCATGCGCAGGTCATGCACTTGGTACAGCACTAGGCCAATGATGGTCAGGCCGCCCATCACGATCGGGTCATTCAGCCAGCTGCTGGTGATGATACGCAGCGAGAACATATTGCTGATCAGCGCCAGGAACAGGCTCACTGCCAGCGCGCCGGTGAAGTGGCCTACGCCGCCCGCTAGGCTTGTACCGCCCAGGGCGGCCGCTGCAATGCTGGTGAGCGCAAAGGTGGTGCCCGCTCGGGCATCACCCACGCCCACCTGCACCGCCAGGAAGAACGAAGCGATCGACGCCAGCAGGCCAGACAGCATCAGCCCCCGCACCTGCACCCACTTGGTGCGGATGCCCAGGCGCCGGCCCGAGCGTACATCGTGGCCGGTGGCGCGCACGCGCAGGCCTCCCGCTGAACGGCGCAGCCAGATATCCCACAGGATCGCCACCACCAGCACCACAATAAAGGCCACCGGCACCCAGCCCACCTTGGTGCGCAGCAGTCCCAGCGCGGCGCCATTGATGGTGCCGGAAGCCACCGGGCGCAGCACCAGCGCCACCCCTTCCAGAATGCTCAGCGTGGCCAGGGTGGCGATGATCGAGGGCAGCTTGACCCAGCGCACCAGCACGGAATTGAACAGGCCCACCAGCACGCCGCCCAGCATGATCAGGCCGGCGGCGATGGCTACAGACTGCGGCGAGGCGTCATTGGTGGCAATAAAAGAGGCCGCCACGATGCTGAAAGACATAACGGCGCCCACAGAAATATCCAGATATCCCACCAGCATGGCGTTCACCTGCGCCATGGCCACAATCGCCAATGGCAGGGTCGCCTGCAGCAGGTTGCTCAGGTTGTACTCAGATAGGAAGGCAGTGCTCTGATTGCCGGAATAAGAGCCCAGCGTATAGATCATCAGCAGGAGCAGCATCAGGGGATACCACTCCTGGATGCGGATGGCGGCCTTCTTCAGCCGCTCCTTATTCCGGTTCATCTAATCCTCTCTTCCGCCGAACGCAAACTGATCTTCCACGTTGCCCAGCTTGGCGCCGCGCACCATGGCGTCAATGATGGTGCGCTCGCTCAAGTGCTCCTGCGGAATGTCGTGCACGATCTGGCCCCGCGAGATCACGAACACGCGGTTGCAAAGGCTGGCCAGCTCGATCGGGTCGCTCGATTTCACTACCACGGCCGCGCCTTCGGCGGCCTTGGTGTGCAAAGCTTCATAGATGTCAAACCGGGCCGCTACGTCCACGCCCTGGGTCGGCTCGTCGGCCAGCAGCACGTTGACGTCATCGCGCAGGAAGGGCCGCGCCATCACGACTTTCTGCTGGTTGCCGCCGGAGAGGAAGCTCACCGGCATATCCAGCGATGGTGTGCGCAGCTTCAGCTGCTTGCCCATCGCTCCCACCGCCTCGCGCTCGCGGCGCGGCATCAGCCAACCCAGGCGGGTGAACTTCTGCAGCGCCTGCAGCGATGCATTGGTGATTGCGCCCAGCACCAGGAACAGCGCATCCCGCTTGCGGTCACCCGCCAGCAGCATGATGCCGGAGTTGAGCGCGCCGGTAGGCGAGGTCAGGTTGACGTGCTTGTCAAACACCTGCACCTGGCCACCCTTGGGTGGGATCGCCCCGCACAGCGTCCAGAACAGGTCACCCTGCCCGTTGCCTTCCACGCCCGCAATACCGATCACTTCGCCACGACGCACGGTGAAGGTCACCGGGCCAAAGTATTCGCCGTGCAGGTCGGTCACCTTCAACACGGTTTCGGTGTCTTCGGTGATCTCCAAACGAGTCGGGAAGGCTGATTCCAGCGGGCGGCCGATCATCAGCTCCACGATTTCTTTTTCAGTTATTTTGTCCGCTTCGTAGGTGCCTTGGTTCTGGCCGTCACGCAACACAGTGATGCGGTCAGCCAAGCCCAGCACTTCCGGCAGACGGTGGCTTACATACACCACGGCCACACCCCGCGCGGTGTGTTCCTTGATCGTGCGCTGCAGCCACTCCACTTCTGAGGGGCCCATGGCGGTCGTGGGTTCATCCAACAGCAAAACTTTGGGGTCAGACAGTAAGGCTTTGGCAACTTCCAACAGCTGGCGCTCGGCCAGCGCCAATGCGCCGATCGGCGCCTCGGCAAAAATATCGTCCAGTTCAAAGCGCGCCAGAATTTGAATGGCCCAGTCCTTCAGTCGCCAATAGGTGGAAGGACGGGCGTCTTTTGACGCAGATAAGTACAGGTTTTCTGCCACGGTCATGCCAGCCACCTGTGAGATGTCCTGATAGGCCATCCCCAGGCCCAGCTCGCGCGCCTTGGCCGGCGAATCCGTGGTGAGCGGCTTGCCCATGATGTGCACGGTGCCTTCGTCCTGCTCCACAAACCCGCTGGCGATACCCAGCAATGTAGATTTGCCTGAGCCGTTCTCGCCCACTACGGCGTGAACTTCCCCAGGCAGAACTTGCAGGTCCATGTTCTTCAGGGCCTGCACCGTGCCATAGCGTTTGGAAACTCCCAGCAGCGAGAGCGCGAAGCTCTCGCTGCTGGGGTTCTGATTCTTGTCAGTCACTCTAGACCAGAGTTTCCTGTTCCGAATTCAGTGTAGGTTCTGTGCCCGGATTAGGGGTACATCGCCCGCACGACATCATGCGGAACCATGGAGGAGATGGAAGCATCGTCCGGCAGGTCAGGGTAGCAGTGGCTCTCGTTGACCGGCTGGATGTACGGCGGGATCACGATGCTGTTCGGCACTTCGTAGCCGTTCAGGTGCATCATGGCGGCCGTCAGCGCAATGCGCGACTGGTAGTTGCCACCGGAGCCGAAGTAGATCTTGAAGTCATCCGGCTGGCCCATGTTCACCCATTCGCAGAACAGCACAGTCTCGTCCGTGCGCAGGGTCAGCACCAGTTCCACCGGCAGGCCGGCGGCCTCATAGGCGCTCAAGCCACCCATGAAGGAGCCGGCAGCTTCGTAGCTCACGCCAGCCAGATCCGGATGGGCGCTCAGGAAGCCAGACATGGCCTCGAAGGTGCCCTCACGGGTCCAGAAGGTGTCAGCCGCGCCGACCAGCTCAATGCCATCGCCCAGCTCAGGCTCTTCGCAGCTCTGCCAGTAGGCAGACAGCGGGTTGCCAGGAGTACCACCCAGGAAGGCCACCTTGCCGGTGCCGACTTCCTCGTTCAGGATGCGGGCAAATTCCTGGCCCAGCAGACATACGTCCTCAGAGATCGAGGAGAAGTACGCGCTGCCGTCACCCAGCACACCATAGGAGTGGGTCACGTAGATCACACCAGCGTCAGTAGCTTCCTGCACCACGGGCAGCAGAGCGTCGCCCGCATCCGGGAAGCCAACGATGATGTCAACATCCTGGGCGATCAAACCGCGGATGTCCGCGATCGCCTGCTGGGTGTCGAACATGGCGGTGGTGTAGATGATGCGGCCGATCTCAGGGTAGGTCAGGGCCTGCAGCACCATTTCCATGTGGGTCACTTCGCGCCACAGGTTCTCACCAAAACCGTCAGCCAGAGCCACGGTGATGGGGCCGCCCGTGCCGGTGTCACACACCTTCTCACGCCAGCATTCCAGGGCCTTGGCAGCCATCTCGTCGCTCACGGGCAGACCGGCGCGGTACATGGCCGCCAGCACAACCTCGTTCACCTGAGAGGCGTCAGACACGCCCATGGTCTTCATCAAGACAGCCGGGTCAGCGTCAAAAATTTCCTCAGACCCAGTTGCAGTCTCTTCCCCGCCAGACGGGGCTTCCGTGGCGGGGGCAGCGCCGCCGCCACAGGCTGCCAACACCAGCGCCAGCATGGCGATGAGGAAGGCAATCGTTTGTAGCTTGCTAAGTTTCATCTTTCGACTTCTCCTTTTCCTTCTTTTTGCATTATTGCTTTAGTTGAACGATACGATCCGCGACGATGCTGTCGATTGACCGTTTTGTCGCCTTACCTCCTTATGTAAACCGTTATCGTTACTCCTCAGCTTTGGCAAAACGCCTTTGAAACAGCCCCTCGACCATGTCCACGATCCGGTCACCGGATACGGCCATGCCGCCGATAATGGCAACGCCAAATACTACAAACTGCAAAGAAGTGGGCAGGCCCATCACCCTGAGCATCTGGTCAAGCACCGTCAGAAAGAAAGCCGCCAACGCGGTGGAGAACACGCTCGCCAGGCCGCCGCTCAACGACGCGCCGCCGATGACAACTGCGGCGATCGGGCCCAGCAGGTATGCCGCGCCCAGGCCCTGGGTTGGGCTGCGAATAAATGCGGCCAGCAGGAAGCCGGCCAGGCCGTACATCATGGCCGCTACCACATAGGCCATGACCACATACAAAGTTACGCGCAAGCCACTGATGCGCGCCGCGATCTGGTTTGCGCCCACGGCGCGGAAGCGGCGACCCACCCCCGTATACGTCAGAATGATGCTCAAGGTCAGTGTCACGATCACCGCGATCCAGAAGATCCAGCCCGCGCCGTACACCTGGCTGATCGCCCAGCGAGAGAGCCCCGTGGGCACCGAAGCCTCATTGGCGATCTGGGTCGCATACTTCAGCAGCGCGCCGCGGGTGATCTGGCCGATCGCCAGCGTCACGATCAGCGCATTCAGGCGGAACACGCCCACCAGAAAGCCATTGGCAAAACCGATCAGGGCCGAGACGGCCAGCGCCATCGCCAGACCCTTGAGGATGTTGGCGTCCTGCCCTGCCCCAAAGCCCACCGTCACGAACGCGGCCAGCGTCATCACGCCCGGCGTAGACAGGTCAATACCGCCAGTCATGACCACTAACATCTGGCCAAGGCTGACAATGACTAAAAATGCGGTGAGGGGGAGTACTGCGGTGAAGGAAGCGGCGGAAAGGGTTGCGGGAGCTACGAGATATGCGGCTACAAGCAAAATACACATCGCGATCCACACAGGGATGTAACGCGATGAGATGACGACAGAAGTAAGGAATTCAGTAAAGCTCTGGTTTGTTTTGCTTTTTAGCATTCTGCCCTTAGGTACAGTACTCCAGTGAAAATGAGGCGAGGGTCATTCTTTTGCTGTGCAAAGCCTAGGGGGATTTGTCTGTTTATAAACAAATACCCAAATTTAGTCAAGCCCCATCAAACACAGCCCCTGTAAATGTTCACCGCTATTTGACATTTAGGGCTATGTATTGAACATTCAAGATTAGAAAACCCAGAAATGGCTATATCTGTTTGATAATGCTAAACGCTATTACAATGTATTCTGGCTGCACAAGCCCAATCAACACGTTAGGTACACGCGCAGAGGTGCTGTTCGATGGAAAACCGCAAGCTCATCAAGTCCGCCGCCGTGCTCAGCATGGACCCGCAGGTGGGCAACCAGCTCAACTACGACATCCTGATCGAGGGTGACAAGATCCTGAATGTTGGGCGCAACATCTCTGACGATGCCGCCGAACAGATCGACGGTTCCGGCATGGTCGCCATGCCCGGTTTTGTAGACGCCCACCACCACATGTGGCTCGGCGTCCTGCGCAACATGGGCGCCCAATATGTTGTCGGCAAGCAGGTTTTCGACGGCGTCCAGCAGAAAGCGCTGGCCGCCGGCTTCAGCCCTGATGACGTCTACGCCAGCACCCTGGCCAGCGCTATCAACGCTGTAGACGCCGGCATCACCACCGTGCTCGACCACGCCAACCTACACAGCGCCGAGCACCTGGCGGCCAACGCCAAAGCGCTGGCCGAAGCCGGCCTGCGCACCGTGCTGGCCGCCCCCGCCAGTCTGGGCCAGGCCGGGCTCGAGGCGCTGCTCACCTCCCTACCCGCCGGACGCAGCACGCTGGCCCTCGCATCCTCTGACCCGCAAGACACCAGCCTGGCCGCCCTCAAGGCCGAGTGGGAGCTGGCCCGCAGTCTCGGCCTGCGGATCTCGGCCCAGGTCGGCATGGGCACCAAGCCCGGCGACCAGCTCAGCGAGCTCAACAAAGCCAAGCTGCTTGGGCCTGACATCATGTTTGCCCACGGCAACACCCTCTCCGACCGTGATCTCGGCGCCATCCGCGACGCCCGCGCCGCAGTGGCCATGGCCCCCGCCGCCGAGATGATGCAAGGCTACGGCGCCCCCACCATCCAGCGCTTCACCGATGCCGGCCTGACCCCCGGCCTGGGTATCGATACCGAGCTGGCCAACCGCGGCGATATGTTCAGCCAGATGCGCAACGCCATCTCCATGCAGCACGCCATGCGCTTTGACAAAAAGTTGGCCGGCAACATTTTTGCCGACCGCATGATGACCACCCGTGACATTATTCAGTTCGTCAACGTCTATGGGGCTCAAACCCTGGGCATGCAAGACACCATCGGCACGCTTACCCCCGGCAAGCAGGCCGATATTGTCCTGCTGCGCCAGCACCACATCAACGTGATGCCGGTCAATGACCCCATTGGCGCGGTGGTATGGGCCATGGACTGCAGCAATATCGACTCAGTCATGGTGGCCGGCAACTTCCTCAAGCGCCACGGTGAGCTGCTGAACTGTGATCTGGGCAAGCTGCAGGAACTGACCACGGCCACCCGCCAACGTGTCCTCGCCGCCTCTGTGCCAGCTTAAGTTAACGGTTCCCGCAAGGGAAGTAATCACGCAAGTCGGTAAGGCTATACACCTTCACCGTTTCGTCTGCTGCCGTCACCGGCACACCTTCAAAATAGTCCGCAAACACATCCGGCTCGTGGATAACAATGTACTTGAAGCCATCCACTCTCAGCACATCAATGGCCTCGGTCATACTCGCCTGCTTGAAGTCAGTGCAGTCCAGATGCTCTTCTGCCCGCCACAGGCCAAGCAGCAGATTGTTGTCAATGTAGTCGAAAGCATTCGGCGGCATGCGGCTCGACATGCCCTCAACGATCGGCCGCCCATGTACCGTCTGCAAGTACAAGTAATACTTTGACGGACTGTACCCCATAGGCAGATCGATGATGGCGAACTCACCCTCTTCATTGGCGATCTGCTCATAGATCGGGCTGGGCTCCAATGGCCTCACCGAAAAGGGCCCGATCCAATACTCTGTAAAGAGCACCACCGCCAGGGCAAGCACCAGCCCCGCCCTCACCGTTGGCTTTGGCTGCACTCGTTCAAGCCAGCTCCGCACGCCAAAGGATGCCAGCACGCCCAGGGGCAGCAGCATCCCAATATGGAACAGGATCGGGCGCACACTGCGAAAGATCTCGACTGTGTTGATCAATAGCCAAGCCGGCAGCGGCACCTGCGCATATACCCGACTGCCAAACCGCAATGCAGGCCCCAGGCTCAAGGTCAGGAAGACCGCCGCGATCAGCGCCCACAACCAGATCGTCTTGCGGTCTTTGCGCAGGAACAACGCCGACAGGCTGGCCAGCAGCGCCACCCACCCCAGATACGGTGAGGAATACACCGAGATGCTCCCAGCGATCATGCGGCTCAATTCGCCCAACCGCGGCGTCAGCAGCGAGTTCGCCGGCGGGGGCACGAAGTAAGACAGCAGGTCGGCCTGGCTCTCATAAGCCGTGAATTTGTTCTCGATCACATAAGACAGGCTGGCGCGATCATCAAAGATCGGCAGAAGCCGCGGCGCCAGTAGCACGCTGGCCGCCAGGGCAAACACGCCCACGATCTGCCAGAAGCCCTTCTCGCGCCAGCCGCGTTCCACCCAGGCCTCATAGGCCACCAGCACCGCCAGCGTCATCGCCGCAAAACCAAAAAGATACAACCCGGTCCACGCCACCAGACCCAGCAGCACCCCGCCCAATGCGGCCATCCATACCCGCCGCTCGCGCAGTCCGATCAACAGGCACAGGATTGCCAACGGGATGAACGCCAGCTGCGTCAGGTCAGGGTGGCCGCGCAGGTCGCCAAGGTGATAGGGAGAAAAGGAATAGATCGCGCCGCCAAACCAGGCCGCCACCCGGTTCTTGGTCAGCCACAGCGCCAGCAGATAGGCTGCGTACGCGCTGGAGAACACCGCCACTAGGATCATCACCTTATAGGCGCTGAATACACCTATAAGCGGCTCCAGCAACCAGATGACCGCGGTCGTCGTCCATGAAATCGGATGGAACGAGATATCCAGCCCGATCGGGTGAAAAAGGTCCTTCGTGAAATAGAAGGGCTGCCCGGTGGCCAGCATACGCTCAAACCACCACACATCCCACAGCTTCATCGAGGTATCGCCGCCCACCGGCATCAAGTTGCCGCCCAGGCGCGCCACCAATGGGTAGGTCATCACCAGCGTAGCCAACAGGTAGGCGCAGATCGCCGCCGCATCCCTGCGCAGCCAGCCTCGAACATTCGCGAAATCAATTGCCATCGAAGCGCCAGTATAAACAAAAGGACGCCTGTTCGGCGTCCTTTTGTCTCCATTCTGTAACTGTCAGGGCGTTCGCCCTGCTGCTACTCGCGATTGTTGAACGTGATCAGCTTCAGTTCGGTCATCTCTTCGATGGCATAGCGCAGCCCCTCACGTCCAAAGCCCGACTGCTTCACGCCACCGTACGGCATATGGTCAATACGGAAAGTGGACACATCATTCACCATCAGACCGCCCACTTCGATCTCCTCGAAGGCTTTGTTGACGATGTTCATGTCCTGGGTGAAGATGCCGGCCTGCAAGCCAAAATCAGACGCCCCCACCGAGTGGATGGCCTGATTGACATCCGTGTACTGGAACAATCCCACCAGCGGGCCAAACACTTCCTGGCACGAGACGTTCATGTCTTCTTTCAGTGAGGCCAGCACCGTGGGCTCCACCAGGTTGCCGTCGCGCTTGCCGCCGGCCAGCACTTCGGCGCCGCCGGCTTTGGCTTCCGCCAGCCACTCTTCGACCCGGTCGGCCGCGCCGCTGTCAATCACGGGGCCGACGTCGGTCTTCTCATCCAGCGGATCGCCCACCACCAGCGCTTTGACCCGCGGGATCAGGCCATCCACGAAGTCTTCGTAGATCTTGGCCGAGGCGTATACGCGCTGCACCGAAATGCACGATTGTCCGGCATACGAGAAGCCGCCCCACGCCACGCGCTCGGCGGCATATTTGACGTCGGCATCGTCATGCACAATGACGCCAGCGTTTCCGCCCAGTTCTAGCGTGACGCGCTTCATGCCCGCCTTGCCCTTCAGGCTCCAGCCCACGGCCGGGCTGCCGGTAAAAGTGAGCAGCTTGATGCGCGGGTCCTCGATCAGCGGCGCGGCGTCCTTGGTGGCCGAGGTGACCACCGCATACCCACCGTCCGGCCAGCCCGCCTCCTGGATGATCTCGCCCAGCTTGAGCGCGCTCACCGGGGTGGCGCTGGCCGGGCGCAGCACGATCGGGTTGCCCGCCGCCATGGCCGGCGCCACCTTGTGCGCCACCAGGTTCAGCGGAAAGTTGAACGGGGCAATGCCCGCGATCGGGCCTAGCGGCACGCGGTGGATGTGGGCCACGCGGTTTTCGGTGCCCGGCAGCCAGTCCAGCGGAACGATCTCGCCATAGTGGCGCTTGGACTCCTCGGCCGCCACCTGGAAGGTATAGGCGGCCCGGTCGACTTCCAAACGGGCCGTGCGGATCGGCTTACCCGCTTCCAGCGCAATCGTGCGCGCCAGCTCTTCGCGGCGTGCCAAGATGCCTTCGCTGACCTTCATCAGCACATCCGCCTTCTTCCACGAAGGCAGCTTGCGGGTTACCTGAAAGGCTCGCGTGGCATCCGCGATGGCCTGCTCGATCTCTTTCGGCCCGGCGCGGTGCACCACCGCCACCAGCGCATCGTTGTACGGGCTGCGCACTTCGATGGCGTCGCCGGTCTTGACCCACTGGCCGTTCAGCAGCGCGCCGTATTCGCCCAGCTCAGATGTGCCGCCGCTGGCCTTGCGCGCTTCGGAACCGCGTAACCGCTTGATCTCTTCTGCCATGAATACTTACTCCTTGATCTCGGCGGCTTCGATAAGGCTCGCCAGGGTGTCTAAGAATTGAGCGCCGCGCAACCCATCCAGCACGCGGTGGTCGCACGACAAGGTCAGCGCCAGCATCGGCCGGATGGCCGGCTGGCCGTCCACCGGCACTACCCGCTCCACAATGCGCCCAACCGCCAGGATGGCGGCGTTGGGCGCATTGACGATGGCGGTGAAGCTGTCGATGGCGTACATGCCCAGGTTGCTGATGGTGAAGGTGCCGCCCTGAATATCGGCGGGCAGCAGCGATTTCGAGTTGGCCTTCTTCACCAGCTCGGCCCGGCGCACAGCCACTTCCGGCAGGCTCAGCTTATCCGCATCCGCCACCACGGGCACCACCAGGCCGTCTTCCACGCCTACGGCCAGGCCAATATTGATGTGCTCGTTGGGCCAGATGGTGCGGCTGCGCCAGGTGGCGTTGACATTCGGGTGCTGCGCCAGCGCCGCCGCACAATATTTGACCAGCAGGTCAGTAAAGGTGATCTTGGTTTCGCCCGCCGCGGCCTGCGCCGCCTTGCGCGCCGCCATCATGTTGCTGGCGTCTACCTCGCGGCTCAATACAAAATGGGGGATGTCCTGCCAGCTCTCGGTGACATGCTCGGCCATCACCTTCCACAGGCTGCTCAGCGGCGGGCCAGCTAGTTGCTGCTCTGCCGAAGGCAGCGCTGCAACTAGCACGTCGCCATGCGTCACATCAATCGCCAGCACCGCCCCTTCCGGGCCGCTGCCGCGCAGCAGCGCCAGGTCCACGCCCAGCTCCTGCGCCAACCGCTTGGCCTTCGGCGAGGCCAGAACCTTCTCGCCTGCCCCGCGCACTACCGGCGCAAAACCGCCAACGGGTCCAGCGCCGCGTGTGCGCATGTACTCGCGCACATCATCCTTGCTGATGCGCCCGCCCGACGGGCGCACTTGCGCCAGGTCCACGCCGTGCTCGGCCGCGATCCGTATCGCGATCGGGCTGGCATTCACCACCACCGCGCCGGCCGGCGCATAGCTCGGCGCAGGCTGCGAGCGACCCGCGGGTTGCGCAGCAGGCCGTGCTGCCACAGGCCGGGCGGCGGCTGCAGGCGCACTGGGCGCCGGAGCCGCGGCAGCCTTGAGCGCCGCCAGCAGCTCTTCACGCGGCGGGGCTGCTTCGCCCTCCGCCAAGATTAGGGCGATGGCATGCCCAACCGGAATATCCTGCCCGGCGGTGGCGACAATATTGGCCAACACGCCGCTTTCGGTCGCGTCGATCGAGACCGTTACCTTATCGGTCTCGATCTCCATCAAGGGCTCGCCCTTGGCAACCGCCTCGCCTTCCTTCTTGAACCAGGCTAGCAGTTTGCCGGTCTCTTGCGCCATTCCCAGCGCGGGCATGATGACTTTGGTAGCCAGCTGGGCCTCCTAATTAGCGCCGCACAACGCTTTGGCCATCTCGAACACCGTGTCCGGTGTCGGCACGGTCAGGTCTTCCAGCACCGGAGAGAACGGGATGGGCACGTCCATGGCGCCCATGCGCTTCACCGGCGCATCCAGATAATAGAAAGCGCCATCCGCGATCACCGAGGCCAATTCGGCCGTGACGCCGTAGCGCTCATAGCCTTCGTCAACAACAATAACGCGGCTGGTCTTCTTGGCCGAGTTGATCAACGTATCCTTGTCCAGCGGGAAGGTGCAGCGCGGGTCTACGATCTCGGCGCTGATGCCGATCTCAGCCAGCTTGTCGGCTGCCGCCAGCGAGACCTGCACCATGCTGCTGGTCGCCACAATGGTGACGTCGGTGCCCTCACGCTTCACATCCGCCACCCCCAGCGGAATGATGTACTCCTCTTCGGGCACCTCGCCCTTCAACTGGTACATCATCTTGTCTTCAAAGAAGACCACCGGGTTTTCATCCCGGATGGCGCTCTTAAGCAAACCTTTGGCGTCGTATGGAGTCGAGGGGATAACGACCTTGATACCCGGCACATGGCTGAACCACGCATGCAGCGACTGCGAGTGCTGCGCCGCCGAGCGCCGTGTGGCGCCCATCGTGGTGCGCAGCACCATCGGCACCTTCAGCTTGCCGCCCGACATGTAATGAATTTTGGCCGCCTGATTGACCATCTGGTCCATGATGAGCGTACTGAAATCGCCGAACATGATATCCACTACCGGGCGCATGCCCGTCATGGCCGCACCCACGCCCAGGCCGGTGATGCCCGGCTCAGAAATGGGCGAGTCGATCACCCGCTCCGGCCCGAACTCATCCACCAGCCCCTTCAACACCTTAAAGGCCGTGCCCGCCTCAGCCACATCCTCGCCCATCACGTACACGGTCGGGTCGCGGCGCAGCTCTTCGGCCAGGGCCTCTTTGATGGCCTGGCCCATCGTGATCACGCGGCCGTTGCCGTTAGGCGTAGACATTCGTATCCACCTCGCTGGGGTCCGGGTACGGCGCATTCAGCGCAAACTCTGCGCCACGTGCCACTTCGCTGCGCACATCCGCCTGGATGTGGTCGAGCACGCTCTGGTCAGACAGCTTCTGGCCAATGATCCAGTCCGCCAGGATCGTGATCGGGTCACGCTGCTGCCATTCAAGTTCTTCTTCTTTTGGACGGTAATAGGCCCGGTCGATATCGCCGACATGGTGGCCGTGATAACGATAGGTATTGCAGATCAGGAAGGATGGCCCCTCGCCCTTGCGGGCGCGTTCCACCAGCCGCTTGGCCGCCTCGTTCACCACGCGGATGTCCTGGCCGTCGATCTCCTCGGTGTGGATGCCGAAGGCTTCCGCCCGCCCGGCCAGCGTACCGGCCGCGGTCTCGTTGTAATGGGTGTACTCGTTGTACATGTTGTTCTCGCACACAAAGATCACCGGCAGCTTCCACAGCTGGGCCATGTTCATCGTCTCGTACAGCAAGCCCTGCCCCAGCGCCCCTTCGCCGAAGAAGCACACCGCCACCTGGCCGGTGCCCAGCCGCTTGGCGCTGAAGGCTGCCCCGGCCGCAATGCCGGCGCTGCCGCCTACGATGGCGTTGGCGCCCAGGTTGCCGTTGGCCTGGTCGGCGATATGCATCGAGCCGCCCTTCCCGCCGCAGTAGCCAGCAGCTTTGCCGAGCAATTCCGCGAACATAATGTCCACCGCTGCCCCCTTGGCGATGCAGTGGCCATGGCCGCGGTGCGTGCTGGTGATGTAATCATCACTGTTCAACGCCTCGCACACGCCGACCGCAATGGCTTCCTCGCCAATATACAAATGCGCCAACCCGGGCATCTTGGCCGAGGTGTAGAGCTCATTCACCTTGTCTTCAAATTCACGGATGCGCACCATCTGCTCGTACATCTGCAGCAGGTCTTCGACATCCTCTTTACCTGCCGGTTTGCCCGCGGGTTTACCCGCACCTTTGCCAGCTGGCTTGCTGCTTTTTGCTTTCGCCATTACTTCGCTCCCATGTGCTTGACAGCTTCGATCAAAATCGCAAAGTCTTTCTCGCCCCAGCCCTTCTCTTGCGCAAAGGCCAGCACGCGCTGCGCCGTTTCAGTGGTGGGCAGCGATACGCCCAGCTCAGCCCCCAATTCCAAGGCCAGCTTGATGTCCTTCTGCATCATATCCACCGGATACCAGGCCACCTCCGGCAAATTAACCAGTTGCGGCGCCTTGTATTTCACCAGCGGCGAACCCACTACGCTGTTGGTCAGCACTTCGATGGCCGTGGTGCGCGGGATACCGGCCGCCTCGGCCAGCAATATCGACTCAGCCAGCGCCAGCACTTGGACGCCCACGCTCAAGTTCGTCGCCACTTTCATCGAGACCGCCAGGCCGCTGGCGCCCACATAGGTGGCCTTGGACCCGATCGCCAGCAGCACCGGCTCAACGGCCTTGAAGGCCGCCTCGTCGCCGCCCACCATCATCGTCAGCTGGCCAGCTTCCAATGTAGCAATGCTGCCGGAGACCGGGCAATCCAGCATCTGCGCGCCGGCCGCGGCCGCCTTGGCCGCCAGCTCGCGGCTGGCCGCCGGGCTCACCGTGCTCATCTCGACCCAGGTCTTGCCCGCGCCCAACGCAGCCAGCACGCCGTCGGCCCCTTCGGCGATCTGGCGCAAAGCGGTGGTATCGCTGACGATGCTGAAGACGATCTCAGACGCTTCGGTCACCGCCCGCGGCGTATCGCCCCAGGCCATGCCCGCATCTAGTAAATCCTGTGCTTTGGCCTTGGTGCGGTTGTAGCCGGTCACCGTGTGGCCGGCGGCCATTAACCGCGTGACCATGCGGCTGCCCATCACCCCTAAGCCAATAAATCCGACATTTGCCATTTATCTATTCTCCAACTAGGCGGAGTATTTACCCGACCAGTCTCTTTCAAATCGAAACGCTTCCTTAGCAGGCGGCAGCGGGGCTTGGGTCTCGATCCAACGCACCGGCTCATCGCCCACTTGCTCAAAGCTGTGGATGCAGCCCACGCTGGTCCAGATCAGATCGCCCGCGCCGAGTTCATACGTCACGCCATCCGCAACTGCTTTGACGCGGCCGCTGACAATGTAATACGACTCTTCAAAGGTATGGTCATGCGCATCGATCTTGGCGCCGGGCTGGTATTGGATGAGGAACAGGGATTGGTGGGTTGCGCCCGACGAGCGGTCAACGAACATCTTGATCGCCACCCCGGTGGTGGCGTTGAAACCTTCCATCTGCCCCGGCTCCCCGGGCTTGGGCAGCTGGCCTTCGTCAAAGTGGCTCACCATCTTTTCCGCCGCCCGCGCCGGGTCGGGCGCCTGGCCGCCGGCGGCCAGCTCGCCGGGCACGAAGAAGGTGTCGCCACCCTCCGGCCTCGGCTGCGGCGCCTGCATCTCGACCCAGCGGGCGGGCGCGCTGCCCTTGTTCTGCCAGGCGTGCGGTGTGCCCGTCGGGATCAGGCCATAGTGCCCCGGCCCCAGTTCGTAGGCGGCCTCGCCAATTTGGCAGAGCAGGCTGCCCTCCAAAATATAGAAGCTCTCCTCGAAGGCGTGCAGGTGATGGCTAATATGGCCGCCCGGCTCCAGCTGGCTGATGCCGGTGCCCATATGCACCGAACCCATGCCCTGCTCTACATACGTCTTGCGCGTATAACCCGCGCTCTTGCCATCGCCGTAGCCCGCAGGCACTGCGCTGGGCAACTGGTCAAGGTGAGTGGTGTGATGCATGGCAGCTCGCCCTGCGTATGCTTACTGGTCGTCCGGCAGGCCTGCGCCGCCGTAATCCACACCGGTGTAATCAATATTGCGGTGTGACTGCGTGTCACGCGTGGTCGGCAGCCAGCCATTGGTGGTGAAGTAACGCTTGCCGGCCACCATCAACTCCTCAGCCGGGAAGCGCGTGATCACTTCCACGCCGGTCTTGGTCACCACCATCTGCTCTTCGATGCGCGCCGCCGACCAGCCATCGCTGGCGGGCCAATACGTTTCCAGGGCGAACACCATGCCCTCTTCAATTTCCTGCGGGCTGTCGAACGACACCAGACGGCTGAACACCGGCTTCTCCCAGATGCCCAGCCCCACACCGTGGCCATACTGCAGCGCGAAGCAGGCTTCTTCGTTCGGGAAGCCGAACTCCTGCGCCTTGGGCCACAGCTTGACAACATCCGCGGTGGTCACACCCGGGCGGATAGCGTCGATCGCCGCGTCCAGATAATAGCGGCACTGCTTGTACGCATCCACCTGGGCCTGCGAGGCCGAGCCGATCGCAAAGGTGCGGTAATAGCAGGTGCGGTAGCCCATGTATGAGTGCAAAATATCGTAGAAGGCCGGGTCGCCCGGGCGCATCACACGGTCACTAAAGATATGCGGGTGCGGGCTGCAGCGTTCGCCGGAGATGGCGTTGACGCCCTCGACATGCTCGGAGCCCAGCTCGTACAGCACCTTGTTCACCAGCGCCACGGCTTCGCTTTCTTTGACGCCCGGCTTCATGAAGCGGTACAGTTCCTCATACGCCGCATCCACCATCATGCATGCCATGTTCAGCAGGGTCACTTCGTCTTGGGTCTTGATCACACGCGCGTCCAGCATCAGCTGCTGGCCGTCCACCACGTTGATACCCTCTTTCTGCAGGGCGAACAACACCGGCGGCTCCACCATGTCCACGCCTACCGGCTCGTTCTGCAAACCGCGCTCTTCCAGCTCAATACGGATCTTGCGGGCTACGTCCTCGGCCCGCATCGCCCCCGGCGGCATGGCGCCGCGCAGGGTCGAAATACCGGCCCGCGAGCGTTCCTCGCCCAGCCACGGCGCATACAGCTTGTGGTGCTTGGCCGCCGAACCAAAATCCCAGTTGATCGGCTCGTCGTCCTGCGGCAACAGGCAGAAGCGCCCCAGTTTGTCGATCGCCCAGGTGCCAATGGTGGTGTTGGTGATGTAGCGAATGTTGTTCATGTCGAAGCACAGCAGCGCTCCGATGTTGGATTCTTTCAGCTTGGCCTTGATGCGCGCCAGACGCTCCGTACGCAACCGTTCGAAATCAACACGCTGCTCCCAATCCACACCCATTGTTCCGTACGTTCGCAAATCCATGTTGCCATCCTTTCAAACGGAAACTGCAAGAAGAGACTGCTGGCGCTGCATCGTGCCCGCGTGCGGCAGATTTCTGCCCGCGCGCGGTATGTTTCGTGTAATTGAACGCATTATAGTAGCAAACAGCACTCTGTCAACCAGGATTGAACGCACTGAACACTATTTGGCGTGGCATATTTGCCGTTCCTGTATTAGACTGTACAAATTCGTGCCATGTCTGACTTGATTGAACAAAATCCCAGTGAAATAGGGCGGAAATTGTGGGCGGCCCGCCAAAAGCACAAAATGAGCCTGCGCGATTTGGCTCGCGCCGCCGAGATCAGCGCCAGCATGCTGAGCCAGATCGAAACCGGCAAGGCCTTCCCTTCCGTGCGCTCTCTCTACAAGATCGCCGCCGCGTTGGGCGTCTCGGTGGATTACTTCTTCCCCGCCGAAGATGAGAACAACGCCCCCATCATCAATGGAGCGGTCAACAGCAGCGAACTGACCGCCAGCCAGATGCGCGAAGCGTTGCTCACCAATGAAGTCGGCGATGGCGTGGTCAGCTTCCCCACTACCCACAAGGCCCCCATTGTGCCCGCTTCCGCTCGCCCCACCCTGGAGCTCAACAGCGGCATCACCTGGGCCCGCCTCACCGCCACCGCCGAACAGGACACCGAGTTTCTCGAGATCCAATACGCGCCCGGCGCCGAATCGGGCAAGAACATGTCCAGCCACACCGGCCGTGAGTTCGGCCTGGTGCTGGAAGGCCAGCTCATGGTCGAGCTTGGTTTCGAAACCTACACCCTCGCCCCCGGTGACAGCATCATCTTCGACTCCAGCACGCCCCACCGCCTCACCAACAATGGCAGCGCGCCCATGCGCGCCCTCTGGGTCGTCCTCAACCCCGAACAACGCTAGACGCACTTGGCTTGGCGTGTTAAAATAGCTTCCTCACAGTGCGGATTCGTCTAGTGGTAGGACGTCTGACTCTGACTCAGAAAGCCCTGGTTCGAGCCCAGGATCCGCATCCACAATAAAACGGCCAGCGTACGCTGGCCGTTTTTGCTTCCTTGACAACCACATCCATTTTCGCAGCCCATCCCTGGTTTCGGATATACCCAACCCACATCATGAGCGCTAAACGCCAGATATCTTTTCAGTTGCACGGGATGCCCCCACCCACAAAACGAACAACATCTCATCCTCTTCTCAGAACGCACGCTATCAATCCGGCACAAACAGCCACAGGCTCATCAGCGTGAACAGCACTCCGTATGCCAGCACCCGCCGCACCCCGTGCCGCCCGGCGAACAGCAGCGCCGCCAGCTGCAGGCCCACCGCCAGCCGCACCGCACCATACGGCTCAATGTACAAAGCCAGCGGCATGAACGGCATCACCGCCGCATGCCCCAGTAGGGCCAGCGCGCTAAAGTCGGCCCGCTCACGCAGCCAGCCCCGCGCCCCAGCCCACAAGCCCCACAGGGTTGGCAAAAAGATGCTGGGTAGGTACAGCAAGCCCACCGCCAGCATCCACACCGGGCTGTACTCCCCGATCCGCCACCAGCCTGCGAACGGGATCCATTCCAAGCCAGTCGCGTTGGCGCCGCCCAGGCCGAAGCCCATACTGCCGAACTGGCCCAGCAGCCACACGCGGAACGCGACCATCGGCAGCCCCACCGCCGCTGCCAAACCAGCCGCGTCCCGCCAGCGGCGGGCGAAGAGGTAGCTCAGCCCTTGCGCCGCCACGAACAGCAGCGCGGTCTCTTTCGCGAACACAGCCAGCGAGAGCAGCAGCCGGGCCAGCGGGGAACGGCCGCGTTGCTCGCACCACACCGCCGCGATCACCAACCCAAACGCCAGCGTCTCGGGCAGCGCCAGGCGGATGGAAAGCACACAGCCCAGCAGCAAGCCGTAGCCCAGCGCATACCAGCGGCTGTGGCCCCAGCCCTGCAGCAGCTGCCCCAGCAGTTGCACACCTGCCAGATGGGCTGCCAGCGCCAACGCTGGCAGCATCCATGCCAGCAGGCTGGCATTGCCAAAGCTCAGTCCACGCGCCAGCAGCGGCAGCAAAATGCGCTGGTAGCGGTAGGCCGGCACATCCAGATACTGCGCCGCCTCCTGCGGGTCGGCATAGCGGGCGATGGCGTAGAAGAACTGGCCGTCGTAGCCTTCGCTGCCGGCCGGGTCGTTCTGGGTGAATTGCGTGCCGGGCCGGATGATGTCATTGACATCCCAGCCGGCCCGCGCCAGCACAACACCCAGCACCAACAAGGCCGCCAGCAGGGTCACCAGCGCGGGCGAAAGTAGGCGGCGCAGGATCATAGGCTGCGCCGCCATATCACCAGCCACAGCGGCCAGGCCAGCAAGCTGCTGGCCAGGCCTATTGCAAAAGAGAGGGGCCGATAGAGAAACTCAATCTCGTGCGTGCCCGCAGGCACCTGCACGGCACGGAACACGCCATAGGCCGGCTGAATGTCCACCGCCACGCCGTCGACCGTGGCTTGCCAGCCTGGGTAATAGGTGTCCGCCAGCAGGAGCCAACCGCCCTGCTCCGTACCTACTTCAATATTGACGCGGTTGGCGCCGCTATCAATGATCACCGATTGGCCTGCCAGCGGGCAGGCGGCGGGCTGCCCCAAGCCAACAGGCGGCTGGCACGCGTACAACTGGGCGCGCGGCAAGGCCGGTACGCCTTCAAAGCGCACCGAGCCATCCGGCTCCACGTGCTGCACCACGCTCACATTCATCAACGCCAGCATGTCGGCGCGAGTCTCACTATCGGCAGCCTCCAGCGCCTCGATCCACTCGACATAGCGGCCGGGCAGCAGTGGGTCAAAGTTGTTGGCGCTAGGCATGCCATCGAGCACACTGGTATTCGGCAGCAGGCTTGTGCGCACCTCCTGCGGGTCGGCGCTGTAAAAAGTGTCAAAGCGGAACAAGTGCTCAAACTTCAGTACGCGCTCGTCTTCAGCGGGCATATACAGTCGCCCATCCGCAAGCTGGCCCTGCACTTCGCCGCGCAGTGGCGTCTCCGCGTACAGAGAGAGCGGCGCGCCCGGGTTCAATCCCCATCCGGCGACCAACAGCTCGGCCACCACCAACAAGCCCAGCAGCCAGGTGCGTGTGCGCTCCGGCAATCGCCAGCCGCGCAAATTGAACACAGAGATCGCCAGCAGGGTCAGCCCCAACCACAGCATGGCGCGCGGAAAACTCGCTGGAATTTCAAAGCGCGGTCCGGCGCGCAGCAATATGCCCATCACCCCACCGAAGATCACCGCCGCCGCGCCAGCCACCGCCAGGCGGCTCCAATACAGGCCGCGGCCTTCTGGCTTGCGCCAATGTTGCATGCCCAACCCAGCCAGCAAGCTCAACGCCAGCACCGCCCAGAAGCTGAAGCGCGCCGGCCCCTGGAACATATCAAAGCTAGGCACATGCACAAACAGCCAGGGAAACAGCGGCGCGTGCCTGCCCAGGGCCAGCAGCACAGACACCACCACCACACCCAGCAAAAACCAGGCCAGCCGCCGCGGTTGTACTTTTCTCCACATCAGCGCTGCCAGCAGCAGCGGCAGCACGCCAATATAGATGGCGTCTTCCCAAAAGTTTCCGTAGCCGGCAAAGTCGCCAGTAGCAGGCGACCCAAACAGGCCCGGCGCCAACAAGCCCAACAGCCGCCACGGCCACAGCGAATACGTCATCGCCAGCGCCGGGTCCACCTGGCTGGCGCGCTGCGACTGCAGCAAGTATTCCATTGTGGGCAGCAGCTGCACCGCGCTCAGCACCAGCGCTGCGGCGCCCGCGGCCACAAAGCTGCCCAGCGCCCGCCAGCGGGTCTCGCCGGGCTTGGCCCACAACAGCAACCAAGCTCCCGCCAGCAGCAGGCTGTACCAGGCCATCTGCGCATGCCCGGCCAGCCACTGCAAGGCCAGCAGAGCTGCCAAGCGCAGCACCGTTCGGCGGCCCGAGGCCTGCGCCAGCTGGTACACCGCCAACAGGATCCAGGGCAGCCAGGCCAGGCTGGCATTGATGCTCAGAAAATGAGCCCGCGCCACCAGATAACCAGACAACGAGAAGGCCAACGCGCCCACCAGCTGGCCGGCGGCGTCTGCACCCAGAGCGCGCAACAGACGCAGCATGCCCGCTCCGGCCAATCCCAAATGGGCCGCCACCAGCAGCGCCTGGCCCCAGGCCATCAGCGGAAGGCCGCCCAGCGCCGCCAGCACAAAATACAGCCAATGCGGCGGATAGAACAGGGCCGACTGGTAATTGGCGGCCAGCGGGGCACCCATCCCCAGCAGCGGATTCCACAGCGGCAGCTCGCCTGCTTGCAAGGTGCGCCAGGCCTGCCACCACCACGGCACAAATTGAGTGGAAGGCGTGCCCCAATACAAAGCCTGGCCGTCCAGCCACACCGGAGTCAGCAGAATGAATGGAGCCAGCCACACCAACAGCTGCGGAGAGAGTTTTCTCACATGCGTATTCTAAGGGAGCACGAGATGGAGTTCATAGAAACCAATCACGGCAACCGGAAGCAAGAAATCTGCCGATTGTGGAAACCAGTAGCGCAGGGCGAGCTGTTCTACGCCCCACAGCAGAAAATCAATTTCGTGTTGACGCAGAAAGGCCAGTCGCTCTTCGTCACTCATTCCGTTTCTATAAAAAGCGTCAACCTGGGCGCGCAGCCCGCTAAGTCCCACCGTCTCCGGACCATGGCCGATCACCACCCGTACCGGCGCCCAGGCGGGCAATGCGTTGCCGGTATCGTAATCCGCCAATGCGGTTGCGCCCAGCACGTTCGGATCGATGCGCAGCCTTTCGAACACAGCCACTTCATCTGCCGGGCGGAAGGCAGGCGCGGCCGGGTGCATAGCCGCCTGCAATGCGCCCCACCACAGCAGCAGCGTGCTGGGTATTGCCAACGCAAACAGCAACGCGCCGCGGCGCACGCGGTGTGCGGGCAAACTATCCAGATAGCGCAAGGCCAAGGCCAGCAGCAGCACCCAGACCCCTTCGGCAAAGCGGCGCTGCAAGCCCACCGGCACATACAGCAGCACCGGCAACGCCAGCAGCCATACCGCGCTCAATGTCGCCAGGTTGGGGATCGTGCGCAGTGTGCGCCAGCCCAGATACACGAACGGCAGCAGCCAGCCATAGGCCAGCAGGTAGTGCAACGGATGTGGGGCCAGGATCAGGTTCTGCGATGCCCAGGCTTGCAAATACGCATCCGTCAGATAGATCCAGGCGTTGTAGGCCAGGGGCAACGCTGCGCCAGCCGCGGCCCACACGCTGCCGCGCAGTTGATGCTGCCAGCCCGGCGCACGCCGCAGCCACAGCACGGCGCAGTACAAGGCCAGCAGCACGAGGCCTAGCGCGGCGGTCAGCAAATGCACCAAGGCCAGCGCCAGCCACAGCAGCGCAAGCCGGCCCGCTGTCCAGCCGCGCAGCACGCCCAACAAACCGAACAGCAGCAGCGCCCGCGCCAGTACCAGGTGCGGCAGCCCGAAGACTGCCAGATAGCCAAAGGTCTCCGGCGAGTAGAAGTCCAGCGGCATCGTATCGAAGGCCTGGCTGCGGCCAAACAACAGCAGCAGCCAGCCCAACCCGCCGCCCAGCACCGCCAACCCAGTCCCCAGACGGCGCAATGGCTGGCTGCTTATGAATTCGGTCATGAAGTCATACACCGCCCAGCACAACACACCAATACTAAAGATGCGAAAGAGATGGAAAACGATCACATAGGTCAAATGGCTGGCGCCCAGGCCAAGCAGCTTGCCCAACAGGATGTATGGCAGGTACAGCAGCGCGCCGGCTTGTGGCTGCGTGCTGTATGGGCTGCGGAACAGCCAATCACCCGCCGCGCCCTGCAGCATCTTGGCAATGTAGGAATTTCCATCCTCAACACCGATCAAGAAACCTGTGAATGTGTACGGCTGAGCCAACAGGGCGAGAATATAGGGCACGCTGGTAAGCAAGGCCACGAAGGCGGCGAAACCCAGCGCCCAGCGCCGCTCGGCCGCGTTCACGCTCGCCTCCGCAATAGGCTGGCGATGCATACCAGCCAGGCCAGCGCCGCAACCGGCAACCCGAAGCGCACCGCATCCGGCATGAAATACAGTTCGATCTCGTGCTCGCCTGCCGGCAGAGCCACTGTACGCAGCACGCTGTCCGGCATTGCAAATTCGGCCGGCTGCCGGTCCACCAACACATGCCAGCCGGGATACTGAACTTCAGCAAGGACCAGCCGGCCTGGCCCATAGGCGTGCAGCGTCATCCGGTTGGCCTGCATATCCAGCACAGTGGCTGCCTGGATTGCGTCGCCCTGTTCCACCCACGCACGCGGGCGATATTGCAGATTCCGATATACATATGGAGCGTCCTGCAGGAGTTCAAGTCCACTGGCCTCCAAAGCCTGCGCGGCAACGATGTATTTGACATTCAGCTGGCCCAGCAAATCCGCATCCGGCGCCACCGCGGCCTGCAGTGG
Source organism: Anaerolineales bacterium (assembly GCA_021463845.1). GTDB lineage: Bacteria > Chloroflexota > Anaerolineae > Anaerolineales > UBA11579 > JAMCZK01. The sequence goes on along the minus strand of JAJTXV010000001.1, from coordinate 278,835 downwards.
CGGCTGGACCACGCTGTACCCCGTAACAGCATAGCCGCCGGCCGCCGCCAACGCGTTGACATAGCTCTGCAGTTGCAGTGGGTCTACACCGCTGGCCAACTCCAAGCCGTACAAGGCGGCGGTTTGCTGCGGCAGGCTGTAATCCGGCGAATAGATGCGGAAGGTGTCCTCATCCGCGGCCAGGCTGGCGGCCAGTTCCTCGCCCTCGGCCAACACCTCGTCTGCCGGGCGAAAACGCACCAGACTGGCCGAGGCAACAAGCAGATCGACCAGCACCAGGGCGCTGAGCGCCAGCACCAGCTTGTTGCCGCTGGACCAGCGCTCCTGAGCCAGCCAGGCCGCCAATACCAGTGCTGCCGCAAACAGGGCCGGCCGCCACAATGCCGCGCCCTGCATGAGCGCCAGCACGCCAAAACTGACCAGCAACGCCAATACGCCAGCATGCAGCAGACGCAGAGCGCGGCGTGGGCTGTGAGCCGCGGCCAGCTGCTGCAGCGCAGCCGCCGCCAGCACCGCCCAGGCAAAGCTCGCCAGCAGCAGCGCCCGTGGCGGAATGCGCAGCTGGGATATTCCCGGCAGTTCCGCCAGCCAGGTTGCACCTGGCAGGCTGCTGCCCAAGGCAGCCAGCACAGCCAGAGCAACCACGGCAAGCCAGAAGCGAACGGCGGGCTGCCACGGCCGCAAGAGCATCACCAACAACAGGAGCACGATGCCAGGGTAGACCACCCACTCGTGCGCGCCGCCCCACTGCGGCAGCAGCAGCCCCAGCAGGCTGGCGGGCGGCAGCGAAAATTCCAGCACTTCGCTGGCAGTCAGGCTGGCCCGCGTAGACAGCTGGCCATATTGCCAGTACTGCCACAGCGCCGGCAAGGCCAGCACGGCTGCCAGCGCGGTCTGCTCCAGCAGAACGCGCAGGCGGCGCTGCCACAGCAACCACGCGCCCCACAGGGCGGCCGCATACAGCGCCCAGCGCGGGTCAGCTGCCGCCATCAGCGCCAGCAGCATGCCGGCCGGCACGCGGCGCTGCCCACTGGCCCACAGCAGCCAAGGCGTCAGGCACACCGCCATCACCAGCATCAGATGCCCCGCGCCGATGTGGCCAAAGATGCGCGGCGCGGCCTGGAAGGCCAGGCCGCCGAGGACGGCTGGCATGCGCCCATACCCCTGCTGGCGCAGAAAACAATACATGCCAACTCCACCCAGCAAGATATGCAAAGCCAACACGACATTCAGCCCCATCGGCAGCGGAAGCAGCAGCGCCAGCCAATACGGCGGATACCACAAGCCAGAATATGGATGCGCAACGAACGGAAAGCCTGACAAGATCTGCGGTGACCACAACGGCACTTCGCCGTGCCGCAAAGCGGTCTGCAAGAACAGTGCATTGGGATAATGCGTCAACGCCGCGTCGGAGAATGCCGCGCCCGAACCAGGATAAGCGAATGCACCCAGACCAGGAAGTAACAGCAGCACTGGAATTAAAAATGGCCAATATTCGGTGAGGGCTGCGCGCAATTTATTGCTCATCAGGCGCCCAGATCTCGAGGTTACCTTGACGGAATACGCTCACCCAGCCATCCGGCCCAATTGCGCTGTCGTCCAGCAAAACGTACTCGAATCCATGCTCGCGCAGGAATTCTGCCTGACCAGCAGGATCCGCCAAGAAAGCGTGCAGCTCCGCTTGGCGCTGCTCAGCCTGCACCGTCTCGAACGGGTGGCCGTACCACACGCGCACATCGGCAAACGCGGGCAGGTGCAGCCCATTGCGCTCAGGCGCCAACACCAGGGCGCCGGGCGCAGCCTGCTCGTCCAGCCAGTCATACGCGGCCAGCTCATCTGTCTGCAGGTACAGCGCGGGTTGCTGCTGCTGGATGGCCTGTGCCATCCCAAGCAACACGAAAAGGTTCGTAGGCAAGGCCAGCATGACTAATGCAGTCAACACCAGCCGCAAGCGCAAAGCAAAGAAGTGCGCGGCCGCATACACAGCCAACACCGCTACGGGCACATACAAGCCGGTGATCAGACGGCGCTGCAAACCAAACGGCGCATACAGCAGCACAATGCTGGCAACCAGCCACACAGCCAGCAGGCCTAACGCGATACTACGCTGCTTCCACGCCAGGTATGCGCCCGGCAACGCCAAGAGCAGCGCGGGCGAAAACGAAACCACAAAATCCCACAGCGGCATGGCCGGGGTGAGATTCTGGGCGTTCCAACCTGCCAGCACCGGATGTGAATAAACAACCCACAGCGCATACGCGGCATACGGCAACCCTGGCAGCAGCACGCAAGCGGCCTGCTGCCCTTGGCCGCGGGCGGGTTGTCTCCACAAGCGCGCCAGCAGCACCATACCCACCAACACCGCAGCCGCCAACGCCCAGCCAAACGGGTACACCACTGCCAACGCCAGTGAAGCCAGCGCCCAGGCAGCCGGCCGCGGCGCCCGGGCAGGGCTGATGACATAAAATTGCAACGCCAAGCCCAGCGGGAAGTGCGCGTTGGCCAGCCCCGCCAGGAACGGATACGCCTCCGCTACCCAAAAGTCACTGGTGAAGCCGCCAAACAGCACCGCCACCCAACCCAGCCCCGAGCCAAACAGAGCCAGGCCAAAAGCCCACACCTGCAGGCGCACTGGTAAAGTGGCCGCTATCAAACGATACAGCGCTGCACACAGCGCCACCGCACCCACAACCCGGGCTACATGGAACGTGAATATCAAACCCCAGCCCAGCCCGCGCGCCAGATGACCCAGAAGCAAATAATACAAGTTGATCGCCGCGGCCTCGCCAGGTCCGGCCGTATACGGCAGCACAAAGCTCCACTGGCCGTCAAAGCCCTGACGCATCTTAGCCAGATAACTGAACCCATCCGTGGGATTGAGCAGAAAGCCGGCGAACTCGTGCTGCGCATCCGCGGCGCCGGCGGCCAGAGCGAACGGCAGCACCTGCATAGAAATAAACGCGAAACTCAATACAAGGAAGGGGAGCGCACGGCGCATGCTGTATTTTAGCAAAGCCATCTGCAGCTACCTTATAATCCTTGCATGAGCCGCGCCTTTACACTGTACCGCCTGCAGCAGGTCGACACCAAGCTGGACCAAGCCGCGGCGCGGCTGGCTGAGATCGAGCGCATTCTGGGTGACAACCAAGCCCACCAGGCCGCCAGCCAGGCCCAGCAGCAAGCCCAGGCCGCGCTGCACTCGGCCCACACCGCGCTGCGTGCTGCGGAAGAAGACGTGACCGCCCAGCAAAAACGCATTGAACAAAACCAAGCCAGCCTGTACGGCGGCTCGGTCACCAACCCCAAAGAATTGCAAGACTTACAAATGGAAGCCGAAAGCCTGGCCCGCCGCCTGAGCGAGCTTGAAGACGCCCAGCTGGAAGCGATGGCAGCCCATGAGCAGCAGCAAGCCAGCAAGGCCGCGGCGGATGCGGCCCTGGCCGCGGTTGAGGTCCAGCTGGCTGGCGAACACAAGGCGCTGTTCGCCGAGCAGGCCGAGCTGCGCGAGCAGGTCGAGCGTTCTCACTCCGAGCGCGAGGCGGCCGCCAGCACGGTGCCTGCCGCCGATATGGAAACCTACCTCAGCCTGCGCGCCAGCAAAGCCGGCACGGCGGTGGCCAAGGTGCAGGCTGGCACCTGCTCCGCCTGCGGGGCCGAGCTTTCGGCGGCGCGCGCCCAGGCGGCCCGTTCTGCCGAAGAGCTGACGCGCTGCGACAACTGCAAGCGCATTCTGTACGACTAAGTTATTCCAACTGTTTGAGAATTAATTCCTGCGCTTCGCTGCTCTCCATATCAATGATGGTGACCAGTTTGTCGCGCCCGGTCTCGCCGGCCACGATCTCGATGCGCGATTTGGCAACCGAGAGCACCTTGGAAAGAAAATCGATCAGGGCTTCATTGGCCTTGCCGTCCACCGGCGGAGCCGTCAGCCGGATCTTGATGGTGTGATCCGGCAGGATCTCGACGATCTCATTGCGGCTGGCCCGCGGCGTCACCCGGATGGCAAGTGCAGCTCCGCCGCGCCCCTGTGAAAGTTTGTGGCGCGCCATAGCTTAGCGGAACGCGTTGATGATGACCGCGCTGAGGATCTGCAGCAGGATCAATAGAACCAGCGGGCTGAAATCCAGCATCCCGGTGGGCGGCAGAATGCGGCGGATGGGCGCCAGCATCGGTTCCACAATGCGGTCCAAGGCCTGGCGCAGCGGGTGGTAGGGGTCCATGAAGTAACCAAGCAGAATGTCAATGATGACGATCCAGCTCAACAAGTCAAAAATAAGAGCAATTGCTTGTTCCATACACTCCTTTACTTCGGCCGAGGACCCATCAGCCCTTCACCGATGCGCACCATCGTAGCCCCTTCCAGGATGGCGGCTTCGTAGTCGTTGCTCATGCCCATCGAGAGCTCAGGCAAAGCCATGTTCAGCCGTTCTGCCAATGTATCACGCAGTTGGCGGGTGCGCTCAAAATATGGGCGGGCTTCTGCCAGACGGGCCGTGATGGGCGCCATGCTCATCACGCCGCGCAGCTCCAGCCCCGGCAGGCCGGCGATCACCTGCGCGTCGGCGAAGAATTCGCCTGCATCCTCGTGGCAGTTCCACCCTTGCTTGCTGATCTCGCCACTGACATTGCATTCCAGCAGCACCGGCAGCAGCTGCCCAGCCTCCTGCGCAAAGCGGTGCAGGCGCTCGGCCAGCTTGAGACTGTCGAGCGAATGGACGATGGAAAAATGCTGGGCCACCTCGCGCGCTTTGCGGCTCTGCACATGCCCGATCATGTGCCAGGCCGGCTCGCCCTGCCCTGCCAGCGCCTCTTGCTTCGTACGCGCCTCGGTCAAGTAACTCTCGCCGATATCGCTGACGCCCAGATCAAGCAAGGCGTGGATAGCCTCAGCGGGATGGCCCTTGGTCACAGCCACCAGACGCACATCGGAAGCAGCGCGGCTGGCTTGCTTGGCTGCCGCGTCCATCTTGCCGCGCACGGCGGCCAGGTTGTGGGCAAGGCGCTCAGGATAGGTCATGCGCCAAGTGTAATCAATGCACCAAAGCGCCCGGTGCGGCCGCCAGAGCCGCGGTGCGAGAACCAGTCCTGCGGATTGCTGGCGGTGCACAGGTCAGCCGTCTCAATGTTTGTCACGCCGGCCTGCTGCAAGACCAGCCGGTTGGCCGTCACGAGGTCCAAATGCGTGCTGACGCCGTAAGCCAGCAAGAGCTCGCCAGCTCTGTCGCCAAAAGCCGTCTGCACCTGCTCCACCACCTCGGCGCCAACTTCGTAACGCTCCGCCGAGATGGCCGGCCCGATCGCTGCCAGCAGATCCTGCGGGCGGCTGCCGTAGTGCTGGCTGAGGGCAGCCACGGCCACCGCCGCCGCTCGCGCCACGGTGCCGCGCCAACCGGCGTGTGCCACCGCCACGGCGCGCTGCGCGGGGTCAAACAGCAAGATCGGCACGCAGTCGGCGTAGCGCATGAACAGCGTTACTTCCGGTTCATTAGTAACAATGATGTCTGCTTTAGGAGGGCGCGCCCAGTCAGCCGGGCGCGGGGCGCGGGCCACTTGCACGTCGGTGCCGTGTACCAGCCAGCTGTCGAACATGCTCTCAGGCGTGCGTTCCAGCGCGGCAAAGGTGCGCTGCAGGTTTTGGCGCACGTGGGCCAGTTCATCGCCCACTGTGCTGCCAACGTTTAGCGAGTCATACGGTGCGGCGCTTATCCCACCCTGGCGGGTGAAAACGGCGTGTTTGATGCCCGCCGCGCTCAGTTGTTCAAACGTGAAGTAGCGCAGCCCAGCCGCGTGCTGAAACGGCATTAGTCTTCGTTCTTGGAGCTTGCGATGCGCGCTTTCTTGGAGGCGGTTTGCACGCGCACATCCTGGAACGATTCTTCCAGCAGCGGAATGCCAAACCAAGCCGTGGTGAAGCCAAAAATGGCGCCGGTCAGCGTGCGCAGCAAGGGCGTGCTTTCGCGGTACTCCCAGAAGCTCCAACCCGGGATCTGGCTGAGCAGTTGGCTGAAACCGTCCAGGCCGATCGGTATAAAGCCGATAGCGATCCACAGCATCCAGTGCAGAGGCTTGATGCGCCGGCCAGTGGCTGCATACAGTAAGCCAAACACCAGGATCGCTCCATAAATAGCCACATCCCGCTGGCAGAAAGCCACTTTGTAACCCACCTGCTCGTCACCAATAAAGCGGCGGGCCGAGAGCATATCCTCCCCGTTCAGGCCAGTCACCGCCTCATAGCTGACATAGCCCTCCATGCCAGCCGCCTCGCGCGGGTACACCGGCTGGTCGCCAAACAAGAACCAGGAGCGGTACGCCATCTGGTGGCACACCGCGCCATAGGTTGAATAGATCGGGCGCGCCAGGCCGGGATAGCCGGCGTTCATCAACACGGGGGCCAGGAACGGCAAGCCTACATACAGGAATACGATCAGGTTCAGCAGCGCAAGATAGTGGCGGCCCAGGAAGTGGGCCAGGCGGTCAGACCCGGTGACCTTCGCGCTGCGCGCTTTGCGCTTGTCATACTTGGGGTCGCCTTCGATCTGTTCAGCGCGGTCTCGGGCTGCGGCCATGGTCATCTCCAATTTGCGGCGGTCAAAGGGGGCTTCGACAACATAGGGGCCAACCTGCACCACCGGCACGCGGGTGCCATAGGCAACCTTCAGGTCAGGATCTTCTTCAATATTCACCAGCGCAAGGGTATGCGGGATCTTTTCCTGCAGGGCTTGCAGGTCCTGCTTGGCGGTCTCGCACAGCGAGCAGTTGTCTTTCGTGTACAGAGTTACAGTGATCATGCGGCTAGGGTTCCATTTGTTTCAGGTAATTGTCAATGTCTTCGGTGCTCATCTCGCCAATGTGAAAGAAGCGGATGACACCCTGGGCGTCAATGAAGAATGTGGTGGGATAGCCGCGCACCCGATACAACTCCTGCACGCTGCCATCCGCATCCAGCACGATCGGCAGATCCACCCCAATTTCATCGATGAAGTTCTGCACCTGTGCCCGCGTCTCGCCAAAATCCACGGCCAGCACGGCAAAGTCGCCGTGATTATAGCGTGCCTGGATGGCGGGCATCTCCTGGCGGCACGGGCCGCACCAGGTGGCCCAAAAATTAAGCAGCACGCGCTGGCCACGCAGCTCGCTCAAGCGCACCGGCTCGCCATCCAGCCCGGGTAGCGTAAAGTCAGGCGCCTGCGCGCCCACCACAGGCTGCGGGCCTTGCAGTGCGCTGCAGGCGCCTAGCAGCAGGCCACAGGCCAACAGCGCCGTACGCGCCTTCATAGGCTGAGCACGCCCAGCGCATACAGCGCCACGATCAGCGCCAGGCTGGCGCCGCCGCCAATGAACCACCACTGCGCAAAGGGCAGACCGCGGCGCTGGGCCAGCGCGCCGGCGCCAAGGCCCAGCAGCAAGCTGGCCAGGATGGTCAGCAGCATGTGCAGGCCAATGCGACCTTCCTCAAATGTAGTGAAAAAGAATCCGAGGCTGGCCAGCGTTTGAAAACGTCCACTCAACAGCAGGATGCCCAGCGCAATCAGCACCACGCCGGTGGCGCGCTCCACATAGTGGCTCAGCCGCGCGTAGCGGCGCACAATGTTGCTGATCCAGCTCACTTGGGTGGCCGCCACCAGAAACGGGATGGCCAGCCCGGCGGAGTACGCGCTCAGCAGCACTGCGCCCTGGCTTAACTCAGCGCTGTTGAAGGCCAGGGTCAGTATCGAGCCCAGCACCGGCCCCACGCACGGCACCCACCCAGCCGAGAAGAACACGCCCATCATGGCCGAGGATACATAGCCACGCTGCGACTGCAGGCTGGCCTGGGCGCGTAGCTCATAATCCAGCCAGCGAATACGCAATATGCCGCTGAGATGCAAACCAAACAGAATCACAATGACGCCGCCTACCTGCGAAAGCAGACGCGTGAACGAGAACAGGAATTGCCCCAACGCGGCTGAAAATAAACCCAGCAGGATAAAAACAAGACTAAAGCCCAGCACAAACGCCAGGCCATGCAAGAAACTGCGCCATGTATCCGGCTCTTCCTGGCTGCCGGCAACCCGGCCATTCAGATAGCCCACATACACGGGCACAAGCGCAAAAACACAGGGGGAGAGAAAGGAAGCCAACCCAGCCAGGAAGGCCAACCCGATGCTGGGCGCCGGGATCATGCCGGCTTAGCCTTGCACGACGCGCACACTGGTGCCCGCCACCTGGTCGATCTTGCCAGGGAAGTACTCAACCTGCGGCGCGGTCCAGCGGAAGATGAACTTGGCGTCGTCCTGTGTGGCGTTGATGCAGCCGGCCGAAGTGCGCTCGCCATAGTTGTTGTGCCAATAGCAGGTGTGCACGGCGATGCCGCCCGTAGCGATGAAGGTGCACCAGCCAATGCCGGCCAGGTCATACCCTGCGCCGGAGGTGCCGCCGGTCATGGTGGTCGAGATGTACTTCATGTACACGCGCAGGTAATCACTTACCGGCGTGAACCCCACTCCATTTTCATCATCGCGCCCGGTGGAGACGCGGCTAAAGTACACCTCACGCCCATCCTCATAACAGGACATGGTCTGGCGGGCAATGTTGATGACCAGCTCTTTGTTCTCCACCTCAGGCGAGATGGGTGCGATGTCCTCGGGAAGAATGGGCTTGAAGGCATGCGCCGGAGCCCAGAAATGATCGCCCAGGCTGCCGTATAGGTCATAGACATGGTATTCAACTTCACCGGCACCGTTGGTGCGGATCTCATCCACCCACATCACTTGCCCATAATACAGACGGATGGGCCAATTGCTCTGCACCAGGAAGCGGATGCGGTGCCCGTACGGCGCGCTGGCATTCGCCAACTGTACTTCCACGTACGGCTGGGTCACTTCCATCCACATGCCTGGGCCGCCGCCGTAATCCGGTAGTGAGGTGATCGGCGTATTGACAATGTTCTTGACGGGTTGCAGGAACGGCGCCCACACATACCCTTGGGGGGTTTCGATCCAGCGCTGGTTGCGCAGGCCGCTGGCGCTGCCCACCACTTCGCGGATCCACGGCACCACCGCATCACCCATGAGTTGGCCGACCTCAGCCGCTTCGCGGCTGGGGGCGGCGCGCACATAGACGAAGCGGTCCAGCTCCTCCACCACGCGGCCCAGGCGCTCGGCCTGCGGAAACGGCTCTTGGAGCAAATAGCGCGGGTTCACCTTCAAGCCGGGGCCGGCCAACGGCCCAAGGGCCGCGGCGCCCAGACCCAGGCTGCCAAGTTTCAGAAAATCTCGTCTGCTTAGTGGGGATGGCTTGGACATGGCGGTATTTTATCGCGGCAGCATGAAACCCAAATGAGCCGAGCGGACTGCTAGACCTTGAGCGGAGTCTTGCGCAGGCGCAGGCTGTTGCCGATCACGAAGATGTCGCTGAGCGCCATGGCGCCTGCCGCCAGGATCGGGCTCAGGAAGCCGAGCGCCGCCGCCGGGATGAGCAGAATGTTGTAGATGAACGCCCAGAACAAATTCTGGCGGATGGTGCTCAAGGTGCGCTTGGAGAGCGCGATCGCCTTGGGCACGCCGCGCAGGTCATCGGTCATCAGCACCACCGGCGCAGTGGCCATGGCCACATCCGTCCCGGTGCCGATGGCAATGCCCAGATCGGCCAGCGCCAGGGCCGGCGCGTCGTTGATGCCGTCGCCCACCATGGCTACCTTGTGCCCGTCTGCCTGCAGCTTGGTCACCTCGGCGGCTTTTTGCTCCGGCAGCACTTCGGCCAGCACGTAGTCCAGGCTTAGTTGGCGGGCCACGGCATCCGCCACGCCACGCGCATCGCCCGTGATCATGCCCACCTTCAAGCCCATGCGGTGCAGGCTATCGATGACTTCTTTGGCGTTGTCCTTCAGCGTATCGGCCACCGCCAGCACTCCGGCCAGTTTGCCGTCGACCGTTACGTAGATGGCGGTCTTGCCATCGGCGTGCAGGCTTTCCGCCGCGCTGGCCAGGCTGCCCAGTGCGATCCCGCGCTCGTCCATCAGGCGCCGGTTGCCGATCAGCACTTGCGCCCCGCCCACTACGGCAGCCACGCCGCGGCCGGTCAGCGCTTCAAAGCTGGCCGGCGTGGCCAGCGCCAGCTCGCGCGCGTTGGCCGCCGCCACGATCGCTTCGCCCAGCGGGTGCTCGCTAGCATGCTCCACACTGGCAGCCAGGCGCAGGAATTCATCTTCCTGTTGGCCCTCAGCCAGCAGAATATCGGTCAACGCGGGCTGGCCGCGGGTCAGCGTGCCGGTCTTATCCAGCAAGATCGTAGAGATGCCGGAGGCACGCTCCAGCGCCTCGCCGGATTTGATCAACACGCCCATTTCAGCGCCGCGGCCACTGCCCACCATCACCGCCGTGGGGGTGGCCAGGCCCATGGCGCACGGGCAGGCGATCAGCAGCACCGCGGCCGTGTTGATCAGGGCGCGGGTCAGTGTGGCGTCCGGTGCGCTGGCCGGGAACACAAAGTACCAAGCCAGGAATGTGAGTGTGGCGATCAGGATCACCACTGGCACAAAGATCTCAGAGATGCGGTCGCCCAGCTTCTGGATCGGCGGGCGGGTGCTCTGGGCGTTCTCCACCAGGCGCACGATCTGGGCCAGCGCGGTGGTTTTGCCCACCTTGGTGGCCTCGAACACGATGCGGCCCTGCTTGTTAAGCGTGGCGCCGATGACTTCGTCGCCCGGGGTCTTGCTCACCGGCATCGATTCGCCGCTGATCATAGATTCGTCCGCCGCGCTGTGGCCCTCAATTACGCGGCCGTCCGCCGGGAATTTTTCGCCGGGCCGCACCACCACCTGGTCACCGACCAGCACGTCAGCGCTTGGAATTTCGATCTCCTGCCCGCCGCGCAGCACGCGGGCGAGCTTGGGCTGCAAACCTACCAGTTTGCGAATGGCGTCGCCGGTGCGGCCGCGCGCATTCACTTCCAGGTACTTGCCTACCCGGATGAGCGTGATGATGGTGGCCGAGGTTTCAAAGTAGCCGTGGCCGCTGAACAAGCCCAACAGCAAAGCCACTGAGTAGAAGTACGCCACGGAGGAACCGAGCGCCACCAACACATCCATATTGGCGCTGCCGTTGCGCAGCGACTTGAAGCCGTTGACATAGTAGCTCCAGCCGGCGATGAACTGCACCGGCGTGGCCAGCACAAAGAACAGCCAGTCCACCCAGGCGGCATGCGCCCAGTGGCCGAACAAGCCAAAGTCACGCCCCATCGAGAGGATGAACAGCGGCAGCGTGAACAGCACGCTGAACCACATCAGGTTGCGCTGCTTCTCGATCTCGCTGCGGCGCACGCCGGCTTCAACATCCTCGCCCGCCGGGGCCGCGGCCAGCTCAAAGCCGGCCTGGGCTGCGGCGGCCCGCAGCTCAGCCTCACTGGTGACCGTTGGCACATAGAGAATGCGCGCTTCGCCGGTCACCAGGTTAGTGTTGGCTTCCAGCACTCCTTCCAGCGCGCTCAACGCAACCTCCAGGCGGCGGGCATCCGCAGGGTCATGCAGATGCTGCACCTGCAGCCGCGCTTCACCGCTGGCTACGTCGTAGCCAGCTTTGCGAATGCGCGTCAGCATGGCCTGCAAGTCTGCCTGCGCCGGGTCAAACTCCACCGCGGCGCGCTCGTTGGACAAGTTGACGCTGGCGTGCGAGACGCCAGGCACCTTGTACAGATTGCGCTCCACTGTGGATACACAGTTGGCGCAGGTCATCCCCAGGATGGGCAGGTTGTATTGCTTGCTTGCAATGGCCATTGCTGGCTCCTTCGTAATGCTTAGGCGGCCGGGTAGTTGATCTCGGCCAACAGGGCTTTCACTGAATCTTCGGTGGCGGGCTCGCTGAAACGCACCATCACCTTCTTGTCCTCCAGGCTGGCCTTGACGGCTTCCACGCCAGGCATTTCGCCCAACTCATTCTCGATGGTCTGGGTGCAGTGGCCGCAGTGGATCTTCGGGACGTTGTATACGATCGTGTTCATTTGAAACTCCTTCTGGTCTTAGACCTTGGTTGCTGCTTGATAGACTTCGGCAATTTCTGCCAGCACGCGCTCGCGTTCATCGGCATCATTGCCGCGTACAGCCGTGATCACACAGGAGTGCATGTGCTCTTCCAGCACCATCTGGCTCACCTTGTTCAAGGCAGCCTGGGTGGCCTGGATCTGGCGGATGATGTCGATGCAATATGCGCCTTCATCCACCATGCGTTCAATCCCGCGCACATGGCCTTCAATGGTCTTGAGTCGTTTGCTGGTTCGCTCTCGGTTCATTACGCCTCCTGTACCCCTCCCCCAGGGGGTGGGTATAGGGAGTATAGCACTCCAGGAGGCCAGTGCCAAGGGTTAAGGGGATTTGGTCAGCAGGGTCTGTAGATCGGCCAGGGTCTGGTCGCGGCTGGTGAACAACACCGCCTGCATGCCGATCTCCAGTGCGCCGCGCGTATTCTGGATGAAATCATCCACAAAGACGGCTTCAGCCGGCTGCACGCCCAAACGCTCGGCGGCCAGCAAGTAGATCGCCGGATGCGGCTTCATCACTCCCACCTCGCCTGAAATGATCACCTCATCAAAAGCATCCAGGATCGGGTAGTCGGCGGTGAGCGCGGCGCGCAGGTTGTTCATCGCATTGCTCAGCAAGCCAGTCTTGTACTGTGGGCGCAGGCCGCGGATATATGCCATCAGCGTATGGTCCAGGTGGTCTGAGCCAAAGAAGGTCTCGCGCAGCTCGGCCACGCTCATGCCGAACTCTGCCGCGACTTCTTGCAGATACTGCTCGCCATCTACCCCACCCATCTGTGCCCGGCGGCGGTTCTCGCCGTCGAACACACGCGCTTCCAACTCATGGCGCGTGAGGCCCAGGCGCGCCGCCAGCGCATCCCGCTGGTTGTCAGGGTCGGTGCGCACCAGCACACCGCCAAAATCCCAGATCACGGCTTTGATCGTCATGGGCGTATTGTATGCGGACGGGGCAGATTAATCAAAAATGCCCGCCATTGGCGGGCATTTTTATTGCTCGACCGCGTCCACAAGCGCTTGCTGCAGCTCCGGCCCGTCAATATAGCCGCGCCACTGCCCCAGCACCCTGCCGTTGGCATCGATAAGAAAGAAGTGTGGCTGGTAGGTGTAGCCGAGCTGCTCCTGGATGGGCAGGGTGCGCGGGTCATCCCGGTCCAGGTACACAAACGCCACATCCCCGCTGTACATGTTCTCAAGCCCGTGCACCGTGGGCGCCACGGCCTTGCACACTGCGCACCAATAGGCGAAGAACTCCACCAGCTGCACGCGGCCCGAGGCCAGCATGAACTCATCCGGATGGCTAGCATGGAAGTCTGGATCACCGGGGCGGATGGGCGGCAACGCCGCCTGGCTGGCCTCCGTGGCAACCGCTTCGGTGCTCAGATCCAGCACAGCCCGCGCCGTGGGGCTTTCGGCCGCCAGGACCACATCCCGAGTGCCGCTCTGCAGCTGGATCTGCCCTTCCGGGAGGATCGGCATTTGGCTGGCGCACGCCGCCAACGGCAGCGAAACCAGCAAGAGGCCGGCCAGCGCCAATATGCGGCTGGAGAGGGTTTGAGAAAAAATAGACGATTGCACTTGTAACATCGCAGAAATAGTAACCCGTGAGCCTGCTGAGGTGTGCGCACCCGGATAGCGCTCTAACTGAAATTTAATTCAAAGAAATGGGCGGCTCTCGTCACCAACCCGTAGCGTTAGAATACCCACATGAAACTCAAGGGCAAAAATGTGCTCATCACCGGCGCCGCCGTGCGCCTGGGCGCCCAGCTGGCCCGCAGCGTTGCCGCCGCGGGCGGCAACGTCATCATCCACTACAACAGCTCGCAGGCGGAAGCCGAAGCCCTGCAGGCTGAGCTGCAGCAGGCCGGCGCCGAGGCGCACCTGCTGCCCGGCGATCTAGGCCAACTGTCGCGAACCACCCAGCTCATCGAGCGCGCCAGGCAGCACGGCCCGCTGTTTGCACTGGTCAATAGCGCCTCCATTTTCGAAGACATCAACCTGCGCACCACCCAATTGGCTGATTGGCAGCGCCACCTGGATGTCAACCTCACGGCGCCCTTCCTGCTCAGCCAGGCCTTTTGGAAGGCCGCCGGCAACCAGCCGGGGCGTATCGTCAACCTGCTGGATTGGCGCGCCCTGCGCCCCGGCACCGACCACCTGCCCTACACGATCAGCAAGGTCGGCCTGGCCGGGCTGACCCGCTCGCTGGCCGCAGCCATGGCGCCCAACATCACCGTCAACGGTATTGCCCTCGGCGCCATCCTGCCGCCCAGCGATGGGCGTGAGCCCAGCGGGATCCTGGACAATGTGCCGGCTGGCCGTTGGGCCGAACTCGAAGAGCTTGATGAAACTCTGCTCTTTCTGCTCACTGGGCCTGCGTACATTACTGGAGAGATCATTCACCTGGACGGAGGACGCCACCTGGTGTAACTAATGGACAAGCTCATTATCAAAGACCTTTTGGTACGCGGCATCATCGGTATCAATGATTGGGAACGCACCACGCCGCAGGACATCCTGATCAATATCGAGATCAAGGCTGACCTGAAAAAGGCTGGCCAGAGTGACGATATCAACGACAGCGTCAACTACCGCACCGTCGCCAAGCAGGTCATTGCCCACACCGAGACCGCCCAGCGCCTCACAGTCGAAGCGCTCGCCGAAGACATTGCCAGGATCTGCCTGGCCCAGCCTGGCGCCCGGGCGGCCAAAGTACGCGTGGAGAAGCCCGGCGCGCTGCGTTTCGCTGCCTCCGTGGGCGCCGAAATCAAACGAGAAGCCGGTGACTGAACACCGGGCCTATATCGGCCTGGGCTCCAACATCAAGCCAGAGGCGAACCTCAAAGAGGCCGCGCGACAGTTGAGTACAACCGGCCAGCCCGGCAATACCCGGCTCACCGCGGCCAGCTCGGTCTGGAAATCGCCGCCGCTGGGCAGCGAAGGGCCGCAGTTCCTCAACGCGGCCATTGAGCTGCATACGCAGCTCAACGCCGATGAGCTGCGCAGCTACCTGCGCAGCCTGGAGGCTGCCCAGGGCCGCGTGCGCACAGAGGACCGCAATGCCCCGCGCACGCTGGATCTCGACCTCTTGCTCTACGACGGAGAAGAGATGGATCGCGAGATCTGGGACGCGGCCCACATTGCCGTCCCGCTCAGCGAGCTGCTGCCCGCCTACAAAAACCCCGTCTCAGGCGAAAGCCTGGCCGACGCCGCCGCCCGCCTGCTGGAGAGCCAGCAGGCCCGGCGCACCAACCAACAGCTGACGGCTGAATAAAAAAAAAAGCGGCCCGCACAATGTGCGGGCCGCATGCTTTGCTGTATACAGTCAGGACTACAGGTTGCCAATGACCTGATCGTACAGGCTATTGGTAATGCCGCCTGACAGGAAAGTCAGGGCCACAATGCTAAGAATGGCCAGGAACACGATGATCACCGCGTACTCCACCAAGCCCTGTCCGAGTTCACTTTTGGTCCGCATATAGACCTCCTGGCGGCCACAGCCACCAGTACCATGATACTACACCAGCTTCAGAGCGCATTAATTTTGCAGGTTAGAAATTCAAGCGCTCTGCGCCGCGGGCCAGGTTGTCCAAAAATTCCTGGCGGGTGGCATGGTTGGCGCGGAAGCTGCCCACCATAGTGGAAGTGGTCATGCGGGCGTCATGCTTCTTCACGCCACGCATCATCGAGCACATGTGCAGCGCTTCCACCACCACGCCCGCACCCAGCGGGTCGATCGCCCCGCACAGGAAGTCGGCGATCTGGCGGGTCAGGCGCTCCTGCACCTGCAATCGGCGCGAGAACATATCCACAATGCGCGGGATCTTGGACAAGCCGATGACTTTGCCGCGCGGGATGTAGGCCACATGCGCTCGCCCAATGAACGGCAGCATGTGGTGCTCACATAAGCTGAAGAATTCGATATCGCGCACGATGACCATGTCATCGTATTCCACTTCGAACAAGGCATTGTTGATCAGCTTGACCGGATCCGTGCGGTACCCCGCCAGCAGCTCGGTATAGGCGCGGGCAACTCGGTGAGGCGTACCCTGCAATCCTTCACGCTGGGGGTCCTCGCCCACTGCCGCCAGGATCTTGCTTACCGCCTCTTCGATCGTGGGCTGGTTGACTTCGCCGTCCAGCAGTTGCGCGGCGTCATATACGCGTTTGGCAGAGCTCATCGTCTTAGGCCATCTCCGTATTGATCAGGCCATAGTCGCCATCACCGCGGCGGTACAGCACGCTGACGCTGCTGGCTTCCATGTCATAGAAGATGAAGAAGTTCTGATGCCCCAGCAGGCGCATCTGCTCGATCGCTTCGGCTTCGGTCATGGGATGCAGCAAAAACTTCTTGCGGCGCACTACCTGCTCCTCGGCCTCTTCTTCATACAAGGCTTCGAGTTCAGCGCTGGCCTCATCACTCAGAGAGGCCCCGTCGCCTTTGCCGCGGTAGTGCTTGCCCTTATAGCGCTCGATCTGGCGCTGCATGCGTTCCAGCGCCGAGTCGAAGGCGGTCTGGATCTGGTCACTCTTGTGCTCCGAGCGCAGCACGAACTTCTTGCCGCGCAGGGTGATCTGCGCCTTGTAACGGTGCCCGGCCTCACGCGCCGAAGGGCGATGGCTCAGGTCAATGCGGGCATCCTCCAGGTCAATGTAGCGGTCAAGTTTGGCAGCCCGCGATTCCACATATTCGTTCAAGGCATCATCAATGTTGAGATCATGGCCAAAGAGTTCTACGTTTAGCATGGCAGCCTCCTGAGAATGAGTGGGGAATTTCTACAAAACTAGTGTACCAAAACGGGGCGGCTGCCAACAAAGTGCAATTGTCACAAGGTTCTTGCCAGCGCCAGGACATACACAGAGGTTGCCCCTGCAGCACGCAGCGCCCGGGCCGCAGCGTGCGCAGTCGCCCCGGTAGTAACAATGTCGTCCACCAGCAGCACGCGGCGGCCGGCAACGGCCGGCTGCCCCACAAATGCGCCGTGCACATTGGCCCAACGCTGCTCAACCTGCAGATCCATCTGCGGCCGCGTATCGCGCTGGCGCAGCAGAGCCTGCGCCAGCGGCAGGTCCAGCCGCTCTGCCAGCGGGCTGGCCAGCAGATCCACCGGGTTGTAGCCGCGCTGCGCCTGGCGACGCACGCTCAGCGGCACCGGCACCACCAGCTCCACGCCCCAGCGTGGCGGCAAGCTGGCCGCCATGTGCTGGCTCAGCACCGCGCCCAGCTGGCGGTTACGCTTGTGCTTCAGTTTCAAAATTGCCCGGCGCAGCGCTCCGCCATACACACCCCAGGCACGCGCTTGCGTAAAGGCGAAGTGACGGCCCTGGCAGCCCAGGCACTCGGCCTGCGGGTCCTGCAGCGGATACCCGCAGTGGCCGCACACCGGCGCATGCAGCACGGCGGTCTCGGCCTCGCATGCCGCGCACCAGACCGCGCCCAGGCTGCCACAGCCCGCGCAGCGGGCGGGAAACAGCCAGCCCACGGTAGCAGCCCCTATTCGGTTGAGCATATGACTAGAAGAACGCACCGGAGCGGATGATCTGCAGCACCGCCGGCCCAAGCAGAATGATCATGATGGTAGGGAAGATGAGGAACGCCATCGGCAGCAGCATTTTCACCGGCGCCTTCTGGGCATTCTCTTCCGCACGCTGGCGGCGTTTGACCCGCATGGCGTCTGCCTGCACCCGCAACACCCGCGCCATGCTGACGCCCAGCTGCTCGCTCTGAATCACTGCGGCCACAAAGGTATTGATCTCGTCCACCCCCAACCGGGCTGACATATCCCGCAGCGCTTCACGGCGCAGCTTACCCAGCTGGATCTCCTGCAGCACGCGCGCAAACGCCCGCGCCAGGTCGTTGTCCCATTTCTCCACCACTTTGCGCATGGCGGCGTCAAAACCCAAGCCGGCTTCCACACAGATGGTCAGCAAGTCCATCGCATCCGGCATGGCCTTCGTAACCTCGGTTTGGCGGCGGCGCACACTGCGGTTAAGCAGCATGTTGGGCAGAAAGAAGCCAATGAAGATAGACCCGCCGATGATGAGCATCGAGGTCAATGCGAACGGCGATGTGGTGGGCGATAGCGAGAACACAAAGAACATCAGCGCGCCCAACCCCAGACCAAAAATGAGACGCGAGGCCAGGAACACAGTTGGCTCCAGCCAGCGCGGCGCGCCGGCCATGTCGAGCATGCGGCGGGTCTCGGTGATGGCGTTCTGCGGAGTAAAGCGCTGCGCCAGCTCACCGAACCGCTGGGCCGCCGGGTAGACCACGCGCTCCATGAACGGCTGCGAGAGCTCGATCTCCTCCAGGCTGGTGATCTCACCGCGCTCAGCATATTCGGCCAGGCGGCGAGACAGCGTATCGCCCCGGCTCTCACGCAATCCAAGCACCACCAGGGTGATCGCCCCAGCGATGACGATGAACAACAATAGAAGCGCGATCCACATCATGGCTAGATCTCTACCGTGCCCACTTTATCCAGCACAAAGTACCCGATCACCAGCATCACGCCAGAGAAACCCAACATCAGGTAGCCGCACAACACGGGCTCCTGGAAGAACTCCATCATGTACTCACGGTTGAGGCCCCACAACGCCAAGCCCAAAGCCACTGGCATGAGCGCCAGGAACCGGCCCGAATATTTGACCTGCGCCGTGATGGCGCGCATCTCGCCCTGGATACGGATGCGCTCACGCACCGTATGCGAGATCGTGTCGAGGATCTCCGCCAAGTTGCCACCCACCTCGCGCTGAATATTGATGGCGGTGATGGCCAGATCCAGATCCTCACTGGCGATACGGCGCTGCAGGTTCTCCAGCGCCGTTTCCATGGAAACGCCCAGCTGCATCTCCTGCACCACCCGGCGGAACTCGTCGCTGATCGGCGCGGGCAGCTCGCGGCTCACCGCTTCCATTGCCTGGAGGGCCGAGAAGCCCGTGCGCAAGCCGTTGACCATGAGATTGAGCATGTCCGGCAGCTGGTCGTTGAACTTTTGCAGACGCTTGGCCTGCTGGAACCCCACGAACATGCGCGGAATAAACAGGCCAAAGATCAGACCAAAAATAGCGAACAACCATGAGCCGTCAAAAAAGAAGAAGGAGAACAGCGCCATAAAGACGCTTGAGAACATCATCAGGATGATGTACTCACCTGATTTAAGCTTGATATCAGCGCGCGCCAGCTCGCGCGAGATATTGTCGCCATAGCTCGTAGTCGCCACGCGGTCGTTGAGCCAATTGGTCAGGGCGGAGTTGCGCCCCTGAGCCAGTTCCGCCTGCTCAAGCTTGATTTCCTTTTCAGCCAGGTAGCCTTCAAGACGCTTGTCCACCAGCGAGCGTTCGCTGCGCAGCGTCACCACCAGGCCAATAATGAACAAAATGACCGCTATGGAAATCCCAGACCAGAGCATCCAAACAGGCATGGCTTAATACCGCGGGCGTTGGCCAATACCAAAGATGCTGGGCGGCAGGTGAATGCCCGCATCCTCAATGCGGCTCATGAAATTGGGGCGCAGCCCAGTGGAGCGCAGCTGGCCGATCACTTTGCCTTCTTCGAAGCCACTCTGCTCGAACTGGAAGATGTCCGTCAGGGTGATG
Source organism: Anaerolineales bacterium (assembly GCA_021463845.1). Taxonomy (GTDB): domain Bacteria; phylum Chloroflexota; class Anaerolineae; order Anaerolineales; family UBA11579; genus JAMCZK01. Next base: position 259,227 of record JAJTXV010000001.1, on the reverse strand, counting down.
ACGTCGCCTTCCATACCCACCACTTCAGTGATGTTAACCACTTTGCGCGTGCCGTCACGCTGGCGGTCCACATGAACCACCAGATCGATCGCCGATGAGATCTGCTCACGGATAGCGCGCACCGGCAGGTCATAGCCTGCCATCAACGTCATGGTCTCGATACGCGAAATGGTGTCGCGCGGGCCGTTGGCATGCGCGGTCGTCATCGAGCCTTCGTGGCCGGTGTTCATCGCCTGCAGCATGTCCAGCGCCTCACCGGCGCGAATTTCACCTACGATGATGCGGTCGGGGCGCATACGCAGGGCATTCACCACCAACTGCTGGGCGCTGATCTCACCCTTGCCTTCAATGTTCGCGGGGCGCGTCTCCAGCGTCACCACATGCTCCTGGCGCAGTTGAAGCTCTGCCGCATTTTCGATCGTAACAATGCGCTGGTCACTAGGAACAAAGCTGGAGAGCACATTCAGCAAGGTGGTTTTTCCGGAGCCGGTACCACCAGAGATCACAATGTTGAGGTTGGCTTCTACACATGCCTTCAGGAAAATGACTGACTCAGAGGTCAGCGAGCCGTACTCGATCAACTGGTCCACCGTGATGGGGTCCTTGGAGAACATACGGATGGTCAGCGTTGGCCCCACCAGCGAGATCGGCGGGATGACCGCGTTGACACGCGAGCCGTCCGGCAGGCGGGCATCCACATACGGGCTGGCTTCATCGACGCGGCGGCCCAGGGGGGCCACGATGCGGTCAATGATGCGCATGACGTGCTCGTCGCTCTCGAACGTGATCGGCGTGCGGTGCAGCTTGCCGGCGCGCTCGACGTACACATTCTTGTGGCCGTTCACCATGATTTCAGTCACGCTGCGGTCATCCAACAGCGGCTGCAGCGGGCCAAAGCCCAGGATCTCTGCAACGATCTGCTCGAACAGGCGCTGGCGCTCGGGGCGCGAGAGCACCGTGTTCTCTTCGAGCAGGATCTGCTCGAAGAGCTCCTGGATCGTACGGCGCACCTCATCGCGTTTGATGTCCAGCGTGGGGTCAAGCTCAGACAGCAGCTTGTTTTGCACCCGCGTCTTCAGGTCCATGTAGCCGCCGCGGCCGCCAGCCGCGGGCTGGTTGATGCGGCGGGCGCGCAGGTTGCTGGGGCGCGCCTGGTTGCCGCCCAGGTCACCGGTCGCGTCTTTTCGTTCAGGGGGTGCGGCAGGGGTTTGGCGCTGCGCTTCTTCAGCAGACTGGCCGCGCTCCAACCGTCTCATCAAGGACATGCTTCAGCTCTCCTGCTGTGCTAGCCAACCTCGATCTGGTTGGGCACCTTCGCTTTCAAACGGGTCACCAGCATGGCAGCCAGATCGGCTACCGATTTGGCCACCGGTGTGCTGCTATTGCGTAAGACAAACGGCTCACCGCGGTCCATGGCTGGCACCACGATCTTCTCTTCCAGCGGGATCACGGCGGCCACTTCTTTCTTGAAATTGTCACGCACGCGCTCCGCCGTAATGCTGCGGCGCTTGTCAAAGCGGTTCATCACCAGAACAATCTGGTCCTTGGAAATTCCCAGCCCTTCCGCCAGGTCAAGGAACAAGCGCGCATTCTTGATGGAAGGAATATCCTGCGTGATCAAGAGCACAACCATGCTGGCCGCATCCAATGCCGCCAGGGTCAGATCATTCAATGTAGAGCCGGTGTCAACCAGGACATACGGATACATGCGGCTCAGGTAGCTCACCACGGCGCCAAACTGCTCGCCGCTCACCGCGTCGGCCTGCTCGGGGCGCATCGGCGCCGCCAGAATGTGCACACCCGACGCCTCGTGGCGCACCAGCACTTCGCTCACCACTTCGCGGTCCAGTTCATCCGCACGCGGCGCCAGGTCGGCCACATTGTTGCGGCCCTGCTCATTGAAAAAGAATGACAGGTCGCCAAACTGCAGATTGCCATCCACCGCCACTACGGTCTGGCCCTGTTGGCGCATGCTGACGGCCAGGTTGGCCGCCAGAGTGGTCTTGCCAGTGCCGCCCTTGGGGCTGAACACGGTGATCACATGACCCTGGTCACCGGGCAGCAGCGTTCCGCTGCCGCCCGCCCCGCCGGCCTGGCCGCTGAACCCGCTCGAGGCCAGCTTCTCTTTTTCGTTCCAGGCCACGCGGCCCGCCCGCCGGATGGCGGCGGTCAGCTCATCTACATCAATAGGCTTGGTCAGAAAGTCACGCGCTCCGGCCAGCATGGCCCGGCGCATGTAGTTCGAATCACCCTGAACCGAAAGGATGACAATTTGGGTATACGGAACTTTTTTGCGGATCGCTTCGGTGGCGCTGATGCCGTCCATGTCCGGCATGTTGATATCCATCAACACCACATCCGGCTGGCTTTCAATGGCCAGGTCTACTCCCTCCAGGCCATTGCGCGAGGCGCCCACCACTTCGATCTGAGCATCGAATTGCAGCAATTTGCGAATGTTCTCGCGCGTCTCGGCGACATCATCCACAATAAGGACGCGTATCTTGTCTTCAGCCATCCTTGTTTCTTACTGCCTTCTCCGCCAGACTACGGCAGGGTCTGTTGCTGTCGTTCATCCTGCTGTGCCGGCGAGATCAGCGTGTCGATGCGCGGGGTCAAGCCAAATGGGAGCTTGGAGGGTACGGGAATGTTGTAGTTGTTGAGCAGGAATTCCAAAGTCACCGCTTCGGTGCTGATCAGGCTGTCATCGCCAGTGGCGCGCAGCGCCAAATTCAACTGGGCTCCGGTGTAGATCAAATAGTTCAGCGTTACTGCATCCTGCGGCGTAACAACCAGTGTAATGATGTCTGGCGGTTCAATCGGGGCAGGCACTACAACTTCGGCGCCCGTGTTCGGGTCGAGCGTTGTCGTCGTAGGCTGCTCAACTTCATTGCCAGCGGTGTCAGTGTACAAATGGTTGCCCACATGCAGCACCACAATATCCTGCAGCAGGGTCTGGCTTACCAGGCGCGGGCGCTGTGCCTCAGATGGCACTGCGTAAAAGGGCTGGCCGGTCTGCTCATCCACAAAGCCGCTGCCCAATTGTGCGCTGGGGCCGCCATTGACTACCTGGGCGGTCAGAACGTTAAGCAGTTCGTCCACTTCCAGGCTGGAGCTGGCTTCGTCGCCGGTGTTCTGACCGCCGGTCACCAACGCATTGCCCGGCTCAATGATGCCGGCGGTATTGTTGGGCGTCTGGGTTTGGAAAGACTGGTCCAGTTCCACCAGCAGCAGTGTGGCGATCACGTTAACGTGATCGCCGGCCCGCAGGCCATACGCCAGACTGGAAAAGCGATCGATCGGGATCGGGAAGGCCACCATGCCTGATGGGATCAGCAGCGCCGTGTCCGAGCCGCCCGCCTCCACCACTTCGTTGTCCTCGGCCAGCATGCTGGCATTCAGCGGCGTGCCCGGCGTCAGGTCATAGCGCGAGCGCCGCCCGGCCACATCCGTGATGCTGGTGAACATCCCCTCGATGGTCTGGTCGGCCGGATAGGCCAGCAGACCCAGGTGCTCAGCCGTGATCAGTGCGCCGCGGGCGATGGGCTGCACGACGATGACGATGTCTACTGTGCTGGCAGCCTGCTCCTGGCCGCTGTTGGCAGTGTCCAGATTCAACACGGCATACAGGGCCACCAAAGCCAAAATGACCAGAATGGCCAGCACGATCAACAGTCTTCCTACACGCATAGTTAACCCTTTCGCCGCCTATAACTAAGCCCGCAGGCCAGGCGCAGAAGTAGTCTACATGATATCAAGCCAATTTGCCAATCCCGCCCATGGGCTATGCAAATCAGCGCTTACACAAGCGGAGAGACGAATGCAGCCCTGGCAATTGCCAGGGCTGCATTACAAATGAAAGGTCGCCTACGATTAGATGTTGGCGATGATGTTGCTGAATACGTTACCAATAGATCCGCCGAGCAGGGACACGATCACGATGACCACAATGGCGACGAGCACCAAGATCAGCGCGTATTCTACGAGCCCTTGACCCTTTTGAGAGTTGAACATTAGGAGTTCCTCCTTTCACGCAGGCTACTCCGCAGGTGCAGAGTTATGAGCAGATTATAAGAATCAGGGCTTTTTTACGCAATAGAATTAGAGTACTAATGGCCGGCGCTACGGAATTGGGGCCTTGGCCTCAGCCGGCACCCCAAAGGCAAATCGGGCTCCCTGGCCAGGGGCGCTATCCATATCAAAGGTGCCGCCCAGCAGGTCCATCCGCTCCCTGATGGCCTTCAGCGTCAGCTCGGCCTCCGCCGGCACGGCATGGGCATCGAAACCGCGCCCATTGTCTTCCACACTGGCCCGCACTTGGTGCTGGCTAATATCCAGCTGGACTTTGATGCTGGTCGCCTGGCTGTGCAAGGCATTGTTGCTCAGTAGCTCCTGCACCGCCCGGAAGACCACCACTTCAATATACGGCTCCAGCCGCCGCTCCGACCCAGTGACGCTCACGGCGATCTCAGTGCCGAGCTTCTCAGCCAGGTAGTCCGCATAGCGCTTGATCGTAGGCACCAGCCCCAGATCATCCAGCATCATCGGGCGCAGATCGAAGATAAAGTCACGTACTTTTTGAAAGGTGCTCGAAGCCGCTGATTTCAAACTGTTGAGCTCCTGGCGCGCCTGCTCCTGGTCCACCTCGAACAAGCGCAGAGCGATCTCAGTCTGCAGAATAAAGTTGGAGAGCGCCTGGGCCGGGCCGTCGTGCATCTGGCGTGAGAGGCGCTGGCGTTCCTGCTCCTGCGCCTGGATCATCACTTCGATCGAGCTCTGCGTGTTGCGGGCGCTCTCCTGCGGCTTGGCCTCGCTGGTGCCGCTTTCCTTGACCTTCTTGAGCACCTGCAGCTGTCGCTCCAGGCGCGCTTTGTCGCTATGCAGTTTCTCGAACTGCCCGCGCATCACCACCAGGCGTTGCTGCGCTTCCAACGCAGCGTCATACGCCGCGCGGATGTCCGGCGCGGGCACATCATCGATCTGGTTTTGGATCTGTTGCAGGTGGGCCGTGATGGTGGCGTTGCGCTGGGTCAGCTTGTCCAGCTCGCCTTTGCTTTGGGTCAGCAGCAGGTCGATCTCGGCCAGCTCGCGCTGGGTCTGGGTGATCTCCAGCTCCAGCTCTTCCATGGCTGAGCCAGCGCTCATAGAGCCGGCAAACGCCCCGTCCTTATCAGATATGGCCACACGCGCTCCCGGGGGATGGTCTCATGCCTACAATCTTACCCAGCCACGGCGCAATGCATATACTGCCGCCTGTGTGCGGTCCTCTACATTAAGTTTGCGGAGTACGGCGGTCACATGGTTTTTGACCGTCTGGTGGCTGATATCCAGATGCGTGGCAATTTCCTTGTTGCTCATGCCGCGGGTCACACATTCCAGCACTTCCATCTCACGGCTGGAGAGCGGCTCAAACGGTTCACCGGGGTCGCTGTACGCCCGCCCGCTGGCATCGCCGCGCTCGCCCAGCCAGCGCTGTAGCGCGCCCTGGTCCATGACCTGCTCGCCCACCACGAAGTTGCCGTTCGCTACCGCCCGCACGATCTCGACCAGTTTGGCCGGGTCAATATCCTTGACGCAATAGGCGGCCGCTCCGGCCGCCATGGCATGGATCACCTGCGAACTGTCATCGTACGCCGTGAGCAAAACCACGCGCGTGCTGACTTTCTTGTCACCTTTGAGTTGGCGGGTGAGCTGCTGGCCGTTGATATTGGGGAGATTGACATCCAGCACGGCGACATCCGGCATGAGCTTCTTGATCAGCGTCAGACCTTCGTTGCCCTCCGCTGCCTGGCCCACGACCTGCAGATCCTTCTCCATGGAAAAGGAATCAATAAGCCCCTGTCTAAAGATCGGGTGATCCTCGACGATCACGACATTTATTTTAGGCATTGTGCTATTTCGTTCGCTCACACAAGATTGAGTGAGGGCAGTATAGCATAGGCATCATTTGCAAACTCACGGCGCGCCGTGCCAGCGGTATACGCTCAATGGCCCAAGCCCGGCTTCATCTGCATAGGCTGGCGCCTGATATAGCAATTGTTGCCCGGCTGGGAGTTGCTCATACCAGTTTGGGAACACAACCAGATATTCCACACGGGTCGAGTCCAAATACGCCGCCAGGCGGGCCTCATCTCGAATGAACGGCACCACTTCCGGCGAAACCAGGCCGGCCAGGTCCACCAGCAGCCGCGGCGCAAAGTAACCCAGTGCGCCAATATCGTGCGCCGCCACCCGCGCATCCGGCGGTGTGTTGTGCGCCAGCCAGTTGGCGGCCGCCACCATCTGCGTCTCGATGAAGGTCACATCACGCTGGTAGGCCCGCGCTCCCAGCGCATAGAAGGCCAGCGCCACCAACGCCGCGCTGGCCAGCCACGTGGCCAACCTACGCCGCCAGGCTGGGCTGGCCAAACCGGCCAGCGCCTGCGCGGCCCCCGCCGCCGAGAGCATCAGATAGACCGGCAGCACCGGCATGGCATAGCGGCCATACTGGTATACGACGGGTAAACGCAGCGCGAACATCAAGAGGAAACCCAACGCCCAGGCCACCCAGGCCAGGCGCAGCCACTCACGCCGTTTGGCGGTGTCAATGATGAAAGCCGCAAAGCCCGGCAGAGCCAACAGCCCGACCCCGGTCAGCGGCGCTGCGGCTTGCGCGGTCCAGCGCAGCCATAGCGGCTGCTCCAGCAGCGCCGCATATTCGGCCTGTTTGGCATACAGGGTGCTTGGCCACCATGTGCCGGATAAGTTGTAGTTGAACCAGAGATACGGAACCAGAAACAATGCAAAGCCCGCCGCCAACTGCAGCCAGGCGCCGGGCTTGCTGCGGCGCACGACCAGCGCGATCGTCAGCGGCGCCAGCAGGGTCAGCCCTTCCGGGCGCACCAACATCGCCAGCCCCGCCAGCGCGCCGGCGGCCAGCGCATGCGGCACCGGCCGCAGCGCCAGGTGCATAGCGGCCAGGCACAGCGCTGCGAACAGCACCGTCTCCATGCCCGACAACGCGCTCCACACCAGGTGGTACTCCACCACCAGCAGTGCGCCCAGCCAGGGCGCACTGCGCGCCTGTTGCGGCGCCAACTGCGCGAACGTGATGGCGCCGAGCGCGCCCACCGCCCACAACGCCAGCCAGCCCAGCAGCCAGGCCCACAGCGTCGGCGCCAGACCAAGCCAGGCACCTGGCGCCAGCAGTAGCACCCACACCAGGCTCGTCGCCGCGCTCGAAGGCTGCCCTGCGATAAAGGCCCACTCACCATGCTGGGCCAGGTTGCGCGCATACGTTAAATGGATCCAGGCGTCATCCAACGGAAAACCTGGCCCGGACTCCAAATTGCTGTAGGCGGCATATATGGCCATGCTCAGGCCAGCCAATGCCCCCAGCAGAATCAATTGCCATTTAGGGAAGGCGGAAGATGCGCGTGCCATCTACCTCATCCAGGTACTGCAAGCTGCTTAACAGCGGGCCAGCTTCATAAATATCACTCCAGCCCGGCTGATCTTCGCCAAGCAGCAAGATGCGCGCGCCGTACTGGCGCGCCGCCTGCATGCCGGCCTGCGGCCCGCCATGCGGGATCACGATCGCCGGCCGGCCGCCGCCCGCCAGGCTGAAGCCCGGCGGGTTATTGACCATGACGATCTCGCCATCCCCTACGCCCAGGGCCTGCAAACGCTGGTGCAGCGCCGTGTAATGCGCCGCACTGGCATCCCAGCCGCCAGCCAGCACGCGTTGCTGCACTGCATACGCGCTCAGCCCCAACGCCAGCACCAAAATGCCTATTGAGAACACATGCCCGGCCCGCGTCACTTGCCAACCGCGCACCGCACTGCCCCACTCCAGCGCAGCGTGTAAACCGGCTGCAGCCAGCGCCCACACCAGCGTTTGCACAACCGCCGCCGCATGGAAGAAGCCACCTCGCGCCCCGGAGAACGGGAACACGAAACTGAACACCAGCAGCAGCGCCAACCAGGCTGCGCTGCCAACCCGCACTGCCGGCTGCGTGCGCAGGCGCCATGCGCCCCACACCACCAGCGGCGCCAACGCCACCAGCCCGCTCACCACCACCGCGCTGGCCAGGTTCTGGCCCAGCGCACTGACCCGCGCCGCAACGATCGCGCCCAGGCCGCTGGCAGCCCAGGCCTGCATGGACAGCTGGCTGGCGGGGAAACTGAACAGTTCGTCATATTCGGTCAGCCACAAGCTGCTGCCAGCGCCCGGCGCCAGCAGGCTGCCGAAGGCCAGCCAATTGCGCACGAACCAGGCCAGCATGACAACCAGATAGCCGACCCCAGCTTGGGTTGCTCCGCGTGCGCCCGCTGTGCGCCAGCTTGCATACAGAGCCAGCAGCAGCCACAACGGGCCTTCGGCGCGTGCCAAGTGCAGCAACCCCGCCACGCCGCCCAAGGCCAGCGCCCACCAAGCCGGCTTCTCTTCCCGGCTGATCAACAAAAAGAATACGCCGCCCAGCAGCATGCAGATGGCAAAGCTGTCTGTCGTAGTAATAAATGGCAAATAGAACCCAGGCAGCACTGCCAGAAAGCCGGCCAACCGGGCCGAGCCGCGCCGTCCGGTGAGCTGCATGCACAGCTTGGCAGTCAGCGGCGGCACCAGCGCTGCCACTATAAGGAACAGCACACGCCCGGCGCTGAAACTGACGCCGAACAATGCTGTGCCCAGCGCGGCCAGCAGCGAGGGCAGCGGCATCCAGTACGCATGCGAGGGATGCGGCAGGCCGCTGGGCGCATCCAGATAGTTCCACAACACCGGCTCAGTGAAGCCGCGGCCGGCCGCCAACTGCTGCCCGGTGAGCAGGTAGTACTCCGCATCCATATAGCCTGGGCTGCGCTGCAAACTGCCAACGATCACAAACACCAGCAGGCCGGCCAACCCCAGGGTGATATAGCTCTTGCTCGTCATGGCCTCAGTGCATACAGCACGTAGTCTCCGTTAAAGTCGTGCACTATCGGCAATTGTGCCAGCCCATCTTCCACTTCCTGCAAGTCGAGCGCATGGAAGTGTTCCGGGTCATTCTGCACAAATTCTGCTCCTAAGCGGTAGTACAGCACATATTCGAAACCCTCAGCCCGCCAACTGTCCAGCACCGCCTGCACTGAACCATAGCGCGCCAGGTCATGCTGCCAGCGGTCGATCACTTCGTCGGGGTCGCACTGCGGCGCACAGGCCAGGCCGCGCGCCTCCCACAACATCAGCGTGCGCCCATCCCGCGGCAGCTCACTCATCACCAGCGCGTACAGGCCCAGGTTGCGCTCCGAATAGCCTTGCGCATCCAACCCGCCGCCCCACAGCTCCGCAACGCCGCGCTGCGCCAGCTCCAGGCCGCTTTGCACCGCGCTCAACCCCAACGCCAGCACCGCCACGGCGGCCGCCATGCGCCCCACGCGCACGCTGCCGATGCGCAAGCCATCCAGCGCCGCAAAGCCAAACGCGGCCAGCGTGGCAAAAGCTGCGAACAAGCTGAAATACAAGTGGCTGCGGATCAGGTGGCCGGTCAGCAGGCCGCCGGCGGCCCACACCAGCATGCCGCCCAGCGCCATCACGGCCGCAATGCGCCGCAGCGGCCGCGCCGCTTCACTCAACTGCATCGGCAGCGCTGCCAGCACACCAAAAGCCAGCAGCAGCGGCCCCAGCGAGGTCTCGTAGCCAGCTGCCCCGCCAATATGCCCACCCTCAATACCAAGCCAGGTTGCCCGTACCGGCAGCAACACCGCATCCAGCCAGGTGGCCTGCGCCGAAAAGCCCTGGTAATAGCTCAGCCGCAGCGCGTCCATCTCACCGCCCGGCAACAGCAATGGGTAGAAAGGGTTGCCGGTGGCCAACAGGTTGCGCAAGAGCCAAGGCAATGCCAGCAATAACGCCGCACCCAGATAGCGCGCCACCGTGCGCCAGTCCGCCTTGCCAAATACAAGCACCAACACGCCCAGCGGAGCCAGAATGCCCGAAGTGTATTTAACGCCAAAGGCCAAACCGCACAACACGCCCGCCCACACCGCCCAGCGCTGATCACGAATGTGCCACCACTGCTCCAGCATCAGCAGCACACCCCAGCCCATCAGCACGCCCGGCCAGTCCACATACGCCGAGCTGAGCGCAGTTACCAATGAAACGCCGCTCAGCAGCGCGGCCACCGCCACCCAGGCCGGCCGCGCTCCAAGCCCCTCAGCCAGATGCCCCAACAAGCCTAGCAGCGCCAATATGCCCATGCCCCAGCCCACCAGCGCGCCGTGGGTCGAGCCCAGCGCGCCAGCCCAGGTAACCAGCATATGCGCAAGCTGCGGGAAGCCCCAATGCGTGATCTCAGGCACATATGTCACTTGCCCAGCCTGCAAATAGATCTTTGGCAGGCTTAAGTGATACACGAGTGCGTCAAAGGCCAACGGCGGCGCCAGCGCCAACAGCAAGCCCGCGGCGAGGATGACCGCGCTCAGCCATCCCAGCGCGCGGCCCAGCCGCCCGCTGGCTTGCCATAGGGCCGCAAACCCGGCCGCGTCCTGCCACCAGGTTCGGATGGCGCGCCGCAGCCCTACCAGCAAACCCAGCGCCAGCCCCCACGCCAGCAGGCTGCCGGTGCCCAGCGTCGAGCCGACCAGCAGGTACAGCAACCCCAGCCCGCCCAGGCCTACCGCGGCCCGCACGGCCAGCCGCGCCAGGGGCGCTACTGAAAGCGTGGGCAGCAGGCGCGCACCAACACCGCCTGCGATCACAAACAGTAACGCCGTGCAGAGCAAATCGCGCCCTGCCAGCAGCGCCCGCAGTGCAAACTCCGGCGTGAACGGGCGGTGATACGCGTAGTAGTACGCCAAGCCGATACCGAACCACAGCAGCACCCCGGCCGCCAGGATGGGGCGCGTTTTCACGCTTTCACTCCTTGCGGGCGCAGCAACCACCAACGCAGCCAGTACAGGTTGATCGCTAAAAAGACTGGGGCCACCAACAGCAAGCTGAGATGCTCACCAAACTGGGCTTGCTCCTGCTCCAACGTCAGCAGGAACAAAGCCCAAATGCCCACGAACAAGACCGGCAGCAGCACCCACACCGCCCGCGGCTGCCCGGTGCGCCGCTGCCACAAGGCCAGCAGCCACACCACCGCCAACAGCAGGATCACATGATTGGAGCTGGTGCTGGGCATGCCCACCAGAGGGCTCAGCGCAAGAGTCACGCACAGCGTCCATAGCAGCCAATCAAAACGCTGCCCAGCCACGCTGACCCATTCATAGAAGAGCAGCAGACCCACCCCGGCGCTCACCACCAAGCCAGCGGTGTGCCCGGCATCACCCCACCAGGCGTTGAACACGCCGATCAGTGTGCCTGGCGGACTGTAGCCGCCGTACAGCAGCACCTGCGCCAGGTTCTCTGCGGCCCAGCTGGGCTGTAAGGCGAACGAAGCTGCCAACAATACCAGCATGCATACGCCAAACGAAACGAGCAGGCTGCGCCGCTTGTGCGAGAGTGCCCAGGCAAAGATCAGGATCAGCGGCAGCAGCACCATCTGCGGCTTGATCGTGCTCAACACAAAGGCCATGCCTGCCAGCCCGTCGCGTCCGCGCCGCATGGCAAACAAGCCCAATGCCATGAACATGCTCACCATCACCGCCGCGTTGCCGTCCACCAGCGGCTTGGCGCTGTGGAACCACATCAACGCGAACAGCAGCAGCGCCACCAGCGGCCAGCGGCCCGGCCGCCAGCCGCTGAAGCCCAGCCCGGCCAGCACACTCACCGCCACGGCGATCTCTTGCGCCGTGATCCACAAGGCCCGCGCCAGCGGGTAACTTTCCACCAGCGCAAACGGCGCAAACACCAACATCGAATAGAAGGGATATGCGAACAGGGCCGCGTCCTCGCCCTCTTCGGCCGAGCGTCCGTACATGCGGTCCTGAATGGCCGCGGTGGTTTCTGCGCTGTAGGGGTTTTGTCGTTCCGTAATAAACAGCCGCGTGCCCACCCAGCGCGGCAAAAAGTCGTTGCCGCCCGGGCTCACCTGCGTGAAACGTAGGTTCACCACGGTCAAGGCCGCCGCCAGCACAGCCAGCGCCACAACACTGATCAGGATGCGCGGCCCGGCTGTGCGCATGCTACCGCTCGGCCATCGCCCACAGGTTCACGCCAAGCTCAAATGTGCCCACCTTGAACTTATCTGCCGCAAAACCCGCCCGGCTCAACTGCGCAGCCAGCAGTGCTTTGGTGTAGCCGATGACATGCTCGTCGATCTCCTCGCTGCTCACCAGGCCCACCCGTGCCATGAACTTGAGCAAGCCGTCCGTCCAGCCCGCTGGCGTGGTCAGGATCACCCGCCCACCCGGCTTCAGCACCCGGTGCGCTTCCTTAAGGATCGCGGCCAGGCTGTCCGGATGAATGTGCTCGGCTACCGCTAGCAGCGTGATCACACTCAACTCGCCGTCTTTGAACGGCAGGCTTGGCGTCTCGTTCAAGTTGCGCACATGCCAGGTGATGTGCTCGTCCGCCACCGAGGGTGGGAGCTGGTCGATCGCAAACTTGTGCGCAAATTGCGTATTGCTAAGAAAAAACGGGAAGCTACCACAGCCAATATCCAGCACCGCGCCGCGGCGCAGCTCATCCGGGATCAGCGAATTGGCCTTGTTGGCCCGCAAGCGTGACAGGAAACCTTCCAGCAGGCCGTGGCCGCGGGTAACCGTGGTGTTGTGGGGGTCTGTGCTCATTCACTTTGTCCAAACAGTAGTGTGTCTTTGTCTTCGTACAGGGTCTGCCAGCCCGCCAGGGGCAGCAGCTTGCTCAACGCCCAGCCTGGCTCCAGCAGCACCAGGTTCACATCCCGCGCCTCCAGCGCCTGCTCCCAGCCGGGTTCGGCGTTGGCGATGCGCAACCACTCGCCCAATACTTCGTCACCGTACAAGTCGGTGCGTCCGTCGGCAAATACGGGATACTCCGGCAGCGCCCAGATCAGGTAGCCGCCCCAATTATACGAGTTGAACATTTGCCCTTCTGGCAGCTGCGCTTTCATATATTCCACCGCCCCCACCGGCAGGCTCGCCTGGAACTGGCGTGTGTTCACCGCCTCAGGCAGCACTGTGCTGGCTTTGGCCGCTACTGCGGCCAGCGCCAGCACCAGCATCGTCGTGTGCAGCAGCGCCTGCGCACGCGTCGGCCTGTGCCGGTAACGCAGCCGCTTCTCCAGCTTCAGTACGCCGTTGGGCAGGTTACGGTCCAGCACGATCGGCGCCGCCAGCGCGAACAAGGCAATGTTGCGCGCCGCCAGCAGGCTCATCGCGCCCAGCACGCTCACAAGCAATAGGTCATACAGCGCCGGCCGGCGCGGCGCGAACAGCATCGCCAGCACCGTCAGCCCCAGCAGCGCTGCGAACGGCCAGACGCGTGTCTCGTGAAAATTGGGTGACTGCCATTCCTGAATATAGCCACGCAGCACATCCATCTCTACCGTATCGAAGGGATAGCGCAGCATCACCGGCCCGGATGGATTGATGCACATTGCCAGCAGCATGCCGCCCGCCGCCAACGCCAGGTACTGCCCCCACGCACGCCATGCCCGCGCCGCAGCATCTTTCTGTCCACGCGCCTGCCACCAGCTGGCGGCTTGCTCTGCGCCATAGATGGCCAGCAAAATAAAACCCACCGCAAAGCCGGGATGGCTGTTGGCCCATATCAGCATGACCAGCGGCAGCCAGAGCAGGCGGCGCACTTGGCCCGCCCGGGCGGCTTCCAGCAGCCACAGAGTGACTGCGCTGAACACAAAGCTCCACAAATACGGCCGCGCCGCCCAGTACACCGCCGAGCTGGCCGCCGCCAGCAGCACCACGCCGCTGCGCAGGAACAGGTTGCTGCGGCTCAACGACGCATATACAAATGCGAACGCCAGTGTCACCAGCGCGGCCACCCACAGGTTCAGCCCTGCCCAGCTAGCCCACGCATGCACAAGATACAGCTGCGCCTGGCTGAGCCAGGCCGCGCTGGGGTACAGCCACACCGCGCCGGCGCGCGTGTGCGAGTAGGCGTCAACCCGCGGCAGCGTCCCTTCCACGATCTCTTGCCCGGCCCGTAAATGCCACCATGTGTCCGTGTCGGTTGAAATGCGCAGCGCCATCGCAAAGATGGCAATGAATGTCAGTGTCAGCACCAGGCGGCGGAAAGACATGCAGCTATGGTAATTCATCGCATCTTCGCTTTGCAAAATTGCAGGCCGCAAATTGCTTTTGGCTTACTATAGCGTTCATGGCGCGCAGGTCCATCCCCTGGTTGTTGCTGGCGTTGTTCGCGCTGGCCCTGGCAGCACGCCTGCTGCCCGGCCCCCGCGTCATTGATGATGCCTTCATCACCTTCCGCTACACCCGCAATATTCTCGAAGGCCACGGTTTCGTCTACAACCCAGGCCAGCCGGTGCTCGGCACCACCACGCCACTCTTCACCTTCCTGCTGGTGCTGTTGGCCTTGCCCTTCGGCGGCGCCAGCGCCAACTTCCCCGCACTCGCCATCGGCGTCTCCGCCGTCGCCGACGGCCTGACCGCCGTCCTGCTCTACGCGCTCGGCCAACAGCTCGGCAGCCGCGCCGCCGGGCTGGCCGCCGCCCTGGCCTGGGCCATCGCTCCGTTCAGCGTCACCTTCGCCATCGGCGGTCTGGAGACCAGCGTCTACGTCCTTCTGCTCGTCGGCACCTTCTGGGCCTACCTGCACAACCGCATCCCACTGGCCGCCGGCCTGAGCGCCGCGGCGATCCTAACCCGCCCCGACGCGGTCGTGTTGGCCGGCCCGCTGCTCGCCTGGCACGCGTTGCGCTCGCGCCCCAGCCTGCTGCAGGGCGGCTTCTGGCGTAACAACGCCAAAGCCATCCTTATCTTCCTGCTGCCCCTCCTGGCTTGGGCCGCCTGGGCCTGGCTCGCCTTCGGCAGCCCCATCGCCCAATCCGTCTCAGCTAAGAGCAATGCCTACCGGATTACACCGCTCGGCGCGCTCAGCAACTTTCTCAATTTCTACGCCACGCCCTTTCTTGAGCACCTCACCTTCGGCATGCAATGGCTGTACATTGGCCTGTGGCTGCACCCCTTCCTTTTCATCGCCGGTGCGTGGGCCGTCTACAAACGCCAGCGCAGCACTATGCCTTTCATTCTTTTCCCCTGGCTCTACTTCGCCATCTTTGCCATCGCCAATCCACTCATCTTTCGCTGGTATCTTACGCCGCCGCTGCCCTTCTACATTCTGTTCATCGCTCTTGGCGTGCATACGCTCTACATCCAACTAACCGCCCAGCGTACTCCGTCCCGTACCCTCAGCCTGGCGCTGGCCGCCGCGCTGGTCTTGCTGCCCACGCTATCGCTCCTACGCGGCTGGACCCTGCAGCCTGAGCAAGACCTTGGCCGCCCCGCCCCGCGCATGGCCTGGATCGAGCTTGAGCTGCTCTACGCCCAGGCCGCCGCCATCCTGCAGCCGCGCCTGGCTGCCCACTCCACGCCGCCAACCCTGGCCGCCGCCGATGTCGGCGTGCTCGGCTACCAGCTGCCTACGACCCCCATCCTCGACCTTGTCGGCTTGAACTCAAAAGAGTCACTGCCTTACTACCCCTTGGATGCTGAGAACTACGGAGATTTCCTGTACGCGGTCTCACCTGACCTTGTCATGCACCAACGCCCTGATTTCATCGTCATTCTCGAGATCTACGGACGCTACGGCCTGCTCCAGGATCCGCGTTTCATCGCCGCCTACCAGCTGGTCGAAGCCATTCCAGCCAGCATCTACAGTACAGACGGCCTTCTAATTTACGAGCTTCAACAATAAAACAAGCAAAACTCCTCCTTGACATAGCTTTTGCAATATAGTACCTTTGTATAGAAAGGTACTGTTATGGAGAACACCGCAAAGTTCGCCCCGCTGCGCAAAGGCCTGCTGGAATTCCTCATCCTCACCATCGTGTCCTCGGGCAAGGTATATGCCGCCGACATTATGGAGCGTTTGAGCCAGACTGACTTTGCCACCCAGGAGGGCACGCTCTACCCGCTGCTCAGCAAAATGCGCCGCGACGAGCTGCTTGACTACGAGTGGCAGGAGTCTGACGCCGGCCCCCCGCGCAAGTATTACAAACTCACTCCCGCCGGCCGCAAGCAGCTAGTTGAGTTCAATGCCTATTGGAAACAGCTCACGACCCTAATCAACAAGCTAGGAGAAACGAAGTGAAGAATTTAGTCCTCATCACACTCAGCGGCCACAGCGCCAGTTTCAAGGCTGAGCAAGACGCCTACGACGCCTTGCGTCAATACCTTGACCGCGCCAAGCGCAGCCTGCAGGCCGACCCTGACCATGAAGAAGTTCTGCGCGACCTTGAGCAGTCCATCGGCGAGAAGCTCGCCGCCCGCCTGGCCTCAGCCGAGCAGGTGCTGACCCTCGCCGACATCAACGCCGTGCTGGCCGAAGTTGGTCCAGTGGCTGGCGACAGTGGAGCCCACACGCCTCCAAAAGGCCGGCGTCGATTGGTGCGCATTCAAGAAGGCCAGGACATCCTTGGGATCTGTCAGGGGCTTTCGGCTTACTCCGATATCGACGTCGATTGGCTGCGAACGATCTTTATTGGATTGGCCCTTGTCACTGGCGGTGCGTTCATCCTCGTCTACTTCGCGGCGGCCTTCTTCCTTCCGGTTGTCGCTACACGCGAAGAATACTTCGCCAGATATGGAAGCAATTTGCTCTAGCTAGATCGACCAATAAAAAAGGCGCCTGATCGGCGCCTTTTTTGTTTCATGCTTAGTTCTCGCCCAAATATTCCTTGAGCTTCTTGCTCACCACTGGGTGGCGCAAGCGGCTGAGCGCTTGGGCCTCGATCTGGCGTACACGCTCGCGCGTCACGCCCATCTTGCTGCCCACTTCCTCCAGCGTATACGCCTGGCCATCCAGCAGCCCATAGCGCAGCTGCAGAATGCGCACTTCGCGCGGCGGCAGCCCATCGAGCACTTCGCCCAGATGCTGGCGCAGCAGGTTGTAGGTCGCCGAGTCGTCTGGGGCCGGGGCTTCGTGATCCTGAATGAAGTCGCCCAACACCGAATCTTCCTCATCATCCGTGGGGGTTTCCAGCGAGAGCGGGCGGCGGGCCACCTGGATCATGTTCTCCACCTTCTTGGCGGGCACATCCAGGGCGGCAGCCAGCTCCTCAACCGATGGTTCGCGGCCCAGACGCTGGGTCAGCTGGTGCTGCACGCGCAGCAGCTTATTGATCTGGTCGCCCATGTGGACCGGCACGCGGATGGTGCGGCCCTGGTCGGCGATGGCACGCGTCACCGCCTGGCGGATCCACCAGGTGGCATAGGTGCTGAACTTGTGGCCGCGGCGGTAGTCGAACTTCTTGGCGGCGCGGATCAGGCCGATGTTGCCTTCCTGAATAAGGTCCTGGAAGGGAACGCCGCGGCCCATGTACTTCTTGGCCACGCTGATCACCAGACGGCTGTTGGCCGTGATCAGATGCTCACGGGCCGCCCAGCCATCTTCAATATTCAAGCGATACTTGCCCCGCTGGGCCTCTTCCAGGCGCCCAGAGGCCAGCACTTCGCGGGCCACGCGGCCCTTTTCAATGCGCTTGGCCAGGCTAACTTCCTCGGCTGCCGTCAGAAGGGGTACTCGCCCAACTTCCTTCAGGTACAGGCCGATCATGTCATCGGTGTCGATGTTGGCCAGGTAATTGTCGTCAGCCTCGCGTTGGCGGCGGCTTTCGCTCTCTTCTTCCTCATCCTCATCGCCGCTCAGGTCAGCGTCCGCCACCTGCTCCAGGCCCTCGGGGTCGTCCACATAGGCTACGCCCGCGCCCAACAGGGCCGCAAAGGCCTCTTCGAGCTTATCTACGTCACGCTCAGCCTCAGGGAAGAAGTTGAGGATGTCATCAATGGTGACATAGCCTTGCTTACGGCCTAATTCAATTAAACGGACTACTGCAGGGTGATCTCGGTCTTGATCGTGATCGTTTTCGACGATGTCGCTAAGGAGTTTTTCGTTCAGCACTTACAGGAGCTCTTTTCGCTGTGGGCCTCACCAGGAATTTCATAAAAACGGGGCATAAAAAGCCAGCAACCGGTGCTGTTGCTGGAATGTTAGCTTTCCAAGTGGATTGTCAATATACAGCGAATCAAACAGCCGAGTCAACAACGAAATCGTTCGCGGGCGGATTAATGTCCTCCTGCCCTCATATAGTAGGGGCCACATATAATCTCAGCATGTACTACGGCGTCCACGGCAAGTTCAGCGCCACACCCGGTAACGGCCCGGCCCTCCTCCAGCTCCTGCTCCAGGCCGCCGAAGGGTTGCGCAGCAACCCGGATTGCCTGATCTACCTCGTCAGCGCCCAGCCAGGCGAGCCGGATGCCGTCTGGGTCAGTGAAGTCTGGGCCAGCCAGGCCGCCCACCAGGCTTCCCTCGAAGATCAGGCCACCCGCGAGCTCATCAGCCAGGCCCGCCCGCTCATCGCAGCCATCTCTGACCGGGTGGAACTCGATACCCAGGGCGGCAAAGGCCTCTGAGCGGCACAAGCCGAGCGCTTGACGCAAACCCTACCCACAAATTACAATCCACGCTTGCATTGCCTAAACAAAGCGCCGTCGGCTACCGCCACCGGCGCTTTTTAAGGAAAACAGCACACTTTCACAGGAGTTATTTGCATGTATGAATTAGGGTTGACCAGTTTTGAAGTCACAGCCATCTGGGCCGTGTTTGGCATTGCCATCCTCGGCCTGGCCTATGCGCTGTGGCTGCGCAAAGAGGTGATGGCGGCTGACGCCGGCACCCCCAAGATGCAGGAGGTCTGGACCGCCATCCGTGACGGCGCCAATGCCTACCTGGGTCGCCAGCTGCGCACCATTGTGCCCCTCATCGTCATCCTCACCGTGGCCATGTACCTCTCGGTGGCCATTGTGCCCCCCACCCCTGAGGCCATTGAGCGCTTCCACAGCAACACCCCGGAAGAGGTTCGCACCATCATCGGTGTGGGCCGCGCCGTGGGCTTTGTGCTCGGCGCCGTGTTCTCCCTGTTGGTGGGCCAGATCGGTATGCGCATGGCGGTTCACGCCAATGTGCGCGTAGCCTCTGAGGCGCGCAACTCCTTCGGTGGCGCGCTCAAGATCGCCTACCGCGCCGGCACCATCACCGGTATGCTGACCGACGGCCTCGGCCTGCTCGGCGGCACCGTGCTCTTCATCTACTTCGGCATCGCCGCGCCCGACGCCCTGCTGGGCTTCGGCTTCGGTGGCACCCTGCTGGCGCTGTTCATGCGCGTCGGCGGCGGCATCTTCACCAAGGCCGCTGACGTCGGCGCTGACCTGGTCGGCAAGGTGGAGAACGACATCCCCGAAGACGATCCGCGCAATCCCGCCGTGGTGGCTGACCTGGTGGGTGACAATGTGGGTGACTGCGCCGGTATGGCCGCAGACATCTTCGAGTCCTACGAGGTCACCATCGTCTCCGGCCTGATCCTGGGTGTGGCACTGCACGCCCTGACCGGCCACATTGAGTGGATCATCTACCCGCTGATCGTGCGCGGTGTGGGTGTGCTGTCTTCCATCATCGGCACCTATGCCGTCAAGGCTGGCAAGGAAGGCAACGCCGCCAAGGCCATGAGCGCCATCTTCAGTGGCTTCCTGTCCTCCGCGGTCATCTCCGTGGTGCTGTTCTTCGCCGCCGCCTTCTTCTACCTGAAGGATGCCGGCCTGCCCGGCGCCTGGTGGCTCACCCCCGCGGCCGTCGGGATCGGCGTGTTGCTCGCCATCCTGATCGACCGCATGACCGAGTACTTCACCGGCACGCACCAGAAGCCGGTGGATGAGATCAAGAAAGCGGCTGACACCGGCCCGGCCACCCTGATCCTTCAGGGTCTGTCCGTCGGCTACGAGTCCTCCGTGTGGGCTGCCATCGTCATCGCCGCCACCATCTTCTCGTCCATCCTGCTCTTCGGCGGCATCGGCACCACTCCCGCCGAGACCATCACCTACATCCTCTACGGCGTCGCCATGACCGGTATCGGCATGCTAACCCTGACCGGCAACAACGTGGCCATGGACTCCTTTGGCCCCATCGCTGACAACGCCAACGGCATCGGCGAGATGTCGTGGAGCGGCAAGTCTGACCCCACCACCAAGAAGGCTCAGCGCATCATGGCTGACCTCGACGCGGTGGGCAACACCACCAAGGCCATCACCAAGGGCGTCGCCATCGGCTCCGCCGTGATCGCCGCCGTGGCCCTGTTCGGCTCCTACCTCGTCGATGTAAGCCGTGCCCAGGCCGCCGCTGGCGTGCCGCTGGCCCAGCAGATCCAGTCCATCGGTATCCGCATCGATGTGCCCCAGGTGTTCGTGGGTATGCTCATCGGTGGCGCGCTGCCCTGGCTGTTCTCGTCCTACGCCATTCAGGCCGTCAGCCGTGCTGCCGCCTTGATCGTGGAAGAATGCCGCCGCCAGTTCGCCCGTGGCGTGCTCAAGGGCAAGGTCAAGCCTGACTACAAGCAGGCTGTCAACATCTCCACCGGCGCCGCTCAGAAAGAGCTGGTGCCCCTGGCCGTGTTGGCCGTTGTGACCCCCATCCTGGTTGGCCTGCTGCTGGGCGTGAATGCGCTCGGCGGTTTCCTGGCCGGCATCATCCTCTCCGGCCAGCTGCTGGCGGTGTTCATGAACAACGCCGGTGGCGCCTGGGACAATGCCAAGAAGCTGATCGAAGACGAGCCCAAGACCCCCAAGAAGAACCTGGGCAAGGGCTCTGAGCGCCACAAGGCCAGCGTGGTCGGTGACACCGTAGGTGACCCGCTGAAGGACACTGCGGGCCCGGCCCTCAACCCCATGATCAAGGTGGTCAACCTGGTCTCGGTCATCATCGCCCCGGTGGTGGTGCAGATCGAACGGCTCGGCCCTGGTGAATGGGCTGCCGCCGCCGTCATGGTCGCCCTGCTGGGCTGGTCGATCCTGTCCAGCAAGAGCACCGGCTCCATCGGCGCCAAGCCCAAGAAGGCTGCTGCCCGCCGCTAAGGCGCACAGCTGACCAAGCAAACCAAAAGCCCCGCTGCAATGCAGCGGGGCTTTTTTTGTAAAATGTCATCCAAGCGCACTACCAAACGCAGTTTGCGTAGCAACGCATTACTCTTGCTTGCTGAACGCCCGCACCGCCGGCACAAGAAAGAGAACAAAGAAGCCCAGCAGCACCAGCACATCCACGCTCACTGGGTGCAGGCGACTGGCGGCCAGGAACCCCGGCTCCGCCGCCCCCGCCAGCGCCACCTGGCGCAGCGCGTCCGTGGCATACGCCATCGGGTTGACCCGCACCAGAACATTCATCCACACTGGCAACCCGGCCAGCGGGAAGAGCGCGCCGGACAGCAGGAACAGCGGCATCATCAGAAAATTGATGATCACGTTGTAGCCTTCAATGCCGCGCAGCCGGGTGGAGACCAGCAAACCGAGCGCGGTGCACATCGCCGCCAGCACCGCCATGATGCCGATCAGCTGGGCCACTTGCCCCAGCGTCAGGGGCAGGCCCAGCAGCCAGGCCAGCGGCAGGGTCAGCACGCCCTGAAGCAAAGCGATCGTACTGCCGCTGGCCACTTTGCCCAGCGCCACTGCCAGGCGCGGTGCGGGCGAGACCAGCACCTCTTTCAAAAAGCCAAACTCGCGGTCATACACTACCGAGATAGCCGTGAACAGCGCCGTGAACATGATCGTCAGGCCGATCACACCCGGATACACGAACGCCGTGAAGCTCACTCCGCCTAGCGAAGATGTGCCCGACAAGAGGCTGGAGAGCCCTGTGCCGAAGATCGCCAGATACAGGAGCGGCTGTGCCAGCGAAGTGAAAATGCGCGAACGGTTGCGTAGGAAGCGGGTCAGGTCGCGCAGCCAGATCGTGTACAGCGCGCTCATCGGCCACCTCGCGGCCCGCGCCCCATGCGGGCCTTGCGGCCCAACACCTCAGCGGCGTCCGGGTTCTCAGCCCGGATATCGCGCCCGGTCAGTTTAATGAACACATCTTCCAGCGAAGGCCGCCGCAAGTTGACCGCCTGCACCGCATGGCCGCTGCGTTCCAGCAAGGCCACCAGTTCGGGGATCTTGGCCGGCCCATCGTCCGCTTCCACCGCCAATCCTTCGGCGATGTGGCGCACGGCCAGCCCCTCGGCTCGCAGCAGCTGCTCGGCCGCCTGTACATCTGTGGTGCGGATGTACAGCACATCACCGCCCAGCGTCGCTTTCAGCGCCGCGGGCGTATCCAGCGCAACCAGCTTGCCGCCATCCAGAATGGCGACGCGGTCGCAGCTCTCTGCCTCTTCCAAATAATGGGTTGTCAAGAAAATGGTGACGCCGTTCTGCTGGCGCAGCGTATGCAAGTACTCCCAGATCGCCCGGCGCGTCTGCGGGTCCAACCCCACTGTGGGCTCATCCAAAAACAGCACCTGCGGTTGGTGCAGCAGGCCGCGGGCCAGCTCCAAACGGCGGCGCATGCCACCGGAGAAGTTGCGCACCGGCTCGTGCTGGCGCTCGGCCAACTCCACCAGCGCGAGCAGCTCACCTGCCTGCTGGCGGAACTGCGCCCGCGGCATCTTGTAGATGCGGGCGTGAAAGTCCAAATTCTCCCAGGCGGTCAGGTGTTCATCCAGGCTGGGACCCTGGAACACCACGCCGATCCGGCTGCGCACCTCGGCGGGTTGGCGGGCGACATCGTAGCCCGCCACGCGGGCGCTGCCGCGGCTGGGCCGCAGCAGTGTGGTCAGCAAGCCCACCGTGGTGGTCTTGCCGCCGCCGTTCGGGCCAAGCAAGGCGAACATCTCGCCTTGCCCAACCGCCAGGTCCAGCGCGTCCACTGCCACCAGCTTGCCATAGTCACGGCCTATGCCGTCTGCTTCGATCACCATGCTCATGGCGGGAATGATAAGCTCAATACCCAGGCCTGCGCAAGCCGGCCCAGGTATTGGAGCGCTTTCCTTGCATGTAAGTGCCTAAAATGGCATACTACTTTCCCAAACAGCATGGCGGCCACTAATTTACGCGACTATTTACAAGGAATCGAGCAGCTCATCGATTCAAACCAGGTCGAAGACGCCCTGGCTCATTGCCGCCATGTGCTCAAAACCTTCCCCAAGAACATAGACACCTACCGCCTGATGGGCAAGGCCTACCTGGAGAGCAAGCGCCACAGCGAGGCCAGTGACCTGTTCCAACGCGTGCTTTCCTCGATTCCGGATGACTTCGTCGCCAATATCGGCATGAGCATCATCCGTGAGGACGAAGGCCACTTGGATGCCTCCATCTGGCATATGGAACGCGCCTTTGAGTCGCAACCCTCCAACAAAGCCGTTCAGGGCGAAGTGCGCCGTCTATACGGCCTGCGCGAAGGCTATGAGCCGCCCAAGGTGCGCCTGACCCGCGGCGCGCTGGCCCGGATGTACTCTCACGGCGATCTGTACAACCAGGCGATCGGCGAACTGCGCAATGCCCTGGCCGAAGATCCCCAACGCCCCGACCTGCAAGTCTTGCTGGCCGAGATGTATTTCAAGAACAACCAGCACGCCGAAGCCAGCGAGGTGTGCAGCCAGATCATCCAGAAGCTGCCGTACTGTCTGTACGCCAACCGTGTGATGGTGGATATTCTGCGCAGCACGCAGCAGGATGTTGAAGCCAACCCCTATTGGGAACGCGTAGAAGAGCTCGACCCCTACGCCGCCCAGGTCAGCACGCTCAAAGACGTTGCCCAGGTACCCTCCGACAGCGTGACTATCGACGCGCTGGAGCTTGACCGCCCCATGCTGCTGGGTGCCCCCTCCGGCGCCGAAGCTGATTTCGAAAAAGAAGACCTGCCCGACTGGCTTTCAGTTGACAACCTATCCACTGCGGGCGAGGCTGATCCTGAAGCCGAAGGTTCAGTGCTCAGTACGCTGGAAGGTCTCGAGCCCGAAGCCGGCAGCGCCTTCATGGATGAGCTGCCCGGCGAAACCACCGCAGACGACCAGCCCTTCAAGACCGGCGCGCTGCAGCCAGACGAGATCCCCGACTGGCTGCGCGAACTGCGCCCCGGCAACGGAGCGCCGGACGCCGCAGACCTGCCGCCGGCGCAGCCGCCCGGCAAACGCTGGACCGAAGAGTTTGCCCAGGCTGGCTTCAGCCCCACCGGCCCGCCGAATCTGGAGCCGGAAGACGAGTCTGAGGCCGAGCTGCCCAGCGCTCCGATTGCCCCGCCCGCGCCGCCACAGGTTGCCAGCGACCCTGGCGGCAAGCCCACCGGTTGGCTGCCGACCGGCGAACTCAGCTGGCTGGACTCAGCCTTCAGCGACGGCGAGGAAGGATCCCCAGGCGAAGAACCTGCCGCCCCCGCCACTGAGCCCGAAGTGCCGCAGTGGCTGGCCGAACTTAACGAAAATGAGCTTGAGCATACCCAGCCCACCCGACCTGCGGTAAGCGCTTTCACTGATTCGCCTGCATTCATTGACCCGCCTGCAGACGCAGCCCCCGAAGCGGAACCGGCGGATGAAGCCGTACCCGCCGAGCCTGCCAAACGGCCCACTGAGCCGGCCGCCAACTGGCTGGATGATCTGCAGGCCAGCTCCGGCATGCAGGATGACCCCGACGACGCCCAGGCGGATGAACCGTTGGCCGCCGATGCCGACAGCACGCAGCGCTTTGAAGCGTTGGGCCTGTCCACTGATGACTTACCCGCCGCGGATGCGCAGCCAGGCTTGGATGAGCCGGCCGCGGTTGAACCTGAGCAAGCCCCGGCCAGCGCCAGTGATGATGAGCAAGACACGCTCAACTGGCTGGAAGGTCTGGCCGCCCGCCGCGGCGCGGCCGAAGACGAATTGCTCACCGAGCCCGAGCAGCGCCGCACCTCCAAGCCTGAGTGGCTGCGCGCCGAAGAAGCCGGCAGCAACCCGGCGGCTGAGGCCGCACCCGCTACGCTGAGCGAGAATCTGAGCTGGCTTGACGAGCTGGCCGCCGCGGCTGACCCTGTGGATGCTGCCACTGATCCCGAACCCGACCCGGAACCTGAAATGACTCCTGAGTCCGAAACGCTCAGCGGGCTGGAAGCCGACTCGCCCTTCAGCCAGCCTGACGAAGATGAGCTGCCCGCCGAGCCGGCCGCAGACGACACCACCCCCGGCTGGCTGCGCCAGTTCACCGGTTCGCTGGAAGGCGCGGCTGCGCCCAGCGAACCGATCGCCCCGCGCCAACTCAGCGATGCGCCGGACTGGCTCAGCGAGCTGCGCCCGCAAGACGATGCGCAACCCGCTGCCGACCCCGAGCCTGCACCTCAAGCCCAGCCAGAAAGCAACGACATCCCTCAGTGGCTCAGCCAACTCAGCCAGGAGCAGGACCAGGCCGCCAGCCAGCCTGTCGCACCGCACCAGCCCAGCGCCCATTCGCAAGACGTGCCGGATTGGCTGCGCCAACTCAGCCAGCAGGAAGTCAATGGCGGCACGGGCAGCCTTCCGCCCGCGCCTGCGCAAGCCAATGAGCCCGAAGCCGCGGATGACCGCGCCGAATGGCTCGGCCAGGAGCCCAGTGAGACCGAGGCACCCTCGCCTGCCATCGAGCCCACCTGGGTGCCCGCCAGCCAGCTGCCCGACGCGCCGGCAGAGTCGCCAGCGGCTGTTGAGCCGGAAGAAACTATTGAAGCCGAAGCTGACGAAGAAGTGGAATACGAGACGATCACCTTCTCCGGCAGCGTTAGCCAGCCCGCGGCCGCCGAGCAGCGGCGCGACGAGCCGGCAGCCGAGCCCGAACCCGAAGCCGAGCTGGCCGAAACCGAATACGCCTCGTTGGCCGAAGAAGATCTCGACGCTGACGAGGACACCTATGGCGCTGGGGAGCCGGACGATGAAGCTGACGCAGACGCTGCCGAGCCAGAAGACGTTGAGCCCGTCAGCAGCCCGCCTGCACCCGAGCCCGTCGCCCAGCCGGTAGCCGAACCAGCCTACGCCGAAGCCAGCCCGGCGGCCAAGCCCAAGCAGGCGGCCCGCAAGCGCAGCCGCGGCCTCTCGCCCGAAGAAGTCGAAGACCGCCTGGCGGGCGCTCGCCAGGCGCTCAGCTACGGCAACATCAACGACGCCGCCGAAGCCTACAGCTACTTCCTGCGCCGCCGCATCCGCCTCGACGATGTGATTGCCGACCTGCGTGCCGCGTCGCGCCGCTTCCCGCGCCAGGTGGCGGTGTGGCAAACCCTGGGTGACGCCTACATGCGCAACAACGAGCTCACCGAAGCGCTGGACTGCTACAACCGCGCCAAAGCGCTGCTGTAAGCTATCAGCCCCGGCTTACTTGGTAAAATGCTCAGAATAAATTCTGAGCATTTTTTGTGGAGGAACATTGGAACGCAGTTTGGTATTGGTGAAGCCGGATGGTGTCCAGCGTGCCCTGGTGGGCGAGATCATTGCCCGCCTGGAGCGCCGCGGCCTACGCCTGGCTGGCGCCAAGTTCATGCAGGTCAGCACCGCCCTGGCTGAAGAGCACTACGCTGAGCACAAGGGCAAGCCCTTTTACAACGGCCTGGTCGAGTACATCACTTCGGCCCCGGTGATGGCCATGGCCTGGGAAGGCCCCAACGCCGTGGCGGCCATCCGCCAGACCATGGGCGCCACCCGACCCACCGAAGCCGCCCCCGGCACGATCCGCCACGACTTCGGCCTGGAAGTGGGCCGCAACCTGACCCACGCCTCCGACAAACCGGAGACGGGCGAGCGCGAGGTTGGCCTGTGGTTCAAGGCCGAAGAGCTGGTCAGCTGGACCCGTGACATTGACAAGTGGGTCTTTGAAGGCAAGTAACAGCTACACGATGCAAATAAAAAAAAGCGGCCGATTGGCCGCTTTTTTTTGTTTTTATTGAGCTACTGCAGGTGCAGCACTACTTTTGCATCCGTCCATAGATCTTCAAGACGGTAATAGTCCCGCTGGGCATGCGAAAACAAGTGCACCATCACGCTGCCGAAGTCTGCCAGCAGCCAGCCCTCGCCGGGCTTGCCTTCCAGGCGCGGCTTGTAGCTGACCTGCGGACGGATCTCGTCTACGATGGCGTCCTGCAGCGCCTTGAGGTTGCGCTCACTCGTGCCGGAGGCGATCACAAAGTAATCGGTGATCGGCGCCTGGTTGCGCAGATCCAATACCAGAATATCTTCGCCCTTTTTGTCTTCCAGGGCGTCAACGATCTTTCGAGCCAGTTCTAACGGGTCCAATACTTATCCTTTGGCGCGCAGTTCGATCCGCGCAAGAGAATTATATACGGCGCCGCTGGGTTTGAGTTGGCTCTCGAACAGCACAAGCTGTTCGAGCACGCCGCTGGCGGCTGGCACAGCAAGCTGTGCCAGCGCCGACTGCAAGCCTGCCAGCTGGCGCGGCTGCGCCTCACGGCGCACGCGCGCCAGCGTGAGATGCGGTGTGAACGGGCGTGCCTCGCGCCCAAAGCCCAGTGCGCTCATGGCATCGTCCACTTCGGCGGCCAGCTGCGCCAACGCAGCCGGCGCCTGCAAGCCCACCCACACCACCCGCGGGCTGCGCAGGTTGGGGAACGCGCCCAATCTTTCAAGCGAGACCGGCATGGCTGAATACGTGTCGCCCAATCTCTGCAAACTTGCCGAGATTGCGGATGCTTGCTCCGGCTGGGTCTCGCCCAGAAATTTGAGGGTGAGGTGCATGTTGCTGACTGGCACCCAACGCAGCGCCGTCGTTGGCAAGCTGCGTTGTAAGTCTGCGCTCACCGCCGCCAGCGCGGCCAACACATTCTCCGGCAGTTCAAAGGCGATAAAGGCGCGCATTAACTAAAGAAACGCAGCAGGCGTTCGTAGTCCTCGGGGGTATCAACATCAAACGCCAGCGAAGTATCCAGCCACGGATACCAAGTCACCTGATGCTTGGAGAACAGGGCTCGGCCACCCGTATCCCCCGACAGGCTCGCAAAGTCGGCAAAGGTGCTGCGGTCGAACAGCACCGGGTTGGTGCGGCGTCCATCCACCAGGGTAGCAATGATCGGCGGGTGCTGCTCGGCATAGTGCTCCTGCAGGGCATCCAGCAGGCGCACCGGCAGCTGCGGCTGGTCCACCACCATAAAGATGGCCGCGCTCGCATCGGGCGGCACGGCCGCCAGGCCGGCCTTCACCGAGCCGCTCTGCCCCTCAGCCCAGTCGGCGTTGTGCACCTGCTGCAGGGGCAGACCGTGCAGCGCGGTCTTGACCTCGGCCGCAGCTGCCCCGGTGACCACGATCACCGGCTCCAGCCGGGCCGCCAGGGCCGTCTCGGCCACCTGGCGCACGAACGGCTTGCCCTTCCAGTCGAGCAGCTGCTTAGGCTGCCCCAAGCGCCGGGATTCGCCCGCCGCCAGAATGATGCCGGCGACCTGCTCGCTCATATCTTGCTCAAGAAGTCCACCAACAACGGGTTCACCACGTCTGGACGGTCAAAATGCGGAATGTGACGGGCATTGGCTATCGGATGAAATTCGGCTTGCGGCACAAGCTCCAGGAACGTCTGCGCATGGCGGAATGGTACGGTGTCGTCCAGCTCGCCCCATAGCAGCTGCACGGGTTTGCCACTCTCGCCCACGCGGCGGTAGAGCTCGAGGTCTTCATTGAGCATGCCGCTGCGCAGCGAGGAGAGCAAGGCGCGCTTGAAGCCGCGGTACTTCATCTGCTCAAAATAGCGCGTCTTGAACAGCTCGATGGCTTCGTCTGAAGGTTGGTAAAAGTCGGCCAGCATGCTCTCCAGCAAGGTCTTGCGCCCCATACGACCCAGCATGCCCAGCAGCAGCTCGCCGACCACCGGCCAGAAGACGGCCTTGACCGCCGGCGGCAGGCCCAGGTCAAACCCGGCCGGGTCAACAAAGCTGAGCTTGTCAACACGTTTCGGAAAACGAAATGCAAACTCCGCCGCAATCACACCACCCATGGAGAGCGACACCAGGCTGGCCTGGGCGATCTTCAGTTCATCCAATAACTCAGCCAGCTGGCGCACGAACAAGGCCTTGTCGTAGCGCGCTTCCGGCCGGTCTGACCAGCCGCGCCCATACAGGTCATAGCGAACGATGCGAAAGCCCGCCTGTGCCAACGCCGCAAACGTGGGATCCCAAATAAAACTGGGCATCGAAAAGCCGTGGATGAGGACGACCGGCTGGCCTTTAGCCGGGCCAGCGATCTCGTAATAGGTCTTGCCGTCTGAAAGTTGGGCCAGCGCGCCGGGCAGGTGGGCGCGGTTCTGACGCCCCAGCCGTTCCCGCTCACAGTAAAGGACGCGCTCGATAAAACTCATCAGCTAGCTGGGCAGTTTGCCCAGGGCGCGCAGCACCCGCTCCGGCACCAACGGAAACTGGTCGATCCATACGCCGGTGGCATCGTAGACGGCCGCGGTCACGGCCGGCGAGAAGGGAATGTAGGGCATCTCAGCCATGCCGCGCACACCCCACGGCCCATTCGGGTCAGGAAATTCCAAGATGAGAGACTGCACGCGGTCAGGCACATCCATCACAGTAGGGATGAGATAGTTGGAAAAATACGGCGTCTTGGTGTAGCCACCCTCTTGGATGAAATTTTCCATCAGGGTATAGCCAGCGGCTTGCACCACCGCGCCTTCGATCTGGCCTTCGATCTGCTGTGGATTGATCGCCTTGCCGACATCATCGGCGCAGATCACATCGGTGATGTGCACTTCGCCGGTTTGCGTATCCACTTCCACCGCCACCGCTTCGGCCACATAGCCATAGGCAAAGATCGGGTCGCCCCGCCCCGTCTCAGCGTCCAGCAAAGTGGTGGGCGGCGGGATGTACTTGAATTCGGCGATGGCCGGGCGCTCTTCATCCTGCCAGCGCTGCAGAGCGGCCTCGGCCGCGCCGCGGATGGCGTTGCCGGCCATGAAGCTGAGCCGCGAGGCAGACGCCGAGCCCGAGTCACCCGTGACGGCCGTATCGGCCACCACCATCTCGACCTGCTCCACCGGCACGCCGACTGCATCGGCCGCCATCTGGCGGAAGGCAGTGTGGGCGCCCTGGCCTACATCTGAGCCGGCCTGGTGCAATATCACCCGTTCGATCTCGGCTTCGCCGTGGATCTCGATCGTGGCGTAGGCGCGCTCCGGGAAACCGAACGAGAAGCCTACGTTCTTGAAGCCGCACGCAAAGCCCACACCGCGCTTGATGTGCGCCGGCGCGGTCGGCAGCTGGGGCCAGCTGGCGGCTTCACGCTGCCATTGGCCGGCTTGCTCCTGCCAGCCGGCCGCACGCGCACAGGCGTCGACGACTTTGTCGAGCGAGACGCCGGGCGGCTGGGTGGCACCCGTGGCCAATATGTCGCCATCCCGCGCCAGGTTGAGCATGCGCAGCTTGACCGCGTCGATGCCCAGCGCCTCGGCCAGTTTGTTGATCTGTGATTCAGAGGCAAAGGCGCCCTGCGGGCCGCCAAAGCCACGGAAGGCGCCGTTGGGAATGTTGTTGGTGTACACCGTGCAGGCATCCACATGCACGTTGGGGATGACATACGGCCCGGTCGCCAGCAAGGTGGCATTGCCCAACACCTTGACCGAGGTATAGATGTACGGTCCCGAATCGGCGATGACTTCAGACTTGGCCGCCACGATCTTGCCGTCTTTGGTGGCGCCCCACTTGGAGCGAATGATGTACGGGTGGCGCTTGTGGTGCCCGATCATGGACTCGTAGCGACTCCAAATGATCTTGACCGGGCGCATGATGCCGCGCTGCTGCAGGCGCCAGGCGGCCAAGCCCAGTACGATTTGGATCGACATGTCCTCGCGCCCGCCAAAGGCGCCGCCGATGGCGGGGTGGATCACGCGCACCTGGTCTTCCGGCAGGCCCAGCGCATGGGCGATGGCCATGCGCTCTTCGTGCGCCCATTGGCCGGCCACTTCAACCGTGACGCGCCCCTGTTCGTCGATATAGCCCAGGCCCGCTTCGGGCGCCAGGTAGGCATGCTCCTGCACCGGCGTGCGGTATTCGCCTTCCACGATGACATCCGCCTGGGCGAAGGCGGCCTCAATATCGCCGCCGTAACGTACGCGGTAGCGGTGGTAGGTATTGTCGCTGTCCGGATGAATGCGCAAAGCATCCGGCCGCATGGCCCCTTCGGGATCCGTCACCACTGGAAGGTCTTCGTATTCGACCTTGATCAGGCTGCGGGCCGCCGCGGCGATCGCTTCGGTCTCGGCGACGATGAATGCGACCTGGTCGCCCACAAAGCGCACGCGTTCGGCATACGGTTTGCTGGAGCCCGGCCCGCACAAGACCGGCTGGTCTTGCACCATCAGGCCGTATTCATTGACCGGCACATCCTTGGCTGTGAAGATAGCCACTACTCCGGCCAGGGCCTCAGCTTCGCGCGTATCGATCGAATGGATGATGGCGTGCGGACGCCCGGCGAACAGCACTTTGGCGTGCAGCTGGCCGGGCTTGTTGATGTCACCCGGGTACAGGGTCTGGCCGGTCACCTTGCCGTGCGCATCGATGCGCCCGTGTGACTGGCCGATGGCGTTGGCTCTGCGTCGGCTCATTTACTCGTAGCGCCCGCGGGTCATGGTAGCTACTTCTTCGTTCAGCGGCCCGCCTGCCAATGAATAGATGATGGACCCCAGGATGGAGAACACCAGATACAGAATAATGGTCAGCACCAATGTGAACAGACCTTTGAAATAGGGATTGGTCAGCAGCGCTGGATTGGCTTGGGCGCCTTGGGCCAGGGTTTGATTGTTGGCCAAGGCCCAGGCAATGATCACATCTGTGAAGCCATACGCAACCACCGGCAGGATGATGAGCAGAATGCAACCGATGCCGCGCCAGATGGGGTGCACACGCCACGGAAAGGGATTACGGGAAGGTTTTCGCAGAAGCATACTTACTCCACAGGCTGTGCAGTTTTGCCAGCGCTTTCGATCGCATCCAGGATCTTGTAGTAGCCGGTGCAGCGGCACAGGTTGCCGGCCACGGCTTGCCTGGCCTGCTGGCGGCTGGGCTGCGGGTGTTCCTCCAGCAGCATGGCCGCCGACATCACGAAGCCGGGCGTGCAGTAGCCGCACTGCACGGCGGCATGATCGATGAAGGCTTGCTGCACCGGGTGCAGCAAGCCGTCCTCGGCAGACAGGCCTTCGATGGTCACCAGCTGTGCGCCGTGGGCGCGCGGGGCTGGCACCAGGCAGCTCATGACGGCTTTGCCGTCCATGAACACGGTGCACGCGCCGCACTCCCCTTCGGCGCAGCCTTCTTTGGTGCCGGTCAGCAAGGCATCTTCACGCAGCAGACGTAGAAGTGTCTTCTCGTGACCAGTTTCAAAGGAATACGCCTGCCCATTGATCGTGGTGTCGATGGAGCCGGCAGGCTGAATCGTTGCCTGCTCAATAGGTTTCTTAGGTTGAGCGAGCAGCACCGGCTTCTCGGGTATCCGCTGTGGCTGCTGTGGCGCGGCCAGCTCTTCCAGCAAGCGCGCAACCGCCACGCGCACCATCTCTTTGCGGTAATCGGCTGAGCTGCGAATATCGCCGATCGGGCTGGCGGCTGCCTGCGCATGCAGGGCCGCCTGGGCAATCGTTTCCTCGGAGAGCGCCTTGCCCACCAGGTAGCCCTCGGCCTCAGGGGCACGGATGATGGTGGGCGCTACGGCGCCCAGCGCGATGGCAGCCTGGGTCACCACATCGCCCTGCAGGCCCAGTACGATGGCGGCATTGACCACCGAGATGGCCTGGGCGCGGCGCAGGGTCATGCGCATAAAGGCCCCGCGCTGGGTGGCCGGGTTGAGCGCCGGGAAATGGATGTCCACCAGCATCTCGTCCGGCTGCATCACGGTCTTGCGCACGCCGGTGTAGTACTCGGCCAGGGGCACGGTACGCTCGCCGCGCACAGAGCGCAGCACGACGCTGGCCTGCAGAGCGATCAGAGCCGGGATAGTGTCGTTGGCGGGGGAGGCTGTGATCAGGTTGCCGGCCACCGTGCTGCGGTTGCGGATCTGCGGCGCGCCGACCTCGTAGGCGGCCTGCGCCAGCGGCAGCGCCTGCTGACGCAGCAGCGAGCTGGCAGCGCAATCGTTATGGGTCACCAGCGGGCCAAGATGGATGCGGCCCTCGCCATCCACTGTGATGGCGTCGAGCCCGGGGATGCGCGTCACATCGATCAGGGTATGCACGCCTTTGCGGGCGCCAAGCTCATACTCAACGATCAGGTCGGTGGCGCCGGCCACGATGCGCGCCGCGCCGCCGTGCTGCGCCAGGGCAGCCAATGCATCTTCTACTGTGAGGGCGGTGATGTAATGGGACCACATGCGGCGCTAATTATACGCCGCGCATCGTACAACTCTTTTTGCGAAGGTAAAACGAATCTATTCTGCTAAAAAAGCTATCCACTGGCTTGCTGCGCCAGCTCGCGCACCACGGCCAGGCGGGCTTCGTCATCCACTTCACCATTGCTGGCCAACATCAGCGTGTTCTCGGCCGCTTCCAGGATGCCGCTAGCCTCGCGCCCATCCATCGCCAGCAAGGGCGTCGAGCCCCAGCCGCCGATGGCGACCCGGGTGCGCCCCGCCGGCCAGCGCGCCACCGCCAGCCAGGCGCCCTGCCCTATCGTGCAATCCAGCCGGGCGGCGGTGCTAAAGCGCAGCCCGGCCACCGCGGCGGGCTCGCCCGCAGTGGCACGCAGGGCCAGCCAGTTCCCGTAGCTTTGCGCTGCGCCGTTTTGCAGCTCAAGCTCGGCGTCCAGCGCCAGCAAGGCGGCGGCCAGCAGTGAGTCGCCGCTGGCCGCCAGCAGCTGCGCCAGCAGAGGCTGACCGGGCGCATCGGCATGCTGTGCCAGGGCCTCGTACAGCGCCGTTTGCAAGCCCGCTGCGTCTTGTAATTCTTGCAGGCTGGCGGCTGCACTCACGCGCAGGGTGTTGCCCTTGAGGGTCACTTCACTCATTATTATTCAGTATCCGCATACACGCGCCAGCCGAGCTCATCCAGCGAAACCCCATTCAGGTCTTCCGCCGGCAGTGCCACCATCAGGGCTTCGCCTTCAGCCAGCAGTTCGCCGCTGGCATCGTAGATGGCTGCCCGCGCCTCGGCCACCCGGCCACGGTCTTTGACGGCGATGCCAGTAATGCGCAAGGGTTGCTCCACCGGCACATGCTTGCGATACTTGGTGGTGAGGCGGGCCGTATACATGAAACGATTGTGGTCTTGCAGCATGAACACCCGGCTAACGGCCTCATCCATAATGGTGCTGATGACGCCGCCATGCACAATGCCCGGATAGCCCTCGTACACCTTGGGCACGGTGTATTCGCACACCACGCCGCCTTCAGTCTGCGGGTCGGCATACATCTGCAGCTTCAGGCCGATCGGGTTCTCCATGCCGCACGCGAAGCAGTTTTTGGAGTTGGGCAGCTTATTGGCGAGAGTCATTGGCCGCTTCCTTACCTTCCATCAACTGCAAGAAGTCGAGATCCTCAGGCACATCCACATCCCGCGCCAGCGAGCCCAGCTCCATCACATGCAACGCAGCCCCGCTGGCCGCGGCCCGGGCGCTGTGCGCCTGGAACGAGCCTGCGCCAAACTCATAGTCGATCTGTCCAATGGGATTGATATACAGCGCATTGGTGCCTTCGTGATGATGGTCGGGTGCAATCACCACACAGGGCGCCTCGCGCCCGGCCTGCAGCATGGCGTCCACATCCGCCGGGTTGAGCTGCGGCAGGTCCGCCGGCACCACCAGCACGCTGGTGGCTGTGTATGTATGCGCCACCGCGGTAGCGCGCTGCAGCGCCACGTTGAGGTGCGGTGCGCCGTCCTCCTGCAGGGTGCGGGCGCCGCGCTCACGCGCCAGCGCCAGCGCGGCCGGGTCACGGCTCACCACCAGCACTTCGCCGAGCGCTGCGACGCTCTTGAGCGTATCGAGCGTATGCAGCAGCATACGCTCGTTCAGAGCGGCGCGGTCATCCTCGGAGAGGACAGAAGCCAGCCGCGATTTGCCGCGGCGCAAAGGTTTAACGGGAACAATCGCCCAAATTGACATGCACGTTCCTTTTCAGCAAGTGTGGAGTCATGCACTGAGCAAGCTGCGGCCAAAGTCGAGGATCTCTTTGGCCAGTTGAACACGGTCGGCGCGTTCTTTCATCACAGTGGCAGTAGACCGGGGGATTATACCGAGCGCGGCGATCGCTTCGTTCTGCGCAGCATCGACTTCATCGAACACGAACCCGCGCAGCAAGCTGCCATAGTGCTGCGCCACCGCCAGCGCACTCGGTAGGATGCCGAGCTCGCTGAACATCTTAGCGGCCGGGCCCTTGATGGCCTGCCCGCCCACAATGGGCGAGACGGCCAGGATGGGCTTGGCCGCCAGCGCGGCCTGCAGACCCGGCACCGCCAGGATCGGCGCCACACTCACCCACGGGTTGGAGGGGCACACCACCACCAGATCGGCCGCGGCGACCGCATCCAGCACGCCGGGCGCCGGGGCGGCCTGCGCCACGCCATCGAAGCGGAAGCTGCTCACCACCGGCTCACAGCGGCGGGCCACAAAATATTCCTGGAAAGCCAGTTCGCCTTCGTCCGTGCTCACAAAGGTGCGCACTGGCTGGTCGCTCATGGGCAGGACGCGGGCGCGGATGCCCCACGCCGTGCAAAAGTCTGCGGTGATGGCGCTGAGCGCATCGCCCGCCCGCAGGCGGCGCGTGCGCTCCAGATGCGTGCCCAGATCGCGGTCACCCAGCCAGAACCAGGTCGGGCCGCCGAGCAGCTCCACGCTGCTCATGGCCTGCTGGGTCTCGCCTACGCGACCCCATCCAGTTTGCGGATTAGCCAACCCGGCCAGGGTATAGCACACCGTATCCAGGTCAGGGCAGATCGTCAGGCCAAAATGCTCAAAGTCATCCCCCGTATTGACAACAACCGTCAGGTCATCCGGAGGCAGCGCCTGCGCCAGGCCATCGGCCAGTTTTGCGCCGCCCACTCCACCGGCGAGTGCAAGGACTTTCATGGCTCCTACTGGCTGGCGCGCACCAAGGCGCGGAACAGGTTTTGCATGCGCGCGTCCTGCGGCAGACACTCGGGGTGCCACTGCACGCCAACCGCGAACGGATGCTCCGGCAGCTCGATCGCCTCGACCAAGCCGTCGGGTGCGCTGGCGACGGCTTTGAGGCCGGCAGCCAGCTCCTTGATGCCCTGGTGGTGCAGGCTGTTGACCTCGACGATCGGCTCGCCCAGGATCTCCGCCAGGCGGCTGCCTTCGCTCACCTGCACCGGGTGGGCCAAATGATCCCAGGGGTGGTCCGGAAAGTTGGAGTGCTGCAGCGCGCCGGGCAGCTGATCGGGAATATGGGTATACAGCGTGCCGCCGAAAGCCACATTGGCGATCTGCAGGCCGCGGCAGATGCCGAGGAAGGGCTTGCTGTCCTCGGCGGCCTGGCGCACTAGCTGGATCTCGATCTCGTCCCGCTCGGCGTCCAGGTCGTACAGCTTCTCGTGCGGCTCGCCATTGAAGCGATCGATCTCAATATCGCCGCCGCCAGTGAATACCAGGCCATCCAGCCGTCGCAACAGCTCGCGCAGTTTATCGAGCGGTAGGTTGAGCGGGATCAGTACGGGGATGGCGCCAGCGCGCACCAAGGCTTCGCAGTACGGGCGCGGGGTTTGGATGACATCGTTCTGGTAGAACTCAGAATGGGCATTGCGGGTGGTGACGCCGATCAATGGGCTGGACATAGGCCGAATTCTAACTCCGCCTTACACGCGGCGAATGATCTCATCCACACTGCGCCGCGGCCGCGGCTTCGGCGCGCCGGCCGGGTAGCCCAGCAGCAAAGCCGCCTGAGCCTGCCAGCTCTCGGGCAGGCCCAGCGCCTGCTGCGCCGCGGCCTGCGCGAACAGCGGCGCGCACACCCACACACCACCCAAGCCTTCGGCTTGGGCGGCCAGCAGCAGCTGGCCGCCGGCCAGCGCTACGCTCTGGGCCGCGATGGCCAATTCGCCCTGCGTGCGGCCTGCGTCTGCATACGTATCCAGCACGCTGGCGTCCAGGCACAGCAGCACCGCCGCCGGCGCCTCCAGCAAGCGCGCTTGCGAGCGGTCCAGCTGGGCCGCGATCTGCTCCGCGTTGAGGCCTTCGGCCTGCAGCGCGACCGCAAAGTCCTGCCCCATCGCCGCAGCGAGAGCCATGCGGCTCTCGCTGCTTTCCAGAATCACAAACCGCCAGGGTTGGCGGTTGTGAGCGTTAGGCGCGTAGGTGGCTGTCTCCAGCACGCGCGCCAGCACATCGGCTGGCACCGGCGTGGCTGCAAAGCGCCGCGTGGAGCGGCGCGAGCGCAGCCAGGCCTGCAGATCGTGAGGGGTCACGCTTGGGGCGGCCACAGGGTGATGCTGTCCACATGCACGATGAACTTCATACGCTCAACGCCGGGAAAGAGCTTGAAATCCTGCCCGGTGTATTTGCGAGAGAGTTCGTGCGTGTGCTCCACGGCGTTCTCAGTGGTGATCTCCACTCGGCCGCGCGCCTGGAAATACATATGCGGATTCTTGGGGTCCGGGATGGCAACCGCAATGTTCGGGTTCTTGCTCAGCAGCTTGTACTTGGCGGATCTGTCTGTCGTGTTGAACAGAATGTGCTCACCGTCCGTGTTGAACCATACACAGGTCAGCTGCGGCTCGCCATCCACAGACGCAGTGGCCACCCAGGCATAGGCCTGGGTCTTGTCTTCCAGCAAATAGCGATACATTTCGGGCAGCAGGGCTGTAATACTCATCTCACCCTCCACTTGTGAATACTTTGCGCGGCTTGATCTTGTAGATCACGCGCACCTGGCCCTCGCGCTTGGGGAAGTCCTTGCCGTCATAGATATGCGAGAGCTTGTTGATGTGTTCGTACCCACCCTCTTCGCTCACTTCCACAACTTCACCACGAACCAGCAAATAGCGGTACGGGTTGGCCGGGTCAGGAATGCTGATGGCGACCTTGGGTTGGGCCGTCATGTTCTTGTCCTTCAGGCGGCCGCGGGCGGTGTTGATGAGGATGTGATCATTCTCTACGTTGAACCACACCGGGCTAACCTGGGGAGAGCCGTCTTTCAAAGTTGTGGCTAAAAAGGCGAACGCCTTGGTTTCATCTTTGAGCAAATCTTGAAAATCAGCAGGCACATTCTTCATCACACTCTCCTTTGAGGCAGATACAAGTCAGACGGAACACGAGCAATCTATCTTACCGAAACTGGTCGCGTTCACGCGGGCGCAGCAGCTCGTTCAGGCTGGCCTCGCGCAACGCGTAGGGGAAGCCGCGCACATGCACGGCCGGGCAGCCTTCGGCTGCCTGGCCCATGGCCAGGCTGGCGGCGGCGGCCAGCTCGTCGGCGGCGGCCAGCTGGGTCACGCGCAGCGGGCGGCCCGCCAAGTCTGGCGTGCCGCGCAGGTCCACCAGGCCCGGCAGCCCGCTCAGGCCGATAGTGGTACCCAACGTGCCTTCACGCCAGGCGCGCCCGTGCGAATCAATGATGAGCACGCCCAACTGGGCGCCGCTGGCCTGCTGCAGCGTGCTGCGCACGCGGCTGGCGCTGGCATCCGGGTCCTGCGGCAGCAGCAGGTAGGCATCCTCAGCCGAGCCGGGCAAATTGGAATGGTCAATGCCGGCATTGGCGCTGACGAAGCCCAGGCGGTGTTCCACGATGAGCAGGCCGGGGCGGGCGCGCAGCACTTCATTGCTTTCGTCCAGGATCAGCTGTACGAGGCGCGGGTCTTTTTCAGTCTCAGCCCCAAGCTCAACGGCGCGCAGGCTGGGCGTCACTTCGCTGAGCAAGCGATAGCGCCCCTCGGCTTTGGAAACGATCTTCTGGGCCAACACCACCACATCGCCATCCTGCAGGGTCAGCCCCTGGCGCAGGATGGCCGCCAGCAGCAGGGCCGGCAGGTCATCGCCGGGCTGTACCCATGGCAAGCCCTGCAGGGGAGTAAGTACGAGGGGTGGCAATTTACTCTTTGCGAATGCCCGCCACACGGATGGTGCCATGACGGGATTTGTAATGTTTGTTCATGCTGACCAGCAGGCTGGTCAGGCCCTCGACGGTGATGGCATTGTCGAGCTTGCCAGCATAGTAGCCGTTGAGTCCGGCCGCGTGCACCAGCGCCAGGGCGGCCTCGGCCGCGTCCATATCGTCGGCGCACACCAGCACATCGCTGTCCATCGGCTCGGTGATGTTCTTGCGCAGCCCGGCGGCCGGCACGGTCTGGAAGGCGGCGGCCACGCGCACTCCGGCGCCCAGCAGCTCCTGGGCGCGGCGGGCCGCGGCCGGCGCGACTGGCGGCGTCAGTTCGTGGAAGCTCAGGCGCGCCGTGGCATCCAGCAATACCTTGCCCTGCAACGCGTCCTTGACCGACAGCAGCGCGGCCTCATGGGCGGCCTGCTCCACTGTCAGGATGGCCAGGTCGGCAGCGGCCACGGCGGCGGCATTCTCCATGCCGGTGATCGCCTCGCGGCCTAACTCGGCGTTCAGCTCGGCTGCCGCTGCCTCAGCCTTCTCGGCCGTGCGCGAACCTACAATAACTGTATGCCCGGCGTGCGCCCAGCGCAACGCCAGGCCAGTGCCCAACGCGCCGGTGCCGCCGATGATGGCGATGGTTTTAGTCACTAGAACTCCAGTACGAGTGAATTAGCAGAGAATAGAGATTGGAGACTAGAGATTCGAAGTCAGTTAAAAAATCTCTACTCTCTAGTCTCTGCTTTCGAAGTAAGTATAAACCTGTGTCGCTCCCTTATAATCCCCCGCATGCCCGGCTCTCAGATCGTCATTGAAAATTTTCATAGCATCGCTCTGGAGCACAACCCGCTCAATGACCCCGCCGCGCGCCGCGTGCCGGTTTATCTGCCCGCAGGCTACGACCCGCAGCAACGCTACCCGGTCATCTACCTGCTGGCCGCCTTCGGCAGCCGCGGCCTCAAGTTCCTCAACGATGACTTGTGGGAAGAGAATGTTCAACAGCGCCTGGACCGCCTGATCGCCTCCGGCGTGATCCAACCCGCTATCGTGGTGATGCCAGACGCCAGCACCCGCTACGGCGGCTCGCAATATCTCAACTCAGATGCACTGGGGGACTACGAAGACGCCATGCTGGAGCTGGTCAGCTTCATTGACCGCAAGTACCCCACGCTGGCGGCGCCTGGCGGCCGGGCTCTGGTGGGCCATTCCTCCGGCGGGTACGGCGCGCTGCGCCTGGCGATGCGTCACCCGGCCACCTTTGGCCTGGTGGCCGCCCACAGCGCGGACCTGAACTTTGAGCTGGCCTATCGCCCCGATTTCGGCGAGCTGCTGCGCTACTACGAGAAAGTCGGGCTGGATGGGCTGCAAGCCCTGCTGGCGGACCCGGGCGCGGCGCTGCGCATCGGTGCCTCGTACACGGCGCTCAACCTGCTGACGATGAGCGCCGCCTACGCCCCCAACCCGAGCGCACCTTTGGGATTCGACCTGCCGATTGACCTGCACAGCGGCGCCTGGCTGCCGGATACCTGGCAGCGCTGGCTGGCGCACGACCCATTGCACATGCTGGCCACCCACACGGATGCACTGCGCTCACTGCAATTGCTCTTCATCGATTGCGGGCGTTACGATGAGTATAATTTGCTCTACGGTGCCCGCTTGTTCGCCGAACAGCTGCGCCAGCACAACATAACTTTCCACTACGAAGAATACGAAGGTGGCCACCGCCACATGAAACATCGATACGATACATCCTTTGCGGCCGTATCCGCAGCATTCCGATCCTGAGAGGACTTACATGACTGACGCTCGCAGCACCGCCTTGCAATACGCCAAAGACAACCGCGCTCGCTTCCGCCAGGAGCTGGCCGATCTGGTGGCCATCCCCAGCGTTTCGGCTGACCCCAAATACAAGCCAGACATCCAGCGCGCCGCCGAATGGCTCGTCAACAAGCTCAAGAGCATGGGCATCGAGAACATCCAGCTGCTCGACAACGGCGGCCACCCGCTCGTTTTCGGCGAGTGGAAGGGCGCCGGCCCGGACGCCAAGACCATGCTGGTCTACGGCCACTATGATGTGCAGCCGGCCGACCCGATGGAGTTGTGGAACACGCCCGCCTTTGAAGCCGTGGAAAAGGGCGACTTGCTGTACGGCCGCGGCACCTCTGACATGAAGGGTCAGGTCATCGGCAGCCTGGCGGCCATCGAGGCCGCCTTGCACGCCGGCAACATCCCCGTCAACATCAAGTTCATGATCGAGGGCGAAGAGGAAACCGGCTCGCCCAGCATGGACAAGTTCATCAAGAAACACGCCGACACCTTCGCCGCCGACTTTGCTCTCAACCCGGATGCCGGCATGCTCAGCCCCACCCAGCCCACCATCACCTACGGCCTGCGCGGCATGTCGTACTTTGAACTGCACGTCACCGGCCCGGCCCTCGATCTGCACTCCGGCTTCTTCGGCGGCACGGTGCGCAACCCGGCCAACGAGCTGGCCCGCGTCATCGGCGGCATGCAAGACGAGAGTGGCCGCGTCACCATCCCCGGCTTCTACGACAAGGTGCGCGAGCTGGAGGAGGAAGAGCGCGCAGACTTCCGCCGCCTGCCGCAGAACGACGACTTCTATCTCAAACAGGCCGGCTCCAAGGCCCTGTGGGGCGACAAGGACTTCAGCGCCTACGAGCGCGCCACCGCCCAACCCACCCTGGATGTGAACGGCCTGCTCTCCGGCTACACCGCC
Organism: Anaerolineales bacterium; assembly: GCA_021463845.1. Lineage (GTDB taxonomy): Bacteria > Chloroflexota > Anaerolineae > Anaerolineales > UBA11579 > JAMCZK01. Next base: position 217,584 of record JAJTXV010000001.1, on the reverse strand, counting down.
GAAGGCCCCAAGACCGTGCTGCCCTCCAAGGCCATGGCCAAGTTCTCGTGCCGCCTTGTGCCTGATCAGGACCCGTTCGAGATCGAAAAGCTGGTGCGCAAGTACATCGAAGACACTATCGACCCCAGTGTGAGCTGGGAGCTGAAGTTGCTCTCGGATGCCGTGCCTTCAATCTCTGAGCGCAACTCGGCCGCCGTGCAAGCCATGGCCAAGGCGCAGGAGACGGTGTGGGGCGTCAAGCCCATCTTCCGCCGCGAGGGCGGTAGCGTGCCCGTCGTAGGCCACTTGCAGGGTCAGCTGGGCATCGAGTCCATCAACGTGGGCTGCGGCCTGCCCGACGACCAGCTGCACTCCCCCAACGAGCGCATGCACATCCCCGGCTGGGAGAAACAGATCGACTCCTTCATCCACTTCATCTACAACCTCGCCGAATAAGTGGCTAGCGTTCAAAAAACCAACGCCAGTAGTTCTGCGCCAAAACCCCTCTATGGCGGCCAAGCCGTCATAGAGGGCGTAATGATGCGCGGCCCGCGCTTCATGGCGGTGGCCATGCGTGACCCCAAGGGCAAGATCGTGCTGCACAGCGAAGTGCTCAGCCCCATCTACACCAGCCCCTGGGCCAAAGTGCCCTTCCTGCGCGGCCTGCTACTGTTGTGGGACGCGTTGGGCCTCGGCAGCCGCGTGCTGGGCCTCTCGGCCAATGTGCAGGCCGAGAGCGAAGAGGAAAAGCTGGAAGGCGCGCCGCTGGCCATCACCATGCTGATCTCGTTCAGCTTTGCCATCGGCCTGTTCTTTCTGCTGCCGGCTGGCCTGGGCCACCTGGTTGAGCGCGTGTTCACGCTGAGCCCGCTGGTGGGCAACCTGCTCGAAGGCGTGTTCCGCCTCATGATCCTGCTGGGCTATTTGTGGGCCGTGGGCCGCATGGACGAGATCCGCCGCGTCTTCGGCTATCACGGCGCCGAGCACAAGACCATTCACGCCTACGAGGCGGGTGTCAAGCTCACCCCCAAGAATGTGGACAAGTTCCCGCTGGAGCATCCACGCTGTGGCACTGCTTTTCTGCTGACGGTGATCGTGCTGTCCATAATTGTGTTCACGTTGATCGGCCCACTGCCGCTGCTGCAGCGCCTGTTGCTGCGCGTGGTGCTCATTCCGGTGTTGGCTGGCGTCGCCTACGAATATTTGCGCTTCACCGCCAAATACATCCGCAACCCGCTGGTGCGTGTATTGGTGGCGCCGAATTTGGCGCTGCAGCGCCTCACAACCCGCCCGCCGGATGCAAAAATGCTGGAAGTTGGCATTGCCGCCTTCAACGAGATGCTGAAGCTCGAGACCAGCAAGGCGCCGAAGCCGAAAGCGCTGAAGCTCAGCGTGCCCAAGAAGAAAACTGCACGAAAGACCAAGGCAAGCACAAAGACACAAAGCACACAAAGAAAAAGAGCAAGATAAACAAAAAAAAAAAAACAGCCTGTATAAGGCTGCTTTTTGTTTATCTTGCTTTCATGCTAGTTAAGCGCGCGCCATAGGTACAATCAGCCGCATGAAACCTACTCGCGCTGTTGCCATGCGCCGCGTCCTGCTAGCGCTCATCGCTCTCACCCTGGCTGCCCTGGCCTGCGACGTTGGCCGCTTCAACCCAGCCGGCGTGGGCCGCAGCCAGCCTGATTACGAAACTCGCGAGCTGTTCCCCGGCGCGGTCTATATGCGAGTAGTGCGCCAAACCCCGCGCCCCCTTGTCTTTCACGTCGTCACGATCGACCTGATGTCTGGCATTCGCAATATGGTCACCGAAGGCAACCCCGACACGCAGCGCGTCGCGGCCCAGACCACGTCCAGCTTCCTGCAGCAGAACAATCTGATGCTGGCGATCAATGGCGATGGTTTCACCCCGTGGTTTGACCTTGGGCCCTTTGGCTCCGAGCCCGACCCGGGCGACCGGGTCAACCCGCTGGGCTTTGCCGTTTCGCGCAGCGTTACATATTCAGAGCCCGCCAAGGGCCACCCCATTCTGTACTTGTACGAAGATGGCAGTGCGGATATCAACGTGCTGGAGAACAAACTCCACAATGCCATCTCCGGCTTTGACCTGCTGGTCTCCGTGCAAGAGCCGGTGGAAGGGCTGCGTAGCACCGGGCCGGAACCGCGCACCGCGGTGGGCTTGAACCAATACGGCACGCAGATGGTCATCATCGTGGTGGATGGCCGCATGCCCGGCTACAGTGAAGGCGTGACCGAGCGCGAGCTGGCCGGCCTGATGCTGGAGCAGAACGTGTTCACCGCCATGAACATGGATGGCGGCGGCTCCAGCACGCTGGTGGTGCGCGGGCCGGATGGCCAGCCGCAGATCCTCAACACACCGATCCACAACGGCGTGCCGGGGCGCGAGCGCCCGGTGGCCAATCATTTGGGCTTCTACTTCCCTTAGCGTAAAATCTCCGCATGATCCAAGCTCTGCCCCGCGCCCAGTGGCGCCTGCTGCGCCATGCGCCCGCCAGCGGCACGCGCAACATGGCGGTCGACGATGCCATCCTGGAGCTGGCCCGCAAGGGCGAAGCCCCGCCCACCCTGCGCCTGTATGACTGGACGCCGGGCACGCTGACCCTGGGCCTGGGCCAGCCGCTGGCGGATGTGGATACCGGGCGCCTGGCGGCCAACGGCTGGGGCATGGTGCGCCGCCCCACCGGTGGCCGCGCCATCCTGCACATTGATGAGCTGACCTACTCCGTGATCGGCCCCAACGACGAGCCGCGCCTGGCCGGCGGCGTGCTGGAAAGTTACCGGCGCATCTCCGCTGCGCTGATGCAGTCGCTCAAGGTGCTCGGCCTGCGCGTGGAGCAGCAAACCGGGCACCAGCTGCCCGGCAATGCAGACCTCGGCCCGGTGTGTTTTGAAGTCCCCTCGGATTACGAGATCACCCTGGGCGGCAAGAAGCTGATCGGCAGCGCCCAGGCCCGCCGCAAGGGCGGCGTGCTGCAGCACGGCAGCCTGCCGCTGTTTGGCGACATCGCCCGCATTACGGATGCGCTGGTCTACGCCAGCCAAGCCGAGCGCGAGGACAGCGCGGCGCGCGTGCGCCAGCGAGCGGCCACGGCCGAAGAAGGCCTGGGCCGCACCCCCAGCTACGCCGAGGCCGCCGCGGCCTTTATCGAAGGCTTCTCAGAGATGTTGAGTATTGACTTGGTCGAAGGCGAGCTGAGCGCGGAAGAAGAGGCCGCCGCGGCCGAATGGGAAGCGCAGCGGTATGCGAGTGATGCGTGGATGGAACGGGCGTAAAAAAACAGAGATTAGAGATTAGGAGATTGCCAAGCCACTCTCTAATCTCCAATCTCTTTTTTTATTCAAAAATCACTTCTGGAAATCCCAACTGCAAAAAGAACCGATACAAAAAGTTCTCAGCGTTGACCTGGGCTTGGTTCAGAATGCCATCCGCCAGGGCGGCTTTCTCGATCTCGTCTTCGGCGGCCTGGCGCGCTACGGTCTCGAGGCTCTGGTCGCCGCGGGTCAGCACACCCTGCTCGCGGTCGTAGACGTAAGACTTGTCGTTCTCCAGCGTGGCCACGAAGATCTCGGCCGGCGGCAGGGTAACGTACAACACACCGGCTTCGATGCGCATATCTTCGGGCTGCAGCTTCTGCAGGTCCACGCCAGCGATCACCGTGCCGTGGGCGACGAACAGGATACGGTCGCCCACCAGAAAACCAAACAGGCCTTGGCGCGTTTCGGCCGTGATGATCTTCTCAACCGAATACTGAATGGTCTCGAGGCGCGCCATGCTGCGCACTTCATGCACGATGGTGACCGGGTCGGGGATGACGGTGGGCGTGGGATTAAGCACATTGGCCACCTGGGTGCTGACCGACTGTGACAGCTCCTGAACCGGGTTGAGCGTGGCGTTGGCCGCCCCGCGCACCACATCCAGGATCTGCAGCATGCCCCAGCCCACGATCCCGATCAGGACCAGAGAAGCGACCACCGGCAACCACGCGCGTGCTTTTTCCATAGTGGGTTGATTATATAATGCGCGCATGAAAGTTGGCGTGCTGCAGCTGCACCTCAGATTCGTGGGCAGCGATTCGCTCAAGGCCAAGCGCAGCCGCCTGCTGCCGCTGCTGGCCCGCCTGCGCCGCGAGTTCAACATCTCGGCCGCCGAGGTGGGGATGCAGGACAGCTGGCAGGACGCGGTGGTGGCCTGTGCTGTGGTCAACACGCAGGGCGGGCAGGCCGAGCGGACGCTGCAAGCGGTGGTGGATTGGGTGGAGCGCAACTGGCACGATGCTGAAGTGGTCAGCGACCAGATCGAGCTGATTTAACGCTCAGCAGATGTCAATAAAAAGAGCGCCCTTGCGGGCGCTCTTTATTTGCTAGCGGCGGCGGGCCGCTTTCTTGCGGGCCGACTTTTTGGCCGGCATCTTACGCACCGGGACACTGACCTCGGGTGAGGTTAGGCCGGCGACCAGCGCCAGCATGAAGCCGGCGGCAGCCACCCAGGTGCCATAGCGCACCTGCGTGTCAGCGCTGCCGTCCTGCACCACCATCAGGGCGGAGACGGCCAGGGCCGCCAGGCCCAGGCCGCCCAGACCGATCTGGGCATTGCGCGAGACGTAGAACAGACCCAGCGCGGCGGAGATGGCGGCAACGGCCACCAGGATCTTGTGCAGCTCGGCGCCATCCATGCGGAACAGGCCGGGGCCGGTGATCTCGCCGTCGCCACAGCTGGCGAGCGGCAATACCATCAAGGCAAAAAGTGCGATCAAAGAACCAAGTCGTGAGAGTGTCGTTTTTTCCATATGGTTCCTCCTTGTGAGGGAGATAACGAAGGAATGAGGGATGTGTGCCGCAAAGAATTAGCGAGACGTTAAGCACCTAGCCTCTGGAAAGAAACCCGCCCTTGGAATCGCTTCACATCCCCATCACCTTCGCCCATTACAATTAACCCATGCCAGAAGCCTTCGCCTCCGGCCCCATTGTCTGGCGGCCCACACCCGACTACATTGAGAATGCGCGCCTGACCGAATTCATGCGCACCCACAGCATCGGTAGCTTTGCTGAGCTGATGGAGCGCTCCACCTCCGATGTAGCCTGGTTCACCGATGCGGTCCTCAAATTTCTCGACATCCAGTTCTACAAGCCCTACACGAATGTCGTCGACCTGAGCAGGGGCATCGCCTGGCCGCAGTGGTGTGTGGGCGGCGAAATGAACATCGTCCATAACTGTCTTGATAAATACCAAAGCGGGCCGGAGAAAGACCGCCCGGCTTTGCTATGTGAGGGCGAAGACGGCACGGCGCGCACCCTCACCTACGCTGAGCTACACGCCCAGGTGTGCCAGGCTGCCAATGCCCTGCGTTCGCTGGGCATTGGCAAGGGCGATGCCGTCGGCATTTTCATGCCCATGGTGCCCGAGATCGCCGTCGCCTTGCTGGCCATTGCCAAAGTGGGCGGCATCATCCTGCCACTCTTCTCCGGCTACGGTGTCGACGCGGTGGTCAGCCGCTTGGCGGATGGCAACGCCAAGGCGCTCTTCACCGCCGATGGCTTCCCGCGCCGCGGCAAGCCCGTTGAAATGAAATCCATCGCCGATGCGGCCGCCGCCCAGTTGCCCAGCCTGCAGCACATCATCGTACTTGACCATGCCAAGCTGCCGGTGCCCTTCCAGCAGGGGCGTGACCATTGGTGGCACGAGCTCGTCAGCACTCAAGCCGCTGAAGCTCCGACAGAGATCACCCGCGCCGAAGACCCGCTGATGATCATCTACACCTCCGGCACCACCGGGCGCCCCAAGGGCGCAGTGCACACGCACTGCGGCTTCCCGGTCAAGGCCGCTCAGGACATGGCCTTCGGCACCGATGTGCGCCCCGGCCACCTCATCTACTGGATGACCGATATGGGCTGGATGATGGGGCCGTGGCTTGTCTTCGGCACGCTGCTGCTAGGCGCAACCTTCTTCCTATACGATGGCGCGCCCGACTTCCCGCAGCCTGACCGCACCTGGGCCCAGGTCGCCCGCCACCGCATCACCACCCTGGGCATCTCGCCCACGCTGGTGCGCACGCTGATGCCGCTGGGCGAAACGCTGCCCAAATCGCATGATTTGGACAGCGTACGATACTTCGCCTCCACGGGCGAGCCGTGGAATCCTGACCCGTGGCTGTGGCTCTTCAATATTGTTGGCGAGGGCAAGCGGCCCATCATTAACTACTCCGGCGGCACCGAGATCTCGGGTGGCATTGTCATGGGCAACCCGATCCTGCCGCTCAAGGCCACCGCCTTTGCCGGGCCGTGCCCCGGCATCGCTGCGGATGTGTTCGACGAACATGGCAACTCGGTCACCGGCCAAGTGGGCGAGTTGGTCATCAAAGCTCCATGGATCGGCATGACCCGCGGCTTCTGGAACGACCCCCAGCGCTACGAAGAAACCTACTGGTCGCGCTGGCCGGATACTTGGGTGCATGGCGACTGGGCTGCCCGCGACGAAGACGGCCAGTGGTACATCCTGGGTCGCTCGGACGACACGATCAAGATCGCCGGCAAACGCCTCGGCCCAGCCGAGGTCGAGTCGGTGCTGGTGTCGCACGCCAGCGTGGTGGAAGCCGCCGCCATCGCCGTGCCGGATGAGCTCAAGGGCAGCGCCCTGGTGGTGTTCTGCGTGCTGGCGCCGCAAGCCGCGGCCGGCGACGCCCTGGCCTCCGAACTGCGCAACCTGCTGGCCGCCGCGCTGGGCAAACCGTTGGCGCCCAAAGCCGTCCACTTCGTGCCTGACCTGCCCAAGACCCGCAACGCCAAGGTGATGCGCCGCATGGTGCGGGCCGCCTACCTGGGGCAGACGCCGGGCGATACGTCCTCGCTGGTCAATCCTGACGCGGTGCAACATATTCGTGATGTTGCTCGTTGATTCAGTGGTTAAATTCGCATCGCTAAACTCCAACACAGAAAGCATTCTGGTGACCATGACCAATCCGTATATGGAAGTGCGCAAATCGCCCATTCACCGCTATGGCGGTTTTGCGCTCAAGAAGCTCCGCAAAGGCACGCGCATCATTGAATACCAGGGCGAGCGCATCAGCCCCAAAGAGGCCGACGAGCGCTACGCCAACGCTGGTCCCAAGAGCATTGTGGTGCTCTTCAATGTCGACAAAAAAACCACCATCGACGCCGGTGTGAATGGCAACGATGCCCGTTTCATCAACCACTCGTGCGATCCTAACTGCGAAGCCGTGGACGACAAGGGCCGCATCTATATCGAGGCGACCCGCACGATCCAAAAGGGTGAGGAGCTGTTCTACGATTACAACCTCACCCGCAGCAAGGATGACGCGCCGGATGTAGACAAGCTGTACCTGTGCCGCTGTGGCGCAGCCAACTGCCGCGGCAGCATGCTGGAGCCGCGGCCTGAACCCAAGACCAGGAAAGCCAGCAAGCGCAAGAAGTAAACGGAGTCACTATGCCCTTTGACCCCAGCACCTTTGCAGACAGCTTCACCGGCGAGATCATCTTGCCGGGCGACGCGGCCTACACTAGCGCTGCCAATACCTATGGTGGCCCGGGCGCGCCTGCTGCCGTACTGCAGCCGCGCACGCCGCATGAGGTGGCTGCCGCGCTGGCCGCTGCCCGCAGCCAGGGACTGCAGGTCACCGTACGCGGCGGCGGGCACAACACTGCCGGCGTCAGCACCAACCGCGGTGGCGTGGTCATCAGCCTGCGCAACCTGAACGCGGTCGAGGTGCTCGACGCTGCCAGCGGCGCGGTGCGCATCGGCGCTGGCGCAGTATGGGGCGATGTGGCCGTCGTGCTCGGCCAGCACGGCCTGGCGATCTCCTCCGGTGACACGCGCACGGTCGGCGTGGCCGGCCTGACCCTGGGCGGCGGCATCGGCTGGATGGTGCGCAAGTTCGGTCTGGCGCTCGATCATCTCACCGGCGTGGAACTGGTCACTGCCGGCGGCCAGTTTGTGCGCGCCAGCCATGACCAGAATCCCGAACTGTTCTGGGGTATGCGCGGCGCAGGCGCCAACTTTGGCATCATTACTTCGTTCGATTTTGTGGCCAAGCCCGTCGGCAAGGTCACCTTTGCCACCATCAGCTATCCACTCGACGATGTGCCCGGCCTGCTGCGCGCCTGGCGTGACGCGGTGCGTGCTTCCACAGAAGACCTGACCACTTCGCTGACCCTCATGCCGGCCTTTGCGCCCGGCATGCAGCCCGCCGGCATGATCCTGGCTTGCTACGCCGGCCCGGCCGCCGCAGCCGAGCCACACCTGGCGCCGTTGCGCAACCTGGGCACGCCCGCCGCCGTAGATGTGAAAGAAGTAGCCTACGCGGATGTGCTCGAGGAAGCCCACCCGCCCGAGGGTATGGTCATCACGGTCAGGAACGCGTTCTTCAAATCACTCAGCGATGAGGTGGTTGATGCAATTGCGGCCATGCACAGCCTGCCGGGCATGCGCGTGTTTCAGCTGCGTCACATGAGCGGCGCAGTCCAGCGCATGCCGCACGGCGAGACGGCCTATAGCCTGCGTGACAGCGAGATCATGATGTTCGTCGGTTCGTTCTTCCCCGGCGATACCGCTCCGGCCGAAGTGGCGGCCCAGATGAAGAACTGGGAGCCGTTGGCTGCGTTGGGGCAGGGCAGTTACATGAACTTCCTGCACACTGCCACCGCTGAGGACGTGGCTTCGATCTACCCACCGCAGACTCTCCAGCGCCTATCGCGCCTTAAGCAGCAATATGATCCTGAGAACATATTCAGCAGCAACTACAACATCCCACCGTCAGGATAAATGAACGCCCTCGCAACTTCGATCGCCTACGCACTCTCCGCCGCCCTCACCTGGGGCAGCGGAGATTTCATTAGCGGCCTCGGTGCCCGCCGCATCGGCGCCTTCCACACTTTGCTGATCTCGCTGCCCATCGGCTTCCTGGCCGCCCTGGTCGGAGCTCTGGCCATCGGCGAGCCTGTCTCCTCGTTGGCAGATCTGGGCTGGGGCATCCTGGGCGGCCTGGTGGGCACAGTCGGCTTCATGTCTATGCTGCACGGCTTTGCCGTCGGGCGCATGGGCGTGGTCTCGCCGGTGGCGGCCGCCATCGGTGCCATGGTGCCGGTATTGGTCACCGCGTTGCGCGCCGGCATGCCGCCGGCGCAGCAGCTGTGGGGCTTCGCTCTGGCGCTCGCCAGCATCTGGCTGGTTTCACCGCGCGGCGGGGAAAGCCGGAAATCGGGCCTGGGCTTGGGCATCATTGCTGGCCTGGGCTTTGGCCTGTTCTTCACCACGCTGGATCAGATCAGCGAAGGCGCTACCTTCTGGCCGCTGGCCGCCAGCCGCCTGGCGTCAAGCCTCATGCTAGCTGGCATCGCCCTGGCCACCCGCCGCCTGTCGCTGCCCAGCAAGCTTCCCGTGGCGATCCTGGTCGCTTCGGGCGTGCTGGACATGCTGGGCAATTTTCTGTTCCTGCGGGCAGTGCAAACCGGCCGCCTGGATATTGCCGCCGTGCTGGTCTCGCTCTATCCGGGCATCACTGTGCTGATGGCCCGTCTCATCGAAGAAGAGCATCTCAGCCGCTTACAAGTTGTCGGAGTAGGGCTGGCGTTGCTTGCGATAGCGTTGATAACAGCGTAGCTAAACCCTTAACCACAAAGACACAAAGGACACAAAGTTTTTGCTTTGTGCTCTTTGTGTCTTTGTGGTGAGGTTTTTTTACCACTGTACCGCTTCCACCCTATACCGCTGCAAATACTCATTCGTCTTTGAAAACGGCTTGCTGCCGAAGAAGCCATTGTGCGCCGAGAGCGGCGACGGGTGGGCTGACTCGATCACCAGGTGCTTCATGCGGTCAATGAATGCGCCCTTGCGGCGCGCATACGCGCCCCACAAAATGAACACGAGGTGCTCGCGTTCTTGAGATAGCACCCGCAGGGCCGCATCGGTGAACTCCTCCCAGCCCTTGCCCTGGTGGCTGGCCGCCGCACCCCTGCGCACGGTCAGGGTCGCGTTGAGCAGCAGCACGCCCTGCCGCGCCCAGCGCTCCAGGTCGCCGCTGGCAGGCGGCTGCACGCCCAGATCGTCTTTGAGCTCCTTGTAGATGTTCTGCAGCGAGGGCGGCAGCGGGATGCCCTCGCTGACCGAGAAGCACAAGCCGTTGGCCTGGCCCGGGCCGTGATATGGGTCCTGCCCCAGGATGACTACCTTCACCTTGTCAAACGGGCAGGCGTCGAACGCATTAAAGATCTTGCTGCCGGGCGGATAGATGGTGAATTGTTTGTACTCCGCCCGCACGAACTCGGCCAGCTGCCCAAAATACGGCTTCTCAAACTCCTCGGCCAGCTTTTCCTTCCAACTGGCTTCAATGCGCACATCCATACAGTGAGTATAAAGCGAATAAAATCACCTGATTGATAGTAGTTAGTATCCTGTCAAGGAAGCTTTTGTCATTGCGAGGAGTATCCAGCGCATTAGCGATGGAAACGGACGAAGCAATCTGGATTTAGAGTTCTTCTAGCCGGGTAGATTGCTTCGCTCGCTCGCAATGACAACTCTCTCCTTGACAGCGCAGCCCCAATCCACAAGATTCGTCAAAGTTCTGGCATAGTACGCCCATGACCTGCCTAGCCTTGCTGTTTCCAGATATCTTTTAGTTGCACCCCCCACCCCCACACCAAAAACGAACAACATCTTGGCGTGGAGTTACCGCCGCAGGCCACTGCCGTAGAGCGGCGCGTTCCACTTGAGTACACATCCAGCGTACAATTAATCTCCGGTAACCAAAAGGAGACTGCCCAAATGAATTTTGAACTCAGCCAGGAGCACAAGCAATGGCAAGCCGCCGTGCACGACTTTGTCGCCAGGGAAGTGAAGCCCAAGGCCCGCGAGGTCGATGAGCGCAGCGAGTTCAATTGGGAGGCCGCCCGCAAAGGCGCGGCCCTCGGCCTGCTGGGCATGCACATCCCCGAAGCCTACGGCGGCGCCGAGCTGGATACGCTCAGCATCGTGCTGGCGGTCGAGGAGCTGGGCTGGGGCTGCGGCAGCACCGCCCTCAGCATCGGCGCTCACAGCGCTCTGGGTTGCGCGCCGGTCGCTCTGTTCGGCTCCGAAGAGCTCAAGCAAACATACTTGCCGCCTGCCGCAAGCGGCAGCGGCAAGTTAGCCGCCTTGGCGCTCACCGAGCCCGGGGCTGGCTCAGACCTGAGCGGCGGTGTGCAGACCAGCGCAGTCCAGGATGGCGATAGCTGGGTCATCAACGGCAGCAAGATGTGGTGCACCAATGCATCCATTGCTGATTTCATCGTCACCCTCGTGCGCACCGGCGAGCGCCACAGTCTCATCCTTGTCCCAACAGATACGCCCGGCCTCTCCATCGGCCCGGCGGAGAAGAAGATGGGCCTGCACGGCTCACCCACGCATGCGCTGAGTTACCAGAATGTGCGCGTGCCGGATGCCAACCTGGTGGGTGAGCAGGGCAAGGGTTTGAGCTACACCTTCGCCACGCTGGATGGCGGCCGGGTCGGCATCGGCGCGCTGTCCGTCGGCCTGGGCCGCGCTGCGCTGGAAGAAGCGGTCAAGTACGCCAAGGAACGCCACACCTTCGGCCAGCCCATCGCCAACCACCAGGCCATCCAGTGGATGCTGGCTGACGCTGAGACCCAGCTGAACGCCGCCCGTCTGCTGGTCTGGCAAGCCGCCTGGAACAAGGACAACGGCAAGCCCTTCGCCAAAGAAGCTGCCATGGCCAAACTGTTCGCCACTGAAGTGGCCGAGACCGTGTGCCGCAATGCGATCCAAATCCACGGCGGTTACGGATACAGCTCCGAATTCCCGGTCGAGCGCATTTATCGCGATGCGCGTCTGATGACGATCGGTGAAGGCACCAGCGAGATCATGCGCATGGTCATCGTCCGCCACGTGATAGAGCAAGACTAAGCGTCATAGCCAACGCGCGCCTGACTGCAAGTATTTGTGTGTTCCGCCCTTGCGCGCCGAGTGTGGCTCAATATTTGCTTGTGGAATGATATTGATGTTTATATGCTCTGGAGCTATTTCTTTACCGCCGTGAGCGAGAAGAAAAAGTCGCCTACCCACAGATCAATATCAGTGAAGCCGAGGGCTTCGAGCTGGCGCTGCAGGACTTGCGGGTCGTGATAGACCTTGACGATGCGATAGGTTTCGCCGTTGTGCAGGGTGCGGGTCTGCTCGATCTTGTTCTCCACCGGGCCGGAGAGCTGCTTGCCGCCGCCTGGCTCATCGGCGATCACGATGCGCCCGCCGGGCTTCACGGCTGCGGCCGCCTTCTCGATGAAGGCCGGCAGCAGCTCCGGCGGCACGTGCGAGATCCAGAAAGCGAAGAACACCAGGTCATACACGCCGCTGGGCTGCCACTTGAACAGGTCGGCTTGCTGGTAGCGCACACGCGGGCTGTTCAGCTTGGCCTTGTTGGTGGCCAGCATTTCGGGCGCGCCGTCCACGGCGGTGATGTGCTCTGAGATGTCCAGCAGCTCCTGCGTCCACAGGCCGGTGCCGCAGGCCAGCTCCAGGGAATGGCCCACCCGCGGCAGTGTGTACAGGCGGCGGGCAATGTATTGCCACTCCGCATCGACCTCGGGGATGCCGGGGCCGGTGTAGCGGCCGGTCTGCTGCACCGACTCGTCGTATTCCTGAGCGCGGGCGTTGTAGTAGGCCAGCTGCTGGGCCAGTATGCTCTCGTCCATCACTGTGATTTTAAACCAAGGCTTGACCTGCACACAGAGTCAGGATATATTCCTAGTCAAATAGTTTCCAAAAGCAACTAATGAGCGAGAAAAAGACAACCATAGCCACCGAAGTGCTGGAAACCATTCCGATGGTGATGCGCATCATCCGGCGCAACTTCCGCGCCCGGCGTGACCCGGATCTGACCCTGCCGGAGTTCCGCGCCCTAGCCTACATCAACCGCAATCCAGGCTGCGCGCTGAACGAGCTGGCGGAATTCGTAGGCGTCGAAGCCCCGGCCGCTTCAAAGCTGGTGGAGAGCCTGGTGCAGCGCGGGCTGGCCAAGCGCGAAGCACATGCCGGCGACCGCCGGCGTGTGCAGCTGAGCGTGCTGCCCAAGGGGCAGAAGAGCATCCAGATCGTGCGTGAGCACACGCGCGAATTTCTGACCGAGCAACTGGCGCACCTCAGCCCAAAGCAACAAGAAGCGGTAGTGGAGGCCATGCACATCTTGAAAGACGCATTTGCAAGCCCCTCCCCTGCAGCTGGCAACGAACCCAAGAAGGAGTGACACGCAACCCATGAATGTGATCGAAACCCATGAGCTTACGCTCCAATTTGGCGATTTTACGGCGGTGAACGGCGTATCGCTGGCCCTGCAAGAAGGCGAGATCTTTGGCCTGCTTGGCCCCAACGGCGCCGGCAAGACCACCATGATCAAGATGCTGACCACGCTGCTGCCGCCCAGCGGCGGCGGCGCTATAGTGGCGGGCTACGACATCGTCAGCCAGTCGGCTCAGGTGCGCCGCTCGACGGGCTATGTGCCGCAGCTACTCTCGGCTGACGGCAACATGACCGGCTACGAGAACCTGCTCATCTTCGCCAAGATCTTCGATCTGCCGACCAATGTGCGCGAAGAGCGCATCCAGCGCCTGCTGGAGATGATGGGCCTGCAAGACGCGGCCTCACGCATGGTCAAGACCTACTCGGGCGGCATGATCCGCAAGCTGGAGATCGCCCAGTCGGTCATTCACCGGCCGCGGGTGCTGTTCCTGGACGAGCCCACCGTTGGCCTGGACCCGATCGCGCGTGCGTCGGTATGGGAGCACATCAAGCGCCTGCGCGACGAGTTCAACACCACCATCCTGCTCACCACCCATTACATGGACGAGGCCGACGGCCTGTGCCAGCGCATCGCCATCATGCATCAGGGCCAGCTGGCCGCGATCGGTTCGCCGCAAGAGCTCAAGGCATCCGTCAATGGCGGCGCGGCCGACCTGAACGCTGTGTTCAGCCACTTCGCCGGGGCCGCGCTGGAAGCCACCCCGGGCTCTTACCTTGAAACTTCACGCACGCGCATCAATGCGCGCCGCGTGGGATAGGACAGCATGACAGACATCGTAAACCCCCAAAACGCTCCGGCCGCCTGGCTGCGCCCGATTGAGGCGATCGTGTTCTTCATCCGCAAGACACTCAACATCGCCGAGATGGAGATGCGCAAGCTGCGCCACGAACCGCTCGACCTGCTGACGCGGGCCGCCCAGCCGGTGCTGTGGATACTGATCTTCGGCCAGGTGCTGGCCGGGGTGCGCGCCATCCCTACCGGCGAATTCGGCTACATTGAATTCATGGCGCCCGGCATCCTGGCGCAAAGCATGCTGTTCATCTCGATCTTCTACGGTATCTCGATCATTTGGGAACGTGACCTGGGCATCATCCACAAGTTCCTGGCTGGCCCGGCGCCGCGCGCCGCACTGGTGCTGGGCAAGGGACTCTCGGCGGGCGTGCGCGGCATCTCGCAAACTTTCATTATTTACCCGCTGGCCTACGTCATGGGCGTGAAACTGGATTTCAACATCTTTGCCCTGTTGGGCACGCTGTTCACCGTGCTGATGGGCGCGGTGCTGTTTTCTACGTTCTCGCTGCTGGTGGCGATCAAGGTGAAGACCCGCGAGCGCTTTATGGGCATTGGCCAGTTCATGACCATGCCGCTATTCTTTGCCAGCAACGCCATCTACCCCATCGAGATCATGCCGGGTTGGCTGCAGGCGATCTCGCGCTTCAACCCGCTGACCTATGTGGTGGATGCGCTGCGCACCTTCATGTTGGATGGCGGGCAGAGCCACTTCGGCCTGGGCACTGATTTCGCGGTGCTGATCCTGGTGGCGGCGCTGTTCGTGTGGGCGGCCGGGCGGGCATACCCCAGCTTCGTGAACTAGGACCGTGCAGCCTCAGATGGGCTTTGCAATGTCCTAAAGGATTCCTCCTCGGCCTACGGCCTCGTCGGAATGACAAGAAAAAAACGGGCGACGCACCAAAAAAAGAGCCACCCGAAACGGGTGGCTCTTTTTGGTTACTGATCTGCGGCTACTTCTTGGCGGGAGGGCTGTCGTCCGCACCCATCTCGTTGCCGACATAGATGGCATTGCGCATTTGGTCGGTCAGGTCGCCAACGGCGTTGGGGCTGTAGGGGATCAGCACCACCTTGCTGCCGGCGTGGGCGCCGATGTCCTTGAGCATGTCAAAGTGCTGGGTAACCATCAGCAGGTCCATCACCGTTTGGGGCGAGACGCTGGGGATCTCCTTCTGGAAATCGCCTACGGCGCTGCTGAGACCCTGAGCAATTTCCTTACGCTGGTTGGCGATACCCACACCCTGCAGACGCTTGCTTTCGGCTTCACCCTCGGCCGCTTTCACGGTGATGATGTACTCAGCCTCAGCCTTCTGGGCGGCGGCCAGGCGCAGGCGCTCCTGGGTGTTGATCTCATTCATGGCCTGCTTGACCTTAGGATCCGGGTCAATGTCCGTGATCAAGGTCTGGCGGATGTTGTAGCCGAAATCATCCATGGCGTCAGACAGCTCGGTGCGCACGGCGGTGGCGATGTCCTCTTTGTTCTCGAAGACTTCGTCGAGCGTCATCTTGGGCACATTGGCACGCACCACGTCGAAGACGAAGGAGCGGATCTGGGTGTGCGGGTCCTGCAGGCGATAGAAGGCGTCGAACACCTTGTCTTCGCGGATCAGGTACTGCACGGAGACGGTCATTTTGACGAATACGTTGTCCTTGGTCTTGGTCTCAATGTCGACGTCCAGTTGCTGCAAGCGCAGGTTGACGCGGCCGGCGATCTGCTCGATCAGAGGGATCTTGAAATTGAGGCCCGGGCGATAAATGCGCGCAAACTTGCCGAAGCGCTGCACAATGACCGCGGTCTGCTGCTGCACAGTGAAGATGGTGCCGGGGAGAAGGATCAGCAGCACGACAAACCAGAATGCGTAGGTGCCGATCGAAGACAAAAAGCTCATGGGTCCTCCTGGTATAGTCAGCGGAGGCGCCGCTGCGACTCAGCAAGGCTGCTGATTAGTATAGGGTAATGCATTAATCATAGATTTTCGTAAGAGCGAAATAAAAAATGCGGCTTGCGCCGCATTTTTGCTTCTATTTGCTGCTGTGCGCCGGAGCCGGCACCAGCAGCGAGCTGACCGGCAGATCGCCCAGATGACTCAGGTCATTGAAAGCGAAGAGCCGCCATTGGTGATTGTGCGTGTCATAGGTCAGGCGGGCAAAGCCGGTGTTCTGGAAATGGAAGCGCGGGCCCTGGAAATTGGCGTGGGGGTTGATGCCGAGGATGGCGTACATGAGCATGCCCAGGAAGCCGCGGTGGGAAACCACCAAGTACTTGCCGCGCGGCTGGCTGAGCAAACTGTGCAGCATTTGACCGGCGCGCAGAAAGAGCTGCCACTGCCCCTCACCCGTGTTGCCGTACGGCTCGTATGGGGTGAGGAAGGGCGGCGGCGGGACTTGCTGGCTGGCAATATCATGTGTCAGGCCCGTCAGCTCGCCCAGGTGGCGCTCGGCCAACAGGGGCTCAAGCTCAAGCGGGGCATTGAGCGCGGCGTTGATGATCTCGGCGGTTTGGCGGGCGCGCTGCAGAGGGCTGGAGAAAATGCGCGTGAACTGCACATCCTCACTGCGCCAGCGCTCCCCAAGTGCGGCGGCCTGCTGGCGGCCCAGCTCCGTCAGCGGGAACTCGGCCTGGCCCTGATGCTTCTTGTCAATGTTGCCCTGCGATTCGGCGTGACGCAACAACGTAAACTCGTACATACTTCACCTCATGCGTAGCTCGAGCGATACATACTGAAAACAGCCAGCATGCCGTGCGGCAAGGCCAGCCCAGTTACGTTCGCTCTTTACTTGTGAGGCGTCTAGAACTTCAGGGTGTTCCGAATGCCCGTCTAAGCGTAAAGCTACCTTTAATTCGGAGAATTTTATCTGTCTCTGGCTAGATAGCAAGGCGCAATCCGGGCGAGTTTGCTCCAAAACAAACAGGGCACTGCGTACGGCAGTGCCCTGTTTGTTTATAGAAGCCAGTACGCGCTACTTCAGAAAGCGCTGCGACCAGGCGGCCAGGGCCGCGCCGGCAAACGGGCCTACGATGTAGATCCACAGCGAGGCCAGGTTGCCCGTGAACAGCGCCGGGCCAAAGCTGCGGGCCGGGTTGAGTGAGGCGCCGGTGAGCGGCCCGCCCATCAGGATCAGCGCGGCCAGCGTAAGGCCGATGGCTACGCCGGCAAACGGTGTGCCATCCTTCTGCACGGCGGTGCGCAGCACAACCGTGACGAGCAGGAAAGTAAGCACCGCTTCGACCACGATGGCCTGCAACGCGCTGACGCTGCCAGCCGGCAGCGTGACGCCCAGGCCGCTGTTGGCGCCGCCCAGGGCGACGAACAGCAGGCCGGCGCCCACGGCGCCGCCCAGCATCTGGGCCAGCCAGTAGCGGGCAGCCTGCGCCCACTTCAGCTTGCCCGCCAGGGTCACGGCCAGGGTGACGGCGGGGTTGATGTGCGTGCCTGACACGCTGCCGTAGGCATAGGCCAGGCCCACCAGCACCAGGCCGTGAGCAAAGGCCACGCCGAGCAGACCGCCGATGCCCAGCGCTCCGGCGCCCGCACCCACAAAGATCAGCGCGGCGGTGCCAATAAATTCAGCCAACCAAACTTTTGTTTTCATAGCTCTCCTTGTAGCCCGTCCATATTTTCCAGGCTCTTATTCTAGTCTGGCGCACGGATTGATTGTATGTGATATTATATCAATTCATTTTGATGTGAATAGGAGCGACCCATGCACGCCGCCACATATGCCCCGCAACTGTTTAGCCTGCTAGGAAACGACATGCGCTGGAAGCTTGTCTCTGCCTTGGTGAGAGGCGATTTCAGCGTCAATGAATTGCAGCAAAAGGTGAATGGAAAACAAAACCTTGTGTCCTATCACTTGGGCAAACTCAGGAAGGCCAAACTGGTCACAGAAACATCCAGCATTGCAGACAGTCGCGAGACGTATTACAGCCTCAACATGCCAAACTTGCAGCGCCTGTTCTTCTCCAGTGGCGAAAGCCTGCACCCTGCCTTGACGCCCAATCCGGAGGACGGCGCTGCCGCCAGTGGCAGCAAAAGGCTGCGCATCCTCTTTTTGTGCACACACAACAGCGCCCGATCGCAAATGGCGGAAGGATTATTGCGCGCCAAAGGCGGGGAGCGCGTGGAGGTGTTCAGCGCAGGCACAGAACCGTCCGTGGTCAATCCGCTGGCGATCGAAGCCATGGATGGATTGGGCATTGATATTCGCGCCCAACAATCCAAATCCATAGACGCTTTTTTAGGCCAGCATTTTGATTACGTGATCACGGTGTGTGACCGCGCCAAGGACAGCTGCCCGATCTTTCCGGGCGCACCCGAGCAAATTCACTGGAGCTTCCCTGACCCCAGCGAGGTGCAGGGAAACAAAACAAGACAACTAAAAGCCTTTGAAGATACAGCACAAGGGTTGATGCAGCGCATCAACTATTTTCTAATGATGCTGAACCGCTAAGCAGAGGCCCAGTCGCGTGCGCCTTGCAGAAAGTCTCGGCCGCTCATGGGTTTCTTGCCAGAGGGTTGTACTTGCTCTAACACCAGCGCCCCTTGCGAAGTCACGACGGCGGGCAGGCCATCCAGGATCACGCGGCGGCCGGCCGCCCCGCTGCCGGCCGCAACCCTGGAGCGCAACACGCGCAGCGGCCCACCCTTCCACGGCAGGCTAGCTACCGGCCAAGGGTTGTAGGCGCGTACTTTGCGCTCCAGTTGTTCAGCAGTTTCATTGAAATCGAGTACTCCCGCGCTCTTTTCCAAAAGCGGGGCCAAGGTCACGCCCTCCTCGGGCTGCGGCTGGGCCTGCAAGCTGCCATCGAGATAGCCCGGCAGCGTTTCAACCAAGAGTTCGGCGCCAAGCAGGCTGAGCTTATCGCCCAGGCTGGCGGCGGTATCGTCGGGCTGGATAGGGATGCTGCGTTTGCTCAACATGGGGCCGGTGTCCATGCCCGGGTCCATGCGCATGATGGTGACGCCGGCTTCGGCGTCACCATGCAGGATGGCGGCCACGATGGGCGAGGCCCCGCGCCAGCGGGGCAGCAGCGAGGCATGCACATTGACGCAGCCATGGACGGGCAGGTCCAGCACGGCGGGCCGCAGGATCTGGCCGTAGGCCGCCACCACGATGAGCTCAGGCGCCCAGGCGTGCAGCTGCTGCATGGCGGCTTTTTCGCGCAGGCGTTCGGGCTGGATGACGGGGATGTTAAGCTGCTGGGCCAGGGTCTTGACCGGCGGCGGGGTCAGCTGGCGGCCGCGGCCAGCTGGGCGGTCTGGCTGGGTGACTACGCCCACCAGGTTTGCCTGGCCCCGGTCTGCAAGGGCTTGCAGACTGGGCATGGCAAACTCAGGCGAGCCCATGAATACGATACGGATCGGCATTTCAATCGCATTCTAGCATGCGTGCTTTTAGTAACTAATCGCCAACTAGTACGTTATGGCTCTTGTGTTGCGCACCAGAGCGCAATACAATGCTTCTAATTCGAGCAATCATCTAAAGGAGATTTCGTATGGCTCAAGGTACTGCAACAAACGACGACAAGCTGTGGGCAGCACTGGCGTATTTGTTCACGCCGCTCATCCCGGTCATCCTCTTCCTGATCGAGGGCAAGAAGGACCGCCCCTTCATCAAGGAGCATCTGGCCCAGGCCCTGGTTTGGGGCATTGTGTCCATTGTGCTGGGTTTCGTGCTGGGCGCCACCATCATCCTGGCTTGCGTAGCCTGGGCGGTGTGGATCCCGCAGATCTTCTGGGCCTACAAGGCCTACCAGGGTGAGAGCATCACCATTCCGGTCATCACTGACTTCGTGAAGAAGCAGGGCTGGGCCTAAGCTCACTCCTTTTCAAGCAAAAAACGCCTGCGCAAATTGCGCAGGCGTTTTTGTTAGAATGCAGGCATGCCAAGCAAACAAACTGCCCTCCCTGAGAAGCCCAGCAACGTCAACGCCATTGGCGTAATGAATTTGGTCAGCGGCGCCATCAACATTCTGGTTGGCGGCGGCCTCACCATCAGCGTCGTGCTCGGCACTTTCTTCCTCGGCCTGGTGTGCCTGCCGCTCACTATCGCTCCGGCGGTGCTGGGTGTGTTCGAGGTGCTGTACGGCGTCAAGCTGATGGCCAACCCGCCCCAGCCGGTCAAGCCCTCCAAGCCGATCGCCATCGCCCAGATCATCAGCTTCCTGTATCTGAACGTGATCTCTGGCGTGATCGGCATCCTCTCGCTGACCATGTACACCGACCCTGAGGTGGAAGCGTATTTTGAGAAGGTGAATAGCTAGAGCACTGGTGAGTGGAGATTAGGGATCCAAGCAAGGCTGGCCGCTTCCTTCCCTGCTTGACTTTCCCCCCCGCCTCTTTTAGAATCGCCAAAATTAAGAACGAACGTAGGGGAGAGTTGCGGCGCAGAAACCCACTGCGCCGCGGGAGAAACCAAACCCAGGTTTCTCCGTGTGCGCAGTACCTACTGTGCGGCGGAGAAACCAACACCAGGTTTCTCCGCGCTGCATCTGGCGCCACCGAAGGGGCAAGTGCGCGGCACACCACTGCGCGCGAAACTCTCAGGTACAAAGGACCCGCGTTCGCCATACTCCTCTGGAAATGTAGACTGTGACGCATCGGCTGACGCCGCCGCTACAGTCTCAACCGACGGGGCAAGTTGCGGCGAAAGGCGTGCCGCGATCAAACTCTCAGGTCCAAAACAGAGGCGCACACGTCTATTTCGTGTGCGCTTTTTTGTTTTCGCAACTGGGCGCAGCATGCTGCGCCCCTACACCAGTTCGCAAGGCCGGAGGTTTTAGATGAAATATCCCAGCGATGTGAAGTACACCAAGAACGACGAATGGGTCCGCGTGGAAGGCGACAGCGCCACGGTTGGCATCAGCGACTACGCCCAGGATCAGCTGTCTGACATCGTATATGTCGATTTCAGCGCGGCACCCGGCGCAAACGTAGCGCAGGGCGCTACGTTTGCCAGCGTCGAGTCGGTCAAGGCGGCCGCCGACATCTACATGCCGGTGGACGGCGAAGTGGTCGAGGTCAACAGCGCTCTGGCGCAGAAGCCGGAAGCGATCAACAGCGATCCGTTCGGCGAAGCCTGGCTGGCCAAGGTCAAGCTGACCAACCCGGCCCAGCTGGATGCACTGCTGGATGCGGCGGCCTATGAGGCCTACTGCAAGGAGCGTTCGGCGTGACCTTCGTTCCGCATACGGAGCGCGACCGCCAGCAGATGCTGGAGGCGATCGGCGTCAAGACCATTGCCGATCTGTTCAGCGCGGTGCCGCAAAAGTTCCGTTTCCCCAAACTTAACCTGCCCGCCCCGCTCACCGAGATGGAAGCGCTGGGCGAGCTCAAAGGCATCGCCGAGGCCAACGAAAGCGCTGACGATCTGGTCAGCTTCCTCGGCGCGGGAGCCTATCACCATTACATCCCTGCCGGAGTCGACAGCATTCTGCGCCGCGGCGAGTACTACACCGCCTACACGCCCTACCAGCCGGAGATCTCGCAGGGCACGCTGCAGGCCATCTTCGAATACCAGAGCCTGATCGTGGCGCTGACCGGCATGGAAGTCAGCAACGCTTCACACTATGACGGCGCCACGGCGCTGGCCGAAGCGGTCAATATGAGCCGCGGCATCCACCGCGGGGCGCGCAACAAGATCATTATGTCGCCCGGCATCCACCCGCAGTACCGCGCCGTGGTACACACTTATGAAGACGGCGGCGACCTGCAGTTCGTCGGCGAAGACTTCGACCTGAGCGCCGGGCCAGACGCGCTGATCGACATGATCGACGAGCAGACCGGGCTGGTGTGCGTGGCCTATCCGGATTTCTTCGGCCGGGTGTATGACTACACCAAGCTGGCCGAAGCCGCCCACGCCAAGGGCGCCCTGCTGGCGGTGTCGGTGAACCCCACCGCGCTCGGGCTGCTCAAGCCGCCCGGTGAGATGGGCGCCGACATCGTCACCGGCGAAGGCCAGCCGCTGGGCATCCCGCTCTCGTTCGGCGGGCCATACCTCGGCATCCTGACTACGCGCAACCAGTACGTGCGCCAGATCGCCGGCCGCCTGGTGGGCGAAACGGTGGACAACCGCGGCCAGCGCGGCTTTGTGCTGACGCTGAGCACGCGTGAGCAGCACATCAAGCGCGAGAAGGCCAGCTCCAACATCTGCACGAATCAAGGCTTGATGATGCTGGCCGCCACGACGTACATGAGCCTGCTGGGCAAGAGCGGCCTGCGCCAGGTGGCCGAGAGCTGCTATCACAAGGCGCACTACGCCGCGGCCGAGATCAGCAAGCTCAAGGGCTTTGGCCTCAAGTTCAAGGATGCTTTCTTCCATGAGTTTGTGATGGAAAGCCCCATCCCGGCGGCGGAGCTGAACCTGCGCCTGCTGGGGCGCGGCATCATCGGCGGCTACGACCTAGGCGGTGACTACCCCACCCTGGCGAACTGCAGCCTGCTGGCCGTGACCGAGTTGAACAGCAAGGAAGAAATTGACTACCTTGTTGAGACCCTGGCGGAGGTGGCGCATGCCTGAGCCACTGATCTACGACCTGGGCGCACCTGGCCGCACCGGCGTGCAGATGCCTGTTCCGGATGTACCGCTGGCCGAGTTGCCTAAGGGCTTGGTGCGCGACAACCTGCCGCTGCCGGAGCTAGGCGAACTGGAAGCGCTGCGCCACCTGACGCGCCTATCGCAACTCAACCACAGCATCCTGACCGGCTTCTACCCGCTGGGCTCGTGCACCATGAAGTACAACCCGATCATCAACGAGGAAACCGCGCGCCTGGGCGGCTTTGCGCACGCCCACCCCTTGCAGCCCGCCGAGATGATGCAGGGCAGCCTGGCGGTGATGTATCACCTGCAGGAATGGCTCAAGGAGATCGGCGGCTTTGCGGCCGTCTCGCTGCAGCCCGCCGCCGGCGCCCACGGCGAACTGGCCGGCGTGCTGATGATCAAGGCCTACCACGCCAGCCGCGGCGACAGCAAGCGCAACAAAGTATTGATCCCTGACTCGGCTCACGGCACCAACCCGGCCACCAGCGCCATGTCCGGCTACCGCGTGGTCGAGATCCCTTCGGATGCACGCGGCAACCTGGACCTCGAAGCGCTCAAAGCCGAATGTGACGAGACCCTGGCGGCGCTGATGCTGACCAATCCCAACACCCTGGGCCTGTTCGAAGAACAGGTACAGGAGGCCATCGAAGCGGTGCATGCCGCCGGCGGCCTGGTGTATGGCGACGGCGCCAACATGAACGCCCTCCTGGGCATTGCCCGCCCGGGTGACCTGGGCGTGGATGTGCTGCACTACAACCTGCACAAGACCTTCACCACGCCGCACGGCGGCGGCGGCCCGGGCTCCGGCCCTGTGGGCGTGGCCGCCCACCTGGCCGACTTCCTGCCTGGCCCCATCGTAGGCATCGAGGAGGAAGGCAGCGAAGAGATGGGGCCGGTGTACGGCTGGCACCAGCCGCCCAAGAGCATCGGGCGCCTGAAGGCGTTCCACGGCCAGTTCGGTATGCACGTGCGCGCCTTCACCTACATCCTGATGCAGGGCGCCGAGGGTCTGCGTTCGGTGGCCGAGCACGCCGTGCTGAACGGCAACTACCTGCGCGTCAAGCTGCAAGGCGCATACAAGGTGCCCTACGACCGGGTGTGCATGCACGAAGTGGTGCTGGAAGGCCGCTGGGCCGACGCGCCCGATGTGCACGCGCTGGACATTGCCAAGCGTTTGATGGACTTTGGCTTCCACCCGCCCACCAACTACTTCCCGCTGATCGTGCGTGAAGCGTTGATGATCGAGCCAACCGAAACCGAGAGCAAGGAAGTGCTAGACGCCTTTGTGGACGCCATGCTCAAGATCGCCGAGGAAGCTCACACCACGCCTGAGCTACTGCAGCAGGCGCCGCACACCACCAAGTACGGCCGCATGGATGAGGTCAAGGCGGCGCGGCAGTTGGTGCTGTGTTGCGAGATCCCGCGAGAGGCGTAGCCCGCGAGCTTGGAGATTGCTTCGGGCTGAAAGTTGCATATTCATGCAACTTTCAGGATCCTCGCAATGACACAAAGCAAAAAAGAGCGCACCGCTGGTGCGCTCTTTTTTGTATACTGCGCTCATGGCTCATCCACTGGTAGAACAACTACGCTTTACCCGCAAGGAGTTCCAGCGCGGGCTCAAGAATCTCTCCGAAGCGGATGCCCAAAAACGCCTCGGGCCAATGAACAGCATCAGCTGGATCATCGCCCATATGGCCTGGCACGAGCAGTTATATTGGCTCACCCGCGCCCAGGGCATCCTGCTGGTGCCCGAAGTGCGCGAGCAGGCCAACGGCGCGCCGGCCAGCACGCCTACCCTGGCGTATGCCTGGAAGGCGTGGAAAGCGATCACGGCCGCCAGCGACGCATGGCTGGATACGCTTACCAGCAAGAAGCTCATCAAGCATTTGACCCAGGAAGACGGCACCGAGTACCGCGAGAGCATCGGCTCCTACTTGCTGCGGGTGCGTCACCATTACTGGTATCACCTGGGCGAGAGCCAGGGCATCCGCCAGATGCTGGGGCACACCGGTTTGGCCAGCTATGTGGGTGACCAGCATGGCAAGGCTCCCTACGCACCCGAAGATTAATGCCGCTCCAAACTAGAGCCGCTATACTTCTGGCTCAAGAGAGGTGTTATGAAAAAAGTCCTTGCAATAACCCTGATCACGATGCTGCTGGCCGCCTGCGCCCCCTCGGCGCCCAGCACTGACGATACCGCCGTACAAACCGCCGTGGCGGCCCTGCTGACCCAGCAGGCTCCCGCCCCTGCGGATGCCACCGAAGCGCCTGCCGAAGAAGCCCCGGCTCAGACCAGCGATCCCGGCTCCCTGCTGCCGACCGCTGAAAGCATCCCCGGCCTGCCCGCCGAAGCCAGCTGCGTGCCCCTGGGCACTGACCGCTCGGTGGGCACCGTGGTGGAGATCTACACCGGTGACAGCATTGTGGTGCGCGTGGACGGCAAAGATTACGGCGTGCGCTACATTGGCATTGACGATGGCGACAGCCCGCAAGCCTTGGAAGCCAACCGCGCCCTGATCGAGAACCAACAGGTGATCCTGGTACGTGATGAAGCGGATACAGATGAATATGGGCGCTATCTGCGCTATGTGATGGTGGGTGACGCCTTCGTCAACCTGCGTCTATTGCAGCAGGGTGTTGTTGGCGCCTCCCCTGAGTCCCCCAACACGGCCTGCGAGCGCTTGTTCAACTCCGTCCCCTAGACTGAGAGCTGCAAAGCAACAAAAGAGGCGCACAATGTGCGCCTCTTTTGTTTGCCGATCAGCTAGCGGGTGAAGACCAGGGTGTGTCCGCCACCTGTCAGGGTCAGCGTGCTGCCACTGATCTGCCACTCGCCCACCATAGTGAGGGCTTGCAGATAGGCGGCTTCGTTCTGCATGGTCAGTTCGGGTTCGCAGTACATCAGGGTCGATACCGGCTGTTCAAAGGTCAGCATGTTGCCAGATACGGTGTAGCCAGCGCCATACTGGTTGCAGCCACCGCTGCCGCCGGCGCGGCCATCCTCGCCAAACTGCAAGGTGATGTCGTTGCCCCCGGCGGCGCTGCCCACCTGGGTATTGCCATCCAAGCTGGTTAGCACCCAGGCGCCACCACCCAGTTCCGGGGATTGGGGAACGCTGGCGCAAGCAGACAGCGCCACGGCGCCCAAAAGCATCAAAGTAAGCATGGTTTTCATAAGTTACCTCCTATCACTTTTACTAACGCCTGCGATGCGCATTTTGTTCCTTGACGTTTAGCAGGACATCGTTACACTTATCCGCTTTTGTATTTCAGAAGCCTTAACGGCTTATGAATATGGAAGCGCTTCTTACCGGTAGCAACAGAAAGGACAACCTAGTGCAAGCAACCCAAACCCAGGGTCGGGAGCGTTCAAAGCGGGCGGCTGGCGCCGCCAACCGCCCCCGACTACCCAAAGGCGTGTTTCCGCGCGCAGTGCGCTATTTGTTCCGCTACAAGTGGGAAGCCGCCCTGCCCTACATCTTCCTACTGGTGGCCACGCTGGCGCAGCTGGCGGTGCCGCGCCTGATCCGCAACATGATCGATGCGGTCACCCAGGGCGTCATCGCCACCCAGGTGCTGGAAAGTTTGCAGAGCATCCCCACTGCATTCATGGCGCAGGCCTTGCCGCGCATTCTGGAGTTTCTCAACTACGCGCCGGGCACGACCCAGGAGCAGCTGGTGACCCAGCTGACCGCAGACCAAACCGCCGCGCCCGAGCTGCTGGTGCGGGCCGGCATTTTCATTGTGGTGTTCGCCGTGCTGCGCGGCCTGTTCGCCTTTTTGCAATCCTACTGGGCTGAGCGTAACTCGCAGAGCGTGTCGTTCGACATGCGCAATGAGCTGTACGCCAAGATCCAGCGGCTGTCATTTTCATACCATGACCAGAACCAGACCGGCCAGCTGATGATCCGCGCCACGGACGATGTGGAAAAAGTGCGCCTGTTCCTGGGTCAAGGCCTGGTGCAACTGGTCAGCGCGCTGGTGCTGTTGAGCGCCACGCTCATTATTCTGTTCACCACCAATGTGCAGCTGGCTCTGGTCACGCTGTGGATCCTGCCGGTGGCGCTGGCGTTGTTCTTCATCTTTGGCAGCATCAGCCAGCCGCTGTTCATGAGACTGCAGATACGCCTGGCGGCCCTCAACACCATTCTGCAAGAGAACCTGGCCGGCATCAAAGTGGTCAAGGCCTTCACGCGCGAGAAGAGCGAGCAGCGCAAGTTTGGCGAATCGGTCAACACGCTAATGAACGAGCAGATTCGCATCGCCCGCATCTTCACCTTCTTGTTCCCGCTCATCTTCCTGGTCGCCAACCTGGGCCAGGCCACCACGCTCAACGCCGGCGGCCAGCAGATCATCGCTGGCACGCTCAGCCTGGGTGAATGGCAGGAATTCAGTCTGTACCTGATCTATCTCTTCATCCCGCTGGCCCAGTTTGGTTTCATCATCAGCCAGTTCGGCCAGGCCATGGCCTCAGCCGGGCGCATCTTCGAGATCCTGGACGCCAAGTCAGACGTGACCGACAAGCCTGGCGCGTTGGCCCTGCCGCCAGTCAAGGGCGAGGTGCGCTTTGAAGATGTGACCTTCCGCTACTTCGGCGGCGGCGACCCCGTGCTCGACAATGTCAGCTTTTCGGCCGAGCCCGGCCAGACCGTAGCCCTGCTGGGCGCAACTGGCTCCGGCAAGACCACGATCATCAATCTCATCCCGCGCTTCTACGATCCCTCCGAGGGCCGCGTGACCGTGGACGGGCACGACCTGCGCGATGTGACCCTCGAGTCGCTGCGCAGCCAGATCGGCATCGTGCTGCAAGAGACGACCTTGTTCAGCGGCAACATCCGCGACAACATTGCCTTCGGCAAGCCCGAGGCCACCCAGGCCGAAGTGGAAGCGGCGGCCAAAGCCGCCGCGGCCCACGAGTTCATCATGTCCTTCCCGCAGGGGTACGAAACCCCGGTGGGCGAGCGCGGCACTACGCTGAGTGGCGGCCAGAAGCAGCGCATTGCGATCGCGCGGGCCTTGCTGCTCAACCCGCGCATCCTGATCCTGGATGACTCGACCTCCAGTGTAGACTTGCAGACCGAGAGCCAGATCCAGGCCGCCCTCGACCAGCTGATGCTGGGCCGCACGTCCTTCGTGATCGCCCAGCGCATCAGCACCGTGATCAATGCCGACCAGATCCTGGTGCTCGACAAAGGCAAGATCGTGGCCAGCGGTAAGCACGCCCAGCTGCTGGAAGAGAACGAGATCTACGCTGACATCTACAACTCGCAGCTGGTAGGCGACCAGGCCGAAAAGCCTGGGCAGAGCGCAGCCTAGCTGCAGGAGAACACCGCATGTTCAATACCCGCGCATTACTTGATCAGGAAGCCCTGAAGCCCAAACGGACCAGCGAGACGCTGGGCCGCCTGGCCGCCTATTTCAAACCCTTCTGGTATGCCCTGCTGCTGGCTGGCACCTTTGTCATCATCGCCACCTGGGCCCAGGTCACCACGCCGGAACTGACCGGCCAGATCGTTGACTGTTATCTGACCCCCGCGGCGGCGGCCAGCTTCGGCGGCGAGGCATCGCCCCTGGCTGGCGATGCCAGCCAGGCGGCGCAGAGCAACTGCTGGCTGGCCAGCGGTGTGGAGTCGGCCACCACGACCCAGCGCATCATCAAGGGCGCCTTCACCTTGGCCAATTTTGAGCTGCCTGCTGACCCCGCCAACCTGACCAACGCTGAGCGCGTGGCGGGCCTGGGCCAGCTCATCGCTATTCTGATCGTGCTGTTCATGATCGGCTCCTTCCTCACTGGCCTGACCTTCTTTTCAATGAGCTGGGCTGGCCAGCATGTGCTGCGCGACGTGCGCGCCCAGCTGTTCAGCCACATGCACAGCCTGCCGGTTGGCTATTACGCCGAGAACGAAGTAGGCGACCTGATGAGCCGCATCACCAACGACAGCGACACCATCCAGCAGGCAATGAGCTTTGCGTTGGTGAACGTGGTCAGCGGCATCCTGCTGCTGGTGTGGATCGCCTACAACATGCTCACCAAGAACGTCACCTTCGCCCTGCTCAGCATGGCGATCGCACCGCTGATGGCGGTGGCCACCATCTGGTTCTCGGAACAGGCCCGCAAAGCCTTCCGCAAGACGCGGGTGGAGATGGGCTCGGTCAACGCCAACCTGCAGGAAAGCATCTCGGCGGTGCGCGAGTCGCAAGCCTTCAACCGCGCCGAGGAGAACATCGAGCATTTCCGCGCCACCAACGCCGCCAACCGTGACGCCAACGTGCGCGCTGTAGCCTTCACCTCGGCGCTGGCGCCGGTGCTGGAAGCGCTGAGCTATCTCGCGCTGGCGATCGTGACGGTGGCCGGCGGCTTGGCGCTGCTCAACGGCTCGTCGTTGGGCGGCACGGCGGTTTCCATCGGCCTTGTGATCACCTTCCTGGGCTATGTGCAGCGCTTCAACCAGCCCATCCAGCAGATCGCCGTGCTGTGGGGCAACATCCAGAGCGCCGTGGCCGGCGCCGAGCGCATCTTTGGCCTGCTAGATGTGGTGCCAAGCATCCAAGACAAGCCCAACGCTCAGATCATGGGCGCGATCGAGGGCAAGGTCGAGCTGGACAACGTCAGCGCCGAGTACAAGGCTGGCGAGCCAGTGCTGCGCAATGTGAATTTCTACGCCAACCCGGGCCAGACCGTGGCCATCGTTGGGCCGACCGGGGCGGGCAAGACCACCATCATCAATCTGATCCCGCGCTTTTATGATGTCACCGGCGGTTCGGTCAAGATCGACGGTACGGATGTGCGCGAGGTCACGCAGGAGTCGCTTCGCCAGCAGATCGGCATAGTGCTGCAAGACACCTTCTTGTTCAGCACCACGGTCATGGAGAACATCCGCTTTGGCCGCCCGCAGGCTACGGATGAGGAAGTGGTTGCGGCCGCCAAGCTGGCGCATGCCGACAGCTTCATCGAGCGCCTGCCGGAGAAGTACAACACCGTGTTGGGCGAGCGCGGCTCCGGCCTGAGCCAGGGTCAGCGCCAGCTGCTAGCCATCGCCCGGGCGGCCCTTGCCGACCCGCGCATCCTCATCCTGGACGAGGCCACCAGCAGCGTGGACACCCGCACCGAGCGCCTGATCCAGAGTGCGCTGGAGAAGCTGTTGGCCGGCCGCACCAGCTTTGTGATCGCCCACCGCCTCAGCACCATCCGTAACGCGGATGTCATTCTGGTGCTCAAAGCCGGTGAGATCATCGAGCGCGGCAAACACGCCGAGCTGCTCGAGAAAAAGGGCTTCTATTACGACCTGTACATGAGCCAGTTCAAGAAGCAAGAAGAAATGGCGGGCTAGGGTTCAGGCAATCTAGGTAGGGGCGAGGCATGCCTCGCCCCTAGATTATTCTCCTACAGCACCGCGCATCGTCACTACTAACACAGCTTTGTCATTCCGAGCGCAGCGAGGAATCCGTATTCATCTTGCAAAACCAGCATATCTGCAAAAAGCACTCGCTTATCCAGATATGCACAAGTCTCAACTAGCCCATACGGATTCCTCCTCGCCGCTACGCGGCTCGTTCGGAATGACAAATCGTAGAAGCACGCATGCTTGTAAGTCGAGCGTAGGGGCGAGGCATGCCTCGCCCTATTCAACAGTTACCACCGTATAACTACGGCTTACATTGCCGTCTTCATCCCACACTTGCAGCTGGATCACCCACAGCCCACTGAGTCCACTCGTATCCCACTGCGCCCGCGGTTGGGCACTGCTGCCGCTGGCCAGCTGCAGCCAGCGGCGCGGATAGAGCCCCTGCCCCACCTGCAAGTCCCAGCCAGTGGCCTGCTCACCCGTCTGGCCGCGCACGGTCAGCGTACCGCTGACCGTGCTGAAGCGCTCAGGTTGCAGCAGGCTGACGGCGTTGCCGGCCGGGAAGGCTGGCACGCTGTCAAAGTCTTCGGGGGGCAGCGGCAGACCCGCCGCCAGGGCGGCGGTGTGCAGCGCGGCGGGCACACGCACGAATAATTCCTCGTGCACAAACTCGGCGGGCGTGAACACGGTCGCCAAGCGGCCATTCAGCGAGTTCACCGCCAGGCGCTCGTACAACGCATCTGCGAAGCGCGGCTCGGTGCCGCTGACGAAGTATTCGCGGCGGGTCTGCGGGCAATCTTCATCCGGCAGCTGGCCGGAGGGGACACACACCATGACTGAACTCAAGCCGCCCGGCGCCTGCCAATCGCGGATGGGCAGGCTGGCATGCGCGGCGGCGAACAAGGCCGGCCAATCCGCCGCGCCCAGGCTCAACACCACGCGCTGCGGCGTGTAACCTAATTGCCAATCGGCAGAGACACCTTCGGGCGCTAAAGCGGCCGGGCGGCCCAGCGCCAGCATGCGCTGGCGCGCCTGGGCCGGGCGCACGCTGACATCGCTCAATGTATCGCTGATCAAGAAGGCCAGCTCGGCGCTCGCCAGGGCCTCATACTGCGGCTGGCTCCAATCAAGCACCACTTGGCCGGTCTCATCGGTGACGAACAGCAAGCTGGCGGGCTGCAAGCGGCCCTGCAGCCACTGCCCGCTCAACTGGCCGCTGCTCAGGCTGGCGTAGGCGGCGGCCAGCTCCAGCGGGCTGGCGGCCGCATCGCCCAATACCTGTTCGGCGGCCTGCGGCGCGCTCAGCGCGCTGCGGAAGGCGCCCAGGCCTGCCGCAGCCAGCACACTGGCGGTGTGGTGGGCGCCGTTCTGCTCCAGGGCGGCTTGGGCGGGCTGCGCCAACCCGTTCGCCAGCGCGCTGCGCATGCTCAACGGGCCGCGCAACCCGGCCGCGGCGGCCGTGTCAAAATTCCACGTTAGCGTCGCGGGCGCATTGCCCGCCGCGAACGAATCCAAGTAAACAAACGGCAGCAGCAGGTTGCCTGCCGCGTGGGCGGTCTGCATATCGCCCACCAGCGCCAGCACACGTCCGTTGAGCGCATCCAGGGCCAAGGCGGCCTGCCCCTGGCCCGCAAAGGCCGCTTGCATATCCACATCTTGCGTAGTGATGAGGGTCAGGCCGCCGCGGGCCAGGCGGGCGTTGCCGAGTGCCTGCGCGGCTTGGTCCAGCGCCAATTGTGCGAACGCATCCAGCGCCAGCGGCTGGGCGCTGGTGGCAAACTGCACTGGCTCCAGCAGCGCGGCAGCCAGCTGGGCATCATCAAGTATGCCCTGGCTGTGCATGCTCACCAGCACCAGATGCGCCAGCGGCTGGATGGCTGCTGGGGAGCTTAGCGCGTCCAGCTCAGGCGCGTTGGCCATGGCGGCCAACGCGGCGGCCTGCGCCAGCGTGAGCTGGCTGGCCGGTACGCCAAAATAGAATTGCGCCGCGCTCTCGGCGCCAAAGGTCCAATGACCAAAGCGGGCGCTGTTCAGCGCCCAGGCCAAGACCTGCTGCTGGCCGTAGCGGGCAGTCACCTCGCTGGCCAACACGCGTCCACGCAGCGCCTTGCGCCAACCTTCGGGCTCACCTGCCAGCAGCAGCTCAGTCACCACGCGCTCAGCCAGGGAATGCGGCACGGGCTGGCTCTCCAGCCAGGCCGCCCCACTGTGCTGCCAAAAGCGCGGGTCGCTGCTGGCGATCAGGGCCTGTTCCAGCAGCGGCGCCTGACCCAGCTCTATAAACTCACGCGCCGCGCCAAACGGAGCCAGCTCCAGCAAAGTATGCGTGCCGGTACGATCCTGCAGGCGGCTGGGCTGCAGCAGCAGGCCGCGCTGGGGGTCCATCAACACCGGCAGCATGCCAACATCCGGCAGATCATGGGTGAGATAGCTATAGGCGGGCAGGGCGGCCGTAGCCAGCAGCGCCAACAGCAGGCTGGCGGTGGCCAGCAGCCAACCCGCAGCCTGCAGCGCTAGGGCGCTGGGGCTGCGCCGCGCCGCCCGGCGGCGGGCGCGCCGGCGCTTCACTAACTGCGCAACTTGTAAGATCAATGGGGGCTGCGACACGCCGCCGATTCTCGCATATTTGGCTGGCCGGCGTGGCGATTCAGGGTGCAAATCGCAAGGGGTGTAAAATAAGCGCAGAAGGAGAAGTGCATGGACCCCAAACGCTTCCACGATCTGAATACTCCCGAACGAATTCTGTTAGGCCCTGGCCCCAGCGAAATGCCGGCCCGCGTGCTGCAGGCCATGGCCATGCCGGTCATCGGCCACCTGGACCCGGCCTTTTTGCAGATCATGGATGATGTGCAGGAGCTGCTGCGCTTCGTCTTTCAAACCCAGAACCGCCTCACCATCCCCGTTTCCGGCACCGGTAGCGCCGGCATGGAGGCCGCGCTCAGCAACCTGATCGAGCCCGGCGACCGCGTGCTGATCGGCATCATCGGCTACTTCGGTGAGCGCATGTTCAACATGGCCGGCCGCTACGGCGCCACAGTGGACCGCATCGAGGCCCCCTGGGGCCAAGTACTGGACGTAGACGCGGTCAAGAAGCAGCTGGCGCAACACAAGTACAAGCTGCTCGCGGTGGTGCACGGCGAAACCTCCAGTGGCGCGCAACAGCCGCACATCAAAGAACTGGCCGCCGCAGCCCACGAGGCCGGCGCCCTGTTCGTGCTCGATACGGTGGCCTCGCTGGGCGGCGTGCCGGTGCAGGTGGACGAGTGGGATGTGGACGCCGCCTTCAGCGGCTCGCAGAAGGCCATCTCCGCCTCACCCGGCCTGGCGCCGCTGACCTTTGGCCCGCGC
Organism: Anaerolineales bacterium; assembly: GCA_021463845.1. Taxonomy (GTDB): domain Bacteria; phylum Chloroflexota; class Anaerolineae; order Anaerolineales; family UBA11579; genus JAMCZK01. The sequence continues at coordinate 184,259 of JAJTXV010000001.1, read as the reverse complement.
GCAGAGAAGGCCCTGGCCGACCGCAAGGTGGGCGTGGGCAACTGGTATCTCTCGCTGGACGAAGTGCACAAGTATTGGGGCAAGGAACGTACCTATCACCACACCGCCCCCATCCAGTTGAATTACGCCATGCGTGAAGCGCTGCGCATCGTGGCCGAAGAAGGGCTGGAGGCGCGCTTTGCTCGCCACCAGCAGAACGCCGAGGACCTGTGGAAGGGCGTGGAAGACCTGGATATGGAGATGCTGGTGGCGCGTGAGCACCGCCTGCCCACCGTGACCGCCGTCAAAGTGCCGCCCACCGCCTCACACGACCATGTGAAGAACCACCTGCTGGCTGATTACGGCATCGAGGTCGGCGCAGGCCTCGGCCCATTGAAGGGCCAGATCTGGCGCATCGGTCTGATGGGCCACAGCAGCCGCAAGGAATATGTGACCTTGGTCCTGGCCGCCATCCGTGAGATTTTGGAAAAGGCCAAGTAGCAGAAACAATACAAGACTGCCCACTTTGTGGGCAGTCTTGTTACAGGCGGGTCAGTGAATAATATTCCGACTCTGAAAATTGCCCGAATCTCACGTCTAATCGGAGGAATTCTCCTCTTAGGTTTAGTCCCAGTTGCAAACTTTCTTTTTGGTGGACCGCCGCCACATGAGTTTACATCTCTTTATTTAGGCATCATGTTTACGATATTCGGTCTGCCTGGAATACTGTATCTTGCAAGAAGAGAGGGGCCATCAAACGGTTTGACTACCACGGTGACTGGTATATCGGCTGTCATTTCTGGCATAGTCACTATTGTTTTCTTTCTACTACCGGGCATTATTTTTCTTTGTTTCTTTGTAGCCCTGCTTTCTGGCTTAATCAAATAGCTTTCAATGCTGCTTGCTGGCGTTTGCCCGTTTGGGTTTTTTGAATAGACTCAGAGGGTGAAGACCTCACAGATCCAACTGGCTTCGAATGGCGATTGGCGCAGCGCCCTGGCGCGCATCCGCGGCGGCCAGCAGGGCCGCGTGATCCTGCTGTGGCCGGAGCGCGGCGAGCCGCGTGCGCCGCGGCTGGTGCTGCAGCTGGCCGCCCGCCGCTGCCAACGCCTGCGGGTGCCGCTGGCGTTGGTCACCAGCAAGGCAGACATCCGCCTGCTGGCAGAAGCCTTCGGCATCCCCACCTTTGCCAATGCCCGCATTGCGCGCAAGGAAAGCTGGGACCTGCCGCCCAAGGTCAGCATACCCAAGTCCGCCCTGAGCATGGAAGGCATTTACCTGCGCATCATGGCCGAGGAGCGGCGGGCAAAGTTTGCGGGGTTGGAATAGTCCACAGATAAACACAGATGCAAAACCGATGAATGTTGTATCTGTGTTTATCTGTGAATTTATCCGTGTTCATCTGTGGAAGTTTTTCCCGACTGTATACTTACCTCATGCGAATCCTGGCCGTTGACCCTGGCGATAAGCGCATTGGCATCGCCCTAAGCGACGCCAGCGGCACCATCGCCAGCCCCTTGCAGGTGCTGGCGCACGAGAGCCGCGCCGCGGACGCGGCCCACATCGCCGCCCTGGCGGCCCAGCACGCCGCCGAGCGCATCATCGTCGGCCAGGCCTTTGGCGAGGACGGCCAGCCAAACCTCAGCGGGCGCAAAGCCGCCCGGCTGGCGGGCGCCCTGCGGGCCGCCACCAGCATCCCTGTGCAATTATGGGAAGAGAGTTACAGCACGCAGGAAGCGCTCGCCGCCCGCCGCGCGCTAGGCAAAGGGACGCAGGATATTGACGCCAGTGCCGCGGCGGTGATCTTGCAGGGCTATCTTGATAGTCAAAGCAGTCAATCAGAAGACTAAAGCATGACCACAAAGCCACGAAGCACACAAAGAGATCGAATAAGGACCAATTACCAATCTCCAATCTCCGCATCAGTTCCTTTGTGCTCTTTGTGCCTTTGTGGTTAACTTTTCTTATGCGCGCAGTCCTCGCTCTTGGCTTCCTCGCCCTTCTGGCTTTCCTCGCTTTCCTCGGCGGCAGCACACTGCTGGCGCGGGCAGAGGATGCCTTCGGGCCGCCCTCCCCACAGCTCAACACCTTCCAGCGCGTGCGCATTGGCCTGCAGCTGGGCTGGCGCGCCGAAGCGCTACGCCGCCCGGTGGACCCGGCCGCCGCGCCGGTGCGCTTCACCATCCCCCAGGGTGAGGCCACCAGCCAGATCGTCTCGCGCCTGTGGCAAGACGACCTGATCCACGAAGGCCACCTGTTCAGCAACTATCTCTTCTATACCGGCAAGGATACGCAGCTGCAAGCCGGCACCTTTCAGCTGAGCGCGGCGATGAGTTCGGTGGAGATCGCCGAGGCGCTGCTCGACCCCACGCCGGAGCATGTCACCCTGGTGATCCTGCCCGGCTGGCGGCTGGAGGAGATCGCCGCCAGCCTGCCCAGCGCCGGCGTCAACGTAACGCCGGAGGACTTCATCCGACTGGCCAGCTCCACGCCCAACGAACTGGCGCTGTACGCCGAAATGCCGATCGGCTCCACGCTGGAGGGTTTCCTGCTGCCCGGCAGCTATGAGATCCCGCGTGAAGCTGATGCCATCGCACTGCTGCTGACCCTGCTGCAGAGTGATGTGTTCTCCTCCACCATGACGCCGGAGCTGTTGGCCGGATTCCAAACCCAGGGGCTCAGCATCTACGATGCGCTCATCCTGGCTTCGATCGTGGAGCGCGAAGCCGTCATCAACAGCGAGATGCCGCTGATCGCTTCCGTGTTCCACAACCGGCTGGATATTGGCATGCGCCTGCAGGCCGACCCCACTGTGCAGTACGCGGTTGGCTACGACGGCCGCGGCCAATGGTGGCCCAGCCCGCTGACCGCGGCTGACCTGCAGTTTGACTCGCCCTATAACACGTACCTATACGCCGGCCTGCCGCCCAGCCCCATCGCCGCCCCCAGCGCCGAGGCCCTGCAGGCAGTGGCCTTCCCCGCTGCCTCGCCCTACTATTACTTCCAGGCCGTGTGCGACGGCTCGGGTGCGCATGTCTTCGCCGTCACGTACGAGGAGCATGTGGCCAATAATTGCCATTAATCGGGCGCACCACCTCGTCCTATGCGCCTCTGTTACACTTAATCCATGAGCCTGCCTGAATCCCAAGACCTGCGCGTTTATAACGACATCATTGGCACTATGGGCCAAACCCCGCTGGTGCGCCTGAACAAAGTCACCAAGGGCGTCAAAGCCCCGCTATACGCCAAGGTGGAATTCTTCAACCCCGGCGGCTCGGTCAAAGACCGCATCGGTAAGAACATCATTGACGAGGCCGAAGCCAGCGGCCGCCTGAAGCCGGGCGGCACCATCGTCGAGGCCACCTCCGGCAATACCGGCGTGGGTCTGGCCATCGTGGCCGCCATCCGCGGCTACAAGTGCATCTTCGTCATGCCAGACAAGATGAGCCAGGAGAAGATCCAGCTGCTGCGAGCCTTTGGCGCCAAAGTGGTCATCACCCCCACCGCCGTAGCTCCTGAGGACCCCCGCTCGTACTACAAAGTCGCCAACCGCCTGGCGGCCGAGACCCCCAACACCATCCTGGCCAACCAGTACTACAACCCGGAGAACCCGCGCAGCCACTACCTCACCACCGGCCCCGAGATCTGGGAGCAAACCGGCGGCAAGGTGACCGATGTGATCATCTCGATGGGCACCGGCGGCACCATCAGTGGCGTGGGCAAGTACTTGAAGGAAAAGAACCCAAACATCCGCATCATTGGTGTCGACCCGGTGGGCTCGATCCTCAAAGAGATCTGGGAGAACAAAGGCAAGATCCCGCCAGGTGTCGAAGCCATCACCTATAAGGTCGAAGGCATCGGCGAGGACTTCCTGCCCGGCACCACCGACATGAGCGTGGTGGATGACATCATCCGCGTGACCGACAAGGAGTGCTTCATCCTCACCCGCCAGCTGGTCAGCCAGGAAGGCATCTTCGCCGGCGGCTCCTCCGGCGCGGCCGTGGCCGGGGCGCTCAAATATTTGAAGGATTTGCCGGCTGACCGCGTGGCAGTCGTCATTCTGCCCGACTCGGGCAACCGTTACCTCACCAAATTGTTCGACGACAAGTGGATGCGCGAGAACGGCTTCCTGGACTCCGAATGGAGCGAGGCTACCCTGCGCGAGGTGCTGGGCGGCAAGAGCATGAGCGAGCTCATCTCTGCCTCCGCCGATGACCGCATTGCTGACGTGGTCAGCAAGATGAAACAATACGGCATCTCGCAGCTTCCGGTGGTGGATGCGGACGGCCAGGTGAATGGCATTGTGCGCGAAGGCGACCTGCTGACCCACCTGCTCGAATCCAAGAACGGCCGCCCGGGCGAGGACAGTGTGGCCGCCCTGCTGCAGCCGGCGCCCAACAGCCTGCCGGCCAGCACCCTGCTGCCGGATGCGATGCAGGAGATCGTGCGCAACAACGCCGTGCTTGTCAACGATGCCGGCCGGGTAGTAGGCATCCTCACCAAGATCGACGTACTCGACTTCATCAACGGTTAGTTAACAGCCTACAGTTGACAGCTTACAGAAAATGAGCAGTGATGGGTGAACAGGCGACAAACGACCATTTGACCAAGCACTTACCATTTGCCACTTACTTGAATTCAGAATCTCCAATCTCGAATCTCTTGCTGTCTTTCTAACATGTCCTCTCTCCCCACCCTCCGCATCGTCCCCTCGCCTGACCTTGTGCCGCACGAGTGGCACGACGACCAGCGCAGCCAGCCGCTCATCGAGCGGCTGCGCGCCAGCGGCGTGCTGCGTAACCCGCCCATGGTCACGCCGCTGCCGGATGGCAGCGGGCGTTACATGGTGCTGGATGGCGCCAACCGCACCAGCGCCCTCAACCACATGGGCATCCCCCACGCCCTGGTACAGGTCGTGGAAGCGGATTACGAAGGGCTGGATCTTCACACCTGGAACCATGTGCTGTGGGATTGGGACGGCGCCGAATTTCTGCAAGCGCTGCGCAGCCTGCCAGACGTGACGCTGAAGGACATAGACCCGGGCGTCAGGCGCCCGCAAACCCGCTGGCCGATCAAGACCCTGGTGTGGGTACAGACACGCGACGGCAAGGCTCACATCGCCCGCAGCGTACCCGGCGATCTGGCCAGCCGCACGCAGGCGCTCAACAAGATCGCCGAGCTGTATGCCAAGCGAGCCGTGGTGGACCGCACCACGGCCCAGCAAGTGCGCGAGCTGCACGGCAAGTACGACAACTTAACCGCCATCGTGGTCTATCCACCCTTCAAAGTCAGCGAGGTGCTGGAGCTGTGCGCCGCCGGCGTGCTGCTGCCACCCGGCATCACCCGCTTCACCGTTTCACCGCGCGCCTTGCGGGTCAACTACCCGCTGGACGAGCTCTCGGCCAATAAATCATTGGAAGAGAAGAACGAAGCGCTGCAGCGCTGGGTCAACGAGCGCACCGCCCGCAAGGGCGTGCGCTACTACGCCGAACCGACGGTGCTCTACGACGAATAAGCTAGTCACGGCCATTCCTCGTCATTGCGAGCGATGCGCTACGAAGTAGCGCGAGCGAAGCAATCCCCGAGCTTGCTCCCGGTTTCATATGTTGAGGATTGCTTCGTTGGCCGCATTGCATGCGGCCACTCGCAAAGACGGCCTTGGCGAGAATTGACTAGCTGACCAATCGACTAAACAAAAAAGAGCGTGCATAGCACGCTCTTTTTTGCATCAGCCCGGCGTACCGCCCAAGGTTTTGTCGATCTCCAGGCGGCGACGCGTATCCTCCTCGATCAACTCATCCCACTCGGTGTTCTTGCCACCCAGAAAGGCTTTGAGAAACACCTGGATATCGGCCACGCGCTCGTTGAACTGCTCCAGCCCTTCGCGCTCGATCACGATCCGCGCCGCGTCGCGCAGCGTAAGGCCCGGCGAATCTTCCTTGAATTCCTTGATGACTTTGGCCAGAAAGTCAGTGAACTCAGCCGAGCTGGTCTCCAGCCCGCCGATGGAATAGCCCATGCCCTCGGCCGCGGCGTCCATGGCATCCGGGCTCTTGTCACGTTTGTTCTTGTTCTTAGCCATCACAACCTCCTACGTTAGGCCTTGGCCAACGCTTGTTCCAGGTCTGCGATCAAGTCGTCCACATTCTCCACGCCCACAGAGAGCCGCACCAAGCCCGGGTCCACCGCCAGCGGCGAATTGGCCACCGAGAGGTGGGTCATCACCGCCGGCACCTCGATCAGCGACTCGACCCCGCCCAGCGACTCCGCCAGGGCGAACAGCCGCGTGCCCTCAGCCACGCTGCGGGCGGCGGCTTCGCCACCCTTGAGCTCAAACGAAAGCATGCCGCCGCCGTTGCGCATCTGTTTGCGGGCCAGGGCCTGCTGCGGATGCGAGGCGTGGAAGGGGTAATAGATCTGGCTCACCTTGGGATGCGCGGCCAGGTGATCAGCGATCGCCGCCGCGTTTTCGCCGTGGCGGTCCATGCGCAGGTGCAGAGTTTTGATGCCGCGCAGCACCAGGAAGCTGTCCATCGGCCCGGGCACCGCCCCGGCCGCGTTCTGGGTGAATGCCAGGCGCTCTGCGAGCGCCTGGTCATTCACCGCCACCAGGCCCAGCACCACATCCGAGTGGCCACCGAGGTACTTGGTGGCCGAGTGGATCACGATATCAGCGCCCAACGCCAGCGGCTGCTGCAAATACGGCGAGGCAAAGGTGTTATCCACTGCAAACAGCGGCTTGCTGCTGTGCGCTTTGAGAACATCAGCAACCGCCGCAATATCAGCCAGGCCCAGGTACGGATTGGTAGGGGTCTCAAGCCAGACCAGTTTGGTGTTGGCTTTCAGGCTCGCTTGCACCGCCGGCAGATCGTCCACATCGACATAGCTGAACTCAATGCCGAAGTCCTTGTATTCACGCTCGAACAAACGGAAAGTGCCGCCGTATACATCGCTGCCCACCAGAATATGGTCACCCGGCGCGAACTGGCGCACGATGGTGTCGGTGGCCGCCAGGCCGGAGGCAAACGCCAGCCCATACTTTGCGCCTTCCAGCGCGGCGAAGCAATCCTGCAGCGCGGTGCGGGTGGGGTTGCCGCTGCGCGAATACTCGTAGCCTTTGTGCACGCCCACCGCATCCTGCACAAAGGTGCTGGTCTGGTAGATCGGCGTCATCACCGCTCCGGTGCTTGGGTCGGGCTGCTGGCCGGCGTGAATGGCAAGGGTTTCAAATTGGTCTGGCATGCTATCTCCTGCCCTGATTGTACTGGTCATGAAGGAAGGATGAGCAAATGGTCTGTTGGAACGGTACTTAAAAGATTTTCCTCTCATTTTCCTCTTCATTGACTGTTTTTCACAAAAGTTTTAGAGTCGTGGCAACCCCTCCCATAGGGGGAGGGTAGTTAAAGGAGATGTATTTCATGTACAGAATGGCAGCAATTTTGGTTCTCGCCCTGCTGGCCAGCGCCTGTGGCAACCGCCCCACCGCAGCCCAGGTAGTGCCTGTCGAGCTCACCGAATTCGCCATCGACTCGCCCATCAGCACCTTCAAGGTGGGCACGCCGTACCGTTTCGTCATCAGCAACCCTGGCGCCATCAACCATGAGTTTGTGCTGGTAGCCGAGGGCCAGGAGCACAATATGGGATCCGAAGGCGAACACGGCCATGCAGATCCCGCCGAGAGCGGGCACGGCCATGCTGAGGAGCAGGATCACGATATGGGCAACATGCTGCACGTTGGCGAAAGCCAGCTCACCCCCGGCGCCACCGTCACCATCGAGCATACCTTCACCGAGCCCGGTGAGTACGAGTTTGGCTGCTACCTGCCCGGCCACTATGCGGCCGGTATGCACACCAAGATCAGCGTAGTGCCTTAGGTTAAAGAGTAGAGGCGGGGATGGACAAGCACCAGCACCACGCGCATCACGAACCCGAGGCGCACAAAGCCAGTCACGCGCCTGAACCCGCAAAGCATGCCCAGCATGCACCGGCTCGCGGTCTCAGACACGAGGGTGCGCAGCACAGCGGCCATGAGGCCATGTTCCGCACGCGCTTCTTCGTTTCATTGGTGCTCACCATCCCCGTCATCCTCTACAGCGAGATGACGCAGCACTGGCTGGGCATTGTGCCGCCAGCTTTCCCTGGCTCGCAGTTTGTGGCGCCTCTGTTCGCCATCGCTATCTTCATCTATGGCGGCCTGCCCTTCCTGCAAATGGCCGTACCCGAACTACGGGCGCGCCAACCCGGCATGATGATGCTGATCAGCCTGGCCATTTCCGTATCTTTTCTTTACAGCACGGCTGCCTTTTTGTTCGACTTGGGCGAGGGCTTCTACTGGGAGCTGGCTACCCTGATCGACATCATGCTGCTGGGCCATTGGATTGAAATGCGTAGTGTGCGCCGTGCCTCGAGCAGCCTGGATGAGCTGGCCAAGCTCCTGCCCGACCAGGCCGAACGCATCGGCGTTGATGGCCGCATCGAGACTGTGCCTGCTAGCGCCCTGGCGGCGGGGGATCTGTTCTTGGTGCGCCCTGGCGCCAGCATCCCTGCCGATGGTGAAGTGGTCGAGGGTAGCTCTCAGGTGAACGAGTCAATGCTCAGCGGCGAATCCAAGCCAGTCCACAAAGCGCCGGGGGATGCAGTGATCGCCGGCGCCATCAACGGCGAGGGCAGCTTGCGCGTGCGCGTCACCGCCGTGGGTGGCGCCACAGCGCTGGCCGGCATTATGCGCCTGGTGCAGCAAGCCCAGCTCAGCAAATCGCGTACTCAGATCCTGGCAGACCGCGCGGCTGGCTGGCTTTTTGCCATCGCCTTGCTGGCCGCCGCGCTGACGGCGCTGGCTTGGGGCCTGGCGCGCGGGTTTGACCTCTTCGTACTGGAGCGCGTGGTGACCGTATTGGTCATCGCCTGCCCGCACGCGCTGGGCCTGGCCGTGCCGCTGGTCGTTGCTATCAGCACGGCTGAAGCGGCCAGCCATGGACTGTTGGTGAAAGACCGCCTAGCCTTGGAAGAAGCCCGTCTGGTGGATACGGTGGTCTTCGACAAAACTGGCACACTCACCAAAGGCGAGATGGGTTTCATCGCTGTGCAGACCCTCTCTGGACAAAGTGAAGATGAAGCTCTGCGCCTGGCCGCAGGCCTCGAAGGCGATTCAGAGCACAGCCTGGCGCGTGCCATACGCGCCGCTGCTGCTCAGCGCCAGCTGACCCCGGCTGCCGCAACCGAGTTCCAGGCCATGAAGGGCTTGGGCGTAAAGGCCCAGGTGGGCCGGCAGCTCTATCATCTGGGCGGCCCGCGCCTGTTAGAGGCCTTAGAGGCCAAACCACCGCAAGCATTGGCTGCTTTTGCGGAACAGGCAGGCCACAAGGGCCAAAGTGCCATATATCTGCTCGCAGGTGCACAACCGGTGGCGGTCTTTGCCATCGCAGATGAAGTGCGCCCTCAGAGCAAAGCTGTGATCGAGAGCCTGCATAAGTTGGGCATCCGAACGGCGATGATCACTGGCGACAGCGCCCCGGTGGCCGCGGCCGTGGCTGCGGAACTTGGCATGACCGAATTCTTCGCCGAAGTGCTGCCGGCTGACAAAGAAAAGAAGATCGCTAATTTACAAGCCCAGGGCCGCAAGGTTGCCATGGTGGGAGATGGCGTAAATGATGCGCCGGCCCTGGCGCGTGCTGATGTGGGTATTGCCATCGGCAGCGGCACGGACGTAGCGGTGGAGTCTGCTGGCATCATCCTGGTGGACAATGACCCGCAAGATGTGCTCAAGGTGTTTCGTCTCAGTCGTGCCAGTTACACCAAGATGGTCCAAAACCTATTATGGGCCACTGGCTATAACGTACTTGCCATTCCGTTGGCAGCTGGCGTATTCGCCAGCCGCGGCATCCTGCTCTCGCCCGCACTTGGAGCGGTGCTGATGTCTGTCAGCACGATCATTGTAGCTCTTAACGCCCAGCTGCTGCGGCGGGCGAAGTTGTAAGGAGCAATCCTCCACCCGCTATAATCCAGCCCATCATGTCTGATATCTTCTTCACCGAAGCCGGCGAAGCTCCCGTGCCGCCCAACGAAGTGCGCATCCGCGAGCTTGAAGCCCACCCGAGGCCCGACGGCCAGCGCATCCAGGTGCGCGTGGACATCACCCCTTTCCAGCGCCGCCCCAATGTAGAAGCCCTGATCGTGAACGCTGACGGGCAGCCGCTGGCTACCGTCAGCGTCGTTGAGGCCATCGACAACATCATGGAATTTGTTATGCACCTGCGCCAGCCACGCACGCCCGGCCGCTACACCCTCAAGGCGCGCGTGTTCTACGCCGATGTTGAGTCGCAGCAGACCGAGAACCCGCTCGAAGCCAGCTCGGGCGACTTGCTCAACAAAGCCAAGCAGATTATTCACGAGCATGCGGTTGATTTCACCATTCCCGAAGCATAGCCCGCCAGCCCGTTTCTTGATTTAATACACTTCCATGCTTTCTGACCCCGCCCCTCCATCCCTGCGCCGCACGCTGGGCTACTGGCTGCGCCTCATCGCCGCCGGCGTGCTGCTCGGCATTGTCCTGCTCTACATCTTCGCCAACGGCTGGCTGGACGCGGGCGGCGCGCCGCAAACCGGCCTGGCCGCCGCGCTCACTACAACACCCACGCAATCCGCAACCGAGCCCACGCCACTGCCAACCTATACGCCTCAACCCACAGTGCCGCCGGCGCCGCTGGTGGTCGGCGCCGGGCGCTCGCTGGATGGATTGCGAGTGCTGAGCCTCAGTGAATACGGCTATGCGCGGCTCTTCAGTCACCAACTCATCGGCCAAACTCTCACTCGCCTGACCTATGGCCAGTGGGATGATGTTTCGCCAGCCTTCTCATCCCAAACCGGCCTGCTGGCTTTCGCTTCCAACCGCAGCGGCAACTGGGACCTGTACCTGCTGGAACTCGCCACCGGCATCACTAGCCAGCTGACAGATGACAGCGCCTATGACGGCTCACCCACCTGGTCAGACAATGGCTGGCTGGCCTATACGCATGACAACGGCGGCAATCTGGAGATCGCCATCCGCCCGCTGGATGGTTCAGTGGAGCCTGTGTATGTCAGCTTGTCGCCTGCCCGCGATCATTCGCCCGCCTGGCGCCCGCACGCCCAGCAGCTGGCCTTCGTATCGGACCGCGGCGGCGCGCCGGCCATCTGGCTGCTGTACCTGGAGCAGGAAGGCGCCGCCCGCTTTGCGCAGCTGGCGCCTGAGCGCGGCGTGCAGGCTTCGCCCGCCTGGTCGCCAGATGGCCGCTGGCTGGCTTGGGCCGAGCAGGACTCAACCGGTGTGTGGGGCATCTATGTCAGCGACATGCTCAACGCCCCGCGCTATGTCGGCAGCGGCCAGGCGCCGCAATGGAGCCCGGCTGGCGATGTACTGATGGGCACGGTCAGCACTGAAACCGAGCACTATTTGACGGCCTACACGCTGGAAGGCGAGCTGGCCCTGGCGCCGCAAGCGCTGCCTGGTGGCTTGCACGGCGCCGCCTGGGCCGCCGGCGAATGGCCCAGCCCGCTGGCTGGGCTGCTGCAAGCCGCCGCGGCCGCCCAGCCAGACGCGGCCTGGGCGCAACCCGTCGAGTCTTTCCAGCCCGTGCCGCTCAGCAATGCCTTTGCACCCAACCCTTCGCTCAGCTCCGCCGCTGCGGCTCGTTTCGAGGCGCTGCGCCAGCGCACTGCGCACCTGCTGGGCTGGGATGCCCTCTCAAGTCTTGAGAACGCGCTCGTGCCACTCAGCACACCGCTGCCCCCCGGCCAATACGACAGTTGGCTGCTTACCGGCCGCGCCTTTGCCCTGCGCACGGGTCTGCTGAATGCGGGCTGGTTGTCTGCTGTCAGAGAAGATGTTGCCGGGCAAACCTATTGGCGCATCTACCTGCGCACGGCTGCGCCCAGTGGTGGGCTTGGGCAGCCGCTCACCAATGCTCCCTGGGATTTCACGGCGCGATATTCGGGCGTGGAGAGCAGCTATCAAGCTGGCGGCCAGATTGCTGAAGATGTGCCTTCAGGTTATTGGATCGACTTTACCGCCCTGGCTGCAGACTACGGCTTTGAGCGGCTGCCCGCCCAGGCCAACTGGCGCAGTTTTTTCCCAGCCACGCTGTTCAACCAATTCGCGCTGCGTGAAGGCTTAAGCTGGAACGAGGCCATGCTGCAGCTCTACAGCGCAGAGCAGGTCAGCGCCCCGCGGCCATGAGCGCGGCCCGCCTTCTCCGCCTTGCGGCACTGGCTGCCCTCACGCTGGCGGGCTGCGTGGCTACACCGCAGCCCACCGCCAGCCCAGCCGCAGCGGACACCAACACTCCCCTGCCCACCCAAACTGAAATCGTGCTGCCCAGCGCCACCCCGCCGCCAACAAGCACGCTGCCTGTGCTCGAGTGGCCCACTTACATCGCGCCCACGCTGGCGCCCTTCCCGCTCGGCCAACTGCAGGAGCCTACCCAGCCTGCCACTTACGGTTTCCCCGCCATCCAGGCGCCGGTGGCTCTCAGCCCGTTCGACCATTTCTATTTCACTTTCCCGATCGCCAATGCCCATCTCGGCCTGTATTCGCCCAGCCAGCGCTACGGCGTGCGGCAGGAAGCAGGCACTAATCGCCGCGAACCACACGTGGGTCTGGATGTGGGTCTGGATTCTGGCACGCCCGTGCGCGCCGCTGGCGACGGCACGATAGTGTGGGCCAGCTATGGCCAAACCTATAACTCACCCTATTTCCTGGATGATCCCTACGGCATCTCGATCGTCATTCGTCACAATTTTGGCTACAACGGCGAGCGGATATGGACGGTCTATGCTCACTTGAGCAGCGTCAGCGTAGAGGTGGGCCAACGCGTCCAGCAGGGTGAGCTGATCGGCCTTACCGGCAACACGGGCCTCTCCACTGGCCCGCACCTTCATTTTGAGGTGCGCGCCGGCACCAACAACACCAATTTCACCTACAACCCCGAGTTGTGGCTTGCCCCGCCTGAAGGGCATGGTGTATTGGTGGGTCGCGTAGGCAATGAGCGCAACCAACTCCTGCTCAACTGGCTGACCGAAGTGCGCTCACTGGATACCGGCCAGCTGTGGACCAATTACACCTACTTCACCAGCTTCCGTGTGCGCTCAGACCCGTATTACAAAGAGAACCTGGTGCTGACCAACCTGCCGGCCGGCCGCTACGAGGTGGCCATCCCCCTGTATTCCATCTGGTGGCGCACTGAAGTGGAGATCAAGCCCGGCGCGGTGACCTACTTCCATTTCATGGGCAGAGACGGCTATAGCTTTGACCTGCCCGCCGAGCCGCCTCTGGTAGGCATGCCAGATTAGCCTCCTTGCCCGGCCACCTGCCTTCCACCCTTCCCAATCCCTTGCCCCCATGCTAAACTTGCGTACGCCACGCGCGGGAGAACGCTCTCGAACACCCGAGGGCGTTTTTGTGTGTTATGTCGCATGACACAAATCCTTGGCCTGTCGCCGGCGAGGTAACAATGGATGTACTCATCACAGGCTCGGTAGCGTACGACTACCTTATGACCTTCCCAGGGCTTTTCAAAGAGCACCTCCTGGCCGAACACCTTGAAAAGATCAGTCTTTCTTTCCTCGTAGATAAACTTGACCGCCGCCGCGGCGGCATCGCCCCCAACATCGCTTACACCATGGCCCTGCTTGGCGGCAAGCCCCGCGTGATGGCCGCCGTCGGCGAAGACTTCGCCGAATACCGCGCCTTCCTCAACGACCACGGTGTGGACACCACCAATATGGAAGTCATCGAGGGCCTGTACACCGCCTCCTACTTCGCCACCACAGACCGCTCCAACGCCCAGGTCGCCAGCTTCTACCCCGGCGCCATGGCGCGCGCCACCGAGCTCTCGCTCAAAAACGTCAAAGGCGGCGCGCCCCAGCTGGTCATCATCTCCCCCAACGATCCTGGCGCCATGCAGCAATACGTCGCCGAGTGCAAAGAGCTGGGCATCCCGTATGTCTACGACCCCAGCCAGCAGATCGTGCGCTTTGACGGCGCCATCCTGCGCACCGGCGTCGAATCCGCCCACGCCATGTTCATGAACGAGTACGAGTTCGAGCTCGTCAAAGACAAGACCGGCATGGATGACAAAGCCATCCTGGCCCACCTCGATTACATGGTCGTCACTCTCGGCCCCAAGGGCGCCGACATCTACACCAAGGATGGCAAGGCCTGGGTCGAAGCCGTGCCGACCGACACCATTGTTGACCCCACCGGTGGCGGCGATGCCTTCCGGGCCGGCTTCCTCACCGGCTACCGCCTCGGCCTCGATTGGGAGACCAGCGGCCGCCTCGGTTCCCTGGCCGCCACCTATTGCCTCGAGCAGGCCGGCCCCCAAACCCACCACTTCTCCGTCACCGATTTCGTCGCTCGCTACCGCGAGCACTACGACGATGGCGGCAAGCTGCAACCACTACTGGCATAATTAGCACCTATATAAAGGAATGGAGTTAGTACATGGAAAATTTTGACATCAAAGACACCGGCCAAGCCGAAGGCGGCCGTCGTCGCATCCAGTGGGCTGAGCGCGAAATGCCGGTGCTACGCACCATCCACGAGCGCTTCAGCAAAGAGCGTCCGCTGAAGGGCCTGCGTCTGGCCGCCTGCTTGCACGTCACCGCCGAGACCGCCAACCTGATGCGCACGCTGCAGGCCGGCGGCGCCGAGGTGCTGCTGACCGCATCCAACCCGCTCTCCACCCAGGACGATGTGGCTGCCTCGCTCGTGACGCATGACGAGATCCCTGTTTTCGCCATCAAGGGCGAGGACAACGCCACCTACTACAAGCACCTCCACGTGGCCCTCGACTTCAAGCCGCACATGACCATGGACGACGGCGCGGACCTGGTGAGCGAGCTGCACAAGAACCGCCGTGACCTGCTTGAGACCATCATCGGCGGCACCGAGGAGACCACCACCGGCGTCATCCGCCTCAAGGCCATGGCCGCCGACGGCAAGCTGGAGTTCCCGGTCATCGCCGTCAACGACGCCATGACCAAGCACTTCTTCGATAACCGCTACGGCACCGGCCAATCCACCGTGGACGGCATCGTGCGTGCCACCAACATCCTGCTGGCCGGCAAGACCTTTGTCGTCGCCGGCTATGGCTGGTGTGGCCGCGGCCTGGCTGACCGTGCGCGTGGCATGGGCGCCAACGTGATCGTTACCGAGATCAACCCCATGGCTGCCCTGGAAGCCGTCATGGACGGCTTCCGCGTCATGCCCATGCTGGACGCCGCCAAGGTCGGTGACATCTTCGTCACCGTCACTGGCGACATCAACGTGCTCGACAAGCACCACTTTGAAGTGATGAAGGATGGCGCCATCGTCGCCAACTCCGGCCACTTCAATGTGGAGATCAACATCCCCTCCCTGGCCGAGATGTCCGAAGAGAAGCGCCTGGTGCGCCCCTTCGTGGAGGCGTACTACACCAAGGATGGCCGCACCATCCACATCTTGGGTGATGGCCGTCTGATCAACCTGGCCTCGGCCGAGGGCCACCCCGCCAGCGTGATGGACATGTCCTTCGCCAACCAGGCCCTGGCCGCCGAGTACATGGCCAAGAACGCCTCCACGCTGGAGAACAAGGTCTACTCCGTGCCCGAGGACATTGACCGCGAGATTGCCCGCATCAAGCTGGATGCGATGGGCGTCAAGATCGACAAGCTCACCCCCGAGCAGGAGAAGTACCTAAACTCATGGGAAGAAGGCACCATCTAAAGCAGCTCACTCAATACAAAAAGACCGGCGAAAAGCCGGTCTTTTTATTTTCGCTACATGTTGTGTCTTGCTTGTCATTCCGAACGAGGCCGAAGGCCGAGGAGGAATCCGTTAACAGTTGGTTTGTGCAGCAATCAGTCTGAGTGAATTTCAGAAGATACGCCTATACGGATTCCTCACTGACCCGGGTTCGGCAGTCTGGTGTGGATTGATAAACCCGTTCGGAATGACAAATTTAGTGGTCTGTCATTGCGAGCGTAGCGAAGCAATCCCCAAGCCTGTTACCCATGCACCTTGATCACCGTGCCGCCCACACCTCCGGGTATTGCAGCAAGTCTTCGTCAATATACGTATGGGCTGGGTGCTGGTAGCCGAAGGGCGGCACGCCACCGATGGCGTAGCCGGTCAGGTTGCGGACGAAATCCGCGTCGGCTTTGCCGAGGGCGGCGCCGGTGGCCTGGGCCACCAGCGCCTCGTCCACCCGGTTGCTGCCGCTGGTCAGCACAATGACAGCCTCGTCATCCGGCAGGCGGAAGATGAGCGATTTGACGATCTGGCCCAGCTGGCAACCGATGGCGGCGGCCGCATCGGCGGCGGTGCGGGTGGTGATCTCGAATTCGACCACTTCGCCGGGCAGGCCGTGCTGGCGAATTGTGTCCTGGAATGCAATGGCGGTGGCGTTGGTGGGGGCGCGCATGGTTATTCCGAAACGGTGATGTCTACATAGAAGCCGACGCCGAAGGGGTTACCGGCAAAGTCGTGCGCCTTCCACAGGCTGCGGTAATTGCCCGGCTCGCTCGGCGCGGTGAACTGGATGGTGAGCACCACGCTTTCGCCGGGCTGGGCGGGCGGCAGCGGGTGGCGGGGCACCGCCCCGAGGCCGATGCTGCCCGCCTGCAGCTCGACGACGTAGCCCTGGATCCAGGCGCAGGTGCCATCATTGCGCAGCTCCCAGCTCTTTTCGACCGGGGCGCCAGGGGCAAAGCGGGTGCCGTCGGGGACGGTGACATCGCGCAGGAAGACGAGATTGTTCTCGCATTCCGGCGTGGCGGTGGCGGGCATGGCGGTGGGCGTCTCAAGCAGGATGGCTTGCGAGTTGCCCACGACGGTGGGGGCGATGAAGTAGCCCTGGTCGGCGGGGAGTACGCTGCGGCTGCATGCGGCCAGGAAGCATACGGCGATCAGCAGCCAGAAGGCACTGCGGATCGCCGTAAATTTCCTGGCCGCGGGAGTTTCTAGCGTGCTACGCACGCTGACGAAACTCCGCGCTTGAGTTTTCTTATTAGGCTTCGACGGCCTCGAGTTCGGCTTCAGCGGGTTCAAAAGCGAGGGACTCGTCCGGCTCGGCATAGGCGACGGGTTCTTGGCTGAGGACTTTCTCGCGGATCTGCTGTTCGATGACATCGGCTACTTCGGGGTGATCTCGCAAGTAATCCTTGGCGGTTTCGCGGCCCTGGCCCAGGCGGTCGTCTCCGTAGTTGTAGAAGGAGCCACGCTTGGCGACGATCTCATAGTTGACGGCGAGATCGAGCAGGTCTCCGCTCTTGGAGATGCCTTCATTATACATAATGTCAAATTCGGCCACCTGGAAGGGCGCGGCGACCTTGTTCTTGACGACGCGCACGCGGGTGCGGTTGCCGACGACATCCTGCCCGGTCTTGATGGACTGGATGCGGCGCACGTCCATACGCACGGAGGCATAGAACTTGAGGGCCATGCCGCCGGTGGTGGTCTCCGGATTGCCGAACATGACGCCGATCTTCTGGCGCAGCTGGTTGGTGAAGACGACCGCGGTATTGGTCTGCTTGATGACACCGGACATCTTGCGCAGGGCCTGCGACATGAGGCGGGCCTGCATGCCCATAGTGGCGTCGCCCATGTCACCTTCGATCTCGGAACGGGGGACGAGGGCGGCGACGGAGTCGATGATGACGAGGTCAATGGCGCCGGAGCGCACGAGGGCTTCGGCGATCTCGAGGGCTTGCTCGCCGGTGTCAGGCTGGGCGACGAGCAGCTTCTCGATATCTACGCCGCACTTGGCGGCATAGTTGGGATCGAGGGCGTGCTCCATGTCAATGAAGGCGGCGGTGCCGCCGCGCTTCTGCACCTCGGCGACGATGTGCTGGCACAGGGTGGTCTTGCCGGAGGATTCGGGGCCGTAGATCTCGGTGACGCGGCCGCGGGGGATTCCGCCTACCCCGAGGGCAATATCGAGGGAGAGGGAGCTGGTGGGGATGGCTTCGACGGCCATGCCGTGGGCTTCGCCGAGGCGCATGATGCTGCCTTCGCCGTAGCGTTTGGTGATCTCACCGAGGGTCTTTTGGAGGACCTTGATCTTTTCGTCGTTGTGCTCTTTTTCAGCAGCCATTATGTCTCCTAGAATTCTTGTTCTATATTGAGGTCATGATATAGAACATCCGTTCATTTGTCAAGGCCATATCCACAGATAAACACTGATGCAAAAGACGATGAAATCTGATTTATCTCTTCTAAGCATCTGCGTTCATCTGTGGAAACAAGGGGTGACAAATAAGGGGTTTTTGGTTATGATTTGCGGCTGTGTGGCTGCCTGGCTGCTCCGCGGTAGGCTGGTGGCTCAGAAAAGGTAAAGGAAACAGATGAAGGAATCGAAGGTTAAACGCTCTCGGGCGCTGGGCATCCCCCTGACCCCGAAGGCCATCAAAGTCATGGAGCGCCGCCCGAACCCCCCGGGCCAGCACGGCAGCCAGAACCAATGGCGCCGCAGCTCTGACTATAAGCTGCAGCTGCTGCAGAAGCAGCGCCTGCGCCACCAGTACAACATTCGTGAAGCGCAGATGCGCGGCTACATGGAGAAGGCTTCGCGCTCGATGGGCCGTACGCCTGAGGTGTTGATCACCCTGCTGGAATCGCGCCTGGATGCGCTGGTGCTGCGCTCTGGCTTCGCCCGCACGATCTATGCGGCGCGCCAGTTCGTGAGCCACCGCCACATCACGGTGAACGGTGAGCGCATCAACATTCCGTCGTACTCGGTGAAGCCGGGCGACGTGATCGCCGTGCACGAGAAGAGCCGCAAGATCCCGGCGTTCACTGAGGCGCTGGAGAGCATTGGCAACATTCCTCCGTACCTGGACGTGGACAAGAAGAATATGGCCGCCAAGTACGTGCGCCTGCCGGAGCTGCAGGAAGTGCCGATCATCTGTGAAGTCAACCAGGTGGTGGAGTACTACTCCCGCTAACCCGGAAACCCAGAAACTCAAAACGGC
The DNA here is from genome assembly GCA_021463845.1 of Anaerolineales bacterium. GTDB lineage: Bacteria > Chloroflexota > Anaerolineae > Anaerolineales > UBA11579 > JAMCZK01. The sequence continues at coordinate 165,293 of JAJTXV010000001.1, read as the reverse complement.
CCGCCCAGTGCGGGCCGTTTTTGTTGGCGGCAAGCCAAAAGCAAGTGAGAATGCGGAAGTTGGAATGCAGAAGTGAGCAGTGCGTGCAGGCCAAATCCATATAATTCTACGCATGGACGCCAACACACTGCAGACGCTTGCCACCGCCCTGACGATCTGGGGCGCTACCTTCGTTCTGGCCCTGTGGGCCAGCCTGGTGTATTGGACCCACCGGGACGCGGCCGCCAGGCTGCGGGAGCCCAGCCGCCGGCTGCTGGCGGTGCTGCTGTCTGTGATCCTGTTCATCCCGGGGGTGCTCATCTACATCCTGCTGCGGCCGCAGCGCACGCTGGAGGAGGAGTACTTGCTGACGCTGGAAGAAGAAGCGCTGTTGCGGGCGATAGAAGAAAGCGAACGGAAACATGGCTAAGGCAAGTTAGATTTTTGAATGCAGATTTTGGATTTGGAATTATGGCCGGGGTGACTTTGAGTGCCAAGCTGGCTGTTACGCAGCGGCTGCAGACAAACGCCACGCTCTGTACCTGACCTTGTCAAGTTGAGATGAGAATGATCTGCGGCGGGGGGAGTTACGCAGCGGCTATCGCCGCTGCTAATGGCGTTTTGCTACGCAAAACGCCAACGACGAAACCTATGTATCACGAATACGATGGCTGCAGGCGGATTGGGGGAGCAGTGTCAAGTTACTAATGCTCGGGATAATCTGATCAAACAATGAGTTGGCGCTTAGCAAGAGTTTGAAAGGTACAAGTCTTGCAATGATATGTACATGTAGGAAGCTGTAAGAAAAACACGCCCACTTGCCTGAATACAATCACCTCGTTTTAAATCTGGCCATACCCAAGATTGACTAAGAAAGAGAATTTCATTTTGACCAGCGCCAGAATTTCTTAGTCTAATGATTGTTGAGTACTCAGGCGTTTGATTTACCTTATCAACAACTCCGTAAACACAGATTACTCTGCCAACGTAAGTTTGAGTGACAGCAAACGCACTAAGACAAGCAGGGTCCTTATAACTAACAAAGGGGCTAGATGTTGGTCTAGCAGTCGGCACGCTAGTTGGAATGAGGGTTGAAGTTGGAGCGACCCAATTCGAGGCAGGGCTTGAACTCGTTTGTCGATCTGACTGACTGTTGGCGCAAACAAAGGCAAGGAATACAAGAATAAAAAGCAGTGCCAGGATATTAAAGCCATTCGATTCTTTCTTTTGCCTCTCATGTTCTTTCGGCTTTGGGTCTGGCGTCTGAGCACTATGCCTACTCTGCCGCGAGGCCTGCTGCCTAAATGTACCGTCCTGCCCTTCTCGTCTATTTCTATTAGAAGCTTCCATATCCCAGGCTTTGCGACGAATAGAATCGGATAGCAAATCATATGCCCAGTTTAAATCTCGCATCCTGGTTTCTGCTTGAAAAGATTTATTCTGGTCCGGATGATATTTCTTAGCCAGTGATCTATACGCAGCTGATATAACCTCTGCTTCAGCATCATTTGAAATTTGTAAAATTCGGTACGGGTTACGAGTTTCAGTTTGTGATTGAACTTTATTCAAACTTGCCCCGCAGTTAGGGCAAAAACGAAGACCGCTTCGACTTTCAAAACCGCAATTTTCGCAAGTTCGTGTATCCCCGGGCATATGCAACTAAACTTTCTTTACACTGAAGTCGAAAGACCATTTCCACAATTTGAACAAAAATTCATATGTGCTGAATAAACCTGCTTACAATTGTGGCAAGCAGAAAAAGAACCTCCCGCAGCCATGCTAATTAGATTCTCTGCTTCCCCTTGCGGAAGACCGCTTGTAAGTAGGAATTGGTAAAGTATATTTGCCGAAACACCATTATCAAGTTCTCGTTTAATTCCCCCAAGCATCTCACGAATACGCTGCTGCGCGCCTAGGTTATAGCTCAACACTTCAGTCTTGAAGCTAGTTTTGCATCTCTGACAATCAATATACTCAGTAATTTTACTGGTTTGAAACAAGGGAATAAAATAGAGAGTAAAGTATTTGCCTAACTCATAGTGCTTGTAGTTTTGCGACGAATTACAGTTTGGGCAGTAAAAGATTCCGGCGCCAATTTCCTTTGCTTTACCTTTAGATCCCCAAATTAGAACCATTCGGCAAGTATATGCTTTGGTCTAATCTGTGTCAACGACACCACAAAATCAAAGTAAGTTCCACATTAAGGGTATGTACTCTGCGCTGGCGTAGCCTTCAGGCAGAGGCAGGCCGTCTTCTCGCATTCGATCGAAATGAAACTGGATGGCTTCCTGCATATTCTTGATCGCTTCTTCGGGGGCTCACCCACGGCAACAACGCCATCAATATCGGGCGCGTAGGCTGAGTAACCGTTACCTGCTTTCTCAATGACAATCAGGTAACGCTGCATATCTACCCTACCGCCCCAGTGCCGCCCACCCTGCGTACTGGGCGCTGGCGCCCAGCTCCTCCTCGATGCGCAGGAGTTGGTTGAACTTGGCGGTGCGGTCGGCGCGGGCGGGGGCACCGGTCTTGATCTGGCCGAAGCGGTAGGCGACGGCCAGATCGGCGATGGTGCTGTCCTCGGTCTCGCCGGAGCGGTGCGAGCAGACGGTGCCCCAGCCGGCCGCTTGGCAAAGCCTGACGGAAACGACAGTTTCCGTCAGGGTACCGATCTGATTGACCTTGGCCAGCAGGGCGTTGGCGGCCTTCTCTTCGATGGCACGCTTGATGAGCGCGGGGTTGGTGACGACCAGGTCGTCGCCAACCAGCTGGACCTTGCCGCCGATGGCGGCTGTCAGCGCCTTCCAGCCGGCCCAGTCTTCCTGGGCCATGCCGTCTTCGATGGAGACGATGGGGTACTTGCTGGCCCAGTCGGCCCAGAAGGCGACCATTTCGTCGCTGCTCAGGCGGCGGTTCTCTTTGCGCAGGTAATAGTCCTGCTTTTCGTCGTCGAACAGCTCGCTGGTGGCGGGGTCTAGCGCAATACTGATCTGCTCGCCGGCCTGGTAGCCGGCCTTCTCGATGGCGTGCAGCACCAGCTCGATGGCTTCGACATTGCTTTTGAGGGCCGGGGCGAAGCCGCCCTCGTCGCCCACCAGGGTGCTGTAGCCCTTGGACTTGAGCACAGCGCGCAGACTGTGATAGACCTCGACGCCCCAGCGCAAGCCTTCGCTGAAGCTGGGCGCGCCGAAGGGCATCACCATGAATTCCTGAAAGTCAGTCGATTCCCAGCCGGTGTGGGCGCCGCCGTTGAGGATGTTGAGCATCGGCACGGGCAGCAAAGTGGCCTCATCGCCGCCCAGGTAACGGTACAGCGGCTGGCTGCTGCTGGCCGCGGCGGCCTTGGCGGCCGCCAGGCTGACGCCGAGGATGGCGTTGGCGCCGAGCTTGGCTTTGTTAGGCGTGCCGTCCAGCGCCAGCATGGCCGCATCCAGGGCGGCCTGGTCGCTGGTGTCGTGGCCGGCCAGGGCAGCGGCGATGGGGCCGTTGACGTTGGCGACGGCCTGGGTGACGGACTTGCCCAGGTAGCGGGCCTTGTCTCCATCCCGCAGCTCGAGCGCCTCGTGGATGCCGGTGGAGGCGCCGGAGGGCACCGCGGCGCGGCCGAGGCTGCCGTCGTCAAGGCGAACGTCGACTTCGACGGTGGGATTGCCGCGCGAGTCGAGGATCTGGCGGGCGTGGATGGAGGAGATGGTGGAGTTAGGCATGGAGAAATTCTAAATCCAATTTTGGATTTTTGATTTCAGATTTTAGATTTAGAACCAACACCAGACCGCGTGTCATCCTGAGCCAGTACCCGAAGCCTATGTCATTCCGAACCTGAGCGCAGCGAAGGTGAGGAATCCTTTAGGGCAATCAAAGTCAAGTTGGTTGCTTCTGGCCTAAAGGATTCCTCCTCACGGCTACGCCGCTCGTTCGGAATGACACGCGAATACCTTGACACCCTGCCCCACTCTGCCCATGAGGCAAGTACGTGTGCTACAAACCCGTTCACATGCTACGCGGGGACAAAGGGCAAAGTTGTTACTAATATATTTTGACCCCCCACCCCTTGCAGACATAATAACTTTCCGCCTGGTGCGGTTAGCTGAACGCTGAAAGCTAACTGCTATTCGCTACTGCGGCGGGCAGCTGGACCTGGGCGCCGGCCCGCTCGGCGGCGGCGCGCACGAAGGCGGCGAACAGCGGGTGCGGGCGCGTGGGGCGCGAGAGGAACTCCGGGTGGAACTGGGTGCCGAGCATGTACGGGTGGCCGGCCACCTCGATGATCTCGACCAGGCGGTCGTCCGGCGAGGTGCCGGAGAAGCGCATGCCGTGCTCGGCGAAGGCCTCGCGGGCGGTATTGTTGAACTCGTAGCGGTGGCGGTGGCGCTCTTCAATGACGGGCTGGCCGTAGGCGGCAGCCGCCACGCTGCCGGGCTCCAGCTGGCAGGGGTACACGCCCAGGCGCATCGTAGCGCCCTTCTCGGCGATGCCGCGCTGATCAGGCATCAGGTCGATCACCGGATATGGCGAGGCCGGGTCGAACTCGGTGGAGTTGGCTTCGCCGTATCCGAGGACATTGCGGGCGAACTCGATGGCCATGATCTGCATGCCGAGGCACAGGCCGAAGTACGGCACCTTGTTCTCACGGGCGTACTTGGCGGCCGCGATCTTGCCCTCGATGCCGCGGCTGTCGAAGCCGCCAGGCACCAGGATGCCGTCGGCGGCATGGATCTCATCCCAGCCGCGGCCCTTCTCCACCTCGCTGGCGTGGATCCAGTCAATTTCAACTTCCACGCCGAGGGCCAGGCCGGCGTGCTGCAAGGCCTCCTTGACGCTGAGGTACGCATCATGCAGCTCAACATATTTGCCGACGAGGGCGATGCGCACGGTGGGCTTGTCTTTGTGGGCCGACCGGCTGATGGCCTCCCAGGCAGCGAGGTCTGGCTGCTGGCGAGCCTGCAGGCCGAGGGTATCAACGATGTAGTCGGCCACGCCCAGGCGTTCGAGCAGCAGCGGGATCTCGTACATCACGTCGATAGTGGGCACCGGCACCACGCCGCGGCGGTCGACATCGCAGAACTTGGCGATCTTCTCGGTGAGGTCGGGCGTGATGGTCTTGTCGGCGCGGGCGATGATCATCTGCGGCGAGATGCCGAGCGAACGCAGCTCACGCACGGAGTGCTGGGTGGGCTTGGTCTTGAGCTCGTTGGTGGCGCCGATGTGCGGCAGCCAGGTAGTGTGGATGTAGAAGACGTTCTCACGCCCGACGTCAGAACGGATCTGGCGCAGGGCTTCGATGAAGGGCAGCGATTCGATATCGCCGACGGTGCCGCCGACCTCGACGAGGACGATCTCGGCGCCGGTGCTCTCAGGCACCATGCCGACCCGGCGCTTGATCTCATCGGTGATCTGCGGGATGACCTGGATGGTGCCGCCGAGGTAGTCGCCCCGGCGCTCCTTGGCGATGACTTCGGCATACACCTGGCCGGTGGTGAGTGTGCTGACCTTGGAGAGGTTGATGTCGACGAAGCGCTCGTAGTGGCCGAGGTCGAGATCGGTCTCGGAACCGTCATTGAGGACGTAGACCTCGCCGTGCTGGTACGGGCTCATGGTGCCGGGGTCGACGTTGATGTAGGGGTCGAGCTTCTGGACGGCCACGGTGAAGCCGCGCTCTTTCAGGAGGCGGCCAATGGCAGCGGTGGTGACGCCTTTGCCAACGGAGCTTACAACGCCCCCGGTAACAAATATGTACTTGATCGTCATGGCACGACTCCTGTGAGTATTAGGCTAACGAGTTGATGTGGCGAAGCGTGTTGCGTGGGCTGCGCCCACGCGTTGGCCTTGCTACTCGGCTGACGCCGAGTAACGCAACGCCGCGTTTCTGCCTGCTCAGAATGAGACGGGAGCTGGAGGGCACGACTCTTTTGTCATCCTGAGCGAAGCGAAGGATATCTGCGGCGTTTATTTGAAACAGGCGCAATGTGGAAGATAGGGAGCGAAGGATTCTTCCCTGGTCGAGCATCGGCAGTTCTGATGTAGATGTACAAACCCGGTCAGAATGACACGGAGGAAGGAATGGCACGCCTGGTGTGTCATCCTGAGCGCAGCGAAGGATATCTGCGGTGTTTGTTTGAAACAAGCGCAGTTTGGAAGATGTGCTGCTAAGGATTCCTCGCTGAGACGGGTTCGGCGATTCTGGTGTGGATACCAACACCCGCTCGGAATGACACAGGAGTGTTAAACGAAACGGAGAGGGGTCTTGAATGAGCCCCTCTCCGTAGAGTGGCGAAGCAGTGGAGGCATTGGCGCTTGCGTATTTATGCGACATACGGCTCCAGGTCGGCGGCGGCGCGGCGCATCTCCATCAGCATGAGGCCGAGCTTGGCCTCGCTGCGGGCGAGAGTGGTGAGCACCGCATCGCGCCCGATGGCGGTGAGCAGCACCAGGCCTTCCTCGCCACGGATGTAGACCTCTTCCATGTTGCCGCGCTGCAGCTCCTGGGCGATGCGCTCACCCAGGCTGAGCATGGCGGCGCTCATGGCGGCGACGCGCTCTTCCTCAACGTCTGAGGGCAGAGCCGAGGCGAGCGAAAGCCCGTCAGCGGTGACGACTGCGGAGGCGATGATATCTGGGGCTGTGGATTGCAGATCCCGAAGGCGGTTCTTGATGAGGTTCGAACGCGTATCGGCCATATCAATACTGCAAGAGACTATACCATATGGAAGAGCAATGAAAGCAAGGATGAGGGATGAAGGATGAGAAAAAAGCAACTGCAAGTAGATTGCTTCGTCGCTCGGTGGCTACGCCCCCTCACTTCCTCGCAATGACGAAACTACTATCGCCAGCGGGTGATGCGCTCGGCGATGGAGCTGGCGTCGAGCTCAGCGAGGAGAGTGCGCAGGTGCGGGTGGGCGCCACGCCATTCGAGATCGGCCAGGGTTTCGGGCAGGGGTACATCCGTGCGCAAGGTGGCCAGGGTGCGATACAGCAACGCATCGGCGCGCTGGGCTTCCAGGGTGGCGGCCAGCTTGGCCGCCCGCGTGCCGCTGAGCCCCGGCACCTGCCACTGCGTGGCCACGGGCGGGATGGCATCGATGCTGCCGTAGACGGCCAGCACGCCGGCGGCGGACTTGGCGCCCCAGCCGGGCAGGCCGGGGTAGCCATCCGCAGAGTCGCCGACCAGGGCGAGATAGTCGGGGATGCTGGCGGGCGGCACGCCGAACTTGGCCTGCACGGCGTCAGCATCCAAAATGAGGTCACGGCGGCGGTCCCAAGCGACGATCTTGCCGCCGACCATTTGCATGAGGTCCTTGTCCGGCGAGCAGAGCAGGATGCGCTCGACGGCCGGGTCGGGCGCCCAGCGGGCGGCGCCGGCCGCCAGGGCGTCGTCGGCCTCGAACTCGACCATGGACCAGACGGTGACGCCGAAAGCGGCCACCAGGTCCTCGGCGAGCTGGAACTGGTTCCAGAGCTCTGGCTCGATGCCCTCGCCGGTCTTGTAGCCGGTGTAGAGGCCGTTGCGGAAGGATTCGATGACGTGGTCGAAGGCGTAGGCCACGTGGGTGACCTCGGGGCGCTCGAGCATGGCCATCAGGCTGCGCAACAGGCCGAGGGCGGCGCCGACCTCGCGGCCGCTGGGATCCTTCTTAGGCGGCGCGCCGAAGTAGTTGCGGTAGAGCTCGTAGGTGCCGTCGACCAGGTGAATGTGCATGCGGGGATTGTAATCCGCGGAGTGAGCCGGTGCTACAATGAAGCCATTCGCCGTACCAAGGAGAGAAGAAATGGCTAAAAAGAAGCGTTCCACCAACAAGGGGCTGGTGCTTTCCGCCCCGAAAGAAGTGACTTGGGTTGTTGCTGTGATTTTCGGCGGCCTGGGCCTGCTGGCTCACTTTGGCGTGTTCGCCATTGGCGTTTCGGCCTTTGCGCTGGTTGCGATCGGTTTCGTGATCCTGGCGCTGGCTACCGCCCTGAAGGGCATCTAGTCCTGCATCATTGTTGTAAAAAAGCCCAGCCGTATGGCTGGGCTTTTGCTTTGAAACCAGATTGCTTCGGGCTGAAAGTTGCATGAATATGCAACTTTCAGCAGTCCTCGCAATGACGGACTCGTAACGGCTGGCCACTGTTCCCCCATTGGCATGGGGATTGCTTCGCTAGTTACACTCTCTCGCAAAGACGGATTGTGGCGGTTTCTCGAACAAAAATGCTAGAATAGCGACGAATTTAACCACCCCAGCAGACGCTGTGGTGGCTAGTGTGGTTTAAGAGGGCACATGTTTCGAAAGCGCAAACCCAAAGAGCACGAGGGCAGCAACCCACCCCACCTGATCGTGGGCCTGGGCAACCCCGGCCCGGAATACCGCGAGAACCGCCACAACGTGGGCTTTATGGTGGTGGACAAACTGGCCGAAGAGCTGGGGGTGAAGTTTGCCAAGGTGCAGAACGAAGCCATGGTGGCCCAGGCCGGCGCGGGCGAAGGCCGGATCGTGCTGGCCAAGCCGCGCACGTACATGAACAACTCGGGCGTTTCGGTGAGCCAGCTGGTGCGCTTCTACAAAGTGCCACTGGATAAATTGCTGGTGGTGTACGACGATGTGGACCTGCCGTTCGAGACGCTGCGCTTGCGCAGCGAAGGCAGCTCGGGCGGGCAGAACGGGATGAAATCGATCATCGAGAAGCTGGGCTCGCAGGCGTTTGCGCGCCTGCGGGTCGGCGTGAGCCGCCCCAAGGGGCGGATGAGCACGCCCAACCATGTACTGCAAGACTTCTCGCGGGCCGAGCAGCAGGCACTGGCGTTCGTGCTGAAACGGGCCAGCGACGCCATCCAGACCTTTACCGCCGAGGGGATCGTGGCGGCAATGAACAAGTTCAACGGGACGGAATGACCGAAATCCTGCAGCGCATCCAACGCCAGCCTGCTTTCCAGCAGCTGCTGGCGAATACCCGTGACGGCAGCCCAGGGCAACTGGGGCTGATCCGCTCGGCAAGGTTGCCAGTAGCAGCCGCTATAGCGGTTGCTACTCAGCAACCTACGCTGCTACTGAGCCACCGCCGGGATCGGGCGCTGGCCCACTTTGAGGAGCTCGGCTTCTGGGCACCGGCGCTGGAGCGGCTGTACTTCCCCGAGCCAAGCTCGCTGTTCTATGAGAACGCGCCGTGGAGTGAAACGGCGCGGCGCGAGCGGCTAGCGGCGTTGGCGCGGCTGGCTTTGCCCCCCGAGAGCGGCGCGGTGTTCATCACGGCCAGCGCGCGGGCGCTGATGTCACGAACGCTGGCGCCAGCAGAGTTCAGGGCGGCGGCCCAGCGCGTGCAGCGCGGGGCGCGCAGCCAGCCGGCCGAGCTGGCTGCCCAGTTGGCGCGCCTGGGCTACGAGGCTGCCCAGAACGTGGTGGCGGCCGGCCAATTTGCGCGGCGCGGCGGCATTCTGGACCTGTGGCCGATGCACGACGAGCTGCCGGCGCGGCTGGAATATTTTGGCGACGAGCTGGACAGCCTGCGCCGCTTTGACCCGGCCACCCAGCGGACGATACACGCCATCGACGAGCTGCTGATCCCGCCGGCGCGCGAATATTTAGTACAGGAGCCGCTGCCGGAAGGTTTGGAAGCACGGGCACTGAACGAATTCCACATCCCCCTGCTCCACCCCGAGCCAGCCGGCCTGCTGGACTATTTGCCAGCCGATGCGCTGGTGCTGGTGGACGACCTGGACGCGCTGCGCGACCAGATGAGCGAGCTGGAGACGCAGGCGCTGCAACTGCGCCAGGAGAACCTCGAAGCCGGCAGCCTGGCGGCCGAGTACCCTGCCCCGTATCTCTCGCTATCTGAACTGGAAGAGCTATTGGCCGAGCGCGGCGTAATCGAACTGGGGCCGGCGCTGGCGATAGAAGATGCGCACAGCATCAGCGGCCTGTTCCGGCCCGGGCCGCGCTTCGGCGGCCAGTTGAAACCGATGCTGGACCAGGTGGAGCGTTACCTGGATGCGGGCGACGAAGTGCTGATCGTCTCGCGCCAGACGCCGCGCCTGAGCGATATGTGGGCTGAGCGCAATTACGGCGCCGGCAACCTGGCCGACCCGCAGTTCGCCGAGGGCAGCCTGGCCGAGGGCTGGAGTTTGGAAGCGGCCAAGGAGCCGCGCCTGCACCTGCTGACGGATGGCGAGGTGTTTGGCTGGGAGCGGCCGCAGCCGCGCCGCCAGCCGCGGCCGGAGAGCCAGGCGCCGGAAACGCCATATGTGGACCTGCAGAACGAAGAGCTGGTGGTGCATATTGACCACGGCATCGGCATCTTCCGCGGCCTGGTGGAAGCCAAGATCGAAGGCACGACGCGTGAGTTTCTGCGAGTGGAGTACGCCGGAGGCGACCAGCTGTATGTGCCGGTGCACCAAGCTGACCGGCTGAGCCGCTATATCGGCTCGCGCGGCGAGACGCCGACCCTGAGCCGCCTGGGCGGGCAGGAGTGGCGCAGCACCAAGTCCCGCGTGCGGCGGGCGGTGGAAGCGATCGCCGAAGACCTGCTGGAGCTGTACGCAAAGCGTGAGATGGCGCAGGGGCACGCCTACCCGCCGGATGTACCCTGGCAGCACGAGCTGGAAGCCAGTTTTCCATACGTGGAAACTGAGGACCAACTGCGTGTGCTGGCCGAAGTGAAGCAGGATATGCAGAACACACGCCCGATGGACCGACTGGTGTGCGGCGACGCGGGTTATGGCAAGACCGAGATCGCGCTGCGGGCGGCGTTCAAGGCCGTGATGGATGGCAAGCAGGTGGCGATGCTGGTGCCGACCACGGTGCTGGCCCAGCAGCACTACGAGACCTTCCGCCAGCGGCTGGCAGCCTTCCCGGTGCGGATCGAGATGCTCTCGCGCTTTCGGGATGCTAAGCAGCAGCAGGATACCATCCGCAAGCTGGCGGCGGGCGAAATGGACATTGTGATCGGCACGCACCGCCTGGTGCAGGCCGACGTCAAGTTCAAGGACCTGGGCCTGGTGATCATTGACGAAGAGCAGCGCTTCGGCGTGGCGCACAAGGAACATCTGAAGAAGCTGCGCACCGAAGTGGACGTGCTGACCATGACAGCCACGCCGATCCCGCGCACGCTGTATATGGCGCTGACCGGCGTGCGCGATATTTCCACGATCAATACTCCACCGGAGGAGCGCTTGCCGATCGTGACGCATGTCGGCCCGTACTCTGAGCAGCTGGTGCGGCGAGCGGTGCTGCGCGAGCTGGACCGCGGTGGGCAGATCTTCTTCGTACACAACCGGGTGCACAGCATTGACGCCATGCGCAGCCACCTGCAGCGGGTGGTGCCTGAAGTGCGCATCGGCGTGGCGCACGGCCAGATGGCCGAGCGCGAGCTGGCCGAGCGCATGAACGAGTTCTCACGCGGCGAGATCGACCTGCTGCTGACCACCACCATCATTGAATCGGGCCTGGATATTCCCAACGCCAATACGCTGATCGTCGACCGGGCCGACGCGTTCGGCCTGGCGCAGCTGTACCAGCTGCGCGGCCGGGTGGGCCGTGGGGCGCAGCGGGCGTATGCCTACTTCTTCCGCCATGCGCAGAACGGCATGACCGACGAGGGCCGCCAGCGCCTGGAGACGATCGCCGAGAACACGCAGCACGGCGCGGGCTTCTCGGTGGCGATGCGCGACCTCGAGATCCGCGGAGCGGGCGACCTGCTGGGCGTGCGCCAGCACGGGCTGATCGCGGCGGTGGGCTTTCATTTGTATACACGTCTGCTGTCCAAGGCGGTGGATGATCTGAAGCGCGTGGGCGGCTTTGGGGCTGAGGCCGGGGCGGTGCACATCACGCTGTATCACCCGCTGATCAACGTGGACCTGCCGATCGAGGTGGGCATCCCGGCCAGTTATGTGAGTGACAAGGCGATGCGCCTGAAGCTGTACCGCCGCCTGGCCGATATTCATGATGCGAGCGAGATCGAGGCGCTGGAGGAAGAGTTCCGTGACCGCTTTGGCCCCCCACCCGCCGAGGTGCAGAACCTGCTATTCCAGCTGCATGTGCGCGTGCTGGCGGAGCGCACTGGGCTGACCGCCATCAATGTGGAGAACAAACAGCTGGCGCTGCGCTTTCCCCCGCCGCGCAAGAAGGACCAGCCGATGGAGTTCACTACGTTGCCGGCCGGCACGCGCACCAGCAAGAACACGGTGTGGCTGAGCGGGCTGGAGGGCGTGGACTGGCGCCAGCGACTGTTGAGCCTGCTGGAGGCGCTAGTGGAGCTGCATGCCCAGAAAGCCGGCGCCCCATTGCCGGCCGAAGCGGAATAAAAAAGCAGCCCGTTCGGGCTGCTTTTTTTGTTGCGAGCGCCATGGCGCTACTGCGCCAGGGCGACGAACTCAAGCTCGAGGATCAGGGTCGGCTCCACCGAGGCGACCTGCGGAACGCTGGGGATCTGCAGGTCATAGGTGGCGCGGTCAATGCTGGTGCTGGCCAGGCCGCTGATGCGGCTGTCAGACTCCACGGTGACGGTGACGTCAAAGGTGACTTGGCTGGTGATGTCACGAATGGTCAGGTCACCCGTGATCTGGAAGCTGAAGGTGTCGCCGACGGCGATGCTGGCGGGCAGGCCGCTGTAGGCGGTGGGGGTAAAGGTGACGAACTCGTAGGTGTTGGTTTCCAGGATCAGGTTCTGGATGGCGCGGTTGCGGCTGCCGCTATCGGTGATGAAGGTGCGCGCATTGACCTGCACCGTGCCGACCTGGACACCGGACGGGCTGGCCGGATCGATCACGATCTGGGCGGCCACGGCGTTGGTAACGCCGACCACGGTCTTATCTGCGCCGTTGAGGACTTCATTGATGAGGAAGCGCGCTTCGCTCTGGTCGCCATCGACTTCGAAGACCAGGCTGCCCGCTGCGGCGGGCTGGCTGGGCGCATCGGTGGCCTGCTGGACCTCGGGCGAGGGCAGGACGGGGATGGCGGTGAGCTCACCGCTGGGCGCGGCGGTGGGGCGCAGGGCGTAGGCGGCCACCGCGGCGAACAGGGCCAAGGCAACTACACCAATGACTGCAACGATCGTAAGGGTTCGGCGATCCATATCTCTCCAAAAAAGGGCGATTAAGTTGACTGACTATACTGGCTGGGGATTAAGCCGTGATGATAAAGCGCCCACTGTTCGTGGGCGCTTTATGTGCTTCTATCCGCGAGCTTGGTTCCCTTCGCTACGCGAAGGGCGACACCTCACCTACTTAGGCAGCAGTGACTCCATTTGTTTCGTGATGAAGTGGATGGCGCCGCGCGGGTTGAGCTTGTAGAAGATGTTCATCATGGCCGCGTCTCTGCCAATGTAGGCTTGCAGCTTGTTCTTCTCGATGGCGGTGATGATGGTCTGGGCAGCCACCTCGGGCGAAGTGGGCTTGATGCGAGCCGATTCGGCGTCCGTCTCGGGCATGGCCAGGCCGGAATTCTGGCTGATGTTGGTGGCGATGGCGCCGGGGAACACCACGCTGACGCCGACATTGGTGCCGATCAGCTCGGCGTAGAGGCCCTCGGTCAGGATCTTGACGGCGGCTTTCGAGGCGCCGTACAGGGTCTGGCCCGGGAAGGGGAAGAAACCACCCATGCTGGAGATGTTGACGACGTGGGCTTCGGGGCGTTTGAGCAGCGCGGGCAGAAAGGTTTTGAGCATGTAGATGGTGCCATACAGGTTGATGTTGAGGACGCGTTCGATGGACGGGTAGTCAAGGTCAGCCAACTTGACGAAGGGCTGGATGATACCGGCGTTGTTGACCAGGCCATCCACCGTGCCGTGCTTCTCGACCACTTGGGGCAGCAGGGCTTCCACCTGAGCCTTATTTGAGATGTCAACAATGTGGGTGGAGAGGGCCGCGCTGCTGGCGAGCTGGGCCGTCTCGGCCAGGGTGGTGGTGTTGACATCCACCGCGGCCACGCGGGCGCCGCGCTGCAATAAGGCCAGGCTCAGGGCGCGGCCAATGCCGCTGCCGCCGCCGGTCACTACGAATACTTTGCCGTGAATTTTCATGCTGCCTCCTTGTGACAGTATAGGCATAGAGCATCAGAGGCTCTAGGGGCAAATGTACTCGTGTTTTTGGGAATGTGCGTGCTGCGTGCGTGCTGCGCACGCGGGCAGAAGCTACTCGGCTCCGTGCGTGCTGCGCACGCGGGCAGAAGCTACTCGGCTTCGCCGAGTAACGCTTCTGCCGCGAGTTATGGGCTGTGGCTGGTAAATTTTTTGCAATCCAGCCCGCGTCAGCTGTGCTAGACTGGGCAATCAGGAGACGAGTGATGGCGAGCCCAGAAGAGCAACTGCAAACAATGGTCAAGAACATGCCGGAGAAGACCGGCAAGAGCCTGGAGCAATGGTTCAAGCTGATCAAGTCGAAGAGGTTGGAGACGCACGGCGAGATCATGAAGCTGCTGAAGGGCGAGCATGGCGTATCGCACGGCTTTGCCAATACGATCGCGATCATGTATCGCCAGCAGGCCGCCGGCGGCCCGAGCAGCGGCGGCGAGCTGGAGGCGGGCTATTTTGGCGGGGCCAAGGCGGCGATGCAGCCGCTGTACGCGCAGATCATCAAGGCGGCCCAGGCGCTGGGCGCGGACGTGGAGCTGGCGCCGAAGAAGACCTATATGAGCCTGCGGCGCAAGAAGCAATTCGGGATCGTGCAGGTGAGCAGCAAGGACCGGGTGGACCTGGGGCTGATCCTGAAGGGCGTGCCCGCCGGCGGGCGGTTGGAAGCCTGGGACGGCATGTGCACACACCGGGTGCGGTTGGGCAGCGCCAAGGAGTTTGACAAGGAAGTGAAGGACTGGCTGAAGCGAGCCTATAGTGAGGCTTAGGGCGGAAGAGCTGTTACCCTGGCGTCTGCCGTCATTGCGAGCGCAGCGAAGCAATCTGTCTTTTTTGTATGCATGGAGATCAAACCAGATTGCTTCGGGCTGAAAGGTACATGAATATGCACCTTTCAGCAGCCCTCGCAATGACGGGTAAGTGAGGGGGCAAGGCGCGCGGTGATGAATTGCGGGTGTTTGCAATCGTATGCCCTTTGCAGGGGCTCTGCCCCTGCGACCCCGTCGGGGGAACCAAAGTTGGTTCCCCCGAGCCCCCTCCGCAGACGCTCGTGTGGGTTGTGCATTCTGTGGGGATTCCTCTGCGACCCGCGTTGGATGATTGAGGGTGCTCACAAAGGTTTTAGACCTATTAGTGGATGAGAGCTTAGTCTTTAGAAGTATCTTCGCCGAGGGCGGCCAGGATCTGGCGGACGGTGCGGCCCACGCTTTGGGCCGCGTCCACAACGATGGCATCGGCCGGTTCTTCGAGCGCCCCAAACTGGCTGTCCACCAGCGAAGCGGGCATGAAGTGGCGCTTGCGGCCTTGCACGCGGCGGGCGATGAGCTCCGGCGTGCCCTTAAGATACACAAAGTGCAGGGGCAGCCCGCCCTGCCCCAGCTGCTTTCGGTAGTCTTGTTTCAGGGCGGAGCAGGCCAGCACGAAGCGCTGGCCGCTGGCGGCGTGCTGGTGTAAGGCGGCGTTGAGAGCGGCCAGCCAGGGACGGCGGTCGGCGTCATCCAACGGCTGGCCGCTGCGCATTTTGGCAATATTGGCGGGGGGATGGAACTTGTCGCCCTCCAGGAACGGCACGCCGAGCGAGCGGGCCAGCGCCCGCCCAATGCGGGTCTTGCCGGAGCCGGATACGCCCATGACAACGATGCTGGCTGGCATATCTAGCCTTGGCGGCGAAAGCGCAAACGGCGCACGGCGCCAGCCAGGGCGCCGCGCAGGCCCAGCGGCAGCAGGCTGGCCGCCAGCGTAAGCCAGGCGGCCGGCGCCAGCGGGCGCAGGCACAGGGCGGTGCGGAGGTGCTGGCGGGCGGCGCGGATATCGGCCGGGCTGCCCTCGCCCAGCAAGTTCTGGGCGACCGAGGTGTACATGGCCGCCAGCGCATTGGACCTCAGGCGCGGCGAGAGCTGCGGGTCATCTGCGAAGGCTTTTTCAAGCACGGTGCGGAAGTGGGCGGCCGAGCCAGCCTTGTGGCTGGACATGCTGGTGGCCTGCTGGCGGATGCGCACCAGGCTCTCCGGCACCCGGTGGAAGGCGTACTTGCGCGCAATGCGCCGCCACATGTCGAAGTCCTCGGCGTAGCGCAGGCTCTCATCAAATACGCCGACGGTATCGAAGACTTCACGGCGGAACATGAGACAGGGTGTGGCCATGAGCATGCGCCAATACGACAGAATGTCCGGGTACAGCCAGCCCTGGAACCAGTCGGGCTTGCGCAGGCCGAGGTCTGGGTTGTGCTCGTTGAACTTAGTGAACCAACAGTGCACAAGCATCGCATCCGGATGGGCGTCGAGGTACTCGACCTGGCGGGCGAGCTTGTTCGGCTCGTAGAGGTCGTCGTCATCAAGGAAGCTGATGTAGGCGCCGCGGGCCAGGCGCAAGCCGTGATTGCGGGCAGCGGAGAGACCGGCATTGGGCTGGTGCACGTAGCGAATGCGGGCGGATGCAAACAAAGGCTGCAACGCAGCCTTTGTTTGGTCAGTGGAGCCATCGTCCACGACGATGCATTCGAAGTCCGTATAGGTTTGAGCCAGCACGCTGGCAATCGCCTGTTGGACGAGCGCGGCCCGGTTGAAGGTGGGGATGATTACGCTAACTTTTGGAGTGCCAGCCGGTGGGTGCATGGGCGGTCATCAGACGTTGAGCTTGGGGTTCAAGATCTTGTCGAGCGCAAAACCCACCATCGAGAAGGCCAGGCCGGTGAGGAACACCAGAGTCAGCGGCTGCAGCACCCAGAAGCGCGAGCCATACACGAGGCCGGAGTTGAGCGCCTCGTAGATAATACGGCCCCAGGTGGGATAGATCATGCGGATGTTGAACATGCCCAGCGTAGCTTCCAGGAAGATATAGGTGGGGATGAGATAGATGAGCTGGGGAATGAGCAGCGGCATGATCTTGGGGATCATGTACTTGAAGATGATGCGCCAATCCGAAGCGCCGTAACTGCGGGCGGCCTCGATGTATGAAGAGGCTTTGACCTGCAGGAAGGCGGAGCGGAAAGTTTTGACCGGGCTGCCGAAGGAGCTGAACAGCACGATCACAAACAGGACTCCCCAGATACTGAGACCATAAAAAGCGAAGAACAGCACGCCGATGGCCAGCACGGGCATGACCATGTTCAGGTCAGACAGGCGCTGGGTGACCCAGTCCACGATGCCGCCGTACCAAACCGAGGCGGCCCCGAGGGCCAGGGCCACGAAGACAGCGAAGACGGCTGCGCCGATGCCGAACAGCAGCGCGAAGGGCATGCCCCACACCAGCGGCACGAGCAGATCACGGCGGTAGCCATCCGTGCCGCCGGCGCCGTAGACCTGGCCGAGCATGATCAGCTCAGCATCAATATCGGCGTCCGGCTCAAACAGCATGGCCTCGATATCCAGCTGGTAGCTGCCGGTGACCAGGCGGTTGCCTTCGTTCTCTGGATTGGTGAAGAGGTAATACAGCGGCACAGCATCCGGCTTGAGGGCGGCCAGGGCGGGATACGAATTGCTGGCGCGGGCCACTGCAGTTGGCCCGGTGAAGACCTTATCGGTCAGGGGAACTTTCAGATAGCCGGGGTCACCCATGGAGACCAGCTCGACCGAGCGGCCTTCGGGCGTGCGCCAGGTCCACAGAATAAAGGGGCGCTTGGCGGAATAGTCAGGAGTGAAATACAGGAAGATCTCCTGCGGCACATCCTGATACGGATAGTCAAAGTTAAAGGTGATGTTGACGCGGCGGTTGCCGTTGGAATCGATGCTGACGGTCTTGATGGCGCCTGAGGCCGGGTCCTGGCTGTCCATGATCACAGTGGAGAGATAGGGTCGCTCAGAGAACCAGTTGAGCCAGCTGGGCATGGCCACCTTGGGCCGATAGGTGCGGCCGGTGACGGAGTTGCTGTACCACTCCACGCCGATCTTGTTGAGCGGCAGGGCGATGGCTGCATACAGCGAGCCGACTACCATGAGCGAGATGATGACCAGGCCGGCCATGGCGGCCGGATAGCGCTGGAACTGCACGAGGACGGCCCACAGGCCTTGCAAGCCGCGGCGCAAGGCGGCAGGCAGCCCCTGGATGGCCTGGACGACTTGCGCGCCCAGGCCCAAGGCCGCCCCTGCCCGCTCACGGCGGGCGGCCTGGCGCAGTTCGGCCGGCACGGCGGAACGGCGCGGGCGCACCAGGTGTGAGCGCAGAGGCTCATCCACACGGACGCGCGGGTCGATCAGCGCGTACATGACCTCGAGCGCCACGACGGTGATACCCAGCAGGTAAGCAAAGGTGGTCACCAGGGCAACGGTGATGACCATATCGCCCTCGAACATGGACTCGCCCCAGAAGTTGGGCAGCGAGTCGACATACAGCAGACCGATGCCCGGCCATTCGAAGACGACCTCAAGGGCGATGGCCATTTGCCAAAAGCCCACCAAAGTGAGCATGAAGCTGGTGACGATGAAGGACAGCGAGGGGCGCAGAATGTGGCGGCGCTCCAGCAGGCGGTTGGGGATGCCGCGAGCCTTGGCCAGTTCTACGTAATCTTCTTCGGCAAAAGAGATCAGGTACGAACGCCAGGTGTAGACGAACTGGAAGAACAAGTTGAGCACAATGGCAGCCACCGGCAGCACAAAATAGCGCGCATTATGCAGCAAGCTCTCCCACTGGGTAGCGGTGGGCAGGACGCTACGCATGCCGGAGGCCGGCAGCCAGCGCAGTTGGATGGCAAAGATGAGCACCAAAACCAGGCCAATGACCCAGCTGGGGAAGGTGGACAGCGGGGCCAGGAAGGATATGAGCCGGTCAAGCCGCGAGCCGGGCTTGCGTGAAAGGTTGAGCGCCAGCGGCAAACCGACAACAAAGACGATCAGGCTGGCAATCCCAACCAATAACAGCGTATTAGGCAAGGCCGCCAGCACAATTGCATTGACCGAGGTGGCTTGCGCGGCGACAGGCAGCTGGGCGCGCAGCTGGCGATGAGTGATCTGACCCCAATCGAAGCTGAGGGCGCGCAAAGCCAGGCGGATCTGGCGCACGATATAGGGGTCATTGAAGCCGGCCTCATCCAGCAAACGCTCCTCGATCTGAGCCACGCTCTGGCGCTGGTCATCCGGCAGGTTGGGCGATTGGTCGCGGTACTCGCGCACGGCCTGGTTGTAGATCTGCCTGGCCATGCCGTCTTCCAGCGTGCCGTCGGTGTTGACGATCATCACAGTGAGGCACACACCGATCAGCACGGTCAGGCCCACCATCAGGCTGCGGCGCAACACAAACAGGGCAATGTTGTAAAGCGGATGGTCTTTGATGGAAGCTATCTGCATTGTTCTTTCTCGAAAATGGAAAAGAAAAGTATAAGACAAACTCCAGCAGATTGGTTAAAAAACAACCTATATGGCGCCGGACTCGCCCCAGCCACCGCCACCCGGCGTGCGGATGCTGAGCACATCGCCGGCGCGCAGCTGGACCTCGCCCTTGGCGGGCAGCCGCTGAGCCTGCCCGTCACGGATGAGCAAGTTCTCACCCGGCGCACCCCTCTCCCCACCGGCCAACCCATACGGCCGGCCGTGACGGCGATCGCTCAGCAAACTGGCGGTGGCATCGGTTTGCAGCAGCAAATCGCGGCGCAGGCCATCACCGCCGCGATGCATGCCTGCCCCGCCAGTGCCCTCGCGCAACTCATAACGCAGCACCTGGATGGGATAGGCATATTCCATCGCCTCGGCGGGCGTATTGAGCGTATTGGTCATGTGACTATGCAAGCCGCTGGGGCCATCTGCCGTAGGACGAGCGCCCATGCCACCGGCGATGGTTTCGTAGTAGGTGAAGGCGCGGCCGCGAGCAGAGTCCCAGCCGCCGATGAGGGTGTTGTTCATCGTGCCCTGACTTGCGGCGGGAATGTGGGCAGGCAAGGCTTTGGCCAAGGCTCCCAGCAGCACATCCACGATGCGCTGGGAGGTCTCCACATTGCCGCCGGCCACCGGGGCGGGCGGCAATGCGTTCACCAGGCTGCCCTCCGGCGCCAGCACGCGGATGGCGCGCAGCGAACCCGTGTTATTGGGCACTTCGGCATTCACCAAGCAGCGGAAAACGTAATAGACGGCCGAGAGAGTGATGGCGTAGACGGCGTTGACGCTGCCCTGGGCCTGCCGCGCCGTGCCTTCAAAATCCACCGTGGCCTCATCGTTATGAATGCTGACGCTGACGCGGATGGGCAGCCGGCCGCTGCCGAGGCCGTCATCATCCAGAGCGTCGGCAAACTCAAAGCGGCCATCCGGCAGGCGGGCGATGAGAGCGCGGGTCAGGCGCTCGGTGTAATCCAGCAGGGCCGCGGCGTAGTGCTGGACTTCCTGCGCGCCGTAGGCGGCCACCAGCTCTCCCAAGCGGCGCACGCCGCGCTGATTGGCGGCGATCTGGGCGCGCAGGTCGCCGGCGCGTTCGTGGGGCGAGCGGGTGTTGCGCAGGATGATGTCCCACACGCCCTGCTGCAGGTGACCGGCCGCCAGCAGCTTGACCGGCGGCAGGATCAGCCCTTCCTGCACCAGCTCACGCGCGATCGGCATGGAGCCTGGGGCGATGCCGCCGATGTCTGCATGGTGGGCACGGTTGGCAACGAAGCCGGCCAGCTGCCCGGCGACGAAGACGGGTGCGATGAGGGTAATGTCCGGCAGGTGGGTGCCGCCCTGATAGGGATCGTTGAGGATGGCCATGTCGCCTTCAGCAAAGTGCATGCCGCGAATGACAGCCTGAACGGAGAGGGGCATTGCGCCGAGGTGGACGGGGATGTGGGCGGCCTGGGCGATCATCTCGCCGTTCGGGTCAAAGAGCGCACACGAAAAGTCTCGGCGCTCTTTGATATTGGGCGAGAAGCTGGCGCGCTGCAGCGCGGCGCCCATCTCCTCAGGGATGCTGGCGAACAAATGCTTGAAAATTTCGAGGCGTACCAGATCCGTCTTCATGCGGAGCCGCCGATCGTGATTACCAGGTTGAGGAAGCGATCCACTTCCGCCGTGTCGCCCTGCCCCACCAGGATGGTCGTGTCAGGCCGGACGACGATGGCCGGGCCAGCAAAGCGCTGGCGGGCGCCGAGACGAGCGCCGTCGTAGAAGGGCGTCTGCACCGGGCCGCTGGCGAATTGGACCGGGAAGCGGCCCAGCAGGCTTGCTTCGAGCGGGGAGTTGTCAGGCTCAAACATTGGCAATGCTGGCCGTTGCGTTTGGCCGATGGCCTGGACGCGCAGATTGACGATCTCGACACGCGCACTCTCATCCTGATAGCCGTAGGCGTCCTGATGGGCGCGGTGGAAATCCGCCAGCAGGCGCGGCGTAAGCGGCAGATTCAGTTCGAAGGATTGGCCCGCATAGCGCAGGTCTGCGCTGGCAAGCAGCTGCATGTCTGCAGCTGTCACGCTCTCGGCCGCCAGGTCAGCGCGGCCGGCCGCGAGCAGCGGAGCCAGGCCGGCTTCGAGCTCGGCGTGAGGTGTATCACCGGGCAGCATGACGGTGCGGCTGTGGTCTTTGACCACATCCGCCAGCAGCATGCCCAGGGCGGACAGTGTGGCGGCGTGGCGCGGCACCAGGACGCGCGGCATGCCCAGCGCACGCGCCAGGTCGGTCGCATGCAAGCCGCCCGCCCCACCGAAGGCCAGCAGAGTGAAATCGCGCGGGTCATGGCCTTTCTCGACCGAGATCACGCGCAGGGCGCGCGCCATGTGGGCGTTGGCAATTTGCAGCGCGCCGAGGGCACAGTCTTGAGCCGAGAGGTCAAGTTCGGCGGCAAGGGCTTCAAAGGCCGCGCCGGCTCGGCCTGCATCCAACGGCATCTGGCCGCCGAAGAACAGGTGCGGCTGGATGCGGCCTAGCAGCAGGTTGGCATCGGTGACGGTGGGCAGCGTACCGCGGCCGTAGGCGGCCGGGCCAGGGTCGGCCCCGGCGCTGTGCGGGCCAACCTGCAGGCCGCCGCCGGCGTCACGCCAGGCGATGGAGCCACCGCCCGAGCCGACGGTGTGGATGGCAAGCATGGGCACATGCACGGGCAGCCCGCCGATGCTGGAATTGCGGCTGAGCTGCGCGCCACCCTGGATGAGGGCGACATCGGTTGAAGTGCCGCCCATATCAAAAGTAAGCACGGCCGGGTACCCGGCGGCGTTGGCGACAGCCTGGGCGCCAACCAGGCCGCCGGCCGGCCCGCTGAGGATGCAGCGCACGGCCTGCTGGCCGGCAAGCTGCGGCCCGGCCATGCCGCCATTGGATTGCATGACCTGCAAATGGTCGCCGGGCAATGAGGCGGCCAGCTTGGTGAGATAGCGGCTCATCACGGGGGAGACGTAGGCGTTCAGCACAGTGGTGCTGGCGCGCTCATACTCGCGAAACTCAGGCAAGATCTGGTGTGAAGCCGAGACGTTGAAACCCGCAGCGGCAAAGCGGGCGGCGATGGCCTGCTCATGGGCCGGGTGGGCGAAAGAGAATAGCAAACAGATAGCAACAGCCTCGATGTTCTCGCGCTGGCAGTGAGCTATCAGGGCATCCAAGGCACCCTCATCCAGGGGAACCTGGACGCGCCCGTCGGCGGCGACCCGCTCGCGTACTTCGAGGCGATGCTGGCGCGGTACTAGCGGCGCTGGCGGGTCTGCAAAGAAATCGTAGAGCGAGGGGCGGTTCTGGCGGCCGATGTGGAGCAGGTCACGAAAGCCCTCGGTATTGATCAGGGCGACTTTGGCGCCCTTGCGCTCCAGCACGGCGTTGGTGGCCACCGTGCTGCCATGCACAATGTGGCGCGGGCCGGCAGCTTGCAGGCGGCCCAGGCCAGCGAGGATCGCGGCGGCCGGGTCTTGCGGCGTGGAGAGGAGCTTGAAGGTGTCGAGCTGGCCGGTGGCAGGGTCGTAGACCACAAAATCAGTAAATGTGCCGCCAGTATCAATGCCGATGCGCATGCGCAGATTGTAAGGCAGGTAGGGAGGTGATTGGAGATTGGGGATTTAAGACTGGAGACTAGAGATTTGAGATTTGAGATTAGTAGCCGAACAAAAGAATTCGCGGTTGCTGGCAGTCTTGGTAACGAGGACTCGAACCAGGGACCTTCGGGTTATGCGTCCGACGAGATCCGGAATCAAAAACAGCCAGCGAATGCTGGCTGTTTTTTAGTAGCGGGGCCAGGACTCGAACCTGGGACCTTCGGGTTATGAGCCCGACGAGCTGCCACTGCTCCACCCCGCGATGAAGCGAGATAGTATCACACCGGCAAAGCAAACGTCAAGGCCCGTTGTAAAAAAACCAATTCCACCATGTATCAAAGTTGCTCGAGGCGGAATCAAATTGCGCTTCAGGGGTTGGCGCCACGGGCGTGAAGTCAGCCGGCGGCAGCGGGATGACGGGGAAGTCACCCGGGCGCGCCCAGCGGCCCTGCTCGCGCGCCCAGGCCTCGACGGCGGCGTCAGAGTTGGCGTAGGTGATGCGGTCTTGCAACGCCTGCTGGGTGGAAACCATCTGGGTGATGACGGCCTGCTCGCGGTCGAGCTGGTCAGACAGGCGCGAGAACTCGGCAATGCGGCGGCTGAAGCCGAACAACACGATCAACAAGGCGATGATGCCAATGCCGATCCACAAACGGCGCATGTCAAGGCTGAGGTTGCGCAACATGGCTCGAGTGTACCTGTATGAAAATGCAGGCGCAAGCCGCTACGGCCCGCCAGCCGCGCTGGATTCGGGCGAGCTGAGCGCCTGGAGCATGATGCGGCGCACGCGCTCCTGATTGGGAATAAGGACGGCGCTGCCATTGATGTTTCGGTAAGAGATGACATCATCCGGCCCAATGAAATAGCGGTTGATGGCCTGCGAGTCGCGGATGGTGTTGGCCAGCGGCAGCAGTGGCAGGATGTCCACCAGACCCATGTTGGTGGTGAGCATCTGCTGGTACTGCGAATACAGCTCAGGGGCGCGGGCAATCGCATCCAGGCTGAGCAGGCGATAGACGATGGCGGCGATCAACTCCTGGTGGCGGCGGCCGCGGTCGTAATCGCTGCTGGTGCCGCGCGAGCGCGCATACCAGAGGGCGGTCTCGCCGTCCATGTGGACAAGACCGGAGGGCACGCTGAAGTCACCCGGGCCTTCGCGTTCATCCCACAGCGGACGAGCCACCTGCACATCCACGCCGCCCAGCGCATCAACCATGCGCATAAAGCCGTTGAAATTGACCAGGACGAAGTAATCCGGCTTGACGCCGAAGTTGTAGGCAAAGGTGTTGGCGATCATCTCAAAGCCGCCGCGCTGCATGCCGGCATTGATGCGGGTGATGTACCAGCCGGGGTGATAGACGTACAGGTCACGCGGGAAGGATGTGATACTGACGGTTTTATCGGCTGTGTTGATGGTGAGCAGCTCGATCACGTCGGTGCGGAAACCGCCATCGGTCGGGCGCTGGTCACTGCCCATGATGAGAATGTTGATCTGGCCTTCCGGCTGGGGCAGCTTGCCCATCTGGGGCGGGATATCGATGTCTGATTGCTGGGTGGGGCCAGGGAACTCACCAAAACCCAGGTCCGCCATGGGCAGGTCAAGGGTGACCTGCGGCTCCGGGGTCGGCGGATCCGTCACCGGGCCTGCGGGCAGGAACGGCGTAGGAGTAGGCGTGCCGAGCGCCGAAGCGGTGCTCTGGGGGCCAGCCGGCTGGCAAGCGCCCAGCAGCAGGGCGACGATAAGTGTGAGAAAGAGGAGTGAACGCTTCATACTATACGCTTCCGCGTGCAAGACTTGTGCCGGGGCGCAACTATAGGATAGCCGCTTTCAGACACACTGAGTTAACGCAGGGTAAGCGGGTTTGTTCCCTAGGAAACAGGCGCCAGGGGCAGCAGCACGCTGAAGGTGGCCCCCACCCCAGCCTGGCTTTCGACCCAGATGCGGCCGCCGAGGGCCTTGGTGAGGGTCTCGGCGATGGTGAGGCCCACGCCGCTGTCGCCCACCCCGGGGATGACCGGGTTCTGGGCGCGGTAGACGCGCGAGAAGACCCGCGGCAGTGCATCCTCGGGGATGCCGCCGCCGCTGTCGGTGACCTGGACCAGGACGTACTGGCCGAGGCCGGGCTCTTCCTCCACCACGGCGCGCAAAGCGATGGCGCTGCCGGCCGGCGAAGCGGCATCCGCATTTTGCAGCAGATGGTAGAGGATCTGCTGCAGGGCGTCTTTATCGGTATTGAGCGAGGGCATCTGGCGCGGCAGGTTGACGCGCAGGGCAATGCGCTTCTCCTGCAGCGGCTCGCGCAGCAGACTAAGCGCATCGTCGATCACGCCGCTGAGATCGACCAGGCTACGCTGGACGGACTGGCCCTCAGGGTCGAGCTCGGCGATGCGGATGAGATTATCGATGAGGGTGTTCATGCGCTCGGTCGAGCTGCGCACACGCTCGAGGAATTTACGTTGCAGCGCGCCGAGCAGGCCAACGGATTCGCCCAGCAGCAGGTCGGTGTAGCCCATGACGGAGGAGAGCGGTTGGCGCAGCTCCTGCGCGATGGAGGCAACCAGCTCGACCTGCTCGCTGGGGATCTTGGCGCCGGGCTGCTGCTCGGCGGTGTCGACGATGGCTTGCTGGGCGGCCTGCAGTTTGGCGTGCAGGGCGGCCACTTCTTCAAGGGCCAGGCGCAGCTCCTCTTTGGCCTGCTCCACGCTTATTTGGGCGGGGGGCACGAAGCTGGCAGCCGCGGCGGCAGATGGCGCGGCCTGCAGGTCTGAGAGGGATTGCTTGAGGCGCTGATTCTCCTGCTGCAGGGCAGCCAGCAGCTCCTGGCTGCCGCTGGTCACGGCCGCGGCCTGCGCGGCCGCGGGCATGGTTTGCAGCGAGTCGATGTGAGCCAGCAGGCGCTCGACATCGGCGCGGTAGCGGGCATTCTCCTGCTGCAAGGCTTCCAGCTCGCCGCGGGTCTCTTCGAGTTCATGAGCGATCGGGGCGACCAGCTGGGTGGCGGGCGTGCTGCGCCCGCTGACGCCCAGCGCCTCGGCCAGTTCGGCACCGAGGGTCTCGGTGTGGTGCTGCAGCACCACCTCGTCGGCCATTTCCCACGGCGTGACAAGGTGGAGAGCCAGCACAGCCCACTGGCGCAGGTCTTGCGGGTACTCGAAGGGCGTCATCAGCAAATTGGCCGGGAAGGACAAGCGCAATACCTGCGAGAGCGCGGTCAACTCCGTATCACCTGCGTCGACTTCCAGACGCAGGATGCGGCCGCGTTGCAGCGCGGCGGCCAGGCGCGGCACCTGGCGCAGCGAGATGCGGGCCGGCTCCACCGGCGCCGAGCGCAGCAGGTTGTAGCCGTACTGGAACTCAAGCTGGAGCTGGGAGTCGTTATAGGTGGCCAGCACGCACACATCCGCGCCCATTTGCACGGCCAGATCATGGGCCAGTTCCTCGGCGGGGCTCAGGTGCAAAGAGACAGCCTCTGGCTCTGGGTCATCAAGGATGAAGGCCGGCGTGGACGGCAAGGCGGGTGCGGCCTGCTCGTCTTGCTCCATCTCTTCTATAGAAGGCAGCTCAGGACCAAGCTGGAAATCAAATTCGTCTTCGTCGCCATCCTGGGATGGCTCGGCGAACAGTTCATCCAGCGGGTCAGATGTTTCAGCGGCTGGCTCAGTCTCCTGAGAAAGGTCGGCCTGAGAAACAGCTGGCGCGGCTTCGGCGGACGCTCGGGCAGGCAGCGCGAACAGCAGGGGCAGCGAAAACAGCGCGGCCGCCTGGGCCAGCAACGGCAGGTTGCCAAAGGGCTCCGCCAGCAGCACATGGGCGACCTGGCCGAGTAGCAGCACGGCCAGATGCAGCAAGCCCAGCGGACGGCGCGGCTGGCTGGCGGCCGCTTGCAGCAGGCCTAGCAAGGCCAGCAGACCCGCGGCCGCCCCCCAAGCGTAATCGACATCTGTGTAATTGAAGGCGCTGCCAGCCGGCACGCCGAGCCAGTACAGCACCATGAATGCGGTGAGAATAAATGCGCCGAGCACCGGCAGGGCGTGGATGGCTTGAATGCGGCGGCTGGCCGCGGCGGGCCGCGCCCACAGCCAGGCGATCACGGCGATGCTGATCAGCAGCACGCCGCGCTCCAGCGGCGCGGTGGCGGCCTGGGCCGCCGGCTCGCCCAGCCAGGCCAGCGCGTAGACCGGCAGCTGGATCAGGCGCAGGCCCATCAGCACGCCCAGCCCGGTGGCGACGCGGCGGTCAAGCCCGGCCGCACCAGCGCGGCTGTGCAGCCAAATGCTGATGGTGGAGAGCAGCAACAGCGTAAAGAGCGCGTAGAACGCGCCGCCGAGTGGACTGTCAAGAACAGGTAGCATGCTGATTCGTAGCATTATAAATGAGCCCCCTGTTGCGCGCTGTGCGCAGGCCGCGGCGCAGTTGCCGGTTGACAGCCGATTAATTCAAGTTAGAATACTGCCTTCTGTGGCCAGAGTAACGCCGAAGTGGCGGAACTGGCAGACGCGCTACGTTCAGGGCGTAGTGGGCGAAAGCTCGTGTGGGTTCGACTCCCACCTTCGGCACAGAAAAACAGCCAGGCGACGCCTGGCTGTTTTGTTTTTCGGGCTAAAGGCCGGCGTACTTGACGAAGTCAAAGTACGCCGAGATAAGGATAAACGGCACGAAGATGGCGGCGATGAGCAGGTAGCGCTTGCGCCAGTTGGTGTTCCACAAGGTGACCAGGTTGTAGCCAATGACGCCGATCGCCAGCGCGCCTGCCCCAATATTCACTAGCGGCGAGAAGGTGTCTCCCCAGCCCAGCAGCGGCACCACCAGCGGCACGATGATGTATTGCAGGGTGCAGCGGATGGCAGTGAGGATGATGGGGATGCCGAGGACGGTGCTGCCGTAGGCAGCCAGTGGCGGAGTTTCGGTGGTGATGGTTTCTTGCTTGGTGGCCATGAGTTAATTATAGACCCTGTTGAATGTCATTGCGAGGGGGCTGAAAGTTGCATGCTTATGCAACTTTCAGCTCCGAAGCAATCTGGTTATGCTCGCTTTCTTCTTCAAAAAGCTTGCTTCTTCTCTTTTTTTCTTTTTAGGGGCTCCGCCCCTATGACCCCGCAGGGGGAACTTACGCTACGCTTTGTTGGTTCCCCCGACGCTGCGAAGTAGCGTAGCCCCCTCCAAAGCGTTCAGTCTGGGTTGTGCAACCTCAGGTGATTTCTGAGGGTCCCGCGTCGCAAGTTAAGATGACTTCCAATTAGCTTCCATCAGAGGGAATAGAGCACCACAAAAATTGACGCAATTTTAGAAGACGTGTGAACAAGGATTCCTCCCTGGTCTGGGTTCGGCGGTCTGGTGCTGGAGGAATACCCGGTCGGAATGACAGGCGATAAAAAGAGAGCGGCCACATGGCCGCTCTCTTTGTGCTTTCTAGTGCCCACCGCCGCTGGCGGTGGGCGTCTTCGCCTTAGTGACCCAGGCTTCCTCGGCCTGCAGGGCGCGCACGGAGCCGGGCTGGATCTTGCGGTAGACCTCGTGCGGAGCGCGAGCAATACCATCGACCTCAAGCAGGCGGGCGAGCGGGATGCCGAACAAGCGCTCATTCTCTTCGAGATAAGGCAGGATCAGCGCCCAGTCGGCTTCACTGAGCGGCACGAACTCGCCGCCATTGAGCTGCTCGGCTACGACGCGCTGGTGCGGGTCACGCACATAGATGGCGCCGCCGGAAGCCAGCGAGAACAGGTTGCTGCCCGGATAGGGCGTTTCGAGCTCGGCGATCTGGCCATCTTCGTCAAACATGACGCCATTGAGCACCACGAAGCCGCCGCCGTTGAGCGGGTCGCCGGCCATGAAGGATTCGGCCAGGTAGTCGAGGCAAGTGCCGTTGATGACCACGCGCGGCTTGCCGACCGCGTTGATGAGCGGGCGGCCGGCGGCGTTGCCAAGGATGAAGGCGCTGCCGCCCTTGGCGCCGTACATAAAGGTCTGGCCCACATCGCCGTGCACGACCAGGCGGCCGGCTTTCATGATCTGGGCCAACTGGTCCTGCCCGTTGTTGTGCACGGTGATCGTGGCGCCATCCAGGCCGGAGGCGAGATAGTCGCCCGCCGAGCCGTAGGTGTGGATATGTACATCCCGCGTATTGGTGCCGATGCCGTTGCCGATGAAGCGCTGGCCGCGCAGGTGAATGATCAGGATATGGCGGAAGCCGGCCGCGACGATGCGCTGGACTTCGCGGCCGACCGAGTCGTCGCCCTGCGGCGGGTAGCCCTGCGCGTCGAGGATCAGCGTCTGCGTGCTGCTGGCCGCTTTGGGCAGGCTGGCGCCGTACGCGTGATACAGGTAGTCCACGCTGGGTGCGGCTTTGATGCTGGCCATCACGCGCTCAAAGCTGGCATCCACCAGCGAGACCAGACTGCTGCGGCGCAGGTGGCCGGTGGGATAGCGGCGGTCCATGAGCAGCGAGAGCAGCTCGATGGCGCGGGTGCGGCCGGCGTCGTTGGCTTCGCCATTGGCGCTGGCTTCCACGCCGGCCAGGAAGTCTTGGGCCTGCTGGTAGCTCCAGCCGGGCAGTTGGGTCAGCGCCCAGTTGAACAGCTCGGTGGCGCTGCCGGATGGCAGCGTCATGGCAGCCGGGCTGTACAACGCACGGTCGTAGGCCGTGCGGCTGGTGGGCTGCTTGACGGGCTGGCCAAATTTGTTGGTCAGCACCAGCCTGGGCTTCGTCTTGTAGTCGTCGTGCACACTGAACAAGAAGGCGCCGCCATCCGTATGGCTGCCGCCGCGGGCGTTCCAATAGCGGTCAGCGCGTGACCAGAAGCGCGAATCTTCGGCCGCCAGGCTGATCATGGCGGCATCGATGCCCTGCTTCTCGGAAGCGGCCAGCGCGATCGAGACGGTTTCGCCGTCGACAACGCTCTCCTGCCAGGCGAATACCTGCGGGCGCAGCATGCTGGTATCGGTGATGCCGGTGAGGCGATAGACCGCCTCGCCCTGCTTGCCCTCATCAGACTGGGCGATGAGGAAGAACCACGGCCCGTCCGGCGAAGAGTGGATGTGGCTGCTCTGCAGCATGGAGTAGATGCGCCGCTTGTCAGCAGGGAGCAAGGTGAAGTCGCGCTCGGTGGTGGGTGCGAGCGCCTCGATGACGTATTCGAGCGGATAGTTGTAGGTGCGATACAACAGGTCGAAGACCTGCACCGCCACTTCGGTATCGGTCAGATACAGCGGGTAGATGTTGCGCTGCGCCAGGTATTCGCTGATGGAGGCATGGTTGGCAAAATCGCCATTGTGGACCAGGGCCTCGTTCATACCAATGAAGGGATGGGCGCCGCCAGGGTGCCAGACGCGGCCCTTGGTGGGATAGCGGTGGTGGCCGATCCACACATGGGCGTGCATGTCTTCCAGTTGGTAGTAGCGGATGACATCATCGCCGTAGCCGACCATCTTAAGCACCAGCAGGTTCTTGGCGTGCGAGAGCACGAAGGCGCGCTTCTCACCCAGCGAGGCGTAGTAGGTGGTGTTGATCTTGAAGCTGTTCTGGTAGACGTATTCGTCTTCGACGGCGCGCTCCGGCAAGTTCATGAAGTCGTGCTCGGCGCGAAAGGCTGCCAGCGCGGCGGCCTTGGGGCGCACGAAGTACTGCACCACATCCGGCGGGCGCACATCCAGCCCGGCGATCTGGGTGTAGTCAGCCATGTGGGGCTGCTCGCGCACGTGATCGATCTCGAAGACCGGGTGGATGTATTGCGCTTCCACCTCGGCACGGGCCGCTGGGTCCATGTAGGCCATGGCGAGCAAGTAGTCATTGTGCAGCAGGTCTGGGCTGACGCCGAACTCGGCCGCGTCCAGGCCCACGGCGGCGATTCCGCCACCCTTGCCGTTGCCGCGGTTGCTCATCTGCGCCAGGGCGGCCAGCATATGGCGGGCGGCCACCCGCTCGCTGCTGGCCATGCCGATCACGCCACAGCCGCCTTCGGCGGCTTCATCGCGGTTGAATTGGGCCAGGTCGGTGCGCGGCAGTTTGCTGCGGCTGTTTAACAATCGAATCAAATCATCATTATTCATACTATTCTCCGACCGTCTTTGCGAGGAGTGCTGGTAGTTGCATGAACATGCAACTACCAGCCGACGAAGCAATCCCCACGCTATTAGCTAAGGAATTCCTCCGAAAGGTCTTTCCATTCCGGATTGAGCGACTTAATCAGGTCAATCTTCTTTTGGCGCGAACCGCCTTTGATCTGCTTCTCACGCAAAATAGCCTGTTCCATATCCTCAAGTGCCTCGACGTACACCAGCTTTTTCGTACGATAGCGAGCCGTGAAGCCAACGCCTGGGTTGCCTTGGTGCTGAAACAGGCGAGTTGATAAATCGCTGGTGACTCCGGTATAGAGAACAGTGTTGTGGGCGTTCGTCATTATGTACACGCAGGGACGCTTTTCATACTTTGCCATTGCAAACCGAGTTTGGGGTTGCTTCGTCAGCTACAAGTTGCATACGCATGCAACTTGTAGCACTCCTCGCAAAGACAGCAATGGCCGGAGTCGTCGACCGCTGACTTGGGGATTGCTTCGGGCCGAAAGTTGCATGGTTCATGCAACTTTCGGCACCTCGCAAAGACGCATAGGGTGATTTAGCCCACATAGCGCAGTAGGTCTCTTCTGCCGCGCAGCTCACGAATGCTGCGCAAGCCCAGCTTGCGCAGCAGGTCACGCAGCTGGGTGGCGTACGCGGTGTACATATTGACGATGCGCTGCTGGCCCCAGTCAGCGGGCATGAGCTGCTGCAGCAGCGGGTCAGTGGTGGTGAGGCCGAAGGGGCAGCCGCGGCCGCGCTCGCAATTGCTGCAGCGCGTGCAGCCAATCGCGATCAGTTCGGCCGTGCCCATGACGCAGCCATCCGCGCCGAGGGCGATGGCCTTGGCGACATCGTAAGCGGTGCGCACTCCACCGCTGGCCATCAGGGTCACTTCCTCGCGCACATTCTCGCTGACCAGATACTTGTGCACCTTGGGGATGGCAAACTCGATCGGCATAGCGATGTTCTTCTTGGCAATTTCTGGCGCAGCGCCGGTGCCGCCATACGAGCCATCCAGGTGGACGATGTGTGCGCCGGCGAAGTACGAGCCAACCGCCACCATATCCACATCCGTGGGCGTGGACACTTTGACCGAGACCAGGGCGCGCGGGTTGGTGGTGCGGATCCAATCCACATGCTTGCGGTGGTCTTCGACGGAGTAGACGGAGTGGAACGGGAACGGCGAGAACAGGCTGACCCAGGGCACGCTCTCGCGCATAGCGGCGACCACATCGGTGGCCTTGTCGCCCAGCAGGTGGCCGCCGAGGCCAGGCTTGGCGCCCTGGGCATACTTGAATTCGACGATCGGCGCGTACTGGATGGTTTCCTCGCGCACGCCGAACATGCCGGTGGCCACCTGGGTGATGATGTGGTCCTTATAGGGCACGAGCGACGGCGGATAGCCACCCTCCCCCGTGCTGGTGAAGGTGCCTAGCTGCTGCGCGGCGCGGGCGCGAGCCTGCATAACGTGCTCGCTGATGGAGCCGTATGACATGCCGCCACCGTACATCGGCAGGTCTATTTTGAGCTGCGCGCCGTCGTCGCGGCGGTTGAGCGGAATGGACAGGTCGATCTCGGTGTCCGCCGGCAGCCACTTGTCCTGGCTGGGGATGTTGAAATCGAGCACGTCAAAGCCGCCGCCGGAGGCTCCAATCTTGTACTCCAAGCCGTTGTCCGGCACCTGGCCGGTCTCGGCCATCAGCCAGGTGGCGAGGATCAGGTCCTGCGTCCAGCGGCTGTCGCCCAGGGCGGGCGGCGCCTCTTCGGCCCGCGGCCAGTGAGCGAAGCCATTGTGCAGATTGGTAATGTGCTTCTCGACGATGAGCTGCTCGTCGGTCTTGTTGGCGATGCTAGCCATTAGTTGGCCTCCGTGTAACCCAGCAGGCCGGCGAAGGCATCTGCTTCCAGTGTTTTCATGAACATGGCGCGGCCCATCTCGCCGCGCAGGCGGCGCACTTCACGCAGGCCCATGGCGCCGAGGATCTCGAGCAGCTGGTCACGCCACGAGGCGGCCAGGTTCTTGAGGCGCTGCACGCCCCAGGCTTCGCTGAGGCGGGCCGGCAATACGAACTCACTGGCGGTGCGGCTGGCGCATTCGCCGCCGAAGCGGGCTTGCAGCGCCACCAGCAGCGGCGTGTCTACGGCCACAGCATCCAGCCCGCAGATCATGGCCTTGGGCATATGCTCGGCGGCGATCATGCCGCCGCTGCCGAGCAGGGTGACTTCTTCACGAATGCCTGCATCCACGAAGGCCTTGTGGGCGTCGCGGATCAGGTCGAGCACAAAGCCGCCCTCCGGGCTGCGGCCGTGGAAATCGGCCAGCAGGTGGAAGACCTTGACGCCGCGCTGGGCATAAGCAACCAGGGCTGGCGTGTCTTCGAAACCCGTGCGCAGGGCAATGATGGCTTCGGGGAAGGCGGCGGTGATGGCGGCATGGAGGGCGTCATCCCAGCCGTGCATCTCGACGACGCGCGGCACGAAGCCGAGCTGGCCAAGCCGTGCTGCGTCTTGCGGACGCAGCACGGGTACGACGGCGCGGGCGTACTGGCCCAGGCCGATGGCCTGCTCAAAGGTCAGCACAGCCAGCGTATCCAGCTCGGCGGCGGCGCGGGCATAGATGGCTGCGGCCTGGCCGCCACGGGGCAGATCCCCGCCATCGAAGAGGATGGGGAGTTGGATCGAGAGAGTCTGCGGGGTATTGCCCACCGGTTGGCCGGCGGCGTCAAATTGCAGGAAGTTGGGGGTGTAGCCAATGTCTACGACAGTAGAGATAGTCTCACGGCCGTGGATGCCGTCACGCGTGGGGCGCACGATCTCGGACATATCCGTCCACATGCCGTCCCAGCCCTCACCGCCAAATTTGCCGCGGTAGCCGGCGCCGCGCACGGGCACCAGGCCACTGGAAGACTCATAGGCGATCTGGTCTACATAATTGAAGGTGAAGTACGAGTCGCCCAGCTTTTGGCGCTCGGGGTTGTGCTCGATGCGCACGAACTCCGGGAACTCGGTGGTGCAGCGCAGGCAGCCCACGCAGTGCTCCTCGCGCGGCATGAAGCCGCCCACCGGGCCTGAGAAGACGCCATACATGCAGGGGCGGCTAAGAATGACATCCTTGCGGCCGCGGTAATGAAAGACTTCGGATAGCAGGAGCTTGGCCAGTCCGCTGCGGCGCACTTTGACCTTGAAGCGGCTGGGCCACTTTTCGATGTCTGGAGCTGGCTTGGTAGGAATGTGATAGCGGTGATACCCGGTATGTGCGTGTGAGCCTGTAGGCGCGTGCGTCATCAATACCCTTTCTCGCCCAACAAAAATGGGCACATGGCGTGCCCATCCAGGTCACACCTTCCAATGTTGACTGCAGGCACACTCCACCGTTAAAAGCAAGTGGGCTTGCAACTACTGCGGCGCCGTTTGTCTCGCCCGTCACCGGGCGGTTTTGCAACGCTGCTTGTTCTGGAAGGAGAAGGGAAGCCCGTAGTCAGGCTTCGGAAGCATCCGCTGATTGCTCGATCAAGGCGCGTGGCAGATAACTGCATCTGCTGTTCGCCCGGCGCTGAATGGCATAAACATGCCATTCAGCGCAACTTCCACCTCGTAACCTTAAACGCTCCAGGGGGGACGTAGTCACCCGCAGAGCGTAGAAGGCCCAGCCGCTGGTTCTCCTATTCGATTGTTAACCGGGGGAACTATACCCGCAGGCTCAAAGGGCTGTCAAGGAAGGTTGGCTGGCGAGGCTAGATCTTCTCGACCACTGCCGGCTCAGGCACCCCGCCCTTCTCCACTGTGGCGCGCAGAGCCTGAAAGGCAACAGGGTCAATGCCCGTGCCCACCTGGCCCTCGAGCAGCTTGAGAGCTTCGGCGGAACTGAGCGGCTGGCGGTAGGGGCGCGGGGCGGTGAGCGCTTCGTACTGGTCAGCCACGGCGAGCAGGCGGGCCGCCTGCGACATTTCGCCGCCGGGCAGGCCGCGGTGGTAGCCGCTGCCGTCGAGACGCTCGTGGTGGGCGCTGGCCACCTGGGCCAGCTGGCGGAAGCCGCGCACGCGTTCGAGGATGCGGTAGGTGTAGTCGGTATGCGAGCGCACTTGCGCCCATTCGGCGTCCGTGAGCTGGCCGGGCTTGTCCAGGATGGTATTGGAGACGGCCAGTTTGCCAATGTCGTGCAGGAGCGCCGCTCGCGACAGATCGCGGCGCTGCTCGGGCGGCAGGTTGAGTTCGGCGGCCATCAGGCGCACGATCTCGGCCACGCGGGCGGAGTGGCGGCTGGTATAGGGCGACTTGGCGTCGATCACGCGCGCAAAGGCTTCGGCGATCTGGTCCAACTTATCCTGGTCAGCATGCAAAATGCGGTCCGGCGGCTCGTAGGCGCTGATGTCTGCGATCAAATCCTCGGAGCCCAGTTTGGCCCAGAAACTTTCGTCATGGGCGAAAGTGGCGAAGAACAGATCAACCAGGGCCGGGTCAAACCAGGTCCCGCGGCGCTGGCGCGCCACGCGGCGGGCGCCTTCGGGACCATGGGCGCTGTAGAAGACCTCCAGCGTCTGCGCAAAATCCAGCACGCGGCCAAGCAGCGAGATCTGCTCACCTTTTTTGCCAACCGGGTTGCCTTTGCCATCCCAGTGCTCGTCAAGATCCAGAATAGCCTGGGCGGTTTCCTCGGGGAAGCCAAGCTGGCGGGCGATCTCTGCGCCGCGCTCGCAGCGGGTGCGCATCAGCCCGCTGGAGACGGTCTGGGCTTGCATGCCCAGACCGATCAGGCGGCGCAGGCGCGGCAGCAGCGGCTCCCCCTGCCCGGCGGTGCGGACTACATACGTAGCGCTGTTGAGCAGGCCGGACCAATCCACCGTCTTGAGGCGGAACTTGGCCTGGCGGTCGTCTGCGCCAAAAAGCTGGGTGACTTTGGCTGCATTGCTGGAGCAGCCCAGGTCCTTAAGCAAGAGTGCGTAGAAAAGAGCTGAACGCTGTGATGAAGTCAGCGGCATGTGATCCGCCAGCGTCATGCCGATCATGCAATTGCGAATGGCGTGCCCCTCAGGCTGACCCTCGGTAATATCCAGCGCGTAGGTAAGCGCAGAAACGACCTCGGACAGGCGGATGTCTACGGTTGTATTTGCCATCGCACAGGGTAAACGAATTTTATCGCTTAGCGTTTCAGACGGGCGCGTAACTGCGTGATCACATCGGCCAGTTCCGGCACGCGCAACAGCCAGGCCGCCGCGGCGTACACCAGGCCGCCAGTGGCGATGCCGCCCGCGGCCTGCAGCCACAGCGGCTGGGCCGCAGCCGCGGCCAGCCAGCCCCACAGCGCGGCCAGCATGGCCAGGCTGGCGAGCGCGGACTGGCCGGCGCCGCGCAGCAGGCGGCCTTCTTCCAGCCCAGCCAAGCGGCCACGCATCAGCCAGAGCAGCACCAGCATTTCAATGAAGGTGGCGGCCGAGTTGGCCAGGGCCAGGCCGCCGTGCGGCATCCAGCCGGCGCGGGCGAAGACGCTGGGCAGCGTGAGGCTGAGGGCCACATTGAGGCCCATGGCCCCCACCCCAACCAGCACGGGGGTGCGCGTATCCTGCAAGGCATAGAAGGCGCGCGAGGCGATCTCCACAACAGAATGGCCAACCAGGCCGGCGGCGTACCACAGCAGCGCCCAGGCCACCAGCTGCGTATCGTCGGGGCCGAACTCGCCGCGCTGGAACAGCAACGCCACCACCGGCTGGCGCAACAGGATCAGGCCGATGGTGGCCGGAAGGGCTAGGAAGATGATGCCGCGTAATGCGCCGACGAGTGCAGTGCGCAACCCGGCAATATCGCCGCGGGCGTACAGGGCCGAGAAGGTGGGCAGCGCGGCGATGGCGATGGCCTGACCGATGGCCTGCTGCGGCATGAGCATGACTGAGAAGGCCACGGTGATGGCGGCCAGGCTGCCAGCGGCCATGCCGGAGGCCACGATGGTGTTGACCAGAAAGTTGAGTTGCACCACGGCCACGCCTAGCAGGCGCGGCGCCATAAGGCGCGCCACTTGGCGCACGCCGGGCAGACGCAGCCCCAGCGTGGGCGAGTAAATCGGCCGCAGGCGCAGCAGCGCCGGCAGCTGCACGCCGAGATGCAATAGCGAGCCGAGCACCGCGCCCCAGGCCAGGCCGTGAATGCCCATGCTGGGCACAAAGATGAAGATGCTGAGGATGATGCCCAGCCACAGCATGCTGGGCGCCAGAGCCGGCAAGAAGAAGCGCTGGTGGGCATTGAGCACGCCCATGAGTAAACCGCTGAGGCCAAAGATGACCGGCGTGAGCAGCTGTATGCGCAGCAGCTCCACCGTGAGGGCCTGCTGGGCCGGGTCAAACTGCGGCACCAGAACGCCGCTGACCAGCTGCGGCGCAAAGAGCCAGGCCAGCGCGGAGACCAGGGCCAGCGCCAGGCCAACCAGGTTGGCGACGGAGGAGGCCAGCTGCCAGGCATCGTGCGGGGCGGCCTGCCCGGCCTTCTTTTCAAGATAGCCCGTGAAGGTGGGGATGAAGGCGGAAGCCAGCGCCCCGCCCGCAATGAGGCTGAACAGGATCTCGGGCAGGCGCGAGGCGGCGTAGAAGGCGTCCAGCGCGGCATCCGTCCCGAAAGCGCGTGTGATGAGCACCTGGCGCAACAGGCCCATGAGGCTGTTGAGCACAAAAGCGAACATTACAGTGCCGGCGGCGCGGGCGATCTGGCGGGTGGCGGTGGACATTGACGCTGATTATACGGCGGACGGGAAAGGCAAACCACAAAGGCACAAAGAACACAAAGATTTGGGTGAGATTTATTGAATTCTTTGTGCCCTTCGTGACTTTGTGGTTGATGTTGTAGATTATGATTCATACGATGAGCAAGGGAAGCGTGTTTCTGTTCGCATGGAGCCAGGCGGAAGCCGAGGCGGCGGCGCGCCTGATCTCCGGCTGGGGCTGGCAGGTGGACACAGAATGGCAGGATGGCGGCCGCGGCAGCGCGGCGGTCAAGGCCAGCCCGCCCGACGCGGTGGTGCTGTATCTGACGCACAAGCCATCCCACAGCCGCGCCACCGCCGAGCACCTGGCGCAAACCAAGGCCACCGCGCACATCCCGCTGCTGTTCGTGGGCGGCGAGGGCGAAGGGCTGGCAAAGACGCAGGCCAAGCTGCCCGCCGCGAGCTACCTGAGCGAAGCTGATCTGCAAGCCGCCCTGCAGGCGCTGGCATGAGCGAGCCGGCCCGCTGCGGCTGGCACGGCGCCGACCCGCTGTATATCCAATATCACGATGAGGAATGGGGCGTGCCGCTGCACGACGAGCGGCGTCTGTTCGAGATGCTGATCCTAGAAGGCGCGCAGGCGGGCCTGAGCTGGATCACAGTGCTGCGCAAGCGTGAAGCCTACCGCAAAGCCTTCGATAACTTTGACCCCAAGAAGGTGGCCCGCTACGACGCCAAGAAGATCGCCAAACTGCTGGCCGACCCAGGCATCATCCGCAACCGGGCAAAGATAAACGCGGCCGTGGGCAATGCGCAGGCTTTTCTGGCAGTGCAAGACGAGTTCGGCAGCTTCGATACGTACATATGGCAATTTGTAGGCGGGGCGCCCATCCAGAACAAACGCAAAACTCTACGCGAGATCCCGGCGGAAACCGCCGAGTCGCAGGCAATGAGCAAAGACCTCAAAAAGCGCGGTTTTCGCTTCGTAGGGCCAACGATATGTTACGCCCACATGCAGGCCACGGGCATGGTGAATGACCACTTGGTAGGATGTTTTAGGTATAAGCAGGTAAGTGGTTTGGGCTAAGGTTGCAGGCATTGGCCACCTTGACAAGGCCCCGCCCATTAGCTAGCTAAAGCTCATACTGTGCTATAAGGCATGTCTGCTGGCTGGGGAGGCAAAGTTGTTAGTAATAAGTTTTGACCCCCTCCCCCATTCGGACATAATAACTTTGGCGTTGGGCGATACCAGTAGCGGCACTTTGGCCGTTAAAGTGAGAGAGCCGGGTACGCCGCCCGGCTCTCACTAAGGAGGAGAAGAAGAGAGAAATCGCCCTTACGAGACATATAATAGGCGGTCTATACATGGAGTGCTTGACGCTTACCCTACGATTACCCTACTCTCCCTGCTCACTTACCCCGCGCTGCATCTAGGAAAAAAGGACTATATGGATCTGGCAATTCACACTGAAAAACTGGCCCGCGTATACAAGCTGCGCGGCAGCAAAAAAGAAGAAGCCAAGGAACTGGTGGCCCTGCGTGATATCAACCTGGATGTGCGCCGTGGAGAGCTGTTCGGCCTGCTGGGGCCAAACGGTGCAGGCAAGACCACCCTGATCAAGATCCTCACCACCCTGCTGGCGCCCAGCTCCGGCGTGGCGCGGGTGGCGGGCTACGATGTGGCCGCCGAGCCGGAGAAGGTGCGCCCGCGTATCAACATGGTCTCGGGCGGCGAATCCTCCGGCTACGGCTTGCTGACCGTGCGCGAGAACCTGTGGATGTTCGCCCAGTTCTACGGCATCCCCAGCAAGCTGGCCAACGAGCGCA
Organism: Anaerolineales bacterium; assembly: GCA_021463845.1. Classification (GTDB taxonomy): domain Bacteria; phylum Chloroflexota; class Anaerolineae; order Anaerolineales; family UBA11579; genus JAMCZK01. The sequence goes on along the minus strand of JAJTXV010000001.1, from coordinate 125,798 downwards.
TCAAGCAGTTGCTCGAGATCGTGCGCATGAGTGACCGCATGAACACCAAGTCATCTGACCTTTCGACCGGCTTGCGCCAGAAGATGAACATTGTGCGCGGCTTCCTGACCGACCCCGAGGTGCTGTTCCTGGATGAGCCGACCCTGGGGCTGGACGTGGAAGCCAGCATGGATGTGCGCAATTTTGTGCGCGGCTGGATGGAAGGAAACCGCGACCGCACCCTGCTGCTGACCACCCACTACATGGTGGAAGCGGATGAGCTGTGTGACCGGGTAGCGATCATTAACGGCGGCCAGGTGCTGGCCTGCGATACCCCGGCCAACCTGAAGCGCCAGCTGCAGCGCGATGTGATCTACCGCATGGAGGTCAGCCCGCTCAACGGCCTGCAGCCCGAAGCCCTGGAGGCGCTGGGCGGCGTGCGCAAGGTGAGCCACGAGCCCAAGGACGGCGCGGCGGTGCTGGAGCTGATATTGGCCGAAGATGACGCGCTGGGCTCCGTGGTGAATACGCTGACCGGCAAAGACATCCATATTCTCAATTTGCAGAAGCGCGAACCTTCACTTGAGGATGTGTTTGTCAATCTGGTGGGGCACAGCATGAAGGAGGCCGAGAGTGGCGCTGACGGATCGAGTTCCTAAGAACAGCGGCTGGCGCCTGTTTTTGCAGACGGTGGTGGGCCGCGCCTACCCGCGCATCATTGGCCTGCTGCGTGAGCTGAGCTGGTTCTTCTTCGAAGTCTTTCTGCCGGTGCTCTCGGTGGCGGCCTACGTCTTCATTTATCGTGCCATTGGCGCACCGGATGTCTATATTGGCTTTGTGGTCATGGGTGGCGCCATGACCGCCTTCTGGCTCAATATCCTGTGGTCGATGAGCAGCCAGATGTATTGGGAGAAGCAGACCGGCAACCTGGCGCTCTACATCATGGCCCCCAATTCGCTGATGGCGATCCTGCTCGGCATGGCCTTCGGCGGTCTGTTTTCCACTGGGCTGCGCGCCCTGGTGATCACGCTGGTGGGCACACTGCTGTTTGACGTCAGCTTTGAAGTGAGCAATTACCTGCTGCTGTTCGCGGTGTTCATGCTCACCATGGTGGCCTTGTACGGCCTGGGCATGATGACCGCTTCGCTGTTCCTGCTGCTCAACCGCGAGGCCTGGCACTATGCCAACCTGGCCCAGGAGCCGGTGTATCTGGCCTCCGGCTTTTACTTCCCGATCAAGAGTCTGGACTTCTGGATCGCGGCCGGGGCCTCGTTCATCCCGTTGACGCTAGGTATGGACGCCATGCGCCAGCTCTCGTTCAGCGGCGGCACAGAGCTAGGCTTTCTGCCGGTGCAAACCGAGCTGGCCATTCTGGCTGGGTTGTGCGTGGTGTTTCTGATCGGGGCGCGCTGGCTGCTGGGCTACATGGAGCGCCTGGCGGTGCGCGAAGGACGCCTTACGGAGTCGAGGAGATAGCATGCAGGCTACGCAAGACATTCGCAAGCCGGTCAAGGAGCGCGGCGTTTCCGGGCGCACCTTCCGCGCCGCGGCCTGGCTGGGTTGGCAGATCGAGTCCAACTGGGCTGACCCGCTGATCTTCTTTATTTACTCAGTCATCAAGCCACTGTCTGGCGCGGCGATCCTGGTGGTGATGTACAGCGTCATCACCAACGGCAATTTTGACGATCCCATGTTCGCCTATATCTATCTAGGCAACGCCTTCTATATATATGTAGCCGCCGTGCTGACCGGAGTCTCGTGGACGGTGATCGATGACCGCGAGATCTACCGGATGCTGAAGTACATCTATATTGCCCCGGTGCATGTGCCAGTGTACCTGCTGGGGCGCGGCTTCGCCAAGTTTGCCTTTGGCAGTCTGGCAGTATTCATCACGATCGCGGCAGGTGTGTACTTTCTTGACGTACCGCTGGACCTGAGCCTCGTGAATTGGCCGTTGTTCGCGGTGAGCTTGACCCTGGGCATCGTCATGCTGGCGATGATGGGCCTGGTGCTGGGCAGCGTGATGCTGCTTATCGTCAACAATGCCAATTTTATGGGCGAGGCCGTGGCGGGCGCGCTGTATCTGTTCAGCGGCGCGGTGTTCCCGCTCAGTATTCTGCCCGCGTGGCTGCAGCCGGTGGGTTACATCATCCCGATCTCGTATTGGCTGGAGCTGCTGCGGCGCTCGGTGGTGGGCCAGGTGGCTGAGTCGTTTCCGACCTTCAGCCAGTTCTCAGACATGCAGCTGCTGGGCATTCTGGCTGGGCTGACGGCGCTGTTCACAGTACTGGGTTTTGTCGTCTTCCGCTATTGCGATCACCAAGCACGCGAAAAAGGCTATCTCGACCGCTATTCCAATTTCTAGCACGGTGGCACGGCAGCTTGCCGTGCTACCTTTGCAACTCATCACACGAAAGGAGCCGCATGAACGATTACGGGCATGAGCTGCTGTTCGGAACCTTTATTACGCCGGTGGCCCAGCCAGCCCAGCAAGCCGTAGAGCTGGCGCTGGCCGCCGAGCGGGCCGGGCTGGACCTGGCCACTTTCCAGGACCACCCCTACCAGCCCCGCTTCCACGACACCTGGACGCTGCTCTCGTATGTGGCGGCGCGCACGCAGCGCATCCGCCTGAGCGCCAATGTGCACAACCTGCCGCTGCGCCAGCCGGCCGTGCTGGCGCGCAGCGCAGCCAGCCTGGACCTGCTAAGCGGCGGCCGCTTTGAAATGGCGCTGGGCGCCGGCGGGTTTTGGGATGCGATCGCCGCCATGGGCGGCCGGCGGCTAAGCCCGGGCGAATCGATCGAGGCGCTGGGCGAGGCGATCCAGATCATGCGCATGCTGTGGGACACGGAAGAGCGCAGCGGGGCGCGGCTGAATGGCACGTTCTATCAAGTGAACGGCGCCAAACGCGGCCCGGCGCCCGCTCACAAGATCGAGATCTGGGTCGGCGCGTACAAGCCGCGCATCCTGGCGTTGACCGGGCAGCTGGCCGACGGCTGGGTACCCAGCCTAGCCTATCTGGAAAAAGGCCCGCCCAGCCTGGCGCGCATGAACCAGCATATTGATGAAGCTGCCGAAGCCGCTGGCCGCCCGGCCGCCAGCGTGCGGCGCATGCTGAACATTGGCGGCCAGTTTGGGCCGCACGACAACGGCCTGCTGCATGGCACGCCGCAACTGTGGGCCGAGCAGCTGGCCGAAATGACCTTCCAATACGGGACCAGCGCGTTCATTCTGGCAGCGGATGACGCCAACACGATCGAGCGCTTCGCCAAGGAAGTAGCGCCGGCCACGCGCGAGCTGGTGGCCGCCGAACGCAACCGCAAATGACCAAACCCGCCCTGCCCCTGCTGTTCTACGCAGCCAAGCCGCACAAGCGGCTTGGCCTGGTGTGGGCCGCGGTCAGTGCACGCGGCGTCTGGTCGGCGGCGTATGGAATTGACGAAGCGCGCTTCTGTGACCATGTGCTGGAGCGCGGCCCGGCCCAGCTGGTCAAGCAGCCCGCCGCCCTGGCGGAGGTGCTGGAGCAGATGCACGAGTTCCTGGCTGGCACACGGCGCCGTTTTGAGGTCAAGGTGGATTTCAGCGGCATGACGCCGTTCCAGGTGGCGGTGCGCAAAGCTGTGATGGCGGTGGGCTACGGCCAGACCGCCTCGTATGGCGATATTGCCGCGGCAGTGGGCAAGCCGCGGGCGGCCCGCGCGGTAGGCGGCGTGCAGGCCAGCAACCCGATCTCGTTCATCATTCCGTGCCACCGCATCATCGGGGCCGACGGCAGCCTGGCCGGCTACGGCGGCTTTGGCGGGCTGGAGACCAAACGGTGGTTGCTGAAGTTGGAAGGAACGCTAGTTAGAGAGTAGAGATTTGAGATTGCCAGGAAATCACCTATGAAAATTCTCATTGGTACGGACGAGGCCAGCCCGGTGGTGGAGCATGTGGTTACCTGGCTGCAGGAGCACGGCCACCAGGCCGAGCTGCTGCCGGTGGCGCTATGGCCGCAGGCTGCCCGCCAGGTGGCGCAGGCGGTAGCCGGCGGCCAGGCGGATGAAGGCGTATTGTTCTGCTGGACGGGCACCGGCGTGAGCATGGCGGCCAACAAAGTGGCCGGCGTGCGGGCCGCCTTGTGCGCGGACGCGGAAACCGCCCGCGGCGCACGGCTGTGGAACAATGCCAATGTGCTGTGCCTCTCGCTGCGCACCACCACCGCAGCGCTGGCCGGCGAGATATTACTAAGCTGGTTCGGTACGCAATATGTGCCCAACGCCAACGACGACGCCTGTCTGGCGCAGATCGAGGCGCTTGACGCCGAGCGATAACAAAAAAGAGTGGAGCTTTGCTCCACTCTTTTTTTGCACAGATGCGGTTGGCTACTTCTCGACAAAAATGCGGAAGTCTGAGACGTACGTACCCGCAGGGTAATCGCCGTAGCCATCATTCAGCGCGGCGCTGTGCACAGTGGTGACCACCACGTGGTGCTCACCCGCCGGCCAGTCGCTCATCAGGGCGGTCAGCAGATTGCACGGCAGGTCTGGATGCGACTCAAAGTCCAGCTGGTCATTGGGAATGACCTCGCCATTGAGCTCAACCGTGACGCTCATCTTGGCCCAGTTATCGGCCAATTCTTCGGCGGTGGTCGTGCACCAGTAGTAGCCGCCCACGATGTCAGTCGACTGGGGCAGCACGATGGTGTAGTACAGCGTGCCGGGGGTTTGGTGCTCGGCGTCGCTATATTCCTCGCGGGCCACATCAAACAGGGTCGGCACGCCAGCCTGCAGCTGGGCCAGAGCGTTGTAGTCGCTATCCAGTTCAGGCGGGCCGGAGGGTACCACGCCGGCGCCGGCCGGGTTGTCAAGGACGGCGATGGCGGCTTCGAGCAGTGGGTCGCCATCACTAAAGAGGGTCTCCTCGTTCACCGGCACGACCACGTCCGGCACCACGCCAACATCCTCGATGATGATGTTGCCATCAAGGTCCATGGGGCGGGCGATGGGGAAACGCACGGTCATGCCGGGCATTTCAAAGTCCTTCACGCCGCCGCCCAGACCACCAGTGGGATAGTGGCCCACGATGGTGGCGCGGTCCTGGATGGTCATGTCATGAGCAAAGAACTCGCAGGCGCTGGAGCAGTTGGGCGAGACGAGCACAACGATCTTGCCGTGATACTGCATATCCTCTGAGGGCGGGTAGAGCATGTCAGGTGTGTTGGGGTCAGTGTAGAAGTCACCCAGGCTTTCATCCCAGGCGGAGCCGAGGCCGATGGCCATTTCTTCAGCGAAGAAGTAGGCCGCCATCTGATCGGCCAGGAAACCGAAGCCGCCGCCGTTGTTGCGCATATCGATCACGAGGCCGGGGATCTCATTGGTGTTGAGGGTGTTGATCATGCGCTCCCACAGTTGGATGGTGAGCACTTCATTATCGAAGAAGGAGTAGATGGCTACATAGCCATAGCCGCTATCCAGGACTTCGAACTCAACGGGCAACTCAAAGCCAGTGGTAGCGCCGAAGAAGGACGACTGGTTGAAGCTGTCGTACTCGATCTGCGAGCGAACCACGGTTGTGGCGGGCGCACCCCCCGGGTTTTGATATTCCACAGTGATGTCAACGGGGTCAGGGAAGCGCACCGCGTAGCGCAGCTGCTGCAGGCGGCGCGTGTGCTCCGTGCTGAAGGGCGATGACCAGGGAATGGCGCGGGATACAACGTCATCAATGGGTTCGCCATTCAGGCTGATGATCTGCGCGCCGAGCTGGATGCCAGCGGTTTGGGCAGGGCCGTTGGGGGTCAGGAAGCTGACGATGACGCGGCCGTCGCTGGTGTCTCGGATGGACATGCCCAGGCCGGTGGCGATGTCAATGTTGAACTGCTGGTTGAGCACATCGGGGAAGGAGAAGCCGATGTGGCCATCCGGGATGGACCACAGGAAGTCGCGCATGGCGAAGAAGTAAGCATCTTCGTCGTTCTCGGCCTCGGCCTGCTCAAAGCGCGGACGGAACTCAGCATCCAGCGCGTCCCAGTCAATGCCCTTGAGCTCGGTGAAGGCGTACTCTTGGCGCATCATCGTGATCATGGCGTCGAAGGCCTCGCCATAGGGCAGATCAGAGAAGTCATCGAGTGCGGCACCCTCAGGCTCCAGCAGATCCATGACCACCGCGTTGGAGCGGTCAAAGGTGAAGGGGTCGGTATCCAAATCCACCAGGGTGTAGCCCTGGGGAATGCCGACGACGGGATCATCTTCGGTGAAGAGCATATTGTCGGGGCCAAAGCCAGAGGGAAAACCCTGCTGGCCATCGGGCGCGTAGACCAGCAGCTTGCCGCCGATGTATTCACGCTCGGTGGCGGCCTCTTCGCTGGTGCGCACGGAGGTGTAGGCGGTGGACCAGCCACCGCCGCCGAGGTCACGCTTTTCAAGGAAGGGATCGCCGAAGGCATTGGTCCAGTAGGCGGGAGCGAACACCAGTACACCGCCGTTGTCTTCGCCGTTCTGGTCAACATCACGGATGCCGCCTTGTGGCACGATGGGGAGCGAGATGCTGTAGGTGAAAGGCGAGACGTAGAAGTCAGAGGTGATCTGGCCCATCACCTGGGAAGCGACCGGCATCAGGTAGCCACGGTCACGGTCAACAAAGCCGGCCTGGTCTTCGAGGATCACAAGCGGCTGGGCGACGCCATCGGTGAAGAAGGGATAGGTGTAGGTCAGTTCGCCGGTGATGGTGGCCACCCCACCCTCGTCATTCTGGATGGTGGCGGGCTCGAAGCCGCTGGCAGGGCCAGCGGTACCCTGGCCGCCAGCCGACCCGCAGGCGGCGAGGGCAAGGGCAACAACGATAAGCAGAAAGTGATAAGGGCGCATGTCTCCTCCTCAGGAGTGAGCAGTTGCGGCGGATTCTAGCACGCGTACCAGCGTAGGGCGCAAGCCAGGCAAACGCGCTTACAATCGTGCCTATTCCGAGATAGTGAAAGTTTGCTCCCATGAAAGTACTCATTGCAGATTCTCTATCCCCCGAAGCCGTTGGCCGCCTGCAGGCCGCTGGCCTGCAGGCGGATGACCGCGCCGGCATTGATGCAGGCGAGCTGCTGAAGGTATTGCCAGAGTACACCGGGCTGATCGTGCGCAGCCGCACCAAGGTGACCGCCGAGGTGCTGGCCGCCGCCCCAAACCTGAAGGTGGTAGGCCGGGCGGGCGTAGGCGTGGACAATATTGACCTGGCGGCGGCCGCGACCCACAAAGTGGCCGTGGTGAATACCCCGGTTTCCACCAGTGTGGCGGTGGCCGAGCTGACCCTGGCGCTGATGCTGGCGCTGGTGCGCAGCGTGCCGCGCGCCGACGCCAGCATGAAGGCCGGCGAATGGGACAAGAAGTCGTTCGAGGGCGCTGAATTGGCCGGCAAGACGCTGGGCATTTTGGGCATGGGCAACATTGGCGCTCAGGTGGCGCGGCGGGCGGCGGCGTTCGACATGCAGGTGCTGGGCTTTGACCCCTTTCTGGATGACAGCACGATCCAAAGCCGCGGCGCCCTGGCAGCCAAGCTGGACGAGGTGTACAGCCGCAGCGATGTATTGACTTTGCACCTGCCGCTGCTGCCCGAAACACGCGGCATGCTCAACGAAGTCACGTTTGAGAAGATGAAGCGCGGCGTGTACATAGTGTGCGCGGCGCGCGGCGGCGTGATCGATGAAGATGCGCTGCTCAACGCGCTCACCCGCGGCCAGGTGGCCGGGGCGGCGCTGGACGTATATGCAACCGAGCCGCCGGGAGCCACGGACCTGGTGCGCCACCCACGCGTGATCGCCACGCCGCATATGGGCGCCCAGACGGCCGAAGCGCAGACACGCGCCGCCCTGGACGTGGCCGATGAGGTGGCGAACGCCCTGCTGGGCAAGGCGCTACGCTGGCAGGTGAAATAGAGGCAACCACAAAGACACAAGAGACACGAAGATTAGAAAGTAACGAAGTAACTTTGTGGACTTTGTGGTGAGTGCTTTTTTGCTTTCAACCAGAAACTAGCAGAAGGAGACACATGAGCAAAGAACTGGAACATCTGAAAGAAATTCTGGGCGAGATCTCAGACATCAACAACGCCAGCGCAGTGCTGGGTTGGGACCAGCAGACCTACATGCCGCCGATGGGCGCCGAAGCCCGCGGCCAGGCTCAGGGGACGCTGGACAAGATCGCCCATGAGAAGTTCACCTCAGCCGAGGTGGGCAAGCTGTTGGATGCGCTGGAGAAGCAAGCCGGCGACTGGGATCCAGACTCAGACGAAGCACGCCTGGTGGCGGTCACCCGGCGTCATTTTGACAAGGACACCAAGGTGCCCAGCCGCATGGTGGCTGAACGCGCCGAGCTGACCACGATGGGCAACCAGGCCTGGCAGGAAGCGCGCATTAAGTCCGATTTCCCCATCTTTGAACCGCATCTGGAGAAGTTGGTGGACTGGGCGCGCCGTTTCGCCGAGCTGTATGCTCCGTACGATCATGTATACGACCCGATGCTGGATATTTACGAACCGGGCATGAAGGCCAAGGACGTGAAGGTCATCTTCGATGACATCCGCCCCAAGCAGGTCGACCTCATCAAACGCATCTCTGAAGCGCAGCAGGTGGATGATTCGGTGCTGCACCAGCCCTTTGACGAAAAGGGCCAGTGGGATTTTGGCGTGGGCGTGGTGACCGACTTCGGTTACGACTGGAAGCAAGGCCGCCTGGACAAGACCACCCACCCGTTTCAGACCACGCTGGGCTGGGGCGACCACCGCATCACGACCCGCGTGTATCCGGACTTCTTCAACCCGTACTTCTTCGGCACGCTGCACGAAGCCGGCCACGCCATGCACGCTCAAGGCGTAGCCGAGAACTTGAAGCGCACGCCGCTGTACAACAGCCCCTCGCTGGCGATCGGCGAATCGCAATCACGCATGTGGGAGAACCTGGTTGGCCGCTCCAAGCCATTCTGGGAGCACTACTTCCCCAAACTGCAGAAGGTATTCCCTGAGCAGTTGAAGGGTGTGGACATGGAGACCTTCTACAAGGCCATCAACAAGGTGGCGTCGTCTTATATTCGTGTCGAGGCGGACGAGGCCACCTATAACCTGCACATCATGCTACGCATGGAGCTGGAAATGGCCATCATGGAGGGCGAGGCCGAGGTCAAGAAGCTGCCGATGTACTGGAGTGAGCTGTTCACCAAGTATCTGGGCGTCACCCCGCCGAATGACAAGGAAGGTGTGCTGCAGGATGTGCACTGGTCGTTCGGCTTGATGGGCTATTTCTCCACCTATGCGCTGGGCAACCTGGTATCGGCCCAGTTATGGGAAGTGATCGGCCGCGACATTCCGGACATCGAGAACAAGATCCGCACGGCTGAGTTCGCCCCGCTGCTGCAGTGGCTGAACAAGCACGTGCATGCGCCGGGCGCCAAGTTCGAGCCCCAGGTGATGGTCGAGCGCATCACCGGCTCCAAGATCAACGGCGACGCCTACATTCGCTACTTGGAAAGGAAGTTCACAGACATCTACGGTCTGTAGACTTTGCAAACAACAAAAAAGGCCGCCCGATGGGCGGCCTTTTTGTTAAGGAGCGGGGAGTAGAGGCGGCCGCGTCAGGTATCATTGACGCCCTATGGCAAACATTCTCTTCGTAGATGACGAGCCCCTGACGCGCAAGCTGCTCACCCAAGCAGCCACGATCATGGGCCATCAGGCGATCACGGCCGCCAGCGAAGAGGAGGCTCTGCGCCTGGCCCAGGAAGCGCGCCCCGACCTGATCGTGACGGATGTGAACCTGAATGGCCGCCGCAGCCTGCAGATGATCCAACAGCTGCGCAGCCTGCCTGAGACCAGCGACATCCCGATCGTGACGCTCTCGGCGCTCAATCTAAGCGAAATCCAGTCAGAGGCACGTGCCAGCGGCGCGGTCGCTTCACTGGAAAAACCCATTCGACTACAAGAACTGCTAGAGGTAATTGGTGAGTACGCCCCACAAAAGTAACCCCCTGCGTGTGGTCCTGATGCATGGCGACCAGACCGGGGAAGAATTAATGCTGGAAACCCTGCGTGTAGCGGAAGCGCTGGGTGTGGATTTTGCGTTTGAGCATTTTGACCTGAGCCTGGCCAACCGCGAAGCCACCAAGAACGAAGTGGTGCACGCAGCTGGCAAAGCGATGGTGGAATGCGGCTTTGGCCTGAAAGCGGCCACGATCACCCCGGAAAGTGGCACCCTGGGCAGCCCGAATGCGATCCTGCGCAATGCGATGAAGGCGCAAGTGATTCTGCGCACTGGGCGGCGCATACCCAACGTGCTCCCGGTGGCCGGAGTGCACGCTCCGATCGCGGTGGCGCGTATGGCGGTGGAAGACGCATACGGCGCCAAGGAATGGCGCGAGAGTATTGACGGTGACGAGGTCGCCTACCGCACCTCGCAGATCCATCGCTCCACCTGCCAGGCCGTGGCCGAATTTGCCTTTTTGTACGCCAAGAAGAACGGCGCAACCGTGTTTGGTGGGCCCAAGTACACGGTCAGCCCGGTGTACGAAGGCATGTTCAAGGAAGAGATGGACGCGGCCTCGCTGCGCCACCCGGATGTGGAGTACCGCCCGCTCTTGATCGACGCCACGCTGGCCCTGTTGCTGCAAGCCAACGGGCAGGCGCTGGTGATCCCGGCCATGAACCGTGACGGCGACCTGCTGTCTGACCTAATCCTGCAGATGTTCGGCAGCATTGCCGGCTCCGAGAGCCTGGTGCTGGCCGTGGATAGCGAAACCCAGAGCGTCAAAGCCGTGATGGCCGAAGCGCCGCACGGCACCGCCCCGGCATTGGAAGGCAAGGACATTGCCAACCCGATGGGCATGATCCTGGCGCTGGGCGCGCTGCTGAGCTATGTGCCCGGCAAGGCCAGCGAGCGCGCCTCGCGGGCCATCTACGAGGCCGTGTTCGAGGCCATCCACAACGGGCACGCCACGACGGATCTGGGCGGCCACTTGGGCACCAAAGCCTTCACGGATGAGATCATCAAGCGCGTGGGCACCAAACTTGAAGTGTGGTCCTCGCTTTCCTAAGTTCTTGACGGCGCTGGTGGCGCTCAGCCTGCTGTTGGCAGGCTGCGCCGCGGCGCCAGCGGCCTCCCCAACTCCAACGAAACCTAGTAGCACTGCGCAACCTACGGCCACGGAAACTGCTCCGCCAATAGACGCAACAGAAATTGCAGATATTAACAATAATGCAATCTCAATTGCAGACATCTTCATCCTGTCGCCCGGCAGCGGCTCCCAGGTAAGCTCCCCGATTGCCATCGATGCTCGTTTGCAAGCTGGCGCCGACGGTCATGTCATCGTGGAGCTAAGCGACCAGGCTGGACGCATACTCGTGCGCCAGGTGCTGGGGGCCAGCACAGCCGAGTTTGCAATGCAGCTCCCGTTCGAGGTCAGCCGCCCGCCGCTGCCAGCACGCTTGACCCTGCGCACAGTGGACGGCTACGGGCGCACCCAAGCGCTCAATTCAGTCGAGCTGATCCTGCTGGGTGAGGGCCAGACCAACATTGTGCCGGGCAACGAACAAAGTCACATCACGTTGAGTCAGCCAACCGACAGGCAGCAAATCAGCGGCGAGATCGTGATCAGCGGAACGGCCTACACGGCCAGCAACCGGCCGCTGAGCATCCAGCTGATCACACGCGAGGGCCGCGTGCTGGTGGCCCGCGAGATCTACACGCAGGACGAACTGAGCCGCCCGGCCATTTTTGAAACCGTGCTGAATGTGAAGGTCAACGAGCCGACCTGGCTGCAGGTGGCGGTGAGCGAACGGGGCTACAACATCCCGGGCACGGCGCACTTCAGCGCCGTGGAAGTTTTGCTGCTGCCCTAACCCATCAGGACGCGGTAGAGCGCCTGCATCGGCTCCCATACCAGATAGCCAAGAACATCGATACCCAGCCGCGGCAGCAGGAAGATTGCCGCCAGCAGAATGAGCGAGCCGTAAGGGCGAATGCTTGCCATGAAGTCTTTGCCACTGGGGGGCAGGAAATAGGTGAGGATCTTTTCGCCGTCGAGCGGGAAGATTGGGATGAGATTGAAGAACATCAGCAGCAAGTTAATGAAGACGAAGGCCTGCAAAAGCTGAAAGGGGCTGGGTAACAGCGCGCCGGGTGCAGACAACGTAACCAGGCCAAGCTGATAAGGAATAGCGGCCAGAACGGCAAGCAGCAGATTGCTGGCCGGCCCGGCCAGGGCAACCAGCATCATGGCGGCCGGGTGACGGCGCTGCAGGATGTCCGGGTTGACCAGCACGGGCTTAGCCCAACCGAAGCCGGCCACGATGAGCAGCAGCGAACCGAGCGGGTCAAGGTGGGCGAGCGGGTTTAGGGTCAGGCGGCCCATGGCACGCGGCGTTGGGTCGCCGAAGCGGTCGGCGGTGTAGGCATGCGCAAACTCGTGCACGGTGAAAGCCACCACCAGCACAATGATGCGGGCGATCAAGTCAGAAACGGTCATGTCGAGCATGCAGGAATTATAGCGGCCAGAGCGCTGCAAACCGGCGTGATACCATTCCGGCATGCTGCCCGAACTCAAGCTGGATGATGTTGTGCGCCTGCGCAAAGTGCACCCATGTGGCAGCACGGACTGGAAGGTCGTGCGTCTGGGGGCGGATATTGGCCTGGTGTGCCTGGGGTGCGGGCGGCGGGTGCTGCTGGAGCGCCGCCAATTGGCCCACCGCATGAAAAAGATCCTAGACGAAGACGAGAAGCAAAGCTGATGGCCACCTTGTTTCTGGTAGCCACTCCCATCGGCAATCTTGAGGATATGAGCCCGCGGGCTGTACGCATTTTGAAGGAAGTGCAGCTGATCGCGGCAGAAGATACGCGCCACAGCAAGAAACTGCTTAGACATTTTGAGATCAACACGCGCATCACGAGTTATTACGAACACAATCAAAGCCACAAGCTCGAGCCAATTTTGGAAGCGCTGGCGCAGGGCGATGTCGCCCTGATCTCGGACGCGGGTATGCCGGGGATCAATGACCCCGGCTACCTGCTGGTGCAGGCGGCGCTGGCGGCCGGGCACCAGGTGAGCCCGGTGCCGGGGCCAAGCGCACCGGTGGCTGCGCTGGCGGCCAGCGGCCTACCAAGCGACCATTTCGTGTACCTGGGCTATTTGCCGCACAAAGCCAGCGAGCGGCAGCGCGCCATCCAGGCCGCCGCCGCCCTGCCCTACACGCTGGTGTGGCTGGAAAGCCCGCACCGGCTGCAAGCCGCGCTGGCCGACCTGCACAGCGTGCTGGGCGAGCGCCAGGTGGCGGTGGCCGCCGAGCTGACCAAGCTGTACGAGCGCTTCTTCCGCGGCACGCTGAGCGAAGCCGCCGCCTTTTACGCCAAAGAACCGGCCCGCGGCGAGTTCACGCTTGTGGTAGCCGGGGCCGCGCCGGACGAGAAGGCCTGGGATGAAGAGCAAGTAAAATCGGTGCTGCGCGCCGGGTTGGAGAGCACTCCGCCCTCGCAACTGGCCAAACAAGTGGCCGCCGAAACCGGCTGGCCGCGCAGCCAGGTCTACACACTGCTGGAACAACTCCGTAAGGACGCCTCGAATGAATCTGAATGACCTCGAACAACTAAAAGCTCTGGACCCCGAAGACATGATCGGCCACATCAACGGGCTGCCTGACCAGCTGGCAGCCGCTTGGCAGCTGGGCCAAAACCTGCCGCTGCCGGATTGGCAGGGCGTGAAGCAGATCATCGTGGCCGGTATGGGCGGCTCGGCCATCGGCGCTGACCTGCTGGCCGCCTATGGCGAACCGCAGCTGAAAGCCAGCCTGACCACTCACCGCGATTATGGCCTGCCTGCCTGGGTCAATAGTGACACGCTAGTGGTGTGTTCGTCACACTCTGGCAATACCGAAGAGACGCTGGAAGCGCATCAGGCGGCCAAGGCCGCCGGCAGCCGGATCCTGGTGGTGTGCACCGGCGGTAAGCTGGCCGAGCTGGCCCTCAAAGACGGCAACCCGCTTTGGCAATTCGATCACAAAGGCCAGCCGCGTACCGCGGTGGGCTATTCCTTTGGGCTGCTGCTGGCGCTGGTATCGCGGCTGGGGCTGCTGCCCGACCCGGCCGCCGAAGTGGCCGACGCAGTGGCCGCCATGAAGGCGCAGCAGGCCAGCTTCGTAGCCGAGGTGGCCGACACCAGCAACCCCGCCAAGCGCATGGGCGGCCAGCTGATGGGCCGCTGGGTGACCGTGTACGGCGCGGGGCTGATGGCGCCGGTGGCACGGCGTTGGAAGGCGCAGATCAACGAGAACTCCAAAGCGGCCGCCAGCTTTGAGTTCATCCCTGAGACCAATCACAACGCACTGCAGGGCTTGATGCAGCCCGAAGCCCAGTTCAATGCCAGCATGGCGCTGTTCCTGCTAGCCGCGCACGACCATCTCCGCAATCAGAAACGCACGCAGCTGACGCGCACCGCGGTCATGGTCGAAGGCCAGAACACGGACATGATCACTGCCACGGGTTCGACGCGCATGGCCAACCTGTGGACGGCGCTGCATTATGGCGACTATGTGAGCTTTTACTTGGCAATGGCCTACGGCTACGACCCGACCCCCGTGCCGGCGCTGGCGGCATTCAAGAACGAAATGGCCGGGGATTAATATGCAAGCGCTTAGAGCCTAGTCGCCCAACCATTCCACGATGGTAGCTTCGCCCTGCCCGACACCGACGCACATGGTAGCCAAGCCGTAGAAGGGGCGCGGCATGCTGGCCGCCCGGCGGCGCATCTCGTGCAGCAGGGTCGTCAGGATACGGGCGCCAGAGCAGCCGAGCGGATGGCCCAAGGCAATCGCCCCGCCATTGACATTGGTGATGTCTTCACTGATGTCTAGCTCGCGCAGCACGGCTAGCGACTGCACGGCGAAGGCCTCATTCAACTCCACCAGACCAATATCTTCGATCTTAAGCCCGGCGCGCTGCAAGGCTTTGCGCACGGCAGGCACTGGGCCAATGCCCATGGTGCGCGGCGGCACGCCGGCGGCGGCCGAAGCCACCACGCGGGCCAGCGGCTTGAGGCCCAGCGCCTTGGCTTTGGCGGCGCTGGTGAGCAGCAGGGCCGAGGCGCCGTCGTTGAGGCCGGAGGAGTTGCCGGCGGTCACGGTGCCGTCTTTGCGGAAGGCCGGGCGCAGCTTGGCCAGGCTCTCCAGGCTGGTGTCGCGGCGGGGGCGCTCGTCAGTATCCACGATCACGGGGTCACCCTTGCGCTGCGGCACCGGCACCGGCAATATCTCATCCTTGAAGCGGCCGGCATCCATGGCGGCGATGGCGCGCTGGTGGCTTTGCAGAGCAAAGCGGTCCTGCTCCTCACGAGAGATGGGCTCAGCTTCGTTTAAGTTCTCAGCGGTCTCGCCCATCGAATCATTGCCGTAGGCGTCTTTTAGCTTCTGGTTTGGAAAACGCCAGCCGAGGGTGGTATCCCACATGGTGACGTTGCCGTATTCGTAAGCCTGGGCTGCTTTGGCAACCGAATATGGCGAGCGAGTCATGCTCTCAACCCCGGCGGCGATGTAGACATCTCCCTCGCCAGCCTTGATGGCGCGGGCGGCGGTGTTGACCGCGTTGAGGCCTGAGGCGCACAAGCGGTTGACGGTGACGGCAGGCACTTCCACCGGGAAGCCGGCCAGCAGCACCGCCATGCGGGCAACATTGCGGTTGTCCTCGCCAGCCTGGTTGGCGCAGCCCATGATGACTTCTTCAACCTCGGCCGGGTTGACCCCAGTGCGCTCCATCAAGCCCTTGAGCACAAGGGCGGCCATGTCATCCGGCCGCACGGCGGCCAAAGCGCCGCCCAGGGCTCCGATCGGAGTGCGGACTCCGTCAATAATGACTGCTTCGTATAGTTCTGCCATGGCGCAATTCTAATGTGTTTGGAATCAGTTGCCGGGCTTCTGTGCCAGCAGGCCGATAAATGTGCCGAAGAGATAAGCGGTCTCGCGCACCGGCTGCAGCCCGGCGCCGGCCAGGAGGCCGCGCAGCTCGGCGCGGCTGTACACACGGCCCAGCCAGGCGCGCGTGCGCGCCGAAGGCAACAGGCGCAGCAGGCCGGCCAGGCCGCCGCGGCTGGGCACACCGACGAACACGAAGCCGCCCGGCTTGGCCAGGGCAGCCATGCTGGTTACGGCGGCTTGCGGGTTGTCGATCTCTTCAATGGACGAGGAATTCCACACCAGATCCAGCGAGCCGGGTTGCAGCGCAGGATGAAAGAGGTCGGTCAACAGGAATGATGCGGCGAAGCCAGGAATGTTTGCCTGGGTGTAATCCTCAAGGTTCAGATCGGCGGCAATGCTGAGCCCCACTTCCGGCCGCTGGGCCAGCAGGTGGGCCGCAAAGCCGCTGCCGCAGGCCACCTCAGCCAGGCGCATGCGGCTGCGGCCAGCCAACACGGCCTGCACGAGGAAATCCACCAGGCCCTTGTTCATCTGCAGACGCAGCCACTGGTACGGGCGGGTGGCCTCCAGGCGGTCAAGCCAGATGCGCTCAGCCATGTTTTTGCACCACCACCAGTACGGATGAGCCCATCGGCAGATTAGATATACGCAGCCATTGATTCTCCAGCCAGCACAGCCAGTACAAGGGCAAGTTAACGATCTGCGGAGGCACACTGACATCTGAGACACTGCCCTGCTCATTGCGCGGCTTGTTGACCAGCTTGCGCAGCACAACCAGCGGAAAGACCAGAAAGAACAAGTACGTACCGCGCACGACGCGCACAGGTTTACCCGCAAACAGATCGCGCAATTGCGCGAGGTTAAAGCGGCGCACGGAGTTGACAGCGCGGTCATGCTCACTGAGCAGCCATTGGTGCGCGGCCATCACGAACACGCCATAGCCACCCGGGCGCAGGACGCGCAGGGCCTGCTGCACCAACGCTTCGGGCTGCACCGTCTCCACCTCGAGCAGGTCCACACAGGTGACAAAGTCAAAGCTGCGGTCAGGGAAAGGCAGCTGGTTGGCGCTGGCCCGCGCCACTGGCCCCGCGCCGCGGGTGGCCGCATACCCAACCGCCTCAGCCGCAAGGTCTATGCCGGTCACCTGCAGGCCAGGCTGCGCCAGCTGGCGCATCAGGCCGCCGGTGCCACAGCCGATCTCCAGCAGCTGGCCTTGATGCGGCCGGGGCAGCAAGTAGCGCACGGCCTGATGCAGGGCACGAAACCACCACAGTCTATCCTCGGCGGCATACAGACGCGGGTATTCGGAAACTTGCATCAATCCCGGCCGGTAATAAAACGCAGACGCAAGCTAAAGATCCGCAGGATGTAGCGCAGGCCAGTGACAAAGAAGCTGATGAGCGAAGGAGCCGATTTGGACACACCGACACTGCGATCACGAAACGCATAACCAACTTCTTTGATCTTCAAACCGGCCCGGTGCGCATCATAAATAAACTCAATGAAGTAATCCCCATACCCAAAGGGGATGAGGGTGACATGATCGAAGACCTCGCGACGGATGGCAATGAAGCCGCTGTCGTAGTCGCGCACAGCATTATTGAGCACCAGCCGCGCCAAGCCGTTGACCGCACGGCTGGCCAGCGTGCGCAGTGGGTGGCGGTTGTCGCTGCCGCCTTCCACATAGCGCGAGCCGATGGCGATGTGATATTCATCCAACTGCTCGATGAGCTGGTTCATGACGGCGGCGGGCATGGTCATATCGGCATCCATCCAGCCCAGGATGTCGCCCTTGGCCTCCAGGATGCCGCGATGGAATGCGGCGGCCAGGCCGCGGGCCTTGCGGCGGATGAGGCGCAGGCTGGGGTATTGCAGGCCTGCCACTACATCCGCGGTGCCATCCGGCGACGCGTCATCCACGACGATGACCTCCAACGGGGCAGCGATATTGGCATACAAGGACTCAATCAAGTCTGCAATATGCTCTTTCTCATTGTAAGTGGGGACAATGATGGAAACCCCACTATTCTTAGGACGCATAGGCCAAGATTATAAAGGAGCGCGAAACATGCAGTTTTGGTGCACGGCGCACTTCGCGGGGAGCAGTGTCAGGGTATCTCATTTGAGTAGATCTCGCTTTCTATCAAAATTCGCCTATACGAATATGGAGGGGCATACACAAATTCAATCAAGTGTTCTCCCGCAGGCACATAAACGGCTTTAAAAATGTAATTTGCGCGCAAGACTCTGGTCTCAACCCCATCTATAAACACCTTCCAGTCGGGGGTGTAAGTAGAATTCAAGACAACTATCTTCGCATCTAGGCTGCTAAACCGAAAAATCACTTGATCATTATCAGAATCCAGCAGATTTATTGTTGAAGCAGAACCCCCCAGGTCTTGTACTGGCAATCCACTAAGCTGGGGAGCATCAATGAGCACCGCATCTGGCACCAAATCCAAGAGACGAAGAGCTTCTAGAACATCCTCTTCACTCGGTCTTTGGCTAATTTCTGAGTATGCGGTCAGAAAACTGGCGGCCGCTGGATTTTCATAGATGTAGTAGCGCAGACACCCCGCTGGGCAGTTAATTCCAGACGTGTCTATCTCCTGAAGGCTCCCTCTATCTTGCAACGGCTGAGCACTCAAAACGTATCTAACACTTGCAAGACTAAGAAGATTAAAGTTAAACAACTCAGCCGGCTTTGATAGATCAACTTGTTCCCCAACGTCACAGCCATTAGACAAGTAAAGCCTGGTTTCACCGAGGGCAAGACGAATGCCATACCTGCATTCAGGGTAGCGAATCATCATTGGATCAAGCACCGCTCGCCAAAATTCGCCCAGCCAAGAAGGGTACATGTTTCCATATCCATCAAGGGTGGAAATCCCATAGGCCCAGAAATAGCCCGGGTTGTATTGACTTTCATGTTCATACAGCAGCACTGTTCGCACTGGTTCAGTATGCGCGGACGTCAAAGTACTCAAATAATCGAGGTATGGATTCTCAAACAGATTTGCATAGTTGCTTCCGTTTAACCTTGCTGACAAGGTAGCCTGTTTCACTGAAACTACCTGACTTGCCACATTCAAAAACAGTAGCCCCACCAGCAAATAGGTCAAAAACTGAGGAAATCCAGGTCTGTTGCGCAACCACCAATCTATCTTCTGTAGAGAAAGGCCTAGCAGGACAACCGTCAAGAACGGCGAATACAGAAAAAATCGACCAGAGTTAAAGCCTCTGAGAAAGGCTAAAGGATTCAGATCGGAACAAAAAAAGGCGGGAAGCAACACACTGGCAAAAGCAAATCCGACAGCCAAGATGAAAACAAGAAGCGGCCTGCGATCATCAGACCTTTGCAGGCTCAGCGCGGCCCCGATAGATCCAACCAGGAACGGCAGCAAATTCGTTCCTGACAAAAACTGCCTTTGAGTCGCCCGTGTCAGACCGTTCCATAGACCAATGTCGGTGCAATAACTAGTATTCACACGATGTGAAAATGCTGAGTAATTTAAGGCAGCGACAATTTCAATTGCCTCCAATGCAAACCACCCTAGTAAAAATGCCAAAAGTATTGCCGGCCGATTCTTTCCCGCCTTTAGAAAGAATAACCACAACACCAACAGCGGGATCAGGAATATTGAATATGCATAAAAGGAAACACTAGAGTAAAAAAACCCTAGGGCGGCAGAAGCAAGCAGCGTCCGCCAAGATTGGGTGGGCTTGACCGTTAGCTCTCCAAGAAAGAAGAGAACGGCAGGTACGGCGGGTAACCCGAGCGAATCGTATAACGTAAAGCCATCAAACTGAAGATTGATGCCCTGTTGAGAGAACATTGAGTAGATCAACGAAGGCAAGAGTGCAAATATCGGTCGAATGTGCAAATGCCGGGTAAGCAATCGAAAAGTAAAGTACCCAGCTACAAATCTTTGGAGCAGAATTACTGAGCCGTATGCAAGCCAGCCGGGAAGCACATAAAAGAAGAAATTGAGCAAATCAAAACTACCAACTTCAGTAAGCTTGTCTGTTCCTCCCAGCTGGTGTGGATCCCAGCTGCTGAATGACCAAGGATTACTCAAAACATTGGCCAGCTTTAGTGGCAGGGTTACGTCGGCGTTGTCATGGATCTTTACATAAGATTGCACTCCAAAAGCCAAGTATTCAAAAGACAATAGCAGCGCCCAAAGGATAAATACCAGGACAGTCCTATTGCTCAAAACCAGCTCAATCTTATGTAACGCTTCAGAAAAAAGCCTTTTCATTTCTCAAAAATTATAAAGTAACAACCAGGGCGTATACTTCGCCACTGGAGAATACATGCCCATTCCTTATCTAGGTGAACTTGCTGGCCTGGCCACAGCCGTATTCTTTGCTGGCGGCGCCAGCTTCTTTACGTTGAGCTCGCGCCTGGTCGGCTCGCAGGTGGTGAACCGCACCCGCCTGCTGGTGGCCACGCTGATCCTGCTGGGGCTGCATCTCTTGCTGTACGGCAGCCTGGTCCCAGATGCCAGCCGCGAGCGCTGGATCTGGCTGGGCTTGTCAGGCGTGATCGGCCTGGCCCTGGGCGACGCGGCGCTGTTCCAGGCCTTCGTGCAGCTGGGCACGCGGCTCACCATGCTGGTGTTCAGCACGGCACCGGTGGTGGCGGCCATCTTTGGTTACTTCCTGTTCGACGAGACCCTCAACGCGGTCCAGATCCTGGGCATGCTGCTGGGGCTGGGCGGCGTGCTGTGGGTGGTTTCTGAGCCCGATGGCCAACCCCGCAGCCAGTCACAGCAGCGGGTGTATCTGTTCGGGCTGTTGTTCGCGTTTCTGGCCGCGCTGGGCCAGACTCTGGGCGCCATCACGGCCAAGTACGGCCTGGAGGGCGACTTCCCGGCGCTTTCAGCACAAGTGCTGCGTATGCTCACTGCCACCACCAGCATATGGCTCTTCACCTTGCTGCGCGGGCAGGCAGGCGGCACATTTGGCACATTGCGCCAGCAGCCCAAGGCATTTGGCCTGCTCTTGATCGGAGCCCTGTTTGGGCCGGTGAGCGGCGTGTGGCTGTCACTTGTTTCGATCCAGAATACAGAGGTTGGCATTGCCAGCACACTGATCGCCATGGTGCCGATCTTCCTCTTGCCGATCGGACACTTTGTCTTCAAAGAAAAGCTGACGGCGCGCGGCATTATTGGCACGGTTGTGGCGCTGGCCGGGGTGGCGATCCTGTTCCTGGCATGACCTTATAATCACGGCCATGCCCTCACCCAACCTCACTCATCCGCTCTCCGGTGTATATACCGCGGCGGTCACTCCCCTGACGGCTGACGACCAGCCCGATCTTTCCGCCTGGCCGAGCCTGCTGGGCTTCTTCGCCGAGCACGGCGCACACGGCGCCTTGCTGCTTGGCACCACCGGCGAGGGCACCAGCTTCTCGGCTGCCGAGCGCGTCGAGATCTTCAAAGCGGCCGCAGCGGCCCGGCCGCAGGAGTTCCGCCTGCTGGCTGGCACGGGTACGCCCAGCCTGACGGAAACGATCGCACTCAACAAGGCCGCCTTCGAGCTGGGATTCGATGCCGTGGTGGTACTGCCTCCGTACTTCATGCGCAATGTCAGCGAAGATGGTCTGTTTGACTGGTATAGCCGGGTGATCGAGGGCAGCGTGCCCGAGGGGCGCTGGCTGCTGGGCTATCACATCCCCGCCGTGAGCGGCGTGCCGCTGCCGCTGAGCCTGCTGCAGCGTTTGCAGGCAGCCTACCCCACCCGCTTTGCCGGGCTCAAAGACTCAACAGGTGACCAGGCCTCGGCGGAGATGTATGCCGCCGGGCTGCCGGGCTGCGCGGTGTTGGTGGGCAACGACAAGCTGATGACCAGCGGCCTGCAAGCCGGTGCGGCCGGCGCCATTACGGCACTGGCCAATCTGCGCTGCGCCGAACTGCGCGCCGTGTATGAAGGTTTCTTGTGGGGCAAGGATGTTAGCGAACACCAGGCCACTTTGGATATGGCGCGAGCCGCCATGGACGCCATGCCGCCTGCGCCCGCCTACCTCAAAGCCATGTTGCACAGCCAACACGGCCTGCCGCTGTGGCCCGTGCGCAGCCCGCTGCAAGATCTTGCGCCGGAGCGTGCCCTGCAAGCAACCCACGCTATCCAAGCGCTAAGCTCATAGCCTGCGCACTACTCCTGAGCATAGTCGGCCGGAAGTGTAAAAACTTCCGTATCTATGGATTCATCGAAAACTACGGAAGTTATCCGAAAGTCAACATAGTCCGGTTGCTGGAAACGCAGGATCACTCCAGTGCTTTGATCGATCCACGCCAGACTTGTAGCCGTCTCAGTTACACATTCAACTTTCCAGACCTTGCGGCCCAGCCACTCTTCCTCTCCTAGAAGCTGGTAGGAGCCATTCACCTGTTGTGCGAACCAATGTGGGTAGATGTATTGCGCAACCGGAGATGGGATCAACATAGAGAATGGATGGATGATGGCTACAGGGTCTGGGCCAGTCTCCGGGTTCTCCATCCCACTGAGATCAAGAGCAAAGGCCGGCAACTGGCTCCGAACGTATGTCCCGGCTGCCGTGTTGATCTCGTAAATATAGGTGCCATCACTCATCCACACATCGTAGACGGGCGCAATATGCGCCTTAACTGACGCAAAACGAGCAGCAGCAGGCTGAGAAACTGCAAAATCCAGTTCATACTCCTGCTGCTGCCCCTGAGTACCCGTCCATACAACAACTGCTTGCCCCTGAACGGTATGCCACCGCGTGTGACTGGTGGACATCAGATCCAGCACCTCTTCTATATTTGCGGCAGGGGCGCCACTGCGCGCTGCACAAGCCGAAAGCAAAACTCCGATAGAAACCAGCGCAACGCCAAAGCCAATCGCCGCCCTTCCCCGTTTGAACAGGGTCCATTGTTGTTTCATCGCCTAGCTCCTTTCGCATGCAATTGATGGCAAAGGAATTCTTATCCCGTCAAAAGGATAGCGCCAACCATCAGCAATGTGGGTGAGAAAAAAATTCCACTACAATATCCTTTGACACATTATGACAAAATCGAAAACGGCTCAGGTGGTGATCTGCGGTGCAGGCATCCTGGGCGTCAGCACCGCCTATGCACTGGCCCAACAGGGCGTCAAGAACATTCTGGTGGTGGATGAACATCCGCCCCTGACCCTGACCTCAGACAAATCCAGTGAGTGCTACCGCAACTGGTGGCCCGGCCCGGGTGATGCCATGGTGCAGCTCATGAACCGCAGTATCACGCTAATGGAACAGCGCGCCGCGGCTTGCAACAACATGTTCAAGCTCAACCGGCGCGGCTACCTGTACGTCACCACCGACGCAGCCCAGATCGCCGGCTTGCGCAGCGCAGCAGCCGAGGCTGCTGGCCTGGGCGCCGGCGACCTGCGCGAGCACGCCGCCGGCAGCGCCAGCTACGCTCCCCACCATGCCGAAGGATACGAGGGGCCGGATGGCGCCGACCTGCTGACGGATGCAGCGCTGATCCGGCAGCACTTTCCGTACTTAGCGCCAGAGACGGCTGCGGCGCTGCACGTGCGCCGGGCCGGCTGGCTGAGCGCCCAAAGCTACGGCATGTGGATGTGGGAGCAGGCGCGGGCGGCCGGGGTTGAGCTCATCACTGGCCGTGTGGCCGCGGTGGAGACCGCCGGCGGCGCAGTGTCCGGAGTGATTCTGGCAGACGGCACCCACATCGCCACCAGCACCTTTATTAACGCGGCCGGGCCACACATTGGCGCGGTAAGCAAACTGCTGGGCGTAGACATCCCCATTTACAACGAATTACACCTCAAGGCCGCGTTCAACGACCACCTCGTCGCGGTCGGCCGCGATGCGCCCTTGGTGATCTGCGCCGATGAACAAGAATTAAGCTGGAGCGAGGACGAGCGCGCCATGCTGGCTGAGGATCCCGAAACCGCCTGGCTGCTGGGCCGCCTGCCCTCAGGGGCGCACACGCGCCCAGAGGGCGACGCGGCGGCGCAAAGCATATTGATCTTGTGGGATGTGCACAACGAGCAGGTAGCGCCCACCTTCCCGATCGCCGAAGACCCGCTATACGCCGAGACCGCCATCCGCGGCCTGGGCCGCATCCTGCCTGGGATGCGCGGCTATCTCGAGCGCATGCCGCGCCCCAGCGTGGATGGCGGCTATTACACCAAGACGCAGGAGAACCGCCCGCTGGCGGGGCCGCTGGGCGTGCCCGACGCGTATGTCATCGGCGCGGCCTCCGGCTACGGCATCATGGCCGCCGCCGGCCTGGCCGAGCTGGTAGCCGGGCACATCACCGGCGCGGCGCTGCCGGAATATGCGCCGCTGTTCAGCCTGGCGCGCTATCAGGACCCTAGCTACCAAGTCCTGCTGGCCAACTGGGGCGAAAGCTGGCAGCTGTAGGATAAGATCCAAAACGATTGCAAGGTGGGAAATGTCAAAACGACGCAAACGAAAAGCAAAATCTGATCTGGGCGAATTCCTAGCCAACAGCTTGATCATCATTATTGCTGGCTACTTTAGCAGCATCCCTTGGCTGCGCTCACTAGCTACCCTGCTGCTCCTTGCCGGGCTGATGATTATTGTCTGGCGCCTGGTGCGCTATTTCAAGATCACTCGCCCATTGAATATCTATGGGGTGGATCAAATGAGCGGCGTGGAATTTGAACGCTTCATTGAGCACTTGCTCAAGTCACAAGGATATGAGGTCAAGCGCATTGGTGGCTACGATGATTTCGGCGTGGATCTGATCGCAAGCCGTGGTGGTCGTAGACATGCCATTCAGGTCAAGCGCTGGAACCAGCCTGTGACTATAGAAGCAGTGCGCGCTGCCATTGCTGGCATGAGTTTTCATAACTGCGACCGGGCTGTTGTCATCACCAACAGCTCCTTCACCAAACCCGCTAAGGATCTGGCGGCTGGAACAAATTGCAGGCTAATTGACCGCAATGGCCTGGCTGAACAGATCAGAGCTGCTAACCAGCCCAAAGATCAAACGAGAACAACGCAGCCATAATGCTCATGAGCAGCAGGCTGACCATGCTCCACGAGCGGTCAAAGGCGGCATGCTTGCCCGCCCGCGCCAACAGCAGAAACACCGGCGGAACCACCAGAATATAGCGATACATCCCCTGCGCCTGACCGCTTGTAAAGGAGAGGAACACCGCGGCCAAGCCGAACAAAGCCAGGTCGGGATGCCGGCGCAGGCCGATCAGGCAGGCCACGAAGCCGAACAGGATGCCAGCCAGTTCTAGTGAATAGTAGGCGGCGGATTGGGAAACACCATCCCGCAAAATGCCGAGCACCACACCCCAGTTGTAGAAAGTCTTGTCCCACTCCAGCAGGCCGCGGCCAAACCACACGTCCTCAACGATGGTGAAGGACTGGCCGTAGTACGAGATACGCCACAAGGCGAACGCCAGCAGCGGCGCAGCCGCCAGCAGCAGGCTGCCGAGGGCGCGGGGTGAGAAGTTCGCCGGCAGCAATTGCTTCCAGGCCCCACTCCGAACCCAGTGATACAGCAGCGGTAGCGCCAGCAGCACGCCCACCGCGCGGGCATACGTGGCCAGCACCGCCAAAGCTGCGGCCCAAACGAAGTGCCCGCGGCGCGCCATCAGCAAAGACCAGAACGCCAGGCCCACAAACAAGCCTTCGGTATATACCTGCGCCAGAAAGAAGCCACTGGGGAAGATGACAAGATAAAAAGCAGCCCGTAAGCCGCCGTCCTCACCCAGTTCATCCTTGGCGAGCTGGTACAAGGCCAGCATGCCGGCCAGGGTGCCAAGCAAGGACACGCTGACCGCGGCCAGCGTCGCGGTGGCGATGGGCGTCATACCCAGCAGGCTCAGCGGCAGGCTGGAGGCGCGGATGGCAAGCGGATACAGCGGGAAGAAGGCCATGCTCATCGAGAGGCGCTGGCCGGGCGGCACCGACGCGGGCGCAGTGAACGGCCACACATCCAGCACGGCATCGCTGGGGTCAAAGTAGCCATTGACCTGGCGAATATTCTCGGAGTGGTAACCCTCCAACGCCACGCCTAGGTAGAACTCCGAATCCCAGGAAACGTGCGTATTCAGGAACGGCTCATTGAGATAAAGCTTGTCGTCCTGGGCGCCGGCGCGGGTCTCCTGCGGAGTCCACTCGATGGCATAGTCAGGCCGAGCCAGCTCAAGCCGGGCGGGCAGATAGGCCTGGAAGCCCATAATGGCGATCACCCAGCCCAACCAGATCAGTGCAACGGTGCGGTGGCCAGGGTCTGCAAAGAATTTCTTCATCATATCCTCTCTCGAACTGCGGAAATATACACCACTTATCCAGGCACCAAACTCAAACATTTCTCATACTCCGCTTGCTTGACTTTCACCCCTTTGCCTGTATACTCTGCCAGTCTTATCCAACTATCGTTATTCAGCAGTCGCTGTTTGTTCTGTGCTCGTTGAGCGCTTGGTTTGAACTTCAGTTTCGGCCCGTCATTCTGGCGGACACCCCCGTAGACTTCTGAATACAAAGGAATATTGTGAAATTTACTGAGTTCAACCTTGATTCGCGTCTGTCCAAGGGTATCCAACGCGCCGGCTACACACAGCCCACGCCCATCCAGGAACAGGCCATCCCCGTTGCCATTGACGGGCACGACATCATTGGCACTGCCCAAACCGGCACCGGCAAGACGGCCGCGTTCGTGCTGCCGATCCTCAACAAGCTGCTCAACGGGCCGCGCAACCAATCGCGGGCGCTGATCGTCACGCCCACCCGTGAGCTGGCCGAGCAGATCCGCGAGACTATCGTCACGCTGGCCAGCGGCACCGGCCTGCGCTGCGTCACCGTGTACGGCGGCGTAGGCGCCCGCCCGCAGGTGGAAGCGCTGCGCCGCGGCGCTGAGATCATCGTGGCCTGCCCCGGCCGCCTGCTCGACCTGGCCAACCAGCGCTCCGCCCGCCTCGACAAGATTGAAGTGCTGGTGCTGGACGAGGCTGACCGCATGTTTGACATGGGCTTTCTGCCGGATGTGAAGCGCATCATCCATCTGCTGCCGCCCAAGCGCCAGAACATGCTGTTCTCGGCCACCTTCCCCAAAGAAGTGGAAGAACTGGCCGCCACGCTGCTGCACAAGCCCAAGCGTGTGGCCGTGGGCATCAGCGCCCCGGCCAATACGGTAGCGCACACGCTGTACACGGTGCCGCGCCACCTCAAGACCCCCATGCTGCTGGAGATGCTCAAACGCTCGGATGCAGAGTCGGTCTTGGTCTTCACCCGCACCAAACACCGCGCTCAGAAAGTGACGCGCCAACTGGAGCGCGAGGGCTACCTGGCCACTGCGCTGCACGGCAACCGCACGCAGAACCAGCGCCAATCGGCGCTCAAGGGCTTCCGCGATGGGCGCTATCAGGTAATGGTGGCGACGGACATTGCCGCCCGCGGCCTGGATATCGAGAGCATCAAACTGGTGATCAACTATGACATGCCAGACACCACCGACGCCTACATCCACCGCATTGGCCGCACCGGCCGCGCCCAGCGCACCGGCGAAGCCTTTACGCTGGTAGTGACCGAAGACGACCGCGACATGCTGCGCGCCTTGGAGCGCGTGATGGGCAAGATCGAGACCCGCAAGCTGGACGGCTTCGACTACTCCGCTAAGCCAGCGGTTGACACAAGCATGGGCGAACGCCCAGTGGCCAGCCGGCGACCGATGGGCGGCAAGCGCCCCACGCCGGGCAGCCGCCCGGCCCCGCAGAACCGGCCGGCGCGCACGCGCTCACCGCGCAAACACCGTGAGAACGACCAGTACGCCAAGCGGCTGGCCTCGTACAAGTAATAAAAATCGGCTCCCTATGGGAGCCGATTTTTTATTTGGGTGCTTTGCGTGCCACATACATCATCATGTGCCCGTTGTGTGCATTGACCCATTTGGAATTCATGAGCCATTTGCGCACGCGCCAACCCTGCGGCCAATTGAAGAGCGTGGTGAGCCAGGCTAGCTCATCCTTTACCCCTTTATAGCCCCCGTATTGATAACGAGCAACGACTTCAAAGCCGTGCTGCTCCAGAATGCGGGTGAACTCGCCAGCTGAGTAGACGTATTGATAGAAAGGGAGCGTCTCGCTGCCGGGGCGGCCGTACAAGCCGAGGCGGGCTTTCAGGCGGCGCAGAAAATTAAGATACGGCACTGAGATACAGGCAATGCCGCCCAGCGCCAGGATCCGATGCGTTTCCTGCAAGAAGAGCTGCGGCCCTTCTTGCAGGTGCTCCATGACGCCGAGCGAGATGTAGCCGCTGTAGTAGCCATCCGGCACCTGCATGGCGGTGACATCTGCCACGCGGAAGGGCTGGTCTGGGAAGCGTTGGTTCAGGAAGCGGATGGTCTCTGCGGCGTAATCCACCCCCTCAGCGTCATAGCCGCGCTGGCGCAGGGCAATGACGTATTGGCCCAAGCCGCAGCCCGCCTCTAGAATCTTGCCGGTTTTGGGCAGATGGCGGGGAAAGATGTCTGTGTAGTAGTCGAGTTCGCCTTTGGTGGCTTCGGCGTACAGGCGCTCCGTGTCCTGAGATTTCCAAACGGAGTCCCAGTGCTGGGCGGTGGCGGCCTGGCGGTAGTAGACGAGACGGCCGTTGGCGGAGATGCGTTGGGTGGTCATCGAATCGTGCACCCTCTTGGAATACATCGCTTAAAGGATTCCTCGCTGATGCGGGTTCGGCGATCTGATGTGGATAGCAATACCCACTCGGAATGACACATTTTGTTACTCGGCCGGGACGAACTTCATGGAGATGGAGTTGACGCAGTGGCGGGTGTTGGTGGGCGTGAAGCCTTCGCCTTCGAAGACGTGGCCGAGGTGGCCGCCGCAGTTGGCGCAGGTGATCTCGACCCGGTAGCCGTCCGGGTCTGGGTGGCGGGCGACGGCGCCGGGGATCTCGGCGTCGAAGGCGGGCCAGCCGCAATGAGCGTCAAACTTGCTTTCTGAGCCGTACAGCGGCGCGTCACACTGGCGGCAGACATAGGTGCCGGCGGCATAGTGGCGGTCATACTCGCCGGTGAAGGGCATCTCTGTGCCCTTGCGGAGGATGATGCGCTGTTCTTCGGGCGTGAGTGGATTCAGTTTCATACTTTCTCCACCGCCAAGGTTACCGTAGCGCCATCCACTTTGTGCTCTTCGGTGTAAGCGCCAGCCGGCGCTGGGCCAGCGGTGAGCTTGAGGCTGAGCGTCTCGGACTTGATAGTCTCCGCCCACTCGGCCAGCACGGCAGCCAGCTCACCATCCACGATGTAGTAGGTGCGGATACGGTCTTCGATGTTGAAGTCGGCCTTTTTGCGCATGTCCTGGATGCGGCGCACCAGCTCGCGGGCGGTGCCTTCGGCGCGTAGTTCGGGCGTGAGGGTGGTATCGAGCCCGACGGTGACGCCTTTCTCGGCGGCGACGGCCAGGCCTTCGGCGGGCTGGCTGTTGACCAGCATCTCATCGGCGGCGAGCTCAATCTCGTTGCCATCCAGCGTGAGCTGGACGGGCTCGCCGGCCGCCACGCGGGCGGCGACGGCCGCCGCGTCGAGGGCGTTGAGGGCGGCGCGCAGCTTGGGGAAATCGGCGCCGAAGCGCGGGCCGAGCTTGGCGTTGTTGGGTTGCAGGCTGTAGGTGACGAGCTGGCCGGCTTGTTCAACGAAGGAGAGTTCTTTGATGTTCAGCTCGTCCTTGATGATATCGGTCAGATAGTCAGCGAGTTGCTTGGTCCCGCCAGAGGCATGAACCAGGGCCTTGGCCAACGGTTGGCGGACTTTCAAATTGGCCGCTCCGCGGGCACTGAGGCCGAGGCTAGCCACTTGGCGAGCGAGGCCCATCTCATTGATGAGGGTCTCGTCGATGGCGGCGGTGTCGGCTTGCGGATACAGGGTCATGTGCGCGCTGGAGTAGGCCGCATCGTTGTGGGCGGCGACGAGATTCTGGTACATCTCCTCGACCACGAAGGGAGTCAGCGGCGCGATGGTGCGGATGAGCTTGACGAGTACATGCCAGAGCGTGGTGTAGGCGGCCTGCTTGTCGCCGTCCTGTTCGCTGCGCCAGAAGCGGCGGCGGCTGCGGCGCACGTACCAGTTGGACATATCGTCAATGAGGGACTCGACGGCGAGGGTGACGCCGAAGGCATCCCAATTGTTTAGTCGATTGGTCGATTGGTCGACAGTTTGATTTAGTCGAGCCAGGATCCATTTATCGAGCGGGTTGTCGGACTGTGGCGTGGCGCCCTCGGGATGGTTCGGGTCGAAGGGGGCAAAGCTCGGCGTCCAGCCATCAAGGCGGGCGTAGGTGACGAAGAAGCTGTAGATGTTCCACAGCGGGATGAGGAAGCGGCGACGCACATCGTCAGCCTTGTTGTAGCCGAAGAGCAGGTTGTTCTCCGGCTTTTGGGCACAGTACATCCAGCGCATCACATCCACGCCCATTTTGTCGGCGGCCTGATTGAACTCGATGGAGTTGCCCTTGCTCTTGTGCATGGACTCGCCGTGCTCGTCCAGCAGCGTGCTATAGCTGAACAGATTCTTGAACGGCGCGGTCTCAGCCATCACGGTGCCCATGGCGAGCATGCTGTAGAACCAGTTGCGGAACTGGCCGGGGAAGCTCTCGCTGATCCAATCGGCCGGGAACCACTGCTGCCAGTACTGCGGCTCGGCGCGGTAGCGCAGGGTGCTCATGCTGACGATGCCGGCATCCAGCCAGGGGTTGCCCACATCCGGGATGCGGGTCATGTGGCCCTCGGCGCAGTGCTCGCATTTGACCTTGACGGCATCGATGTACGGCCGGTGCGGCGTGTGGCCGGCGAAAGTATCGTAGCCGGCGACGGCGCGCTCGGCCAGCTCATCCTCGCTGCCGACGACGGTGTGCTGCTTGCAGGTATCGCAGACCCAGATGGGCAGCGCCAGGCCCCAGTAGCGCTTCTTACTGATCATCCAGTCGTGCATGTTGCGCAGCCAGTCCATCTCACGGGCGTGACCGAACTCCGGCACCCAGCGGATCTGGTCGACCACATCCATGATCTGGTAGCGCAGATTGTTGGCTTTCTCCTCGGCGGTCAGCTCCTCACGGGGCTTGTCGAAGCTTTCGCCCATGCTGATGAACCACTCGTCGACCACGCGCCAAACCAACTCGGTCTTGCAACGCCAGCAGGTGGGATAGCGGTGGGTATATGGCTCGTACTTGTATAGAAGCCCCTTCTCGTCAAGTAATTGTGCGACCAAGTCCGGCACTTCAGTTGTCGTCATTCCAGCAAGTTGCCCAAACCCCTCCACAATGCGGGCTTCGTCATCGATGGGGACGATGATGGGCAGCTTGTTCTGCAGGCCAAGCTGATAGTCCTCAGCGCCGGCGCCGGGGGCGATGTGGACGATGCCGGTGCCTTCGGCCTCACCGACCTCATCCCAGAGGATGACGCGGTGAGCCTCCTTGGCGGACTGGGTCACGCCCTTCACCAGGTCGCGCAGCTCCAGGTGGCCGCCGGGCTCGTTGGCGGCGGGCAGGTCATCGAAGGGGCCGTCGTAGGCCCAGCCTTCCATGTCGCGGCCCTTGAGCTCAGCCAGCATTTCATGCTCACCCTTGAGCATGGCCAAGGTGCCCTTGGAGAGGTAGTAGATGTCATCGCCCTGCTTGACCTTGACATAATCCAGCTCCGGGCCGACGGCGGCGGCAACATTGCTGGTGAGGGTCCACGGAGTCGTGGTCCAGGCCAGCAGGTACTCGTTCTGGCGGCCGCGCAGCGGAAGGCGCAGGGTGATGGACTTGTGCGTGACTTCCTTGTAGCCATCGCTCTCGATCTCGTGCTGGCTGATGCCGGTAGCGCAGCGCGGGCACCAGGGCATGGAGTCTGCGCCGCGGTAGAGCCAACCCCTCTCCCAGCACTTCTTGAGGAAGGCCCAGATCATGTAGTTGTTCTCGTCGCTGAAAGTGAAGTAGCTACCGCCGAGCTCGGGCAGGCCGAGGTGGCCGACGACCTGCTCGACGGTGCCGGCAGCGCCACCGGCGGGGCCAGCGTAGGCGATCTCGGATTGCGGATCGGCGGCGAGCTGGTCAGCTAACCAGCGCAGCTGGGCGGGATCGTCCCACTCCATCCAGTAGCCGAGGCGGATGGACTGCTCGGTCTGGACGGCGGCGAAGCGCAGGACGCGTTCTTTGCAGCGCAGGACGAACTGGTCGAGCCCGTAGGCCTCGATGTCACGCTTGCTGGCGAACTTGAGCTCTTTCTCAACCTCCACCTCGACCCACAGGCCCTGGCAGTCAAAGCCCTGCTGGTAGCGCAGCTGGCGGCCCTGCATGGCGTAGTAGCGGTTGTAGAGGTCTTTGTAGGTGCGGCCCCAGCCGTGGTGGACGCCCATGGGGTTATTAGCGGTGATGGGGCCATCAATGAAGGACCAGGGCTTGGCGCCGGCACGCAGGGCGCGCAGTTTAGATAGCGAGCGGTCGGCCTGCCAGAAGGCCAGCGTCTCATGCTCCTGGGCGACGAAATCTACTTTGTTGGGTACTTCTTTGAATGACATGTTGCTCCTGTTTACACTTTCACTAATCGATGTTGCTTAGTCGATTAGTTGACTGGTCGACTCGCTGCTGCCGGGCGGAAACAAAAAGCTCCCGTCCCATGTGTTGCTTGGCAACACATGGGACGGGAGCTAGCCCGCGGTACCACCCATGTTCCGGCGCGAGGCCGGCACTTAGTGGCCGGCAGCGGCTGAAAGCGGCTGCCTGGCCTCGCAGTGGTAACGGGATACAAGCCCGGCGCACTTAGTAGCTGATAGTGGTCAGCTATCAGCGTTCAGCTTGCGTACAACAGAGGGATGTTCGGCCAGCCACACCACCTGGCTCACACCGGCCCAGGCTCGCTAGAAGGGTTTGGTTGTTGGCGTACTCGTCTCTGGGATGATTATGCCATAGAGTGGACGGCAAGAGGAGGAGCTGCATAAGCCTTGCGCCAGCAAGGCAGCAACTCCATTAGCAGCGCCGCTTTTGTGCCGCGTAGCTCGCTGGCAGCGGCACGAGGCGTGCCAAGATATAAGGTACAGAAGAAAACATGCATAGAAATTTGGGGCAACTACTGTTAGGCTAGCGTTTGCAGGGAGCCAAATAGGCTCAAATGATCATCAAGCTTTCTTAGATCAAGTAAAACGGTATCTCCGGTTTCCTGTGACATCTGAAAAGAACTCGACTGGACCCATGCTAACTGCGAAGGCTGATTATCTAGAGCAACTAAAAGAACAAGATCATTAACTTCTACTCTAAACGAATGACCGTTCATGAGAGCGAGCAGCTCGAACAAGTGGCCAGAAATGTTACTATGTTGACGAAGTTCGATAATCAAGTCTTCGTCAAAAGCTACGAGCTTATTACTTATTAGTGCTTGAAAAATCAACTGATTCAACATAGTCAGAGAGGCTCGCAAAACGGCTAGATTAGCAAGGAATCTTAGAGCTCTCCTCTCCTCACTCTTCTTGCCGGAAGCGAAGATTAATCTCTTTAAAGCTTCAGGAGGTTCATCCTGGCTAAAAATAGATTTCTCGAAGGAGGCAACCTGCTTTCTCAATTGCAAAGGATCAAAATCCCTTATGGGTTCGCTTATAAGAGCTTGGATACTCGGATGCTGACTAAATGCCTCGCGGAGACTGTGGACGATGCCTTCATCAAACCGAACGTCATTCAGCAATGGTTCTTCTAGTTCCGCTAATTCATATGGATTAACAACTCCCCAAAGATTGGGGTTATAAACTAGTAAGGTAGAAACACATTGCTTACTCATTACGGCTAACTGGGCATGGAAGCTGGAAATTAATTGCAGCTCTTCCTGTCTAATCTTATGCACGTTGAAACCTGTTTTCTCTCCAATTTCCGATTGGTTTTTATCAACAATTAAATAGCCTGCCAACTGATAATACTGATGCCGCGCCGCATAACCAAAGTTAGTTTGATCGAGTCCAGATATCAGCCTAAAAAGCTCATCTCTTCTAGGCGTCTTTGTCACACTTTTCGCAAGAAGATATGCAGTTTCTAATATACTCACTTGTTACCCCAATCGCTCAAGCTTTTTGATATCGTCATCAGTAAGTGACGTGCGTAAATCAGTTGGCTGGTCAATCCTGTTTACAAATTGAACTATCTCTCCGCGAATCCTATTCAATGCTAAATTAGGAAGGAATCGATGACAAGTATCAATAAATTTCAGAATCAATTGGCGCTCGCCAGTCTCATCCCTTGTAACAAATCTATTCCAAATTTCCGGCCTATAACGTGATACAAATCCCAATCCGAATAACCCCATAAACATCAGTATTATCTGACTGGGAGCAAATTGTCTTCCATTCTTTTCGTGCGTTAATTGCAGATGTTTTCCGCCAAAAATTGATCTTTCGCCAATTTCATGGTCACGGAGTTTCTTACGCAGGAAAACGAAGTGGTCTTTAATCTGTGGCTCCAGATAAGCCTTTTGGAAGTCCTTTATCTGCTTTAGAGTGCCAGGGACATCACGCAATCTAGTGGTGTGAATCAACGCTATGCGCTCTACTTCCCCGCGTCTAGTTTTTAAAACCTCAACTGGTAAAGTATATGGCCTTCGATCCACATACATCTGTTCGTATTCAGACCTTAGGTCTGGAATCGATCCTAAAATTTCCCCGAAATCCCAGGCTCCCCCATTCACTATTTCCGGCTCATGAGAAAAGACATTTGCCAACAATTGCAATGCCCCATTCTGCGGATTCACAGGCTTTATGACCAAGTCTGCAATTTGGTTATTATTCCGTGAAGGCATTTCAGCCAGCATGCCATGATGTTCAATAGGTAGTTGGAAACCACTCAAAAGTGCTCCCACTCCACATAGTAGATTAGAAGCACCGTAATAATATAGAAGGGGAGAGATTGTTAACTGGGCATTTCGAGCAACAGAAAAGTATTCTTGCGCTTGCGATAGTGCAGCTGAGATAAACTCAACTAGTCCATCTGGCGGCTCTGAAATCCCATTTTGGACAAAATGCCTGTGTATATTTGCAGGGTAAGAGAACTGTCCTAGAATTCTCCACTGTTCCGTGTCAGAATCCTCAGTTTGTATAAAAGTAGTCATCATAGCTAAAATCCCGCAATTGATACAAGCGTAACATTAGCCACTACATTTGAGCAATAGGTGTTGCTAGCAGAATGCTTTGGCGATTCGACCGCCTCATCAAAAAAAAGGCTGCTGCGCAGCGTGCCGCAACTCCGCGCTTCGGTGACGAGCCCAGGAGTACCTCTCAGTTTTGTTGCCCCGCATTCGGCGAGGCACAGGTTGGGCGGATAGCTCGTTGTGGTGAGTACAACCCACTACCCAGGAGGATGACATGACAGACGACGAGCGCCAGATGCCGGAAGGCGAGGACGATAACCGCGGGGTGACCGAGGATCACGGCGGCAACGCGGCCCCGGCAACGGACCCGACGCGCACGGTGCCGGAGACGGCCGACGAAGACGCCGACGAGCGCCCGAACTAGATGCTGCGTGCGATAAGAAGCTAACTTCAAGATTGCTTCGGCGGTGGGACTTCGTCCCGCCTTTCTCCAATAGCCTCACAAGTGCGGCTATTGGCTCGCAATGACGGTTAAAGCAAACACCGCCCGGCTTGCGCCGGGCGGTGTTTTTGTGTCAGCGTTTGTAGGCTAGGTGACTAGCCGACGACGACGACGTCCTGAGCCTGGGGGCCTTTCTGGCCCTGGGTGACGGTGAATTCCACCTTCTGACCCTCTTCCAGGTTACGGAAGCCTTCGCCGCTGATGGCGCTGAAGTGGACGAAGACGTCCGGGCCACCCTCACGGGTGATGAAACCGAAGCCCTTGGTGCCATTGAACCACTTCACGGTGCCTTGAATGCGTTCTGCCATTGCGATCTATTAACTCCTTTCTTGCAGAGTTAGGTAGAGCGCTCTTACGCCATGGCGGCGCGACAGCGTGGAACACAGCAATGCTGAATTCACACCTGTACATTCAAGGACAGTTGTAAGGACTGTGGGGGGAAAACCTTGAAAAACCACTACTAACCTACGCCTGAGAATATATCACGAAATTTGTAAGATGTATATATGAAAAATGCGCAGCAAGCTGCGCATTTCTCCAGAGGTTAAAAGCAGGCCGGATTGGCTGGGCTGTATAATGTGGCTATGCGCAGAACAATTTTAGTGATTTCCTTACTGGTAACGGCCGCCCTCTTAGGCGCCTGCAGTGCCCTGGCCCCGGAGCCGACGGTGACCCCGACCGCGACAGATACGCCGACCCTGACCCCCAGCGCCACGGCTACGGCCAGCCGCACGCCGACCGCGACGGTTACGCTGACACCGAGCATCACCCCTACCCCGAGCGCCACCCTGCCGCCGACGCCCAGTTTCAACTGGGGGACTGTTAACGTAGACATGGCCAGCTGCCGCTACGGCCCAGGCGGCGGCTACCTGCTGGCGTCAACACTATACAAGGGCGATACGGTGGAAGTGCAGGGCCACATGGAACGCAACCAAAACTGGTGGTTCGTTTCCCTGGAGCAGTTCGGCCGGACGCGCAAATGCTGGGTCAGCCAGGAGCTGATCACCCTGGGGGTCGACCGCAGCCTGATATACCCGATCGATAACCCGCACCTGGTGCTGCCGTACACCACCCAGCCCTACGAGCCGCTCAAGGGCGTGAACGCCCGGCGCAGCGGCAATATTGTGACGGTGTATTGGGAGCCGTTCGAATACTTGCCGGGCGATGATTCTTTGCAGAACAAGTACCTGGTCGAAGCCTGGGTATGCCAGAATGGTGAGTTCGTGTTCCGGGCGTATGGCACCAACAACACCTCGATCGAGATCCACGACGAGAAAGGCAACTGCAGCGAGGCCTCGTATGCGCGGGCGTTCGGCTCGGACAAGCATGGGTACACGGGCTGGGTGGGCGTTCCTTGGCCGTGATGCAAGTGAGCAGTGAGCAGGGTTCAGTGAATACAAAAAGAGCAGGCAAGCCTGCTCTTTTTTGTATCGATTCTAAACCTGCTCACTCATTACTGCTCACTTGAGCTACAACCCAAAGCGGCTGAAGGCAAGCAGATGCAGCAGGATCAGGAGCCACAGGTTGCCGGTTTTGCGCCAGAAGTAACCGGCGAGGACGCCATTGGTGGTGACCAGCACGAGCGCGGCGGCCAACGGCAGCGGATAGCGATTGCCATACAGATAGAGCGGCAGGAAAGCGGCGCTGTACATCAGCGCCTGGACCAGAACAGCCCAGCGGCCCGGCAGGTAAGCGGCCAGGCGCGGCTGCAAATAGACTCGGAAGAAGATCTCTTCCAAGATGGCGGCCACGACCGCGATCAGGACCACATTGCCGATGGTGGTGAAGGCCGGGGCGACGAGGTTAATGACATCTTCGCTGGGCAGTTCGCTGGGCGGCAGTACAGCGCTGAGGGCGCGGCTGAGGCCATAGGTCAGTAAGACCACCACCGCCAGCACACCGATCTCGGCGGGCTTGGGCAGACGCAGGCCCCAGGCTTTGGGGCCGTAGCCGGCCGAGACCAGCGCAATGAGTGGCAGCAGCACGGCGCCAGCCAGCCAGGGCCAGGCCAGGCCGAAGGTGTAATGGGCGCGGGCGCCAATCATGATCAATATGTAACCGATGAGAGCAAGACCCAGCTCGCGGCGCGGGCCTTTGAGGCGCTCCTTGGGGGCGTCTTTCCAGGGCAGGTATTGGCGGGCGACCGCGAAGGTGGCGGCCAGGATGACCGCCTCGGCCAGGAAGTTGCGCGTGGCGACGCCGGGGCCAACGACAACGAGGGCGACGGCGAAGCCGACCGCCAACAGGATGCCGATGACAACACTGGTGTCGTAATTACTAAAGAAACCTGGTTCTTTCATGCACGCGCCTCCGGCCGTGAGCCAATGTGCCTGAAAGTATAATGCAAAGGCTATGAAACGACGCGCCGCACCACTCTTGCTCATGCTTACACTTAGCGTGTTACTCAGCGCGTGCGGCGCACTGGCGCCGGCGCCCACAGAGACGCCGCTGCCGGCGCCGGCCACCATCACGCCGTCAGAGACGCCGATACCGAGCGCGACGCCCACCCCAACCGAGACGCCAACTCCGGTGCCGACCGCCACCGACACCCCCACGATCACGCCGACTTATGTGAGCTCGCTGCGCGCCAGGGTGCTGGTGGACGGACGCCTATCGTGCCGCTTTGGGCCGGGGGCGGATTATTTGTACAAGTTCACCTTCCCGGGCGGCGGCAACATCGAAGTTGTGGGCCGCATGGAGCACAGCAACTGGGTGCTGGCCCAGGCGATCGGCGGCAACAACCGCTGCTGGGTCAACGGCGGTGAGCAATATTTGCAGTTCAACGGGGACCGCAATTCACTGCCGCCGCGTGACCCGCATATCGTGCTGGCTTGGTCTTACATCTATACCTTTGGTCTGAGCGGGGTCAGCGCCAGCCGCAGCGGCGACGTGGTGACCGTACGCTGGAACCCCATTCAGCTGAATGCCGGCGACGACTCAGAGCAGACGCCGTACATAGTGGAAGCGTGGGTGTGCCAGGGCGGCGAATACGTGTTCACGGCGGTCGGCTCGTGGGGCACGGCGGCCGATGTTGTCGACGATCGCAGCTGCGGCATCCCGGGCTATGCCCGGGTGGCCGCTGCGGAGAAGCACGGCTATACACCGTTCGCGGATGTGCCTTGGCCGTGATACGCTGCCTTCGGCAGCTGCGCAGAACTTAAACTGAAAGCTCCGGCAAAATGCCGGAGCTTTTTAGTTTCGTTCTGATGATTACAGAGCGATAACGTCTTGCGCCTGGAGGCCCTTGTCGCCCTGGACCACGGTGAACTCCACCTTTTGGCCCTCTTCCAAATTGCGGAAGCCATCGCCGCGAATGGAGCTGTAGTGGACGAAAACGTCGTCAGCGCCGTCACGGGAGATGAAGCCGAAGCCCTTGGAGCCATTGAACCACTTCACGGTTCCCTGCTCACGATCAGCCATGTTGGATTTGGAACTCCTTTCTTGCAAATTTCAGACTACAGGTTCCAAATCGTACGGGGGTGCCCCTCAAACTTGGTACTGTTTGCCAGATGCAGATGTTAACACGATTCACTTTTCGGCTGTTATGGGGAGCTAAGTACTATTGTCTACGGTTAGCAGGCGGCTTTTATTCAGCATCGAAAAAAGATTGCTTCGTGCGCAGGCAAACCTGCGCCTCGCAACGACGGAAGACTTATGGGTGTGGGTAGAGCTGGTTCTTTTCGGGATGGTCGGGGAGATACAGCACCACAGCAGGGCCGGGGGCATGGGTGAGCTGCGGGTTATTGAGGGTGCTGGTGCTGCCCTCATAGAGCTTACCGTCGAGAGTGAACTGGTAGCGAATGGTCCACGGCATGCGGCCATTGATGCGCACGCTGTGATTGGGCTCCAGGCTGATGACCTCGCCCTCTTTGGCGCGGCCGGACTTGAGCACCTCGACGGTTTGGACGGCTTGCTGGTAGCGCCAATTGAGCACCGCGCCAGCGCCACCCAGGAAGAGCAACCCCATGCCAACGAAGGGCAAACCCACGAAGGCAGTGATGATGCCGAGGGTCAGCCCGCCGCCGACCATAGTGAAGATGACGCCGAGCAGTATAAAGACGGACATGGAGATGACCCAGCCATCCTGCCCCAGGATCTTCCAGACGTAGTTGGGTGCGATGCTGCGCGGCGGCGATGGCGGCCAGGTAAGTTCGCCGCGAGCACGCGGCTGCGACGCGGCCGGCGCAGCCGTGCGCGCCGGCGCGGGCATGGTGCCGCCGCAGTTGCTGCAGTTGGACTGGAAACTTAAGTAGTTTGTGCCACACCACGGGCAAATGACAACGCTATTCATTTTCAGTTATCTCATCGCAGTATAAAGCATTTGCATTGACACTGCTCTATGCGGCGTATACACTTTCGTTATGCCAAAGCCTGCGGCGAATGCCAAAGAGCCGCTTTCCCAATCCATTGAGGATTATCTCAAGGCGATCTATGAGCTGACCCGCGGCGAAGGCCGCGCCTCTACCAACGCGCTGGCCGAATACTTGAACGTGGCGCCAGCCTCAGTGACCGGCATGCTGCAAAAGCTGGCCGGTACGCAGCCCGCCCTGGTGGAGTACCAGAAACACCGCGGCGTGCTGCTGACCGAGCAAGGCGAGCGCGTGGCACTGGAGACGATCCGGCACCACCGCCTGCTGGAGCTGTTCCTGCACCAGATCCTGGGCTACGAGTGGCACGAAGTGCACGAGGAAGCCGACCGGCTGGAGCACGTGATCAGCGAGCAGTTCGAGCAGCGCATCGCCGATGCGCTGGGCGACCCGCGCCACGACCCGCACGGCGACCCGATCCCGCGTATGGACTTGAGCCTGCCCGAAAGCGACGAGACGCCGCTGAGCGCCCTGCGCACCGGGCAGCGGGCACGCGTGACGCGAGTGCGTGACAGTGTGGCCGATCTGCTACTTCACCTGAGCGAGCTGGGCGTGGTGCCCAGCGCCGAGCTGACGGTGACGGCCTATTCAGAATTTGACGGCAACCTGCATGTGAAGCTGCGCGGGCGCAAAGAAGAGATCGTGCTGGGGCCGCGCATCACCAGCCAGGTATACGTAGAGACTCTATGACCCACCAGCATCACGACCACAGCCATCACCACCATCACGGCTCAACTCAAAACATTCGCACCGCATTTCTGCTCAACCTGGGCTTCGCAGTCGCCGAGATCATCGGCGGGCTACTGACCAACAGCCTGGCCATCCTTACGGATGCGTTGCACGACTTTGGCGACGCCATGTCGTTGGGGATGGGCTGGTACTTGGAGAAGTATTCCCGCAAAGAGGAAGACGCCCAATATACCTATGGCTATCGCCGCTTCTCGCTGCTCAGCGCGCTGATCAACACCATCATCCTGGTGGTGGGCAGCACGCTGATCCTGTTCCAGGCGGTGCCGCGCCTGATGAACCCGGAAGAGACCCACGCGCCCGGCATGGCCTTGATGGCGGTGCTGGGCATCGCCATCAACGGGGTGGCGGCGCTGCGTTTGAAGAACGAAGAGTCAATGAATGCGCGGGTCATCTCCTGGCACCTGATCGAAGACGTGCTGGGCTGGGCCGCCGTGCTGATCGCCAGTATCGTGATGATGCTGGTGGACGCCCCCATTCTGGATCCGATCCTCTCGATCCTTATCTCGCTATACATCCTCTACAACGTGGTGCGCAACCTGGGCAAGACGGTCAAGCTGTTCCTGCAAGCGGTGCCAGAGCAGATCAACCTGGATGAGATCAGCAAGCAGGTGCAGGCGCTGCCGGGGGTGCTGTCAACTCACCACCTGCACGCCTGGTCACTGGAGGGCGAGAGCCACGTATTGACCCTGCACGTGATGGTCGAAGAAAAGACCGAGCGGCGGGCGGTGATCGGGCTGCGCAACCAGATCCGCGAGCTGTTGAAGAACCGCAATCTGGTGCACACCACGATCGAGATCGAATATGGGCCAAACGACTGCATGAATGCAGTCGAGGCCCATGCCCACGCACACTAGGCCGCAAAGGCTCGGGGCAGAAGCCGAGTAGAATTAGGAAATCAGGGCCGCTGAGCGCGGCCCTCTCTCTGCGAGCGGCTCAACCATGCGAATTGCCTATTTTACGGAAACGTTCCTGCCCAAAATTGACGGCATTGTTGTTACCCTGCTGCAGCTGTTCGACTATTTAGAGGAACAGGGGCATGAGAGCATGCTGTTCGCCCCCAGCGGCTCGATCGAGCACTATGCGGCCACTCCCATCTCGCGCCACCGCAGCATGAAGACCCCGTTCTACCCGGAGCTGCGCATCGCCACCCCGGTGGCGCGGGTGGAGAAGAAGGTGCTGGCCTTCAAGCCCGACCTCATCCACCTGGTGAACCCGACCTCGTTGGGGATCGCCGGGTTGCGGGTGGCGCTGAAGAATTCCATCCCGGTAGTGGCCTCGTACCAGACGGATGTTTCCGGATTTGCCCGGCGCTGGAAGATGGGCGTGGTGTCTGAGCCGGTATTCCAGTTCTACAAGTTCATTCACAACCGGGCTGACATCAACCTGGTGCCCTCCAACTTTACGCGCAAGCAGCTGGTCGCCAAGGGCTTCAAGCGGCTGACAGTCTGGCCGGGCGGCGTGGACCTGGAGCGTTTCTCGCCCAAGAAACGCACCGCCCAATGGCGCAAGAAACTGACCGGCGGCGAGGAAGGCAAGGTGCTGGCGATATTTGTCAGCCGCCTATCACGCGAGAAGCGGGTGGACCTGCTGCTGCCGATCGCTCGGGATATTCCCGGGCTGCGCCTGGCAATCGTGGGCGACGGGCCAGACCGCAAACGGCTGGAGCGCGTGTTCAAAAACACGCCAACCGTGTTCACCGGCTATCTGCGCGGCGAAAACCTGGCGCAGGCGTATGCCTCCGGCGACCTGTTCGTGTTCACAGGGGCCGAGGAGACTTACGGAAACGTGGTCGTCGAAGCGATGGCATCGGGCCTGCCAGTGATCGCGCCCAACTCCGGCGGCGTGGTGGACCTGGTGGACAATGGCAAGACCGGCCTGCAGTATCCCTCCGAGAGCCCGGAGCGCTTGTTCAAGGCGGTCAAGAAGCTGGCGAGCGACCCGGCCCTGCTGAAACAGATGGGCCAGGCCGGCTACAAGAAAGCCCAAACGCAGAGCTGGCAAAACTCGTTCGATACGCTGTTTGCACAGTATGACAAAGCGCTGAAGCTGCCGCGCCGCGCACCGCGCGACATGGTGGACTTTCATCTGCCCAGCATTCGCCGCCCGCGCAAGTAGCGCCGTTACGACCGCATCTATGCCTATTCGGACTATATTCTTTGATCTGGACGACACTCTGTATCCCAAGGACAGTGGGGTGTGGGACGCATTGCGTGGGCGCATCGCCCAGTACATGCATGAAGTGGTCGGCATCCCCGAAGCGGAAGTACAGCCGATCCGTGAGTTGTACCTCAAGACCTATGGCACCTCGCTGCGCGGGTTGCAGACCCACTACGCCATTGATGCGGAAGCCTACCTGCGCTACACGCATGAGCTGCCGATCGAGCAGCTGATCGCCCCCAACCCGGCGCTGGATGCCCTGCTAAGCCAGCTGCCGCAGACCAAGTACATCTTCACCAATTCGGCCAGCTATCACGCCGAGCGGGTGCTGCGGGCATTAGGCGTGGAGCGGCACTTTGCAGGCATTCTGGATGTGCGCGAGATGCAGTTCCACAGCAAGCCGCACCCGTTTGCCTACCAGCTGGCCTTCGAGCGCAGCGGAACGGCGGCCAGCCAGGCGCTGTTCGTGGACGATATGCCGGTGAACCTAGCGGCGGCGAAACAGCTGGGCGCGTCTACGGCGCTGGTGGGCAGCGGGGAGCCGGACCCGGCCGCGGACGTAAGCATTGCCCGGGTGGAGCAGCTGATCGAGGCGATGCCCGCGCTGGTAGAATTGCCGCATGGGTGAGCGCGCCATCGTCATCATTTGCCTGACGCTGTTCGTGGCAGTGGGCATTTTGGCGGTGCTGTATGCCGGGGCGCGGCGCGGCAATGCAGTCGGCCAGATCGAGATCGCCAAGAAGATCATCAAAGATGCCCGCGACCCGTGGAAACCCGGCGACGAGCAGATGGAAGAGCTGGCCCGCAAGGTGGAGGCCTTGAAGAAAGACGAGTGAAATGTTTATACCGCTCTAATCCGCCCGTGATACGCTTACCCAAATTGACAAACTTATTCGCCATCCATCAGAACGGACCATCCTATGAAATCAAATAAACCGCTTGTAGCCATTCTTGTGGCTTTGATTCTGGTTGCTATGTGCATTTGCGTAGCCAGTGTTGCCATGTTTGGCTGGACTTTGCGGGACGAGATCACCCAAGTATTGAGTGACCCGCAATCATTGCTGGACGAGAGCCCCACCCCGGCCGGGCCGGAGGTACAGACCCCGGTTGGCAGCAGCGTGGAGCTGGGACGGCTGTTCAACCCGGTGTGGGAGGTCAACGACATTCTGCACCAGGACTTCTACGACCAGCCGGTAAATGACACCCTGTTCGCCCAAGGGGCGCACGACGGCTTGAAAGCCAGCCTGGAAGCGCTGGAAGTGAACCTGGCGGAGCTGACCCCGGCTGCAGACGCCCCCAGCGCCAGCCAACTGGCCGATGAGGCCAACACGCCCGAGGCGTTGTACGATGCCATGCTGCCCTTCTGGGAGACCTGGCGCCAGGTGCAGTACAGTGGCGTGGAGCTGGACACCAGCTACGAGCAGCTGATGCGCGACGCGTTGCACGGTGCGGTGGCCGCCATGGGCGACCAGCACACCGGCTTCATGGACCCGGTGCAGCTGTTCCAGGCCGACCTGGAGCTGCAGGGCAACTATGAAGGCATCGGCGCCTGGGTGGACACCGGCGGCGAGTTCGTGGTGATCATTGCGCCGATGGAAGGCTCGCCGGCGGAAGCCGCCGGCCTGCGCCCGGGCGACCAGGTGCTGGCCATCGACGGCGAGGACATGAGCAAAATTGACAGTTCACTGGCGGTCAACCGCATTCTTGGCCCGGCCGGCACGCCGGTCACGCTGACGATCGGCCGCGAGGGCGAGGAGCCCTTTGACGTTACGATCGTACGCAGCCGCATCATTGTGCCGAGCGTAGAAAGCGAAATGCTGGAAGGCAACATTGCCTATGTGCAGCTGTTCACCTTCGGCGCCGACTCGGGGCGGGACATG
Organism: Anaerolineales bacterium; assembly: GCA_021463845.1. Taxonomy (GTDB): domain Bacteria; phylum Chloroflexota; class Anaerolineae; order Anaerolineales; family UBA11579; genus JAMCZK01. The sequence goes on along the minus strand of JAJTXV010000001.1, from coordinate 81,194 downwards.
CAAGTGGCCTTGGAAGAACTGCTGGCGCAGAACCCCAGCGGCCTGATCGTCGACCTGCGCAACAACGGCGGTGGCTACCTGGACACGGCGGTTGAGATCACCTCACAATTTTTGACAGATGGCGTGGTGCTGTTGGAGGACTACAACGACGGCTCGCGCTATACCTATGAAGTAGAGGGCGGCGGAGTGGCGACTGAGATCCCGATGGTGGTGCTGGTGAATCCCGGCTCGGCATCCGCGTCCGAGATCCTGGCGGGCGCCCTGCAAGACTACGGCCGCGCCCCGCTGGTGGGCGAAACCACCTTCGGCAAGGGCTCGGTGCAGATCACGCGCATGCTCTCGGACGACCAGGGCGCGCTGCGCGTGACCATCGCCCGCTGGCTGACGCCCGACGGGCGCCAGATCCACGGCCTGGGGCTGGAGCCGGACTATGTAGTGCCGCTGACCCAAGAAGATGTGGACGCCGGGCGTGACCCGCAGTTGGATGAAGCCATCCGCCTGCTAAGCGGCAACTAAGCTGAACCTTAGGAGGATAGATGTTCTTTAACTCTGGATACTTTATTTACATGCTGCCAGCCTTCCTGGCCATGATGCTGGCGCAATGGTATGTGAACTCAGCCTATGGCCGCTGGAGCCGGGTAGCAGCCCGCAGCGGGCTGACCGGCGCCCAGGCGGCTCAGAAGCTGGCCCAGCGCGGCGGGCTGAACGTGAGCATCGAGCAAGTGGCCGGCCGCCTGAGCGATCATTACGACCCGCGCAGCAAGACGCTGCGCCTGTCGCAGGGTGTGGCGCAGAGCCCCTCGGTGGCGGCGCTGGCCATTGCGGCCCACGAGCTGGGGCACGCCATGCAGGACCGCGAGGACTACGGCCCGCTGCGCCTGCGGGCCGCCCTGGTGCCGATGGTCAACATCGGCTCGTGGCTGGGCTGGATCCTGCTGATGGCCGGCTTTGCGCTCAACTTCACCGAGCTGGCCTGGCTGGGTGTGATCGTGTTCGCCGGCGGCGCCGTGTTCGCCCTGGCTACCCTGCCGGTCGAGTTCGACGCTTCGACCCGCGCTCGGCGCCTGCTGATGGACGCGGGCATCATCACCAGCCAGGAGGAGCAGGCTGGCGTGAACAATGTGCTCAACGCGGCCGCGCTGACCTATGTGGCCGCGCTGTTCACGGCGGTGATGCAGCTGCTGTACTATGCCTCGCTAGTGATGGGCATGGGGCGGCGTAACAGCTAGCCTGCTTGGAATACAAATAAAAACGCCAGCGAATGCTGGCGTTTTTTTGCTTTCTGGCTTGGGGATTGCTTCGTGCGCAGGCAAGCCTGCGTCTCGCAATGACGGAAGGAACCTAGATGCCGAATTCGGCAATCACCTGGGGCACCCAGGCGGCGATGCGGCCTTCGGTGAGGTCCCGCTGGTTGTCGTCATCCAGCGAGAGGCCCATGAACTTGCCGTCCTCGAGGCCGAGGGACTCGTCAAAGGTGAAGCCATCGGTGGACATGAAGCCCACCAGGCTGGCGCCGCGCTCGCGGGCCTTCTTGGCCAGCAGGCCAATGCAATCCTGGAAGGTGGCTGGGTAGCCGCGCTGGTCACCCTGGCCGAAGACGGCAACCTTCTTGCCAGCCAGGTCAAGGGTGTCGAGCTCGTCCCACACGTTCTTCCAGTCTTCCTGTATTTCGCCAATATCCCAGGTGGGGATGCCCAGCACGAGGTACTCGTAGTTCTGCATGCTTTGCACGGATTCAGAATAGACGTTGAGGAGATTGACCTCATGCCCGGCGGCCTGCAAGAGCTTCTGAATTTGCTCAGCGGCGTTCTCGGTGTTGCCAGTGGAGGATCCAAAAAATAAACCAATCGTTGCCATGCTGCTCCTGTGTGATGTGGGCGGCAGCGTAAAGCCGCCCTGGAATACGCCGCTAGTGTAGGAGCGCTGGGAACAGGAATCTAGGGCAACAGGCGAAGTCTATGTTCAACTGCTATCAAGAATTCGTCTGATGGTTGCGCAGCTACGCTGCGCGGTAGAAGCTACTCGGCTTCGCCGAGTAACGCTTCTACATGCTGTGATTGCACAGCTGCGTACCGCCCTATTTGGTTAGCAGATCGCGCAGGGCGGGTTCGAGTTCCGGATACTTGAACGCGAAGCCGGCCTGCTGCAGGGCAGCCGGCACGGCGTTCTGCCCGTCGAGCACGACGGTGGAGACTTCGCCCAAGGCCAGCTGCATGGCGAAGCGCGGCGTAGGCAGCCAACTGGGGCGGCGCAGCACGCGCCCCAGCGTGGCAGCGAACTGGCGGTTGGGCACGGGCTGCGGCGCGCTGATGTTAAAGACGCCGCGCGTCTTGTCATTCTCGAGCAGGAAAGCGAGGGCGGCGATGTAGTCATCGATATGGATCCAGGGATAGTGCTGGCGCCCGTCGCCGAACCAGCCACCGGCGAACAGGCGGAAGGGCAGCACCAGCAGCGGCATAGCCCCACCCTGCATGCTGAGCGGCAGGCCGGTGCGCAGCACCACGCGGCGCACGCCGAGTGACTCGGCCTCCTGGGTGCTGGCTTCCCACTGCTGGCAAACGCCCGCCAGAAAGTCGGCGCCGGGGGCGCTGTCTTCCATCACGGGCTCAGCGCCGCGCGGGCCGTAGTAGCCCACCGCCGAGGCTTGCAGCAGCGTGCGTGGTTTTTTGGGCGCGGCCCGCAAAGCCTCCATCACCGCCTGGCCAGCCTGGACGCGGCTGTTGAGGATGAGGGCCTTGCGTTTGGGAGTCCAGCGGCTGGGCAGAAAGCCGTCGCCCTTGATGCTGGCGCCAGCCAGGTTAACGATGGCGTCCGCCGCATCGGCGTACGGCTGCCAGCCGGCCGCCGTGCGCCCGTCCCAGCCCGCCACGGTGACGGCGGCGGGCAGCCCGGTGACGGCTTGCGGGTTGCGGCTGAGGATGGTGACCTGGTGGCCGGAGGCCAGCAGGTGGCGGGTGAGGCGGCGGCCCAACAGGCCGCTGCCGCCGGTAATGAGAACGTTCATTTTTGAGCCTCCTTGGCTTGCAAAAGGGCGGCCTTGGCTGCCGGGGGCAGGAAGGCCAGCTCGAGGGCATTTTGCTGAGCCTGGTGGATCTGGGCCAGGCTGAGGCCGGCGCGTGGGGCGGCCACGTCATACTCGTACGGCAGGGTGATGGCGCTGATGCCGGGGTCGTCTGAGTTGATGGTGGCGAGGATTCCGGCTTCCAGCTGGGCCTTGAGGGGATGGGCGGCATAGCTGGGCACGGTGCTGGTCTGGACGTTGCTGGTCAGGTTGGCCTCGATACCGATGCGATGCTCGGCCAGGTAGGCGACCAAGGCGGGATCATCCATGGCGCGCACGCCGTGGCCGATGCGGGTGGCCCCCAGGTCACGCACGGCCTGCCAGATGCTCTCCGCGCCAGCCGCCTCGCCGGCATGGACGGTAATATGCCAGCCGGCCTCACGGGCCAGGCGGAAGTGTTCTACGAAGAGAGAGCCAGGATAGCGGCCCTCGTCGCCAGCGAGGTCCAGGGCGACGAAGCGGTCGCGATGGGTCAGCAGCGCGTTCAATTCTTGCATACCCTGCTCTGCCCCGAAATGGCGGCTAATAATGCCGATCAGGTTAGCCTGCACGCCCGTGTCGGCCACGCCGCGCTGCACGCCGGCGGCCACCGCGGCACAGATCTCGGCCGGGTCGAGCTCGTGGCCGGTGGCCATGAAGGCCGGGCTGAAACGCAGCTCAATGTAGTCTATGCCCTCGGCGTGGGCATCGAGGATGTTCTCATAAGCGATGCGCTCGACCGCGTCGTAATCCACCATTACGCCCACCATCCACTTGAAACGGGCGATGAATTCCATGATATTGGGCTGGATATCGGCCACTTGCACGTGAGGGCGTAAGGTGTCGAGGTCCCAGGCCGGGAGCGGCAGGTTGTGCTGGCGGCCAAGGTCAAGAATGGTTTGGAGGCGCACGCTGCCATCCAGGTGACGATGCAGGTCAATGAGGGGCAGGCCGGGGTGGATGTTCGACATAGGCTAATTATCCCCGCAAAACCAGTTTAAACAAAGAAGCGGTGCATAAATGCACCGCTTCTTTGTTTTTTGAAAAAGAAAACCTAGCGCTTCTTAGCGGCCTTCTTCGTTGCCTTCTTGGCCGTCTTCTTGACGGTCTTCTTGGCCTTCTTCACGGCCTTCTTGGCAACTTTCTTCTTTGCAGCCTTCTTCTTAGCAACAGCCATCTTTCTTTCTCCTTCCGGATTGCACTCATTGTAAAAAACAGTGAGTGATTTAGAAAAGTATATGGCGTGTGATGTCTAAAACGTGTGTAAAACTGCGTGCAAAAACGTGCGAAAAATGTTTTAAGTGTGCAAAAAATGTCAAAAAGCGATGTTTTGCGCAAAATTTTTTGCGCGCGCGCAAAAAATTTTTTGTTTTTATGCGCGAGAAAAACTTAACCATCGCATGCAGCTAAAAGATGCCAAACATTTCCTGCAACAGCGGAAGAATTAAATTCCAATTAGGCAGCAAGACATACGCGCCACCGCCCGTCACCCAGGGTGTTACGGCTTCACGCGGCAGGGTGAGCGCGTGCATGCCATCAAACACGATGGCGCGCAGGAACACGAACGCGTAGCGCGGCCACAGCCACATCGGCAGATTGGTGTCGACTGCCTCGGCCAGGGCGATCATTGCGCCGGGGATGCGCAGCCATTCGAGCGGATTGAGCATCTTTTTGCCGATCGAGACGATGAAAAGCTGCCCGTGGGCCATGCGGAAGAAGTCATCGCCCGTGCGATCACGCACGAAGGCGAGCGCCTGCGTACCATCGAGGTGATGCGTGCCGGCAGGATAGCCGGCGGTCGGCGCATCCAGCGTGATGTCCACGCCGCCAAGCGCATCCACCACGGCCGGAAAGCCGGCCAGACGGATGCGTAGATAGTGATTGACATTGACGCGGAAGTTGGCGCGGATGGTTTCGAGGGCCAGGCGCGGCCCACCACCCCGCCCGGCGCCCTCGCCGAAGGCGTGAGCGGCGTTGATGCGGTTCTCGCCGTAGCCGGGGATGGGCACCCACAGGTCACGCGGGATCGAGAGCATCTCGATCCGCCCGGTCAGCGGGCGGGCGCTGACCAGGATCATGGTGTCGCTGCGCCCGATGTCTGTGCCATCCGGCGTGCGGTCAATGCCCATGATGAGCAGGTTGTTGGGCAGCGGAGTGAGCAGGTAGGCGGTCAGGGCGACGATGATGAGCAGGAGCGGGCGGACTGAGAGGCAGCCGCGCCGCCGGTCAGCGGCCGGACGCTGGGCGCGGGTCGCGTCAAGCGTGGTGTGGCCGGCCAGGTCACGCGAGGTGACCGGCCGGACCTCGGTTGGCTTGCGGGCTGGCTGCGGGCGCAGGTGAGGCTGCGGGCGGGTATCCGGCTGCACAGGCGCGGCCGGCTGTTGCGGATCTTCGGCGCCAGGGCGCAGCGGGGGTTCGTAGTTTTCGTAAGGATCCATGTTTAGAAGGATGAAATGCTGAGGGATGAAGGATGAAAAGCGTGAATATTATGCCGTGCTCATGATGGGTAACGGCGGTGGCGGGCTTAGTGTTGCGTTAGTGCGCAGGTAAGCGCAGCTGGATGTCAACTATGTTGGCGGTAGTTCATACACCCAAGATGGTCCTTCGCTGCGCTCAGGGCGACACGAGACCTTTAGCTGGCTTTGGGGGAAACAAAAACGCCGCACAGTATATGTGCGGCGTTTTTTGCTTTCTCAGGCTGTTAGCCAGCCGCAGCCGCAGGGCGGCCGGCGAGGAAGGGGTCCTGTTTGCCAGTCAGCTCGTCACGGAACTGCTGGGTGTATAAGTTGTAGTAGTGGCCCTTCTGGCGCATGAGCTCCGCATGGCTGCCCATCTCAGCGATCTTCCCGCCTTCAATGACCAGAATGCGGTCAGCCCGCTTGATGGTCGAGAGGCGGTGGGCGATGATGAAGCTGGTACGGTCCTTCATCATGGTCTCCATGCCTTGCTGGATCAGCGCCTCGGTCAGTGTGTCAACCGAGCTGGTGGCCTCGTCCATCACGAAGAACTCCGGATTCGCCAGCACGGCGCGAGCCAGGCTGATGAGCTGCTTCTGGCCGACCGAGAGCAGGTTACCGCCCTCGCCCACCTGGCCGCTGTACCCGCCGTCCAGATCCTCGATGAAGCGGTGCGCGCCGGCCAGCTTGGCGGCTTCTTCGACCTCAGCATCAGACGCATCTAGACGGCCGTAGCGAATGTTCTCACGAATGGTGCCCGAGAACAGGTGCGGGGTCTGCAGCACCACGCCGATGCGCGATTGGATGCCGTGCAGAGTGAAATCCTTGTAGTCCGTGCCGCCGATGAGGATGCGGCCCTGGGTGGGCTCAAAGAAGCGGCAGATCAGATTCACGATGGTGCTCTTGCCGCCGCCCGTGGGGCCGACCAGGGCGATGTTCTCGCCTTGCTTGACCTGCAGATTGAAATCAGACAGCACGGCTTCATCCGGCGCGTCGTCGTAAGCAAAGCGCACATTCTCAAAGACGATATCACCCTTGATCGTGCCGGGGTCTTTGGCCCCGGGCAGGTTGACCACCGTGGGCACCGCATCCACCATCGAGAAGATGCGCTCGGCCGAGGCTACGGCGTGCTGCAGTTCGGCATACACGCGGGCCATTTCCTGGATCGGGAACAGCATAAAGGTCATGTACGAAATGAAGGCCTGGATGCCGCCCAGGGTCATGCCACCGAATTCGGTTTGCAGGCCGCCATACCAGATGATGCTGCCCAGCGAGATGGCGGTGATGATCTGCACCACCGGCAGGAACAGGGCCGAGAGCCAGGCGGCCCGGAAGCCGGCCCGGTACATTTCGCCCGTGGTGCCGCTGAACTCACGCAGGTTGGCCACTTCACGGCCCAGCGACTTGACGACGCGTACACCGGTGATGTTCTCGTTGTAGGCGCCGGTGATACGCGAATTGATTTTGCGCACCTCGCGGTACTCCTTGATGATGCGCTTCTGGAACCACGAGGCGACCACGATGAGCACGGGGATGCAGGCGAACACGATGAGGGCCAGCTTCCAGTTGATGATCGCCATAAAGTACATGGCGGTAATGATGTTCATGATGCCCCAGGTGGTATCCAGCATGCCCCAGGTGACCAGCTCGGCCACCCGGTCTGAATCCGAGGTGACGCGGGAGATAATCCAACCCACCGGGGTGCGGTTGTAGTACGACAGCGAGAGGTTCTGCAGGTGCTCGAACATCTTCTTGCGCAGGTCGTAGCGCACCCGCTCGCCGAGCACGCCGGTGAGCCAGATGAAGGCGAAGACCGCAGCGGCCTGCACCAGCAGCAGGGCTGCATACGGCTTCATGAGCTCAAACACCACTCCGAGGTCACGCTGGGCAACGCCTTCGTCAATAATGCGTTTATTGAGGTAGGTGAAGTACGAGTCCAGCCCGGAAACCAGGGTGATGGCGAACAGGAAACCGAGCACCCAGGGCCAGTGGGGTTTCAACTGGGCCAGGATGCGCAGGATGGTACGACCGTTGAACTTGGTCGAAAATTCTTCTTCTTGAAATTCGTTGTAATCTTCCATTTTTTGTTCCTAGCCTGTAGCAGAGGCAACTTCGCGCTGGACTTCTTCTTCGATCATGGTTTGGATGTCGAAGACCTTGCGGTATATGCCATCCTGCGCTAGCAATTCTTCATGCGTGCCCTGCTGGACGATCTTGCCGCCATCAAAGACGAGGATTAGGTCAGCTAGCATCACGCTTTGGATGCGGTGGGCGATGAGGAAGGTGGTGCGGTTCTCCATCAAACGCTTGAGGGCCGCCCGAATCTCAGCCTCGGTCTCGGTATCCACCGAGGAGGTGGCATCGTCGAGGACCAGGATGGCCGGGTTCTTGAGCAGGGTGCGCGCCAGGGTGACGCGTTGCTTCTGGCCGCCGGAGAGGGTCACGCCGCGCTCCCCCACCAGGGTCTCGTAAGCCTTGGGGAAGGTGTTGATGACGTCGTGCACGGCGGCGGCGCGGGCGGCCTGTTCGATATCGCTGTCTGGGGTGTCATTGGCTACGCTGTAGCGAATGTTGTCGCGGATGCTGCGCGAGAACAGGAACGGCTCCTGCAGCACGATGCCGATGTTGTCGCGCAGGTAGCGGCGCGGGTAGCGTTTCAGCTCGACGCCATCCAGCAGGATGCGGCCGCTGGTGTAGTCATAGAAACGCGGCAGCAGGCTCACCAGGCTGGTCTTGCCGGAGCCGGTGGAACCAAGCAGCGCCACGGTCTGGCCAGGCTGGACGCGGAAGCTGATGTTGCTCAGCACCGGCTGGCCGGGCTCGTACTCGAAGCCTACATCCTCGAATACCAGCTCGCCGCGCGGGCGGGTCTCGGGCTGGTAGTCGCCTTCGTCGAGCGGCTCGCGGGTCTCCTTGATGATGCTGGAGACACGGTCGAAGGACACCAGGCCCTGGCTCATCTGCACGATGACGCGGCCCAGGTTGCGGATGGGCCACAGTAGCCAGACCAGCACGCTGACATAGGCGATGTAGTCGCCCAGACTGAGCACGCCCTGAACGGTCAACTGGGCGCCTAGGTAGAAGCCAACCAGCATCTGAACGCCGGTGATGATGTCGGACACCGGCCAGAATACCGAGTGCCACAGCAGCAGCTTGCGGCCCAGCAGGTATTTGCTCCAGTTCTCCTTCTCGAACTTGTCGATCTCGTAGCGCTGGCGGGCAAAGGCCTTGACCACGCGCACACCGCTCAGGTTCTCCTGCAAGACAGAGGACAGCACGCCATCCTGGTTCTGGAAGGCTTCATAGGCCTTGGAGATGCGGCCAAAGAAGTAGATCGACATGCCGACCGTGATGGGCACACAGATGACCGAAAGCCAGGCCAGCTGAGAGTTGATGTAGAGCAGCAGGCCAAAGTTGACCAGGAACAGGCTGACAATGCGGCCAAACTCGATCGACTCCTGGGCGATGAAGCGGCGCACGGCATCCACATCCGAGGTGACCTTTTGGATCAGCTCACCGGTCTTGTTGCGGTCATGGTAGCTGAAGGTCAGGCGCTGCAAGTGGTCATACAGGTAGTTGCGCAGGCGCTGCACGACGCGCTCGCCGGTGCGGCCGGCCAGCGTGCCGCTGGCATAGGTGAAGACGCCCTGCACCAGCGCCAAACCCAGGAAGCCGAGCGCCACCAGTGGCACGCGTGACTGAAAATTGGGCTGGCCGAGCACATCATCCACAAAGTAGGCCAGCAGCAGGTAGACCAGCGAGCGGCACACGGCCGAGACCGCCAAGCTGAAGGTGGCCATGGCGTACGGGCCATAGTTACCCTGCAGCAAACCGAAGAAGCCCTTGAGCCGCTTCTGCGAGACGACTTTCTTGAAATCGATATTTTCTAAGTTACTTTGTGTAGCCACTATCCATACTCCTGGTGCAGTGCGCCTGGGCGCCAGACACTAAAACAGCCATCCATAAAGGGATGTGCGAAAACAGACTATCCAATTGATAGGCAAAGGGGGGCGAGCCGCAACAAGAAGCCGCCTGGCGGCGCACGCGCCAACCAGACAAAACCAACGCTGGAAGTCTATACCAAAGGCAGGGTTTCGTCAAACCCTGCTTATGGATACAATCTTTCAACCCGCCATGAAAATCAAATTGAGCCACTTTGCCCGCTCCACCCTGATCATTGCCGCATTCTTTGGGCTTGATAAGGTTCTGGCCTTTGCGCGCCAGCTGATCGTAAATAACCAGTTTGGCCTCTCATACGAGCTGGACGTCTTCAATGCGGCCAACAACATCCCAGACTTGCTCTCGGCCCTGATCAGCGGCGGCGCACTGGGCGTGGCGTTGATCCCGGTGCTGTCTGAGTACCTGGAAAAAAGCGGCCGCCAGGGCGCCTGGGACCTTTTCGTACGCATTCTGAACCTGGCGTTCATCGTGACCGCCGCGCTCTCCGTAGTGATCGCCATGCTGGCGCCGTGGATCATCGAGACGATCATCGCCCCCGGCTTCCCCGCTGAGCAGAAAGCGCTGGCGGTGGAGCTCATGCGGCTGGACCTGATCGCCATTATTATTTTCTCCATCAGCGGCCTGGCCATGGCCGGGCTGCAGGCCAACAAGCACTTCCTGCTGCCGGCGCTGGCACCGGGTCTGTACAACATTGGCCAGATTTTTGGCGCCTTGATCCTGGCGCCCAGCAGCTCGTACAACATTGGCGGGTTTGACCTGCCCCACTTCAACATGGGCATTCACGGCCTGATGTGGGGCGTGATCCTGGGCGCCGCGCTGCACTTGGCGATCCAGGTGCCGGGGCTGCTGGCCTACGGGTTCCGCTGGCAGCCGGTGCTGGGGCTACGTACTGAGGGCGTGCGCAAGGTACTGGTGCTGATGGCGCCGCGCGTGCTGACCATGTTCTTCATCCATATCTACTTTGTGGCGCGTGACAACCTGGCTTCTGGGCTGGCCGAGGGTTCGATCACGGCGCTGAATTTAGGCTGGTTCATTATGCAAGTGCCGGAGACGCTCATCGGCAGCGCCCTCGCCATCGCCCTGCTGCCCAGTGTGGCGCAGCTGTTCACGCGTGGCGACAAACCGGGCTTCACCGCTGCGGTCAACGGCGCGGTGCGCACCATCCTGGCGTTGACCATCCCCGCCGCTCTGCTGCTGGGCATGGGGCTGCGCCCGCTGCTGGAGCGCGCCTTCCCGGTCTACTCGGCCAGCGAAGTGGACCTGATCGTGTGGATCACGCAGCTGTACTTGGCCGGCCTGACCGGCCACGCCCTGCTGGAGATCGGCTCGCGCTCGTTCTACGCCCAGCAAGAGGCGCGCACGCCCATGTGGGCGGCGGGCATCAACTCGGCGCTGTTCGTGGGCCTGGCGATCCTGATGACCCGCAGCATGGGCGCCGGCGGCATTGCGCTGGCGGGCACGGTCGCCTTCACGCTGGAAGCGATCGTGCTGCTGTGGCTACTGGCGCGGCGCTATCCAGGCCTGGGCGATACGCGCAGCACCCTGGTGCGCACGGCCGCCGGCAGCCTGCTGGGCGCCGCGGCGTTGTATGCGGTGATGCAGTGGGCGCCGCTGCCAGGCTTTGTGGCCGCGCTGGCGGGCATGGTGCTGGGCATGCTGCTGGCGATGGCGGTGCTGTGGCCGGATTTGAAGGTATTTGCGCAGCTGGCCAGCAGTACGGATACGAAGAAGGCTCCACAAATAGCCACAGACGCCTAACTACTGACAAAAACATTTGTCATTGCGAGCGCAGCGAAGCAATCTGTCTTTTTAACTGGGGATAAAACCAGATTCCACGCTCGTTGCACTCGCTCGCAATGACGGGTGGGTTAAAGTTCCAGCTTGGCTTTGGCGGCCTGATAGTCTGAGTAGCCGCCAGGGTATTCGACCAGCTTGCCGTCTTCGAGCTCAACGATGCGGGTGGCCACCCGGTCGAGGAAGTAGCGATCGTGCGAGATGGCCAGAACACTGCCCTCGAATTCGGCCAGTGACTCTTCCAGCACTTCGGCCGAGCGGATGTCGAGATTATTGGTCGGCTCGTCCAGCAGCAGGAAGTTGGCCCCGCTAAGCATGATCAGGATGAGCTGCAGGCGGCTGCGCTCGCCGCCGGAGAGCGTACCGACCGGGTTGTTGATGCGCTGGTACTCGTAAACGAACTTGTCCAGCAGTTTGACCGCATTAGCCTCAGACAGGTTGGCGGCGCGGCGCACCGTGTCCATCAGGGTCATGGAGTGGTCGAGCGTCTCGTGCTCCTGGGCGTAGTAGCCGGTCTGGATGCTGGGGCCGACTTTGACCTCGCCCTGGTCGGGCGCATCGCGGCCGAGCAGCAGGCGGAACAGGACGGACTTGCCGGCCCCGTTGGGGCCGACCAGGCCGACCCGCTCGCCGTGCCACAGAGTGAGATCGAGGCCGCTGAGCACCTGGTTCTTGCCGGCGCTGCTATCGAAGCCTTTGGCGATATTGGTTAGCTCGAGCACCTTATTGCTGCCGCGCCAACCTTTGAACTGCAGGTTCATGGAGCGCGGGTCAGCCTTGGGTTTCTCGACCTTCTCCATCTTCTCGATGCGCTTCATCATCGACTTGGCGCGGCGGATGAGCTTCTCGTTCTCGTGGGAGCGGCCCCAGATGAGCATACGCTTGGCAGATTGCTCCAGGCGGCTGATCTCATTCTGCTGCACTTTGAACTGGCGCTGCTGCTCCAGCAGCTTGGCTTCCTTGAGGGCAACGAACTCGGAGTAGTTGCCTTCATAGACGGTGACCTTGCCATCGCGCAGCTCGGCGATCTCGTCGGCGACCACATCCAGCATGAAGCGGTCGTGCGAGATGAGCACCACCCCACCCGGGTAGCTGCGGATGTACTGCTCAAGGAATTCCTTGCCGGCCATGTCAAGATGGTTGTCGGGCTCATCCAGCAGCAGGATGTCCGGGCGGGTGACCAGCAGCTTGGTGAGGCCCAGCAGCTTCTTCTGGCCGCCGCTTAGGCTCGTGACCGGCAGGTCAAGCTCGTGCTCAGCAAAGCCGAGGTTAAGCAGCGTGGCGCGCACCTGGCCAGCGTAGCCGGGGCCGCCGATGCGGGTGTGCTCCTCCAGCAGCTGGGCGTGCTCCTCCAGCTTGCGGCTGAGACGCTTCTCATCGCTGTAGACCTCCGGCTGGCCCATCTGCTCTTCCACCAAGGCCAGCGAGCGCTCAAGCTCGAACAGGCGCGTGTGGGCGGTCAGGGCCTCCTGCAGCAAGGTGTGCTCGGGGTTGAAGCGCGGCTCCTGCGGCAGGTAGCCGATGGTGAGCTTGCCGCGCATGTTGGCGTAGCCCGTCTCAGTGGTGAGCTCACCCGAGATCAGGCGTAGGAGGGTGCTTTTGCCACTGCCGTTGATGCCGATCAGGCCAACGCAGCGGTCTTTATGAATTTCCCAGGAGAGGTTCTTGAATACCGGTTCTGCGTTATAGGTAACGGTGACCTGGTCGAGGCTGAAACCAATTATGGCTGCCTCCGGCGAACGATCGGGCCAAGGTGGGTGTTCTGGAACGAGTCGGAATGCTTCAGGCCATAGCCAAACACGCGGTCCAGGCTGGCATGGGCAAATAGGATGATGCCGGCCACGCGCAGCGGAATGGAGCCCATGGGCACGCTGAGCGCGAACAGCAGCACAGCCAGGGCGCGGTGATGGAACAGGTTATAGGTGAAGGCTCCCACCCGCGGCCCGGCCAGGTAACCGATGGCCGAGAGGTCGGGCGCGAACAGCAGCAGCGCAAACCACCACCATGGCAGGCCCATGCCCGCGTAGGCAAACACGGCCAGGGCGAACAGAGCGGCTTCTTCGAGTTTAAGTAGATTGCGCATGGGTCACCTCAGCCGGTCATTATATCGGCAGCTAGGCTGCCGCACTACAAGAACAAAAAGAGGCGCATGCGGATGACCGCACACGCCTCTTTATGGATGCGAGTTGCTTATTCTTTGTCGTACGGCTTGCCGTCGGCGGCAGGCGCCTGGCTGCGGCCCACCACGCCGGCGAGCACGATCATGGTGGCGATGTACGGCGCCATCAGCAGGAATTCAGACGGGATGCGCACGCCAAGGATCGCCAGGCGCGAGGCCAGCATGTCGGCAAAGCCGAACAACAGGCCGGCGCCGAAGGCTCCGAACGGGTTCCAGTTGCCGAAGATCATGGCGGCCAGGCCGATGAAACCGCGGCCGGCGGTCATGACTTCGTCAAAGCGGCCCACCGAGCCGAGCGTGAAGTAGGCGCCGGCGAAGCCCGCCATCATGCCGCCCAGGGTGACGGCCATGTAGCGGGTGCGGATGACATTGATGCCCAGGGTATCGGCGGCCTTGGGGTGCTCACCCACCGAGCGCATGCGCAGACCCCAGCGCGTGTAGAACAGCGCGAACTGGAGCACAAAGAGCAGGATGAACATGCCGTACATGAACAGGTTGTGGGTGAACAGGATGGGGCCGATGAAAGGGATCTTGGACAGCAGCGGGATCTCAATCGGGGCGAAGATGGCCGGGTTGTTGAGCTCCTGATACTTCTGCAGGAACTTGGCCGATATGAACGAAGTCATGCCGGTGGAGAAGATGTTGATGACGGTGCCGGAGACGATCTGGTCAGCCTTGTATTTGATGGAAAGCACGCCATGGATGAGGGCCAGCACAGCGCCGATGCCAATGCCGGCCAGCAGGCCGACCCAGTTGTTGAACAAGCTGGCGACCAAGGCTGAGACCATGGCGCCGGCCAGCATCATGCCTTCGATGGCGATGTTGACCACGCCAGCGCGCTCACACAGGATGCCCGAGAGCGCCCCGAGGGTGATCGGCACGGCGCGCTGTAGCGTGGTACGCAGCAGGCCGGCCAGGTTGAGCGAGGCGCCTGCGGCCGCCCAGGAGAGGAACGCGAACAGGAAGAAGGCCACCACCAAGCCGAGCACCAGGTTGGTGCTTTTGCCGAAGCCGCGGGCCAGCTGGAATGCGCCCAGGGCGGCGGAGACGCCCGCCAGCAGGTTGAGCGTGTTGAGGGTGTTGAAGACCCAATCCGGCAGCATGATGGAAGAGCCGGCCGAGTTGAGGCCGAAAGTGGTCACCAGCTCCGGATTCATGCCCTGGCCGAAATAGAACCAGATGACGGCGGCCAGGGCGAGGAAGATGACGCCCATGACGATGCGACGGGTGCTCGAGATCTGCACGCCGGTTTTAGCGAGAGTTGCAGTATGGGTAGCCACGTCTAACCTCCCCAGCCGCGCACACGCACGCTTTCTTCGCCATGGCTGGGTTGGCGCAGGCGGAAGATGGTGCGGATGATGGCTGGCGCAGCAATGAAGGCCAGAATGATGGCCTGCATCACCGAGATGATGTCAATGGGTATGCCAGCGGTGAGCTGCATCTGGATGGCGCCATTGCGCAAGGTGCCGAACAAGATCGCAGCGAGGACGACGCCGAGCGGATGGCTCTTGCCTAAGAGGGCCAGCGCAATACTATCGAAGCCGTAGCCGGAGGAGAAGGCCGCGGCCAGGTTGTGGTTGATGCCCAGCACCTCGTTGGCGCCGGCCAGACCTGCCAGGCCACCTGCCAGGCTCATGGCGGCGATGGTGACCCAGACGATGTTCATGCCGGCGTAGCGCGCCGCGTCCGGATTGGCGCCGACGGTGCGCAGATCAAAGCCCCAGCGGGTCTTGAACAGCAGGACCCACACCAGGAAGGCCACGCCCAGGGCGATGAAGAAGCCAAGATGGAAGCGAATGGGCGCCTCAAAGAAACGCGGCAGTTTCGCACTATCCAGGATGAAGGGGCTGATGGGATTGAACGAGTCGGCCCGCTGCAGCGGGCCGCGCAACAGAAAGTCGCTCAGGCGGAAGGCAATGTAGTTCATCATGATGGTGTTGATGACCTCATGCCCGCCGGTCTTGGCTTTAAGTAAGCCGGGGATGAAGCCCCACAGCATACCGCCCGCCGCGCCTGCCAACAGGGCCAGCGGAATGTGGATGATGGCCGGCAAGCCGGTAACGGCGAAGCCGACGTAGACGGCGGCGGCGGCGCCCATGAAGAGCTGGCCTTCGGCGCCGATATTGAAGAGGCCAGCCCGAAAGCCGAGGGCTACGGAGAGGCCAGCGAAGATGTAGGGAACGGACTTGTTGAGGCTTTCAAAGAACGGGTTGATGGCGCTCCGAATGGCAGCCGGGTCGCCGCCTTGAAAGGCCTCGATGATGCGGGTGGGATTGCCAATCGAGCCGTGGAACAAGGCAGTGTAGGAGTTCATGGCTGCCTGCCAACCGGCGCGCAGCCCTTCCACTGGGGATGTGCTCCACAGGGCGTACATCTGCTCCGTGGTGAGGGCGACGATGAGGCCACCGAGCACGAGGCCGGTGATGATGGCCAGGGCCGTCACCATCCAGGGGGCGGCCGAGATCTCCTGCAGGAAGATGCCAAGGGCGCCCTTGGGCGCAGCGGCCGGGGCCTTATCGACTTTGGGCGGCTTGGCGGCCTTTACCGGGGCAGTCTTTTTGGTCGTCTTCTTGGCGGGCTGCTTTTTAGCCGCCGCGGACTTGCGGGTTGCCTTCTTTTTTGCCATCGCGTCTTAGCTCCTGGCCTTGTCACGGACGCCAGCCATCAGCAGACCGACCTTGGTCTTGTCAGTGGTTTTGGCGTCAACGATGTCTACGATCTTGCCGCGGTACATCACGGCGATGCGGTCTGAGAGCTGCATGATCTCGTCAAGCTCAGAGGAGACGAGCAGCACGGCCACGCCTTCGTCACGCTTCTCGAGCAGTTTGCCGTGGATGTATTCGATGGAGCCGACATCCAGGCCGCGGGTGGGCTGTGAGGCGACCACCAGGCTGCCGGGGCGGGAGAGCTCGCGGGCCACGATGACCTTCTGCTGGTTGCCGCCGGAGAGCGAGCCGACGCTGGTCTCGGCATTCGGCGTGCGAATGTCAAACTCGGCGATCAGGCGGTCAGCCTGTTCGTAAATGGCGTCTTCCTGCAGCATGATGCCCTTGGCAAAGGGCCGGTTGTAATAGGTATTGAGCACCAGATTGTCAGCGACGGGGAAACTGAGCACGAGGCCATCGAGCTGGCGGTCCTCGGGGATGTGGGCGCTGCCCAGTTCGGTGAATTCACGCGGGTGGGCGCGGGTGATATCCACGCCATCGCCCAGGGTGATGCGCCCGCCGATGGGGTCACGCAGACCCGTGATGGCCTCGACGAGTTCAGTCTGGCCGTTGCCCTGCACGCCGGCAATGCCGAGGACTTCGCCCTTGTGCAAGTCAAAGCTGACACCATCCACGGTAACGTGGTTGCGGTCATCCGCCACCACCAAATCCTCAACCTTGAGCTGCACTGCGCCGGGCTTGGCGGGCTTCTTATCTAGCTTGAGATCGACCGGGCGGCCCACCATCATCGAAGCCAGCTTGGTTTCATTGGCCTGCTTGGGGGTGGTGGAGCCGACGACTTTGCCGAGGCGGATGGCGGTGATGCGGTTGGCGATCTCCAGCACCTCACGCAGCTTGTGCGAGATGAAGATGATGGATTTGCCGCGCTCGGTCAGGGTCTTGAGGATCTTGAAGAACTCGTCGGCCTCTTGCGGGGTGAGTACCGCAGTGGGTTCATCCAGGATAAGGATGTCAGCATTGCGATAGAGGAGCTTGATGATCTCGACGCGCTGCTGCACGCCGACAGGCAGGTCAGAGACATAGGCATCCGGGTCTACGGCGAGTTGGTACGCTTCGGAGATCTCGCGGATGCGCTTGGCTGCGGCGGCGCGGTCCAACACGCCGCCCAGTTTGGTGGTCTCATCACCGAGCATGACGTTCTCGGTGACGGTGAATACCGGGATGAGCATGAAGTGCTGGTGGACCATGCCGATGCCGGCGCGGATGGCATCGGTAGGAGATTGCATCTCCAGCTTTTGGCCTTTGACAATGATTTCGCCCTCGTCCGGCTTGTACAAGCCGTAGAGGATATTCATCAGGGTGGATTTGCCGGCGCCATTCTCGCCCAACAGGGCGTGAACTTCTCCTGCATTGAGGGTGAGGTCAATCCGATCATTGGCCAACACACCGGGAAAACGTTTTGTGATTCCGCGCAACTCAAGCACAGGAGCCATGCACACCTCAGAAAATAGGGGTTTGCTAGTGAGCGAGGGCATTCTAACATGAATGCCCTCACGCCCTTCTGATGCACAAAAAAAAGAGGCTCGGCGTTTTCGCCGAGCCTCTTTTTACTTACTGCATTACAAGCTTACTGAGGAGCACCGATGGTCTGGATGCTGCCGTCAGCAATGCCGGCCGCAATCACGTCCAGAGCAGCCTGCAGATCGGGGAAGCTGCCAGCCAGGCCGACGCCACCGTTAGCCAGGGTGCCGAGGTAGTCGCCACCGGCATAGGTGCCGTTGACAACAGCTTCGATCTGGCCGTACACGGCGATGTCCATGTTCTTCAACACGGAGGTCAGGATGACCGGGGTGTACTCGGCGGCGCTCACGGTCCAGTCGGTGTCCACACCGATGATCCAGGCGTTGCCGCGCTCGGTAACAGCAGCGGCGGTGCCCAGGCCAACGGGGCCAGCGACGGGCATGATGATGTCGGCGCCTTCATCCAGCAGGCTCTCGCCCATGGTGCGGCCGTCATCGGTGCTTTCGAAGTTACCCACGAACAGACCGTCCTGGGTGTTGGCGTCCCAACCGAGCACGCGCACGGAGGTGCCGTTCTCAGCGTTGTAGTAGTTCACGCCGTGCCAGAAACCATCCATGAAGGCGGTAACGGGCGGGATGTTGAGGCCACCGAAGGTGGCGACAACGCCGGTCTGGGTGCTGGCAGCAGCCACGTAGCCAGCCAGGAAGGCGGCTTCCTGGGTGGCGAAGTTCAGGCCGACCAGGTTCTCGCGGGTGTTGCCGTCAAAGTTGCTGCCGTAGTCCACGATGGCGAACTTCTGACCCGGGTTGGCGTCAGCAGCGGCGTAGGTGGCATCGCCCAGCAGGAAGCCCACGGTCACGATCAGATCGCAACCCTGGTCAACGAAGGCGTTGATGTTGGTCTCGTAGTCAGCCTGTTCCTGAGATTCCAGGTACTGGCCCTCAACGCCCAGAGCGGCAACGGCATCGGTGATGCCCTTGTACGCGGTGGCGTTGAACGACTTGTCATCAATACCGCCCACGTCAGTCACCTGACACGCGAGGGCAACAGCCTCGGCCGGGGCTTCTTCAGCCGGGGCTTCGGTCGCTTCAGCCGGAGCTTCTTCGACCGGGGCTTCGGTCGCAGCGGGGGCTGCACCACCACAAGCGGCCAGCACGAGGGCGGCCACGAGCAGCAGACCGAACAAAGAATACAGCTTCTTGTTCATATACTCTCTTCCTCCTGGAAGGTCTCTTAGGCACGGCTAGGCGCTGACGCGCTAGTTCCGCACCTCAGTTAGGTTGAGCGAGTCTATCACGAAGAAATTCGGGTGTAAATGAGCCGGGCTTAAAAGGCCGAAATCTTTAACCTGTTTACTGCCCGGTTTGCCAAACCAGAACGCCGCTGAGCAATTCATCGATGGTGATCTGAATGAAATCGAGACGAGACTGGCTGAACAAGGATGGATTAAGGTGCTCGATACCAATGCCGGACGCCGCAGTGGGAGTCTGCCCGGCCAGGGCCTGCTGGAGCTGGGTCTGCAGGCTATCGCCGGAGCGGGCCGCCACCGAGGCGATCCACTGATGGGCGGCCTCGGCCGGCGGGGCGGAGGTGCCAATGAGCATGACCCCCAAACTGGCCAGGTGCTGGGCCGCCCCGCTGTTCTCCATTTCAGGAGTGATGTAGACCACGCGCACGAAGTTGATCATGAACTGGTCGATGGCGGCCTGCCAGTTGTCCGGCGCGGCCTGGACCGCTATCGGATAAATGCTATTAGGCGGGCCAGGGGGCACGCAAGCTCCGCAAAAGTAGGCCGCGCCGGCGCGGTATGGCGCCACCAGGGCCGCGTCCCCCGCGCCGTAGAGCATACCGGTGCGCCAATCATTGGCCGACATGGCGGCCATGTAGCCGGCGATGAAAGCCGCATCCTGGCTGCCGGCCGCTGCGCCAGCCGACAGGCTGGTGACATTGGGCAGTGGTTCGGTGGGCGCGAAGCCTATAGTAATGAAGCGCACTTGCGGTGCCGCAGCGGCCAGCTCCTGCAGGCCGGTGTCGGCCAGCAGGATCACGGCCTGCAGGTTGGCCGGCAGCTCAGCTGCGGCGAGGGCGGCGCGCTGCTCGAACTGCAAGCCCTGCGCGGCGAAGGCGCTGGCGGCGGCCTGCGCCTCGGCCAGCAGGCCGCCGTCAGCGCCTTCGGGCGCGATCAGCAGCAGCACGCCGGGCAGCGGAGTGGGCGAAGCGGGAACGGCGGTGGGGAGTTCAAGGGTCGGCGTGGGCTCAGCAGCGCCCAGAGAGCACGCGCTCAACAGCAAGGCCAGCAAAAAATAGGCGATTTTCACTCCTGTATAATAACCGCCACAGCCTTATCTGACAAAAAATGACACTGCCCCCCAACCAAACACAGCCTGAAGACGACCCGCAACTGCCTGCCGCACGCCGGCGGCACGCGCGCCGGAGCTTGTTTGGCCCGTTGGGCGTGGACGAGCGCAGCCTGGCGCTGGAAGCGATGGCGCGCAGGACCACGGCCAGCTTCGATTTCTTTTTGTATTCGCTGTTGGCTGGCGCCGTCATCAGCCTGGGCGTGCTGTTTGACTCGCCGCTGCTGCTGGTGCTGGGCGCACTGCTGGCGCCGCTGATGGCGCCCGCCGTCGGCATCGCGCTGGGCACGGCGTTGGGCTCCAGCAAGCATTTTGGGCGCAACCTCAGCGCCCTGCTGCTGGCTGGTGCGTTCGTATTTGCCATGGGCGCGGTGGCTGGCCTGTTCAACACGGCTGAACCGCAGACCAACGGCGTGGCCGGGTTGCACGCCCTGCTAAGCGGCACCGGCCTGCTGGCCATGGCGGCAGCGGGCGCGCTGACGGCGGCCTCGCTGATCCGCGAGCACAACCCCAGCGCGGCTAGCCTGCTGTTGAGCTATGGCTTGTATGTGCCGCTGGCGGTGGCCGGTTTTGGCCTGAGCAGCGGGCAGCTGCACCTTTGGCCGCACGGACTCGTAGTATTTGCCATTCACCTGGCGGTGGCAACCCTGAGCGGTGCGGGCGCGCTGGCCGCCATTGGCTTTCGCCCGCCGGCCTGGTATGGCTATTCGTTCAGCGCGGCGGTGGCGTTGGCAGGCGTGCTGCTCTTCATTGGCTTCACTGGGGCCGGCGCGGCTTTCGGGGCGCGCATCGGGCTGCCCACTCTGACGCCCAGCCCCACCCTGACGGCGAGTGTGACGCCGACGCCCTCGATCACGCCCACGCCACAACCCTCAGCTACGCCATCGCGCACACCGACGCGCACACCAACCCTGACCCCCAGCCCCACGGCAACGCCCCAGCTGGCAGTGATCAACTCGCAGGGCAACGGCGCCGTCGTCCGTGAGGAGCCGGCCGGCGTGGCGATCACGACGATCCTCAACGGGCGGGTGGTGGAACTGCTGCCCGACCCGCCGCAAGAGGCGGGTGGGCAGCTGTGGCTGCACGTACGCCTGCCGGGCCGCGACGTCACCGGCTGGATCTTGCAAAGCCTGCTGGCCACCACCACCCCGCAACCCTAGACTGTGTGCCGTCTGGTACAATTCGGCCTTGCCCGGTAACCTTGCCGGGCGAAATTTTGAACTCCATAAGGATGTGAAGCATGCAGGTTTTACTGTTACAAGATGTTCATAAGTTGGGCCGCGCCGGCCAGATCAAGAAAGTTGCCAACGGCTACGGCCGCAACTACTTGATCCCTCAGGGTCTGGCGATCCCCGCCACCCCCAATGCGATCAAGATGGCCGAGAAGATCGCCGCCAACGCTGACAAGCAGCGCGACACCCGCAACGCTGAGGCTCAGGCCCTGGCGGACAAGATGCAGGGCTTGCAGTTGCTGTTCCCGGCCCGCGCCGGCGAGACCGGCAAGCTGTACGGCTCGATCACCACGCAGATGATCGCCGAGCAGCTGGGTGAGAAGCTGGGCGTGACCTTTGACCGCCGCCAGATCGACGTGCAGCCGCTGCGCCTGCTGGGCATGCACAAGGTGGCCGTGCGCCTGACCCTGGATGTGATCCCGGCCTTCGAAGCGGTGGTGTACCGTGAGGGCGAGAGCCCCGAGAACTACATGGTGGCCGCCAGCGAGCTGGCCGCCTCGGCCGAGGCCAACCAGCCCAAGCCAGTGGAAGAGGTGCTGGAGCCGCTGGCTGAGGAAGTGGCCGCTGAGGCAGAAGCCGAAGCTGCTGACGAAGAGCCCGCCGCCGAATAACGCATCATTCAATATTAATCAGCCTGCCGATACAATAGGCAGGCTGATTTGTTTAAGATGACCCCACAGACTGTCGGCCGCGCCCTGAGCAAACAACGCGAACAGCGCGGCATCACGCTCGAAAGAGCATCCGAAGCCACCCACATCCGCAAGCATTACTTGCAGGCGTTGGAAGAAGGCGACTTTGGCGCCCTGCCTTCGGCGGCGCAAGTGCGCGGCTTTCTGCGCGCCTATGCCAGCTTCCTGGAGCTTGACCCTGACGCGGTGCTGGGCCTGTTGCGGCCCGCCGCCGAGGCGCCTGCTGCTGCAGCCGAGCCAGCCAGCCCGGCAGCGGCCGAGCAGCCAGCCGAAGCGGTCGCCGAAGCTCCAGCGGTCGCCGAAGCTCCGGCGCTGGCGGTTGCCGCCGCGCCCGCGCCAGACCCTGGCGATGATTACGCCGCCATCGGCGCACAACTGCGTGCCCGCCGCCAGCAGACCGAACTGACCCTGGACGAGGTGGAGCAAAACACCCACATCCCGGCGCACTATCTGCAGCGCCTGGAGCGCGGCGATTTTGAAAGCTTCCCCTCCCCCACCCAGGCACGCGGCATGTTGGGCAATTACGCCGAGTTCCTGGGGCTGGAGAGCGAAGCGCTGCTGCTGCAATATGCCGAAGCGCTGCAAGCGCGCTTCCAGCAGCGGGCGGCGGCCGCTGCCAAGCCCAAACCCAAGGCTGCCCGCCCTGCCCTGCCCCCGCTCAAGTTCCGCCTGCCAGCCTGGGCTCAGCCGCTGCTGACCCGCGACATTGCCTTTGGCGCGCTGGCGGGCGTGATCCTGCTGGCGTTCATTACCTTCAGTATCGGCCGCGTGCTCGATACGCAGGCTGCGCAGAGTATTGAGCCCACCGCGCCCCCGCTGGGCAGCCTGGCTCTGCCTACCAACACGCCGGATCCCTCGGCGGTGGCCAGCGGCGGCGAATCGATCAACCTGTTGGGCAGCCCCACCCCCACGGCTACGGCGGTGCTGCTGGGCGCAACGACTGTGGAGGCAGGCGCCACGGGCAATATCAATTTGCGCCTGCTCTCGCTGCAGCGAGTGTGGATGCGCGTAACGGTGGATGGCCAGGTCCAGTTCGATGGGCGCACCAATCCCGGCCAGAATTATTCCTACAGCGCCAATGGGCAGATACTGCTGCTGACCGGCAACGGGGCAGGCCTGCGGGCCTTCCTCAACGAGCAGGACATGGGCATCATCGGCCTGTTTGGCGAGGTGGTCAGCGTGATCTTCAACGCCCAGGGCGCGGCCACCCCCACCCCTTCGCCCACGCCGACCATCGACCCGGCGGTGCTCACGGCCACGGCGGAAGCCACGCCCACCCTTGAGCCCACCGGCACCCCTGAGCCGTAGAGCCTACGGTTACAATCACCCCCGCATGGCAGAGAAAAACTTTCACCTGGTGTCTTTAGGCTGCGCCAAGAACACCGTGGATTCTGAATCGATGGCGCAATTGCTGCAGCGCGAGGGCTACCAGCCCAGCCTGGTGGCAGATGCGGCCGAGGTGTTGATCGTGAACACCTGCGGCTTCATAGGGCCGGCCAAGGAAGAGTCATACCAGGCGCTGAGCGAGCTGGCGGCCAACAAACGCAGCGACCAGTGGCTGATCGCCGCCGGCTGTCTGAGCCAGCGTTACGGCGCCGAAGTGATCGAGCGCGTGCCCGGTGTGGATGCCTTGCTGGGCACCCGCCGCTGGATGGATGTGCTCCAGCTGATCGACAAGCTGCGCCGCCGCACCAGCCCCGAGCCGCTCTACCACCTGCCTGACGAAGCCATCACTGTGGGCCGCGACGAGCAGGATGTGTTGCGTATCTCCAAGCAGGGCTACAGCGCTTATTTGAAGATCGCTGACGGCTGCCGCCGCCCCTGTGCGTTCTGCGCCATCCCGCTGATCAAGGGCACCCTGGTCAGCCGCCCGCTGGAGAGCATATTGGCGGAGGCCCGCGCCCTGCAGGCGGCGGGTGTACGCGAGATCAACCTGATCGCCCAGGACAGCACGGACTGGGGGCACGAACTGGGCATGAAAGACGGCCTGGCCAGCCTGCTGGAAGGCCTGGTGCAGGAAGTGCCGCATGTGGATTGGATCCGCATCCTGTACAACTTCCCCGGGTCGGTGACCGACCGCCAGATCGACACCATGGCGGCGCACAAGCAGCTGATCCCCTATCTGGATATGCCGCTGCAGCACGCCCACCCGGCCACGCTGAAGCGCATGCGCCGCCCGGCCAACATGGACTGGGTGCACCGCACGCTGGATAAGATGCGCACCAAACTGCCCGGCCTGGCGCTGCGCTCTACGTTCATTGTGGGCTACCCCGGCGAGACCGACGAAGAGTTTCAGGCCCTGATGGATTTCATCGAAGAGATCCGCTTTGACCGCGTGGGCGTGTTCACCTTCTCGTTCGAGCCAGGCACCAGCAGTGAACCGCTGGGCGACCCTGTTCCCGAAGAGGTCAAAGAAGCCCGCAAAGCGCAGGTCATGGAAGCCCAGCAACGCATCTCGCTGGAGAACAATCAGGCCCTGGTGGGCCAGACGATCGATGTGCTGATCGAAGGCACCGGCGAAGTGGAAGGCAGCGACGAGCCGATCGCCGTGGGCCGCAGCTACCGCGACGCGCCTGAGATCGACGGGCTGGTGTTCGTGGAAGGCGGCGCGCCGGTGGGCGAAATTGTGCCGGTGCGCATTACCGGAGCCATGCCGTATGACTTGAGCGGCACGGTTGACGTGAGCCGTAGTGTGATCACCCTGGAAGGGTTGGAAATTAGAGAGTAGAGATTCGATACTTCTACCTTGACAACCAGCCCCAAATATCCACTTAGACACCTCAGTATGCTATAAGCCCAGCATGAGCCATTTAAAAATGGGGGAACGGCAGTTGTTATTAATATAATTTCACCCCCTCTCCCCATCCGCGCAATAATAACTTTGGCCGCTACTCGGACAGCGAGGAGAAGATATTACAGCAAAGAAACCAATAGCCCGGCCAGCGCTCCGCCGAGTACCAGCAGGGCAGAATTCACTTTGGAGCGCAGCAATACAGCCGCAAGCACAGCGATGCCAATGGTAGGCAGGTCGATCAGCGCAGTGGCGCCCAGCTGGCAGGCCACCGCAGCCATCAGGCCTACCGAGGCGATATTGACGCCATCCAGGAAAGCGGAAGCCCAGGCAGACTGGCGCAGGCGCGGCAGCCAGCGGGCGGTGAGCCCGACGAGCAGGAAGGATGGCAGAAAGATGCCAATAGTGGCCACCAGGCTGCCGGGCAAGCCGCCCAATATATAGCCCACGAAGGTGGCGCTGGTGAAGAGCGGGCCGGGTGTCAGCTGCCCCACGGCAATGGCATCGATGAGCTGCTGTTGGCTCAGCCAGCCCAGGCGGGTGACGAACTCGGCCTGCATGAAGGCGAACAGCACGTAACCACTGCCGTAGAGCACGCTACCGATCTTAAGGAAGGTCCAAAACAAACCGGAAAGCGTGAAAGGCAACGCAGGCAGCGCTGCCAGCGGGGTAAGCAAGACCGCCGCGGACGGCAGGCCGCGGCCAGCATTGGCAGCCAGCGTAACAAGCAACGCCGCGCCGAACAACAATGCAATTTCGTTGACGCCAAGCAGATAGAGCAGGAAGACGGATGCGCCCACCAACGCCGACCACAAGTTGCGGGCCGCAGTGCGCCCCAGCAGCCACAGGGCTTGGACGATGAGCACGATGACTACCGGCTTCACGCCGTAGAGCAGCCAGGCGGCCTGCGGCAGGCTGCCGTAGGCCTGGTAGAGCCAGGCCAGCGCCAGCACTGCCAGCGCGGCCGGGCTGATGAAGCACAGGCCGGCCACCAGCAGCCCGGGCCAGTCGCGGCGCAGGTAGCCGATGTGCAAAACCATCTCAGTGGAGTTGGGGCCGGGGATCAGATTGGTGGCGCCTAGCAGGTCGAGAAAGTGCTGGTCGGTCAGCCAGCCGCGGCGGGTCACGGCTTCGTCGCGCAGCATGGCGATGTGAGCGGCTGGCCCGCCGAAGGCGGTGAAGCCGAGTTGGAGGCAAAGGCGCACCAGTTCACGCATCGTCGGCGAGTATAAAGCAGGTGAGCGAGTGGCAGCAATATTCATTGCACAAACGCCCATAATTTGCAATATTCATTGCAAACCAAAAAGCCCCGCCAAGGCGGGGCTTTTTGATGATTGTGCTTCGACTAAGGCTACTTCAGCGCGAAAGTGATGGACACATCGGCGCCGACGGTGATCTGGCCAGGGACGATGCTGGTGCTGGACTCAGCCGCAGCGCCGCCGCCACCCATGCCGAACATGGGGCCGTAGTAGTAGCCGGTGGGCGTGTAGCTGATGGAGATGATGTCACCCAGGGTGACGCCAGCCGCAGCAGCCAGCGCCTGCGCTTCGGCCATGGCCTTTTGCACGGCGATGTCGCGGGCCTCAGCCTGAGCCGAGGACTTGTCGTCTACGTCAAAGCTGACGCCCCAGATGGAGTTGGCGCCGGCGCTGACCGCACGGTCGAGCAACTCGCCCAGGCTGGCCAGGTCACGCACGGTGACGTTGACGGTGTTCTCCACCGAGTAGGTGGTGATCTCACCGGGCAAACCGGTCACCGGGTCGTAGCCCTGGTTGGCGTAGACGTTGAAGTTGGAGGTCTGCATATCCTCGGGAGCAATGCCCAGGTTGGAGAGGGCCTGCATGACGGAGGAGACGCTGGCGGCATTCTCAGCCACCACTTCGGAGACGTTGGCGCCGTTAGTGCGCACGCCAATCGTCACCGTGGCGATGTTGGGCACCAGGCGCACCTCGCCATGCCCGGCAACCGTGATGCCCGAGACGGGCACGTTGGGCCCGGGGGCAACGGAGGTGGGGGCGGCGGCGCCGCAGGCGGCCAGCAGCAAACCAGCCAAAGCGACAAATACAATACTCTTCTTAACCATAATTCACCATTCCTTTTCCAATTGCGGGCTGTGCCCGCTTATTGGCATAACGAATCTGCCGTCCAAAAGTTCCCGACAGGTACGGCCAATACCTATAATCTAGCCGGAGGCTGGCATGGACGCAAACGGCTTTAGAAACCTGTTTGAATATCACTTTACCCGCAACCGCGAACTGTGGGAGCACTGCATCACCACTCTCACCCCAGACCAATTTTTGCAAGAGGTCAACTACTCGATCGGCTCCATGCGCAATCAATGCGTTCACCTGCTGAACATTGACGAACGTTGGTTCAGCGGGCTGCGCGGGCTGCCGCTGCCGGATTTTGCCGACCCGCAACCGTATACGGATTTTGCCAGCGTGCGCAGCAAGTGGGATGCGGTGGAAGCCGGCATGCGCGAGTATTTGGCTGAGTTGAAGGATGTGGCACTGAACGAGGACTTTATGCCGGGAGTGAAGGTATGGCAGATCCTGTTCCATGTGCTGAACCATGGCACAGACCACCGCTCCCAAATGCTGGCCGGGCTGCATTCGCTGGGCGCACCGACCTTCGCACAAGATTATTTCTTCTTCGCCAACGATATGCCGATAAAGCTAACAAGAGATTAGAGATTAGCAGTGAAATCTCCAGTCTCTATTCTCGTAATAGTTCTAACGGATCCACCCCCGCCCCACCCTGCCGAATTTCAAAGTGCACAAAGGTGCCGGCCGGGTGGCCAATAATGCCCGCCGAGCCCAGCGGCTCGCCCTGGGCGACGGATGCACCGCACAGCGCCTGCGCTTCGGCCAGGCCGGCGTAGAGGCTGAACTGGCCGTTGCCATGATCCAGCATGACGGCGTAGCCATAGCCGAAGTTGGACCAGCCGGAGAAAGTGACTACGCCGTCATCGGCGGCCAACACGGGCTCGCCGGGCTGAGCGGCCAGGTCAACCCCGGTATGGGCTGACCAGAAGTCCTCGCCGATCACATCCAGCGGAGAGACGGGCGGCGCGTAGACGCCATCACCCACCGCTCCGCCCTCAACGTTCAGTGGGCAGGCGCCGGCGCCGAACTCCATGAAGTCTACGGCCATGGCAGTGCGCGGCAGGTTGGGCATGGTGCGGCGGCGCAGGCTGCGCTGCCCATCGGGTACCACGAGCCATTGACCGGGCAGGATGACGGCATTGGCAGGGTCAATGGCGTTGGGACCCCAGTTGAAGATCGCCTGAGGGCTGGTTGCGAAGAAGGCGGCGATGTTCTCGACCGTATCGCCCCCGCCGACTTGGTGATAGACGCCATCCACCGGCAGGATAGTGAGCTGCATGCCTTCGAAAAGAAAGTCAGGAATGTCCAGCAGCGCGTCGTAATTGGCCCACAGTATGGTCTCCGGCTGCAGGTTGTAGGCGGCGGCGATGCTCCGCAGGGTGTCGCCGGGTTGGACGGTGTAAGTCTCGACCTCCAGGCGCGGCATGGGCGTTGCGGTGGGCTGCGGCGTGGGCGTGCCGGGCAACGGCGAGGGCGTAAGCTCGAGCGAGAGCGTGGGCTCAACGATGGCCGTGGGCTGGGCGCCGCAGGCGGCCAGCAAAAACAACAGCAGGCTCGAGCATAGAGTGCGCCGAGCCTGCTGAGTGTGTGTGTTCATAGCCAGGGCAGGACTTGAGTTAGTCCTGATCGATAAGGGTCTCGAGAAATTCCTGGTTGCTGTCGGTCTTGCCCATGCGCTGCAGCATGGCTTCCATGGCGTTGGTGGTGTCCATGCCCGCGCCGTGGGGCGGCTCGGCGATCATGGTGCCGTACATGCGGCGCATCAGCCAGACGCGCTGGGTGATGTCGGGGCCGAGCAGCAGTTCTTCACGACGGGTGGAGGAGCGCTCGATGTCAATGGCCGGGAATATGCGGCGCTCCTGCATCTTGCGCGAGAGGTGCAACTCCATGTTGCCGGTACCCTTGAATTCTTCATAAACCACATCATCCATGCGCGAGCCGGTATCGACAAGGCAGGTGGCGATGATGGTGAGCGAACCGCCCTCTTCAATATTGCGGGCGGCGCCGAAGAAGCGCTTGGGCGGGTAGAGCGCCGAGGGGTCGATACCGCCGGAGAGTGTGCGGCCGGAGGGCGTGACCACCAGGTTATAGGCACGCGCCAGGCGGGTGATGGAGTCCATCAGGATCACGACGTCACGGCCGATCTCGACGAGGCGCTTGGAGCGCTCGAGCACCATTTCGGCGGCGCGCACGTGCGAGGTTACGGGCTCATCAAAGGTGGAAGAGATGACTTCGGCATCCACCGAGCGGTCCATATCGGTAACTTCTTCAGGGCGCTCACCGATGAGGGCGACGACAAGGTGCACATCTTTGTAGTTGGTGGAGATGGAGTTGGCCATCTCTTTGAGGATGGTGGTCTTGCCAGACTTGGGCGGTGAAACGATGAGGCCACGCTGGCCGCGGCCCACGGGGGCCACAAGGTTGATCATGCGCATGGCCAGGCCGCGCTTGTCGGTCTCGAGGTCAAAACGCTGGTCGGGGAAGATGGGGGTCAGGTTTTCAAAGCGGGGGCGGGTCTTGGCCTTCTCGGGGTCCATCCCGTTGACGGACTCCACTTTCACCAGGCCGAAGTGTTTCTCGGATTCGCGCGGCGGGCGGGCTTCGCCAATGATGAGGTCGCCATTGCGCAAACCGTAGCGGCGGATCTGGGTCTGGGAGACGTAGACGTCGCCCGGGCCGCCCTGGTAGTGCTCGGAGCGCAGGAAGCCGACGCCCTCATTCATGATCTCGAGGATGCCGCCGCGCACCTCGCGGCCCTGTTTGCTGGCCATGACCTGGGCGATGGTGATGACCAGGTCTTCGCGTTTCAGGCGGGCAGCGCGCTCCACGCCGAGGTCCTTGGCTTGCTTGCGCAAGTCATTGAGGGAAGTAGTTTCAAGTTCTAGAATGTTCATGGATTTATCTCTGCTAGCAACGATGATAGGTATAAATGCGTACGGATAGCTGCCTAATGCCCCGGGCAGTACAGGACTAGGTGTGTCTGCAGGTTAGTGGAATATGCGAGTTGTAACCAAAAAAGTTTCAGGGGGAATACGC
Source organism: Anaerolineales bacterium (assembly GCA_021463845.1). Taxonomy (GTDB): domain Bacteria; phylum Chloroflexota; class Anaerolineae; order Anaerolineales; family UBA11579; genus JAMCZK01. The sequence continues at coordinate 51,368 of JAJTXV010000001.1, read as the reverse complement.
AAAGAATTATAACGGGAAAGGTATTAGCGGGCAAGCAGGAGTTTACATGCGCGGCGGCAAAACCTGGCGCGCCATGAACAGGCCCAGCATGGTTTTGGCGTCCTCAATTTCGCCACTGGCGATGGCAGCCATGCATTCGTCAAGGCTCAGGCTGACAACTTCCAGCTCCTCGTCCTGATCGGGCGGCAGGGCATCCGGCCGCAGGTCCTGGGCGAGGAAGATCCACATGCGCTCGGTGGAGTAGCCGGGGGCCAGGTAGAACTCAGCCAGCGGGGTGAGCGAGCCGGCGGCCATGCCAACTTCTTCGCGCAGCTCGCGCTGGGCGGTTTCCTCTACGGGTTCGCCGGGCTCAAGAGTGCCGGCGGGCAGCTCGAGGAGCTGTTTGCCGGTGGAGTGGCGGTACTGACGCACGAGCAGGATCTTGCCCTCGGCGTCGACAGGCACCAGGGCAACGGCGCCAATGTGCTCGACGGTGTCAAAGATCAGCTCGCGGCCATCTGTGCTTTCGAGCACATCACGGCGCACTGAGAATTTCTGGCCGCGATAGGCCAATTCACTGCTAATGGTCTTGTAGGTCGCCATTTAGTCCACGATCTTGTAGTCAGCCACGCGCTGCTCAAGGGCACGCCAAATGTCAGGCGCGGCTTCGCCGGCCGCCAAATGCTCGGCAATGAAGCGGCCCATGTCTGCACAGTGGTCAGAGTTGTTGTAGTTGTACATGCCAATGCGGCCGGTAGTGAGCAGGTTGGGGACCTGGCGCAGCTTGTCGCTGACCAGTTTCATTTTGTCAGCGTATGCCAGGTCGTAGCGGGGGTAGAAGTTGGGCTTGCGGATGACCAAGCTGCCGGTGACCTCGTCGCGGTTGGTGAGGCCGATCTCAACCAGGCCATCGATCACGCGTTGCGTGAGCTGCTCATCGCTGGACTGCCAGAGGGCGCTGCCTTCAGCGGCGGTGAAGTCAGCGGTGATGACGGTGCTATCGGCCGGACCGAGGGCGGGGTTCATCTGCTTCTGCTCGAAGAGGCGACTGAAGACCACATTACGCTGAGGGAAGAAGACCCACTGGTCCTCCATGACCATGGGGCGCTTTATCCACACGTAGACCAGCACCAGGTGACGGAACTGCAGGCCTGTGACGGCTTTATTGAACTGCTCGTCACTGCCGCCGAACACCATACGGCCGATAAGCGGGAGCGGTAGCGAGGAAACCAGGTAGTCGCACGCGAACGACTGCGGCTTGCCCGCCACGGCGGTTTTGACGCTGCGCACGCGGCCGTCTTGCATCTCAAGGCCCTGCACATCTACGCTGGTAAGCACCTGCCCGCCGTGAGCCTGGATGCCTTCGGCCAATGCCTGCGGCCAGTCACCGAAACCGGCTTTGGGATAGTAGAAGAACTCAGCGTTGGTGTCTGCAGTTTCTTTCTTGAGGCCGAGCAGCTTCAGCACCAACTCCAGGCCGCCGGAAGCCGGCAGGCGAGTGCGGGCCATCTCAGGGTGGAGAGTGGCCGGGTCACCCCACACCTTGTCGGCCAGGGGCTCGAAGACGAGCTCATAGGTTGGGCGCCCGAAGCGGCGGATGATGTAATCCTTGTAGGAACCAGGCGACTTGCGGTTGAAGATGCCTTTGAGCACCTCGATTCCGTAGCCAAAGCCGATCTGCAAAAAGCGTAGCGGGCCGAGCGCTTTGGCCAGGTTGCCCAGCTTGAGCGGGTAATCCACCAGCTTGCCTTCGAGATAGAGGCGGTTCTTCTTGGGCAACTGAATGAGGCGGTCACCCATCAGGGCGGTGGCTTCATCCAGTACACCGGGGATGATGGAGTAGAGCTTGTGGGCGCCATAATCGAGCACAAAGCCATTGTGCTCGAAGCTGGCACACAGGCCGCCAATGACGGCCTCTTTCTCCAGCACAGTGACATCATATTTGCCGGTGCGGGCGAGGAAGTAGCCAGCGGCCAGGCCGCCGACACCGGCGCCTAGCACCACGATCTTTTCTTTATTAGACAAGTGAATCACTCCAAAGCATAGACGGTTTGAGATACAGGATTATTTCTTCTCTGCCACGACCAGCATCTGGCCCATCCAATACGGGATCTGCCAGTGATACATGCCCAGACGCTTGACGACCCAGCCCGCGGCACGGGCTAGCGGGCGAATGTAGGCTTCCATGCGGAAGAGCACATAGCCCAGCTCCAGGCTTTGCCAATGGGCGCGCTGGACGCGCAGCTCGAGGCCAAGCTCGTTGAGCATGCGGGTCAGCGTGGGGATGGTGAAGTAGTAGAGATGGACAGAGAGCAGGAAGACCCAGCGCCGGCCCATGAGGCGGGCGACCAGTGAATGGATGTCAGGATAGTTGACCACCAGCAGGCCGCCGGGTTTGAGCACGCGGATGCACTCCTGCAAGGTGGCTTTGGGGTCAGGCGTGTGCTCGAGCACATCCCACAGGCTGACGACATCGAAACTGGCGTCGGCCAGTTTCATGTCCTCGATGGTGCCGGGGAACACATCCAGCCCATAGTGCTCTTTGGCCCAGGTGGACATCCAGCGATTTGGCTCACAGCCGGCCACCTGCCAGCCGGCGCGCTGGGCGACGGCCATGAAGGAGCCGCCAGCGGTGCCGACGTCCAGCAAGGTGCCACGCTGCGGGCGCAGGCGCTCGATAAGCTTAAGCGAGCCGGCGAAGGTGCGCTCGCGCCCAGCGGCCTGGGAGACAAACAGCTCATCAGTGCCTTCGCTATAGCCGCCGATGACAACGTCAGAGCGCAGGCGTGGGTTAAGGTACATGAGGCCGCACTGCTTGCAATGCACCAGCTGGTCGAGCAACACTTCGTCGCCTGAGGAACGGAAGGTGTTGGCAATTTCGTCCGGTTTGGCGTCCTCATAGCGCGGGGGGTAAACGACTTCATAGTCATCCGCACCACACAGGTTGCACTTCACGTGTTCCAGCAGCGCTTTGTACGCTTCTACATTGTTCTGCATTTATTTGCTTCGCCTTAGATAGGTCTTGATACCTTGAAAACGGGTGTTGATGGCATTAAGTGAGAGGCCGATGCCGAGCGCCATCAGGCCAGTGGGCACGCCGAGCAGGACGATGCCGCCCAATATGCTATCCGGAAGGGTACCCTGCCCCACAAAACTGAACAAGCGCAGGATACCGGCAGCCAAGGCCAACAGCCAGAAGACCAGCGCTACAGCGCCGAACAGGCGCAGGGGGCGGTGGTCTCGCAGCAGGATGGCGGCAGTGAGGATGATGCGGTAACCATCGGCAAAGGGGCGTAGCTTGGAATTGCTGTCAGCCGGGCGGCTGCGGTAGCGGGTGGGCACCTCGACGATGTGGAGGCCTTCGGCCAAGGCCTGGATGGTGATCTCGGTCTCGACCTCGAAGCCGGTGGTGAGGACTGGCACGCTTTCAATGAAGCGGCGGTTGAAGGCGCGGTAGCCGGAGAGCACATCCTCAAAGCGGGTGCCAAAGAGGCGGTTGATGTAAGCGACGATCATGCGGTTGCCGAACTGGTTGAGGCGCTTCATGTTGGCGTCGGTGGCGCCACCCATGCGGTGGCCGACGGCCATATCGGCAGTGCCGTCCATGACAGGGGCCAGGAGCGTATGGACATCTTCGGCGAAGTAGGTATCGTCGCCGTCGACCATGACGATGACTTCTTCTTGGAGCTGGTCAAAGATGGCGCGGATGACATTGCCTTTGCCGAGAGCCCCGACGCGGCGCACCTCGGCGCCTGCTTTGGCAGCGAGGGCGATACTGTTATCGGTGGAGGCATTGTCAAAGACGTAGACCGTGGCACGCGGCAAATTCTTGCGAAAATCGGCCACCACTTTGGCAATGGTGGTGGCCTCGTTGTGGCAGGGAACAGCCACAGCGATGCGAGTGCGTGCGGGGGTGCGTTTGACCGGCATGGTTAGCGTGCAAACCAACGGAGGGCGAGCGCCCGGTAGGGCACCATCTCCATCTTGGTTTGGAAGTTACGGCGCAAGAAGTTGAACGGCTGCGACAAGAGCTTGAGGGGATGATAACGCAGTTTCCACAGCAGGAAACTGGCGTACAGACGGAAACGGAAGGCGGCCAGCGCCTTATAGTCCTGACGCCAGGTGGGGCTGAAGTTGAGCTCGGACAGGTTGCTATAGCCCTGGAACTGGTCATAGATCGAGGAGCCGGGCACGGGGGTAATGATGAAAAGGGCAACTTCGTCGACGCCGACGCGGGTGAGATCGCGCACCATGTCCCAAGTCATTTGCAGATCCTCGGGCGTTTCGCCCGGGTAGCCGAGCACGAAGCAGGCCTGCGAACGGATGCCGACCTGGTTCATGCGCTTTACCAGGCGCACGGCGTGGCCCAGATTGAAGGGCTTGCGCATGAGCTTGAGCAAGCGCGGCGAGCCGGTTTCGGGCGAGATGGAGATGTAGCGGCAGCCGGCGGCGGCCATTTGGTCAATGGTCTCTTCGTCGAGCATGGTCTCGACTTTGGTGCCAGCGGCGATCTTCCAAGTGATCTTGAGGCCGCGACGAATGATCTCAGCGCAGATGGCGCGAATGCGCTCGTCTGAGATGGTTGGGTCGAGATCCTCAATGTGGAATTCGCTGACGCCGAGGGTGCGCTGGAAGTGCTCGATCTCGTCGACGACATTGTGGGGGCTGCGCGGGCGCCAGCGCTGGCGGTTGGTGGCAGGCACCACACAGAAGCCGCACGGATATGGGCAGCCACGCGACGTGAGCAGCGGCAGGTAGCGAGTGGCGGACAGCGGGCCGTGGGCGAAGCCCAGGCTCCAGTAGTGCTCGAGCGGGAAAAGGTCCCAAGCGGGGAATGGGAGCGAACTGAGCTCGGCTTCATCCATGAAGCCGGCGGGCAGGTTGTAGAAGTCCGGCCCACCCACCCCATCAATGGCACGTACAGCTTGCTGGTCGCCTGCGTGCAGCGCCTCCAGCAGGCGCTGGGCGCGGCGCTCCGGCTCACCGGTGAGGATGTAGTGTGCCCCGGCGGCGTAGAACTCAGCAGCGACAAGGGTAAGTGCGTAGGCGGTGACGGCTTGCGTGTTTTCCACCACAACCACGGTGGCCTGCGGGGCAGCCTGGCGGGCGGCGCGCACCATCTCGAGGGTAGAGAGATGGTTGGTGAGATTAATGGCGTAGACGAAGACGACGCGGGTGTCTGGCGCGATCTGGGCCAGCACCTTAGCCTGGGAGAGGCCGTAGATATGGAAGTTGCCCTGGGTGCGGGCCTGGCGCGGCGCGGCGGCGTAGGCGTCCAGCACCTGCACTGGGTGGCCGGCAGTCCGCAGGCTGGCGGCCAGGTAGGCCAAGCTGATGGGCATATAAACGATGCCGGTGGTCAGCGGATCGTTGCGTTGGGCAACCAGGTTGGGATTAATAAGCAGAACTGACATAAAAAGCGCGCCCTACACGGTGCGCAAATCAATACGAAGGTTAATTATACCTAGGCGACTCTAGAGTATCGCGCACTAGCGTAATGCGTTGCATTGCAAGGTTGCGGCATGGGGAGCCAACGCGTCGGTCGCCTCGTCATTAAGGAAGTGCACCGCGACGGCGTAAGAGTAGCCTGGCTGTGAGCAGGCCAACACCAGCACATCGACAGCATTGGGGAACGGATGGACCCCGCCGGGTAGGACCATCAGGAAGGGGCCTTGCGGGCCAACCAGACGAAACTCGGTGTGGGCAAAGGCCAGGCCGTCGCCTGCGGCAATTTCTGCGGGCGTGCCGGCCGCATGGTGACGGGGGTACATGGCGCGGCCCCAATACAGCTGAGCGCCCGGTTGGGCCAGAAAGGCGTCCGGGTCCAGCCCGCTGGCCGCGATGACGGACGAAGAGCGTAGGCTGGCGAGCGCGCCAGCTCGATCCAGGTAAGCATAGCGATTGGGGAGCAGATTCTCCGCCAGCGGAATGAAGCTGCCCGCCAGCAGGGCCAGCAAGGTGGCCAGCGCCAGGCCGCGGTTGAAAGTGAGGTGGGCCGGAGCTTCGGCAGCCTGAGGCGCCTGTGCGCTGGCGACGAAGCCGAACAGGAAACGGGCGGCCCACAGCGTGAGCTGGCCAATGCCGAGAGCGTAGAAGAGAATGAGCACCCAGTCAGCCGGGAGGATGAGACGCCAGCCGGAAACACGCGCCAGCGCCGTACTGGCGCTGTACAGCAGATGCATGCCAAGCGGGATCAGCGCGAGCCAGCCCACCTTGCGCCAGGCGGCGCCGATGCCCAGCGCGACCAGCGCAATATTCAAGACCAACGGCCACACCAGGTCTGAGGGAATGATGCCATCCCAGCCCGCCCAATAGAGCGTGTTGTCAATATACGCGCTCAAGGAGCAGCATTCGGCCCAGAGTTGAGCTTCCCGCTCTGGCCAATACGGGCGCAGGTTGTAGAACTCGACCAAACGGTCGGTCAGGTCAAAGCGAGCCGGCAACGCAAGGAAGGAAGCGACTTCATTGTGCAGGAAGTGAGCGGTAACAAAGCGGGCTACTTCGCCGGGGTGCTGCAGCACGAACTGGCGCACGCGGGCAAAACCTAGAGCAACGTATTCGTCCACATCAGTGGCTTGGACATCAAAACCAGGATCGCCGGTCTCTGGGGTGAGGCTGTACTGGCGCGCCATGTAGAGGGCCTGGTATGGCTGCGAGTAACCGAACTCGCCGGTGCGGGCACCGTTGCGCAGCATCCAGGGCACAGCAGCGAGCACAAAGCCGAGCAGCACCAGCCCCGCCAGGGGCGCGCGGGTGCGCCAAGCGGAAGCACTGCGCCAGCCGCCGGGAATGCGGAGGGCGACCAGCAACAGCAGGAAGGGCAAAAAGATCAGCGTTTGCGAGCGCAACAGCAGCAGCAGCCCCAGCGCGGCCCCCGCTCCCAGCGCGGCGCGCGGGCTGTGTGGCTTGTGCTGCAACCAGTGCAGCACAAGCAGGGTCAGCGCCGCCAGACCGAGCGCGGTGGGCAGGTCGGTCATGAGCAGCTTGGAGTGCGAAACCAGGACGCGGTTCGAGAGCGCCAGGGTGTTGACTTCTCTAAAGATGATGAGCAGTGCCAGGAAAATGCCGGAGAAGCGGTGATGCAAGTGGGTGGCAATAAAGTAAAGTGCTACCGGGAAAAGCGCCAAGAATAGGATCTGTGCATTCACTACCGCGGCATAGTCCTGCCCGGCGACAGCATGCAAAGCCACGAGAAAGATCCCGTACAGCGGTTTCTCGATGATGTCGGTGAAGCGGTTGCCGGTGAGGAAGCTCTGTGCGGCAATGTCCAGGGTGGCGGCGTCTGAGTTGGGGTAATACTCCCAGTTGGGCGCGGAGGGCGCGGGCGAGAAGTGAGTCGGCCGCAGCGGTTCGGCGCTCCACAGCAGGGCAGCCAGCAGCCACAAGCCAATCGCAACGGCAAGGTCCAGGCGGCTGAGGCGCCAGCCAAAGCGGCGGGCGGCCCAGGCGCCGGCCGCAGCCAGCAGCACGGTAACAGACCAAGCCAGCAAGACCTGCGTATTGAGGATGGGAGCGCCGGGTGTATCCCAACCGGTGCGATCCGGTGTGAGCCCAAAGCCCGTCAGCACCATCAGGAGCACGACTGCCACCATGATGGCGAAGGCCGGCAGCGCGGCCCGCAGCACGCTGCGCTCCTGCGCCCAGCCGCTGGCTGGGCGCATTAGTGGCAGAATTACGGCACCGCTGGCCGCCGACCAGGCCAGCCAGGCCGTGAGCGGCAGCAGGCGCAGCAAGCGCGCCTGGGCGAACGCATCGGTGATGCGCAAGCTAAAGAGCACAAGATAGAGCGCCAGCACAAAGATAATGAGGGCAAGCCCGAGGAGTACGTTCAAGAGCCGCGGACGCGCCAGCAAGCGCTGGGTAAGCTTCGACAGCCAGGATTCGGCGCGGGCCAAGGCCGCACAGGCTGCGGCCAGCACCAGCAGCAGGCCCACCAGCGCCCACCGGGCGGCGGAGAGGCCGAGCAACAGCGCCGCTTCCTGTTGGCTGGGCTGGGCGAAGACCAGCCCAATGGCCAGCAAGGCGCCGCACGCGGCGGCCAGCAGCCAGGTGCGCAACCAGCGATGGGCAGGGCTCTTCATAAGGACTGTTCTAACATACTTGCCCAAAACAAAAGGGCTGGATTGTTCCAGCCCTTTTGAACTTGGGTTTATTTTTGGGTCTAGGGGATATGCAGCTGAGTGCCGCCAGGAATGGCGTGGTCGAGGCTCATGCTGTTGGCCTCAGCAATGTGCTCAGGCCACACGTCACCAAACGCGCAGGCGATGCTGTAGAAGGTATCCGCGCCCGAGGCGACATAGGTGGTGGGGTGCGAGCGCAGCGAGCGCACTCCACCGAAGCTGCCCACCCCACTGGGGATGGTGATGGTGGTGCCGACACTAAGGCTGTTGGCGTTGTTGGCGTTGAGGCCGTTGGCAGACAACAGCGCATCTGGATTGACATCAAAGCGGCGCGCCAGGCAATAGGGCCATTCGCCCTCATGCAGGGTGTAGCTGCTGGGCACGGCCAGCTGGGTGATGGGCGCGGGGGTGGTGGTAGCGGTTGCTTCGGGCGTGGCACTGGGCTGGACGGTGGCCGTATCGCCAAACAAGGGCGTGGGGCTGAGCTCCAGCGTGGGCAGCGTGCCGGCCTTGTCCTGGCCAGCCAATGCGGTCTGGGTGGCCATGGTGTTGAAAATGGACACGAACGGGTCTTCGGTGGCCGAGCCGCCAACCGGGTCCGTGGTGGCGGAGCGGGTACAGGCGGCCAACAGCAAGCCGAGGAGTGCGATAAGAAGCGCGAACGAGCGTTTTTTCATCTTGTCAGAACATCCATTCCAGTCAGTGCGCGATACTAGCATACGCAAAATTGAGCGTCAAGCGAAGCTGGCTATGAATGTGCGCGGCTGCTCAGCGCACATTAACAAAGCAGCCCGCTGCAGTGCCGCGGGCTGCTTTTTTGGGTAGCAAACGGGCTTAGTTGCTCAGAGTCTGGTTCAGTTGCTCCAGCGCCGGGGTGAGCTCATCAATCGCAAAGGGAATGCTGAGCACAGTGGAGAAATTCAGTGCGTCATAGACCGGGTTGGTGTTTTCCAGGTAGACCACCCGCCCTTCCTGGACAATGGCCAAATTGGCGTAGAGCGGGTTGGCCAGCAGGTCCGCCGGCAGGGTGTCGATCCAGATCAGGAAGTCGATATCAATGATGTCGAAGCGTTCGTAGGAGATCGATGCCCCGAAATCCTCGCCGGCCAACTCATCAATGATGGGCGGGTACGCAAAACCCAGGCTGGTGAGGAAGCGGCCACGCGAATCTTGTGAACCGTAGACATAGTAAGTGGTGGGATAGCCCCACGGCGTGGCGACTACACCTTCAACGCCCTGCACAGCCGGGAACTGCTCACGGGCGGCGGCAAAGCGAGCTTCAACCCCGGCGATCAGCGCTTCGGCCTCGGTAGTTTTGCCCAGGATCTGGCCTACGGTGAGTGTAACCTGCTGCCAGGGCACACCCCAGTCAACGTAATCAGCCGGTTGGGCCACAGTAGGCGCGATCTGGCTGAGGGTGGCGTATTCCTCCACGGTCAAGCCGGAATACAAGCCGATGATGACGTCAGGCTCCAGCGCGGCGATCTCTTCGAAGTTCAGCGCCCCGCCGCTGAGCACTACGGGAGTCTCGCCGCCCAGCGCGGCCAGCTCATCCTGCCCCCATTCAAACACGGCGCCTGGGCGCTCACCGTACCACTCGCGCGTAGCCACGGGTACGACACCCAAAGCCAGCAGCGCATCCTGTTCGTTAAGGCCAACCAAAACGATGCGCTCGGGTGCGGCCTCGATGGTAGTGCTGCCATGCTTGTGCTCAATGGTCACCGGGAAGGCAGGGTCTGCGGTGGGCTCTACCGCGGGCGCCTCGGTGGCCGCGGCGGGCTCGGCCGGCGCGGATGTAGCAGCTGGCGCCGGGGCGCCGCATGCAGCGGCCAGAAGCGCCAGGATGAATAAAAGTGAGACTAAGGTGCTGCGTTTGGACATGTACTACTCCTTGTAAAGGCTAAGATAAGGAGCAGTATGCGCCGAGGGTTTATGTAAATCTAGGCATGCGGGTTATTACAGGTTTGTTGGCACGGCAAGCGGCTGTTCACTGCCGATTGAGGTCAGTTTTCCGCCTGGGTGCAACTTGGGGGCATAGCTAGGCGAGCAGCGACTCCAATGTAGTGAAGTCGAATTCAATATAGGGCTGATCTGCCAGGATGCGCTCGCGGCGACCGCGCATGAAGTTGGCGATCCAGGGATTGTCAATGTTATCGACATCAAAATCCCGGTGGATGACCGCGTACAGCTCCAGCTCCCGGATCTTCATGAAGTGCGGCATCTCTCGCAGCCATTTGGGGTCGAGCCTGCACTGGCTGGCGTAGCCGCGCAGAAAGGGCGGCATAAACTCAGCGGTGAAGGCGGCTTTATCCTCGGCAGTGCTGGCCATATAGAAGAGCACCATGGCAATATCGTTGACCAGCCAGTTATAGCCACAATCGTCAAAGTCGAACAAGGTAATGCGGCCATCCTCATCGATAAAAAGGTTGCCACTGTGCGCATCCTGATGGGTGAGGCCGTAAGACTGTGGGTCCTTGGGCAGCGTGCGCACATAGTCACACACTTGGTTGTATTTGTGCTTGATCTCGCTTTCGCTATCCGGCAGAAAGGTGTTGACGAAGTCAAACACTGGGTCATCCCATTCCGGCCGCTTGCGGGGCGCAGTGTAGGCCTGAGTGAGCTTGTGCATGCGGCCAATCGTCTCGCCATAGGTCTGATACAGCTTTGGGGTCCAATTGAGGCCGCGGGCCGGGCCTCCGGGGGCTTTGACGAAGGCAACCGCCAGGAAGTCACCGCCATGGCCGTCGGCAATCGGTTCGACGAGCTTGTCATTGACGGACTGAATGGCCTGGGCCGCGGAGACGCCACCGGCGACGAGGTAGTTGATCCATTCCGTCTCGCCCTCGATCAGGGTCTGGTTGCGGCGGTGGCTGTGGCCAATGCGCAATATGTATTCCTTGCCATCCCGCGGGAATTCGAAGATGAAGCTCTCAAAGCTGTCCAGCACTTTGACCGCGGACGGCTCAACGCCGTAGCGCTGGGCGGCCTGGTGCAGAATGCTATCGGTGAAGCGGTCTTTGATGAATTGTTCCATGAGTTCACCTAGAGAGTAACAGACACACTATGCCCATGCGGCTAAGAATAACCGCGCCCTATTCAGCTATCGGGTTTCGTCGGAAGTTTACTGCTCCAGAAACATGAACTGGGCAGCCAGATCGCCTGCTGGGGAGAAGATCGTCACCTGCATGGTTTCACGATACGGCTGCTCGGCTGTGGAGCCCAGGTTAACTACGGTCACGTACCACTCCTGCCCTTCCGCTTGAAAGCGTAGGGGCTCATCCCCTTGGGCGAGCGAGCGCAGTGTTGTGTGAGGCGCAAATGCAATCAGGGTATCGCCGCGCAGGATCATGATGCCGCCACCCACATCGGCGGCCGTGAAGCCCGAGCCTGCGAACAGGAGTTGTGCCAGTGAATCTTTGAGGGCTGCTATCAGAGTGCCCAGCAAGCGCTCAAAGTTTGCCCAGGTATACGTCTGCCCATTGTGGGTTAGGGAGCCATTGGCCGGGTCGAGACCATTGAGTTGGCTCTGTAACAGGAATGTGAAGACAAGTGTGTCAAAGCCGTCTTCACCATAAATAACGCCGCCCACACTGGCGCCGGCGCCAAGCTCCACGCGGTCATCGCCTCCGGTTCCAAGAACGGCATCCGCATAGATATCGCCTGTTACGGTTCCATTGATGACAATGGTGTCATTGCCTCCATCGCCGTCCGCCCAATCCCCGTAGACATCACCGGCGACAACGCCGTTAATCGTGATGGTGTCATTGCCGCCGTTTCCACCTGAGGAATCTCCATACACATCCCCACCGATGGTGCCGCCCGAAGCCAGCGTGATCCTGTCATTCCCACCATCTCCGCCGCTTTCGTCTCCATATACATCCCCGCCAACATCTCCGTTGATGGTGATGATGTCATCCCCGCCGTCAAGCAAAGCTATGTCACCCGAGACTGACGAGTAGACTTCGCCGTTGATCGTGATCGTGTCGTCGCCGCCATTACCACCGGCATAATCACCGGCAACTTCACACTGCACTTCGCCATTGATGATGATCGTATCGTTCCCGCCATCCCCATCGACATTATCGCCATCCACACACGAGGTCACGATGCCATTGATCGTGATGTGGTCATTACCGCCGTTGCCGCTGCTTTCCAGGCCGTCTTCGTCGGCGTCACCGCCAACATAATCCGAGGTTACGCCGGCATCCTGGACATAGGTGTCATCGCCCAAACCAAGGCCAACCTGGTCATCAGGGGTGGGATCTGTTGAGCATGTGATGGGAGGATCGTTGGCTGGAGTGCCGTCGCAGGGGCCGGGCGCGGCATAGGCTGGCGTTGCCGTTACCAGGGTGCTGGCCACAATGGCTACTAACGTAACCAGCCGCACAGCTTGTGTAAGCGTCCTAGTAGGCACAAAGCAATTATATGATGATTATGGAAACAAAAAAGCGCAGCCGCGGCTGCGCTTTTTTGGATAACTTTTTGATCAGCCCGCTTGAGCTACAGCCGGGCGGAACTTGTAACCGTAGATCAGCATGCCGCGCTCATCAGTAGCGGAGCGCAGCAAGCGGGTGACCATTTCCACCGGCATGCCGATGGCGGGCTGCTGCTCGCCGAGGTCAGTGAGCTGGGCGGTGACCAGAGGGCCTTCGACCAGCTTGACCATGGCCAGGGTGTAGGGCGCCTGCTCGGCATAGCCTTCAGGGGCGTCGTAGACGGTCGTGAAGGAATAGACCTCGCCCTTGCCGCTGAACTGGAAGAGGGTCTTGGCCTCTTCGCCACATTCGGGGCAGATGTCACGCGGCGGGAACAGCTTGGCGTCACAATGCTCGCATACCTCGCCGGTGAGCGAGTAGCGCTGCTTTTTTAGTCTCCAATGGCGCGGAATATCCATCTTTTATTTCTCCTGTCGAGCTTACTGTAGCCCGGCCAGACTCTCAGAAACTATCAGGATGTAAGACGATTAATGAGCCTATAATCCAGCGCTATGACGGTAGAGACTGACGAGCAGCTGCAACGCCTGAAGGCGATCGGCAGGATCTGTGCGGTTGGGCTGCGCAAGATGCTAGCCGCAGCGGCTCCCGGCATTAGCACCCGGGAGCTGGATGATCTGGGTCGCAGCTATCTCAATAGCCGAGGCGCCCAGTCAGCGCCGGAAGTTATGTACCAATTCCCCGGGGCCACCTGCATCAGCGTGACGCCGGTGATCGCCCACGGCATACCGGGCGACTATGTACTGAAGACTGGCGACCTGATCCACATCGATGTCTCGGCCGAGAAGGACGGCTATTTTGCCGACACGGGCGCCTCGATGCAGGTGGGCAAGCGGACGAAGGATGTGACTGCTCTGCTGGAGGCAACCAAGGCCACGCTCAAAAAGACACTCGCCGCCGCCAAGGCTGGCGTGTTGATCAGCGAACTGGGGCGCACGATGCAGAGCGAGGCGCGCGCACACGGCTACAACACGATCGCCGAGCTGGCCAGTCACGGGATCGGGCGTAAGCTGCACGAATATCCCAGTGATGTGCTGAACGTGCCCAACCCGCGTGACAAGCGCGTGCTGACCGAAGGACTGGTGCTGGCGCTGGAGCCGTTCCTGACGGCGGGCTCCGGGCGCATCACCGAAGAGCGCGACGGCTGGTCACTGCGCACGCTGGACCGCAGCATTGCGGCTCAGTTTGAGCACACGATCGTGATCACACAGGGCAAGCCCATCATCCTGACCCAAGCTTGAGAAAAGCCCACCATCCGGCGGGCTTTTTTGGCTTGGGGATGCTTCAGCAGAGACTACAACGCGTAGCGCTTGGCAAAGTCTGGTGGGAAGGCGATGCGGTTGGCGTAGAAATAGCGGATGAGCTGGCCCTGGTGCTGGGCTTCGTGCTCCAGCAGATCATAGAGAATGTGCTGGCGCGCTTCGTCCCACGGCTGGCTGGCGGCGGCCAGAGCGGCCTGCAAGGCCGCCTGGGAGGTAGCCAGGGCTGCCTGCACGATGGCAGGAACCTCAGGCTCCTTGAGGCTGCAACTGAAACCCTGCCAGGCGCCAGCTTCGAAGGCGCGCGCATAGCTCTCGCGCGCACCGACTACGCACCAAAACTGGGCACCGATACTGTTGGATGGCGCTTCACCATTGTGGCTTTTGAGCTGCTCGCTGGTGAGCGTGGCAGCCAAGGCGTTGGTCAGACTGGTTGCCTTGTCCAGGCGCGTCGACAGCAGTTCCATTAGTCCTCTACACGGCGCAACACATGCGTGACGGCGGTTGCCGCCGGGCCGCCCAGACTCTGCACCAGGGCAGTCTTGGCATCCGCTACCTGCGCCCCGCCCGCCTGGCTGCGCAGTTGCAGGGCGGCCTCGGCGGCCTGGTAGGCGCCGGTAGCGCCGCCGGGGAAGCCGCGGGCTTTCAGGCCGCCCAGGGTGGCGATGGGCATCTCGCTGGTGAGCGAGATGGCCCCGTTCTGGGCCCACTTCCAGCCCTCGCCGCGGGCCGCCAGGCCGGCGGCCTCCATCGAGAGGGCGCTATAAATGGAGAAGGCATCGAACAGCTCGAACAGGTCGGCATCTTTGGGCAGGATGCCGGCCTGGGCACAGGCGCGCTCGATCGAGAGCCGGGCCGCGTTGAAGGTGAGGGGGTCCGGGCGGTCGTGCAGCGCCAGGGTGTCAGAAACGGCGCTGGAGCCGATGATCTCCACGAGCGGATGGGAGAACTTGGGCGGCAGCAACTCACGGCGGGTCAGGATGAGGGCGGCAGCGCCATCCGCATTCGGGGCAACGTCAAACATATTGAGCGGCGCGCTGACCATGCCGGCTTTGGCATAGGTCTCGGGCTTGACCGCCTTCTGAAACATGGCGTTGGGATTGTGAGCGCCGTTGGCATGGGCGGTGAGCGGAAAGCCAGCCAGCACATCCTGGGCCAGTTGGTGCTCATGCAGGTAGCGCTGCGCCAGCAGCGCTGCCTGGGCGGTGAGGGTCAGCCCCTGCTCGGCTTCGTAATCCGTGTCAGAGCCCATGGCCAAGGCGGCTTCAACCTCAGCAGGTACCTGCTCACTGAGTTTCTCGACGCCGAGCACCATGGCAACGTCCACCTGGCCGCTGGCAACCGCAAGCATGCCGACCCGCAGGGCCATGGCGGCGGAAGCGCCAGCGGCTTCGATGGTGGCAGCTTCAATGCCGGTCAGGCCAGCAAAGTCGGCCAGCAGCGTGCCGAGCTGGGCCTGCTTGGACAGCTGGCCGGCGAGCATATTGCCGACGTAGAGCGCGTTCGGGCGCAGGCCGCCGGCATCCTGCATGGCAGCTTCCATAGCGTGGAAGGCCAGCTCGCGCAGCGAGGTGTTCCAGTGTTCGTTGACGGGGGTAAGCCCGATACCAGCAATGATCACGTTGGTCATTTATGCAAATCCTCAGTTTGAGAAATCAGCGACTTGAGATTAGAGACTAGAGATTCGGTCTCCAATCTCAAGTCTCTAATCTCTTTTCCGGTTCTCGTTCTCATTTCATTGCCAACTTCCCACGCATCCTTACATACGCAGCATAGTCGATCTCGGTGCGGCGCTCGATGTACTGCTCGGTGGTGGTGGCGAGCTGGGGCTTACCGGCGATCTTGTCGGTGACGCGCAGCACCATCGCATCCGAGCCGGCGCCGGAGCCGAAGGAGACCAGCATGATACGGTCACCCGGCTTGGCAATATCCAAAATGGCGGTCAGGCCAATGATGGCCGCGCCGGAGTACGTGTTGCCGATGCGCGGCACCAGCAGGCCGGTCTTGATCTGCTCCGGGGTAAAGCCGAGCATCTGGCCGGCGCGCTGCGGGAACTTGGCGTTGGGCTGGTGGAAGACGGCGTAGGCATAGTCTTCGGGCTTGGTGTTGGTAGCCTCGAACATGGCCTGGCCGGCAGTGGTGATGTGTTTGAAATAAGCCGGTTCGCCAGTGAAACGCTGGCCGTGCTCCGGGTACTTGGCATACTGGCGACGCCAAAAGTCTGGCGTGTCCGTGACGAAGGAGTAGGTGCACTCGATCTCAGCTACGGATTCTTCCGCGGGGCCAATGATGAAAGCCGCCCCACCCGCCCCGGCGGTGTACTCCAGCGCATCGCCCGGACGGCCCTGGGCCGTATCCATGCCGATGGCCATGGCGTACTGCGCCATGCGTGAGCCCACGAAGCCCATGGCTGCCACCATCGCCTCGGTACCTGCTTTGCAGGCAAATTCCCAGTCAGCGGCCTGGATGCTGGTGGAGGCGCCGATGGCTTCGGCCACCAAGGTCGAACTGGGTTTGACAGCATAGGGATGCGACTCTGAGCCAACCCAGATGGCGCGCAGGTCCTTGACCGGCACCTGGGCGCGGGCCACCGCGTTGCGGGCCGCCTCGATGGACATGGTGATGACATCTTCGTCCAGACCAGGAACGGATTTCTCAACGATGGGCAGGCCGGCCGTGCCGTCCGTCCAGACGCGGGCTACTTCCTTGGCGGGCAGGCGGTAGCGCGGCACGTAGGCGCCGTAGCCTACGATGCCAACCGGGTGCTCCGGCTTGAGTAGCCGGGCAGTTTCATGCTCGTGGGGGTGCTCTGTCATTGCGACCATTCCTTTAATACTTCCTCGGCGCGGTCAATGCGCACGGTTTTTTCGGAGACCAACTGGGCGGCCAGCTTCTCGACCTGGTCGCCTTGTGCGCCTGCGGCGATGGCTACCTGGCGGGCATGCAGGCTCATGTGGCCGCGCTGGATGCCCTCGGTGGCCAGTGCCCGCAGGGCGGCCAGGTTCTGGGCCAAGCCGACAGCGGTAATGATCTCGGCCAGCTCAGCGGCGGTGGTGACGCCCATCAGCTTGAGGGCGGCCTGGGCGGTGGGGTGTACTTTGGTGGCGCCGCCCACAATGCCGACCGCCATCGGCAGCTCCAGGCTGCCGACAAGGTCGCCCTCGGGCGAGACGCCCCAGGTGCTGAGCGAGGTGTAGCGGCCGCTGCGGGCAGCGTAGGCATGGGCACCAGCTTCGACTGCACGCCAATCATTGCCGGTGGCGATGACCACGGCGTCAATGCCGTTCATGATGCCCTTGTTGTGGGTGGCGGCGCGGTATGGGTCAGCCGCGGCGAAGGCCCAGGCCTCGACGATGCCGTCACGCACCTGCTCGGCGGTGAAATCGCCAA
Source organism: Anaerolineales bacterium (assembly GCA_021463845.1). Taxonomy (GTDB): domain Bacteria; phylum Chloroflexota; class Anaerolineae; order Anaerolineales; family UBA11579; genus JAMCZK01. Next base: position 34,127 of record JAJTXV010000001.1, on the reverse strand, counting down.
AGGCGAGCTCGCTGAGCTTGATGGCACAGGCGGCGCGCGCCAGGCGGCGGTCGGCCAGGTTGCTGAGGATGCGCAGATGGACGCGGCCGCCGGTCAGCGCCTCAATGCGCGGCGCCAGGCGCTCACAGGCGGTGTTGATGGCATTGGCGCCCATGGCATCGCGTACGTCGTAGACCAAGTGCAGCACCAGGAAAGAGCCTATGGGCGAATCGTCAATGCGGCGGACGAGCAGTTCCTGCGGGCCGCCGCCCAGTTTCAGTAGCACCGGGTCGATCTGAGCCGCCTCGGCCAGCAGGTCGGGCGTGGCGGCCTGGATGGCGGCAGTGGCCGCTTCGAGGTCATCTACGTCGAGTAGCTGCATCTGGCCGATCATGTGCGGCGCGTCGGTGCTGGCGGTGAAACCGCCAGCCGCACGGGCCAGCCTGGCCATGAAGGACGCGCCGGCTACGACCGAGGGTTCCTCGACGGCCATGGGCACCAACACCTCGCGGCCATTGACCACGAAGTTGAGCCCCAGGCCGAGCGGCAAGCTGTGCACGCCGATGGCATTCTCGACCATATGGTCGGCGGCCTCAGCGCGGATACCACCCTGCGCCAGCGCGCTGAGCTGTTCCTCAGTCAGGATGCCGAGGTCACGCAGGCGCTGGTGGCGCTCTTCTATAGAAAGGTTGTAAAAGCCTGGAATGCGGGATGTTTGGGCGTTGGGCGAACTCATACACTCTAATTAATACGCACGACTACTTGCAAAAGCTATCAAGTAAAAACGAGGCCAAAAACCCGCTCCTCTGCAAGAATCCTGCCTCAGGAGATACCCATGAAACCCTTCAACCGCTCTTATCTTGGATTAATTGGCGTTTGTGCGCTGTTGCTGGCAGCCTGTGGAACGAGCAGCGCCGCGCCAACCAGCACCCCCACCCTGCCCAGCGGCGGTGGTGACACGGCAGGCGGTGCGCCGGCTGACGCTGGCACAACCGGAAGCCTGGACGCAGCCACAGGGCTGGGCGCCCCTGAATTTGGCACAGCGCCAGTTGGCGCTGTGCCGCCCGCAAGCCGGCCCAGCAGCCCGATAGCCAGCGAAACCGTGGCGGAGAATACGGCCACGATCGCGATCGCTGGCGGGCTGCCGCTGACGGTGAGCGGCGGGTCTTGCTCCACGCTGGATGGTGAAACCTATATCAGCGCTCCGCCTGTCGCCGATGCGCCGCCTCCGTATGCCTCGCTGGTCATCTACGCGTCTTCAGACGAGGGCAACCTGCGCAGCGGTTATCTTGTATGGGCATCCAGCGACGCGGCAACCGACAGCGCGCTGGTATCAACGCAGGACTTATTCGTGATCACGCTGAATGACGACCATTTCTCCGGCCGCTTTGACGGCACAGCCCACCGGGTGGTGGAAGGCGTGCCTGTGCAGGAAGTTATTGAAGTCCACGGCGTGTTCAACTGCATCGCAGGTTTGCTGCGCGTGTATGGCGAGCACCCGGTCGACCTGACCGGCGCGCAGTGCGAAACCGTCCCGCAGATCATGATCAGCAGCGGGCGCAGCGGTGAGAATGCCGCTTTGTTCATGGTGGAGCCAGGCGCCGCGCCAGGTGCGGTGGCGAGCGGCGGGTTGAGTTGGCGTGTGGGCGGTGTGGAGTACGGCACCAATTGGCTCAATGTCACCATCAACCCAGATCAGCTATCTGGCTCCTACTATGGCGAAGGCCGGCGCCCGGATGGCAGCACCTTCCCCATCCAAGGCGCGTTCAACTGTCTGGGGATGTAAGCGCAACAAAACAAAAAAAGCTGGCCGCTCGGCCAGCTTTTTTTGTTGCTACACTGACCCGTATAATCACCGCATGAGCGCCATCACCAGCCGCAGCAATCCAAAAGTGAAACTCGTGCGCAGCCTGCATGAGCGCAAAGCGCGCCAGGAAAGCGGCTTGTTCCTGGTCGAGGGCGTGTTTCACATCGGCGCGGCATTGGAATCTGGCGCGGCGCTTGAACTAGGGCTGTATGCCCCCAGCCTGCTGCGCGGCGAGTTTGCCCACGGGCTGCCGCAGCGGTTACAGCAGGCAGGCGTGGAAACGCTGGAGGTGAGCCAGGATGTGATGGCCAGCCTGAGCGACAAGGACAACCCACAGGGCATCCTGGCAGTGGCGCGGCAAGAGACAATCAGCCTCGCCAGCTTGCCAGTGGAAGCGGCGGGTGTATATCTGGCCGCAGTGGCGCCGCAGGACCCTGGCAACGTGGGCAGTCTGCTGCGCACGCTGGATGCCGCCGGCGGGGCCGGTTTGCTGCTGCTGGAAGGTGGCACCGACCCGTGGCACCCGCAGTCGGTGCGGGCCGGCATGGGCGCGCACTTCACCAAGCCGATCGTGCAGGCGAGTTTCGCAGACTTCGTGGTGTGGGCTGCGGCCGAGGGTGTGGATATCTACGGCAGTTCTGCCAAAGCAGAACTGCCGTACCGCCAGGCCAGCTATACGCGCCCAGCCGCGCTGCTGCTGGGCAGCGAGCGCGAGGGGCTGAGCCCCGAGCAACTGGCGGCCTGCACGCAGGTGGTGGGTATGCCGATGCGCGGGCGGGTGACTTCGCTCAACCTGGCGGTGGCAGCGGGGATCTGGCTGTATACGGTCCTTGCCTAGGCAGCGCTAGGCCTTTGGAAATGTGAACGAAGCGTAGTCCTTACCCTGTTTCTTGTACTGCCCGATGGCTTCGGCGATCTGGGGATCGCTGGCCATGGCCTCGTCCAAACCCTTGGAATCCCAGGTGACACGCCCAGAGTGATACGAAGCTTTCATGCCTTCAACGGCTACGTTGGCCTGGGCCGCCACGACGGCCGCTTTGATCTTCTCTTCCAGTTGGGCCAGCGCTTCTTCGGCGGCCTGGCTCTTGCCGGCAAACTCAGCCTCGATCTCAGCGACGCGCTGGCGTACATCGGGCGGCAGGGTGTCTTCGATCAGGCGCTGCTTCTCTGATTCATGCTGGGCGGCTTGCGCGTTCATTTCAACATACTGGTTCATCAGGCTCAGGATCTCTTCGTTGGTCATTTCTTTCTCCTATGTCAGGGATTACCCCAGATGCGGTACGAGTCAGTTGTGCAACGCGTAGATTCGTGCAGGCCGTCGAGGCAGACTTTGTAGACCACCAGCTCCCAGTTCTGGCCTTGCACGGGCGGCAGGCTGAGCTGGGTTTGCCCATTGGCATCTGTAGGTGGGAAGGTGTAGCGCTGGCCCTCGCCGGACGGCGGCGTGAGCTCCAGATAAGGTTGCAAGCCGGCCAGCAACTGGCCATTGGCATGCAGGCTGGCATATATGGTCTGGCCTTCGGTGGAGGAGACTTGCGAGCGCGCCTCCCACACATCAATGCGGATCTGCTCGAAGGCGGCCTGGACTTGCGGCGAGGCCTGGTCGTAGAACTTTGTGCGGTATTCCAGCCCAAGCGGAAGCAGGCTAACCTGCCCGTTCAGATAACGCAGGCAGGCATTGACAAAGCACTGGCTGGCGCCGCCATCGGTGGCTTGCAGTTCGGCGATCGGTGCACCGAAGAGCTCATAGCCGCCGCGCTGCGTGATGTAGTCATTGAACACGGATGGCACGTTGTAGCCAAAGTCGCCCTCCAGTGGGTAGAAGATCAAGTTGGCGTTCTCCAGGCGGGTGGTACGCGGTTCAGGCAGGATGCCGAGCAGGGCCGTGACCGGGCGCGGCAGCACGCTGCCGGGCTGGGCTGCGGGAGCATACAGCACAATGTTCTGGTAGATGACCTCGATGCTGCCGTCAGCCAACTGGTAAGGACCAGCCAGGCGCTGGCCGACCACAGGCTCCCCAAAAGCAGCCACAGCACTAGTGAATGGCTCGCCGTACGCCAACTGGGACTGGATGACGGCGGCCGGGCTGCTGGCGGGCACGCCGCAGCCTTGGCCGCAGACCTGGCGGCCATAATCCATCAGGCGCACGCCGGTTTGCGGCTCGTCCAAGTCGATGTACAAGCCCAGGTTCTCAAAATATTGCTCTACACGGCTCTGCTCTTCTACAAAGCGCACGCCCGTAAGCGGTCTGCCCAGATAGCGCGGCCCACCCAGCTGGCGGTACAGATCCTCAAAGCCTTCGTAGATGATGTAGCCATCCACGAACATCACGTCGGGCAGGTTGGCATCCGGCAGCGGCGCGTCCCACACGCCCAATTGTTGGCCGAGTGGGGCGAGACTGTATTGTTCGCTGGGCGCCAGAGCAGGGTTGTAGACCATCAGGCCGGCTTCGATATATTGCTTCTGGATATTGCCATCAACGATGCCAGGCGAGATCACCGCGCCGGCGCGCTGCGGGCCGCCCAGGAAGGTATAGAACTCCTCAAAAACCGGCTCAATAGTGTATGGCATGGGGGTAGCAGGTGCATCCGCGCGTGAACTGGCGCAGGCGGCAAGCATGAGCCCGAGAATGAGTATCAAAGCAAGGTGTTTGCGCCGTGCCATATTTTTTAATGCGTAAAGGTGATTTTAACATGCAGGCTCAGTCTGGCCTTTGCTTGGCCGGGTGCGAAAGTACTATAATGAAACAACCCCATTCTAAGGAGTGTGCCATGGTGCAAGTAAAGGAAACCAAGACCGAAACACGCCCTATGACCGAAGAAGGCGATTTTCTGCCGATCCAAGGCATTGACCATTTACATTTCTACGTAGGCAACGCAAAACAGGCCATGCACTATTGGTGGAAGGGCATGGGCTTTAAACCCGTGGCCTACTCCGGCCTGGAGACGGGCAACCGCGAATTTGCCTCTTACGTTTTGGAGTCTGGCAAGATCCGCATCGTGGTGTCGGCCGCCTATGGGCCAAGCCACGAGATCGCCGGGCACCACCTGGCTCACGGCGACGGGGTCAAAGTTGTGGCGCTGCAGGTAGAGGATGTAGAGAAAGCCTTCAAGGAAACGACTTCACGCGGCGGTCAGATTGCCTGGGCGCCCCGTGAGGAGAAGGACGAATACGGCATCCTGCGCACCTCGGCAATCCACACCTATGGTGAAGTGCTGCACATGTTTGTGGACCGTAGCGACTATAAGGGGCCGTTTGCCCCGGGCTACCACCCGCATGTGCGCGAGGCCAACAGCACCGGCCTGGCCGCAGTTGACCACATTGTGGGCAACGTGCAGCTGGGCAAGATGAACCACTGGGTGAACTTCTATCACAAGGTGATGGGCTTCCGTCAGCTGCAGCATTTTGATGACGAAGACATCAGCACGGAATACTCGGCCCTGATGTCCAAGGTGATGGAGAACGGCAACGGGCGCATCAAGCTGCCCATCAACGAGCCCGCCGACGGCAAGCGCCGCAGCCAGATCGAAGAATACCTGGACTATTACCTGGGGCCAGGCGTGCAGCATCTGGCGCTCTCCACGGGTGACATCATCGAGACGATCACGCAGCTCAAGGCCAATGGCATCGAGTTCCTGCGTGTGCCGGATGAGTACTACGAGTTGCTGCCTGAGCGCGTGGGCGACATTGTGAAAGAGCCGCTCGACAAGATCAATGAACTGGGTATTCTGGTGGATAAGGACGACGAGGGCTACCTGCTGCAAGTGTTCTCGCGCCCCATTCAGGACCGCCCCACCGCGTTCATCGAGGTAATCCAGCGCCGCGGCAGCCGCGGCTTCGGTAAGGGCAACTTCAAAGCCCTGTTCGAGGCCCTGGAAGCAGAGCAGGACCGCCGCGGCAACTTGTAAGCCTGATGCGATACCTGACCTTCAAAGCACCTGGTGATGAGCGCCCCCGTTTGGGGGCGCTCATTGCAGAAGACCGCGTGGTCTCACTGGGCCGCGGCGACCTGCCACAGGACATGCTGAGCTTCATCCGGGCTGGTGCGCAGACCTGGGCGCTGGCCGCCCAGGTTGCGCGCCAGACCCAGACGGTGTGGCCGCTGGCGGACGTGCGCCTGCTGGCCCCGTTGCAAAATCCGCCCAGCATTCGCGATGCGTACGCGTTCGAGCAGCATGTGCGCACCGCCAACCAGAACCGCGGGCGCGAAGTGCCGGCCGAGTGGTACGAGTTTCCCGTCTTCTACTTCACCAACCCCACCACCGTGTTTGGCCCGGATGATGAGGTCGAGAAGCCAGGCTACACCCAGGCGCTGGACTATGAGCTGGAAGTGGCCGCCATCATTGGGAAACCCGGCAAGGATATTCCGGCCGAGAAGGCAACGGAGCACATCTTCGGCTTTACGATCATGAACGACTGGTCGGCCCGGGATGTGCAGCGCAAGGAAATGAAAGTCGGTCTTGGCCCGGCCAAGGGCAAAGACTTCGCCACCAGCCTGGGGCCGGTGATCGTGACGCCGGATGAACTGGAAAACGCCAGCACAGGCCGCCCGGGCGTGTTCAACCTTGAAATGAAGGCTCGTGTGAACGGCAAAGAGCTTTCGCGCGGCAATTGGGGTGATATTCACTACTCATTTGGCGAGATCATTGCGCGTGCCTCGCAAGGAGTCACCCTGCAGCCTGGGGATGTGATCGGCTCGGGAACGGTAGGCACAGGCTGCCTGCTTGAACTCACCAAAGCCGAAGGCCCGTGGCTGCAGCCCGGAGACACGGTGGAGTTGGAAGTTAGTCAGATTGGGAAGCTATTCAACAAGATTGTTTAGCCAAGCTGTCAGCAATCAGCTTTCAGGTGGGTGATGAAAGATTTTCGAAGGTTGCAAGTTTGGGAGAAGTCGCACAGGCTTGTACTCGCAATCTATCAAGTTACAAGCAAATTTCCAAGCACAGAACTATACGGACTGACAAGCCAACTTAGGCGAGCTGCCGTTTCTATTCCGTCAAACATTGCAGAAGGCGTCGGGCGTGGCAGTGATGCAGACATGCGACGGTTGCTGCAGATCTCATTCGGTTCCGCCAGTGAGGTGGAGTATCAACTACTCCTTGCATTTGAGCTAAAATTCATTGGCGATGACGCCTACGCTGGATTGAGTAGCGATGTAGTCGAAGTAAAAAAGATGCTCAGTTCGCTTATTAGCAAAGCTGAAGGCTGACCGCTGACAGCTAAAGGAGCTAAGAAATGCCTTTCTATCACTCCCTTGGTGAATTTCCGCAAAAGCGCCATGTGCAGTTCCGCAAGCCCAATGGCAACCTGTACCGCGAAGAAGTCATGGGTTTGGAGGGCTTCTCCGGCATCCAATCCCTGCTGTACCATCATTTTCTCCCCCCGCGCATCAAGAAGGTGGAGTTGCTCGGCAGTGCCAAAGCTGAATATGTAGATTATGGCGCCATCCGCCACCGCGCCTTCCGCACGGCGGACATGCCAGCGGGCGGCGACCCGGTGGCGGCCCGCCGGGTGCTGCTGGGCAACAACGATGTCACCATCGGCCTCAGCCGCCCCACCAAGAGCATGGAGTACTTCTATCGCAACGCGCAGGCCTATGAATGCTGGTTCGTGCACGAGGGCAGCGGCGTGTTGCGCAGCCAGTTTGGCGTGCTGGAGTTCCATGAGGGCGACTACCTGGTGATCCCATTTGGCGTCACCTGGAAGCTGGAACTCTCCGGGCCGGAAGCGCGCTTCCTGGTGGTCGAGACCCCCTCGCACATTGAGCCGCCCAAGCGCTACCGCAACGAATACGGCCAGCTGCTGGAGCATGCACCCTATACCGAACGCGACATCCGCGTGCCCACCCAGCTGGACACGCATACCGACCGCGGCGATTTTGAAGTGCGCGTGAAAGTGCGCGACACGATCAGCCGCCATATTCTGGATCACCACCCGCACGATGTTGTGGGCTGGGACGGGTACTTGTACCCGTGGATCTTCAACATCAACGATTTTGAGCCGCGCACCGGCGCACTGCATTTGCCGCCGCCTACCCACCAAACATTCTCGGGGCGCGGCTTTGTGCTGTGCTCGTTCGTACCGCGCTTGTATGACTTCCACCCGGACGCCATCCCGGCGCCCTACAACCACTCCAATGTCCAGTCAGACGAAGTCATTTACTACGCCGAGGGCGAGTTCATGTCTCGCAAGGGCATTGACCGCTGCGATATCTCCATGCACCCGTTTGGCCTGCCGCACGGCCCGCAGCCCGGCGCCACTGAAGCCTCGATCGGCAAAGAGCGCACGGATGAGCTGGCGGTGATGGTGGATACCTTCCACCCGCTGCACGTCACCACCGCTGCGCTGGAGATGGAGAAGCCTGAGTACCAAGACAGCTGGCTGGAAGGCGACGGCGAGTAATGAAGGGCAAAGCGCTCGACCGAAACATTGCGCGCATGGCGCTGGCCGCCGGCCTGGCACTGGCGGCCATGCTGGCCGCGATGGTGCTGCAGGGTTCGGCGGACACCTCGTTCGACTCGTTCATGCCGCCGGCGCAGTATGCAAACAATCTGGTGGAGCATGAAACCGCGGTGCGGACTTATGTGGCCCTCGACAGTTTTTTTGTCATCTTCTACACGGCGCTGTTCGTGCTGCTGGCGATGGCGCTCAAGAACGCCGACAACGTCTGGTTGGTAGCCGCCGGCCTGGGTGCGCTGCTGATCACGACCTATCTGGATGTGCACGAGAACAATGAGCTGCTGGTATTCATCCAGGCGGCCAAGCAAGGTGTGCTGCCCAGCGCTGAAGCAGTGCATGCCCGTGCTTTGTGGAGCGCGATCAAGTTCCATAGTAGCTACATCAGCTTCTTTCTGATGGCGTTTGTGCTGCCCGACAAGACCATGCTGGAGCGCGCCCTGCGTTGGAGCCTATGGGTTGGGTATGTGCTGGTGGGCATACTCGTGTACGCCTTCCCGAGCCCGTGGTTTACGCTGGCCCGCTTTGTGTTCATGCTGGTGGGGCTGTGCCTGCTGGCCTGGAACTTTCACCAGCGCTCGCGCAGATAGCCAGCTATGCAATTCGACCCGCAGACTGCTCCGGCTGGCGCGCTGAGCAAGATCATCAATGGCTCCGTCGTCCCCCGCCCCATCGCCTGGGTTTCCAGCGTGGACGCCAACGGCGTGCCCAATCTGGCGCCGTTCTCGTTCTTCAATGTAGCCGCGCACAAGCCGCCGACCCTGCTGTTTTGCGTGGAAGTGCGCGGCACGGATGGCGGGGTCAAGGATACGTACAAGAACATCATGGCCACCAAACAGTACGTCATCAACATTGCCACAGAGCCTCTGGCCGAGGCCATGAACCTGAGCTCGACCGAGTTGCCACCGGAGCGGAACGAGTTTGAGGTGGCCGGCCTGACCGCGGCGCCCTCGGTGCGGGTGATCGCACCACGTGTGGCGGAAAGCCCGGTGAGCTTTGAGTGCGAGCTGCGCCAGGTGGTACCGATTGGGGATGGCACGCCGGGCTCCTCTTGGATCATGATCGGTGAGATCGTCTATATTCATGTAGCCGATGACATCATCAATGAGAAGTTCTATATCGACGCACAGAAGCTTGGCGCGATCGGCCGCCTGTCCGGCTTCGGCTATACCCGCACGACTGACACATTTGACATGAAACGCCCACCTTCGCAACTTACGAGCTAAGCTATGATCACGATCAACAGCATCAGACTTTGGATGGCCGCCAACGAAGCCATTGCCCCCTGGGTGGTGCTTGGCGCGGTACTGTTCAGCTTCATCATTGCCCGCTATGTGGTGGGCCGCGGGCTGACCTGGCTGGCGCGCAGCACGAAGAACCAGTGGGACGACGTGCTGGTGAAGCACATGCGGCCCAACCGCCTGTCGTGGGTGGCGCCGCTGGCCATAATCTACATTTTTGCGTACATCTGGCCGCAGTACGCACGTACGCTGCAGTCCGTCTCGCTTTTCATTATTCTGTGGATCCTGGTACTGACCCTGAACGCGCTGCTTTCGGCGGCCAACATCATTTACGAAAGCCGGGCCAACTACACCGGCGTTGCCATCCAGGGCTATCTGGACCTGGGCAAGATCCTGATCATTGGCGTGGGCATCATCCTGAGCATCTCGGTCTTCACGGGGCGCTCCCCGCTGCTGCTGCTGGGAGGCCTGGGGGCGCTGACAGCGATCCTGCTGCTCATCTTCCAGGACACGATCCTTGGGTTGGTGGCCAGCGTGCAGATCGCGGCCAATGATCTGGTGAAGGAAGGCGATTGGATCGAAGTGCCGGCCTTCAATGCCGATGGGGATGTGACCAACATGTCGCTGCATACGGTCAAGATCCAGAACTTTGACAAGACCTTCACGGTAATCCCCACGCACAAGCTGCTTGAGGTCTCGTTCAAAAACTGGCGCGGCATGAGCCAAAGCGGCGGACGCCGGGTCAAACGCTCGATCTCGCTGGATATCCAAAGCGTGCGCTTCTGCAATGACAAAGAAATGGCAAAACTCAAGCAGATGGACCTGCTGAAGGATTTCTTTGCCAACAAGCCAAGCCAACTGACGAATGTGTCTGTCTTCATGGCCTATGTGGAAGCGTACCTGCGCCAGCGCCCGGATGTGAAGAAGGACCAGACCATCATGGTGCGCCAACTGGACCCCGGCCCAACGGGGCTGCCGATCGAGATCTATATCTTCACCTCCACAACCGCGTGGGAGCAGTACGAGGCGATACAGGCCAGCATCTTTGACCACTTGCTGGCGATCGTGCCGGAGTTCGGGCTGCGGGTATTCCAGAACCCGACCGGCGCCGACTTCACCAGTTTTGGCAGCAGCCTGAGCGGGTAACCCACTGCAAAGTTATTAGTTTTTAACAGGGAGGGGGTTAAAACTAATAAGTAACAACTTTGCACAGAACTTGGCTGGGGTGAAACCGCGGCCGGGCGGGATGCAGCTCATGCTGGCATCTATAACTTCAACCACATCCCAGCGCAAGGGCGCGTCAAGCTACTGGACAAACGCGTTCGTTTAAAGAAGATGCAAGCAACAAAAAAGCCTCGCTCTAAGAGCGAGGCTTTTTATTGCTTGGAGTGAGCTAGATGGCTGAATAAAGGTGGAATTCGTAGGGGGATGGGCGCAGGGCAACTTCGTGGATCTCGCTTTGCTTCAAGTCTTTCCACATGGTGAGAACATCTTCGGTGAATACGCCACCTTCGAGTAGATAGTCGTGGTCTTTTTCGAGTGCGGCCACGCTCTCGTTGAGGCTGCCGGGCACACTGCGGATGCCCTGCTTCTCTTCCTCGCCAAGCTCCCAGATGTTCTTGTCGAGCGGGCCATAGCCAGCCTTGGTGGGATCGATCTTGCGCTTGACGCCATCCAGGCCGGCCATCAGGATGGCTGAGAAAGCCAGGTACGGGTTGGCAGTCGGATCCGGGGCGCGGAATTCAATGCGCTTGGCTTTGGCGTTCTCTTCGCCGCTGGCATACATGGGGATACGCACGATAGCGCTGCGGTTGCGCTTGGAGAAGGCTACGTTGACCGGGGCTTCGTAGTGAGGCACCAGGCGACGGTAAGAGTTGGTGGTGGGAGCGCAGAAGGCTAGTAAGCTGTCGACATGGGTGAGGATGCCGCCGATGTAATGCAGGGCCAGTTCAGACAGCTCGGCATACGAACCCTTGCCGAAGAACAGGTTCTTGCCGCCGCTCCACAGGCTGTTGTGGACATGCATGCCAGAGCCGTTATCACCAAACAACGGCTTGGGCATGAAAGTGGCGGTGAGGCCGTGGGCCTTGGCGACATTGCGAACCACGTATTTGTAGGTGAGCAGCTTGTCTGCCATGGAGACCAGACTGTCAAAGCGCAGATCCACTTCGCACTGCCCGGCTGAGGCAACTTCGTGATGGTGCATCTCGACCTTGGCGCCAAGGGCATCCAGGGTCAATGCGATCTCACTGCGCACATCCTGCAAGGTATCCACCGGAGCCACGGGGAAATAGCCGCCCTTGGTGGGCACGCGGTAGCCGAGGTTGGTCATGTCCTCGCGGGCGCCGGTGTTCCAGCTGGCCTCGGGGCTATCAATGTCAAAGCCCATGCTGTGCGGCTCGATGGAGTACGAGAGATGTGAGAACAAGAAGAACTCGGCCTCTGGACCCCAATAGCTGGTCTCGGCGATGCCGCTTTCCTTCAAGAAGGCCTCAGCCTTCTCGGCAATGTAGCGCGGGTCACGACTGTAACGCTTGCCCTGCTCCGGGTCATGGATGGTGGCGATGAAAGTGAGCGTGGGCACCTGGTAGAACGGATCCAGCTGGGCGCTATCAGGCTGCAGTGTCAGCAACAAATCCGAGTCATAGATCTGCTGGAAGCCTTTGATGCTTGAGCCGTCAAAACCAATGCCGCTTTTGAGCGCGCCTTCAAGTTCATCAATGGGTACTGAGCAGTGCTGCCAGACCCCGAGCGGGTCTGTAAAACGCACGTCTACCATTTTGGGGGAGTGGGTCTTGATCAACTTCTCGATGTTCGCGGGCAGTGCCATTCAAGCTCCTTGATGTTGGGCAACAAAAAAGTCTCCCGAGGTGGCAAATACACCCTCGGGAGACTCCATTGTCTTCCTAGTATTTAGTTATCCGCGCCGTTGCGAATAAGAAATGATAGTACGAAAATTCCAGACGCTTGTCAACAGGCAAATCCAAGCGCAAACACTACTGCTTGGGTTCCAGCTGATCCATCAGCAGGATCGCCTCGCAGATCTCCTTGAGGGACTTACGGCGGTCCATGCTTTCTCGCTGGATGAGCTTATAGGCCTCTTCTTCATCCAGGCTGCGGCGTTTCATCAGGATGCCCTTGGCGCGCTCGACCAGTTTGCGCAACTCCAAAGCTTCCTTGAGTGCGAGGGTCTCTTCGATAAGCAGGGCATTTTCCACGGCCGCGCCGACCAGACGGCCCACGGCAGTAAGCAGATTGACTTCCATCTCAGAGTGAGCATGGGGCTGCTGGTGCTGGACGTTAATGACGCCCACCACTCCACGCTTGCCAATGATGGGCACCGAGAGGAAGGCTTCGTAGCGGTCTTCTGGCAAGTTGCGGAAGTGTTTGAAACGGGGGTCCTGGCCGGCGCCCTGATCCAGCGCCACGGGCTGCTGCTGGCTGGCCACCCAGCCAGTAATGCCCTCCCCTTGCTTCAGGCTGACTTGCTGCAGCAGGGCCGGGTGCGGGTTCTTGGAGGCACGCAGCACCAGGTCTCTGGCGCTGCCCGAGACCACATACACCAGCACCGAGTCAGCCGCACTGACCTCCTCGGCCACAGAAACTATCTCTTTGAGGACTTCGTCGAGCTCCAGGCGAAATACGTCGCGGGTCACCCGGTAGAGCAGGGCCAGCTCTTTTTGCAGCTTGGCAACTTCGTCTTGCGTCACGGGCACGGATTATAGCCGCTTGCATGGCTGTTACAATTTCGCGCACCTGAATACGGTTTCAGGGATAGTGGTTGAAAGGATGACGATGGCTACAAAGAAAAAGAAACCCGCAAAGAAGGCCATAGCTAAAGCCAAGGCCAAGAAGAGCGCCAAGGTAAAGGCCAAAGTAACCAAGAAGACCGTCAAGAAAGCAGTGCGCAAACCCGCGGCCAAGAAGGCAGCCCCACGCAAAGCGAGGGCAGCCGCGGCCCCGAACCTGGGCAATGTGCCGCGCTGGGACCTGAGCAACGTATACATGGGGCTGGAGAGCGAGCAATTCAAGGCTGGCATAGCGGACTTGCAGGCTCAACTGGAAGGGATCGAAGCCTATCTGGGCGAGCACCAGATCCGCAAGAACCCCAGCGGCCCGGCCCAGACCAGTACGGACGAGCAGGCCAACGTGCTTTCGACCCTGCTGGACAAGGTGAACGCGGTGGCGCGCTTGTACGGCACGCTGCGCGCCTACATCGCCTCATACACCACGACCGACTCTTACAACCAGACCGCCCGCCGGATCGAATCTGAGGTGGAGCAGTATGGCGTAAATCTGCAAAAGATCGATGTAGCCATCAGCGGCTGGGTGGGCAGCCTGAGCAGCAGCCAGCTGGCCGAGATCAGCCAGCGCCCCGGCACGCTGGCCGGACACGCCTTCTACCTGAAGGAGCTGCACGAACAGAGCAAGTACCTGATGGAGTCTGAGCAGGAAGCCCTGGCGGCTGAGCTCTCACTCAGCGGGTCGAACGCATGGGGCAAGCTGCAGAACACCACCAACTCGCAATTGAGCGTGGAGTTCAAGCTGGATGGCAAGGTGCAGAAGCTGCCGATGCCAGCCCTGATCAACTTACGCAGCCATGCCGACGCAGATGTGCGCCGCCGCGGCTACGAAGCCGAGATGGCCGCGTTCGACGGTGTGAAGGAAGTGTATGCAGCAGCAATGAACGGCGTAAAAGGCGAAGTGGCGACGCTCAATACACGCCGCGGCCGCAGCGATGCACTGCATTCATCCATCGACACATCGCGTATCGACCGCCAGACCTTGGACGCGATGATGGAAGCGATGCAAGACAGCTTCCCCATGTTCCGCAAATACTTCAAGTCCAAGGCGAAGCGCCTGGGCAAGAACTCGCTGGCCTGGTGGGATCTATATGCGCCGATGGGCAGCATGGACCGCGTATATAAGTACGAGGAAGCCCGCGACTTCATTCTGGAGCAGTTCGGCACTTTCTCGGATGATCTGCGCGAGCTGGCGCAGCGCGCCTTTGACAAGAACTGGATCGACGCCGAGATGCGCGAAGGCAAGAGCGCAGGCGCGTTCTGCATGGATGTGCCCGGCGTGGACGAGTCGCGCATTCTGGCGAACTTTGACGGCTCGATGGAGCAGTTGAGCACGCTGGCGCACGAACTGGGCCATGCGTATCACAACGAATGCCTGGTGGGCAAGCCGTATCTGCAGGCGATCACGCCCATGACGCTAGCCGAGACGGCCTCGATCATGTGTGAGACCATCATCACCAACGCGTCGATCAAGCTGGCTCAGACGCCAGGTGAGAAGCTGGCCATCCTGGAGAGCCAGCTACTCAATGCCTCACAGGTAATCGTGGACATCACCTCGCGCTTCCTGTTTGAGAAGGAAGTGTTTGAGCGCCGCGCCAAGGCCGAACTTTCGGCCGACGAGTTGTGCGAGATCATGGAACGCGCTCAACTGGCCACCTATGGCGATGGCCTGGACCCCGAACAGCTGCACAAATACATGTGGACCTGGAAACCGCACTACTACTATGCGGGCTTCTCGTTCTACAACTACCCGTATGCTTTCGGTTTGCTGTTCGGCACCGGCCTGTACGCCATCTACCAGCAACGCGGCGCAGAGTTCACCAAAGACTACCGCGACCTGCTGGCCAGCACGGGCCTGGGCGATGCAGCCACTTTGGCGCAGCGCTTTGGCATCAACATCCGCGAGAAGAAATTCTGGCAGGATAGCCTGGCGGTTATTGGTGCGCAAATTGAAGAGTACGTGAACCTCAAGGCCTAGCCTACTGCAACAAGCATAAAAAAAGCCCGCCGAAATGGCGGGCTTTTTTAGTGGCCTACGGACAAGGAGGGCGCAAGATTGTGCTGGTCGAGGACACGGATATGGGTATTGTCTGCGTACCGATGATGGCGCCGAGGAACGGCATCGTTAAGCGGAACTGATGGGTGACCTGCACAAGCAGGCGCCGCCCGGCGCAGGCGGCTGGCGGCGAACCAGTTGGGCAGCTGCCGGTGGCGTTGCAAATACTGACCGTGACGGTGACGTTGGTGGTGTCTGCCAGGTTGACAGGCGCGCTGGAACTGCTACGTACGCGAGAGATAATGTTGGTCGAGTTGATGGGGCTGAACGAGCCAAAGATCGCGCCTTCTTCGGCAGCTTCACGCAGCGAGATCAGCGAAAAGTAGGCACGGCCGGCATCAACACCGACGGAAAGCACCATCAACAGCGCCACAAACGAGATGGCAAGCTCGGTGAGGCTTTGGCCGCGCTCACGGCGGCTGCCAGGGGCGCGCATGCTATTCGGACTCCTCAAAACTGATCTCCAACGAGGCCAGCATAGGAACCCAGCTGCTCAGATCCACACCTTTGACAATCGTGCGGCGGGTGATCGTGGTGAATGTCATGGTCGGAAAACGGAAGATGGGCATGGGTGCCCCGGGCGTAAAGGTGCCGGTGACCTGGACAATGATGCGGTCGCCCAATGCGATGGTGGACGCACTCACCGGGCAATTGCCAAGGGAGCTGGTGCTGGGGCCGCGGTCATAGCTGATGAGCACGTTGGCAGCGGTCACATTGCCGGGGCGGCCGATCTGCACGGCGCGGTTGCGGATGGCGGTGCAGTTGATGTAGGGCGGCGTGCCGCTGACATCACTGGAGCCGGAACCCAGGCGAGCGGCCTCCCGGCTGGCGCTGCTGATGGCTTGATACACGTAGATGGCGCGCCCAGCCTCAAAGATGCCGACCATGATCAACAGCAGGATGGGGATGGCGAGTGCAAATTCCACCATACCCTGCCCTGAACGCAGTCGGGACCATCTAAATCGGGAGCGTAGTGCTTGAAGCATATGTAGAAATTATAGCGATTGGAGCGGCTCTGGCCTATTTCTTTTTGGCGGTTTTGCCCTTGGCTTTGGCGGGCGCAGGCGCCGAGCGGCCCATGCTGTACAGGCGGTTGAGGCCACGAACCAGGAAGAACAGGGCGACCGCCACGATCAGGAAGTGGATCAGGGCATTGGCAAATTCACCATAGTTCAAGGTGACGGCGCCTGCGGCCTGGGCCGCCTCCAGCGAGGCGTACGGGCCAGCAGGGTCACCCGGCTTTAGGAGCACGTACAGGTCTTTGAAATCCGCCCCGCCGAGCAACAGGCCCAGGGGCGGCATGAGCACGCCATTGACCAGGGTATTGACGATGCCGGTGAAGGCGGTGCCGAGGATGAGACCCACGGCTAGGTCAACTGCGTTCCCACGAGTAGCAAATTCTTTGAATTCTTTGAGCATAGTTCCTCTGTAAAAAGCTTATTCGGCAGACAAGCGCAGGCCAATAATGCCGGCAATCAATAGCACCAGCGAGACAAGCTTTATGGCGTCACGCGGCTCATCGAGCCACAGCATGCCAAAAATGGCCGTGCCAGCCGCGCCGATGCCAGTCCATACGGCGTAGGCGGTGCCGACCGGGAGCACCTTGATGGCCTGTGAGAGCAGGCCCATGCTGACCACCAGACCAATGACGAAGGCGGCGGTGTAGGCTGGCTTGGTGAGGCCATCTGATTGCTTGAGCATCAGCGCCCAAAACACTTCCATCACGCCAGCAACAAACAAAATAACCCAGCTCATCGTGCCGGCCGCCCTAGGTAAGCGCATCAATCTTGTCCTGCAAGTACGTGGAGAAGTAGCCTGCATAGCGCTGGCGCAACTCAGGCAGCTTCCAGTCTTCACTGGTGATGGTGTCGCGGCAGTTGGCCGCGCCGCAGGCGCATTCAAAGTCTTCACCGGGGGTGCTGTCGCACATGGCGTAATCAATGCAGACTTCTTCGCCGGCAGCAATATTGCGCATGGCGACGATCACAACCTGCCCACGAATGCCAGCGTTTGCATCGCAACTGTGATTGATGTAGTCGCCCGGGCCAGGCTTGCTGGAAACCAGGTAAAAGCCATCCGCCACCTGGGCGCTTTGACGTTTCTGATGCTCACCAAGGTCCTTGAAGATGGCGGTGGGCACCACATCGCCGCCCCAAATGGTGACGATTTCGCCTTTGTTGATGGGCTGCACGGCAAACATGCCGCGGCCTTCTACTGTTTTCTCCTGGCGGATCTCCAACTTGGGGGAAAGCCACGAATTGGGATAGGGCAGGCTGTAGTCTTCTGTTTTTGTCATGGGAGGGAAATGGCTCGGGCGGGCAAGATAGCTCTCAGTCTATCATGCCCGCCCGAGGGAGTTCAATAGGAAGCGTAGGCTATATGCGATCTAGGTTGTGAGGCCAAAGCCGAACGGGAAGAGCGGCTCACCTTTATCCTTGGCGCCATTGAGCGGAACCTGGTCCATGCTGCGCGGCCAAGTAAAGGATAGCTTGCCGGTGAAGGGCTTGTCACCAAGCAACACATCAGTGATGCCAGCGGCTTCGGTGCCGGGCCAGAAAGCAGCCACAAAGGCGTCGGCCTGCTTGAGCTCATCAGTGATGATGAGCGGGCGGCCGGAGAGCAGCACGATAACCAGCTTCTTGGCGCGGGCGCGCACACGGGCTACGAGTTCGCGGTCGGCGTCGGACAGCATGAGCGACTCGCGGTCACCGCGGCCTTCAGCGTAGGGATGCTCGGCCAGGACCAGCACGGCCACATCCGCTTGGAGGGGCTTGCCATCGGCGGTCACCTGGTCATCAAAGTTACCGAAGCGGTCGAAGACCACCAGGCTGTCGGTCGAGTCACTGTCGAGGAAGGCGTCCAGCACCGTGGTGCCCGTAGTGCTGGGGCCAGGCTTGCCCTGCCATTCGATGGTCCAGCCGCCGGACTGCAGGCCGATGTCGTTGCCTTCGCCAGCCAGGAAGATCAGGCGAGTGTCCTTGGACAGCGGCAGCAGGTTACCATCATTCTTGAGCAGCACGGCGGACTGGGCCACGGCCTCGCGGGCCAGCTGGCGGTGCTCCTGGCTGCCGACATGCGGCAGGAGGGACTTGTCGGCATAGGGTCGGTCAAACAAGCCAAGCTCCAGCTTGACTTTGAGGATACGGCGCACGGCGTCATCAATGCGCTCCATGCTGACATCGCCCTTGTTGACGGCTTGCGTCAGGGTGTGGATGAACTTCTTGTAGTCAAACGGCACCATATTCATATCAATGCCGGCGTTGTACGCAGTGACGACAGCTTCATAGTAGTCACCCGAAATTTGATTGATGGCCTCCCAGTCAGTGACGATGAAGCCGTCAAAGCCCATCTCCCCTTTGAGCACATCCGTGAGCAGGTAGCGGTTGGCGTGCATCTTCATGCCGCCCCAACTGGAGAAAGAGGCCATGATGCAGCGTGCGCCGGCGGCCAATACATCGAAGTATGGCGCCAGATGCAACGAGCGCAGCATGGCCTCGTCGACATCGGTAATGCCCTGGTCAAGCAGGTACTGCACAGCGATGAACGTGGTGGAGGAACCGAAGGCGGTGCCGCCATCCCCCACAAAGTGCTTGGGCGTGCCCAGCACGGCAGTCGGCGCGGCTAGGTCAGGCTCGCCATCCGGGTTCTGCAGACCCTGCAAGTAGGCCACGGCCATCTCAGCTACCAGCTCGGTGCGCTCGCTGAAACCTTCGAAGGCGCGGCCCCAGCGCAGGTCCTGCGGAACGGAGAGCGCCGGCGCATAGTTCCAGTAGATGCCTGTGGCGGCTACCTCCACCGCGGTGGCGCGGGCGATACGACGCACCAGATCCGGGTTGCGGGTGGCCCCCAAGCCAATATTGTGGGGGAAGATGGTGGCGCCGAAGACATTGTTGTGCCCATGCACAGCATCGACACCATAGATCATGGGAATGGCCAGACGAGTGTTCAGGGCGCGCTTTTGGAAGTCATTGACCATCGCACCCCAGTTTTCAGCTGTATTGGGATTAGGATACCCACCGCCTCCGCTCAACAAGCCACCGATGAAGTAAGTTTCCACATCATCCAATGTGATGCTGTTCTTCTCCACCAGAGTCAGCTGGCCTATTTTCTCGGCCAGGGTCATCTGGCCCAGCAAGGCTTCCACGCGGGTCATGTTGGCGGTAGTGCTTACGTTCTGTGCAGATTGCATGTGTCTCCTAATAACAGCTGTGATATGCGCACCCGAAGGCACACTAGCTTTTCGCTTCTTCCAACGCCTTCAAGTAGTCTGGATACAAGGCGCGTACGTGCTTGTTGGGGTCTTGGTTGAATTCGTCTGCATCTACGGACAGCTTGGCCCATTCAGGGATGGGTTGCACGGTGGGCTTGGTGGCGGCGAACTGCTTGATGGCCTCAGCATGCGGTTTGAGGCTGCCATCCGGCCGTACAAGGCCAAAGAATCGTTCGTGGCGGCTGGAGTCGCAGGGAGGCTTTTCCCACAGGTCCTCTACATAGTCGGCAAAGCACCAAGTGATAGCACCCGTGGTGCCGATCTGCTGCAGCTTGGGCAGCACCAAGCGGAAGTATTCAGCCAGGTCTTCTTCGGATGCCATGAAGCGCTTGTAGTGCTGGCCAAGCGCGTCCCATTCCCAATCGTAGGAAGCCTGGCCGGGGGCGGCAGTGCAGCCGCCGAACTCTTCCATCAAGACAGGCTTGCCAGACAAAGCAGCCGTGAGCGCACAGGTGTAGGGCACGAAATCCGGGTCAAGTGGATAGCGAGACCAGTCCACATACATGGGGTACGAGTGCATGACGGCGACATCAGTTTCGGCGTAGACATCACTGATCATCAAGCCGTTGCGCTCATGCAGGCTGCCGCCATGCAAACCCAAGGTGACCGGATGCATAGCATCAATATCCTTAATGAGCTGTGTCATCTCACGCGTCCAAGCGCGCCCTTCGGCATTAGAGGAGGGCCAGGCAAACAGATCGGGCTCGTTGCCGAGGTTCCACATCCATATGGCTTCGTGCTGCTTGAAGCGCTCGACTACCGTACGCAACAGCAGACGCTCGGCGTCGAGGGCGACAGGGTCATTGAAGAAGTTGCGGTAGCCGCCGCTTTGCACGCGGCCCTCGCTGACAACCTGCCGTATCCATTTGTGATGCGGCAGCGGGCCGCCCAGCAGCCAACGCGGCGACCAGTTCGGGCCGCTCATGTGGCCGGTGAAGAAGGTGACATCGAGCTGGATGCCCGTTTCTACAGCAATATTGCAAACAGTTTCCAGGTTGGCGAGCGCCTCAGGCGACACGCGGTCTGGCTGGGGTTGAAAGTCATCCCACAGCAGGAAGATGCGCGCCACGCTCATGCCCAGCTCGTGCAGCAGGGCAAAGTCCTCGCGCACTTCACCGGCATCAAACTGGCTCCACCAGTACATGGCTTTGCGGCGCGGCCAGTAATTGGCGCCAAGAATAAAAGGTTGGGGTGTCGGCGTCATATGATTACTTATGGAGCAGGAATAATGAGCAAGAGCATGGACTCTGGACTTAGCGTGAGCATGGTCTCAGGACCAACCTGAATGTCCGGCTGTGCAGTGGCGGCGTGCTCTTTATCAAAAAGTAATACCTGGGCCTCACCGGAATAGTCCCAGCTGCTAAGAACGAGCGGAACTTGCTTGGCTTCGGCGGCCAGGTTATTGACCATCACAGCCAGCGCGCCGTCTTCTCGCACGGACGCAAAGACTGAAACCAGCTCTTCATCTGAGGAGGCATAGAGCAGCTCGTCGCCAAATTCCTTGTACATCAGGTAGACGTTGTAGATCGGCTTGACTTCGTAGTTGCCCATCAGGCCGAACTGGCCAATGATGGCGAACTGGTTGACCATATATACGCCATTGCGAATCATGCGCCCCAGGGCATCGCCCCACCAAATCGCATTGAGGTGCGAATCCATGGTGGTGTCGCCGCCGCTGCTGGCGGCCCAGCTGGAGTTGGCCTCGGTGACGGCGATCGGCAGGTCGCGCCCGGTGTATTCACGCACCAAGTCACGCGCGTAGGGGATGAGGGTGTCCCACTCGGCGGAGGCATGGCGCAGTTCATCGGCGCTGGGCGGGCCAGCCAATTGCGATGAGGGGAAAGGATAGCGGTGGAAGGAAACTACATCCACCATATCGCCGTTCGCTTTGAGGAATTCGATCATCCAGCGTTCCAGCTCCATCTGATGTTGCTGGGTAGGGTTGGCATAGAACTGGTTGATCTCAGGGCCGATCAGGATGATGCTGGGGTCCACGGCACGCATGGCTTCGGCCCATTCACGCCACTCACGCACAAACTGCTCGGTTTCGTAGCCATCGCCGAACAGGTTGGGCTCATTGCCAATGGACCAGAAGCGCACGTTGTAGCCTTTGTCCACATTCAGCATGCGCACAACCTCAGCGGCGCGCTCAGCCGTGCCGTTGAGCAGACGGACATGGATATACGGCTCGGCGCCGAACTGGCGGGTGAGCATGATGTACTGGTCGAGATTCCATTCGTCCATGTCATTGCGGTCACCCCAGTTGCCGCCGGGGTAACGGATCACACTCAGGTTGGCGGCCTCGGCGGCCGGCTGCATTTGCAGCGGCACAAACAGCCAGGGGCCGTAGTTGGTGCCATACACATGCGGGCTGACCGAGCCTGCCGGCACGTTTGCATCGACGAACAGGCCGGGTTGTGTGACCGGAACGGTTGGGGTCCAGGTGGGCAGCGGCTGCGGCCCGTCTTCGGTCGCCTCAGCGGCCTCCGTGCCAGGGGCCTGGGCTGCCGGGGCGCAGGCCGCCAACAGCATTACAACACTCAGGCTCGCTAGCAGGCAGCCAACAGGAATCTGGGCCAGCCGCCTCATTTCTCCACACCGGTAACCACGATGCCCTGTACGAACACCCGTTGAGCCAGGAAGAACATGATCAGCGGCAACGCAATGGCCATCATGGAAGCAGCCATCGCCAAACCGGGCTGGGTATTGAAGATGTTGTTGAACTGGGTCATACCGATGGAGATAGTGTAGAGGTCTTCACGGCCTTGCAGGTAAACCAAGGGTTCAAAGAAGTCATTCCATGCGAAGAAGAAGTGGAACAAGCCCACTGCGATCAAGGCCGGGATGGACTGCGGCAGAATGACATGCCACAACACCTGCCAAGGAGTAGCGCCATCCAAGGTAGCTGCTTCATCCAAGTCACGCGGGATGGAGCGGAAGTATTGGCGCAGCAGGAACACGTTGTAGGCGTTGGCAAAGAAGTGCGGCACGATGAGCGGCAGCCAGGTACCGCCCCACCCGATGGTGCGGAAGAAGATGTAGGTAGGGATCAGGGTTACCTGGCGCGGCAGGATGATGGTGGAGATCAAGATGATGAACAGAATGCCGATGCCCGGAACGCGGAAGCGAGCGAAGCCATAGGCCACCAGGATAGAGGACAGCAAAGTGCCTATCGTTCCCAGAGTGGCGATGAAGATGGTGTTGCGGAACAGCCTTCCGAGGTTCACCTGCTCCCATGAAGTGGGAAAGTTATCCAGCGTGGGGTTGAAGTCGTAGACCGGGTCAAAGGTGCGCCAGCGACCCTGGACAGTAAAGACGCCTGCGTCTGGGTTCTGTGGGTCAACATAGTCGCTCTCTTCGCGGCCGGGCTTCACCAGCGCCAGCTCGCGCACGCCGTCTTCGGTAGGCACCATCAGCAGCGGGTACTCCACCCCCTCATACGTGAAGTTGATCGGGCTGGCAGGCAGCCACTGCGAGTGCGGGTCACGCACCTGCACAATGGTCTTGAAAGCGGTCAACGACATGTAGCCCAGCGGCGCCAGGAACAACAGCAAGATCACCAAGCCGAGGGCGGAAATGCCGATATAAGGCAACAGTTTGCGGAAGCGCGGTTTGAACTGAAAACGCGGCTTTGCCGGCACGCTAAGGGTCTGGCTGGCCATGAGTTATTCGCCTCCTGCGTAGTACACCCAGCGTTGCTGCGTGCGGAAAAGGAAGATAGTGATCAGCAGCACGACCACGAACATCACCCACGCCAGAGTTGCGCCGTAGCCCATGTCGAGAAAGTTAAATGCCGTGCGGTAGAGATACAAGTTGTAGAACATGGTGGATCCGTTTGGATCTCCACGCCCATTGCTTACGATGTATGCCTGGGTGAAGTATTGGAACGAGCCGATCAGGGCCAGCACCAATTGATAGAAGATGATGGGGGAAATGATGGGCAAAGTCACATGGCGGAAACGCTGCAGACCGGTGGCCCCATCCACCTTGGCTGCATCGTAAAGCTCGGTGGGTACGTTCTGCAGACCCGCCAGCATAATGATCATGGCGTTGCCCACACCCCACACGCCCATTAGGGTCAGGGCGGGCAGCACCCAGCGCTCATCCTGAAACCAGCTGGGGCCTTGAATGCTGAAGACGCCCAGCATGCGGTTGAGCCAACCCGTCTCGGTGCTCATGATGCCGCGCCACACCATCACATTGACCACTACAGGGATCATGGAGGGCATAAAAAAGAGCGCCCGGTAGATGTTCTTGCCTAACAGGTGCTCAGAATTAACCAACAGGGCCAAGCCCAGCGGAATAATGATTCCAAATGGAACTGAAATAGCGACGAAACGCAGCGTCACGCCAATGGCTTGGCGAAAGAAGGGGTCAGTGAACAAACGCTGGTAGTTGGATAGACCTGCAAAACTGATCTGGTCGGGATGCAGGGGGTTGTAGTTGGTGAATGAAAAGGCAAGCGAGGCCAAGGTTGGCAACAGGGTAAAGATGAGGAAACCCACCAACCACGGGCTTAGAAATAACAAGCCCCAACGGATCTCACGCCGCATCAAATTATTGCGCGGCTTGCCTTCTTTTGTCTTGGCCGGGGCCGCGGCCATGGTTTGGGTTGTGTCTGCCATCCTACACCTCAGAGAAAGAATTGTCTGGCGGGCCAAACTGCAGCCCGCCAGACAATTATCAAGTTGAAGGTTACTGAGCTTCCTGGTAGATCGCGGTCAGATCGGTCAGGAACTGATCGATACGAGCGTCGATGTCCAGGCCCGGGTTGCTGCGCAGGTCACTACCAAACTGCAGGAACGCGTCATGCGACTTGGCAATGTTGGGCAGCACCAACTCGTGGCCGGGGACTTCCAGGTACGGGATCATACGCAGGAAGACGTCCCAATCCACTACGTTGGGGGCGAAGTTGGCAGCCTGGCCTTCAAAGAAGGCAGCCTGCTGCGAAGTGCGAGCCGGCAAGCCACCGTAGATGGCGTACAGGTCAGCAGAACCCTCACCCAGCATGTAGGAGTAGACCTCGAAGGCCTCTTCCGGGTACTGAGTGGTGTTCATGATGGCGAAGGTGTCGCCATGCATCTTGGCGGTGGTCACACCGTTGTAGGAGGGAACCACGGCCACGTCCCAGCTGGGCACGGAAGCCTTGTCGATACAGCAGGTGTACCACAAGTGGGTCAGACCCATGGCAACCTTGCCCGAGCTGAAGGAGTTACCACTGATCAGATCGCTGTCCATGGCAGCCTGGGTCGGCAGGAAGGGCTGAGCGCCCCACATGGCATCGTAGTACCACTTGATGGCGTCAACCTGGCCAGCCGAGAGCTCGGCGGTGCCGTCAGCAGCCACAGGGTAGTGCGGCTCAAAGTAGGCGCTGAACCAGCGCGGGCTGTCCTTGGTCCACTGGAAGTCAAAGCCGTACTGAACGATGTTGCTGCTGTCAAAGTCAGCGCTGGTGGCATCGTTACCGTTGGCGTCCACCGTCAAGCGGCGGGCAACTTCAGCCAGGGTGTCGAAGTTCCACTCTACCTCAGCGCCATCCAGCACGTAGGGTTCACCCACTTCGTGCGGGGGATAAGCCAGGCCGGCCTCATCAAACAGGGCACGGTTGTAGAACACGGCAGACGGGAAGATGGCGAACGGCAGACCGACCAACTCGCCCTGGTCCTTGTAGAACTCCAGGAAAGCAGGGTCAATGTCGCTGGTGTCATATTCGAACTGGTCGACCAGGGGCTGCAGGTCCAGGAACGCGCCGGGGAAGAAACCACGGCCTTCGGTACCCACGGGGCCAACGATGTCCGGAGCGTTACCGGCCGCGATCTGAGCGGTCAGGTTGTCACGGGCAAACTGGTTGTCCACCACGATCATGATCAGCTGAATGTGGTCCTGAGAGTCGTTGAACTTCTCCACGAACTCACGCTGCAGCGGGATCTGCTGGGGCTGGGCGCCAGCGCCCAGACCGATGTACCAGTAGATCTGCACGCGGTCAGCTTGGGCCGTATCCGGCTCCACCATCACGCCACCGTCGTCCTCGGCCTCAGTCTCGGCCGGAGCGGCAGTGGGAGCAGCGCCACCACCACAAGCGGCCAGGATAAACGAGGCCACCATCAGCAGCGACAGCAAAGTAAGCAAATGCTTCTTCATGTACACTTCTCCTCTTGATAGGTTAGTAAACAAACTTTGAATAACGGATCCTGAAATTCCGCGGTATAGGGCAACCACCTCCTTTTGTTTGAAAAGTTGGTTCACAAATAAGCAAGAAAAAAAGAATCGGCTTCTTCATTGCTAAGCCGATTCCCGGATAATTAAGTCTGAGGCGAAGATCTCGTTCATCACGTCATTGGGCTGCTGCTCAATGACGTTCACCAGCATGTCCACCGCGCGGCGGCCAAGCTCGCCGATCGGTTGGGCAATGGTGGTGAGGGCCGGCTTATAGCTGGCGGCAAAGGGTGCATCGTCGAAGCCCACCACGCCTACATCCTCCGGCACGCGCACGCCCTGCTCGCGCAGGAAGCGAATGGCGCCCACCGCCATGGCATCGTTGGTGGCAAAGACTGCGTCAGGCTTGTGGGGGAAGATCTTGGCCATGGCGGCGTAGCCGCCTTCTTCCACAAAGCCGCCTTCGGCGATCAAGTTGTTGTCGACCGCAAAGCCAGCCTTGGCCAGGGTGGCGCGGTAGCCATCCAAGCGCTCGCGGCTCACCATGGTGTCGGCCACGCCCGTGATGGTGGCGATGCGCTTACGCCCGGTTTGCAGTAGGTAGTTCACCGCCACCTGGGCGCACTTTTCGTTGTCAATGTCCACAAAGTTGACCGGTAGATCACGATAACGGCCGATGAGCACAAAAGGGATCTGCGAATGGTGTAGGGCCGCCACGATCGGGTCTTGATCCTTCAGAGACGAAACAATGACCCCGTCAAGGAGGTCATTGCTAAGGATCTGGGTAATACTCCTGCGCTCGTATTCCGGCTCCCCCAACCAAAACATCACGGAACGATTGACCTGATTACAACGATTGGTAACGCTTTGAATGAGGATGGGGAAAAAGGGTTCAACGAACAAGCGGGAAACGCCGATAGGAATAACCAGACCGATGACACCGGTGCGGCCTCCGGCAAGTTTGCGGGCTGCACGATTGGGCACGTAGTTGTTTGAATTAACCACTTCAAGCACACGCTCGCGCGTCTGCTCATTCACATTCGGGTCATTGTTGATGACCCGGGAAACCGTTGAGCGGGATACCCCGGCTTCTTTGGCGATTTCTTCGATCGTGCTCAAATCCGCAACTTTCTGAGAGCGTTCCCACTTTTGCAAGGAAAAATTACAGGAAAACAACTCTCGATTTCGTCAGATATTGGGAGCGTTCCCATTCTAAAGCGATTTTTGCAGCCCTGTCAATACTAGAGATTCGGTATTGACATTAGGCATAAACCACTCTTATAATTAGGCATTCCTAAATTACGGAGAGATAGTGAAACACAAAACTTTTATCCTCTTGGTACTGAGCTTGTTGCTCAGTGCATGTTCCACCCCGGCCGCGGATAGCGGCAAACTGCAGGTGGTTACTACCATCGGGCAGATCGGCGATGCGGCCATGAACATCGGCGGCGACTTGATCGATGTGCAGCCCCTGATGGGTCCCGGCGTCGACCCTCACTTGTACGTAGCCTCTGAGGGTGACGTAACGACGCTGCAAAATGCCGACGTTATCCTGTACAACGGCCTGTATCTTGAAGCCCAGATGGTTGGCATCATGGAGCAGATCAGCGAATACAAGACGGTCGTGGCTGTCGCGGAGAGCATTCCTTCCGAGCAGCTGCTGGCCTCTCCCATTTATCCTGACGAACATGACCCGCACGTGTGGTTCGATGTTCAACTTTGGAGCATTGTGGTTGAACAGGTGCGCGACACACTTATGGAAGCCGACCCTGCCAATGCCGCTGCGTTTGAGGCCAACGCTGCAGCGTACCTGGCTGAACTTCAGGAGTTGGACGCCTACGTGAAGGAGCAAGCAGAGCGGCTGCCGGCTGAGCAACGGATACTGATCACAGCCCACGATGCCTTCAATTACTTCGGACGCGCGTATGGTTTTGAAGTGATGGGCCTGCAGGGTATCAGCACCCAATCAGAAGCCAGCACATCGGATGTTCAGGATCTGGCGACTGCCATCGTTGAACGCCAAGTGCCCGCCGTTTTCATTGAGTCGTCAGTACCGGTGCGCACCGTCGAAGCCCTGCAGGAAGCCGTACGCGCCCGTGGGCACGAAGTGGCCATCGGCGGCCAGCTGTTCTCGGATGCGATGGGCTCACCCAACACGCCTGAGGGCACTTACCTCGGCATGGTGCGCCATAACATTGACACCATCGTCGGCGCGCTGCTGGGCGGGAATTGAGAATCTATGGACACAAAACAACTTGCAGTCCAGGTAGCTGACCTTACAGTCGCATATCAGGAAAAGCCCGTCTTGTGGGACGTCGATCTCGACGTCCCACAAGGCGTGCTAATGGCAATCGTCGGCCCAAACGGAGCCGGCAAGACCACCATGCTCAAAGCCATCCTCGGTTTGCTGACGCCAGCCGCCGGGCATGTATCCATCTTCGGCAAGCCATACCAGCAGCAGCGCGGCCTGGTGGGCTACGTGCCGCAGCGCGGCAGCGTGGACTGGGACTTCCCCACCAGTGTGCTGGATGTAGTCATGATGGGCAACTATGGCAAGCTGGGTTGGCTGCGCCGCCCCGGCGCAGCCGACCGCAAGGCCGCCCTCAGTGCGCTGGAGAAGGTGGGCATGGCCGATTACGCTGACCGCCAGATCAGCCAGCTCTCTGGCGGCCAGCAACAGCGCACCTTTCTGGCACGCGCCCTGATGCAGGATGCACAGGTTTATTTTATGGACGAGCCTTTCCAGGGCGTCGACGCCACCACCGAGCGCGCGATTGTGGACTTGCTGAAGGAGCTGCGCGCTCAGGGCAAGACCGTACTGGCCGTGCATCACGACCTGCAAACCGTGCCCGAATACTTTGACTGGGTGCTGCTGTTGAATGTGCGCCGCATTGCCAGCGGGCCGGTTAATGAAGTCTTCACTGATGAGAACCTACGCAGTGCCTATGGGGGCCGGGTGGGCTTCCTCAACAAGCGGCAAGATCATGAATCTGCTTGATCTGCTTCACAGCCTGGTGTTTGACCACACCGTGCGCACGGTAGCCTTGGGCACAGCCACCCTGGGTATTGTCAGCGGCGTGTTGGGCAGCTTTGCGGTGCTGCGCAAACAAAGTCTGCTGGGCGATGCGCTTTCGCACGCGGCCCTGCCCGGCGTAGCCATTGCCTATATGCTTACCCAGAGCAAATCGCCGATCGTGCTGATGCTGGGCGCAGGTGCGGCTGGCATTCTGGCCATTCTGCTATTGATCAATATCACGCGCCAAACGCGCCTAAAAGAAGACAGCGTGTTGGGTATTGTGCTTTCGGTATTCTTCGGCTTCGGCCTGCTTCTGCTCACCTTTCTACAGCGCAACCCCGATGCACGCCAAGCCGGCCTCAACACCTTCCTCTTCGGCCAGGCGGCTACGCTGCTCACCCGTGATGTGATGGCGATGGCCATCTTCGGCGGTCTGGCCGTGCTGCTGGTGATCGTATTTTGGAAGGAGTTCAAGCTGCTGAGTTTTGACCGCGAATTTGGCGCAAGTTTGGGGCTGCCCATGCCGCGCATCGACATTCTGCTCACTACCCTGTTGGTGGTGGCTGTAGTGATCGGCCTACAGGCCGTGGGTGTGGTGCTGATGAGCGCTATGCTGGTGGCGCCGGGCGCGGCCGCCCGCCAGTGGACCAATCACCTGGGCCGCATGACCCTGCTATCGGCGCTCTTTGGTGCAATAGCGGGAGTAAGCGGAGCCTTGCTCAGCAGTCTGGGCACTGGTCTCTCCACCGGGCCGGTGATCGTGCTGTGCATCAGTGTGATCGTGCTGATCTCGCTTATCCTGGCTCCTAACCGCGGCCTGCTGTGGAACTACTTGCGCCAATGGCGCAACCGCGGCCGTCTGCGCACGGAGGCAGTGCTGGAGAACTTCTATCTGATGAGCTCGCAGCACGATGATCCCAGCCATCCGCACGCTGTCACCGCCCTCGAAGCCGTGAGCGGCGCTGGCAATGTGCGCCGCTCACTGGAAGAGCTGCAGCGCCGCGGCTTGGCGACACCCCACAGCGGCAACACATGGTCGCTGACCGCCGAAGGCGTGCGAGCAGCGCAAGCGCGCTTGCAGCCAGCACTAAAGGATCAACCATGAGCGGTGCACAAATTGAAATTCAACTGATCGGCATTGTGGTTGCGGCCGCCTGCGCCTTACCTGGCGTATTTCTGGTTTTGCGCGGCATGGCCATGATGAGCGATGCCATCAGCCACACTGTACTGCTGGGGATTGTGCTCGGCTTCCTGGCCACCGGAGACCTGGAGTCCCCCTGGCTGCTGTTTGGGGCGGCCGCCATGGGTCTGCTAACCGTCAGCCTGACAGAGCTGCTCAATCGCACCCGCCTGGTCAAGCACGATGCGGCGATCGGCTTGGTGTTCCCTGCCCTGTTCAGTATCGCGGTCATCCTCATCTCGCGTTTCGCACGCGGCGTGCATTTGGATACGGATGCGGTTCTGCTTGGCGAGCTGGCCTTTGCCCCCTTTGACCGTCTGATGCTGTTCGGCAGCCTGCTGCCGCGTTCCCTGGTGGTGATGGGGGCCATTGCGCTGGTCAACCTGGTCTTCATAGCAGCCTTCTACAAGGAGCTCAAGCTGGCCACTTTTGACGCCGGCCTCGCAGCTGCGCTGGGCTTTTCCCCGGCCTTGATCCATTACGGGCTGATGGGCCTTGTCTCGATCACCGCTGTGGGTGCATTCGATGCGGTGGGATCGATCCTGGTTGTGGCCTTCATGGTGGCGCCAGCGGCCGCCGCCTATCTGCTCACCGATAAGCTGGAGCGTATGCTGCTGTATAGCGTGGGCTTAGGCGCCGCAGGCGCAGTGGGCGGCTATTGGATGGCGCACCTGATGGACGCCAACATCGCCGGGTCGATGGCGACCATGATCGGCGTGTTATTCCTGCTGTGCCTGCTGTTCGCCCCCCAGCGCGGCCTGCTGGCAGTGGCTGCCCGGCAACGCCGGCAGCGCTGGGAGTTTGCGCAAGCTATGCTGGCGATCCACCTGCTGCACCATGAGGGTACGCCCGAAGCCGAGGTGGAGAACCGCCTGGACCATCTGCAGGATCACTTGCGCTGGGAGCCGGCCTTTGCGCACAACGTGGTGCAGCGGGCCGACGAACGCGGCTTGGTGCGGCTTGAAAATGGCAGCCTGCACTTGACGGAGGCCGGCCGCGGGCTGGCAACCACAATGCTGGCAGACAAGCGCTAAAACAAAGAAGCCTGCACAATGTGCAGGCTTTTTTTAGATTGTGGAGTTGCGTGACCGAGCGAAGCTCGGTAGCAACTCCTGAGCGCAGCGCCGCCAGGCGCTGCATATGCCCCCTCGCGGATGTGTACCGAACCATCGCGTTGGAGTTGCGTTAGTCCGCGCAGCGGACTAGCAACTCCACTAGCAGCGCCGCCAGGCGCTGCGTATGCCCCTTCGCGGATGTGTACCGAACCGCTTGACGGCTCCGAGGGCGGCCCAAAACGGTCAGCCAGGGAGCGTAGATACACAAAGGGCGAGTTAAACTCATAGTCCACCAGGCGACCCTTCTCGTCAACAATCAACCGCTTGAACAGGATTTGAAGCAGGGTACTCTTCTGCTTATCCTCCAGCCAGAAGTAGTAGTCCACCAGCTCTCTCAGCAGCCCAATTGCCAAGTCCAGATCGTCAAGGTGAACCTTGGCATCCCGCTCCAGCTCTGCTAAACCAAGCTCTACATTCCGCAGCTTTTCCTGCCATTCCAGGCGCAACTGGTCATAGGCTGCTTCTGTGATCTTGCCTGTGATGAGCAAGCGACCCAGCCGCGCCTCTTCCTCTTTGAGCTGAGCCAGCCGCTGGCGCATGTCGGCCACCTGCTTGTCTCTGTCCTGGTTGGTGTACTGCTGGACTTCTTGGACATAGACCTTGCGGATTTCTGGAATCAAATCAGCGTCAATCTCAATGCCCTGGAGTAAATCCACCATCTGCCCATCCACCAGCTTAGAAGGGATGTGCAAGCTGGTGCCGCCTGGCTTGGCATGGGTGATGTAGTAGGAGTAGCTCTGTGAACGCCCGCTGGGCGTGGAGCCGTGCAGCTTGTACCGTTCACCATCGACTTCTGCCCAGAGTAGGCCGCGCAGGAGGTAAAAGTTCTTGCGCTCGTAGGATTTCTCAGAGCCGTTCTTTCTGAGAATGTCCAGACCCTTCTGGAACTGGTTGGGAGTGATGGTCGCCTCCCAAGAGCCTCTAACTTCTCCGGCCACAATCCCAAAGCGCTTTGAGGTCACCCAGCCCGCATAGAACGGGTTGTGCAGGATTTTGTGCAGCCGGTTGGCAGCGTACTCTCTACGCCCTGTTTTAGGGTCATTCCATGCCCAGGGACGGCCGCTGTAGGTGGTGTAGCCGCGCTGGGTGAGTTCTTCGCATATCTGGTCCAGCGTGTAGCGGCCAGTGAGCAGCAAATCCCAAGCATCCTTCAATGCTTGGATGCTGTTCTGGTCTTGCTCCACCCAGCGGTCATACTTGTTACTGGAAACCAGCTTCTCTCTGTTCACATAGCCAAACGGAGCCTTGTTGGGCCAGCCGCCCATGCGCATTTTGGCTTCCATGCCATCCCGTGTGCGTTCACGCAGCACATCGACTTCACGCTGCGCTAAGCCCATCTGCAGCAGGAACATGAAGAAGCCATCCGGCGTTTCCGGCTGGAGGGTTGGCATGTTGGCTACCCTAACCTTGATGCCCCAGCTAATCAGCTTGGTGGCCGCCTGCAATCCCTCCACTGCATTGCGGCCAAAGCGGTCTGCCCGATACAGACCCAGGTGGGAGAACTTCCCAGCCTGGGCGTCGCTCAACATCTGCTGGTAGTCGGCGCGGTTCGGGCTGGTGCCGGTGAGCATGTCACAGTATTCGCGCTTGAATTCGACGTTCGAGCTGGCCAGCAAGCTGTCCTGAATGTGCTTGCGCTGGAAGGCAAACGAGCGTTCCGGTGTTTGCTTGTCCTCATCACTGACGCGCAGGTAGCTGGCCCAGCCTGGAGAAATCGCAATGTCGCTCATAGGGAAATTTTAAACTTCCTCGAATCGCAAGTCAAGAAACTAGCGATTCACGGTTCTGCAAGGTGGCCAAGCTGCGCTTGATGCGCTCGATGTCTTCCGAGCTGGCTACCTCTTTGAGGATGCGAGCCAAATCCAGTAGCCGTTGAACAGCAGCTTTATCCAGCTTGGGAGGTTGGCGTTTAGTCTTCTTTTGAGCTGCCATGTGCTTTCCCTCCCTTCCCGCTGGCTTCCAACAAGACATTGAACTTCTGGCCGCGCTTTCTTCTGCCAGATACCACAAAGGCTTCTATCGCCTGGCTGCCGACCACATCGGCCAACACGCTCAGCGTTGGGGAAACCTGGTTGTCCACCCAGGCCAACATTCGATTTAGCTCGATGGTGCGCGCATCCGAGACTGTCTTCATCGCCCTGGCTTGGTTATTTACAAAAGCATGCCACCAAGGAAGCAAGTTCTCCGTTTCTTGCTCGAGGAAGTCTACATAATCTCGCAGATGAGCTATGGCCCTATCCACCCACAACCTAGGCAGTTTGACCAGCACATCTCTGGCGATCATGTCTGCCCGTTCTGCACGGGTCTGCATTTCGAGGCGCACCGGCCCGTGCTTGTCATATACCCGCAACATGCGGGTGGATTGGCTGGAACCCAACCGCAGGGAGCTGGTGCCAATCTGGCCATCCTCGCGCTTCTCATACGGCGAGATGGAGTACAGCATTTTCTCCCGCCGCAGATAGGAGCGCATCTGCTCCAGCTCAACAGCTTCTTTGACCTGTTCTGGAGTGAAGGGCGTGCCGTCCCAGGCTAAATCCAACCTGGTGATCCTGGCTTTCTCCCAACGCTCCAGCACGACTATAAATTCCTGCAACAGCTTGTCCGGCACGGCATCACAGGCCGAGCCTGGCAGTTCCAAACCAAAATATGGGTTCCCCTCAATTCCTGCCTGGGCGATGGGGTCTGCGTATAGCTTCGCTTCCAGGAGAGCTTTGTATAAGCTCTTAAATCCTCTCCCTCCGTGTCCTACTGCCTGCATTGGCCCCAACACCCCCTCAAACCATTCCTGCCACATTTTGAGGCCATATTCCCTCACTCCCCAAATCGTGACCGAGAGCCAATGCACGCGGAACAATACTGCCATTTTCCTCCTTAGTTGCTTTATTTTGAAACTTTCACCCCCCTGCTAGTATCGGGGGGTGCTTGCTTTCCGAAGAAAGCGGGAAAGTAATTTTCGAGAGTGAGCGTTTGGGCACCCTCCCCGCCCTGGCGGCGGGTCCCCTCCCAAACGCCACACTCAAAAATAGGACTTTGCTCTTTGCCATTTCC